>NZ_JAWIIL010000008.1:0-175234 GCF_034724055.1 Intrasporangium zincisolvens
CCAGCGTTCGTCCTGAGCCAGGATCAAACTCTCCGTTGATGTTGTACAACCCACGAAGGGTAAAAATGATCCAGGCTGAGCCGAACAACCAGCAAAAAATACTGATCGTCGTTGTCAACCAAAGAAATATAAATCATCCAAGAAACCAGCAACCCGCGACCATGAAGTCACAAGCACACGCCGGCTCCTCGAGACGAGGTATTGGCATCGATTTTTGACACGCTGTTGAGTTCTCAAGCATCAGACACACACCATCAACCACACCCACACACGCGGGCCCGGCCTCCGGGGCAACCCTTCAAACTTACCCGCCGCCTCGACCGGAGTCAAACTCGCGAGCCGCTCCGAAGAGCCACCTCACGCGACCCTCCGAAGAGGGTCTGGCGGGTCCGACAGCCCCCGTCCATCAGGGCGGGTTTCCCATCGGAGTCAGTCCCCGGGACCCGGCCGCCTCGGCGTCCGTTCCGCCCGGTCGGGCTGACGTCGTAAACGTTAGCCCGTGGACCCGGCCGAAGACAAATCCGCCTGCCCCGAGCGGTGGACATACCCCGTCCACCGCTCGGGGACAACGGGATCCGCTCAGGCGATGCGGTCGATGACGATGGGGTCGAGCACCGGGCGCGAGCCCTCGGGCGCCACGAGGATGCCGCCCTCGAGAGCGGCGAGCGCCCGCTCGAAGCGGTCGGGCTCGTCGGTGTGCAGCGTGAGCAGCGGCTCTCCCCCACGCACCGTGGCACCGGGCTTGTAGTGGATCTCCACGCCGGCGCCCGCCTGCACGGGGTCCTCCTTGCGGGCCCGGCCTGCGCCGAGGCGCCACGCAGCGACGCCCACGGCGAGCGCGTCGAGCTCGACGAGAACCCCGTCGGCCGGGGCCAGCACGTGGTGGGTCTCCTTCGCCGTCGGCAGCGGCGCGTCCGGGTCTCCCCCCTGGGCCGAGATCATCCGGCGCCACGCGTCCATCGCGCGTCCGTCCTTGAGCACGTCGGCCGGGTCGACGTCGACGCCTGCGGCCTGGACCATCTCGCGCGCCAGGGCGAGCGTCAGCTCGACGACGTCGTCGGGTCCGCCGCCCTCGAGCACCTCGACCGACTCGCGCACCTCGAGGGCGTTGCCGGCCGTGAGCCCCAGGGGCGTGCTCATGTTCGTCAGCAGGGCGACGGTCTTGACCCCCGCGTCGGTGCCCAGGCGCACCATCGTCTCGGCGAGCTCGCGCGCCTGCCCGAGCTCCTTCATGAACGCCCCGGACCCGACCTTGACGTCGAGCACGAGCGAGCCCGTCCCCTCGGCGATCTTCTTGCTCATGATCGACGTGGCGATGAGGGGCACGCACGAGACCGTGCCGGTGACGTCGCGCAGGGCGTAGAGCTTCTTGTCGGCGGGCGCGAGACCGGAGCCGGCGGCGCAGATCACCGCACCGACGTCCTCGAGCTGGGCCAGCATCTGCTCGTTCGACATGTCGGCCCGCCAGCCGGGGATCGACTCGAGCTTGTCGAGGGTGCCACCGGTGTGGCCGAGGCCGCGCCCGGACAGCTGCGGCACCGCGACGCCGCACGCCGCGACGAGCGGGGCGAGGGGCAGGGTGATCTTGTCGCCGACGCCACCGGTCGAGTGCTTGTCACTCGTCGGGCGCGACAGCGACGAGAAGTCGAGCCGCTCCCCCGAGCGGATCATCGCGTCGGCCCAGCGCGCGATCTCGCGGGCGCTCATGCCGTTGAGGTAGATGGCCATCGCGAGGGCGGACATCTGCTCCTCGGCGACGACGCCGCGTGTGTACGCGTCGATGACCCAGTCGATCTGTGCGTCGGTCAGCTCGGACCGGTCGCGCTTGGCGGAAATGACGTCTACGGCATCGAAGGCTTCGCTCACACGGCCATCATTCCCCAGCCCGGCACGCCCGGGAGCAGGCCCGCCGGTTTCCGCCACGGGCAGACCCGGCCTCGGGCCCGCCCGTGGCACTCAGGCCTCGGCGGCGTCGAGGTCGGCCCGCCCGAAGGCCTGCGGCAGCACCGCCGACATCGGCAGCACGCCTTCCGGCGTCATGAGCAGGCAGTCGGGCCCGCCGTTCTCCCACAGCAGCTGACGGCAGCGGCCGCACGGCATGAGCGCCTGGCCGTCTCCCCCGACGCAGAACACGTGGGTGAGACGGCCGCCGCCGGTGGCGTGCAGCTCGGAGACCATGCCGCACTCGGCGCACAGCGCGACGCCGTAGGCCGCGTTCTCGACGTTGCAGCCGGCCACGACGCGTCCGTCGTCGACGAGACCGGCCACCCCGACCCGGAAGTGCGAGTACGGGGCGTAGGCGCGCTCCATGAGCTCGACGGCGCGGCGCCGGAGGGACTCCCAGTCGGCACCGGCCTGGTCGATCACGACGCTTCACCCTTGCGGTACACCTGTCCGTCGGCCGCCGGCATCCGCAGGCGCTGCGAGGCGAACGCCAGGACGAGCAGCGTCGCGACGTACGGCGTCATGGCGGTGAACTCGTTGGGCACGCTCGGCGCGGACAGGAACCAGCCGAGGGCGAGCACACCCATGACGACCATCGGCACGCCCTTGAGCGGCTTGCCCTGCCGGCGCCGGACGACCTGCCAGATGCCCCACGCGATGAGCGCGACGGCGATCGGCAGCAGGTAGGCGCGGACGACGTCACCGCCGCCACGCAGCTGCACCGCGTCGCTGTAGCCGAAGAGAGCCGCGCCGCCGGCCAGGCCGCCCGGTCGCCAGTTGCCGAAGATCATGGCGGCGAGGCCGATGAAGCCTCGACCACCCGTCTGGCCCTCGCGGTAGAGGTTGCTGGCCACGAGGACGAGGAAGCCGCCGGCCAGCCCGGCGAGGCCGCCCGAGACGAGGACCGCCGTGAACTTGTAGCGGTAGACGTTGATGCCGAGCGTCTCGGCCGCCACCGGCGACTCACCGCACGAGCGCAGCCGCAGGCCGAACGCCGTGCGCCACAGCACCCACCACGTCACGACGAGCAGCAGCACGGCGATGACGGTCAGGACGTTGAGGTTGGTCGTCAGCGCGCGCAGCACCGCGGCGAGGTCGGACACGAGCCACCAGTGCTTCTGCTCGAGGGTGAGCAGCGGGTCAGACAGCCCGGGGACCGAGAGGAAGGGCAGCTGCTCCAGCGGCGGGGACTGCGTGGGGCCGCCTCCCGGCAGACCGGTGAAGGTGCGGACGGCGAGGTAGGCGCCGGCCCCGAGACCCAGCAGGTTGATGGCCACACCGGACACGATGTGGTCGACGCCGAAGACCACCGTGGCGAGCGCGTGGACCGCGCCACCGACGACGCCCGTGAGGATCGCACCGAGGATGCCCGCCCACGGCCCGTAGTGGTAGCCGAAGAAGGCACCACCCCACGTCCCGAGGACCATCATGCCCTCGAGACCGATGTTGACGACGCCGGCGCGCTCGCTCCAGAGGCCGCCCAGGCCGGCGAGGCCGATCGGCACGGCCAGACCGATGGCAGCCATGAGCGCGCCCGAGGAGTCGATGTCGTTGGCGCCGGTGATGACGCGAACCGTCGAGAGGACGAGGAGGCCGCCGACGATGATGGCGGCCCAGAACCACCGGGGCCGGCCGGTGCGCTTGGCCGGCGGGGCCGCGGCCGGGGCGGTCTCGGTCATGACGGGGGCGCTCATGCCACCGCTCCTTCCGTCGGGGCACCGGCTTGCCGGGCGAGCTCACTGGCGACGCGGCGCTGCTCGAGGGCGACGTTCGCGCGGCGAACGACCTCGTAGGCGATGACGACGGACAGCACGATGACTCCCTGGATGACGAGCACGAGGCGGTCACTGACCCCGGCGCTGATCTGCAGGCCGTTGCCCTGGGCGTCGAGGTAGGCGAACAGCAGCGCTGCGAAGCCGATGCCGATGGGGTTGTTGCGGCCGAGCAGGGCGATGGCGATGCCGGCGAAGCCCAGGCCGGCCTGGACGGTGTCGCCGTACACGTAGTCCTGGCCGAAGAGCAGCGGCATGCCGACGAGGCCGGCTGCAGCGCCGGAGATCAACATCGACGTCAGCACCATCCGCTTGACCTTGACGCCGCTCGCGACGGCCGCGGACTCGGACCGGCCGGTCGCGCGCAGGTCGAAGCCGAACCGGGTCTTGTTGATGACGAACCAGTAGAGGACGCCGACGAAGATGGCGAGCAGGACGAGGCCATAGACCTTGCTCGGGGTCGCGATGATGCCGTCGAGCGAGATGCCCGGGACGCGGGAGTCCGCCGGCAGCGGCTTGGTGTTGGTCGCGTTGCTGCCCTGGACCTTCTCGGCGGTCTTGCCCAGCAGGAAGGCGACGAGCAGGGTCGCGATCGAGTTGAGCATGATCGTGGAGATGACCTCGGAGACGCCGCGCGTCACCTTGAGGACGCCGGCGATGCCGGCCCAGACGGCGCCCGAGGCCATGGCGACGATGATCGCGACGATGATGTTGAGCCAGCCGGGCAGCCAGCCCTGGCCGGCGAAGAGCGCTGCCGCGAACGAGGCGACGCGGTACTGGCCGTCGACACCGATGTTGAACAGGTTCATCCGGAAGCCGATGGCCACGGCGATCGCGGAGAGGTAGTACACCGAGGCGGCGTTGATGATCGCGACCATCTGACGCGGCAGCGGGACCTTGAACAGCTGGGCCCACACGGCACCGACGGGGTCCCCGGCGACGTACAGGATGATGCTCGTCACGACGACCGCCACGACGATCGACAGGAGCGGCGCCGCGATCGCCATGAGGATGCGGCGGACGTCCAGGCGGCCGGTCATCGGGTCTCCCCCTCGTTGTGGGTACCGGCGTCGGGCGCATCGGTCGCGGTGTCGGTGGGTGCGTCGGGCGCGGTGTCGGTGGACGCGTCGGGCGCGGGCGTCGTGGACGCGTCGACGGACTGCGCTCCGGTCATGGCGGCGCCGAGCTCCTCGCGGGTCACGACGTCCGGGTCGAACTCGCCGGAGAGGCGGCCTCGCAGGATGACGCGGATCGTGTCGGACAGGCCCACGAGCTCCTCGAGGTCGGCCGAGATGAGTAGGACGCCGAGGCCGTCGCGGCGGGCCGCCTTGATGTGGTCCCAGATCGCCGCCTGCGCGCCGACGTCGACGCCGCGGGTCGGGTGGGCCGCGACGAGGACGCGCGGGCTGCGGCGCATCTCGCGGCCGATGATGAGCTTCTGCTGGTTGCCGCCCGACAGCGACCCGGAGGTCACGTTGATCGAGGGCGTGCGCACGTCGTACTCGTCGACGATCGTCTGCGTCTCGCGCTTGGCCGCGCCGGTGTTGACGAGGATGCCGCCAGGGCCCGTGACGTTGATGGTCTCGGTCTGGTGGCCGAGGATGACGTTCTCCCAGAGGGGCGCCTCGAGCAGGAGCGCGTGGCGGTGGCGGTCCTCGGGGATGTAGCCGATGCCGGCCTCGCGGATCTCGCGGACCTGCCAGTCGGAGATGTCGACGTCGCCGAGCAGGATGCGCCCGCTCGAGGGTTCGCGCATACCCATGATGACCTCGACGAGCTCGGCCTGCCCGTTGCCCTCGACGCCGGCGATGCCGACGATCTCGCCGGCGTGGATGGTCAGGTCGATGTCCTCGAGGAGGGCCCGTCCCCCGGCCGGGTCGGCCAGCGAGGTGTCCTCGATGGTCAGCAGCGGGGTGTCGGTGACCGTCGACTCCTCCGTGGAGGGCGAGGGCAGCTCGGAGCCGACCATGAGCTCGGCGAGCTGGCGCGGCGTCACACCGGTCGGGTCGACCTCGGCGACGGTGGTGCCGCGCCGGATGACGGTGATGGCGTCGGCGACCTTGAGCACCTCGTCGAGCTTGTGCGAGATGAACACGACGGTCAGGCCCTCGGACTTCAGCTCGCGCAGGTTGTCGAAGAGCTCGTCGACCTCCTGCGGCACGAGGACCGCGGTCGGCTCGTCGAGGATGATGATGCGCGCGCCGCGGTAGAGGACCTTGAGGATCTCGATGCGCTGGCGAGCGCCGACCCCGAGATCGGCCACGAGCACGTCGGGACGCACGTCGAGTCCATAGGCCTCGGAGATCTCGCGGATCTTGGCGCGGGCGGCGTCGCCGATGCCGTGCAGCTTCTCCGCGCCGAGCACGACGTTCTCGAGGACCGTGAGGTTGTCGGCGAGCTGGAAGTGCTGGAAGACCATGCCGATGCCGGCCTCGATGGCGTCGGACGGCGAACGCAGCTGGCGGGCCTGGCCGTCGACCTCGATGGTGCCCTCGTCGGGCTGCTGGACCCCGTAGAGGATCTTCATGAGGGTCGACTTGCCGGCGCCGTTCTCGCCGACGATCGCGTGGACCGTGCCCTTGTCGACGGTCAGCGCGATGTCCTTGTTGGCGATGACGCCCGGGAACCGCTTCGTGATGCCCTCGAGCCGGACGGCCGGGGCGCCGTGGTGGACGGCCTTCGGAGGCTCGCTGGGCTCGCCCCCGGTCACGGGCTCGTTGGTGACGATGACACACACTCCTCATGCGGGCCCGCCTCGACGCGGGCGTCGATCGAGTATTGAACCAGCACTCGCGAACCTAACGCGCCGCGCCGTGCCGGGTGGGGAACTCGGGTGAAGATGCGACGGCCCGGACGACGCGCACGCGTCGCCCGGGCCGCCCGGTGGGGCGACCGCGAAGGCCGCTCCCCTCCGAGAATCAGGACGATCAGGACTTCGGGACGGTGATCTCGCCCGAGATGATCTTCTGCTTGAGCTCGTCGAGCTTGCTCTTGATGTCGTCGATGTGGCCACCGGTCGTGGCGTAGTCGACACCGCCGGCCTTGAGGTCGAAGACCCGGTTGCCGGCCTTGAAGGTGCCGTTCTTCACCGCGGTGATGAAGTCGTACACACCGACGTCGACCTTCTTGATCATCGAGGTCAGGATGACGTCGCGGACGTCGGCCGGGGCCGTCTTGGCCTGGTCGGAGTCGACGCCGATGGCCCACGCCTTGGCCGCCTTGGCCGCGGTGAAGACACCGCCGCCCGAGCCGCCGGCTGCGTGGTAGACGACGTCGGCGCCGCCCTGGTACATGCCGTCGGCCGCGGCCTTGCCCTTGTCGACCGAGTTGAAGCCGGAGAAGTCCGGCGGCTGGGTCAGGTACTTGATGTCGATCTTGATGTCCGGCTTGGTGGCCTTGGCGCCGGCGACGTAGCCCGCCTCGAACTTCTTGATGAGGTCGGTCTGGACGCCACCGATGAAGCCGATGTGGTTCGTCTTCGTCTTGAGGGCCGCGGCCGCACCGACGAGGTAGGAGCCCTGCTCCTCGGCGAAGGTGATCTGGTCGACGTTCGGGCCGGCCGAGTCGGGCGACGAGTCGTCGACGATGGCGAACTTGACGTCGGGGTTGGCCTTGGCGGTCTCGCCGACGGCCTTGGCGTACGCGAAGCCGACGGCCACGATGTTGTTGTAGCCGGCGTCGATGAGCTGCTGCAGGCGCTCCTTGCGGGCCGACTCGGGCTCGCCGTTGACCGCAGCCGCCTCCTTGGTGTCGGCACCGAGCTCGGACTTGGCCTTGTCGAGTCCGGCAGCGGCGGCGTCGTTGAACGACTGGTCACCGCGGCCACCCACGTCGTAGGCCATGCCGATCTTCAGCGTGCCGCCGGCCGCGCCGGTGGATCCGCCCGTGCTGCCGGGGGACGTCGTGTTGTCGGTGCTGCTGCCGCAGGCCGCGAGGCCGAGCGCGGCGGCGGCGACGACAGCCGCGACCTTCGTTGCGTGACGCAAGAGGTGCTCCTTAGGAAATTCGACGGACCGACGACGACATCGGCCCAGATGCAGGGAACTGTAGACCTCGACGGGCAACGATCTACGCGGCGCGGCGGAAGTCACGGGAAGTGTTATCGATCCGCGACCGCTGTGTCGTGAGATCGACAGGACACGCTCGGTGATCTGTGTCATGGCACGCAGGAAAGGCCCGGGAAACACCCGGGAAAGAGCCGTCGGGCCCCTAGGTCAGCGGGCGATCCCGAGCCGGCGCGGACGGTCGGCGTCGACGGTGCGGGCGGCGGCTGCGGAGAAGACGACGCCGGCGAGCGTCCGCGCGCCGATGGGGATCGCGGCCTCGTCGACGACGAGGTCCCCACGGTGCAGGTCGTACGTCGGGCCGCCGGGGGTGCGCGTGCCCAGACGCGCCATCGCGCCGGGCACGTGGGTCAGGTACCAGGCGAAGTCCTCGCCGCCGAGCGACTGCGGCGTCGGCGCGACGAAGGCCCCTGCGCCGGTGACGGCCGCGGTGAGCGCGTCGATGCAGCCGGCGTCGTTGACGACCGGCGGGACGCCCTTGGTGATGGTGACCTCGGCGTGCACGGCGTAGGGCGAGACGACTGCGTGCACGACCTCCTCGAGGAGGCGCTCGACGCCGTCCCAGATGCTCGCGTCGAGCATGCGCAGCGTGCCGCCGACCTTGCCCGAGGACGGGATGACGTTGTGGGCGCCACCCGAGTGGACCGAGCCCCACACGAGGGCGGCCCCCGCGCGAGGGTCCAGACGCCGCGACAGCACGGCCGGCACGTCGGTGACGACCTTGGCCAGCGCGTAGGTGAGGTCCTGGGTCAGGTGGGGCCGGGAGGTGTGGCCGCCGCGTCCGACGAGCACGACCTCGACCTGGTCGGCGGCCGCAGTGATGGGGCCGACGCGCAGGCCCACCTGTCCGGCGTCGAGGTTCGGGTCGCAGTGCAGCGCGAAGATGCGGTCGACGCCGACCAGGCCGTCCTGGGCCACGACGTCCTCGGCGCCGCCGGGCATGAGCTCCTCGGCGGGCTGGAAGACGAGCCGGGCGCCGATGCCGGACGCGACGAGGCGGGCCTCCTCGTTCTTGAGCGCGAGCGCCGCGCCGAGCAGGGCCGTGGTGTGCACGTCGTGCCCGCACGAGTGGCTGACGCCGTCGGTGCCGGAGGCGAAGTCGAGGCCGGTGGCCTCGCGGATCGGCAGGGCGTCGATGTCGGCCCGGAGCGCGATGCGCTGGGCCGGGTCGCTCGCGCCGAGGTCGGCGACGAGGCCGGTGCCGCGCAGCCGGCGCACCCGGATGCCGGCGGTCTCGAGCCGGTCGGCGATCGCCGCCGTGGTGCGGACCTCGCCGCGTCCGAGCTCGGGGTGGGTGTGCAGGTCGCGGCGGAACGCGACGAGCTCGGCCACGTGCTGGTCGACGACGCGCCCGATCGCGTCGAAGGGCAGGGGCAGGGCGGCGTCGGTCACGATCACGGGATTCTAGCGAGAGGATGGTGGCTGCCCCGGCAACCCCGGGGTCGTCGGTGTGGGCGGCACCCCGGCGAGGGACCCCGGGAGGTGACGTGGACGGGCCTGAGGCGCAGGCGTCGGGCGACCCGAGAGACGAGGCTGCCGCCGTCCTCGACGTGCTTCGACGCGTCGACCGGGCGCTGCCCTTCACGACCGTCACGCCGGACGCGTCCGTCGCGACGACGTGGTGCGCCGACGTCCTCGCCCACGTGCGTGCGGGCGCCGACCCGCTGGCGCCCTGGCGCGAGGCGCTTCGCGGCCAGATGGAGCGGCGTCACGGGGTACCGGTCGCGCCCCACGTGCCCGCTGCGTTCGTGCTCCAGTGGTGGTGCGAGGTGGCCGCGACGCCCGTGGCCCAGGCGGCGGCGCTCGGCCCGTGGGTGCTCGCCCCCGAGGCGTCGGGGCTGGGCTTCGAGCTCGCGCCCGGGCTGTACCCGCACCGTGTCGTCGTCGACCCCGCGCGGACCACCGTCGCGGTGGAGCCGGACGCCGGCCGCCGCGCCTCGCGGGCCCGCGACGTGTACGAGGGCCTCGTCCACGACGTCGTCGAGGCCTTCGCGCCGGAGGTGCGGATCGGCTCGCGCCAGCGCTGGGGCGTCGTCGAGGACATGTGGGCGGGTGCGTCCCGGCTCGCTGCCGGCGCCGCCGGCCACGCCACCGGGCCGGAGCCGCGTCGGGTCTCCTGCTGCTTCATCTACGCGCTGCCGGGCATGCGGGAGTGCGCGGCCTGCCCGCGCGGCGGGAGCCCCGCAGCTCACCGGTAGTACACGGTCGGCAGAACTAGGGTGTGGCCATGTCGCCCCGGATGCCCTCACCCGACCTGCTCGTCGTCCGCGAGGAGGTGCGCGAGGCCCTCGACGCCGGGCTCGGCGTCGTCGCCCTCGAGTCGACGATCCTCGCCCACGGGCTCCCCCACCCCGACAACGTCGAGGTGGCTGGGCAGATCGAGGACGCGGTGCGCGCCGGCGGCTCCGTGCCCGCGACGATCGCGGTGCTCGACGGCGTCGTGCACGTCGGCCTCGGGCCGGCCGAGGTCGAGCGCGTGTGCACCGACCCCGACGTCGCCAAGCTGTCGGTCCGTGACGTCGGCGTCGCCGTGGCGTTGGGGCTCTCGGGCGCGACGACCGTCGCGTCGACGTCGGCGCTCGCCCACCTCGCCGGCATCCGCGTCTTCGCCACCGGCGGGCTCGGGGGTGTGCACCGCGGGGCGTCCGAGACCTTCGACGTGTCGGCCGACCTCGGCGTCATCGCGTCGACGCCGGTGCTCGTCGTGTGCGCCGGGGTGAAGTCGATCCTCGACGTCGCCGGCACGCTCGAGACCCTCGAGACGCTGTCGGTGCCGGTGCTCGGCTACCGCACCGACGCCTTCCCCGGCTTCTACCTGTCCGACTCGGGGCACCGGGTCCCCTGGCGCGTCGAGTCGGCCGCCGAGGCGGCCCGGGTGCTCGTGACGCGCGACCGGCTCGGCACCGACAGCGCCGGGGTCGTCCTGGCCAACCCGCTGCCCGAGGACCGGCAGGTCGACCGCGACCTGCACGACCGGCTCGTCGCCGAGGGGCTCGCCCTGCTCGAGCGCGAGGGAGTGCACGGCAAGGACGTGACGCCGCGCCTGCTCGAGCACTTCCACGACAGCTCCGGCGGGGAGTCGCTGCGGGCCAACGTCGAGCTCGTCCTCGCCAACGCCCGCCTCGCCGGTGAGGT
This sequence comes from Intrasporangium zincisolvens, assembly GCF_034724055.1. Lineage (NCBI taxonomy): Bacteria > Bacillati > Actinomycetota > Actinomycetes > Micrococcales > Intrasporangiaceae > Intrasporangium > Intrasporangium zincisolvens. Next base: position 10,916 of record NZ_JAWIIL010000008.1, read on the forward strand.
GGCGGCGGAGGTGGCCGCCCTGACGGCGGGAGCCGCTGCGGTCCCGGGCACGGGGGCCTGACCGATGCGGTCGGTGGTGGTCGTCGGCGACGTCGGGCTCGACGTCATCACGTCGCCGGGTGGGCCGATCCGCTGGGGCACCGACACCCCGGCGTCGGTGCGTCTCGTGCCGGGTGGCGCGGGCGGCAACTCGGCCGCCTGGCTGGCCTGGGCCGGCATGCCGGTGACCGTCGTGGCGCGCGTCGGCAACGACCTCGCCGCGCGCGCCGTCGCCGGCGACCTCGCCGAGCGGCACGTGCGCACCGCGTTCGCCGTCGACCCCTTGCTCCCCACGTGCGTCGTCACCGTGCTGCTCGACGCGCAGGGCGAGCGCACGATGCTGCCCGACCGTGGTGCCAACCGCGCCTTCTGCCCCGACGACGTGTGGTTCGCCGACCTGCCCCAGGACGACCGCGAGACCCCGCACCTGCACGTGTCCGGCTACGTGCTGCTCGACCGCGAGTCGCGGGCCGGTGGCCTCGAGGCGCTGCGGCAGGCCCGCGAGCTCGGGTGGAGCGTGTCGGTCGACCCGCAGGCCCATGCCCTCATCGAGCGCGAGGGTGCCGACGCGTTCCTCTCGTGGGTCGACGGCGTCGACCTGCTGCTGCCGAACGCGCTCGAGCTGGATGCGCTCGGCGGGATGGAGCGGGTGCTCGGCCACGTCCGGGAGGTCGTCGCCACCGACGGGGCGGCCGGCGCGCGGTGGGTCGGCGACGGCATCGACGAGACCGTCGAGGCGCCGACGATCGACCACGTCGACGCCACCGGCGCGGGCGACGCCTTCAACGCAGGCCTGCTGTCGGTGTGGCTGAGCGGCGGGTCGAGGGCGGCGGCGCTGCGGGCCGGCGTCGACGCGGGGTCGTCCGCCTGCCAGGGCCTCGGCGCCCGCCCCCGCTGACCTCTACTCCCGACCGCGCTCACCTCCCCCGCTTCCCTCAGCCGAGTGGGTCGAGTGGCCGGATCGAACCGGCGAAACGGCTCTGTGGGCGCGTTTGCGGGGTTCGATCCGGCCACTTGGCCCTGTGGAGGACGCCGGCGAGGAGCCGCTGCGGCGGGGCAGCATCGGTGGATGCGCGCGGTCAAGGCACTGGTCAGGTTGGGAGGCACGGCGACGCGACGGCAGCTTCGGCTCGCTGTCGTGCACTGGCGTCACGTCGACGCCGCGCTCGAGGCAGGACTCGTCGTCCGCACGTCGCGGGGCCACTACTGCCTCGCGGGCACCGACGCCGCGCGCGCGGCCGCCCACCGGCTCAGCGGCGCTGCGTCGCACACGACCGCGGCGCTGCACTGGGGCTGGAAGGTGCGGATGGCGTCGGAGGTTCCCCACGTGACGGTCCGGGCCAAGCGAAGCCTGCCGTCGGGCGCTTCGGACGGCGTCATCGTCCACTGGCGCGACCTCGACGCGGACGACGTCACCGACGGGTGGGTCACGACGCCGGTGCGCACCCTCATCGACTGCTGCCTCGACCTGCCGTTCGCCGATGCCCTGTCCGTGGCCGACTCGGCACGCCGGGCCGGCCTGCGCCCGTCCGAGGTGCTCGCACGAAGCGCGTGGCTCACGCCCCGTCAGCGCGACCGCGTCGCCCGGGTGATCGCGGCGTCTGACGTGCGGGCCGTGGGGCCGTTCGAGTCCTCCCTGCGCGCGATCGCGCTCAACGTGAGGGGGCTCGTCGTCGAGCCCCAGGTTCGGATCCGCTATGACGACTTCTATGCGCGCGTCGACCTCGCGGACGAGGAGCTGCAGATCGTGCTCGAGGCGGACAGCCACGAGTTCCACACCGGACGAAGGGCGTTCGACCGCGACTGCCGCCGCTACAACGGCCTCGTGACTCGCGGCTGGCTGGTGCTGCGATTCACCTGGGAGCAGGTGATGTTCGAACCGGACGTCGTCCGGCGGGCCATCGAGGACGTCGTCGCGCTGCGTCGATCCCAGGGCCTGCGGCGCCTCCGGACGGGTCGAGTGGCCGGATCGAACCGGCGAAAGGCGTCCTGAGACGAGTTTCCGGGGTTCGATCCGGCCACTCGACCCAGAACGGGGTCAGCCGGGGTGACGGCCGGTTCGTGGCGGTCCGGCGGGCGCGGGTCAGAAGGTCTCGCGGGGGTGGTAGACGCCCCACACCTCGCGCAGGGCGTGGGCGACCTCGCCGCCGGTGGCGCGGGCGGCGAGCGCGTCCTTCATCGGGTAGAGGAGGTTGTCGGTGCCGCGGGCGGCGTCCTGCAGCCGCGCGAGGGCGGCGTCGACGGCGGCCTGGTCGCGCTCGGACCGCAGTGCGGCGAGGCGGTCGCGCTGCTCGGCCTCGATGGACGGGTCGACGCGCAGCGGGTCGTAGTGCTCCTCCTGGTCGAGGGTGAAGCGGTTGACGCCGACGACGGTGCGCTCGCCGTTGTCGATCTCGAGCTGGACCCGGTAGGCGGAGCGCTCGATCTCGGACTTCTGGAAGCCCTGCTCGATGGCGGCCACGGCGCCGCCCTTGTCCTCGACCTGCTGGATGAGGTCGAGCACGGCCGCCTCGATCTCGTCGGTCATCGACTCGACGACGTACGAGCCGGCGAACGGGTCGACGGTCTTGGTCACGTCGGTCTCGTAGGCGATGACCTGCTGGGTGCGCAGCGCGAGTCGGGCCGCCTTCTGGGTGGGCAGGGCGATGGCCTCGTCGAAGGAGTTGGTGTGCAGCGACTGGGTGCCGCCGAGGACCGCGCCGAGCCCCTGCAGGGCGACACGGACGAGGTTGACCTCGGGCTGCTGCGCCGTCAGCTGCACGCCGGCGGTCTGGGTGTGGAACCGCAGCATCTGGCTCTTGGGGTTCGTCGCGCCGAACTGCTCCTTCATGATCCGAGCCCAGATGCGCCGGGCCGCGCGGAACTTGGCGACCTCCTCGAGCAGCGTCGTGCGGGCCACGAAGAAGAAGGACAGCCGCGGCGCGAAGTCGTCGACGGCCAGCCCTGCGGCCTGCGCGGCGCGGACGTACTCCATCGCGTTGGCCAGGGTGAAGGCGATCTCCTGCACGGGCGTCGCCCCGGCCTCGGCCATGTGGTAGCCGCTGATCGAGATGGTGTTCCAGCGCGGCATCTCCTTGTGGCAGTAAGCGAAGACGTCGGCGATGAGGCGCAGGGACTCGCGCGGCGGGTAGATGTAGGTGCCGCGGGCGATGTACTCCTTGAGCACGTCGTTCTGGATCGTGCCGGCCAGCTTGTCGCTCGGCACGCCCTGCTCCTCGGCAACGAGCTGGTAGAGCAGCAGGAGCGTCGAGCCGGGGGCGTTGATCGTCATCGACGTCGAGATCTCGCCGAGCGGCAGACCGTCGAAGAGGACCCGCATGTCGTCGACCGAGTCGATGGCGACGCCGACCTTGCCGACCTCGCCGTGCGCGATCGGCTCGTCCGAGTCGTAGCCCATCTGCGTCGGCAGGTCGAAGGCGACGGAGAGGCCGCCGGTGCCGGCCTTGACGAGCTGGTGGTAGCGCTCGTTGCTCTCCTTGGCCGTGCCGAAGCCGGCGTACTGGCGCATCGTCCACGGCCGGCCCGTGTACATCGACGGGTAGACGCCGCGGGTGAACGGGTAGCTGCCGGGGGCGCCGAGCTTGGCCTCGGCGTCGAAGCCCGAGAGGGCCGACGCGTCGTAGACGGGCTCGATGGGCAGGTCGGACTCGGAGCGCGCGCCGGTGCTGTCAGCCATGGTGCCGAGCGTATCGGCGGGTCGGTGGCCCACGCGTCGGGCGTCGGTGAACGTTGCCGATCTCACGTCAGGTGGGGCCACCGAACGTGGCCTCTCGACGGTCAGGCGGTGTCGGCCCACTCGGCGAGCAGCTCGGCCTTGCGGTCCTCCCAGCGCTCACCGAGGGTCCGCATCTCCTCGCCGATGAACTCGAGGAACGACACCGACAGCTGGAGTCGCTGGCCGGCCGGCGTGGCGGTGCCGCCGACGGCCGTGACACCGGTGCGCATGCTCGACTCCATGTGGTTCATGACGCGGTCGCGGCTGAGGATGGCGCCGTGCCAGGCGTCGGCCTGCACCACGTAGACGTCGCGGCGGGTGCCGCGCTCGCGCTCCTTGCCGATGAGGAAGGTCTGGGTGAGGTAGCGGACGGCCCCCGAGACGGCGGCGGGGCTGACGTCGAGGGCCTCGGTCAGCTCGGCGGCGGTCATCCGACCGTCGTCGTCGGCGAGCAGGCAGGCGAAGACGCGGGCCGCGAGGCGCGGCATGCCGGCCTCGGTCAGGGCGTCGCCGAGGCGCTCGACGTACGCCGCGACGGCCTGCTCGTCGCGCCGTGGTGCCCTGCGTCGTGCGCCCATCGTCGCCTCCCCACCGTTGCGGCCGCGTGCGCGGCTCCTGGCCAGACCCTAACTGAGGATCACTTCATTCAGTAAATCGTGAATCTTGTGTATCGTCGAGAGCATGACCACGGCGATCGAGGTCCACGACCTCCGCAAGTCCTTCGGCCACACCGTCGCCCTCGACGGTCTCGACCTCGAGGTGGCCACCGGCGAGATCCACGGGTTCCTCGGGCCCAACGGCGCCGGCAAGTCAACGACGATCCGGATCCTGCTCGGCCTGCTGCGCTCCGACGGCGGGCACGCGACCCTGCTCGAGGGCGACCCCTGGCGCGACGTCGAGACGCTGCACCGACGCCTCGCCTACGTGCCGGGCGACGTGGCCCTCTGGCCCAACCTCACCGGCGGCGAGGTCATCGACCTGCTCGCCCGGCTCCGCGGCGGCATCGACGAACGGCGCCGCGCCGACATGCTCGCGCGCTTCGACCTCGACCCGACGAAGAAGGGCCGCTCCTACTCCAAAGGCAACCGGCAGAAGGTCGCCCTCGTGGCGGCGCTGTCCTCCGACGTCGAGCTGCTCGTCCTCGACGAGCCGACGTCCGGGCTCGACCCGCTCATGGAGGCCGTCTTCGAGGACGCCGTCCGCGAGTTCCGTTCTGCGGGAGGCACGGTGCTGCTCAGCAGCCACATCCTGTCCGAGGTCGAGTCGCTCTGTGACCGCGTCAGCATCATCCGCGAGGGGCGCAACGTCGAGTCGGGCACGCTGACCCAGCTGCGGCACCTGTCCCGGACGCGCGTCGAGGCGACACTCGCCCGCCCGCTCGACGCGTCGTCGCTGGCCGGGATGCCCGGCATCGCCGACGCCGAGGTGACCGGAGCGCACGTGACGTGCACCGTCGGGGCCGACGACCTCGGCCGGCTCCTCGAGGTGCTCGGTGCCCACGGCATCACCGCCCTGACGAGCGCGCCCCCGACGCTGGAGGAGCTCTTCATGGAGCAGTACCGCAGTGGCGGTGCGCCCGTGGTGGCGTCATGAGCACCATCACCGCCCCCGCCCGCGGCGGCGTCCGGTCGGCCGCGGGCCTGACCGGCACCCCGTCGCTGCTGCGCCTCGCGATGCGCCGCGACCGGGTTTTCGTGCCCGTGAGTGCGGTCGCCCTCGCGGGCTTCGTCGCGATGTCGGCCGAGGCAACCTTCAAGCTCTTCCCCGACCTCGCCTCCGCGCAGCAGTCGATGGCGCCGACGCTGGCCAACCCGGCACTCGTCGCCATGTACGGCCCGATCTCGAGCCTCGGCATCGACTCCATCGCGACCTTCAAGTCGATCCTGCTCGGCGGCGTCTTCCTCGCGATGCTCGCCTACGTCGTCGTGCGCCGGCACACCCGCATCGAGGAGGAGGCCGGGAGGCTCGAGCTGCTCGGGGCGGGCGTCGTCGGGCGTCGTGCCGCGCTCGGCGCAGCCGTGCTGCTCGGCACCGGCGCCGTCGTGCTGACCGTGGCGCTGACGGTGCTGTGGTCCGTCGCCGTCGGGCTCGACGCCGCCGGCTCGGTCGCGCTCGGGGTCTCATGGCTCGTCATGGGGCTGTCGTGGGTCGGCGTCACGGCCGTGGCGGCCCAGCTGACGTCGAGCGCCCGCGGCACCGCCGGCTGGTCGCTGGGCGCCCTCGCCGTGGCGTTCCTCGTGCGCGCCGTCGGCGACACGGCGGCCGATGACAGCCCGGCGCGGGTGCTCACCTGGTTCTCACCGCTCGGCTGGGGGGTCAAGGTGTCGCCGTTCGGGGCGAACCGGTACTGGGTCGTCATCCTCGGGGTCGTCCTCTACGTGCTCCTCGTGGCCGTCGCCTTCGCGCTGCTCGACCGGCGCGACCTCGGCGCGGGAGTGCTGCCGAGCCGGGCCGGCCGCGAGCGCAGCGACATCGGGTCGGCGGCGGGACTGACGGTCCGGCTGGCCCGCGGGATGCTCGCCGGGTGGGGCGTCGCCTATGTCGTGCTCGGCGTCGTGCTCGGGTCGATCGCCGGCAGCATCACGAGCTTCGTCGACTCCCCGCAGGTCGAGGACATGCTGCGCGCCATGGGGGGCGACGCCGGCTCGATCACCGACATCTACTTCTCGAGCGAGCTGCACTTCGCGGCCGTCGCGGCGGCCGCGCTCGCCATCGCCGTCGTGACGCGCATGCACACCGAGGAGACCACGACGCGGGCCGAGGCGCTGCTCGCGACCCCGGTGCGACGCACCACCTGGGCCTACGGGCACCTCGCGCTGGCCGTGGCCGCGAGCGCCGGGGTCATGGTGGTCGGTGCCCTCGTCGCCGGCCTGGTGCACGGTTCGGCGGAGGGTGACGTCGGCGGCTTCGTGGTGCGCCTCGTCGGTGCGGCGCTCTCGACGCTGCCGGCGGTGTGGGTGACGCTCGGGGTCGCGATGCTCCTCTACGGGCTGTGGCCGCGGTTCACCGGCCTGGCGTGGGCCGTGCTCATCGGCTTCCTGCTGCTCGGCGAGTTCGGCGACCTGCTCGACCTGCCCGACTGGCTCGTCGGCCTGTCCCCCTTCTCGCACCTGCCCGCCCTGCCGGGCGGATCGGTGCAGTGGCTGCCCCTCGGCGTCCTCACCGTCCTCGCCGTCGCCATCGCGGCACTGGGGGTCGCCGGGCTGCGACGCCGCGACATCGGCTGAGGCCGGAGGCGGGGACGAACCGGTTCGGGCCCACGGCTGCTCATCGGTACGGTGTCCCCCATGAGTGCGATCCCCGGCTTCTGGGCCGTCATCCCCGCCGGCGGGTCCGGCACGCGGCTCTGGCCGATCTCGCGCCGCCAGTCCCCCAAGTTCCTCCACGACCTCACCGGATCGGGACAGTCGCTGCTGCGCGCCACGTGGGACCGGCTCGAGCCGCTCGTCGGCGACCAGATGCTCGTCGTCACCGGCGTCGCGCACGAGGACGCGGTGCGGGCGCAGCTGCCGATGCTCGGCCACGACGCCGTCGTCGGCGAGCCGTCGCCCCGTGACTCGATGCCGGCCATCGGGCTCGCCGCAGCCATGCTCGAGCGGCGCGACCCCGAGGCCGTGCTCGGGTCCTTCGCGGCCGACCACGTCATCCGCGACACCGCAGCCTTCGAGAGCGCGGTGCGGGAGGCCGTCGCCGTGGCACGCCAGGGCGACCTGGTCACGATCGGCATCGAACCGACCCACCCCTCAACGGCATTCGGCTACATCCGCCTCGGTGAGCCGCTGGCCGTCGCGGACGCCCCGAGCGCCCACCGCGTCGACGAGTTCGTCGAGAAGCCCGACGCCGACACCGCGCGCAGCTACCTCGGGACCGGCGAATACCGCTGGAACGCAGGCATGTTCGTTGTCGGCGCCACCACCCTCCTCGAGCTGCTGGCCGAGAACCACGCCGACATGGTCGACCACCTGCGCATCATCGCCGCCGACCCGCGTCGGATGCGCGACCTGTGGCCGGTGCTGCAGAAGATCGCCATCGACCACGCCGTCGCCGAGCCCGCGGCGGCAGCCGGACGCGTCGCCGTCGTGCCGGCGGCCCTGGGCTGGGACGACGTCGGCGACTTCGCCGCGCTGACCCAGCTCGTCACCTCGTCGAGCGACCTCCCGGGGATCACGGCGATCGGCCCGGCCGACGACATCCTCAGCATCGACTCGACGGCGACGGTCGCCACCGGAGGCCGGCTCGTCGCCCTCATCGGTGTCGACGACCTCGTCGTCGTCGACACCCAGGACGCTCTCCTCATCACACGCCCCGACCGAGCCCAGGACGTCAAGAAGATCGTCGAGGAGCTCACGGCGCGCGGGCGCACCGACCTCACCTGAGCCGCCTACGCCGCCACACCGGCCAACGCGTCGGGTGCGTCCGCCGCGCCGGCCGGGTCTGTGCGAACCGGCCGCTCGAGGCGTCACGCGGGGCGACAGTGGAGGCATGACCTCGATGTTGCCCGGGCAGGGCGAGCACCTGACGACCGGCTGGGAGCGCGACCTCGACCCCGCCGACTCCCTCGTGCGCCAGGGCATCGACGCCCACGTGTCGTGGGCGCGGGCGCTGACGACAGCCGCTCGCGGCCGGTTCGTCGAGGCCGACGCCTTCTGCGCCGGCTTCGGGGGCGGCGCGTCGGCACTGCTCAACTGGGCGATCGTGACCCGCCCGCCGGAGGACTGGGCCGCGGTCGCCGAGGCGATCGTCGAGGCGTACGGAGCGGACACGTCCGCCCTCGTCGTCAGCCCGTTCCCGACGCCCGACCTCGCACCGCTCGGCCTCGGGCTCGTCGGCCACCCGCCGTTCATGCTGCGACCGACCTCGACCATCACCGAGCCACCGCGGACGGGCGTCGAGGTGCACGAGGCCCTCGACCGTGAGGCGCTGGTCGCCGCGGAACGCGTTCTCGTCGAGGGTTATCCGATGCCCGACATGGCTGACCTGCCACCGGGCGACTTCTACCGGCCCGAGGTCGTCGACGGCACGACGCGCGTCTTCGTCGGGTACGCCGACGGCGAGGCGGTGGCCACCGCCGCGGCCCACTCGGCCGCCGGCCTGACCGTCGTGGAGAACGTCGCCGTCCGCGGCTCGGCCCGCGGCCGCGGCGCCGGAGCCGCCCTGACGTGGGCCGCGACGACCGCCTGGCCGGAGCAGCCGGCCGTCCTCATCGCCAGCGACGACGGCCAGCCGGTGTACGAGCGGCTCGGCTACCTGCGCATCGTGCGCTGGACGTGCTGGGTCAAGCCGTAGGGCCGGGCGCGCCGGTCTCGTCGCGGACGAACCGCCAGAAGCGCTCCACCTCGTCGCCCGACTCGACACCGACGGGTGCGTAGTGCGTCGGCCGGCGCCGCCGGTCGTGCCAGAAGCCGCCGGTCCCGGTGGGGTCCCCGGTGGCCGTGAGCCAGACCGCGGTGTCGGCGCCCGAGTCGGCGTCGCGCAGCAGCGGACCCGTCAGCGCGGCGAACCGGGGTAACGAGTCGGTGACGCCCGGGGTGTCGGCCCACCCGGGGTGCATCGCGTTGACCCGGATGTCGGCGGCCGCGAGGTCGCGGGCCCACAGCTCGGTGAGGACCAGCTGCATCCGCTTGGTGCGCGCGTAGGCCGTGACACCGGAGTAGCCGCCCGACGCGCTGGCGTGCCACTCCGGGTCGTCGGCGTCGAGGCGCTGGCCGTAGGCGCCACCAGAGGTCACGACGACGACGCGCCCGGCAGCGAGGACGTCGCGCAGCCCGTAGGTGAGCACGTGCGGGCCGAGGACGTGGGTGGCGAGCGACAGCTCGTGCCCCTCCGGCGTCGTCGTGCGCTGCTGCGGCATGACGCCGGCGTTGTGGACGACGGCGTGCAGGCGCGGGACGCGAGCGGCGAGGTCACGGGCGAAGTCGGCCGTGGCGGCGAGGTCGCTGACGTCGGCCACGGCCGCCTCGACCTGCGCCTCGGGCACGTCGGCCTCGAGGCGGCGTCGCGCCTCGTCGAGGCGTCGCTCGTCGCGACCCGTGACGTGGACGACGGCGCCGAGACGCAGCAGCCCCCGGGCGGTGGCGAGCCCGAGACCGCCGCTGCCGCCGGTGACGAGGACGTGCCTGCCGACGAGCGCCCCCGGCACCGGGTCGTCGGGCCACCACGTGCGCCGCAGGGCCGGACCGATCCGGGTGTAGCCGAGCACGAAGGACTTGTCCATCAGCCAGTCGAGCGCGGCCGCCGCGTCGTGGAGCACCATGGCGCCACCCTAGGTGGCCCTCCCGGGTCGCCGTCCGGCACGAGGTCGTCACCGAGCCGTCACCCGACCCACCCCGCGGTGTCGCCCGGCTGCCGGGTGGGCCCGGCCACGGTGGTCCCGTGCGCGTCGCCATCGTCACGGAGTCGTTCCTGCCGCAGGTCAACGGGGTCACGACGAGCGTCTGCCGGGTCGTCGAACAGCTGGCCGAGCGTGGCCACGACGTCCGGGTCGTCGCTCCACGGTGCCGAGACGGCGGCCCCGAGGTGTTCCACGGGGCCCGGGTGCACCGGGTCGCCTCGGTGCCGGTGCGCAGCTTCGACGTCGGGCTGCCGACACGCGAGGTCGAGCGGGTGCTGCGGGGGTTCGCGCCCGACGTCGTCCACGTGGCGAGCCCCTTCGCGGTGGGTGCCGCCGGGCTCACCGCGGCCCGACGCCTCGCCCTGCCGACCGTCGCGGTCTACCAGACCGACATGGCCGCCTACGTGCGCCGCCACACGCCGGGTCCGGCGGGTGCCGCGGCTGCCGCGACGACGTGGCGCTGGATCCGCCGCCTGCACGCGTCGGCTGACCTGACGCTCGCCCCCTCGAGTGCGTCCCTCGCCGACCTCGAGACCCACGGCATCGAGCGAACCGCCCTGTGGGGGCGGGGAGTCGACGCGTCGCTGCACAACCCCGCGTGGCGTCTCGACGCGCTGACGCGGGCCGTGCGGCGCGAGCTCGCCCCCGGAGGCGAGCGGCTCATCGGCTATGTCGGGCGGCTCGCCCCGGAGAAGGAGGTCGAGCGGCTCGCCGAGCTCGCCGCCCTGCCGGGCACACGGCTCGTCGTCGTCGGCGACGGCCCTTCGCGCGACGACCTGGCCCACGTCCTGGGGCAGGCGGTTGCCCGCTCCTCCGGCGGCCGACCTGGCACGCCCCTGCCGCCGGCGTTCCTCGGTGAGCGGCACGGCGACGACCTCGCCCGCGCCTACGCCGCCCTCGACGTCTTCGTGCACACCGGCACGTCCGAGACCTTCGGGCAGACCCTTCAGGAGGCCGGTGCCACTGGCCTGCCCGTCGTCGCGCCTCGCGCCGGCGGCCCGGTCGATCTCGTCACCGACGGCGTCGACGGCCACCTGTTCGACCCGGAGACGCCGGGATCGCTGCGGGCCCACGTCGAACGGGTGCTGGGTGACCCCGTCCACGCGGGCTCGCTCGGTCGCCGGGCGCACGAACGGGTCCGCGGACGTTCCTGGTCGGCCGTCGTCGACCGCCTCCTCGAGCACTACGCCACGGCAAGAGACACGGCCGCGCAGCGCGTCGCCCGACGCGTCGCGGCCTGACGCGTGCGCTCCGCCGGGCCCGGCCGCGTCGAGGGTTCGTGGCCGGTCCGTGACCCCGACGCTGTTGGAATGGTCACAGTGCGCGCTACCCGGGGGTACGGCGTCGGAGCACGGAATCCGCGGCGGTAGGGTGCGCGGGTGGCCACCAACACTCTCCCAGCGACGGGATCCCAGAGACCTGCGTCGGCACGCCGTACCACGGTGTTCATGAAGTTCCTCATGGCCGTGTCGGGCGCGCTCTTCGTGTTCTACGTGCTCCTGCACATGTACGGGAACCTCAAGATCTTCGGCGGTGTCGAGGCGTTCGACGAGTACGCCCTGCACCTGCGCACCCTGCTGACGCCGATCCTGCCCTTCGGCGGGTTCCTCTGGCTCTTCCGCGCCCTGCTCGTCGTGGCGCTCGTCGCCCACGCCTACTCGGCCTTCCACCTGTGGAGCCGGGCCCGCGGTGCGCGGACGAACCGCTACGTCGCCAAGGAGGCCGCCCGCGCGACGGTCAAGAGCAAGATGATGCGCTGGGGCGGCGTCGCCCTGCTGCTCTTCCTCGTGTGGCACCTGCTGCAGTTCACGATCCTCAAGTTCAACGTCGGCCCCGACGCGGTGTCCGGCGACAGCGCCGGCCAGCTCGTCATCTCGAGCTTCCAGGTGTGGTGGGTCGTCCTCATCTACCTGCTCGCGCTCGTCGCCCTCGGGATGCACCTGTGGCACGGCGTCTGGAGCGCCACGCAGACGCTCGGCTGGGCCTCCACGGCCCGGGCCCGCCGCAACGCCAAGGCCACCGCGACGGTCATCGCCCTCGTCACGGCCGTCGGTTTCGCGCTGCCGCCGCTCGCCATCCTGTTCGGAATCGTCAAGGGGAACTGATCCATGACCGACACGACGGCCACCACGACCGCCCCCACCGAGGCGCCGGCCGCCCCCACCGAGGCGCCCGTCGCCCCGGGCGTCGCCCACGGCCTCTACACCGAGGGCGCGCCCCTCACCGACCCCAAGGCTCCGGCCGGCCCCATCGAGGGCCGCTGGAACAAGCGCAAGTTCGAGGCCGCGCTCGTCAACCCGGCCAACCGCCGCAAGCTCTCGGTCATCATCGTCGGCACCGGCCTCGCCGGTGGCGCGGCCGCCGCGACGCTCGGCGAGGCCGGCTACAACGTCAAGTCCTTCTGCTACCAGGACTCCCCGCGCCGCGCGCACTCGATCGCGGCCCAGGGCGGCATCAACGCGGCGAAGAACTACAAGGAGGACGGCGACTCCGTCTTCCGTCTCTTCTACGACACCGTCAAGGGCGGCGACTACCGCTCGCGCGAGTCGAACGTCTACCGCCTCGCCGAGGTCAGCGCCAACATCATCGACCAGTGCGTCGCGCAGGGCGTCCCGTTCGCCCGCGAGTACGGCGGCCTGCTCGACAACCGCTCCTTCGGTGGCGTCCAGGTGTCGCGCACCTTCTATGCCCGCGGCCAGACGGGCCAGCAGCTGCTCATCGGCGCCTACCAGGCGCTCGAGCGTCAGGTCGCGGCCGGCACCGTCGAGATGTTCAGCCGCCACGAGATGCTCGAGGTCGTCATCGTCGACGGCAAGGCGCGCGGCATCATCGCCCGCGACCTCGTCACCGGTGAGGTCGAGACGCACCTCGCCGACGCCGTCGTGCTCGCCTCCGGCGGCTACGGCAACGTCTTCTTCCTGTCGACCAACGCGATGGGCAGCAACGTCACCGCGACGTGGCGCGCACACCGCAAGGGCGCCTACTTCAGCAACCCCTGCTACACGCAGATCCACCCGACCTGCATCCCGGTCTCCGGCGACCACCAGAGCAAGCTGACGCTGATGTCGGAGTCGCTGCGCAACGACGGCCGCATCTGGGTGCCGAAGAAGAAGGAGGACTGCGACAAGGACCCGCGGCAGATCCCCGAGGAGGACCGCGACTACTACCTCGAGCGGATCTACCCGTCCTTCGGCAACCTCGTCCCCCGCGACATCGCCAGCCGCCAGGCCAAGAACGTCTGCGACGAGGGTCGCGGCGTCGGCCCGATGGTCGGCGACTTCCGCCGTGGCGTCTACCTCGACTTCGCCGACGCGATCGCGCGCATGGGTGAGGCCACGGTCCGCGAGAAGTACGGCAACCTCTTCGACATGTACCTGCGGATCACGGGTGAGAACCCGTACGAGGTGCCGATGCGCATCTACCCCGCGGTGCACTACACGATGGGCGGCCTCTGGGTCGACTACGACCTGCAGTCGAGCATCCCCGGCCTCTTCGTCGCGGGCGAGGCGAACTTCTCCGACCACGGCGCCAACCGCCTCGGCGCGTCCGCGCTGATGCAGGGCCTGGCCGACGGCTACTTCGTCCTGCCGAACACCATCCGCGACTACCTGGCCAAGGGCCCGTTCGAGAAGCTCGACGAGTCCAACCCGCAGGTCGCCGAGGCCAAGGCGTCGGTCGATGCCCGGGTCGCGAAGTTCCTGTCGATCAACGGCGAGCGCAGCGTCGACTCCTTCCACAAGGAGCTCGGCAACATCATGTGGGAGTACTGCGGCATGGAGCGCACCGAGGAGGGCCTGCTCAAGGCCATCGACCTCATCCGCGCGCTCCGTGACGAGTTCTGGCGCAACGTCAAGGTGCTCGGCGCCGCCGACACGCTCAACCAGAGCCTCGAGAAGGCCGGCCGTGTCGCCGACTTCATCGAGCTCGGTGAGCTGATGTGCATCGACGCCCTCCACCGTCGCGAGTCCTGCGGTGGCCACTTCCGCGCCGAGTCGCAGACCGAGGACGGCGAGGCCCTGCGCCACGACGACCAGTTCGCCTACGTCGCCGCCTGGGAGTTCGGCGGTGACGGCGGTTCGCCGGTCCTGCACAAGGAAGACCTCGTGTACGAGTTCGTCGAGATGAAGCAGCGGAGCTACAAGTGAGCGGCATGAACCTGACCCTGAAGATCTGGCGCCAGGCCGGTCCGACGTCCAAGGGCGAGATGGTGACCTACCCGGTCAGCGACATCTCCCCCGACATGTCCTTCCTCGAGATGCTCGACGTGCTCAACGAGCAGCTCAACGCCCGCGGCGAGGAGCCGATCGCCTTCGACTCCGACTGTCGCGAGGGCATCTGCGGCATGTGCGGCCTGATGATCTCGGGCAAGGCGCACGGCCCCGAGGTGACGACGACGTGCCAGCTGCACATGCGCAGCTTCTCCGACGGCGACGTCATCACCGTCGAGCCGTGGCGCGCCGACGCGTTCCCGGTCATCAAGGACCTCGTCGTCGACCGTGGCGCCTTCGACCGGATCATCCAGGCGGGCGGCTTCATCAGCGCCAACACCGGCTCGGCCCCCGAGGCCCACTCGGTGCCGGTGCCCAAGCCGGCCGCGGACCGCTCGTTCATGGCGGCGGCCTGCATCGGCTGCGGCGCCTGCGTCGCGGCGTGCCCCAACGCGTCGGGCATGCTCTTCATGGGTGCCAAGATCACCCACCTCGGCGAGCTGCCGCAGGGCCAGCCGGAGCGCGACGCCCGCGTCGTCGACATGGTGAGCCAGCACGACGCCGAGGGCTTCGGCGGCTGCACGAACATCGGCGAGTGCGCCTCGGCGTGCCCGAAGGAGATCCCGATGGACGTCATCAACCAGCTCAACCAGGACCTGCGCCGCGCGCTCTCGCACGGCCGCTGACACCGTCCGCCACGGCGCCACCGGACGCGTCCCGACGCGTCCGCGCCACGCCCACCGACGACCCGCCCCGGACCACCGGGGCGGGTTAGTCTTTGCCCGCCATGACCAGCGCCACCCCGACCCGCCGGAGCCGAACGGCCCGACCGTCCCGACGCCGCACCGCCGCGCGCGTCGTGGCCCCCGGCGTCGTTGCTGCTCTCGCGGCGTCGCTCGCGGTCGCGGGAGGCAGCGCGGGGCCGGCCTCGGCAGCTGCCCGCGCCCCGCAAGGGCTGACCGCGCTGGCGTGCCAGCCGTGGCAGACGGCGGTGACCGTGCCACCCGGCACCGTCCTGACGCCCCGCGTCTTCCCCACCGCCGAGCCCCCCGCCGCGCGTCCGCCGACGACGAAACCGGTCGCGAAGCCCGGTAACAAGCCCGGTGCCAAGCCCGCGCCGCGCCCGCGCGTGGTGTGCCGCAACGCCGCCCCGACGCCGTTCGCGCAACCCGCCTGGGACCCGGACACCGTCGTCGGCGGCCCGCGCCTCGCGTCGAAGGGCGTCGTCGTCGATGCCGAGCCGGGCACGCCGATGCCGCCCGCCGTGTACGACGTGTCCTACGTCGTCGCCGACCTCACGACCGGCGAGGTGCTCGCGGCGAAGTCGGCGCACGCGTGGCTCCGGCCGGCGAGCACCCTCAAGACCCTCACCGCCCTGACCCTGCTTCCGCTGCTCGACCCGCACCAGGTCGTCGTCGCCTCCCCGGACGCGCAGGCCGCGGCCGGCACGCGCGTCGGCATCCTCGCCGGCAACCGCTACCCGGTGGCGAACCTCGTCGACGCGATGCTCATGTTCTCGGCCAACGACGCCGTGTACGCCCTCGCCGACGCGGCCGGGGGCTACGACCACACCGTCGAGCTGATGAACGCGCGGGCGCGGGAGGTCGGCGCGTTCGACACGCTCGTCGTCGACCCGAGCGGCCTCGACGACGGCGACCAGCGCTCGAGCGCCTACGACCTCGCCGTCATCGCCCGCGACGCGATGCGCCTGCCCGAGTTCCGCACCGCCGTGGTCAAGCGCGACGCCGTCTTCCCGGGTGGCCGCGACGCGAAGGGGAAGGTCTGGAAGCCGTTCCACGTCTACAACATCAACGACCTCCTGCGGCACTACCCCGGCGCCATCGGCGTCAAGCCGGGTCGCACCGACCGGGCCCAGCACACCTTCATCGGGGCGGCCACCCGCGGCGGGCGCACGCTCCTCGTCGCGCAGATGGGCAGCGTCACGGGCTCGTGGAAGCCGACCGCCGCGCTGCTCGACTGGGGCTTCGCCAACGCCCACCGGGTGACGCCGGTGGGCCGGCTCGTCGACCCCGGTGAGGCGGCGCCCCCGGTCGCCGCGCCTGCCCTGACGCCGCTGCCGTCGGCGACCGCCGGTGCCGGCTCGTCGGCCGGTCGGACCCCGGGCGCGTCCGGATCGACGGGCACGCCCGTGGCCGGGTCGACGGTCACGGCGAGCGACCCCGGGTCGCTCGCGGTGCTGGCGGGCGTCGGCCTGCTCGTCACCGCGGGGGTCGTCGGCGTCGGCGCCAGTGTCCGACGCCGCCGCCGAGCCCGGCTCTGACCGCGTGACGGGTGGGGTTTCGTGCTCACTCGAGGACAGAGGCGACGGTCAGGGTCGACGGTCAGGGTCGACGGTCAGGGGCGTCGGTCAGGGGGCGACGGTCAGGGGCGACGGTCAGGGGGCGACGGTCAGGGGCGTCGGGGACGGGCGACGACGACGAAGTGCACGTACGCCATGTCGCCGAAGGGCAGTGGCACGACGCGGGCGGCGGCGCGCAGCAGCGCTGAGTCGCTCGCGGCCCAGCGCCGGCCCATCGTGTTAGCGCCCTCGCAGGAGAGCACCTCGTAGCCGCAGTCCTGGAACATCTCGACCATGGTCGCGCGGGTGAAGAACCGCAGGTGGGTGCGGTCGAGGGTGCCCTGGTCGACGTAGTCCCAGCGGCCGCGGAGCAGCTTGAGGACGACGGGTGCGTACCGGATGCTCGGGATCGCCGCGACGACGACACCGGTCTCGGTGAGCAGCGGCGGCACCTGACGCAGCACCGACCACGGGTCGACGAGGTGCTCGAGGACGTCGTTGAAGAACACGGCGTCGTAGCGCTCGGCCCGGCCCTCGAGCGCGTCGGGGAAGTAGCCCTCGACGACCTCGTCGAAGCCGTGGCCCTCGCGCGCGGCCGCAGCCTGCGAGGCGACCGCCTCGATGCCGACGACCCGCGCGTCCGGGCCGAGGACGCGTCGGAGGGTCACGCCGAAACCGCCTGCGCCGCAACCGACGTCGAGCACGGCACGGGCCTCTGCCGGGACGAACGGTGCGACGTCGAGGCGTGCGTTGTCGACGTAGACGTCCTGCTGAAGCGGTTGCACGGTCGGTCCTTCTCCCCCGGTGAGGCCGTCCCCGGGCACCCGGGTCAGCGTGCCGCCACCCTACGCAGCCTCCGGGCCGCTCCGGCGACGAACACGGTGAATCCGCCCAGGACGAACCCTGCCGCCACGCTCGCCCGGTCGACGGCTCGCGACGGGACACCGGCCGCCGTGCCGTGCTGGCCCGACGGGACGGGCACAGGACCCCCGGCCCCGCCGGTGTGGACCTCGGGATCGGTGCCGCCGTACGGCACCAGGCGGGTGTCGCTGCGCGCGGCCACGGGCGCGACGAACGAGGGCCGGGCGACCTGGCCCGGCCCGAGCCGCACCCCCTCGGGCTCGAGGCCGCTGAGGTCGGCGCGTCCGGCGGCCCACGCGGCCGACAGCAGGACGACGCGTGAGATGAGGTTGAGCCAGACGAGCAGACCCACCGACAGTGCGACGGCACCCAGCAGGGGGTTGGCGGTGGCCCGGCCGATGAGCCAGGCGCCGAGCAGCTTGAGGACGGTGAGGGCCAGGGCGCCGAGCAGGGCGGCGTCGCGAACCTTCGGCCACGGCAGGGGCACCCCGGACAGGACCCGCAGGAGCACCACCATGATGAGCGTGTCGACGGCGAACCCGACCGCGGCTCCGGCCAGCGCCACGACGGCGGCGTTGCCGGCCAGGCCGACCCGGGACGCCACCCACGAGGCGAGCCCGCCGGCCGCGCTCGTCAGGATCGCCGACACGACGACGGCCACGCCCAGGGTGACGAGGACGAGCAGGTCGCGGGCCTTGGCCGTCACCGCGTTGCCGGACGCCTTGTCGAACCCGAAGATGCCGCGGATCCCCGTGCGCAGCGCACCCACCCAACCGAGGCCTGCGAGCAGCAGGGTCACGAAGGAGACGAGCCCGGTGACGGTCAGCGTCAGGCTCGATGGCGCCTCGACGCTGATGATCCCGTTCGGGTTCTCGGGCGTCTTGACCATGCCGGGCAGGATCTGGTTCAGGGTGTCGGCGATGGCGGCGAGCAGGTCGGGCCGGTCCTGCAGGAAGAAGCCGAAGATCGCGAACGCGAGGGCGACGGCCGGGAAGACCGAGAAGAAGGCGAAGTAGCCGACGCCGGCGGCGAGCAGGTTGCCATTGGCTGCGCTGAACCGCTGCCAGGACTCGTAGGCGTGCGTGGCCTTGAGCCGATCGATCGTCCGCTTCAGCCACTCGGGCACGGGGTCAGCCTCCAGACAGTGCGTAGGTGTGGACGGGGCGCCACACCTCGTCCGTACCCTGTTCGTAGAGGTGGAGCGCCCCGACGGTGAACTGCACGGCGTAGCCCGCGAGCTCCTCGAAGGCGCGGTCGAGGTCGGGCGCGGGCACGTTGTGGGCGACCGTCACGTGCGGGTGGTAGTAGAACTCGAGGCTGCGCGTGACCGGCCCGGACCGCAGGTGCTTCTCCAGGGCCTCGCACGCGGAGACGCCCTGGGCGACCTGGATGAACACGACGTCGGACACCGGGCGGAACGTGCCGGTGCCGCGGAGCACGACCTCGAAGGGGGCGTGCCGCTCGGCGACGTCCGCACAGTGCGCGCGGAACGCCGCGTAGACGTCGTCGTCGACCGGCGTCGGCGGCAGCAGGGTGATGTGCGCGGGGATCTTCGACGCCTCGGGGTCGCCGAAGTCCGCCCGGCGGCCCTCGAGGAACTCGCCGTGGGGTGACGGGATCGGGATCGAGACACCGATCGTCCGGGGCGCAGCAGTCACGACCCCGACCGTACCGAATGCGGATGCGGCGCACCCGTCCGGGCCGGGTCGGGCTCGCACCGAGCGTACGGTCGGGCGGCGAGCCGCCCGGGCGACGCGCCGCCCGACCGTACGCTGGGCCCGTGCCCGGCCGACCCGCCCCCGACGCCACCGGTGGTCGCCGGCAGCCGCTGCGGGTCGCGGCGCTGTTCGTCAGCGACTGGGGGCACGAGTTCCGCGACGTCGCCGCCGGGCGCGTCCCGTCGCACCGTCTCTTCGGGATGGCCGAGCTGGCCGCCCGCGGCCACGACGTGCGCCACCTGACGCGTCGACGCCGGTGGCTGCGCCTGCCGCGGGCCCTCGAGTGGCGGGCGGCGCAGGCGACCTGGCTGCTGCGCGAGCAACGGCGGCTCGACGTCGTCGTCGCCACGCACGAGGCAGCGGCGCTGCCCGCGCTGCTGCTGCGCCGGCTGGGCCTGCTGCGTCGGCCGGTCGTCGTGCTCACCGTCGCCGCGCTCGAGGCGACGTCGCGGCCCGGGCGCGCCGGACGCGTCCAGCGGCTGGCTCTCGCGGGCGCCGACGCCGTGACGGTCTTCGCGTCGGCGCAGGTCGAGCCGCTCGCCCGGCGCCTCGGGCTGGCCCCCGGACGCGTCCGCGCCGTGCCGCTCGGCGTCGACACCGCCTGGTTCCGTCCGCGCGAGGACCATCGGGACGGCGGCGTGCTGTCGGTGGGCACGAACGGCGGCAAGGACTACCCGACGCTGGTCCGGGCGCTCGGTTCCGGCGTGTCGTGCACCGTCGTCACCGACCCCTGGAACCGCGAGCAGGCCGCGGCGGCGTTGGCGCAGCTGGACGCGGGCCAGCGGCCCGACGTCGAGTTCCGCGCCGACGTGCCCATCGGGGTGCTGCGCGACCTCTACGCCCGTGCCGAGGTCGTCGCGCTGCCGTTGCGGGAGTCCGCGGTGTCCTCCGGCCAGACCGTGCTGCTGGAGAACCTCGCGACCGGCACGCCCGTCGTCGTCAGCGACGTCAGCGGCATCGCCGACTACGTCGACGCGTCGGTCGTGCGGCTCGTGCCCCCGGGGGACCCCGCGGCGCTCCGCGCGGCGCTCACCGACGCGTCGTGGCGCGACCGCGCCGCCGGTGGGCCGGCCCACGTAGCAGCGTCGTTCACGACCGACCACCTGGCAGCCGCCGTCGAGGCCGCCCTGCGCGACATCCTCGCCACCGGCGCTGACTGGCCCTGACAGCCGCTGACGGACGCTGACGGACGCTGACGGGCGCTGACGGGCGCTGACGGGCGAAGTCAGCCGCGACCGGGACGCGGCAGGAAGCCGACCTTGTCGTAGACGCGGCGCACCGTGGCCTCGGCGACCTCGGCGGCACGCTCGGCGCCCGAGGCGAGGATGCGGTCGAGCTCGGCGCGGTCGTCCATGAGGGCGAGGGTGCGCTCGCGGAACGGCGTCACCGCCTCGACGACGACCTCGGCGACGTCCTTCTTGAGGTCGCCGTAGCCCTTGCCGGCGTAGGCGGCCTCGAGGTCGCCGATGGCCGTGCCGGACAGGGCCGAGTGGATCGACAGGAGGTTGGAGACGCCGGGCTTGGTCTCCTCGTCGTAGCGGATGTCGCGGTCGGCGTCGGTGACCGCCGACTTGATCTTCTTGACGATGCGGTTCGGCTCGTCGAGGAGGCTGACGAGACCGGTGTCGGTGGCCGCCGACTTGCTCATCTTGGCCGTCGGCTCCTGGAGGTCCTGGATCTTGGCCGTGGCCTTCATGATGTGCGGCTCGGGCACGACGAGGGTGTCGCCGAAGCGCTGGTTGAAGCGCGTCGCGAGGTCGCGGGACAGCTCGAGGTGCTGGCGCTGGTCCTCACCGACCGGCACGACGTCGGCGTCGTAGATGAGGATGTCGGCGGCCTGCAGGATCGGGTAGGTGAAGAGGCCGACGTTGGTGTTGGTGCCCTTGGCCGACTTGTCCTTGAACTGGGTCATCCGGCTGGCCTCGCCGAACCCGGTGAGGCACGAGAGCACCCACGCGAGCTCGGTGTGCTGCGACACGTGGCTCTGCACGAAGAGCACCGACTCCACGGGGTCGACGCCGCCGGCGATGAACTGGGCGGCCGTCAGGCGTGTCCGCTCACGCAGGACCGCCGGGTCGGGCGCGACGGTGAGGGCGTGCAGGTCAGCGACGAAGTAGAAGGCGTCGTGCGTCTGCTGCAGGCGCACCCACTCGACGAGCGCCCCGATGTAGTTGCCGAGGTGCAGCGAGTCGCTCGTCGGCTGCATGCCGGACAGGCTGCGGGGCGTGGACGTCGGGACGGTGGGCGTCGAGGGCATGCGTGCATTCTGGCCCATCGACACCGATGGGCCCCAACCAGCCGGGCGTCAGGCCTGCGGCAGGCCGCAGCTGTAGTTGGGGAACGGACGGCAGCCACCGTTCCAGGTGCTGCCGTTGACCGTGGCCGTGATCGGCGGCGGGGTGACGAGAGGCGACGGGCCGACCGGGTCGTAGGTGTAGCCGAGGGTCAGCGTGCCGGCCTGGCTCTTGTTGTAGTTGCGCGTGTAGAGGGCGATGTTGCGCGGCGAGCCGGCCGCCACCTGGAACTGGCTGCCCACGATGGCGCACGAGTCGCCGTCCTGGATGAGGACGTCGTCGACACGGAGGCTGTCACCGTCGATGGTGATCGAGGTCAGGACGATGTCGGCCGCCACGGTGCCGCTGTTGAGGATGGTGATGCCGAAGACGTAGCCCTTGACGAGGTCGTTGGACCCGCCGGGCAGCTTGCAGCCGCTGCCGGTGAGCTTGAGCGCGACGACCACCGAGGCGGCGACGGTCGGCGCGGCCGCGGCGACGAGCACCACGGGCGTGGCCCAGGCGGCCCCACGTACCACGGTGCGCCGGCTCGGGCGGAGCGGCTCGGCAGCTGGGCTCGACGACCCCTCGGCCGGGCTCTCGGTGTGCCCCCCTGTGTGGCCATCCGTGTGGCCCTTCGCGTCAAACACGTCCTGCACCCTCCCCGGTTCGTGAACACGACTCGGACGCCCCCCATGACGTCCGATTCGGAGCGTAACGGCAGCAAAGGCTCCGTTGGAGGTGTTTCGCGCAGGTTGCCCCCGTGCGGGTGCTCGCGCGCCCTTCGGGCGGAATGCCGGATGGGTCCGAGGCAGGGACGACCGTGACGGGAGGGATGGGAGAGGCTGGAGCGACCGGAGCGGCTCAGAGGGCGTAGTCGACGACGACCGGTGCGTGGTCGCTCCACCGCTCGGCATACGTCGGCGCGCGACCCACCGACGCGGTCGTCGCGGCGGCCGCGAGGCGCGGCGTCGCCAGCTGGTAGTCGATGCGCCAGCCGGCGTCGTTGTCGAACGCCTTGCCGCGCCAGGACCACCACGTGTACGGCCCCGGGCCCTCGCCGGCGTGGGCGCGGTGCACGTCGACCCAGCCGTGCTCGTCGAACCAGCGGTCGAGGTAGGCCCGTTCGGCCTGGAGGAAGCCGGCCTTGGTGAGGTTGCCCTTCCAGTTCTTGAGGTCGGCCTCGCGGTGGGCGACGTTGAGGTCGCCGGTGACGAGCATGAGCTCGTCGGCGGCCGAGGCCCGCGCCATCCGGTCGGTCATCGCGTCGAGGAAGGCGTACTTGACGTCCTGGCGCTCGGTGCCCGCCTCGCCCGTGTGCACGTAGGCGGAGGCGACGGTCAGCGGCCCCGAGGCCGTGGCCACCTCGGCCTCGACCCAGCGTCCGGCGTCGGTGAAGGCGCCGTCGAGACCGACGCGGGTGACCGTGTGCGGCTCGCGCGTCAGCACCGCGACGCCGGCACGGCCCTTCGCCTCGCCCTCGGTGTGGGCGACCGACCAGTGCGACCAGCCGAGCTCGGCGAGGACCTTGGCGAGGTCGGCGTCGCCGGCGCGGACCTCCTGCAGGCACACGACGTCGGGGTCTGCGGCGAGGAGCCAGGGCAGGGCGCCGCGCCTCGCCGCGGCGCGGATCCCGTTGACGTTGGCCGTGACGACGCGCATGGCCGCGATTGTGCCCGAGGGCCCCGACACCGCTGCCACCCGGGTCCGGAGCGGACATGGGTCCCGGATGTGGTCGAACGCGACCAACGGGGCGCAGGGCGCTGCCTACAATCGCGACGTGCCGACCGATGCCCTCGCCATCGCGCCCGTGATCCTCGCGGCCGTCCTCGTCGTCAGCGCGGTGGGCAAGCTGAGGTCGCCGAGCCGCTCGGCCGAGGCCTTCCGCGACCTGCGCGTGCCCGCTCCCCTGCGCCACCGCGCCGTGGTCGAGGCGCTGCCCTGGGCCGAGCTGCTGCTCGCGGTCCTGCTCGTCACCGCCGGTGGTGCGCTGCTCGTCGTCGCCGCGGTCGCGGCCGTCCTCCTCTTCGCCGCGTACCTCGCCCTCGTCGTGCGGGCGCTCGGCTTCGAGGCGCCGGTGGACTGCGCGTGCTTCGGGGAGTTCGCACCGGGGCGCATCACGCGGCGCACCGTGGTGCGCAACGCGTGGCTGCTCGCCCTGGCGGTGCTGAACCTCGTCGCGCTGACCCTCGTCGTGCCCGGCCCGGCCGACGGCGCGTCGGTCCTCGCGCGCCTCGCCACCGACGGGGCCTGGGCGTGGCTCGTCGCCGCCGGCGCCGCGGCGCTCACGACGTGGCTCGTGACGGCTCCCTCCCCCGACGCCGGTGACGCCCCCTCGGCGCCCGCACCCGCGTCCGGCCCCCTCACCGACGACGAGGGCGACTACCTGCGTTCACGGACGCCGTCGCTGCCGGTGCTGCTCGCCGACGGCACCGAGACCGACCTGCGCCAGCTGTCGACGCGGCGTGCCCAGCTGCTCCTCTTCGTGTCCGAGGGCTGCGGCAGCTGCCAGGACGTCATCGCCGCGGCGCCGCACTGGCGCACCGAGCTGCCGGCCGTCGACGTGCGCGTCGTCGTCACCGCGGCCCCGGGCGAGGGGGCCCTGACCTCGACCGAGGAGCCTCAGAGCCTGCACGACCCGCGCCAGCGCCTCCGCGACACCTTCGGTTTCTGGGGCACGCCCTCCGCGCTCCTGCTCGGGGCCGACGGTCTCCTCGCCGGCGGTCCGGTGACGGGCAGCGAGGCCGTGCCCGAGTTCGTCGACGAGATCCGCGATCAGCTCGGCGCGCTCGCCTGACCAGTCACACAGACGGCGCGGACACCGGGTGGTGTCCGCGCCGTCGCGGTGAGTCGCTCCTTGGTGGTCTGCGAGTCCTCAGGCCGGGAGCGGGAAGATTCCGTCGATCTTGCAGTTGCCGCCGCCGTTCTCCTGCGCGGTGGGCGTCGAGGCGATGACGGTCGTGGCGGTCTGCGTGGGCCCTGCCGTACCGCAGCTGGACGTGTTGTTGCAGTCGAAGACGCGGTAGGTGACGGTCACGAGGGCGTTGGCGCTGTTGCCGGTGACGTTCGCGGACGTGTAGAGCAGGATGCGCTGGTTGGCCACGCCGTCCTTGGTGCAGAACTCGTGGTTGGCGTTCGAGCCGCACGGGCCGCACGAGCAGCCGCCGGCGTTGTCCTTGACGACGACCTTGAAGGCGCCGGCGTCCGCGATGCCCTGGATCGTGATGCTGTCGACGACCGTGACGGCGTCCCGCGGGAGCGGGCCGGTGGCATTGTGCGCGAACAGCTCGAAGACGTACCCCTTGAAGGTGTCGGAGCTGTTGCCCGGCAGCTTGCAGGCGCTGCCGGAGAAGGTCAGGAAACCGGCCGACGCGGCGACGGTCGGAGCCGCCGATGCGACCGCGATCGCGGGCACCGCCCACGCGGCGCCCTTGACGACCGAGCGTCGGCTCGGAGACGTCGCTGAGACGCCCTGGTTGTTGGACATGAGTACTTCCCCCCACTCGATGTTTTCCCCCCGGAGAACGATTCGAATGTAACCGGAAACAAGCCGCTGACCAGCGGTTTTACCGACAAGAGGAACGAAATCAGGGCCGCTGTGCGCCCGGTTTTTCGGCAGAAATCAGGCCAGTTCGTGACATGTCACCGAGGGCTTTCGCGGTGGCCTCTACGGCGTCGGAGTCGGGTGGAGCGCCGTATACCTCGACGAGCCGGGCCGCCACCTGCGCGACGGTCGCCGGCCCGGCCTCGAGGAGCTCGAGGACGACGGATCCGAGGTCGGAGACGCGCACGACCTGGTGACCGACCTGGCGCTCGACGAGGGCCACCGTGCCCTGGTCGGTCGTCAGGACGTCGACGACGGGCCCGAGCCGCACGACGGTGGTCGCCCCGTACCCGCTCACCGTGTCCTCCCGAGGACCTCGGTGACGACCGGCTCGAGGTCGGGCGCGTCGGCGAAGTGCAGGACCCGCAGCCCGCCGGCCGCCTCGACGGCGTCGGCCAGCAGTCGGAGCGGCGCGTCGAGCCGGGCCAGGGACGACGTCTCCGGGGCGAGCAGGACGAGGGCGTCGAGCAGCCCGACCTCCTCGACGTCGACCGGGGCGCCCGGGGTCCCGTCGCGGCGCAGCGCGACGATGCCGGCCAGCCACGGCCGCACCGTCGGCGAGGCGAGCCCGAGGTCGCCCGGGGCCGTCTCGTGCTTGAGGAACGCCGTGTCGCCCCGGCGCACCGACAACGGCTTGGGGTAGGCGAGCACCGTGAGGTCGCGGGTCAGCCCGACCGTCTCGTCGGTCAGGTACCCACGGCCGGGCCCGAAGGTGCTCGTGACGGTCGTCTTCCCGGTCCCCCCGGGTGCCGCGTAGACGAGGGTGGCACCGGTGCGCGGGTCGCACAGGGCCCCGGCGTGGAGCATGAGCAGCTGGCCGGCGGCCGCACCGATCGCCGCATGCGTGACGCTCTGCGTCAGCTCCTGCAGCGACGCCGTGCGCAGGGTCCGTGCCGAGGCGCCGCCCTCGACGGTGGGCACGGGTGGGTCGTGGTGCACCTCCGCGTCCACGGCATCTCCGGTGCCGGCGCCGGCGTCGAGGCACAGGTGCCACACGTGCAGGGCCTCCTCGAGCATCGACGCGTCGAGCGTCACCCGGATCCGCCGCCCGAGTGCCCGCACGACGAAGGAGGCGGGCCTCACGAGGAACCCCCGAGCCGCTCGAGCACCTCGCGCATCCGGTGCACCCGGTCGTCCCAGTCGAGCGTGGCCAGCCGCGCCTCGCGCTCGTCCGCGCGCGCACGCCCGCCCGACTGGTCGGCGACCGCGGGATCGCTTGAGCCCGTGAGGGTCTCGGCGACGGCAAGGATGAACCCGGCGCCGTCGGCGCAGCGCACGAGCGGGTCGTCGCTCTCGCGGAACCCGGCGACGGGCGTCGACACGACGGGACGCGCGGCGGCCGCGTACTCGTAGAGCTTGATGGGGTCGAGGCTGTCGGTGAACGGGGTGACGACGTGCGGCACGACGAGCACGTCGGCGTGCTGGAGGTAGCCGGGAACATCGGTGCTCGGTCGGGCGCCCAGGACGAGCGCGCCGGCTGCGCGCAGCCGCTCGGAGTCGCGGTGGTCCAGGGCGTCCGGCCCGACGAGGACGAGCCGGCCGGGTCCGCCGGCCAGCCCGGCGAGCGCCTCGCAGAGGTCGATGCACAGGTCGACGTCGAGGCGGTCGGCGTGCAGCGTGCCGGCGTAGAGCGCGACGGGCTGCTCGGGCAGGTCGGTCGGGCGATCGCGGGTGACCCGGTAGGCGGCGGTGTCGACCCCGTTGGGCACCAAGGTGACCGGCCGGTCGGCTCCCTTGCTGGCGGCCAGCGCCGGGGAGCAGACGACGACCTCGGCGCACCCCTCGAGGAGCACGTGCTCCTGGGCCCGGACGCGGTCGAGCTGGGCGGCGGCGCGGTCGGCGAGCGTCCAGTCGTCGGTGACGTCGTAGAGGGCGGGCCACGTCGTCGCCGTGACGAGCAGGGCACCGGTAGGGTCGTTGACCCACAGGGCCGGCGCGTCCATCCCCACCGTGCGTGAGGCCCGGATCACCTGCCGCGCCCAGCGGTCGTCGACACCGGAGTCGAGCCGACGCGGCAGCCACTTCGTCGGCTCGAAGAGCCACAGCGCGTCGGCGCCGACGCCGGGCAGCTCCGGCCCACGGCGCAGGCCCCGCCCGCGACGGGGCCGAGCCGCGCCGAGGGCGGCGTGGAGCGGGTCGGTGGCCGGCTCGACGAAGAGGACCCGCAGGTGTGGGTCCTCGCGCAGGAGGCCGCTGACGAGGTGCTGGTTGCGGCGCCACACGGTGTCCCAGGCCTCGAGCGAGGCGACGACGAGGTCCATGTCAGAGCACCGCCTCGTAGAGCCGGTCGGTCAGCTCGGCCTGTCGCTCGGGCGTGAAGGCGCTGCGCTGGGCGGCCTGGAGGGCCGCGCCGTACCGGTCCCGCCCCTCGGGGTCGTCGGCGAGCGCGCACAGCAGCGTCGCGGCCGTGTCGGCGTCGCCGGGCGCGTGCAGGGCTGCCCCCTCGACCGAGCCGGACGTCTCGAGGTGGCCACCACCGGCGACGGCGACGACCGGCAGCGCGGCCGCCATGGCCTCGAGCACGGTGAGGCCCAGGCCCTCGACCCGGCACGGCGCGAGGAGCACCGACGCACGGAGCATGAGTCGCTCGACGTCGTCACGGTGGCCGAGGAAGGTGGTGGCGTCGGCGATCCCGAGCCCACCCACGAGGGCTTCGACCGCGGCCCGGTCCGAGCCGTCACCGGCCAGGTGCAGCCGCCAGCCGCGGGCGGCGAGGCCCGACACCGCGAAGGCGCGGACGGCGACGTCGGTCTCCTTCTCGCGCTCGAAGCGCTGGGCCACGAGGACGACGGGCTCGCGCTCGGCCGCGGTGGGTGAGGCGTCGACGGTCTCGACTCCCGGGTGGATGACGGTGCTGGGCCGGCCGATGCTGCGGGCGACGTGCTCGCTGATGGAGATCCGCGCCCGCACGCGACGGGCCGCGAGGTCGGCGGCCAGCGCCGAGACGGGGTTGCTGCCGGCCGGGCGCGCGAAGTGCTGGGTGGCCACGAGCGGCACCGTGCGTCCGGCCAGGGCTGCCGCGGCCGCCACCTCCGCCGCGGTCATGTGGGCGTGGACGACGTCGGCGCCACCGGCCGCCAGACGCGTCCGGCGGGCCACGTCGGTGACGGTGCGGGCCGGCTCGTGGCGCACGCGGGGGCCGGCGGCCGCGGCGGTGCGGGCGGGGTCGCCGCCGACGACGAGCACCTCGTCGCCGCGGTCGGCCTGGGCCCGCGCGAGGCGGGCGACATGGCTCTCGACCCCGGCGAACGCGTCGGAGCGCACGACGTGCAGCACCCTCATGCGCCACCTCCCGGCCGGGCGTCGGCGGGCGTCCGCCCGTCGTCGACCGACGTGTCGAGCGAGGTGAGCAGGTCGAGGTAGCGCCGGGCGACGAGCGTCCACGAGTGCTCCTCGGCGGTGGCGCGCGCCGCGGCGCGCGTGGCGTCGGGCGGCAGGGCGAGGACGCGCTCGATCGCGACCGTGAGCGCGGCTGGCAGCCGGCCGGGAGCCGCGTCGACGACCACGCCGTTGACGCCGTCGACGACCACGTCGGGCACGCAGCCGGTCGGGGTCGCCACGACGGGCACGCCGCAGGCCAGGGCCTCGAGGACGACGAGGCCGTAGGACTCGTAGGCGCTCGGGGTGGCGAGGACGTCGGCGGCGTGCAGCCACGGCCGCGGGTCGGGCTGGGCACCGACGAGGTGGATCCGGCCGGCGACCCCGACACGGTCGGCACGCGCGCGGGCGGAGGCGAGGAGCTCCGGGGTGCCGCCGACGACGACGAGGTGGGTCGAGGGGTCGGTGGCGGCGAGCGCGTCGGTGAGGGCAGGCAGGCCCTTGCGGTCGAACTCGTTGCCGATGAAGAGGACGACGCGGTCGGCGTCCTTCAGCCCCAAGGCCTCTCGGGCGTCGGCACGCTCGGCCGGCGTGGGCGGGCGAAAGCGGTCGACGTCGACGCCGTTGCCGATGACGACGGTCGGCAGGCGCAGTGCAGGGTAGGTGTCGCGCAGCAGCCGGTCCTCGGCGCGGACGAGGTCGACGACGACACGGTGCGCCCCCGACCGGGTGTAGCGGTACCGGTCGCGGGCCGTCGTGAACAGGTGCAACGGGTTGCGCAGCAGGCGCAGCCGGGCGTGGCCGCGCGAGGCCATCGCCACCTGCACGATGCCGTGGTTGACGTAGACGTCGCCGGCGAGGGCGTCGTTGTGGCACACCGACAGCTGCTCGGGGTGGGCGCGCAGGTGGGCGCGGGCCCGGGCCGTGCCGACGGTCGAGAACCAGACGACGCGGGCCAGTAGCGCGAGGCGCCCGCCGACGCCGCCCCCCGGCGCGGGCAGCCATCCGCCGCCGCACTCGGCGAGGGTGAACCGGCGCACGTCGACCCCCGCCCGGCGCCACTCCTGCTCGAGGTGGTGGGCCACGGCTCCCACTCCCGTCCCCGGCGCGATCTCCGGCGTGATCTGCACGATGGTCGTCATGGCGCACCCACGCGCGCCGCAGGTTGCACCCACGACACCTGCGGCAGGCGCCCCTCGACGACCTCCGGCGGGGCGCTGCGCCGCAGCTCGGCGTACCGCTGCGCGCCGAGGCAGATGCCGAGCACGACGAACGGCACCGAGGCCTGCACCGCCGACCAGAAGAGGTCGAACTGGGCCTGGACGAGCCGGTTGACGAGGACGCCGAGCGCCACCGAGCCGTACACCGGGTCGAGCCGCCACGCCACGCGCAGGGCGACGACGGCGAGCACGACGAACAGCACGAGGCCGACGACGCCCGCCGACGTGAGCACCTCGATCTCGGCGTTCGGGGGCTGGAACGAGACGGGGAACCGGTCGGTGTACCACCAGCGCAGGCCGACGCCGAACCACGGGTCGGTGCCCCACACGTCGAGGCTGTCCTGGAACCAGGTGAGGCGCTGGAACACCGAGTTGAACTGGTTGCCCGAGCTGATCTGGTCCTGCACGAGGTTGGTGACGAAGAGGACGGCCGGCGCGAGGACGAGCAGCACGAGCTTGCTGCGACGGTGCTCGGAGCGGCTCCGCAGGACGAGGACGAAGACGGCGGCGACGAACCCGACGACGGCCTGGCGCGACTGGGTCAGGAACATCGCCACGACCATGAGGGCCAGCAGCAGCCAGCGCAGGCGCCGGCCGATGCCGGCCCAGGCCGGACGCGCGTAGAGGATCGTCGCGCCGAACGAGCAGACGGTGCCGACGAAGTTCTTGTGCATGGGGTAGGGAAAGGTGATGTAGACCGGCGAGAGGTCGCCGCGGAGGACCTGCAGGCCTCCCTCGACGACGGTGACGACGGCCAGGAACGAGATCGTGGCGACGACGAGCCGCATGCCGGTGCGGCCGTGCCCGTTGGCGCCGACGGCCCAGCCGACGAGGAGGCTGCCCGAGACCGCCATCCACGCGTGTGCCCACTCGACGGCGTTGGCCGAGTACGGGTTGTTGACGACGGTGACGAGCGTGGCGAACTGGTAGGCGGCCGAGGCCCAGAGCACCGCGCGCATCCCCGGCGAGAACGGCCGGCGGGCGAGCAGCAGCGCGGGCAGGCTCGCGGCCGCGAGGGCGAAGTCGGACAGCGAGAGGTCGACGCCCTGGCTGCCGACGCGGAGCACCGCGAAGAGCATGGGGAGCACGGCGAGCGGAATGAGCCCCGGCTGGACGGCCGTGACGCCGGTGGCCAGCACGGCGACGGCGATGACGACCGCGGCCTCGGGCGTCGTCGCGGCGAACCGCCCGACGACGAGCAGCAGGGCGCCGGCGAGCACGACGAGACCGGCCGTGCGCATCCGCGCCCAGCCGCGTCCGTCGACGGCGCCATCCATCAGCGACACCTCAGATCCCCTCTCCCGCAAGGCCGCTCGCCACCGAGTCGGCGGGCCTTCGCTCGGCGCGAACCGGCCCGGAGAGGTTGGCGCGCAGGCGCCGACGGGCGGCGACGCCCCGCTCCCCCGGCAGCACGACAGCGCGGACCGCAGAGCCGAGCACCTGGCCGACGCGGCCGGCCTGCCAGCCGAGCGCGCCGTGGTGCTTGCGCAGGAAGAGCTCCTGGGCGGCCTGCACGTGTCCTTCGCGGCGGTCGGGGTCGGTGCTCGTCGCAGCGCCGACGTGGACCGCGTGCGCGTCCGGCACCAGGGCGTGACGCCAGCCCAGCCGCACGGCCCGCGCGGCCCAGTCGGTCTCCTCGCCGTAGAGGAAGAAACGGCCCTCGTCGAACGGGCCGACGTGGTCGAGGGCCTCGCGGCGCAGGAGCAGCACCGAGCCGATGACGTACCGGTCACGGCGCCACCGCCCGAGCCCCACGGCGTCGAGCCACGTGCCGAGCGGCGACGGGAACGGCCACGTGACGCGAGCAGCGCGCCCCTCCGGGTCGGCCTGCGCCGGACCGACGCTCGCCAGGCCGGTGTCGGCCGCGAGGGCGGCGACGAGCCGGTCGACGTCGGCCGGCTCGACGATCGCGTCGGGGTTGACGAGGAGGACGTCGGCGTCGGGGGCGACCCGGCGCAGTCCCTCGTTGACGCCGGCCGCGAAACCACCGTTGCGACCGGGGTCGACGTAGCGCGCACCGTGGCGCTCGGCGACCGCGCGGACCGCGGGCGAGGACGAGTTGTCGACGACGGTGACGCGCCGGCCGGTCAGCGGCTCGAGCGCGGCACCGAGCAGCGCGGGCTGGCCGTACGCGACGACGACGACCTCGAGCGGCCGCTGTCCCGGGCCCGCCTCGAGCGGCGTGCGCGTCGTCGACCGGTACAGGGCGTCGTGGGCGATGGCGACGTTCTCCCACGACGACTTCGCAGCACGGGCCAGGCCGGCCTCGCGCAGCCGATCGGCCGTGGCCGCGTCACGCCCGGCCTCGGCCGCCGCCTTGGCGAACCCGGCCGCGTCACCCTCGGGGACGACGAGCGCGGCGTCGCCGACGACGGCCGGCAGGGCCCCGCTGTCACTGACGACGACGGGCGTGCCGCACGCCATCGCCTCGAGCGCGACGCGTCCGAACTGCTCGACCCACGACGGGGTCGTCAGCGACGGAACGCACAGCACGTCGACGGCGCGCAGGAACCCGGGCAGCTCGGCCGGGTCGAGGGCCCCGAGGTGCTCGACCCGGGCGGCGACCCCGAGGTCGACGGCGAGCGCGTCGAGGCGGGCGCGGTCGGGGCCGTCTCCGGCGACGCGAAGGGTGAGGCCGGCGTCGAGCGCCAGGGCCTCGAGGAGCACGTGGACGCCCTTGGCCGGGTCGAGCCGGCCGGCGTAGCCGACGACGACGTCACCGTCGCGGGTTCGGCTGTCGCGGGTTCGACCGTCTCGGGACCCCCCGGGCGTGAAGGTCGTGAGGTCGGTGCCGAGGTCGATGGTCCGGGCCCGCCCCATGAACCCCTTGCGCTCGACGATGCGCCCGGCCGCGTCGTTGCACACGTCGACGCCGGACGCGTGCCGCAGCGCCCAGCGCTCGAGCCAGCGGAACGGCGGCGGGTAGCGCTTGTCGAGGTTCTGGGCGGAGTAGAGCACGTAGGGGGCGCGCTGGCGACGCAGCCGGCGCAGGAGCAGCACCTCGGCCGTCGCGAGAGCGAAGGGCTCCTCGTGCACGTCGACGACGTCTAGCGGGCGGCCGAGCGCCCGCCACAGCGGGCGCGGGTCGTAGACGAAGAGCGCCGGGTGGCGTCCGAACGTGGCGACGCCGGTGACCGGCTCACCGTCGCGCGGCACGAGGGGCACGACGCGTCCGCCCTCGGACCACTCACGGGCACAGAGGAGCTCGACGTCGTGACCGAGCCGGCGCAGCGCGCGCTCGCGCTCGCGCCAGCCGTCGACGACGGCGCTGTGGGACACGCGCAGTGTCCGCATCGGCCCCCTCCTGACCGTTCCTCGCCGGACCCGTGAGTCCGGCCGGCCCCTCCCCCAGGGACCCCCGCGCCAGATGTCCCGACTTGGCCCCGGCATTCGGATGATATGGGACGATGCTCGCACGTACCGTCGAGATCGGCCGGGGGGACCGTGACTTTTCGAGACTTCCTCACTGTGCTGGGGGCTCGGTGGCGGATCGTCGTCCTCAGCCTGTTGACGGTGATCGCGGCCACGGCCGTCCAGACGATGCTGACGCCTGCCGTCTACACGGCCAGCACGAAGATCTACCTGTCGGCGACCGAGCCGCCGAGCTCCACCGACGGCAAGTCGGGCACGTACGCCATCCAGGCCACCGACCTCGCCACGTACCTCGACGTCCTCACCTCGCCGTCGGTCAGCGAGCCGCTGACCCAGCGCCTCGGGCTGCCGCCGGGCACGCCGCTGGGCCTGTCCGGCGAGGTGTCGCAGACCTCGAACATGATGACCATCAGCTCGACCGGGGGCGATCCGCAGCTCGTGGCGCGCGTCGCCAACGAGGCCGGGCCGGTCCTGGCCGACGTGGCCCGGAAGTTCTCGCCGCTGCTGGCCTCCAACGGCCAGTCGGTCGAGTCCACGACGATCTCACCGGCCTCGGTGCCGGGTGAGCCGATCTCGCCGAACGCCAGGCGCAACCTGCTCATCGGCGGGCTGCTCGGTCTCGCCCTCGGCATCGGCCTCGCCCTGCTGACCCACACCCTCGACACCAAGGTCCGCACCGAGGAGGACATCCGGGCGCTGTCCAAGCGCCCGATCCTCGGCGACATCCCGCTCGTCAAGTCCGCCAAGGACGCCACCGGCTTCCTCAGCCTCGAGTCCGACCCGCACGGGCGCCACGCCGAGGCCATCCGCCGGCTGCGCACCAACATCCTCTTCGTCGACGTCACCACCGGCGGCCACTCCTTCGTCGTCACCTCCTCGGTGCCGGGCGAGGGCAAGACGACGACGACCGTCAACCTCGCGCTCGCGATGGCCGACGCCGGCTCGCGGGTGCTCCTCATCGACGGCGACCTGCGCAACCCCTCGGTGGCCAGGGCGCTCGGCCTCGACGGCGGCTTCGGCCTCACGACCCTGCTGCTCGGGCACGCCGAGCCCGACGACGTCATCCAGCGGTGGCGCGACAGCTCGCTCTACGTGCTGCCGGCCGGCGCCGTGCCGCCGAACCCGAGCGAGCTGCTCGGCTCCGAGCCGATGGAGCAGCTCTTCGGCAAGCTCGCCCAGCAGTACGACTTCATCCTCGTCGACAGCCCGCCCGTCGTGCCCGTCATCGACGCCGTGCTCATCAACAAGCTGACGCACGGCCTGATCATGGTCGTCGGCGCGGAGAAGACGAAGAAGAAGGACCTCGCCAGCGCGGTCCAGTCCCTCGAGACGGTCGACGTGCCGGTGGCCGGGTTCGCCCTCAACATGGTGCCGTCCGGGTCCTCGACGGCCCACCGCTACGGCTACTACGGCTACAACCGCGACGCCGACGCGCCGGCCAAGCCGGTCAAGCCGATCAAGCCCTCCAGGTCAGAGAAGGCCGCGGCCAAGGCGGTTGCCAAGGCCATGGCCAAGGCGGAACGCGCCGGCCACCAGCGGCAACCAGCCCGCCACGGCTGACCCGCAGGGCGGATCAGCCGACGGGGCGCAGCAGCCCGCGCGCCACCAGGTCGGCGACGAACACGTCGACCTGCTCGGCCACGGCATCGGCGGACTGCTCCCACGCGGCGGCCACCCGGGTGCGCCATTCCTCGGCCGGCGCGCTCGTGGCCGACGTCCAGATCGACGCGGCGACGCCCTCGAGCACGTGGATCGGGCCGCCCGGCAGGCCCGCCACCCAGACCGTCAGGCCGTCGGGCGAGACGACGGCGCCGATGTCCTCGGCCGGCTCGTATGCCGGGCGCGCGCCGCTCACGACCCACCCCCGCGGCGGCGGTGGAGCTGCTCCCGGGCGCCGCGCACCGGTCGCGCGAAGAACTCGGCGACGACCTCGCGACGGGTCAGTGGCGCACCCCGCACGATGCTCAGGTGCTCGACGTTGACGAGGACGGAGCGTCCGACCAGCGTCAGCTTGGCGCGGAGCCCGCGGGCGGCGCGGATCCGGGCGCGCCACTCCTCGACGCGGGTGCCCCCGCGCGCCGCGACGCGCCAGAGGTCGTAGGCGGGGTCGGCGGCGTGGTCGTCGAGGGTGCCGGTGATGACCGAGAAGGCGACCTGGGCGTCGAGCCGGTCGACCCACTCGAGGATGCCGGCGCGCTCGGCGTCGGTGGCGCTCGTCCAGACGCAGTCGATGTCGCGGGCAGCCTTGGCGTCGTTGCCGGCCCGCGCGGCATGGAGCAGCAGGAGGCACGCCTGGGCAGGCCGTGACGGCACGGCGCAGGGGCGGCCGCCGAGCGAGATCGTCTGCCGTTCGGACCAGAGGGTCTCGAAGGCGGCCTCGGGGCTCGGGCCGGTACCGGGGAAGAGGCGGTGCACGTCGAGCAGCCCGAAGTCCTCGTGCCGGAAGGTGGCGGAGTGCTCGAACGACGAGGCGTAGGCGAAGGTGTTGATGAGGTCCCAGCCGTGGTCGCGCAGTGCTGACAGGACGGCCGGCACGTCGCTCGGGTGCACGAGGACGTCGGCGTCGGAGTAGCTCCGCCCCGGCACGAGGCTCGGGTCGAGGGCGGCCCCCTTGACGTGGACGGCGCGGGCGCCGAGCCGGTCGACGAGCTGCTGGGCGGCCGCGTGCGCGAAGGCGATCCGCACCTCGTGCGGGATGTCGACGATCGGGGCCGCCTCTCCCGCGCCGGCGTCCTTCGCAGCCATCGAGCCAACCCCCATACACTGCGAGCCAACCGGACGATCGCACCCTAACAGCCCGTCCGAGGCCACGGACCGGGGTCGCGCCGATCAGCGGGAGGGGCCGGTCGGGCCCGGGTGCACGAGAGGGGGTCCCGTGTCGCGTCGCACCCGAGTCGTCTGGCTGCTGTGCGGGGTCGCCTCGGCAATCGGTCTCGTCGTCGTCGCGCTGCTTGTCCTGCGTACCTCCCCCGGTGATGCCGTCGACCGCTGGCTCTCCCGGGTCGTGCTCGACGGGCTGCCCGCGATCCTGCGGCGCGGCCTCGACGCGCTCGCCCGGCCCATGCTGCTCGTGGCGCTCGCACCCGTCGACGTGGCGCTGGCCCTGCTCGCCGTCGTCCGACGCGGGTGGCGTCGGGTCGGCGTGGCGGTGCTCGTCGTCGCGGTGTCGGCAGGGGTCACGACGACGATCGACGCGCCCGCGCTGCTCGGCCTTCCCGGCGAGGGTTATCCGTCCGACCACGCGACCCTCGGGTTCGCACTCGTCGTCGCGCTCGGCGTCCTGTGGCCGCGACCTCTCGGACGTCTCGGGCTCGGCGTCGGGGCAGCTCTGGCCGTCGTCGTCGGCGTGGGCAACGTCAGCTGGTACGCGCACCGGCCCGTCGACGTCCTCGGCAGCGCGCTGCTCGTGGCGTCCGCGACGGCACTGTCGGTCGCGCTCCTCGGTGGCGACGCGGCGAACGTGCGCGTCGGCGACCGGGCCTCCTCGCAGATCCGTTCAGACGCCTGTCGAGAGACCCGTTCAGAGGCCCGTTCAGAGGCCGACTGACCGCCAGACGCGGGCGTGCCCGAGGGCGCTGGCCTCCCACGTGAACCGTCGCGCCCGTGCGAGGCCGCGCGCGACGAGGGCGGCCCGGTCGGAGCCCGCGGACAGGGCGTCGAGGATGCCGTCGGCCAGACCCGGGCCGGTGGGATCGACGAGCAGCCCGGCGTCACCGACGACCTCGGGCAGCGAGGAACGGTTCGAGGCCACGACCGGCACGCCGGCCGCCATGGCCTCGAGCGCGGGCAGCCCGAACCCCTCGACGAGCGACGGCACGACGACGACCTCGGCCGCGGCGTAGAGGCCGGGCACGTCCTCGGCGGGCAGGCGCCCGGGCAGGACGACGCCCGGCAGGTCGGTGAACAGCTGGGTGCGGCGCGGGTGCGGTGGCCCGGCGAGGACGAGCGTCAGGTCTGGGCGTGCACGGTGGACGACCGGCCACGCGTCGGCGAGGGCTGCGAGGTTCTTGCGCTCCGAGGCGCCGCCGGCGGTGAGGACGAACGGGCCCGTGACGCCGAGGGACTCGAGGCGCCGGGCCGGCAGGGGCTGCGCGCCGAAGAACGCGGCGTCGACCCCGTTGGGCACGACGTGCGGGTCGCGGATGCCGAGCGCCTCGACCGCCTCGGAGGCCGTGTACTCGGAGACGCAGACGACGGCAGCCGCCCGGCGCAGCTCCTCGGCCGCCGCCCGGACCGGCGCCGACTCGTCCGCGAACCGCCAGGCGACGACGTCGTGCAGCGTCACGACCTCGAGGGGCGCGGGCGGCAGCTCGAGGCTCATCCGGTGCACGAGGCCCGCGCCGCGGTGCACGATCCGGCCGACGGCGGCCCGGGGTGCCGCGGGCGCCTGCGAGAGCCAGCCCATCGGGAGCCGGACCGTGCCGGGGAGCGGAGACCGGAGCGAGCGCGCGATGCTGCGCCGCACCTCCCAGGTCTCCCCCGGACCCGACAGCACGTCGAGCGCGGCTCCCGCGCGGGAGGCGACGTGGCCCTCGTACGCCTGGGCGCCCATGGGCACGGCGGTGGCGGTCGTGGCGATGGTGAGGCGTGGCACGCGTCCTCCTCCGGCGGTCAGCGGGTCGGTACGGAACGGCGGTGTCGGGCCGTGCCCGCATCGTAGGGTGAGAGCCGCCGCCCGGGCTGGGACCCGGGCCGTTTCGACACCCAGCTCGACACCAGCTCGACACCAGCTCGACACCAGCTCGACACCAGCTCGACACCAGCTCGACACCAGCTCGACACCCAGGAGGCGGCGTGACCGGTGGCCGGCCCCGTGTCGCCCTCGTCGCCTCGTCGTACGACCCCTACGTCGGCGGCGTCGAGTCGCACGTTCGGCACGTGGCGCGAGCGCTGCGCCGGCGCGGCACGGACGTCGAGGTGTGGACGGTCGACCGGGGCGAGCACCTCGGCGAGCGCGTCCTCGACGACGTCCTCGTGCGCCACCTGCCGACGCCGATGCCGGCGCGGAAAGTCCCATCCCTGGCGGGCTTCGCGACGGCCGCACCCGGTGCGTGGCGTCAGTGGCGCGCCGCCCACCGCGAGTTCGCCCCCGACGTCCTGCACGTGCAGTGCTTCGGGCCGAACGGGGCCTGGGCGCTGGCCCTGTCCCGTCGCACCGGCACCCCAATGGTGGTCTCGAGCCACGGAGAGACCCTGGCCGACGACCACGACGCGTTCGGCGGGTCGGCGCTGCTGCGGCGCGCGTTGACCCGTGCCGTGGCCGACGCGGCTGTGACCACCGGCTGCTCGGAGTCGGTCCTGGCCGATCTGCGGACGCGGTTCGGCCTCACCGGAGGGGTCGTCGTGCCGAACGGGGTCGACCTGGCGGCGTACCCGCTCGGCCCGGCCGGCCCGCCGCGGTCCGAGGACCGGGACCCGCCGGTCGTCCTCGGGATCGGCCGGCTCGAGTACAACAAGGGTTTCGACCTGCTCCTCGACGCCATGGCCCGCGTGCACACGGAGCGGCGGGCCGGGGCCGCCCGGCTCGTCCTCGTCGGCAGCGGGTCGCAGGCGGAACTGCTGCATGAGCGCGCGACCTCGCTCGGGATCGGCGACCGGCTCGAGCTCACCGGCGCCCTCGACGAGGCCGGCGTCGACGCGTGGCTGCGGCGGGCGTCCGTCGTCGTCGTGCCGAGCCGGGTCGAGGCGTTCGGCATCGTCGCGCTCGAGGCGTGGCGAGCCGGGGCCCCCCTTGTCGCGACGAGCCTCGGCGGTCCGGCCACGTTCGTCACCGACGACGCCGACGGGCTCCTCGTCGACCCGACCGACCAGCGCGCGCTCGCCCACGCGATCGGCGCCCTGCTGGATGACCCGTCCCGGGCGCACCGCCTGGCCTCGGCGGGCCTCGAGCGGGTTCGCGAGTACGACTGGTCCGACGTCGCCGCCGCCTACGCGACGATCCACGCGGACGTGCTGCGCGAGCCGAGCCGCGCCACCACCTGACCGCGCGCCCTCACGCACTGCTCCCACAGCGGGAGCAGGTGGTGAGCATCCCGACCAGGCACCGTCCGCCGACCCCCACACCTCGCCGCCCTCACGCACTGCTCCCACAGCGGGAGCAGGTGGTGAGCGCGCGTGGACGACGGTCGGGACGGGCGAGCCGGTCAGCGGGTCCGGGACGCGCCGCCGACCAGGAGGTCGAGAACGCGCGACGCCGGGCGGCGGACGCGGTCGGGCAGGACGCGGTCGACGGCGCCGCGGTCCTCCACGGTGAGGCCGGCGCCGAGCAGGCGCAGCACGCTGATGCAGCCCACCGTGCCGATCACCCCCGCGGCGACCGCCCGGAGCAGCACGGGACCGTCGATGGCAGCGCCCGCGAGGTAGGCACCGACCGCCGACACCGACCCGACGAGGAGCGGCACGGCGTCGCGCACCACGACGCGTACCGGCAGGCGCAGGGCGCGCAGCTCGCGCACGGCCAGGATGCCGAGGCTCGTCAGGGCGCCGCCGGCGTTGGCGACAACGGCCCCCCACACCCCGAGCGGGGGGATGAGGACCACGGCCAGCCCGATGTCGACGACGAGCGCCACGACGTAGGCCACGAGGATCGGGTGGCCCGACAGCCGGGCCGTCACGAAGGCGAAGATCGGACCACCGGCCGTCGCGATGCCGGAGGTCACCGCGAGCGCCAGGACCACGGGCGAGGCGTCGGCGAACTGGTGGCCGTAGAGGACCGGGACGAGCAGGGCCAGCGGCGCCACGGCCGCGGCGTCGACGAGCGCGACGACGGTCGCCCCGCTGCGCACCACGCGTCGGAACGCCGGCGCCACCGCCGACTCGTCGATCTCGCGCAGCCCCGAGATCGCCGGGATGAGCGGACCGACGATGGCCTGGGCCGGGGCGAAGGTGTGCACGGCCAGGCCGAAGGACAGCGCATAGATGCCGAGGGCCTCGGGCGTCGCGAGCCAGCTCAGGACGAAGACCTCGCTGCGAGAGGACACGAGGCCGCTGACCACCCCGGCGAGACCCATCGGCACCGCGAAGCGCCAGAAGCCGGCCGGCATCCCCCGCGGAAGGGCGGGCCGCAGCACCGCAGCGCGGTACCGGGGCGAGACCCGTACGAGACACAGGCCGACCGCGAGGCCGGTCACGACCAGGCGCGTGGCCCACACGGCGTCCGGGGTCCGCACGACGAGCGCCACGACGACGACCGCGACCTGCGTCAGGAGTGTCGTCACCAGTGCGATCTTCGCCCCGTCGGCCGTCTTGCTCTCGATGCCGAGACTCGTCGCACCGCCGTCGAGCGCGGAGGGCAGCACGACGCCGAAGAGCAGCGCCACCCCCATCGCCCAGGGCGGCACGTCGGCGGTGACGAACACAACGACGAGCAGCACCGGCATCGCGACGGCGAGCCGGAAACCCTGCCACTGCGACAGCAGGCGCGCCACGTCGGCCGTGCGCCCGGCGGCGTGCGCCTTGGCTCCGTACTGGATGACGGCCGTCGCGAACCCGGTCGTCAGCAGCCCCGAGACGAACTCCATGATCGCCGTCAGCAGGGCGAGCCGGCCGTAGTCCGCGGCGCCGAGGACGCGAGCCACGACGAGGTTGACGAGGAACGCGACGGGGATCGCGACGAACGTGTGCACGACCGTCCAGGCGGCGCCCCGCACCGCACGCTCCTGCAGGTGACCGGCGCTCATCGCCGTCGGGTCGTCACCGACGTCACGGGCCGCTGCGGCATCGGGCACGAGCGCCCTGTCGTCGGGACCGGTCTCGTCACCGGGCGAGGAGGCCGGCATGAGCGGAAGTATGTCAGCAGGTCGATCGATTACGGCCCGATCCGCCCGTTTCGGCCCGTCTCGCGTCGTAGCCTCGCACCGTGTCACGACCCGTCCGCGTCGCCGTGCTCGACCACACCGCCGAGCCCGGTGGTGCCGAGCTCGCGCTCGTGCGCGTCCTCGCGAGCCTGGACCCGCAGCGCGTCACCCCGGTCGTCGTCCTCTTCGCCGACGGGCCGCTCGCCGACCGGGTGCGCGCGCTCGGCCACGAGGTCGTCGTCGTGCCACTCGCGGGTGACGTCGTCGCCACGGATCGCAGGGCCGACCCGTCGACGCTGCTCCACCCGCGGCGGATCGGCGCGAGCGCCTCGTTCCTGCGGCGGCTCGTCACAACGCTGCGGCGGCTCGACGTCGACGTCGTGCACACCACCTCCCTCAAGTCCGACCTGGCCGGCGTCCTCGCCGCACCCCTCGCCCGGCGGCCGCTCGTCTGGCACGTCCACGACCGGCTCGCCGCCGACTACCTGCCGGCGCGCACCGCGCACCTCCTGCAGGCGCTGGCCCGACGCGTCCCGCACACCGTCGTCGCCAACTCCGAGGCCACGGCGGTGACCCTGCCCGGCGCGCGGCGGCTCACCGTCGTGCACCCCGGGCTCGCCCCGGAGCAGGTGGCGCCCGCGCCCCGGAAGCGTCAGCCGGACGGCCCACCGGTCGTCGTCATGGTCGGTCGCATCAGCCCGACCAAGGGACAGCTCGTCCTCGTCCGCGCGGCCCGACGCGTTGTCGACGCCCACCCGGGCACACGCGTCCGCATCGTCGGCGACGCCGCCTTCGGGGCCGACGCGTACGCGGTGACCGTCCGCGACGAGGTGCGGGCGCTCGGCCTCGACGGCTGCGTCGAGCTCGTCGGTTTCACCTCCGA
The DNA here is from genome assembly GCF_034724055.1 of Intrasporangium zincisolvens. NCBI lineage: Bacteria > Bacillati > Actinomycetota > Actinomycetes > Micrococcales > Intrasporangiaceae > Intrasporangium > Intrasporangium zincisolvens. Next base: position 52,553 of record NZ_JAWIIL010000008.1, read on the forward strand.
CCCGCGCGAGGAGCTGGACCGGGCCACGGTGGCCGTGCACGCCGCCACGGTTCCCGAGCCGTTCGGCCAGGTCGTCACCGAGGCCATGGCGGCCGGCGTGCCCGTCGTGGCGACCCGCGGCGGCGGAGTGTGCGAGATCGTGCGCACCGACGCGGGCGCTTCCCCCGACTCCACTGCGTCCTCCGCTCCTGCCGCGGCCACCGGGGTGCTCGTGCCACCCGGGGACCCCGACGCCCTCGCCTCCGCGATCCTCGACGTCCTCGACGACCCCGAGTCGGCCCTGGCCCGGGCTGCCCGCGCCCATGCCGACGTGACGCACCGGTTCCTCGCCTCCACGACGGCCATGGCCCTCACGCGGGTGTGGGAGCACGCCTCTTCACGCTAAATGCCTACATGAGGGTGTCCGTCTCGTTAGCCTGAGATGACCTGGACCGGGGCGTTCGTCAGGCCGTGCCAGCCCCTCGCGGTGTGCACGCCTGCGCACCTCCCGCCGACCCGGAGCCGCAGATGACCAGGTCCACGCCTCCCCGGACGGTGCCGGCATGGTGACCGAGCGTCCGACCTTCCCCACCGCTCCCGGACAGCGGGTCGTCGCGCCGTCCTGGCCCCTGACCCGACGGCCCCGCGTCGCCATCGCCCACGACTACCTGACGCAGCGCGGTGGCGCCGAACGCGTGGTCCTCGCACTTCTCCGTGCCTTTCCGGAGGCGACGATCCACACGACGCTCTACAACCCCCGCACCACCTATCCCGAGTTCGGGGACGCGGACGTCGTCGTCTCGCCGATCGACCGGGTCCCGATGCTGCGCCGGGACCACCGCGTCGCGCTCCCGATCCTGCCGTGGGCGGTCTCGCGCCTGCCCATCGACGCCGACGTCGTCATCGCCTCCAGCTCCGGTTGGGCGCACGGCGTCCCGACCACCGGACGCAAGCTCGTGTACTGCCACGCGCCGGCGCGCTGGCTCTACCAGCCGGGGGCCTACCTCGGGGAGACGTCCGGGCGCTCGCTGCGCGGCCGGGCACTCGCCGCTCTCAGCGACCGGTTGAAGCGGTGGGACCGCGCCGCCGCCGCGACCGCCGACCGATACCTCGTCAACTCCACGCTCGTGCGCGAGCAGGTCCGTGAGGCCTACGGCCTCGAGGCCGACGTCGTGGCTCCGCCCTACGGGATCGACCCGACGGGACCGCAGGAGTCGGTGCCCGAGCTCGACGGGTGGGAGGACGGCTTCCTGCTCGTCGTGTCGCGGCTCATGCCGTACAAGAACGTCGACGTCGCCGTCGAGGCCGTTCGGGGCCTGCCCGAGCGCCTCGTGATCGTCGGTGCCGGTCCGATGGAGGCACGGCTGCGCGCGGAGGCGCCGGAGAACGTGCGCCTCGTCAGCGGTTTGACCGACGCGCAGCTGCGCTGGACCTACGGGCACGCGACGCGGCTGCTCGCGCCCAGCTTCGAGGACTTCGGCCTGACACCGCTCGAGGCGGCGGCGTTCGGGGTGCCGACCCTGGCCCTGCACGGTGGTGGCTATCTCGACACCATCGACGCGTCCGTCAACGGCGTCTTCTTCTCGACGCCGACGCCCGATGCCATCCGGGACGCGATCGGCGAAGCAGGTGTGCGCCGGTGGGACGCCGACGCGGTCCGGACCCACGCGAGGCAGTTCTCCGAGGCACGGTTCCACGCCCGCATGCGCGACGAGGTCGACGACCTGCTCGGACGGGATGGGTGAGGCGGGCACCGACCGGCAGGCTCGCTCTCCGGGTCAGCTGAAGGCCCGCAGCACGAGGACCCACGCGACGACCGGCGCGCCCACGGCGAGGATGATCGCGAGGACCCGCTGGGCCGCGGCGTGGGCGTAGACCTTGGCGATGACCGCCGCGACCAGGCCTGCCGCGAACACGGCCAGCGAGTACGTCGCGAAGGACGCGCTCAGCTGGACGATCTCGGGCGAGCGGGTGATGTTGGCAACCGTCGCCGCCTTGCCGGCCGGGCCCCACGGAGCCGGCAGCGGCACCTGGGCGAGCAGGATGAGCGCGATGCCGAGCAGGTCGGTGCGCCCGTGGCGCGGCCCGGTGGCGACCGCCTCGCGCCGCGTCGTCGCCACCCGTGACGCCGGCACGTGCGGGGGCGGGGGACGCAGGGCGCGCGGCAGCGTCCACAGCAGTCCGGGCAGACCCGTCAGCACGGCGAGGTACGCGGCGTAGAGCTTGGGCCGGTAGTCGGAGGCGAAGCCGAAGACCGTGACGACGAACGGGGTCGCCTGCACGAGCACCCACACGTACACGGCGAACGCGAGGACGCCGACGAGGACGACAGTGACCTCGGACCGTCGACGGGTTCCTGCTCCGGACATGGCCGACAGTGTAGGCGCGTCGGGGCAGGCACCCGAATGTGCCCGAACGGGTGCAACCCGCCACCTACACTGACCGCGTGGAGACGACGCGCGGGACCGCCGACGACCTGTTCGACCGCGACCGGGTCGACGGCGACGCGCCCGCCGACGCAGGTTCGGGCTCGTCCGGGTCCGGTGGGTCCGAGGGCGAGGGACGCGGACGCAGCGGCGGTGAGGACGGCGGCGGCAGGCGCGAGAAGCGTCGCAACCGCAAGGTGCTCGTCGCCGCGCTCGTGCTCCTGCTCGTGCCGGTCCTCGCCGTCGGGGGCTACCTGGCCTGGCTCAACCACCTCGTGACCGACAACGTCAAGCAGGAGCTGCTCCTGCCCGACGCGTCGGGGCCGGGCGCCCTGCCGACGCTGCCCGACGGCAGCGTCGTGACGCAGCCGACCGGCAACGGCACCAACTACCTCATCATCGGCAACGATGCCGGGCCCGACCGCGTCGGCGCCCGGTCGGACGTCATGGTGCTCGTGCACATCCCGGCCGACCACTCGCGCGTCACGCTCATCCACTTCCCGCGCGACCTCTACGTCTCGATCCCCGGCCGGGGCAAGAACAAGCTCAACGCCGCGTACGCGTTCGGCGGCGCGCCGCTGCTGGTGCGCACGATGCAGGACCTGCTCGGCGTCCGGGTCGACCACGTGGCCATGCTCGGCTTCGAGCAGTTCAAGAGCATGACCGACGCCGTGGGCGGGGTCGACGTCAACGTCGAGGAGCCGAGCAAGGACAACGGCTACGACTTCAAGGTCGGAACCATGCACATGACGGGTGACATGGCGCTGGCGTTCGTCCGGGAGCGTCACCAGCTCTCCGAGGGCGACATCTCCCGCGGCCGCCGCCAGCTCGCGTTCATCAAGGCGCTCATGCTCAAGACGCTGAACAAGGACGTCCTGCTCAACCCGGTCAAGCTCAGCCAGTTCGCCGATGCCGCGACGAAGAACCTCACCGTCGACCAGCACCTCGACGTCGGCACGATGCGCTCGGAGGCCCTGGCGCTGCGCGACATCCGCGGCGGCGACATCCGCTTCATCACGGCCCCGTTCACCGGGTTCGGCACGAGCCCCGCCGGCGCGTCGATCGACATCGTCGACGAGGTCAAGATGAAGGACCTCGGCGAGGCCATCCGCAACGACGAGCTCAACTCCTACCAGGACTGAGCCCGCTCACCCACGAGCCCTGACCAGCCCCTCAGACCTCGCGCCAGCTGCGCAGGTCGCCGGCCGCCGACCACGTCTGGTCGCCGACGACGAGCCACCCGGCCTGCGGCGTCACCGACAGCGCGACGCGTCCGTCGCGGGGCGCGGCGGAACCGACGCAGGCGACGACCGTGCTGCGGTCGGTCTCGACCCGCACGACCTGCACACCACCGCAGGCGCCGACGACCCGCGCCACGTAGGTGACCACGCCCGAGTCGTCGAGGTTCGACAGGGCGACTCCCCCGGCGGCCGCGCCCTCGGCCCGCCACGTGAGGCCGCCGTCGCTCGAGCCGACGACCTCGCCGCCGGCGCAGAGGGCCTGGGCCCGCGTGGCCGAGGTCCGCGACAGGTCGACGACGGTGGCACCGCCGCAGGGCTTCGGGTCGGTCGCCCTCGGGGCGAGGATGCTCGCCGGGTCGTCGAGGCGACGCGCCCACGAGCCCGTCACCGCGGCCGGCGCCTGCCACGTGCTCCCGCGGTCACGAGAGGCGTACTGGCGTGGCTCGCACGCGCCCGACGACCCGATGACGAACACACGCGCCGAGTCGAGGGGCTGGACGCGGGGCAGGGCCCGGACCGGTGGGCGCAGCGTCGTCCACGTGGCGCCCCCGTCGGTCGTCACCTCGAGCGTGGCGCCGCCGGACCGGCACGTGCCGGTCGCCCCGCGGTAGGCGGTCGACGCGTCGACGCCGGCGACGAGCAGGGCCACCGGGGTGGCTGTCGCGGTCGCCGTGGTGGGGTTCGTCGGGGCCGAGGTCGTCGGACGCGGCGTTGCCGTCGGCGTCGTCGGGGCGCCCGTCGGGCCGCTGGTGCGCGTGGGCGGGCCGGTCGTGGTGGGTGTCGACGCGGTGCTGCCGGGCACCTGGGTGGCCACCGCCGTCCCGGCCGGCGGCCCGTGCAGGCCGCCCGGCCGCAGGGCCACGGCGACGAGCACGGCGTCGATGACGAGCAGCGCGACGAGCGCAGCCGTCGCCAGCCCTCTCCTCATGGATCATCCCCCTACGCACGGCGCAGCCGACCTCCCGTCCCCCGACGGTCCCCCGCGGTCATGGTAGGGGCGAAAGGCCTTGTGGCGAGGGGTCGCTCGCACACTCGGGCGGGATGTCCGGCATGTCCTCAGCGGGTCGGCGGGCGCAGTGCCCGGGCGACGACCGGCAGCACGTCCTCGATGGCGGCGCCCATGACGGCGTACGCCTCGGCTCCGCGCCCGTACGGGTCGGGGATGTCGGACTCGTCGGCCGGGCGGGCCCGCACGAACCCCCGACGGTCGCGCGCGGCCTCGGCGACGCGCGTCACCCACGGCGTCACTGGCGGGGAGCCGTCGGATGCCTCGGCCAGGGCCTCAGCGCGCGCGGCGGACAGGTCGGTGTCGGCGAGCAGGTCGGCGAGCTCGCCGAGGGTGAAGGTGCGGCGCAGGACGCGCGGGTTGAGCGCGACGGCGTCGGAGCGGTGCTTCTGGGTGGCCGCGACGACGAGGTCGGCTTCGGCGAGGATCGCCGGCGTCAGCTGCCGCGAGGCGAACCCGGCGGCGTCGGCCCCGGCCCGCTCGAGCAGCTCCACCGAGCCGGGCTCGATCGGTGCGCCGACCATAGCCCGGGTGCCGGCGCTCGACACGACGAGCCCGGCGTCGCCGAGCAGCTGGGCGAGGCGGCGCTCGATGTAGGGCGAGCGGCACACGTTGCCGGTGCAGACGACGAGCACGCGGCCGGCCGGGACCGCGCCACCGGCGTCGGGCGACACCTCCCGGCTCACCGGGCTCTCGAGGCTCTCGGGGCTCTCGGGGCTCATCGGGCCGCCTGCTCGGCGAGCTCGCGCGAGAAGGCCAGGCACGCGTCCCACGTCGGCAGGAGGCCGGCGGCCGCTCCCTCGTCGAGGGTGGGGGCGGCGGCGTCCTTGGCCGAGACGATCGGCTCGAAACCCGCCGGCAGGTCGAGGCCGACGCGCGGGTCGAGCGGGTTGATGCCGCCCTCGGTGGCGGGGTTGAACACCTCGGAGCACAGGTAGACCGCCGTGCCGTCCTCGACGCAGGCGAGCGCGTGCCCGAGGCCCTCGGCGACGTAGACCGAGCGTCGGTCGATGGTGTCGAGCAGCACGGAGTCCCACTCCCCGAAGGTCGGCGACCCGATGCGCAGGTCGACGACGTAGTCGACGAAGACGCCGCTCGTGGCGGTGACGTACTTGGCCTGCGAGGGCGGCACGTCGGCGAAGTGGATGCCCCGGAGTGCACCGGCCCGCGACACCGAGATGTTCGTCTGGCGCACCGCCATCTCGTGCCCGATGGTCCCCGCGAGGTGGTCGACGCGGAAGCCCTCGGCGAACAGTCCCCGGTCGTCGGGGAACTGGCGGGGCGTCACCTCGAACGCGCCGGCGATGCGCAGCGGTCGGATGTCCATCAGGGGTGTCCTCCGGTTGTGAGGTTGTGAGGTCGTGAGGAGGTCGGGTCAGGCGGCGCCGTCAGTGGGGTCGGGCGGCCGCTACAGCGAGTCCCTGCCCTCGTCGAGGAGCCCGTGCAGGTAGCGACCGTAACCGCTCTTGACCTGCTCCTCGGCATGCACCCGCAGGCCGTCGTCGTCGAGCCAGCCGTTGCGCCAGGCGATCTCCTCCACGCAGCCGATCTTCTGCCCCTGCCTGGCCTCGACGACGTGGACGAACTGGCTGGCCTCCATGAGGCCCTCGAAGGTGCCGGTGTCGAACCAGGCCGTGCCGCGGGGCAGGACGCTCACCGTGAGGTCGCCGCGGCGCAGGTAGGCCTCGTTGACGGCGGTGATCTCGAGCTCGCCGCGGGCGCTCGGGGTCAGGCCGGCGGCGATCCCGACGACGTCGTTGTCGTAGAAGTAGAGGCCGGGCACGGCGAAGCTGCTGCGGGGCCGCTCCGGCTTCTCCTCGATCGACACGACGCGCCCGGTGTCGTCGAACTCGACGACGCCGTAGGCCGTCGGGTCGGCGACGCGGTACGCGAAGACGTGCCCTCCGGTCAGCGTCGTGTGCTCGGCGAGGCGGGTGCCGAGGCCGGGGCCGAAGAAGATGTTGTCGCCGAGGACGAGGGCGACGGTGTCGCCGCCGATGAAGTCGGCGCCGAGGACGAACGCCTGGGCCAGGCCGTCGGGGCTCGGCTGCACGGCGTAGCTGATCGACATGCCCCACTGGGAGCCGTCGCCGAGGAGCCGGCAGAACTGGTCGGCGTCCCACGGCGTCGTGATGACGAGCACCTCACGGATGCCGGCCATCATCAGCGTCGAGAGCGGGTAGTACACCATCGGCTTGTCGTAGACGGGCATCAGCTGCTTGCTGATGCCGCGCGTGATCGGGTGCAGCCGGGTGCCGGTACCGCCGGCGAGCACGATCCCCTTCATGGTCAGCCAGCGTAGGGGGCGGTCACGTGGTGCGGGTCCACGTGCGCAGGTCGCCGCCGGAGCGCCAGACGGTGTCACCGACGGCGAGCCAGCCGGCCGCGTCGACGACGGAGATCGAGACGCGTCCCTCGGGCAGGCCGTCCGGGGTCGCGATGCAGGCGACGCTCGTCGCCGACTTGCCCGTGACCCGGGCGAGCTCGACGCCCTCGCAGCCGTCGGCGACGCGCGCGACGTAGGCGCGGGCGGAGCCCTTCTCCTCGCGCACCGACAGGGCGAGGGCGCCGTCGGCCTGGGCGAAGGTCTTCCACGTGGCGCCGCCGTCGCCGGAGGTCGTCAGCGATCCGTCACCGCAGAGGGCGCGCGCGGCCGTGCCGGAGACGCGAGCGAGGTCGACGAGCGAGCCCGACCCGCACGGGCGAGCGTCCGGGCGCTCGGGTGTCACGACGGTGCCCGACGCGCCACCGGGGGTTCGCGACCAGCCGCCCTGGAGGGCGCGCGGGCCGTCCCACGTGCGGGCGCCGTCCTCGGTGATGTACTCCCCCGCCTTGCAGCCCGCATCGGCGGCGATGACGAAGGCGCGGTCGGCCGAGACGGGCTGGACGCGTCCGAGCGCCTTGGCCTTGGCCGGGAGCGCCCGGGTGCCCCACGTGCGGCCACCGTCGCCGGTGACCTCGATCGCGGCACCACCCTTCTCGCACGTGCCGAGCACGGCGCGCCACGCCCGGGAGTCGTCGAGGGCGACGACGACCTGGCGCAGCGGCACCGGCCGGGTCTCGGGGGTCTGCGAGGGTGTCGGGGTCGAGGTCACCGGGGTCGAGCGCGGCGCCGGCGTCACGGGCTCGGCGCCCACGGCTTCGGGGCGGAAGGCGAGCGCGACTAGGGCGGCGTCGACGACGAGCAGGACGAGCAGGCCCACGAGGGCGAGCCGTCCGGTCGAGGAGCGCATCCAGCGGGTCACGAGCCTCACTCTACGGACCCGCCGGGACGAACCGGCGCAACTCGGGCGCGTCGGCACTAGGATGCGGCGCAGAGCGAACGTGTCGGATGTACCCCGGGGGATCGACCTACCGAGAGTTCCCGGAGGCCGACCGACGGAGAGAGACGAGACTTGTGGAGCTCCAGGACTACCTGAGCGTGATCCGGAAGCGGTGGATGATCATCGCCGCCGTCACACTCGTGACCCTCGGCCTCGCGGCCGCCTACACCGCGTTGTCGCCCCGCACGTACGCATCGTCCACACGATTCTTCGTGTCGACGACGAGCGACGACTCGGCAACGTCGCTGCAGCAGGGCAGCACCTTCACGCAGGCGCGCGTCAAGACCTACGCTCAGGTCCTCGAAGACCCGAAGGTGCTCCAGCCGGTCATCGAGAAGCTTCACCTCTCCACGACGCCGGCGGCCCTGGCCGGCCAGATCAGCTCCTCGATCCCCCTCGACACCGTTCTCATCGACGTGACCGTCACCGACAGCACGCCCGTCGGTGCGCAACGCATCGCGTCGGCCATCGCCGAGGTGTTTCCGAAGTACGTCGCCGAGATCGAGAGCCGCCCGGGCAAGGACTCGCCCATCGAGGTGGCCGTGACCACGCCGGCCACGCTGGAGACCGCGCCGGTCAGCCCGAAGCCGACCCGCAACCTCGCGCTCGGCCTCGTCATGGGTCTGCTCCTCGGTTTCGGTCTCGCGCTGCTGCGCGATGTGCTCGACAAGTCGGTCAAGAACCAGCGCGACCTCGAGATCGTCACCGACCGCACGCTGCTCGGCGCCATCGCCTTCGACACCGACGCGTCGGCGCACCCGCTCATCGTCCAGGTCGACCCGCGCAGCCAACGCGCGGAGGCCTTCCGCTCGCTGCGCACCAACCTGCAGTTCATCGACGTCGCCAACCCGCCGAAGTCGATCGTCGTCACGTCGTCGCTGCCCGGTGAGGGCAAGTCGACGACGACGGCCAACCTCGCCCTCAGCCTCGCCGAGACCGGCCTGTCGGTCGTCGTCATCGAGGGTGACCTGCGGCGGCCGCGCCTGCTCGACTACCTCGGCTTCGAGGGGTCCGTCGGCCTCACCGACGTGCTCGTCGGCCGGGTCGAGGTCGACGACGTGCTCCAGCCGTTCGGCCGTACCGGGTTGCGACTGCTCGGCGCGGGCCCGATCCCGCCGAACCCGAGCGAGCTGCTCGGCTCGGCCAACATGGAGCGTCTCGTCGAGGACCTCTGCAACCGCTTCGACTACGTGCTCATCGACGCTCCCCCGCTGCTGCCGGTCACCGACGCCGCCGTGCTGAGCACGATCGTCGACGGGGCCATCGTCGTCGTCGGCGCGGGCGTGGCCCAGCGCGAGCACGTGCGCCGGGCCCTCGCGTCGCTCGAGGCCGTCAACGGCTCGGTGCTCGGCGTCATCCTCAACCGGGTGCGCGTCAAGGACCTCGGCTCCGGCTACGGCACGTACGAGTACGACTACCGGCCCGAGAGCGAGCGGCAGCGCGCGAAGGACCGCGGCCCGCGTCGGTTCCGCCGGCCGGTGGCCGACCCCGACGACCGCCACGACGTCCTGCCGCGTGGCTCCGCACGCCCGGCCGAGCCGACCATCAACGACACCGGCTTCGGTGCAGGGCACGGCCCAGCGACCAACGGCGCTCCCCCGCCACCCGCGGCCGCCGCCACGCCTGCCCGCCCGGTCCAAGGACGCGACGCGGACGCACCCGCGCAGGGGATCTTCCGCTGAACGAACTGGATCTTCCGCTGAACGAACGACGGAGGCCGCCGCACCCCTCGGGGAGCGGCGGCCTCTCGCGTGCGTGGCTGCGGGGGTTCAGACCCGGGCCGACCCGACGACCGACGCGAGCGCGGTGACGACGACGTCCAGCTGGTCCTCGATGCGGGACAAGGCGTCCTCGTGCACGCGTGCGGACTGCCTGAAGGGATCGACGACGTCGATCTCGTCGGCGTCGCGGGGCACCACCGTGCCTCGCGCGGCGGCCGCCTCGGTCACCACCTGGTCGAGCCACGGCTGCGTCGGCAGGATCGAGCGCCAGGTGCGCGACTCGGCGCACAGGTCGGCGAAGTCGCCGAGGGCGAAGATGCGACGCATCGCCGCCGGGCGCAGCCGGGCCACCTGGCCCCGGTGTGCCCGGGTCATCGTCAACACGAGGCCGGCGGCATCGACCATCTCCGGGCTCACCTGGCGCGCACGGAAGTCGGTGACGTCGGCCCCGAGGCGACGCAGCTGCTCTCGCGTCGCGTCCTCGATGCCCGATCCGACGACCGCGCCGGTCCCGGCGCTCTGGATCAGAGCCCCGGCGTTGGGCAGGAGCTGCCGCAGGCGACGCTCCGCGTAGGGCGAGCGGCAGATGTTGCCGGTGCAGATGAAAAGAATGCCGCGGGTCTGAGGGTTGTCCCCGAGCACCGAACCCCCTAGGTCGATCTCGACATGCCAACTGGCATGGACCCATGGTAGGTCGCCAATCTGGGCATTCCCGGGAGAACCGCTCGGATTCGTCAAGAAAGGGTAAATACAGTCAGATCGGAAGGAATGAATCAGGCATACGGCGCATGTCGGGTTTCCTTGGTACGCAACAAAACTCAAGATTGCGAAATCGACGGACGAGAGTCCGAACCGGGATCTACCTTGGTCGCACGTCGAGTCGCTGGGGGGCGAGGTTCTCGACGGGTCACGGGGAGGGGAGGGACCCGCCATGTCCATGCGCCGATTTTTCGCAGCCTCGGCAGCTGCCGCCACAATCTTGGCTGCGGGATCACCGGGAAGCCAGTTGCGGGCCAGCGAGGTGACCGACCTCGGAGCAATGGACCCGGTTGTCGCATCCGCCGTCAGCACCCCGGGCACTGAGACACAGTCGGCACTCGACGATCGATACCTTCAGCTTGGGGACGCTGCTGCCGTGGTCGACGCTCACGTGGGTCCGACGCTCTCCGCGCCGTCGTCTGGCGACAGCACAAGCATCCTGAGGGCGTTCCTGGCCACGTCCACGCCACGGGGGGTGAAACGGCTCATTGGCTCGTTCTCCGTATCAAGTGGCTTGATGGTCCCCGCGGGTGTGTATCTCGACGCCTCCCAGGCCACCATCACCCAGACGGCCTCAAACGCCGTCACCCTCACCCTTGGCTCCGGATCCACGCTGTTCGGCGGGCAGTTCATCGGCAAGGGCACCGACTACGTCGCAGGTAGCTCCCCGCTTGCCATGGGCGTCTCCGTCGCTGCCGACAACGTCACGATTTCCCAGACGAGGTTCACCAACTTCTCCGGTGCGGCGATCCGGCTCAGCGGCACAGCCGGTGTCCGGATCGTTGGCGTCACCATCGTTGGCGTCGGGCCGGGCATCTCCTCGGGAGTCGGTTCCCCGGGCTTTGGCATTCTCCTCAGCGGCGGTAACTCATACGTGGGGATCAACGACGTCGACATCTCTGGGACGTCCCAGGGCATCATCGGGTCGCTCACCGACACGCACGTTATGATCGATGGCTCGCACATTCACGACATCCGCGGCCAGCACGGGGTGTACCTACAGAACGGCACTGGCGTGAACATCGCCGGCCTGGACCTGAGATCCATCCCCTTGAACGGGCTGAAGATCCAGTTGTCTGCGGCAAGCGCTGGTGACTCGGTCGCGACCTCGATCACGGGGGTCACGGCCGACTCGTGCGGAGACGTCGCCGTCAGCCTCAACAACACGGCCTCCGACCTCAGATCAGCCAAGAAGTTCCGAGCCGTCACCGTCTCAAACGTCACGGCCACGAACTGCGGGCGGGGGCTGTACCTCGGGTCGGTGCGAGGCGGCACCATCAGCAACGTCGCCGTCTATAACTGCATGCTCGACGGACTGACAATCCTCGACAGCCACGACGTCGAAGGCACGGCGCTCGTGGTCGACACCTGCGGTCGCGTCGGTCTACGTTTCTCGTCCACGACGGGGTCGAGTCAGGATCGAATCCGTTTGTCGGGCGTCCGCATCCACAACGCCGGGAACAAGAACGTGGCGAGGAACATCTACGGCGTCTACGTTGCACAGGGCTCCAACATCACCCTCGATGGACTCGTCGTCACCGCCACCAACAGGTTCATGCAGTACGGCCTGTTTCTAGCCTCCACGGTTGCAAGGGACCAGCGGACGTTCGCCTTGCGGAACGCCGATCTGTCCGGCGACACCGGTTCGTCGGCCAGATTCCAGAATCCGAGGACCACGGTCAAGGACTGGGGCAACAACCGGATGACAGGTGCCCCGACGTTCAAGCCAACAGGAGTGTCCGCTGTCGTTGCGGTGCCCTAGTCGACGTGGCCGCACAACCGCTGCGAGAGGAGTCGGGCGTTTGACCGCAATTCGTGTCGCAGGGTTACCAGCCGATCCTGGCGCGGCGGCCCATCCCGCGGTAGTCCCATCCGGCCTCGGACCACGCCTGGGGGTCGAGGACATTGCGTCCGTCGATGACGCGCGGGACCGCGACGAGCGTCTTGGCGCGCGCAGGGTCGAGCTGGACGTACTCCTTCCACGCGGTGAGGAGGATGACGAGCTCGGCGCCGGCGAGGGCCTCGTCGGCCGTGTCGACGATGTGCAGGTCGGGGCGCATCCGTCGCACGATGCCCGAGGCGGCGGGGTCGGTGGCCACGACGTGGGCGCCGCGACCCCACAGGCGTCCGGCGATGTCGAGGGCCGGCGAGTCGCGCACGTCGTCGCTGTCCGGCTTGAAGGTGAGGCCGAGGACCGCGACCTTGACGCCGACGAGACGTCCGCCGGCCATCTCGGAGGCGAGGTCGACGGCATGGTCGCGGCGGCGCATGTTGATCGAGTCGACCTCGCGCAGGAAGGTCAGCGACTGGTCGACACCCATCTCGCCGGCCCGGGCCATGAAGGCGCGGATGTCCTTGGGCAGGCAGCCGCCGCCGAAGCCGATGCCGGCCTGGAGGAACTTCGGCCCGATGCGGTCGTCGTGGCCGATGGCCTCGGCGAGCTTGGACACGTCGGCGCCGGCGACGTCGCACAGCTCGGCCATCGAGTTGATGAACGAGATCTTGGTGGCGAGGAAGGAGTTGGCGGCGACCTTGACGAGCTCGGCGGTCGGGTAGTTGAGCAGCAGACGGGGCGTCCCCGCCGCGATGATCGGCGCGTAGACCTCGTCGAGTAGGGCGCGGCCTAGGTCACCGCGCTCGACGTCGTCGGGCAGTCCGTAGACGACGCGGTCGGGGTGCTGGGTGTCCTTGACGGCAAAGCCTTCGCGCAGGAACTCGGGGTTCCACACGACGACGGCGTCGAGGCCCGCCTCGGCGAAACGGTCGGCCATCGCCTGGGCGGTGCCGACGGGGACCGTCGACTTGCCGACGACGACGATCGGGCCGTCCGGGTGCGGCTGGGCGTTGGCGATGATGTCGTCGACGGCCGACCACACGTAGCTCATGTCGGCCGCGTAGCTGCCGCCCCGCTGCGGCGTTCCGACGGCGATGAAGTGGACGCGGGCGTCGGCGAGCTGCGACTTGTCGGTGGTGAAGACGAGGGTGCCGGCGTCGACGCCCTGGCGCAGCAGCGGCGCGAGGCCAGGCTCGTGGAACGACGGGATCCCCGCGGCGAGCTTCTCGACCTTGTCGGGGTCGACCTCCACCCCGACGACGTCGTGGCCGAAGTCGGCCATGCAGGCGGCGTGGACCGCACCGAGGTATCCGCATCCGATGACCGAGATCTTCACGCCGGGCAGCATATCGAGGGGTGGGAAACAGGAGGTGGCCGCGAGGTTTCCCCCGCTTCGTTACCCTCGCCTCATGCGCGTCCTCGTGACCGGCGGTGCCGGGTTCATCGGCTCGAACTTCGTGCTCCGGGCCCGCGAGACGCGCCCGGACTGGACGTTGACGGTGCTCGATGCCATGACGTACGCCGCCAACCGCCGGTCGCTCGCGCCCGTCCTGGCCGAATCCGGTGGCGACGGTTCCGTACGGCTCGTCGAGGGGTCGGTGGCCGACGCGTCGCTCGTCGACCCGCTCGTCGCCGACCACGACGTGGTCGTGCACTTTGCCGCCGAGTCGCACAACGACAACTCCCTCGACTCGCCGTGGCCTTTCGTCGAGAGCAACGTCGTGGGCACCTTCACCCTGCTCGAGGCGATCCGCCGCCACGACCGGCGCCTGCACCACATCTCGACCGACGAGGTGTACGGCGACCTCAAGCTCGACGACCACGAGCGGTTCACCGAGAAGACGCCTGTCAACCCGTCCTCGCCGTACTCGGCCACCAAGGCGGGCGCCGACCTGCTCGTGCGGGCCTGGATCCGGTCGTTCGGCATCAAGGCGACGGTCTCGAACTGCTCGAACAACTACGGGCCGCGCCAGCACGTCGAGAAGTTCATCCCGAGGCAGATCACGAACATCCTCGACGGAATCCGGCCCAAGCTCTACGGTTCCGGGCTCAACGTGCGCGACTGGATCCACGTCGACGACCACAACGACGCCGTCATCGCGATCCTCGAGCAGGGCCGGCTCGGCGAGACGTACCTCATCGGCGCGGACGGCGAGCGCGACAACCTCGACATCGTCCGGATGCTCCTCGAGATCATGGACCGGCCCGCCGACTGGTTCGACCACGTCGATGACCGCCCCGGCCACGACCTGCGCTACGCGATCGACGCGACGAAGCTGCGCCTCGAGACCGACTGGCGGCCGCGGTACGCCGACATCCGCGCGGGCCTCGAGCAGACGGTGGAGTGGTACCGCGCCAACCCCGAGTGGTGGCAGGCGGCCAAGGTCGAGGCCGAGCGCACCTACGCCAGGCTCGGCCGATGACCGTCGGCCCCGACGCCGTCGGCGCCGGTCGCGTGCTCGTGACGGGCGCGAGCGGCATGCTCGCCCACGACCTCGTGCCGGCGCTCCGAGCCGCCGGCTGGGTCGTCACGGCCATGGACCGCGACGACCTCGACGTCACCGACGCCGCCCAGTGCGTCGCGGCCGTCGAGGGCCACGACCTCGTCGTCAACACCGCGGCCTACACCCGGGTCGATGACGCCGAGACGGACGAGCCGGCGGCCTTCGCCGTCAACGCCATCGGGGCCGCCAACGTCGCCCGGGCCTGCACCCGGGGCGGCGCCCGCCTCGTGCACCTCTCGACCGACTACGTCTTCGACGGCACCGCGACCGAGCCCTACGCCGTCGACCACCCGGTCGCACCACGCTCGGCCTACGGGCGCACCAAGGCGGCCGGCGAGTGGGCCGTGCGTGCGCTGTGCCCCCAGTCGTGGGTCGTCCGCACGGCTTGGCTCTACGGTGCCGGCGGGCCGAACTTCGTCGCCACGATGCTGCGCCTGGCCTCTGAGCGCGACACCGTGTCGGTCGTCGACGACCAGGTGGGCCAGCCGACGTGGACGGCCGACCTCGCCGACCTCATCCTGCGGCTCGTGGCGGCCGGCGCGCCCTACGGCACCCACCACGGCACCTCGAGCGGCCAGACGACGTGGTTCGGGCTCGCTCGGGCGGCCTTCGAGCTGAGCGGCCTGCCACCGGAGCGGGTGTTGCCGACGACGTCCGACGCCTTCCCCCGCCCCGCCCCCCGCCCCGCGTGGAGCGTGCTGTCGCACGTCTCGCTCGTCGACGCCGGCATTGTCCCGATCCGCGACTGGCGCGAGGCCCTTGTCGCGTCTCGCGCGTAATGTCGGCTTCGTGGTGGTGTGCCCCGTAGACTCACGGTGGCTTTTCCAGCAGTGGACGGGGTTTCGGGATGTTCGTGCACGACAGCGCCGATGTCGCTGCCGAAGCGGTGATCGGTGACGGTTCGAAGGTCTGGCACCTTGCACAGGTTCGCGAGGGGGCTGTCCTGGGCCGCACCTGCGTGATCGGCCGCGGCGCCTACATCGGCGCCGGTGTGCGCCTCGGCGACAACTGCAAGGTGCAGAACCACGCGCTCGTCTATGAGCCCGCGGTCGTGGGGGACGGCGTGTTCATCGGCCCGGCCGTCGTCTTCACCAACGACCACTTCCCTCGTGCGGTCGCGCCGGACGGTTCGCTGAAGTCTGCCGAGGACTGGGAGCCCGTCGGGGTCACCGTCGGCGACGGTGCCTCGATCGGGGCCCGTGCGGTCTGCGTCGCGCCTGTGACGATCGGGCGCTGGGCCATGGTCGCGGCCGGGGCCGTCGTGACCAACGACGTGCCCGACCACGCACTGGTCGCCGGGGTCCCAGCTCGCCGGATCCGCTGGGTCGGCCGAGCCGGCGTGCCACTCGAGCAGACCGACACCGTGTGGCGCTGCCCGGAGACGGGCGAGACCTACGAAGAAGTCGGCGACACCCTCCGCCTCGTGCAGGCCTGAGCCACTCACAAAGGACCACATCGTGAAGATCACCACCGTCGGGCTCGGCAAGATCGGGCTCCCGCTGGCCGTGCAGTTCGCCGCTATGGGCCACGACGTCGTCGGCGCTGACGTCAACGCGTCGACCGTCGAGCTCGTCAACGCCGGCCGCGAGCCCTTCCCCGGTGAGGCGTACCTGTCCGACAAGCTCGCCGATGTCGTGGGCGCCGGCCGCCTGACTGCGACGACAGACACGACCGCCGCAGTGCGCGAGAGCGATGCCGTGGTCGTCGTCGTGCCTCTCTTCGTCGACACTGACGGCGTTCCCGACTTCGGCTGGATGGACTCGGCGACACGCGACATCGCGGCCGGACTCCGGGCCGGCACCCTCGTCGCCTACGAGACGACGCTGCCCGTGGGCACGACCCGCACCCGGTGGAAGCCGATGCTCGAAGAAGGCTCGGGCCTGACGGAGGGCGCCGACTTCCACCTCGTCTTCTCCCCCGAGCGCGTCCTCACCGGACGCGTCTTCGAGGACCTGCGCAAATACCCCAAGCTCGTCGGCGGCCTGAGTGCCGAAGGGGCCAAGGCGGCCACTGCCTTCTACGAGTCGGTGCTCGAGTTCGACGACCGGCGGGACCTTGAGCGTGGCAACGGCGTCTGGGACCTCGGCTCAGCCGAGGCCGCCGAGATGGCCAAGCTCGCCGAGACCACCTACCGCGACGTCAACATCGGCCTCGCCAACCAGTTCGCTGTCTTCGCCCAGCGGGCCGGCATCGACGTCTACCAGGTCATCGAGGCGTCAAACTCCCAGCCCTACAGCCACATCCACCGCCCGGGCATCGCTGTCGGTGGACACTGCATCCCGGTCTACCCGCGGCTCTACCTCTGGAACGACGAGGACGCGACGGTTGTGCGGGCTGCGCGCGAGGCCAACGCTGCGATGCCCGGCTTCGCCGTCGGGATGGCGAAGGGCGCCTACGGCGACCTCACCGGCGCGAAGGTCGTGGTGCTGGGGGCGAGCTACCGCGGCGGGGTCAAGGAGACTGCGTTCTCCGGTGTCTTCGGCACGGCCGAGGCTCTGCGGGCCGAGGGCGCCGAGGTGACGGTGCACGACCCGATGTACTCCGATGAAGAGCTCAGCGCGCTCGGCTTCGAGCCCCACGCCATGGGCGCGGAGGTCGCCGTCGCGATCCTCCAGACCGACCACGCCGAGTACCGAGGACTCACCGCGGCGGACCTGCCGGGTGTGACCGTCGTCATCGACGGTCGCAGCGTGCTGGACGCGGATGCCTTCCCCGACGCGCAGGTGCTCACCATCGGCCGAGGTTGAGTCCTCCCGTCTGCGATCTCCTCGACCGGCAGCACGGAACCTATCGGGCAAATACCATGAATGGGACAGACCTGGCCAAGGGGAGGCAGCGATGACCGACTACGCACGCAGGCAGTGGCTCGGGCGAGCGGCAGTCGGCGGCGTGGGCGCCGCGCTGACGGTCGCGGCAGTCCCACCCCCGGCCATGGCGGCAGCGGCGACGTCCGCCGGCGTGAACGTTCGTGACTACGGCGCCCTGGGCGACGGAACGAGCGACGACACGGCGGCCGTGCAGCGTGCGATCGCCGCGGCGGGGGGCGACCTAGTGTACTTTCCCGCCGGCACGTACCCGCTCAACAAGGTGGCCGTCACCACGGCAGCAGACCTCATGCTCGGGATCGGGGCCACCCTGCGGCACCTGCCGGCGGGCGCCGACGACTACATGATCGGATTCGCATCGACGTTCCTGCGGATCCGAGGCGGCGTCCTGGACGGCAACAAGTCCAACCAGACAGGGCGCACGTCCCTGGTGGCCGGGGCCGTGCCCTCAGGCCGCCGCCTGGTCCTGGAAGGCGTCACGGTGGTCAACTCAGTGAAGGCCGCCGTTTACGCATACACGTTCGGCGGGACAATCTCCATCGACTCGTGCACCTTCGAGGGACAGGCCGAGCACGACGGCACCCCGGGCCACTACACCGCCATCCTCGCGGTCGTCAGCGGTCAGGCCGGGGCCAAGGGATCCGTCTCGTTCAACCACAACCACGCGGTCGGGACCGCTGCCCCGAGGATCACCGGCGGGTTCCCGGGCGGGGTGTTCATGGCCCCGAGCACCGGCTCGACCACGGGTACGGGCGCGACCCTCGAGGCGGTGGGGAACCACTTCCGGGGCTACGGCCAGAACTGCGCCGGCAACACGATCTCCCCCATCCACACCTACCCCGCAGTCTCGGGCGCCCGCGTCATCGGCAACTACTTCGAGGCCTGCGGGTCTGCGGCCGTCTCCGCCAAGAGCCTGGGTAACTTCGTCTGCGCCGACAACGTGATCGTCGACGGGACCGTCAATGAGGCCGGCGCGCCGGCCGAGGGCGCCATCACCTATGCCCCCTCCTACCTCGCCGGCTCCACCAGCTACCCGCGCGCGGTCATCAGCGGCAACGTCATCACCAAACCCGGCGGTACCGCCGCACGCCCCGCCAACGGCATCTGCGTCTTCGGCTCCGCCACCTCGACGGCGAGCCAGGTGATCGTGTCGAACAACGTGCTCGAGGGTTGCGGCACCGCTGTCACCGCCGCCTACGCCACCGACCTGACCATCGCCCAGAACATCATCACGGGACGTGACACCGGGCCCGTGGCGACGTCCGGCGCGATCCGCCTCGACAACTGCTTCGGGCGCATCAGCATCAGCGAGAACAAGATCCTCAACCGCCTGAACCACGCACTCTCCCTCTACACCGGCCTGGGCAAGGCCCAGATTCGCCTGCACGGCAACGAGATCCAGCAAGAGGCGGCCGGATACTACGGCGCCTTCCTCGGCGGCCTGGACCAGGCGTCCGTGGTCGCCAACACCTTCTCGGGCGGCGGCAGCTCCCTCACGGCGCGCGGGTCCGGGACGCAACACCTCAAGCGGTTCCACATGGATGCGTCCAACACGTTCGCCCCCGGCCGCAGCCCGAACTTCGTGTGGGCCGACATCGACGCCGTCTTCGGCGACGTCGCGTACGTCAACTCACCCGTCGGCGCCGTGGCGCCCGGGGAGGTCGGCGTCCGCTACACCCAGCGCAACGGCACGCCGGGCAAGACGCTGTGGCTCTCGACCGGGACCACACGCACGTCGTGGGTCGCCCTCAGCTGAACGACGACCCGACGCTCACACGTCAACACGCCACATCGATCGCAGGAGAACCATGCAGCCCTTCATCCCCCCGGCCAAGCCGATCATCGGCGACGAGGAGCGGGAGGCCGTGGACCGGGTCATGCGTTCCGGCATGCTCGCCCAGGGGCCCGAGGTGGCCGCCTTCGAGCGTGAGTTCGCCGAGCACTTCTCCCTCGGGCGCGCGTGCGTGGCCGTCAACTCGGGAACCTCTGGCCAGCACCTGGGGCTCCTGGCGTGCGGCGTCGGCCCTGGCGACGAGGTGATCGTCCCCTCCTTCACGTTCGCCGCCACCGCGAACTCGGTCGCCCTCACGGGGGCCACCCCCGTGTTCGCCGACATCGACGCCGACGACTTCTGCCTCTCCCACACCGCGGTCGAGGCGGCCGTCACCGAACGCACCGTGGGCATCATGCCGGTCCACCTCTACGGCCACCCCGCGAAGATGCACCGCCTGACCCAGGTCGCCGAGCGGCACGGCATCCAGGTGTTCGAGGACGCGGCGCAGGCGCACGGCGCCTCGCTCAACGGAACCCCCGTGGGCGCCTTCGGCTCGTTCGCGATGTTCTCGCTCTACCCAACGAAGAACATGACGTCCGGTGAGGGCGGCATGGTCTCGGTGGCCGATCCGGACATCGAGCGACTGCTCCGGCTCTATCGCAACCAGGGCATGGAGAAGGCCTACCACAACGAGGTCGTGGGACTGAACAACCGGATGACCGACATCCACGCCGCCATCGGTCGAGTGCAGCTGACCAAGGTGGATACCTGGAACGAGCAGCGTCGTCGCAACGCGCACTTCTACTCGACCCACCTCGAGGGCGTCGTCACTCCGACGGTGGCCGACGGAGCGGTCCACGTCTTCCACCAGTACACCGTGCGGGTGCAGGACGACCGGGACGGCTTCGCGGCGGCACTCAGGGACGAGCACCAGGTGGGGTCCGGCATGTTCTACCCGGTGCCCAACCACCGGCTCAAGCCCTTCGACGTCGATGCCGACCTCCCCGAGACCGAGCGGGCCGCCGCGGAGTGCCTGTCGCTACCGGTTCATCCCTCGCTCACCGAGGGCGACCTGGAACGCGTCGTGGCTGCCGTCAACTCGCTCGTCAAGGCAGGTGTCTGATGGCGAACCTACGGGCCGGCCTCATCGGCCTCGGGATGATGGGCCGCCACCACGCCCGGGTGCTGTCATCGCTCGACGGCGTCGACCTCGCCGCCGTGGCCGATCCCGGCGGCGACCCGCACGGGGTCGCCTCAGGCCTAGGGGTGCTCGACGGCGTGGACGCCATCGTGCGGGCGGGCGTCGACTACTGCGTCGTCGCGGTGCCCACGGTGTTCCACGAGGAGATCGGCCTGACCCTGGCCGAGGCCGGCGTGCACGCGCTCATCGAGAAGCCCCTGGCCCCCGAGGTCGAGTCTGCTCGGCGGCTGACCGATGCCTTCGAGCGACAGGGGCTCATCGGGGCCGTGGGCCACATCGAGCGATACAACCCGGCCCTGCAGAACGCTCGTCAGCGGATCGAGGCCGGCGAGCTCGGCCGGGTCTTCCAGGTGACGACGAGGCGGCAGGGCCCGTTCCCGGCCCGCATCGCGGACGTCGGAGTGGTCAAGGACCTGGCCACGCACGACATCGACCTGACGGCATGGGTGACGCAACGCACCTACACCCACATCAGCGCGCAGACCGCGTTCCGCAGCGGCCGCGAGCACGAGGACCTCGTTGCCGCGACGGGGCTGCTGAGCGACGGCACCGTCACCAACCACCTCGTCAACTGGCTCTCGCCCCTGAAGGAGCGCGTCACCACCATCACCGGGGAGAAGGGCGCCTTCGTCGCCGACACGCTGACGGCCGACCTCACCTTCTACGCCAACGGCTCCGTGAAGGTGGTGCGCGACGACATCGCACAGTTCAGAGGAGTCTCGGAAGGCGACGTCATCCGGTACGCGATGACCAAGCCCGAGCCCCTGCGCACCGAGCACGAGCAGTTCCGCGACGCCGTCCTCGGCCGTCCGTCCGACATCGTCACCATGCGCGCCGGGACCGAGACGGTGCGCATCGCCGAAGCCTGCATCGCCTCGGCTCGACAGGCCACCGCGCAGCCGGTGGGCTGAACCGACGATGTCTCCCGCTGCCACGGCCCGACGCGCGGCGACCCTGCTGCGCCGCCACACTGGGCTGCTCTCGATCGCGGGTGGCAGCGCCGCGGGACAGCTGGCCGCGTTCCTGTTGCTGCCGGTCGTGTCGCGCCTCTACGACCCCTCCGACTTCGGTGCCCTCGCCGTGGTCACCGCCTACGCCGTCACGCTGGCGACCTTCGCGACCCTGCGCCTTGAGCTGGCCGTCCCCTTGGCTCGGTCCGACGACGATGCCTTCCGGCTCGTCTTCCTCGCGCTCGCCTGCAGCCTTCTCGTGGCTGTCCTGACCGGCGTGGGCCTGGCCTTCTTCGGCGAGGACGCGGGTCGAGCGCTCGGACATGCGGACTACTCCTCGGTCCTGTGGATGATGGCGCCGCTGATGTTCGCCTACGCGGCGTACCTCGCGCTCGCCCAGGCGGCGGTGCGGCAGGAGCGCCTGACCGCGGTGGGCACACGCAACACTCTCCAGCCCTTGGTCACGACCGGCGCGCAGGTCGGCCTCGGAATCATCTGGCCGACACCGGCCGCCCTGATCGCCGGCGCCGCGCTGGGGTACGGGACCGGAGCTGCATCTCTGCTGCGACCGCGTCACGCACGCCGTGCACGCCGGGAGCTACAGCCGGCCGACCTCTGGGAGACCGTCTCGCGCCACCGCCGCTACCCACTGACGCTCCTGCCCGCCGGCGTGATGAACACTCTCGGCCTGCAGCTGCCGGTCGTGTTCGTCGCGTGGCGGTACGGGACCGACAGCGCCGGCTCGTTCGGCATGGCTCTGCGGGTCCTCGGCCTACCCGTCACCCTCATCGGGGCCGCCATGGCGCAGGTCTACCTGGCTCGGGTCGCCAAGCAGGTGCGATCCGGGCAGGCCAACGCCTGGGTCTCCTTCGTGCGTGCCACCCGAGCACTGCTCCTGGCCGGCGCCGGCTTCCTCGTCGCGGTGCTGGCGCTGGCTCCGTGGGCCTTCTCCACGGTGCTGGGCGCGCAGTGGGCCGACGCGGGACGCTACGCGCAGGTCCTCGCCATCGCTGTGGCTTCCCAGCTGGTGGCCGTGCCGCTCTCGCAGACTCTCATCGCGACGGGTCGGCTCGGACTGCAGCTCGCCTGGGACGCCACACGGCTCGTCGTGGTGACCGGCGCCTTGCTCCTGCCGGCGACCGTGGGCTGGAACGCCACCGCCACGATCCTGACCTACAGCCTCGCGAGCGCACTCATGTACGCGGTGATGTGGCTCCTCTGTGCCCGCGCGGCTCGCTCGAGCGATGCCCGTGCGGAGCCCGCGGCCGAACCGGTGACGAGCTGATCGAGCGCTGACCCGCATCCGGTTCGAGCGTCTCAGGTGACACGTCCGCGTGCGCGCTGGCCGCTTGGCGACGCCCCCACAGCCACAAGACGGCGTACGTGACGAGACCCGTATTGAGAAGGCTCTCCGGACCACCGGCGGCCCAGAAGCCGATCGAGGTCGACACCCCCGCGACCCCGACGGCCTCGAGTGAGCCGCGGACGCTGCCATCCATCGAACGCAGGCTCACCAAGGCGACGAGGGCCCCGAGCACCACGGGGACGATGACGATGCCACCCCATCCAAAGTTGTGGTAGATCGACCCCCAGACAGACGGTGGAGCTGTTCCTCGGTCGGTGCCGTAGAGCATCTGGTAGATCCGGTTGGGCAAGTCCGTGCCGGGCGAGCCCGGAAGGATCCCGAGCAGACCTCGGGCCCACTCAGCGCCCCACTGGATGGGTTGCTCGTAGATGTAGCGGAACCCGGCCACTGCCGACTCCTGTTGGACCTGGAACACGCGGCTCCCAAGCTCGCGCCCAGCGATCCAGATGCGATCGACGACCGAGGCGTCCTGCCCCAGCAGGGTGTTGCTCCGGCCCAGAGCGACGGTGGAGGTGAGCATGAACACCAGACCTGCAGGCAGGATCAGCCAGCTGCGACGCGGCAGGTTGCGACCGTTCATCAGGTAGAGGAAGTACGCCGCCACGACGAGGAACTGGATGAAGGCGCCGCGCTGGCCCGTTCCCAGGATTCCGAACAGGGCGATGGCGACAAGGCTCGCTCCGAGCACGACATGGCTTTGCCGTTCGCGCCGCCAGTACACGAAGATCACAAGCAACAGCCCCGGCAGGATCGCGTTCTTGAACTGGTTGACGTACCCGGGATAGAGGTAGCGGTCGCCGGAGTAGGAGTCGAGGCGCGCGCCGGCGATATCCGCCTGGCCACCGGACAGCGAGTTCTTGAGCCCCTCGAAGAGCGCGCTGTAACCGACCGCGCTGTAGTACAGCACGATGATCAGGCACGAGAGGGCGACGAGCGCCCACACTGCCGGCAGCGGACGGACAGCGCGAAGCCGCTGGTGCGCGACGGGTCGGCGCGCACCAGCGGCCAGAACGAGGCCACTGCCGATGAAGTAGCCGATCATCGACACCAGCACGACGTAGCCGTACACCGTGTCGCTGGGCAGCGACGGCTCGAGGGAGGCGAAGGTCCCGATCGCCATGATCATCTGGATGTAGACGAACAGGGCATTGGCGTTGAGGATGCCGAACCGCCGCATGACGCTGACGTAGTACACCGCGAAGGCGACGCCGAGGACCAGCAGGAGGTCGAGCACGCTACTGGCCCCGCAGCCCGGACAGGAGCCGGAAGAAGCGCTTGCGCACGGCCCACAGGGCTGGGCTGGCCATGGCCGCCAAGCCCAGTCGGTCCGGCAGGGGCATCGAACGGTAGGCAAGCAGCTTCAGCACGCGCCCTTCGTGCCGAAGGGACTCCATGGCAGCCAGGTGGCCGAGGCGAGTGGTCAGGCCAGGGCTGAGGTCGAACCTCTGCTCCTCCAGCAGGGCGGACCACGCCCGGTGACGGGCGTGCATCGCCGCGGTCATCTCCGTGAAGGGCTTTGACCGGGGGTTGGAGTTGCCGGCGTGGATCCGGTAATGCAGGACCACGTGTGGCACGGACACCAGCTCCGAGGCCAGCTCGCCGATCAGCTCGCCGATCCACAGGTCCTCGGACGGCAGCGTGGGATCGATGGGGAAGATCACCTCGGCCAGGCCGCGCGTCATGGCGATCACGCCACCTGACTTGCTGGTCGCGTCGCCCTTGGGCAGCACCATGCCGTCGTGGGCCAGCGAGTCGGAGAGGGTCTGCAGCTTGAAGGACGCCGCGACCCGGTCGGTCGGAGGCCTTCCTTGGAGGGCACCGGCGCGGACCGCCAGTGAGTCGGGCGTCAGCAGGTCGTCACCACCGAGAAGCACGATGACGTCGCCACCCGCGGCCGCGAAAGCCTCGTTGAAGGCCGCGACCTTCCCTCGCTTGGCGCCGTCGCCGAGCTTCTTGACGCGCGGGTCGCTCGCAGCTGCCTGGTCCAGCCTGACCCCCGTCGCATCGGTCGACCCGTCGTCGACGAGGAGCAGCTCCCAGTCCTCATGGGTCTGGTCTCGCACGCTCTCGACCATGTCGAGCACGTACCGCTCCTCGTTGTGCACCGCGGAGAGAACGGAGACCTTCACGCCGTCCCCCGGATCCCGGCCCAGGCATGGTGGCGTCGCGCTGTGGAGACGACGAAGCGCACGGCCCGCTCGGAGGTGTCACGGATCGCGTAGTCGTCGGGAAGCCTGGACGGGCCGTCGGACCGAGCGCCGGAACGCACGAGCCTGACCGCCTCGACCACGTTGTCGGCACTGAGACCGGTCATCAGGATGCCGCCGGTGTCGAGCGCCTCCGGGCGTTCGATCGAGTCACGCAAAGTCACTGCCGGGAAGCCGAGCAGCGTGGACTCCTCGGCGATCGTCCCCGAGTCGGACAGGACGCACGCCGCGTGCAGCTGAAGGGCGTTGTAGTCGTGGAAGCCGAACGGCTCGTGGAAGACGATGCCCTCGGTCGGCCCGGCATCCGGGAGCGCCTCCAGGCGCTTGCGCGTGCGTGGGTGCGTGGAGACGAGGACGGGCAGGCCCCACTCGCTGCGGACCGCGCGGAGGCACTCGAGCAGCGCCGAGAGACGTTCGGGCGAGTCCACGTTCTCCTCCCGGTGCGCGCTCACGAGGAAGTAGCCGGACGGCTCGAGCTCGAGGCGGGACAGGACGTCCGCGGACCGGATCGCCTCCGCGTTCGCCTCGAGCACCTCGCGCATCGGTGAGCCCGTGAGCAGGATGCGACGCGGGTGCAGGCCCTCGGCGAGCAGGTTGCGACGCGCGTGCTCGGTGTACACCAGGTTGAAGTCGGCGACGTGGTCGACGAGCCGGCGGTTGGTCTCCTCCGGCACGTTCTCGTCGAAGCAGCGGTTGCCGGCTTCCATGTGGTACACGGGAATTCGCATCCGCTTGGCCATCACCGCCGCGATGCAGCTGTTGGTGTCACCCAGCACCAGGACGGCATCGGGGCGCTCCTGCTGCAGCACGGCCTCCGCCTTGATCAGGGTCTCGCCGAGCACGCGCCCGAGTGAGCTGGTGTCCACGCCGAGCATGTGGTCCGGCTGGCGCAGACCGAGGTCGCGGAAGAACACCTCGTTCAGCGAGTAGTCGTAGTTCTGGCCGGTGTGGACGAGGACGTGGTCCACCGAGGCGTCGAGCCGTTTGATCACCTCCGAGAGCCGGATCAGCTCCGGTCGTGTCCCGACGATGGTCATGACCTTCAGCATGCGAGAACCTTCTCGAGGAGCACCGGCTCCCGGTGCGTGTCGGGGTCGGCGGGGTCGAACAGCTCGTTGGTCCAGAACAGGGTGACGAGCTCGGTGTCACCGGTGTTGATGATGTTGTGGGCCCACAGGGTCGGCATGTCGATGACGACCGGGCGCTCCCCCGACACCTCGAAGTCGACGAGATCGTCGGTCAGGACCCGGCGGAGGCTGATGCGCGCCTGCCCGGACAGCACCACGAACCGTTCGATCTTGCGCAGGTGGAAGTGCTCTCCCCGGGCGATCCCGGGTCGGGTCGTCGACACAAACGTCTGCCCCTCGCCCCCGTGCGAGCGCACCGTCTCCACGAGGCGCCCGCGGTCGTCGCTGTGCTCGGTCAGAGCGATCGGGTACACGAGCGGGAAGAGACGCGCCCGCAGGGTGTTGAACAGGTCCACGTCGAGCTTGCCGTCCAGACGAGGGATGTCGCCGTTCGCGTACGTCGCCACGAAGCTCCGAAGTCGCTCCCACACGGCAGCAACCGACGTCTGCGTGCCGTCGGGGGTGCGCACACCGGCCTCACCCACCAAGCCATCGAGAAGTACCTCCGCTGCATCCTGCACGTGCAGCAGCGGAACGGGGCGATCGACGATGTCGGGTTCGCCTCCGGTCACTGCGAGGTCGACGAACGTGGCCACGAAGGAGTTGTACTGCGGCCGCCCGTGCTCCCCGAAGAGGTTGGGCAGCCTGACGTCGACGACGCTGGCACCGGTGCGCTCCGCAGCGCTCTGAAGGATCTCGGCCGCCGCGGCCTTGCCCGCGCCGTAGGGGGTCCCGTTTCCGCTCTGCACGGAGTTGGCGTACACGATCCTCCGGGGCCGCGGGGACGCCTCGAGGGCTGCCGCCAGGTCTTCGGCCAGGCGAACGTTCTCACGCTCGACGTGGTCGGGCTCTCCACGGTTCACCCCCGCGATGTGGATGACGGCGTCTGCGCCGGCGACCAGCTCCGACAACGAGGCCCACGACTCACGGTTGACTGCGAAGACCTCGTGCTCACTCAGCGCCCGGCACCGGACGCGCAGGTGCCAGCCGAGGAAACCGTCAGCCCCCGTGACGACGACCTTCACGCCGGGACGCCCGCGAGGAGACGGTCGAACTCCGGGAGCCGGAGCAGCAGCTGCTTGGTGGCCTCCACGTCGAGCCGCTCGGTGTTTTCGCTGGTGTAGTCGTCCACCCGCGCGGGCAGGTCCTCACCCTCATCGAAGTAGAGCTCGTACTGCAGTGAGCGGGCGTCGAGGGGGACCCGGAAGTAGTCGCCCTGGTCCTGCGCCTTCGCGATCTCCTCACGGCTCAGGAGCGTCTCGTGCATCTTCTCGCCGTGACGCATGCCCAGGCGGGTGATGGTCGGTGCCGACTCCCCCAGCAGCTCGGCTACCGCGCGCGCCAGCGTGTCGACGGTCGAAGCGGGTGCCTTCCGGACGAACAGGTCCCCGGGCTCGGCGTGGAGGAACGCGTGCTCCACGAGGTCGACCGACTCCTGCAGTGACATCAGGAAGCGCGTCATCGACGGTTCGGTGACGGTGAGCGCACGCCCCTCCTGCACCTGCCGGACGAAGAGCGGGATGACCGAGCCGCGGCTGTACATGACGTTGCCGTACCGCGTCACCGACACCGTGGTGCCCGAGCCGGGGTGGTTGCGCGCGAACGCCTGTGCGGTCTTCTCCATCAGAGCCTTGGACATGCCCATGGCGTTGACTGGGTAGACGGCCTTGTCGGTGCTCAGGCACACGACACTGCGCACACCGGCCGCCGCCGACGCCTCGATGACGTTGCGGCTGCCGACGACATTGGTCTTCACCGCCTGCTCGGGGAAGAACTCGCAGGAGGGCACCTGCTTGAGGGCGGCGGCATGGAAGACGAAGTCCGCCCCGACGGTCGCGGACTGGACGCTGTCGAGATCGCGCACGTCGCCGACGAACAGCTTGAGACGGGAGTCGTCGACGCGTCGGCGCATCTCGTCCTGCTTGGCCTCGTCGCGCGAGAGGACCCGGATCTGACCGACGCCGCGCCCCAGCAGGTGCTCGACCATGATCGACCCGAACGAACCGGTACCTCCCGTGATCAGGACGGTGGCCCCGTCGATGGAGGTGGTCATGACCTCACGCCCTCTCGGCTCGTGCGCCTGTCCATGTCCGTGCACATCCGCCGCTCGTCCCATCACTTCGTCCCGGTCGGTAGCATCCCAGCACCCGTCCTCGACGGCCGCCACGAGATGGCCGCTCCATCATCTCGACAATTCAGGCATTCCGCATGACCTGCGTGGGCGTTTCGCCCCCGCGCTCCGGCTGCCCACCGCTCACGGTCAGGCGAGGTCCTTGCCGTAGGCGTTCATCTGACGGCCCTCACGCGTGGTGAACTGCTGGGTCAGCGACCAGCCGCACCGGCGGTAGAAGGCATTGACCTTGTCGTTGCCCTGCCCGTCCGTGACGAGGCGAGCCTTGTCAGAGCCCAGGGACGCGGCGCGAGAGCACCACTCCTTCATCAGCGTGGACCCCACACCCAGGCCGGCAGCCTGGGGGGCCACGAAGATCGAGCTGAGCAACGCGGAGGAGCTGTCCGACCCCTCACCACCCCGGTAGGCGACCGCCCGGACGAGGCGTGGGGTCCGCGTGGGGTCGGCCAGCACTGCACGCGCACTCGCGACGGCGAATCCCACCAGCTGACGCTGGAGCAGGCGCTTGAAGAACCCGTCCGGCCTCGTGGTCCCCACCGCCGCACCGAGCAGCTGCCCGCGGTCGTCGACCGCCACCGCCGTAATCGCGGTGGGGTCGTCCAGGAACCCCTTGTAGAACTGCTTGAGGAACGGCTCTCCGAGCTGGGTGAGGAAGAAGTCGGGAAACGCCTCCCGGTGGACGCCGGCGGCGGGCGCCACGTCCTCCTCGCTCAGGTCGCGAATCATGACGGACGCGCTGGCCAGACTCCCAGTCACGAGGCTCTCCGATCTGAGGCACCGGTGCTCGCCGCGTCCGTCAGGAGCGCCTCGATGGCTGACACTCCCTGCTCCGCGGAGAACCGACGCTCGTAGTAGGCACGCGCCGCCTGTTTCATCGACGGCAGGTCCGTGCCGGGTTCCGCGAGGACACCCCGAAGGACGCCCGCGAGGGCGTTGACGTCCCCGAGCGGCACCGAGAACCCGGCTCCGGCCTCGTCGACGACACGCTCGACGTCGGCGCCGGCCGAGGCGATGATGGGCACGCCGGCGGCCAGCGTCGCCTGCGTCTTGCTCGGCATCGTGGCCGAGGAGACCGAGTGCTGCCGGAGGCCGATGTAGGCGAGGTCCGCGGTGGCCATGAGCCGGGTCATCTGACTGGGCTCGACCCGCCCGATGAACCGGACGTTGCTCTGCCCTCCGGCCCGCGAGCGAAGCGCGCCTTCCGAGATCCCCGACCCCGCGATGACGCAGACGAGGCGAGGGTCATCCACCTGCCCACATGCGTCGATGAGCGTCTCCAAGCCTTGGGCCTCCCCCAGCGCGCCGGCGTACAGCACGACCATGGCTGAGTCGGGGATGCCGAGTTCCGAGCGCATGGAGTCATCGGACGGGTGAAAGATGGCCTCGTCGGCCCACATGGGCACGTAGTGCAGGCGATGCTCGTCGACTCCGCGACGACGCAGGATGTCTCCGACGCTGGGAGCGATATAGGCGACCGACGTCGCCGCCCGATAGAGCGTCGAGCACCAGCCCTCGAGCAGCCTGCGACTGAGCCTGGCTCCGGCGCCGTCACCGGAGAAGCCACCAGCCAAGAGCGTGTCGGGCCAGAGGTCCAGGACGTGCACCACGGAGGGCACGCCGAACGCGTACCTGGCCAGCAGCTGGGTTCCCCCCACGGTCACGGGCGAGTAGTTGACCCACAAGGCGTCCAGGCCACGCAGCGCCGGCAGGCCGTTGACCATCGACGAGGCACCGAACGAGCCGTAGTTGGCGACACGCCTGAACGTCGAGCTGTCGTGGCTGGGATAGAGCGCGACGCGGTGCACGTCGACCCCGCCCTTCCGCTCCAGCAGGTGCCGCCGCAGCGTGTACCCGTCGGAGACCCGGCCCGTCGGGTAGTTCGGAAACCCGGTCAGCACACGGACCTCGTGACCTCGGTCGGCCAGCCCGCGGGCCAGCACCCCGGGCAGCGCGGCCGGCCCCGGCTCCGGGTCGTACCACTGGGTGAGGAGCCCGAACCGCATGCCCCGCTCCATCCGTCCGGTGCCGACGAGCGCGCCATCAGGGCACCCGTCCATTACGGGGCTTATCCTACATATTGCCAGTTATGCCGTAATCAAGTCGAAGAGGATGTCTTGGGCGCACACGAGCTGGATTTCCTGCCTTTTGCCCTCCCCGACATCGGCGAGGAGGAGATCGCCGCCGTCGTCGAGTCGATGCGGTCCGGCTGGCTGACCAGCGGGCCGAGCGCGGCAGCCTTCGAAGCCGAGTTCGCGGAGTTCGTGGGTGGTGGCGTCGAGGCTGTGGCCGTGAACTCCGCGACGGCCGGGCTCCACCTCGCGCTCGAGGCGGCCGGCGTCGGACCCGGCGACGAGGTGATCGTGCCCACGTGGACCTTCACCGCGACGGCCGAGGTCGTCCGGTACCTCGGCGCCGACCCGGTGATCGTCGACGTGGACGAGCAGACGCTCAACCTCGACCTCGAGGCCGCCAAGCGCTCTCTGACGCCACGAACCCGCGCGATCATGCCCGTCCACTTCGCGGGGCTCGGGGTCGATCCGCGTGCCCTGGCCCAGTTCGCGGACGCCCACGACCTGCGGGTGGTCGAGGACGCCGCCCACGCCCTTCCGTGCATCACGGGTGGTCAGATGGTCGGCGCCGGACAGTCCGAGGCCACGGTCTTCAGTTTCTACGCGACGAAGACCATCACGACAGGCGAGGGAGGCATGGTCGTCACCCGAGACCCCCAGCTGGCCGCACGCGTCCGCACGATGCGGCTGCACGGGATCAGTCGCAACGTCTTCGACCGCTACCGCAGCACCAAGCCCTCTTGGCACTACGAGGTCGTCGCCCCCGGCTACAAGTACAACCTGCCGGATCCGGCCGCCGCGATGGGACGCGTGCAGCTGCGCCGTGCCCAAGCCATGCGCGACCGACGAGCGGCGATCGCGCGACGGTACGACGAGGCGTTCTCGAACCTCGCACTGCGGCTGCCGGAACGCGCCGGCCCGGATGACCAGCACGCATGGCATCTCTACGTCGTACGCCTGAGCGACGCAGCGGGCGAACCCCGGGACCGCGTCATCGAACGGCTGGCCGAACTCGGGGTCGGCACCAGCGTGCACTTCATTCCCCTGCACGAGCACCCCTACTGGCGCGACACGTACGACCTGGACCCGAACGACTACCCCGTCGCCGCACGGGCCTTCCAGCGCTCGTTGAGCCTGCCGCTCTTCTCCTCGATGACGGACCGGGACATCGACCGCGTCATCGGCGCCGTTCGGCAGGTGCTGTCCTGATGCGGGGCCCGCTGCTGAGGTCACGGCGAGCGAAGCGGACTCTCGACGTCCTCGTCGCCGGGACCGGCCTGCTCGCGCTCTCCCCGGTGCTGGCGGTGCTCGCCGCCGCGGTCCGGATCGAGTCGCACGGGCCGGCCATGTTCCGACAGGAGCGCGTTGGCCTCAACGGCCAGACCTTCCGCATCCACAAATTCCGCACCATGCAGGTCAAGCACGACGGTCGCTTGGTGAGCAGCACGGGGGACGCCCGTGTGACCCGTGTCGGACGGATCCTTCGCAAAGCCAAGCTCGACGAGCTCCCCCAGCTCATCGACGTGCTCCGGGGCCACATGAGCCTCGTCGGCCCGCGCCCGGAGGTGCCGTTGTACGTGGCCCAGTGGCCCGACGACCGGCGACGCATCATCCTGTCGGTGCGTCCGGGAATCACGGACCCGGCCAGCATCGAGTTCCGCAACGAGGCCGACGAGCTCGCGCTGGCCGAGGACCCCGAGGTGTATTACGTCCGCGAGCTGCTACCGCGCAAGACCGCGGCGTACGTCGACTATGTGCACAGCCAGTCGCTGCGCAAGGACCTGTCCGTGCTCGCCCAGACGGTCCGCGCGGTCATCAGTGGCTGAGGATCCTCGCAGGCCGGACCACCGCCGGGTCGGGCGGGGCCTGCGCCCTCAGCCGCTACGCGCCACGGCGACCGAGCCGGACGACTCGGCACGCATCCACTCCCTGCCCTCGGCGCCGCCGGCGAACTGAGCCTCGAGCACGTGGACCACTTGGATCGGCGGCACGTCGACGCTGTTGACCAACCGGTGGCCGGTGCTGTGACGGTCCTCGGTCGGGGAGAACAGCTCCTCGCCGAGCTTCTCGCCCGGACGCAGGCCCGTGAACACGACCTCGATGTCGCGGCGCCCGCTCATCCGGATGAGAGTCTCGGCGACCTCGAGGATCTTCACCTGCTCGCCCATCTCGAGCACCATGACCTCGCCGTCGTTGCCGATCGAGGCGGCCTCGAGGACGAGCTGGCAGGCCTCCGGGATGAGCATGAAGTACCGCTCGACCTCTGGGTGGGTCACCGTGACCGGGCCCCCCATGTCGATCTGCGCCGTGAAGGCGTGCACCACCGAGCCCCGCGAGCCGAGCACGTTGCCGAAACGCACGGACACGTAGCGCCCGTCTGCCCGCCGGGCGAAGTCGGCGGTGAGGCGCTCGGCGATGCGCTTGCTGTAGCCGAGAACGCACGTGGGGTTGGCGGCCTTGTCTGTGGAGATGTTGATGAACGTGGAGACCCCGATGCGCTCGGCAGCCTCGAGGACGTTGAGCGTGCCGACGACGTTGCTCTTCCAGGCCTCGAGCGGGTGGGCCTCGAGTAGCGGCAGGTGCTTGAGGGCGGCGGCGTGGAAGACGACCTCGGGGCGAGCCCGGTCGAAGGCCTCGGCGAGGGCGACGGTGTCGCGGATGTCGGCGAGCACGAGGTCGTCCGAGTCGAGCAGTCCGTGCCCGGACAGGCTCATCTGCGTGGCCTGCAGACCGGACTCGTCGCGGTCGAGCATGTAGAGGCGGGCCGGACCGAACTTGGCGATCTGGCGGCAGAGCTCGGAGCCGATCGACCCGCCGGCGCCCGTGACGAGGATCCGGCGGCCGGAGATCTGCTCGGCGATGGCCGTGGTGTCGAGCTCGACGGGCCGCCGTCCGAGCAGGTCGGCGACGTCGAGGTCGCGCAGGTCGTGGGAGGTGGGACGCCCGCCGATGATGTCCTTGAGCGGGGGCAGGCTGACGACCTCGAGCCCGGCGTCGGCGGCCCGAAGGGCGA
The DNA here is from genome assembly GCF_034724055.1 of Intrasporangium zincisolvens. Lineage (NCBI taxonomy): Bacteria > Bacillati > Actinomycetota > Actinomycetes > Micrococcales > Intrasporangiaceae > Intrasporangium > Intrasporangium zincisolvens. Next base: position 86,009 of record NZ_JAWIIL010000008.1, read on the forward strand.
GGTCGCGCAGCGTCGAGGCCTCGGCGTTCGGCAAGGCCACGACCAAGGTGTCGGCGTCGAAGCGCTCGGCGACCTCGGCGAGGTCGGATCGGGTACCGCGCACCCGCACGCCCTCGAGCCGGAGCCGGTGCTTGCTCTTGTCGTCGTCGAGCAGGGCGACGGGGACGAAGCCGCTCGCGTCGTCGTACTTCATGCTGCGGACGAGGCGGCGGCCGGCCTCACCGGCGCCGAAGACGATGGCCTTGCGCTCGGCAGCCGACTGCGCGGCTCGGTGGGAGCGCACGGTGCGCACCACGAAGCGCAGCGCGAACATGGCGGCGAGCGCGAGCGCGGCCGCGGTGAGCGGCACACCACGCGGCACCACAGGCGGCGAGACGAGCATGCCGGTGAGGAAGAGCAGGGCCCCCACGACGGCCGTGGTGGTCGTCAGCTCGACGACCTCTTCGAAGGAGCCGAGGACGTGGCTGATCGAGTAGGGGCCGACGACGTAGCCGAGCAGGAGCTGGCCCACCATCGCGGCGAGCGCGAACCAGGCCGCGCCGTGCACGAACTCGTTGTCGAAGCGGAAGTCGAGACGGATCCACAACGCCGCGAAGATCATGACGACCCAGAGGACGGCGTCGACCCCTGCCCAGCCGAGACGAACCCAGCGGGCCCTTCGAGTCTTCGCCGTCACCGTGTCATCACCCTGTGTACCCCTGGTTCCCTGCCGACCCCGAATGCGCCGCAGACCCGGGTTCTCGAGCCACCCCTCGACCGGCCGTGGAGACAGAAAGTACAAAAGGGGTAATCAGCGCGAGATCATGCTACCTGCGCGAACGCCGCTAACCCGGCATTTGATTGCCTACTTCACTATCTGGACATCCTTCAAACCGCAACTCGAAACCAAGACGCGGGCAGACCACCAGGCGGGTTGGCGAGGTCCCCCGCCGAACAGCACCTCGCCACTACGCTGCGACGCACCGGCATCCGCCCGGGGTCTTCACGTCGACGTCCGCTGGAGGAGCACGATGTACACCCCCAAGATGAGCTCGCGCCTCGCCGTCGAGGCCCTCGGAACCTTCTGGCTCGTGTTCATCGGCTGCGGGTCGGCGATCTTCAACGGCAAGTTCGTGCGCCAGGACCTCAGCGACTCCGCCCCGGTCCAGCTCGGCATCGGCCACCTGGGCATCGCCCTCGCGTTCGGCCTCGCGGTCACGACGATGGCCTACGCGGTCGGCCACGTGTCGGGGGCGCACTTCAACCCGGCGGTGACCATCGGCATCGCGATCGCCCGGCGGTTCGAGTGGCGCGAGGTCCCGCTCTACCTCGTCGCCCAGCTCGTCGGCGGCCTGCTCGCCGGCGCCGCCCTGACGGGCCTGTGGACCTCGCAGGGCCTGCCGGCCACCGGGAATCTCGCGGCCAACGGCTACGGGGCCCACTCCCCCGGCGGTTTCGGGCTCGGCGCGGTCCTCGTCGTCGAGGCCCTCGTCACCGCGTTCTTCGTCTACATCATCCTCGGGGCGACCAAGGACGACGCCCCGAAGGGCTTCGCGCCGCTCGCCATCGGGCTCGGCCTCGTCCTGGCCCACCTCGTGGCGATCCCCGTGAGCAACGCCTCGATCAACCCGGCACGCTCCACGGCGGTCGCTTTCTTCAACGGCAACGACGCCCCGGCCCAGCTCTGGGCGTTCTGGGTCGCGCCCATCGTCGGCGGCCTCATCGCCGGCGCGACGTTCGCCTGGATCACCGGTGAGGACAAGGCGGACCTCGACATCGCCGGCTCGACCGACGACGCCGACAACGCGGCCCGCGACGCCGAGGGGCACCCGGTGCTCGACCGTTGACAAGGCCGGATGCCGCACCGTCGTCAGGGGCCCCGGGGTCCATGGCCGTGTCGCTGGGTGTGACGATCGGCGCGCTCCTCGCCATGGGCATGGCCGCATGGTTGGCCACCCATGGACTCGATCTCACGGACGAGGGCCTGTACCTCAACGCCATCAGCCATCCTGCGGATGACCGTTCGACCCTGCTGCTGTTCGGCTTCGTCTATCACCCGCTGTACGTGATGGCGGGCGGTGACGTGGTGGTCATGCGATGGATCGGCATGGGCCTGTCGGTTCTGGCGATGGCCGCGCTCTCCTGGGTGGCAATGGGCACGAAGGCCCTTGTCGGCCACCGTCCACTCCGCCTACCTCTGCGGGTGGCAGTGAGCGCAGGAGTCGGAGCGACGGCCTTGGCCACCGTGGCACAGATGCCCATGTCGCCGGGGTACAACTCCCTGACGCTGCAGGGACTCGCGGCAGCAACGGCTGGCCTCGTGCTCGCCGTGACGCGGCACGGGATACAGCGCAAGACCGGAGCGGTCCTCGTGGGTCTCGGCGGCTGGCTCACGTTCATGGGCAAGCCGACGACCGCCGCCGCTCTCGCTGCCATCGTCATCGTCACCTTTCTCGCGCTCCCGGGGCGCTGGCGGAGCTCGATGTGGATGGCTCCGGTGGCAGCGGCCGCTGCCGGCGGCCTTTCGCTCGCAGTGTTCTCCTCCGGGCCGGGCGACCTCGTGACAGTGCTGTCCAACGGCGTCGCCACCTCCCAGGCGTTGGGAGGCCACGACAGTCTCATCAGACGCGACCCGTTCCTCGGCCAGCCGACGACTCTGGCCTTGCTGGTCTTGGCTGGTGCCCTCGCTGTCGGGGCTGCCCTCGTGGCTGCCCGGCTGGACCAGAGGAAGGGCACGCACCTGAGGGGAACGCGCGCAGCTGCCCTGGTTCTCCTTCTCGTCCTGCTCGGCGTACTCGGCGTTTGCGCCCGCGCGATCGTGTGGCGTTGGGGACAGGCCCCGGTCACCATGGCGCTGGCGGCCAGTGACGCCGCGGCCAATCTGCTGCTCGGCTCGGGGGTGGCGATAACCGCAGTTGCAGGCGCACTGGCATGGGCCGCCACAAGGCAACCGCGCCGCCGCGCGGGCTTTCTGGCGCACATCGATGGATCTCGCCGCACCCACCTGACGTTGGTGGGCGCGCTGCTGTGCATGCCCCTGGCCCAGGCCTTCGGGACCAATGTGAACCTGTGGGCGGCGCAAGGGCGAGCCGTCTCTTTTTGGCTCTTGGCCCTCAGCCTGCTTTTGGTACGACACGTCTCCGCCCCTCACACGCGACTTCTCTGGATGACGCCGAGCCTGGTCGCGGTCACCCTCCTCATCGCCACCTTGGCTGCGTCGGCGGCAGCCCCCTACCGCTACGCCCCCGCCGCCTCCGCCACGGTCGAGACCCGGGTAGCAGGGGGCTCCATCCGACTGACGAGTGCGGACCACCAGGCCGCTGCCGACCTCACGACGCTCGCCCGACGCCTCGGCTTCGACGAACGCACCCGAGTCCTCGATCTCACAGGAGACTCGCCGGGTTCGATCTTCGTTCTCGGTGCCCGAGCCGTCGGGCAGGGATGGATCATCGGCGGCTACCGCGGGAGTGAGTCGGCAGCACGGCTCGCGATCGACAACGACCGGTGCAACGTGCAGGGCGCCTACCTCCTGGTGTCGCCCTCAGCTCCCAGGGCCATCCCCACGCGCGTCCTGACGGAAGTCGGACGTGCCCTGGACCGCGACTATGACGCGGTGGGGGTGTTCTCTCGCGCGCGCCCGTCCGTCGGTGCTGCTCCGCGTGTGGAGGCCGTGACGGTCTACCGACCTCGAGCCACGGCTCCTCGATTGCCGTGCAGCAAATGACTTCACTCGGCGCGAAAGAAGATATCATCTTCATATGACTCAGATGAAGGTTAAACCTTCACCCGTCGTGCTCATCGGGGATGTCGTCGACTCGCGGCTCCACCCCGACCGCCAGCAGCTGCACGACGCGCTTGAGGCGGCGATCGGCGAGGCCAACGCCTCCTCGACGCCGCTCGACCCGCTCGTCATCACGCTCGGCGACGAGTTCCAGGGCGTGTTCGCCACCGTCGGCGACGCGCTCACCGCCAGCTTCCGCGTCCGGGCCCACCTGCACCCCCTCGCCGACGTCCGCTTCGGCGTCGGCCGCGGCGAGGTCTCGACGCTCGACCCGGTGCGCGGCGTCCACGACGGTCCCGGCTACTGGGCGGCCCGCGACGCCATCGTCGAGATCGAGGAGCGCGCCACCCAGCCACGCTCGCGAACAGCGCGCACCGGCTACTCCCCCGGCGCGTCCGATGCCGGCGAGGCCGGCGAAAACAAGGACGCGCTCGACACGGTGACGGCCCTGCGCGTCGCGCTCGACTGTCTGGACTTCATGGTTGGGTCGATGTCGACGACCACGCGCGACATCCTCGGAGGACTCATGGACGGCCAGAGCCAGCGCGACGTCGCGACGCGGCTCGACATCAGCGCGTCCGCGGTGTCGCAGCGGGTGCGGCGCGACGGCGTCGGGGTCGCCCTCGACGCCATGGCTGCCCTCGGGCGGCTGTCGTGACGTGGCTGTCGGTCGTCCTCGTCGGGCTCGGGGTCGCCGACCTCGTCCGCTCCTCGTCCTGGCGCCGGTCGCGGCTCGTCGCCCACGTGGCCGCGCCGGTGGTGATCGCCGCCCTCGCGTGGGTCGCCGGCCTGACGTCGTGGCCCGACGTCCTCGCCCTCGCCCTCGCGGCCGTCGTCTCCGCGGTCTGGATGGAGCTGTCCCGCCACGCACAGCGCACCGGGCGCCGGGCGCTCGAGGCGCTGGCCGCCTTCGCCGTGGTCGTGGTCGGCCTGATCCTCTTCTCCGGCGCCGCCAGCACGCCCGGCGGGGCCCTCGCGACCTGGCTGCATTGGGCCGACCTCCCCGGCGGCGCGTCGCACTCGCCCGCCCGCGTCCTGCTCATCGCCGGTCTCGTCGCCTTCAACGTCGCCACGGCCAACGTCATCGTGCGCCTGATCCTGCTCACGATCGGGGCCCTGCGACCCGACCAGGTCGCCGCTCCCCCCGTCCCCGACCCCGCGGACCGTCTCAAGGGCGGCCGGCTCCTGGGGCCCATGGAGCGCCTCGTCATCCTCGGCCTCGGCCTCGCGGGCGAGCTCGGTGCGGCCGGCTTCGTCATCGCCGCGAAGGGGCTGCTCCGCTTTCCCGAGGTGCAGGCGGCAGCCCGCGGCGGGTCCCGTACCGGGCCCGGCAGCTACAGCGGAGGCCCCGCCGGCATCGACGACGTCACCGAGTACTTCCTCGTCGGCAGCTTCGTCAGCTGGATCCTCGCCCTGACCACCCTGGCCCTCGGCCACTGACGCCGCCCCACCGCTCCACGGCGGCGCGGGACCGATCCACATCCGGTGTACCGTCGAGGTACTGGTTCCACCTCGGGGCCGCACCGAAAGCGGGTCGCATGACCGACAGCCCATTGTCAGCATCGACGACCTCGGTGACCACGTCAGCCGCGCAACGGTGAGCAGCCACGAGCCGACCGGCCTCGCCCCCGGAGAGCGGGCCTCGAGGCTCGGGCACTACGACATCATCGTCGAGGACTCCGCCGTCGGCGCCCAGTGGTTCGCCTCCTGCATCTGCGGGTGGGTCTCCCAGCTGCGGCCCTTGCACGAAAACGCCATCGAAGACGCGATCACGCACCTGCGAGCCGCGCTGCGCGAGTGGGATCGGACGGATCGACCCGTGCCCACCGAGCGGCCCGAGCTCGCGCGGCCCGAGCTGCGGATGGCGGCCCGGTACCCGCACTACGGCGCGAAGCGGTCCAAGCCGCCGACCCCGGTGTCGCGCTACCGGCGCCCGCCCGCCGCGTCCTGACCCGGACGCGGGGACCGCAGGCGCACGAACACGCCCTGGCCGCGGCCGGGTGACCAAGGCCGCACCCGGGCGGCGCCGGGCGGGCCCACGCACGCTGGTAGCGTCGGAGCGTCCACGCGCCAGACCGATGTGAAGGGCCATCCCCGTGAGCACTACCCCCGTCAAGGTCGCCGTCACCGGCGCCGCCGGCCAGATCGGCTACAGCCTGCTGTTCCGCATCGCCAGCGGTGCGCTGCTCGGGCCCGACACCCCCGTGGAGCTGCGACTCCTCGAGATCACCCCGGCGCTCAAGGCGCTCGAGGGCGTCGTCATGGAGCTCGACGACTGCGCCTTCCCGACGCTCGCCGGCGTCCAGATCGGCGACGACGCCACGAAGGTCTTCGACGGCGTCAACCACGCCCTCCTCGTCGGTGCCCGCCCGCGCGGCCCGGGCATGGAGCGCGGCGACCTGCTCGAGGCCAACGGCGGCATCTTCGCCCCGCAGGGCAAGGCCCTCAACGAGGTCGCGGCCGACGACATCCGCGTCACCGTCACCGGCAACCCGGCAAACACCAACGCGCTCATCGCCATGAGCAACGCCCCCGACATCCCCACCGAGCGCTTCTCGGCCCTGACGCGTCTGGACCACAACCGCGCGATCAGCCAGCTCGCCGCCAAGCTCGGCGTGCCGGTTACCGAGATCAGGAAGATGACGATCTGGGGCAACCACTCGGCCACGCAGTACCCCGATCTCTTCCACGCCGAGGTCTCGGGCAAGAACGCCGCCGAGACCGTCGGCGACCAGGACTGGCTCGCCGGCACCTTCATCCCCACCGTCGCCAAGCGTGGCGCGGCCATCATCGAGGCGCGCGGCGCCTCGTCGGCCGCCTCCGCCGCGTCGGCCACGATCGACCACGCCCGCACGTGGGTCGAGGGCACGGCCGACGGCGACTGGGTGTCCATGGCCGTCCGGTCCGACGGTTCGTACGGCGTGCAGGAGGGGCTCATCTCCTCCTTCCCCGTCACGGTCAAGGACGGCGCCTGGAGCATCGTGCAGGGCCTCGACATCGACGAGTTCTCCCGCGGCAAGATCGACGCCTCGGTGGCCGAGCTCGCCGAGGAGCGCGACGCCGTCAAGGGTCTGGGCCTCATCTGAGGCGACTCCCACAGCACATCCGGCGGGCGTCAGTCACCACTGGTGGCCGGCGCCCGTTCGCATTCCCTTCACCGACAAGGCAACACGTCGACTCCCTTCCCGCACATCGAGTGAGCACCCGGCCACACGCGTCACACAGTCGGGCTGTGAAGCATGTGACTCAGTACTCACTCGATGGGGAGGGGAGGGACGCGCCGAGCCGGACGCCTCGGAGGCGGCATCGTTGTCTGACGACGCTCGCGTCAGCGGGAGGTGCGGTCGACCGTCGTGCGGCTCGGGCCGTCGGACGCGACGTTGACCGTGGCCGAGGCGATGAGCACGCCGATGCCGAGGACGAGCAGGATGACGACGTCGAGGGCGCGCGAGCGCACGTTGAGGCCGCCCGCCTTGCGCGCCGGCCGGGCGATGAGGCGGATGACGGCACCGATGCCGAACGCCGCCGCCATGACGCGACCGCCCCACCGGACGTCGTAGAAGCCCATCATCAGCACGCCGATCGCCGCGAGGCCCGCGACGAGGTACCACCAGCTGAGGACGACGAACCCGCTACCCCGCCACTGCATCGACGCTGCTCAGGCGCCGGCGCCGGCGACCGACGCCTCGGCGGCCGCGACGATGTTCGTCAGCAGCAGTGCACGGGTCATCGGGCCGACGCCGCCGGGGTTGGGGCTGACCCAGCCGGCGACCTCGGAGACCTCGGGCGCCACGTCACCGGCAACCTTGCCGTCGACGCGGCTGACGCCGACGTCGAGCACCGCCGCACCGGGCTTGACCATCTCAGCCGTGATGATGCCGGGCACGCCGGCCGCGGCGATGACGATGTCGGCCTGGCGCACCTCGGCGGCGAGGTCCTTGGTGCCGGTGTGGCACAGGGTCACCGTGGCGTTCTCGCTCTTGCGGGTCAGGATGAGGCCGAGGGGGCGGCCGACCGTCAGGCCGCGCCCGACGACGACGACCTTCGCGCCGGCGATCTGCACGTCGTGGCGGCGCAGCAGCTCGATGCAGCCCATCGGGGTGCACGGGAGCGGCGCCTTCTTGCCGAGGACGAGCCAGCCGAGGTTCGTCGGGTGCAGGCCGTCGACGTCCTTGCGGGGGTCGACGCGCGAGAGCAGCGCCATCTCGTCGAGGCCGGTGGGCTGCTGGACGAGGAAGCCGGTGCAGGCGGGGTCGGCGTTGAGCTCGTCGATGACGGCCTCGACCTCGGCCTGGGTGGCCGTGGCCGGCAAATCGCGGCGCAGGCTCGTGATGCCGATCTCGGCGCAGTCCTTGTGCTTGGCGTTGACGTACCAGTGGCTGCCGGGGTCATCGCCGACGAGGACCGTGCCGAGACCGGGGACGACCCCCTGCTCGGCGAGCCGCGCCACCCGCTCGGCCAGCTCGGCCTTGATCGTCTTGAGGGTCGCCTTGCCGTCGAGGATGCGTGCCGTCACGGGTGACATCCTGCCACGGCCCGTGGTTCGGGCCACGGCCGCTCCTGCGGCGCCGTGGCTCCACCCAGGGGCCTCGCTCAGCCGGCGAGGTCCTCGAGCGGGACGTCGGGGTCGGCGAGCCGGTCGCGGTCGACGACGGTGCGCTCGCGCACGAGCTTCTGGACGGCGTCGATGGTGTCCCAGACGTTGGCGTGCATGCCGGCGAGGACCCGCACGCCCTCCCCCTCGGGCACGACCCAGAACGCCATGAACTCGTTGGTGTCAGGCTTGCCGCGCAGGAGGACATCGGCGCCCGAGTCGCGCGGCACGTACCCGGCGTACTCGAGCCCGACGTCGTACTGGTCGGAGAAGAAGAACGGCACCGGGTCGTAGGTCTGCTCGCCGGTGGCCATCGAGCGGCCGGCCGCGAGCCCGCCGTCGTTGGCGTTGGCCCAGTGCTCGACGCGGACGTTGCGGTCGAGTGTCGTGCTGTGCCAGTTCGCGACGTCGCCCGCGGCCCAGACGCCGTCGGCCGAGGTACGCAGGGCGGCGTCGGTGACGATGCCGTTGTCGACGTCGATGCCGGCGCCCTCGGCCAGCCCGGTGTTGGGGGTGATGCCGACGCCGACGACGACGGCGTCGGCGGGGATCCGGTCGCCGGTGCTCGTGACGACGGCCTCGACGCGGCCGTCACCCTCGAGGCGGTCGACGCCCTCGCCGAAGCGGAACTCGACGCCGTGGCCGCGGTGCAGGTCGGCGAACCAGCCGCCGATGGTGTCGCCCATGACGGCGTTGAGCGGGGTCGGCTGCGGCTCGACGACGGTGACCGACGCGCCCGCCTCGGCCGCGGCGGAGGCGACCTCGAGCCCGATCCAGCCGGCCCCGACGATGACGATGCGGGCGCCCTTCGTCAGCTGCTCCTTGAGGGCCTCGGACTCCTGCATCTCCCGCAGGTAGAGCACGCCGTCGAGGTCGGCGCCGGGCACCGTGAGCGCGCGGGCCGAGGAGCCGGTGGCGAGCAGGAGCTTGTCGTAGCCGACGACGGTGCCGTCACGGAGCGTGACGGTGTGGGCCTCGGTGTCGAGCGAGGTGGCCGGGGTGGCGAGTCGCAGGTCGACGCGCTGGTCGGCGTACCAGGCCTCGTCGTGTGGGAAGACCGACGCCGGTTCGTCCTCGCCCTTGAGCACGCCCTTGGACAGCGGTGGCCGCTCGTAGGGCAGGCGGTCCTCCTCGGTGACGAGGACGATCGAGCCCTTCTCGTCGCCTTCGCGGATCCCCTCGACGGCCTTGGCGGCGGCCAGGCCCCCGCCGACGATGACGTAGGTGGCGTGCTCGCCCTGCGGTGTCCTCGCGTCGCTCATGTCCTCGCTCATGCCTGCCCCATACCCTCGCCGCGGCCCGTACGGCCGCCCTCGCCCATGGCACTCATGGGGCCACCCAAACACGACGCGCCCACGGCGTCGAGACCCCGGAGCGGGGGCCGTCGGGGGCTGGGTCACGGATCCGAAGCAATTTCCCGCAACTCACGCAGAAATGGGAACTTTCCTGCCTAAGGTGTGCGCACCACCCAGGAGGGGGTCGCCGTCCCCCGCGACCGAAGCCGGCACTGACAGCCGCCGGCGGCCGCGTCGCGACTCCCCCGCCGGTTGCGACGGTCGGCCACCGCCCTCCTCGCGACCACCAACCCGGACCGTGGCAGGCAGGGGAAGCCACGGCACGGCACGAGGGCCCGCCCCACCTCCCAGGGGCGGGCCCTACTGTGCGACAGGCAGTTTCGCCGGGCCCGTCAGGAGGTCCAGGCCCGCCAGAGGGCCGCGTACTCGCCGTCGAGCGCGACGAGCTCCTCATGACTGCCGAGCTCGACGACCCGGCCGTCGATGACGACGGCGATGCGGTCGGCGTCGTGGGCCGTGTGCAGCCGGTGCGCGATGGCCACCACCGTGCGGCCGGTCAGCAGGGCGTTCATCGACCCCTCGAGGTGGCGGGCGGTGCGCGGGTCGATGAGCGAGGTGGCCTCGTCGAGGACGATGGTGTGCGGGTCGGCGAGGATGAGGCGCGCGAGCGCGACCTGCTGCGCCTGGCCCGGCGTCAGCGCCTGGTGACCCGACCCCAGCTTGGTGTCGAGCCCCTCCGGCAGACGCTCGACCCAGTCGAGGGCGTCGACCGCGCGCAGGGCCTCACGGACGGCGTCGTCGCCAGCACCCTCGCGGGCCAGCACGACGTTGTCGCGCACCGAGCCGATGAAGACGTGGTGCTCCTGGGTGACGAGCGCGACCTCGGTGCGCAGGACGTCGAGGGGCAGCTCGACGAGCTCGACGCCACCGACGGTGACCGAGCCGGTGCGCGGGCCGTGGATGCCCGACAGCAGCCGCCCCAGCGTCGACTTGCCCGAGCCGCTCGGCCCGACGATGGCGAGCCTCTCACCGGTGGCCATCGTGAGGTCGATGCCGTGCAGCACGTCGTGGTCGGCGCGGTAGGCGTAGCGCAGGTCGCGGCCCTCGAGGTCGGGGCCGTCCGGACGGGCCTCCCCCGGCGTGCGGTCGGGCGGCACGGTGGAGATGCCGAGCAGACGCGTCGTGGAGGCGATGCCGACCTGCACGCGGTCGACGGTGTGCACGAGCATGTCGAACGGGCCCCACAGCGCCTCGGCGTAGAGGATCGCCGTGGTGATCTGCCCGAGCGTGGCCCAGCCCTGCGCGTACCCAATGGCACCGAGGAGCAGCACGAGCACGCGCGGCAGGCTGAAGGTGACGTCCATGACGGCGAAGAGCAGGTTGCGCAGCGTCATCGTGTAGCGCTCGGCCTGGCCCGACACCTCGATGTCGTCGTCGCCGCGACGCAGCCGGTGTCGCGCGACGCCGAGCGCCTCGACGGTGCGCGCGCCCTCGACGGTCTCGGTGAGCGTCGTGTTGATGCGCGAGTACGTGCCGCCCTCGGTGAGGTAGCCCTTCGGCGCCCGGCGCAGGTAGCGGCGCACCTGGATCATCGCGAGCAGCATGAGCACGATCGAGGGCAGCGAGAGCCACAGCGAGTTCGTCGTCATCGCGACGAGGGTCAGCACGACCGTGATGCTCGCGAAGATCGACTGCGGCAGCGCCCACCGCACGCTCTCGCTCATCGTGCCGACGTCGCGGGTGACGCGCGTGACGAGGTCGCCGGTGCTCGCGCTCTCGACGCGCGAGAGCGGCAGGCGCAGGATGGCGCGGACGACGTACTCGCGCGCCGTGGCGAGGACGCCCTGGCCGAGGTAGGTGGCCGACAGCTGGGCGGCGAAGGTGAACAGCCCCTGCACGACGACGAGCCCGGCGACGACGAGCGCCGACGAGGTGGCACCGGCCATCGCGGCGTCGACGCGCCCGGCCTCGACGTCGGCGACCGTGGAGTCGACGAGCTGGCCGAGCAGGCGCGGCACGAGCAGGCCGGCGCCCGCGGCGAGCGCGTTGGCGACGATGACGAACGTGACCAGGGCCTTCTCGTTCGACAGCAGGCCACCGATGAAGCTCACGACGTCGCGGTTGGAGGCGATCGGCAGACCGGTGCGGGCGTTCATCGTGTCGGCGACGAACTCCCGGGCCCGCCGCTCGCGGAGCAGGTGCCGACGCCGCAGCGCCGCGAGCCGCTCCCCCACCGATGCCGACAATGGCGGGCGCAGCTCCTCGGGCACGGCCGGCGCCTTGTGCGCGGCGCCCCAGGTGCGCGCGGACTCGGTCGCGAGGTACTCGGGCAGCAGGTCGCTGAGCACTGCAGTGGACGGCGTCGTGGTGGCGTTCATCGCACCTCCTCCGGGTCGGTCGCGGTCAGGTCGGCGGGCAGCAGGACGCTGCGGGCCGGGTCGGTCAGGGCGGGGTCGGGGCCGACGGCATCGCTCCCCGGTGCGTCGTCGCGGGCGAGGACGGAGTGGTCGGCCTCGCCGCGCGCGACGACCGAGCGGTACGCGTCGGAGCGGGCGAGCAGGTCGACGTGGCGGCCGCGTTCGGTGGCTCGGCCGTCCTCGAGCAGGACGATGTCGTCGGCGTGGTGCAGCAGCAGCGGCGAGGCGGTCATGACGATCGTCGTGCGGCCGGAGCGGTGGGCGCCGAGCCGTTCGGCGATGCGTGCCTCGGTGTGGGCGTCGACGGCCGAGGTGGGCTCGACGAGGACGAGCACCTCCGGGTCGGCCGCGAGGGCGCGCATGAGGACGAGCCGCTGGCGCTGACCGCCCGAGAGGCCACGCCCGCGCTCCTCGAGCTCGCCCTGCCAGCCGCCCGGCAGCGCGTCGAAGACGTCCTCGGCGGACGCCGTGTGCAGGGCGCGCTCGGCGTCCTCGCGGCTGAGTCGGCCGAGGGGGTCGACGGCGCTGCGCAGCGTTCCGGCGAAGACCTGCGGCGCGGTGTCGCTGACGAGGATGGCGTCGCGGACGTCGTCGAGCTCGACGCTCGAGAGGTCGACGCCGCCGACGGTGACGCCCCAGGGGCGCCGCGCCTGCTCCTCGTCGCGCTTCGCCTGGGCCTCACGGGCTTTCGCGCGCACGGACCGCTCGCGCCTCGCGGCCCGGCCCTTGAGCTCCTCGGGGATCTCGTCACTGACGAGCGCGCCCTCGTCGCGGGGCAGGTACCGGCCGATGCGGTCGGCGAGCGCCGCGGAGTCGTCGGGCACGGCGCAGACGACCATGGTGAGCCGGCCCGGCTCGAACGAGGCACCGGAGCGGTCGTCGACGATCGTCGCCTCGTGCGGCAGGGCCTGCGGCTCGTCGGGGTGGACCCACGGCGGGCGCTGGCCGAGCACGGCCACCGCCTTGCGCGCCGACACGACCGAGCGGGTCCACTTCTGGGCGAACTCGACGAAGGTGCGCATCGGCTGGATGAGGAACAGGCCGTAGCCGAGGAAGCTGACGAGCTGGCCGACGGTGAGCCGGCCCTGGGCGACCTCGCGCGTGCCGACCCACATGAGGGCCACGACGAAACCGCCGGACAGCAGCACGCCGACCGACTCGACGGCCGCGAGCCAGCGACCCGCGGCGACGCCCGAGTGGCGCACCCGCTGCGACTGGGCCGCATAGTTGCCACCGAAGGTGTCCTCGCCGCCGATGCCGCGCAGGATGCGCAGGCCGGCGACGATGTCGGTGGACATCGAGGTCAGCTCGGAGTTGCGTGAGCGCTCGACGCCCTGCCAGCGCTGCATCGGGCGCAGCAGCGGTGAGCCGAGCACGACGAGCAGCGGGGCGGACACGAGGACGAGCACGCCCATGCGCACGGAGGTGTTGAGGACGATGCCGGCCACGACGAGGTAGGCGGCCAGCTGCGAGAAGGCGCGCGTCGTGATCTCCATGAGCGCGCCGAACTGGTCGCCGTCGCTGCCCGACACCGAGAGCACCTCGCCCGTCGGCGTGCGGCGGGTCAGCACGTGGCCGAGCTGGAGGGCCTTGCGCGTGACGAGCTTGGTCGTGCCGTAGAGCGCGATGAGCCACTCCCGCACGATGAACGTGTGGAAGACGATGCCGCTGCTCGCGCCGACGAGGGTGACCGCCGCGAGCGCGAGCACCCACCCGAGCGTCGTGCTGCTGTCGCCGGCGACGATGCCGGTGTCGATGGCGCGGCCGACCATCCACGGGCCGACGGTCTGCGGGACCATCCACACGAGGGCGGCGGCCAGGCCGGCGACGAAGAGCACGCCGTTCTGCCGCACCATCCACCAGAGGAAGCGGCGCGGGTTGCGGGTGTCGGGCTCGGGGGCCCCGCGCTCGGTGTAGGCGCGGGTCGGGGGCGGGAAGTCTCGCATGGCCCGTCCACCCTAGGCCGGACGACCGACACCGCCCCACCGGTTTTTCGGTGTCCCGGTGGGTCGGTGTCGAAGGCCTCCGTCGGCGGCCGGTCAGTGGCGGGTCAGCGGCCGGTCACGGCGTCGGGTCGGGCAGCGCCGCGGAGCGGATGTCGCTGTTGCCGAACGTGGCCGGGCAACCGGGGACGATGCTCGGAGGTGTCGCGTTCGGGTTCGAGTAGAGCGCCGCGCGGAACGCGTCGACGGACGGGCAGTGCGCCGCGTCGCGGGTGTCGTTCCAGACCGCCACGACACCAGCACGCGTCGCCGCGGCGTAGACGTAGTCGCCGAGGAACTCGTCGGTCAGGGCGTTGGCCGAGGAGCCACGTGGGTCACCCACGGCGCCGCGGTGGATCGAGGTGAACCCGGTGAGGGCTCCGCCGACGACGTCCGAGTGCAGCACCTCGCCGACGAGACCACGCGGGGCCGTCGTGTTGTCCTGGTAGACCGTCGTGAAGGCGTTGACGACGATGTACGCGTCGGAGCCGTTCGGCGAGATCGCCGGTGCGGTGTAGACCGGACGGTCGCCGGTGGGCAAGGGCACGGTGTCGGGCCCGGTCCACGTCGTGCCGCCGTTGCGTGACGTCGCGACCATGAGCCGCTCGCGGTTCAGGCCGTTCGCGCCGTCGGACCACGTCATGACGATCTGGTTCGTTGCGTCGGTGCCGGAGGGTGCGCCGTTGGCGATGTCGACGCTGGGTGCGGGTGCGAGGTCGACGCGCGCGCCGCCGAGGCCGTCCATGACGGGCCGACCCTGGACGGTGTCGAAGACGCCCGGCGGGACGACGCTGGTGATGAGCGTCGGGCCGGTGAAGTGCGCGCCGGCGTCGGTCGAGCGGTACATCATCTCGAAGCTCGTGCCGTTGCGCCTTCCGACGCCGAAGACGTACACGACGCCGTGGCTGTCGGTGCGGACGGTGCAGCCGTCGGGCTGGCCGCTGATGCCGTTGTCGGTGGCCGGGCCGACCTGCTTCGAGATCCACGTGGCGCCCCCGTCGGTCGACCGCGCGACGATGAGCGGGGTCGGCAGCGCGTTGCCCTTCTCCTGGCTCCGGAAGGAGGCCCAGCAGACGTACGTCGTGCCGAAGTGGGGGCTGCTGGCCGCGTTGTCGGACCAGATCTGCTCCTTGTCCGAGAACGTCGTCGAGGACTGCTTCGAGACGAGCACCGGCGCGGACCATGCCGCGTTGTGGCCGGCCGTCGCGCCCGCGAGGTCGTCGGTGTGCGAGACCGCGATGGCCTCGAAGCCCTTGAACGTCTGGTCCGTCCTCGTCGCGCCGAAGTTCGCCGTCAGGTTGGCGTAGTAGAGCCGCGAGCCGTTTGCCCAGGCGAAGTGCCCGGACGCGTCGGGCCGCGGGCCGAAGGCCAGACCCGGGTCACCGTCGGAGACGAGGCCGGCCTCGTAGTAACGAGGCAGCGTGCCGATCGGGCCGACCGTCGGCTGGCACGCGGCCGGGCCGACGAGACAGGCTCGCGCGCTCCAGCCGGTGTACATCGGCTGGGTCCACGACGTCCCTCCGGTGGAGGACAGGTAGATGCCGGAGACGCCGACGCCGGCCGTGAAGGGACACGTGTTCGGCGCGCCGGCGGCGCACGACTCCATGTCGATCTCCTCGTTGGCGCCGGCGGCCACCACCGAGGGGGCGTGGGCGTCGATGGCGACGGCGGGTTCGTTCTGCTTGTTCTGCGAGAAGGGAGTGGCCGGGCTGCCGTTCGTCACGAGGACGTCCGACGGCGCGGCGGCTGCCACGGCGGTACCCAGCAAGGCGGTAGCCAGGGATACCAGGGCAGCGGTCACGATGCGTGGTCGACGCATGACTGCTCCGATCGTCGGTCGGGGATGGTTGACGGTCGTCGCGTCGGCGCCCGTGGCGGCCACCTTCCAGAGTGCTCCCGGTCGGACGCGTCCGACAAGACATCCGGCCCGGGGAGTCCCGGATGCGCGGAAGGTCGGCCACGTCGTGACGTGACCGACCTTCCCGGAACGGACAGCAGCTCAGCCGGTGGCGCCGGCCAGGGCTTGCAGGGCCTGGGTGAAGCACTGCTCCGGCGGGGTCACGAGGCCGGCGCCGACCTGGCCCGTGCCGGCGACCCGTCCGGCCATGCCGGTGTTGATCTGCGGCAGGATGCCGGTGCGCGCCACGGCGGCGACGTCGATGCCGGTCGGGGTGCCGCGGAACTCGAGGATCGGCACCTGGTAGGCCGTGTGCTCGCCGACGGTGATCTCGTACATCGTCTGGGTGGCTCGCAGCGCGAACGGCACGTCGCCGCCGACGAACTTGACGATGGCCGGCGCTGCCGCCATGGCGAACCCGCCGATGCCGGCGGTCTCGGTGATGGCCGAGTCGCCGATGTCGGGGTTGGCGTCGTCCGGGCCGTACGAGCCGAGGAAGAGGCCTTCGGGAGTGTTGGCCGGGCCGGTGAACCAGGCGTCGCCCGTTCCGGACACGCGGATGCCGAAGTCGGTGCCGTTGCGCGCCATGGTCGTCACGACGCTCGAGCCCGGGATGCCGTGCGCCGCAAGAGTGCTCAGCTTGCACGCCGGCATGCCCAGGTTGAGGAAGAAGTGCTCGTTGGCACCGGAGAACCGCACCGCCTCGGCGATGTCGGCCGACGACGCGTCGGCGGTGATCATCGTGGGCAGCAGCTCGCGAAGGAGCATGAGCGAGCCGGCACGGTTGCGGTTGTGGCCCTCGTCGCCCATCTGGAGCATCTGGGCGATGACCGCCTTGATGTCGACGGGGCCCGACGCGTCGACGCGGGCCCGCACGGCCTGCTGGAGGATCGGGCCGAGCACGGAGTTCATCCAGTGCAGCCGGTCGATGACCTCGGGGCCGTACGCGCCGTAGCGCAGCACCTTGCCCAGGCCCTCGTTGAGCGAACACCACGACGTGTTGTCGTGCACGTCGTCGCGCAGCTCGTAGAGCCACATCGACGGGCTGATGACCCCCGCCATCGGGCCGACGGCGTCGCGGTGGTGGCACGGCTCCAGGGTGATGCCGTCGCCCTTCTCCAGCTTCGCCTCCGCCTCCTCGGCGGTGTCGGCCAGGCCCTCGAAGAGCATCGCGCCGATCAACGCCCCCTTGAGCGGCCCTGAGGCGCGAGCGAACTCGATCGGCGGCCCGGCGTGCAGGAACGTGCCGCGCTCGAGGCCCAGCGCCTCCGACGCAGGCCGGACGTCGACGAGGTCGGCGCCGGCGGCGACCATGCGGCGCAGCGCCTCGGCGTTGGCGGCGTCGCGGCGCGGGTCGGCGAGAACCGCGGACAGGTGAGCCTCGGTTCCCGGCAGCGGTGGCTGCCACGCGGCCTCCGTCACGCGGACCGCCTGCGCGCGCAGGGACTCGGTGAGCAGCGGGATGCCGGCCGTCGCGACCGCGACGTCGGCGTCGAGGAGCCCGTGCAGCGGCGTCGCCGGGACGTCGGAGGCGGCCGAGCCGGCACCGGACGCCGTTCCCGGAGTCGCCCGCGGGGCCGTCGTCGGCGTCGACGCCAATGCGGGGGCCTCGGGCACCTCGCTACCGAGGAGCCGGACCGCCTCACGCGTGGCGGCTGCGTTGGACAGCAGCACCGTCGCGCCGGCCTCGACGAGGGCCTCGACCGAGGCCTCGAGGCCCTGCGGGTCGGACGCCGTGCCGGTGACCGCCACGACGACGGGCAGCGTGCGCCCGGCGTCGGCCGCCGTGGAGCGTGCGGCGCGGACGGCGTCGGCGAGCTCGGGCGCCGGGTCGGCGTGGGCGCCGTGGCCGAGGACGAGGTCGAGGAGCAGGACGCCGCACGTCGGGTCGGCGGCCTCGGCGGCGATGCGCTGCAGCCGCAGGGACGGGTCGATCATGGGGTGGGCGCGGCCGCGGGTCATCGTGTCGTCGCCGAAGTCGACGACGACGTGGCCCGCGTCGCGCAGGTCGGCACCGAGGGCGAGGTCGGGGCGCAGCGGGATGTTGGAGCGGATGTCGCCGAGCGCGGCGCCGGCCACGAGCATCGCCTCGTCGGCCAGGGTGCCGCCGCAGAAGAGGCCGCGTAGGCTGTCGCCCGTGGCCTTCTCGTGTGACGAGACGCCCTGCCACACAGGCCATTCGGGCTGGGTACCGCCAGCTGCAGCGACGACCGCCTCCACCGAGGCCGTGAGGTCGGCACGGCCCTCCCCCAGCGTCGCCCAGTGCACCGGCTTGCCGAGCCCCCCGGCGAAGGCCTCGAGGTCGGCGAGCACCTCGGCCGCCGGGGGCTTGGACACGACGACGATGCGGTCGGTGGCCGGGTCGGCCGCGAGCGCGGCGAGGGCCTGACGCGTCGAGCGCCCGCCCACCGCCGCCGACAGGTCGCGCCCGCCGACGCCGAGGCAGTGGCTGATGCCCAGGCCGGCGGCGTCGAGCAGGCACATGACCTGCTGCGCGCCCGTGCCCGAGGCGGCGACGAGGCCGATCGTCCCGGGTCGCACGACGTTGGCGAAGCCGAGCGCCACGCCTCCGACCACTGCGGTGCCGCAGTCCGGGCCCATGACGAGCACTTCGGCCTCGGCCGCGGCGTCCTTGAGGCGCACCTCGTCCTCGACGGGCACGTTGTCGGAGAACACCATGACCGACACCCCGGCACGCACGGCGTCGAACGCCTCGACCGTCGCGTTGGCACCCGGGACGCTGACGAGCGCGAGGTCGGCGCCCGACGTGGCGATGGCCCCGCCGAGGGTGCGCCGCGCCGGCGCCTCGCCGAACCCGCCGCCCGAGGACGCCGAGCGCAGCCCGGCCAGGGCGTCGTCGACGGCGGCCCGGGCGGCCACCACCCCCTCGTCGGTGCCGCGCACCGCGACGACCAGGTCGTTCGGCGACGCGTCCGGCACCTCGAATCCCATGCCTCGGATGACCTCGAGGTTGAGGTCGGTGGCCATGGCCACCTGCGCCGCCTCGACGCCGTCGGTGGCGGCGACGGTGCGCGACACCTGCATGAGGCTGACGGAGTCGTGGTAGGCGCCGGTTCGCAGCTCGACGTGCTCAGGCACTGCGGGATCCCTTCTCGGTGGGGTCGGTTCGGTGACGATGGTTCGAAAGGCTCTGGGAGTCGGCGGGTTCGGCCTCGTCGAGCGCGAGCAGTGCTCCGGCCAGGCCTGACACGAGGTCGTGACCCGACGAGTGGCCGATCGACAGAACGGGTCCGAGGAGGTCGGAGACGGCCGCGACGACTGCGGCCGACGGGGCCTGCGACCGGGCGGCCACGGTGGGCCCGACCTGCAACGAAGCGACGAGCCGGGCGGCCTCGGGGGTGGCGTAACCCTCGCCGGCTGCGACGAGCAGGGCGGCCGACAGGCTGGTCGTGCGCCCGAGCGCGGACCGCACCGCGGTGCGCACCATCGAGAGCGCGCGACCGGCGTCGGGGCGGTGCTGGAGCCCGGCCGCCGATGCGGGTCCGGACCCCCCGGACGCCACGAGGGCGAGCAGGGCGCCGCACAGCGCGTCGTCACCGCTCGGCGTCAGGCCGCGACCGGCCCCGACGAGGCCGCGCACGGCCGG
This sequence comes from Intrasporangium zincisolvens, assembly GCF_034724055.1. NCBI lineage: Bacteria > Bacillati > Actinomycetota > Actinomycetes > Micrococcales > Intrasporangiaceae > Intrasporangium > Intrasporangium zincisolvens. Next base: position 105,561 of record NZ_JAWIIL010000008.1, read on the forward strand.
CCCGACCGGACGCCCCGCGAGGGCGTCGGCGACGAGCTCACGGACGAGCTGGCCCAGGACGCCGGGCTCGGGCAGCAGCCCGGCCGCACCGACCCGCCGCACCCCGGGACGCACCCGCGACGGGCGGGCGAGCCGCGAGGCCACGAGCTCGGAGTGCGGCAGCCGCACGCGTCCGGCACCGACGTGCACCGTGTCGCCCGGGCCGACGCCCCACCGCACCGTCGTCGACGGCTCGGCGAGCCGGAGGCCGATGGGCAGGGCGAGCGCGTCCGAGGCGAGCACCGCGAGGACGTCCGCATGCGCGCCGAGGCCGAGGTAGAGGCAGGTGGGAAAGGCTGCGAGCACGGTGCAGGGTCGCACCGCACCCGCCACCGCACCGGCGACGAGCGGCGACACCGCGGCGGGCACGAGCACGTCCGAGGGGTCCGTCAACGCCTCCACCGCCTCTCGTCCCGCGCCGATCCTGACCGCGACGCTACCGAGGCTCGGTAGGGTGCTCTCATGGTGAAAGTTGCCAACGATCCAGCCCTCCACGACGGTGACTTGCCAGCGGCCGCACGGTCGCGGGCCGGGGGCGAGCCCGAGGTGTCCGGCATCTCCCTGCGTCTCATCGCCGGCCTCGCGGCCGGCGTCCACGGGGCCGTGCACGCCACCGGGGCGCAGCTCGACATGTCCGTCGACAGCACGACGCCGCTGCGCACCGCGCTGCACGCCGCCGCCCTCGGCGACGCCCTGACCCACCAGCTCGTGCTCTCCGACGCCGCCGGTCTGGCCGAGGCGACCGCGGGCGCCGAGTCGACCCCCGGCGCGCCCGCCTCCGGCCCCGCCGTGGTGGCCGCGCTCGCCGACGCGCGCGCCGCCGGCCTCGTCCTCTCCGGCGTCGACGGGGCGTCCTCGCGGGCGCTGCGCGACGCCGCCCGACGCGTCGGCCTCGCGCTCATCGACGTGCCCCTCGAGGCCGTCGCGACGTTCACCACCGAGGTGCTGAGCGCGATCCTGGCCCACCAGACCGCGACGCTGCGCCGGCTCGAGGACGCCGACCGTGCCCTCGTGCAGATCGTCCTCGCCGGCGGCTCGCTCGACGACCTCTGCGAGCAGGTCGTCGGCTTCCTCGACGGCGCGGCGATGGTCACGACGACCGACGGACGCGTCATCGCCCGGGCCGGCTCTCAACGCGAGCTCGATCACGCGCTGTCGCTCGAGTGCTTCGACCGCACCGGGCGGCTGCTGACCGAGGCCGAACCGATGGGCCCCCGCCCGGACGGCCCCACCGCCGACCGCGCCGCCGTGCGCATCGTCGCCGGCCACCTCGACCACGGCGTGCTCGTCGCGTTCTGCAGCCACCGGCACCTGACGGCCGACGACGCCCGCCTGCTCGAGCGCGCCGCCACCGTCGCGGCCCTCGCCATCACCAAGGACCAGGCCGTCCTGGCCGTCGAGGGCAAGTACCGCGCCGAGTTCCTCCGCGACGCCCTGGCCGGGCGCGCCGGCAGCCCGGCCGACGCGGTGGCCCACGCCGCCTCGCTCGGCTGGGACATCGACCGGCCCCTCGTCGTCGTCGTGGCCGAGACCGACGAGGACGACGACCGCACGACGCGCGACCCCGAGGAGGTCCGCTTCCTGCAGCAGCGCTTCGCCCGGGCGTGGACGCACGCCGTGGCGGTCCGCGACCCGCGCTCGCCCGTCATGGGGTTCAGCCGTGAGGTCGTCACCCTCGTGCCGGTCCCGGAGGGCGCCGACACCGACCGCGTCATGCGCGTCGTGGGGGATCTCGTCCGCGTCGTGCGCGGCGACGGCGGCGGCGGCCGGCGCAGCTTCTCGGCCGGCGTCTCCCGGCCCATCACCTCGGCGGCCGGGCTCGCCCAGGCCTACGACGAGGCGCTGTCCGCCGTCACAGTGGGGCGCCAGATGCACGGGGACGGCGCCCTGGCGCACGTCGACGGGCTCGGCATCTACCGGCTGCTCGCGCTCGTGCCCGACGGCGCCGACCTGCGCCGGTTCGTGCACGAGTCGCTGCGCGAGCTCGCGACCGACGACTCCGCCGAGAACGCCGGGCTGCGCGACACCCTCCGCGTGCTGCTCGACACCAACCTCAACGTCGCCGAGACGGCCCGTCTGCTCTTCTTCCACTACAACACGCTGCGCTACCGCATCGGCAAGCTCGAGAAGATGCTCGGACCCTTCACGACCGACCCCGACCTGCGGCTCACCCTGGCGCTGGCGCTCAAGATCCACGCGATGCGCGGCATCTGACCCGCTTCGCCCTACGGCACGACCTGCCAGAGGGACTCCGTCGGCGTGTATCAACGTTTGACGAACGCAATCCCCTGACCCGGGAGTAGTTTTCGCCCATCCCGGAGTGGGACGTGACCCGCATCACGCATGCGGCAACCATAGGAGTCGGAATGGCTTTGGGCTGGAAACTGCACGGGGACGGCAAGACGCTGGGGATCGACGACGTCGTCGCCCCCGACGAGCGGCTCTCGTGGGGCAGGACGGTCGGGCTCGGCGCCCAGCACGTCGTCGCGATGTTCGGTGCGACGTTCGTCTTCCCCCTCGTCATGGGCCTCAACCCGCAGCTCGCGATCATGATGAGCGGCGTCGCGACGATCTGCTTCCTGCTCATCGTCAAGGGCAAGGTGCCGAGCTACCTCGGCACGTCGGCGAGCTTCGTCGGCGCGGTCATCGCGATCCGCGCCCAGGGCGGCACGTCGCAGGAGGTCACCGGCGCCATCATGGTCGCGGGTCTCGTGCTCGCGCTCGTCGGTGTGGCGGTCCACTTCCTCGGCTCGACGGTGCTCCACAAGGTGCTGCCCCCGGTCGTGACCGGTGCGGTCGTCATGCTCATCGGCTTCAACCTCGCACCGGTCGTCGCCGGTATCTACTGGCCGCAGGACCAGTGGGTCGCACTGCTCGTCATGACCTTCACCATCATCTGCGCCGTCGCGTTCCGGGGCTTCATCTCCCGCATCGCGGTCTTCCTGGCCCTCATCTTCGGCTACGTCATCTCGTGGCTCTTCGACAAGATGTTCGGCCAGATCACGTCCTACGACGCAGGCGCGGGCAAGATCACGACGCACTTCCGCACGAACTTCGACGGCATCACCAACGCGTCCTGGTTCGGCTTCCCGCCCCACACCGAGATGGTGGGTGGCAAGGAGATCGTGGGCATCCACGCTCCCTCCTTCTCGATCGCCGCGATCCTGCTCGTGCTCCCGGCCGTCATCGCCCTCGTCGCCGAGAACACGGGCCACGTCAAGGCCGTCGCCGAGATGACGAAGGCCGACCTCGACCCCTACATGGGTCGCGCCATCGCCGCCGACGGCGTCGGCACGGTCATCGCGAGCTCCGTCGGCGGGTCGCCGACGACGACCTACGCCGAGAACATCGGGGTCATGGCCGCGACGCGCGTCTACTCCACGGCGGCGTACTACGTCGCCGCGATCGTCGCGATCATCTTCGGCCTCTCGCCGAAGTTCGGCGCCCTCGTCGCCTCGGTGCCCGGTGGCGTGCTCGGCGGGATCACCGTGGTGCTCTACGGCATGATCGGCCTGCTCGGCGCGAAGATCTGGAAGGAGAACGGGGTCGACTTCGGCAACCCGATCAACCTCGTCCCGATCTCGGCCGGCATCATCATCGGCATCGGCGGCGTCGAGCTGAAGTTCACCGACAGCTTCACCCTCGGCGGCATCGCCCTCGGCACCATCGTGGCGGTCGGCGCCTACCACCTGGCCAGGACGCTCGCGCCTGCCGACCTGCGTGAGCGGGCGGACGCCGCGGGGGGCACGATGATGTCGCTGGGCAAGGCCGAGTACGGCGACAGCGACGGCATCGACGACCTCTACCAGGACGCCCCCGGCGGCCCGGACCGTCGACACTGACGCTCCCTCTCCCGAGGCGCACGACCCGCGTGGCCCCCGACGGTGTCGGGGGCCACGCCGTTTCCCGGTGGTGGTCGGGCCTCCTACCGGTCAGACATCGGCGGGCGGACCCGGTTCCTTCGGCAGAACGTGCCAAAACCGGCGGCACACCGATGCACCCGGACTCTCTGGTTCCACCCCTCAACGGAAGGCAGGATCGGTTCGGTGAAGCCCGCACCCTTCGTGCACCATGCACCGCGCTCCGTCGACGAGGCCGTCGCGGTGCTCGCGCAGGCCGGCCACGACGGCAAGGTCCTGGCCGGCGGCCAGAGCCTCGTGCCCGTCCTCAACATGCGCCTCGCCTCGCCCGGACACCTCGTCGACGTCAACGGCATCCCCGGGCTCGACGGCATCGACGTCTCCCCCGACGCCGTTCGCGTAGGCGCGCTCGTGCGCCACCGCGGGCTCGAGCGGTCCGACGCCGCAGCGTCTGCGCTGCCGCTGCTGCGCCAGGCGGTCGTCAACGTCGCCCACCCGGCCATCCGCAACCGCGGCACGACCGTGGGCTCGCTCGCCCATGCCGACCCGGCCGGAGAGATGCCGTCGGTGCTCGCCCTGACCGGCGGCGTCATCGAGGCGGTCGGGCCGAACGGTTCGCGCGAGATCCCTTGGGACGCCTTCTTCCTCGGCCCGCTCGAGACCTCCCTCGACCACGACGAGCTCGTCGTCGCGGCGCGGTTCGGCCGCTTCCCGGAGGGCACCCGCACCGCGTTCTCCGAGTCGGCCCGCCGCCACGGCGACTACGCGCTGGCCGGCGTCGGCGTGGCGGTGACGCTCGCCGACGGCGTCGTGGCCTCGGCCCGCGCGTCGTTCGTGTCGGTGACGCCGGTGCCCTCGGTCCTCGACCTCGGCGACGTCCTCGGCGGGCTCGAGCCGGGCACCGACGCGTGGGCGAGCGCCCTCGACATCGTCGCCGGCGCCGTGGACGAGCACATCGACCCCGACGGCGACATCCACGCCACCGCCGGCTACCGGCGCATGCTCGCGGCCGAGCTGACCCGCCGCACCCTGACCGCCGCCGTCACCGGCAGCCCGACCGCACGCCCGAGCGAGGAGCGCCGATGACCGACACCACCACCTCCACCGGCGAGCAGCTGCACGAGGTCACGATCCGCGTCAACGGCGTCAGCCGCACCGCGTCGGTGCCGGACCGGCGCCTGCTGTCGGACTTCCTGCGCCACGACCTGCGCCTCACCGGCACGCACGTCGGCTGCGAGCACGGTGTCTGCGGCGCCTGTACCGTGCTCGTCGACGGCGAGCCGATGCGCTCGTGCCTCATGTTCGCCGTCACGGCCCAGGCCCACGAGGTCACGACCGTCGAGGGCCTGTGCACGGCGCCGGACGCCCGCGTCGCGCCGACCGGCGAGTCGATGAACCCGGTGCAGCAGGCGTTCGCCGAGTGCCACGGCCTCCAGTGTGGGTTCTGCACCCCCGGCTTCCTCACCACTGTCACGGCCTACCTCGAGGAGAACCCGGCCCCGACGAGCGAGGAGGCGCGAGAGGCGATCTCGGGCAACCTGTGCCGCTGCACCGGCTACCAGAACATCGTCAAGAGCGTCCTGCGTGCCGCCGAGATCAAGGCCGAGCGGGCCTCCGGCCAGACCCCGGAGGAGCGCTCATGACGACCCAGATGTTCGGCGCGCCGGTCAAGCGCAAGGAGGACCCGAGGCTCGTCACGGGCGGCGGCCGCTACCTCGACGACCTCGGGCACGACGCCCTCGCAGCCGCGTTCGTGCGCAGCCCGTACGCCCACGCGCGCGTCGTCGACATCGACGCGTCCGATGCCATCGACGTCGACGGCGTCGTCGCCATCTACACGTGGGACGACCTCCCCGGACGCGTCGGCGAGCCGCTGCCGCTGCTCATCCCGCACCCGACCCTGACCCACGGCCGCACCGGCTACCCGCTGGCGCGCGAGGAGGTCAACCACGTCGGCGAGCCGGTCGTCATGGTCGTGGCCACCGACCGCTACGTCGCCGAGGACGCGTGCGACCGCATCCGCGTCACCTACGACCAGCGTCCTGCCGTCGTCGGCATCGAGAACGCCCGCGACGGAGCGCTGCTCGTCCACGACGACGTGCCCGGCAACGTCGCCGCCAACATGCTCCAGACCGTCGGCGACGTCGACGTCGCGATGGCCTCGGCTCCTCACCGGCTGACCCTCGACCTCGACATCGAGCGCAGCGCCTGCATGCCGATGGAGGGCAAGGGCGTCTACGCACGGTGGGACGACGAGAAGGGCGAGCTGCGGATGTACTCGTCGACGCAGACGTCGACGGGCGTGCGCGCGGCGGTGGCGGCCAAGCTCGACCTCCCGCTCGCCAAGGTCGAGTGCATCGCGCCCGACGTCGGCGGCGGCTTCGGCGTCAAGATCGTGCACCCGTGGCCCGAGGAGGTGCTCGTCCCCTGGGCCGCGCGCCTGCTGGGCCAGCCGGTCAAGTGGGCCGAGGACCGCCGCGAGCACTTCATCGGCGCGGCCCACGAGCGCGGGCAGCTGCAGCGCATCGAGGTCGGGTTCGACGACGCCGGAAGGCTGCTCGCGCTCGACGTCAAGATCTGGCACGACAACGGGGCCTACACGCCCTACGGCATCATCGTGCCGATCATCACCTCGACCCAGCTGCTCGGGCCCTACAAGCCGGGCACGTACCGTGTCGAGTTCTGGTCGCTCTACACCAACACCGTGCTCGTCACCCCGTACCGCGGCGCCGGTCGCCCGCAGGGCTGCTTCGCGATGGAGCGCACGATGGACGCCATCGCCGACTCCCTTGGTCTCGACCGCGCCGAGGTGCGCTCGCGCAACTTCATCCTCCCCGAGGAGATGCCCTACGACCACGGCCTGCTCTTCCAGGACGGGCGCCCGCTCAAGTACGACTCGGGCGACTTCCCGGCGAGCCTGGCCAAGCTCAAGGAGCTCGTCGGCTGGGACGGCTTCGCGCAGTACCGCGCGGCGGCCGAGGCCGAGGGACGCAAGGTCGGGCTCGGGATCGGCTGCTACGTCGAGGGCACCGGTGTCGGCCCCTACGAGGGCGGCCACATCCAGATCGAGACGAGCGGTCGCGTCAACGTGTCCACCGGGCTGACGTCGCAGGGCCAGGGACACGAGACGGTGTTCGCCCAGATCGTCGCCGACGAGCTCGGGGTGCGGCTCGAGGACGTCCACGTCACCACCGGCGACACCCGCAAGATGGCCTACGCCGTGGGCACGTTCGCGTCGCGCGCCGCCGTCATGAGCGGCAGCGCCATCGCCCTCGGCGCCCGCAAGGTGCGCGAGAAGGCCCTGCGCATCGCGGCCGACGCCCTCGAGGTGTCGCCCGACGACCTCGAGATCGTCGAGGGCACCGTGCGCGTCAAGGGCGCGCCCGGCAGCTCGATGAGCCTCGGCACGGTGTCGGTGCTGTCCAACCCGCTCCGGTACGCCTTCGACGAGGCCGCCAAGGCCGCAACGCAGTTCGCCGGCACGTTCGACCCCGACAAGCCGCCGGTCGCCGAGGGCGAGGAGCCCGGCCTCGAGGGCAAGGGCTTCTACTCCCCCACCCAGGCCACCTTCGCCAACGGCATGCACGCGGCGGTCGTCGAGACCGACCCCGTCACCGCCGAGATCCGCATCCTGCGCTACTGCGTCATCCACGACTGCGGCACGATGATCAACCCGATGATCGTCGAGGGCCAGGTGCACGGCGGCGTGGCCCAGGGTGTCGGTGGAGCGCTCTACGAGCGGATGGTCTACGACGAGTCGGGGCAGCTGCTCAACGCCTCGTTCATGGACTTCCTCATGCCCTACGCGTCCGAGGTGCCGACCATCGAGGCCGACCACCTCGAGACTCCGTCGCCGCTGAACCCGTTGGGCATCAAGGGCGCCGGTGAGGCCGGGTGCATCCCGGTCACCGCCGTCATCGCGTCGGCCATCGAGGACGCCGAGGGCTTCCCGATCACGCGCATGCCGATCTCGCCCAACGACCTGTGGGAGCTGCGCCGCCGCCACGCCGCCGGCGACCTCCCGTCCCTGCACCGTTCTTCGCGCACCGGCACCGACGCCGGTGCGCCCGCCCCCAAGGAGCCGACCGCATGAAGATCTCCGGATCCGCCACCCTTGCCGCGCCGCCGCAGCAGGTGTGGGACGCGTTCCACGACCCCGCGGTCCTGGCCCGCTGCCTGCCGGGCTGCGAGCGCCTCGTCGAGCTCGCACCCCACACGTACGCCATGACGGTCACAGCCGGTGTCGCCGCGATCCGCGGCACATACGACGGCGAGGTGTCGCTCGGCGACCCCGCTGCGCCCGACTCGTTCACGATGCGCGCCAAGGGCGCCGGCGCTCCGGGCACGGTCGACGCCGACGTCGTCGTGCGCCTGGTCGCCGGCGCCGCGGGTGGCACCGACCTCACCTACGACGCCGACGCGTCGGTCGGGGGCCCGATCGGCGGCGTCGGGCAGCGGATGCTCGCCGGCGTCACGAAGAAGATGGCCGGCCAGTTCTTCACGGCGGTCGACGCCGACCTCGCCGGTGGCGGGGCGGCAGCACAGCCGCCCGCCGCTGCGGCTGTCTCCCGCACGGGGACGCCATCGTGGGTCATGGGCAGCGAGGCGCCGGCCGCTGGGGCTCCGGCGAGCGGAACCGGGGCGGTCTACGCGGGCCGGGCCGCCGCGTCGGGCGAGCCCTCGCGGGTGCGCGACTTCGCGCTCGGCACGCTCGCCGGCGGCGCGATCGCCCTCGTGGGGGTCGTCGTCGGCTGGGCCATCGGGAGAGGATGAGGCATGCGCGCGTTCACCGCGGCGGCCGTGCAGGTCGCCCCCGTGCCGGCACCCCTGAGCGTCGACACGATCCGCACCAACGTCGAGCACTGCGTCGAGTGGACCCGCCGCTGCGTCGAGGCCACGGGGGCCGAGCTCGTCGTGCTCCCCGAGACCGCGACCACCGGCTTCACCCCCGGCTGCTCGAAGGAGGAGCTGTGGGACCTCGTCGCCGAGATCCCGGGCCCGCTCACCGAGCCCGTGCAGGCCGTGGCCCGCGAGCTCGGCGTCCACGTGTGCCTCGGCACGTACGAGCGCGGCCCCGAGCGCGGCGTCGTCTACAACTCCTCGGTCCTCGTCGGGCCCTCGGGTGACGTGCTCGGCGTCTACCGCAAGACCCACCCCTTCTGCTCCGAGATCGTCAGCGGCGGAGGCTGGGTCACGCCCGGCGACACCGTCACGGTGTGCGACACCGAGCTCGGCCGCATCGGGATGATCATCTGCTTCGACGGCGACTACCCCGAGCTGTCCCGCATCCAGGCGGTGCAGGGCGCGGAGGTCATCTGCCGCCCCTCGGCGCTGCTGCGCTCGGCAGACATCTGGGACCTCACCTCACGCGCCCGTGCCTACGACAACCATGTCTACGTCGTCGGTGCCAACGCCGTCGGCACCGACCCCGCCGGGGTGCTCTACTTCGGCAACAGCCACGTGGTGACGCCGGTCGGGCACATCGTGGCCAAGGCGGCCACGCACGAGGGCTGGGTCACGGCGCGCCTCGACCCCGACGAGGCCCTGGCGTCGCTGACGCCCGGCTCGAACGTCGGGCAGGCGTTCGACCACCTCCGCGACCGCAATCTCGACCTCATCCGCAACCACCGCGACGAGCTCGAGCGGCCGGCGTCGACCTCCTTCCCGCACGCACCGATCCACCGCGGCGAGGCCGGCTGACGCGTCGACCAACGGCCGCTCGCCGGCGGGCCCCGCACGGGAGCGACGCGTCAGGCGCCCTCGAAGCGGCGCAGCAGCTCTCGGATCGCGGCCATCTCCTCGGCGAGCGCGTGCCGCCCGGCCCGGGTGATGGTGACCCACGTGCGGGGGCGCCTGCCGGCGTAGCCCTTCTCGACGTGGACCAGGCCGCTGCCGGCGAGCACCTCGATGTGCCGGCCGAGGTTGCCGTCGGTCAGCCCGAGGTTGGACTTGAGGTAGGTGAAGTCGGCCCGATCGGCCTCGGCGAGCAGGGCGAGGATGCCGAGGCGCGCCTTCTGGTGGACGACGTCGTCGAGCCGGCTGGTCGGGTGCGGCTCGTCCACGCCCGACGCGTCGGCCACCTCGACCGGGTCGACGGGCACCGCGTCGGGCGGGGTCACGACGCCACCGGCTCGCGGAGGCGCGGGGTGGAGGCCCCCGCACGACGACCGCGGAGGGCGACTCCGATCAGGACAAGACCGAGTGCGGCCATGACGACGAGGTCGGCCTGGACGACGACGTCCACCGAGACGGAGTCGTCCAAGCCCACGATCCTGAGCAGGTCACCGAAGCGGTTGGTGAAGAAGCCGAGGTGCGCGAGCGTCACGACGACGCCGAAGACGACGACCCACGCGGCGAGCCGCCGGTCACGACGACGCCAGGCGATGAGCAGCAGGGCGATGCCGATGAAGGCGGTCGGCGCCATGAACCCGACGATGCCGAACATCCCGACCATGCCCCATGCCGAGAACGGCAGGCCGAACGTCGCGATGAGGAGCAGACCGACACCGCCCGCGATCCAGGCCCCCGCGCCCGCCCCGGCCCCGCGTCGCCGGCTCCGGACGCCGAACCACACGCCGATGACGAGCAGGCCGGCGCCGCCGACCATGGCCCAGTAGTTGTCGACGAAGTGGGAGAACCACAGCTCGGCGTCGGTGCTGTACCTCGACTCCCCCGGGCCGAGGTCGGAGTAGAGCACGTTCTGCTCGACGTGGCTGACGGCCGCGTAGCCGAGCGTCAGGACGCCGAGGACGAGGAGCGGGATCTCGAGACCCCGGGTGTCGCGGCGGGCCACCCGGCGCAGCTGCTCGGTGCGGGTGAGGACGTCCTCGGCCGCGGCGAGCTCGGCGTGCCGTACGGGCTGGGCGGACTGGGCGGACTGGGTGTCGGACATCGGCTCTTCCTTCCGCGGCGGGCGCCCCTGTGCGCCCGATGCGTTAACTCTGCACTGCAGAGTAGTCATGCGTCAAGAGTTCTCGACATGACCAAGCCACCGCCGACGACCGTTGGGGCACCCGACCTGTCCCCGGCAGGCGTGTCGGCGCCGACACGCCGCGACCCCAGGTGACGCGTCGACCAACGGTCGTCCGGCGGCGGTGCTCCGGCACGTGGCGGTGCTCCGGCACGCGTCGACGCTCAGGCACGCGTCGACCGACGCCCTCCCGACGGCGGGACCGAGGGTGCGCGGAGCGGGCCTGCCGGCCCGGGCACCTGCGAAAGGGTCGCCCGGGCCGGCCCCTCCCACTCAACCCGCGGGTCGCTGCCGGCCCACGCCCTGCGCCATCCCCCAGACCGCCACCAGCAGGAGGGCGACGATGAGGCCGATGACGAGGACGACGAGGCCGGACGGGTTCTCCCAGAGCACGAGCACGAGGGCTCCGACGGCGAGGATCCCCCCACCGACGGCGAGTGTGTGGTGCGCCACGGTGTCGCCCACGGGCCCGCTGCTGAGCGAGCTCCACGAGCGGCCCGCGGCCTCGCCCACCCGGCGGCCGCCCCGTGCGAGGGCCGCGCGGCGGCCGAGCAGGATCGCGACCGCCGCGACGACGAGGGCGATGATGAAGACGAGGCGGATGCCGTCGCGCAGGAAGCGCGTCACGGTGTCGAAGACGTAGGCCGACGCCTGTGGCGACATGACGTCGGTGGGCATCTGGTCGAGGTAGATCCCTCGGACCACGACGAGTCCGATGCGCAGCAGCAGCAGGCCGATCGCGGTCCCGAGCGCGGCCCACATCAGGGTCTGACGCCGGCGCCCCCGGGCCAGCGCGATGGCGCCGGCGAACGCGACCAGGCCGATCCACGGCAGCCAGTTCGCCAGGGTGTTGAGCGTCCGGACGGCCTTCTGGGCCTTGTCGACGCCCTGGAGCCGGGCGATCTCGATCGTGGCACCCACTGCCGGGATCTGGGCCGCGACCGTCAGGCCGGCGGCGACGAGGCGCGCCTTGACGGCCTCGATGATCGGGCCGAGGTTGAGCAGCACGGCGCCGTTCGACACCGTGACCACCTTGCCCTGGTCCTCCCCGGTGAGGATGCCGACGAGGGAGTCGTGCGCGGTGCGGTTGGCTGCCGTCCAGAGGGTCGCGAACGCCTCACTCGTCACGGCGCGGTGCACGATCGTGGAGATGAGGCCCGACACCGCGTTCTCGATGGGGGCCTTGAGACGCGCGGCCTGCGGCGGGAGCGCCTCGTCGACGAGGGCGCCGATGTCGAGCCGGGCCGCGATCTGCCGGTTGACCGCCGCCTCGACGGCCGCCTGCACGTCCGGGTTCGTCGCGAGCGGTTCCATCGTCGCGACGTAGCGGTCGGTGTTGAGCACCTGGTTGCGGGCCCAGATGGCCGGCACCGCGAGGGTCAGGCACAGCGCGCCGATGATGACGAGGATGACGGCGCCCGTCGTGCGCGCCGCACGGCCCACCCGGACCGCCGTCGGCGACTCCAGCTCGGCATTGCGACGACGCAGCCTCTCGTTCTCCGCCTCGAGCGCCATGACGTCACCCGCGGACGCGGCGGCCACGGGAACAGCCCCCACGGGCACGTCCCCCGCGGCAAGGGCCCCCACCGGCACCTCCGCCCGGGGCACGTCGCCCAGAGAGACGTCCCCCGTGCGAACAACTCCCACGGGCACGCCCTCCGGAGGCACCTCCCCCGCAGGCACGGCCGCCGCGGGCCCGTCGCCCGTCGGCACGTGCTGCACGGGTACCGGCTGTGTCGGTGGAGTGGCGGGGCCTGCGCCCACCGGGTCCTGGTCCGTCGTCATGTCCGGTCACCTTCCCCACGCTCGCGTGCCCCTCGTGGGCGCCCTACCGCGACCCACGGGCCCCTGACGGCACGGCTGGTCTCGCGCCCACCATCGCGCCGGACGCGCAGCCCGCGCATCACGCTCCGGGAGTGAGGCGCTGCCGTGCCACACGGGCGCACCATCGGGCGCATGCCCAGCGACGCCGACGGTCCGGGTCAGGGACCGGGTCGAGCCGCCCGGCTCCTAGACCGGGGTCGGCACCTGCAGTCCGAGGCGGGACGACGCCTGCTGACCGCACGCGAGGAGCACGCGTCGGTCCGGCTCCTCACGGACGCACTGCGTGAGGACCGGGACACCGGCGGCGCGCTCCTCGCCGGCGCCCTCGCCTTCCGCCTGTTCCTGTGGCTGCTGCCGGCGGCGCTCGTGGTCGTCGCCCTCTTCGGCTTCTCCAGCCCGGACCGGGTGCGCACCGACCTCACCCAGGCGGGCCTCGGGGGCTTCATGGCCTCGACCATCTCGCAGGCCACGGCGCAGGCCCACCAGGGACGCTGGATCCTGCTCCTCATCGGCGTCGTGGCCCTCTACTCGACGTCGGTGGCCCTCGCCAAGGCGATGTGGATCGGCACGAGCCTCGCCTGGCACCTGCCCGTGGCCAGGCTGCACCGCTCGCCCCGCGCCGCAGCAGCCGTCGTGGTCCTCATGATGCTGGCGGTCACGCTCACGCTGGCGGCCGGCTGGGTGCGCTCCGTCGCGTACACCGTGGGGGTCGTCGTCACGCTGGTGATGCTCGCGCTGTACACGCTGCTCGGCTGGTACGTCCTGTCCGTCCTGCCGCGACCGGCTGGCGCGTCGGTGGTCGACCTGCTGCCCGGGGCGCTGCTCATCGGCGCGGGCGTCCAGGTGCTCCACCTCGTCAGCGCCTTCTACCTCGTCAACCGCATCAGCACCTCCTCCCAGCTCTACGGCGCCCTCGGCGCGGCCGCGACCGTCCTGCTCTGGGGCTACCTGCTCGCCCGCGTGCTCATCGGCGCCTCGACCCTCAACCGCACCCTCGGCCGGTACCGGGACGCGGCACGGCTGCCCACCGGGAACGAGCACGCTGCGGCGGTGCCCCTGCGCGGCCTGGCGGCCCGGCTCCGGGCCGACTGGCGCGACATCGTGGCGGGCACCCACACCGGCGGACCCGGCCCCTCCGACGGGCCGGATCCGACCGGGGCCGGGCAGGCCGCCGCTCTGACGGTCTGGCGCTTCGACGACGAGACCGGGGCGCAGGCGGCCGGCCGCACGTTGGGCGAGCTCGAGCGTCGCGGGGCCCTGCGCGTCCTCGACGCAGCGGTGGTCACCTGGCCGACGGGCGCCTCACGCCCACGGGCCTCGCAGCTGGCGTCCACGCGGGCGAGCGGGGCGCTCGGCGGCTCCTTCTGGGGCCTGCTCCTCGGGATCATCTTCTTCGCACCCGTGCTGGGGCTCGCCGTGGGCGCGGCGGCCGGGGCGCTCGGCGGTTCGCTGCGGGAGGCGGGGATCGGCGAGACCTTCATCCGGCAGGTCCGCGACGAGGTCACCCCGGGCACGTCCGCCCTCTTCGTCATGACCTCCGACGTCGACCTCGACGAGGTCCGCACGGCGTTCCTGGCCCATCACCCGACGCTGCTGCACACCAACCTCACGCCGGAGCAGGACGCCGCGCTGCGTGAGTACTTCGACGCTTGACTCCCGGGTCAGGGCACCGACGCGTCAGGCGGACGGGGAGGCGTCAGGCGGAGGCGTCGGCACGCTCGGACGCCGAGGCCCAGTCGTAGACGACCGAGGTGCGCAGCAGGACGTCGACCCCCGAGCGGTTCTCGCGACTGAACACCACCCAGAAGAGCAGGATCGGCACGAGCACGCACAGGAGCGCCCGCGCGACGGCCCGGACGGGCCCGATCCGCCGGCCGTGGGCGTCGACGACCCGCAGGCCGAGCAGGCGGTCGCCGTAGGTGCGCCCCGTGATCGCCCACGCGAGGCCGAGGTAGCAGGTGAGGAACGCGAGGAACACGGCCAGGAGCAGCTGGAAGCCGGGGTCGGGGACGGTGAACTCCCGTGGACGCAGCAGGTAGGTCACGGCGACGACGCCGCCGTACCCCACGGCGACGGCCACGACGGCGACGAGTCCGTCGACGATCCCCGCGAGCACGCGCGTCACGACGCCGGCCCGGTGGCCCTGCACCGACCGGGCCGCCTGCGGGACGGTGAGGCGCGCGATCGGACCCGGGCGCGGGTCCAGCGGCGGTTGCGCGGTCATGGTCGTCAGGGGGCCGGGTCGGGGCCGCCCGGATCCGGCCCGCCCCATTCACGGCGGATCTGCGGACGCGTCGGCGGTGTGCCGTCCCCGTCCTCGAAGGTCGGGCCGGGAGCCCGCTCGGGCCGGTGCAGCAGCCGGTCGACGACGTGCGCCACCCGCTCGTCGGCCCCGATCCCCTGCCGGCGGACCTCCCGGATCCCCTCGGAGGCCATCGACCCGGTGGAGCTGCGGATGATCCCGGGCAGGTCGATCCCCTCGACGACGACCTCGGCCAGGGCGACGAGGTCGAGCTTGGCGATGACCGCGTCGATGTCGGCCTGCGCCACGATGGCGTTGACGTCGATCCGGTCGATGATCCGCTGCAGGTCCACCCCGGCGACGATGCCGTCGATGTCGAGTGAGGCGACGACCGCACCGATGTCGGCCCGAGCCACGATGGCGTTGACGTCGATCCGGTCGATGATCCGCTGCAGGTCCACCCCGGCGACGATGCCGTCGATGTCGAGTGAGGCGACGACCGCACCGATGTCGGCCCGAGCCACGATGGCGTTGACGTCGATCCGGTCGATGATCCGCTGCAGGTCCACCCCGGCGACGATGCCGTCGATGTCGAGTGAGGCGACGACCGCACCGATGTCGGCCCGAGCCACGATGGCGTTGACGTCGACCCGGTCGACGATCTGCTGCACGTCCACGCCGGCGACGATGCCGTCGATGTCGAGTGAGGCGACGACCGCACCGATGTCGGCCCGAGCCACGATGGCGTTGACGTCGACCCGGTCGACGATCTGCTGCACGTCCACGCCGGCGACGATGCCGTCGATGTCCACGTGCTCCTGCACGACCTCGTCGAGGTCGACGAGGCCGAGCACCGAGTCGACGAGCCGCGGGGCCACCTGCTGGGCCACCGCGTACGCGCGCCTCGTGGCTTCCTGCCGCTCCTGGGTTCCGCGGGCGATCAGGCCGTCGACCCAGGGCACCGACCGCAGCTGTCGGCCAAGGGCGAGTGGCACCCAGGCCAGCGCGGTGACCGGGCGGGCGAGCAGGGCCGCCAGGCCGGCCATCCGGACGGCGCGCTCGACGACGAGCGCCACGATGGCGACGGCACCGTCCGCGACGTCGACCGGCGACCACCCGGGCGGCGCGCCACCGGCGTCGGGCGACGGCGGCGCAGGCGTCTCGACGGGCTCGTCCGGGGGTTCGATGAGCACGGTCTCTCGCTCCTCACGACGGACGGTGACGACCCCTCGATCGTCCGGCCCCGCGCGCACCCGCGCGTCATCCTCAGCGGGTGACCCGCCGCGTCGCGGTGGCGCCCAGACTGGGGGCGGACACCTTCCGGCTCCCCCGCGCTCGGCGGCTCCGGTCACTGCACGGGCCGCTGCACGGGCCACGACCCATCGGACCGAGGACCCCGATGCGACCACGACGCACCCCCACCCCAGTCCGCGCCGCGCGCACCGCCGCGTGCACCACCGCGCACGTCGCCGCAGGCCTCGTCACCGCGGTCATCGCGGTCGCCGCCCTCGGTGCGTGCTCCTCCACGACGGGCTCGGGCACGCCCGCGTCGGAGTCACGGCCGGTCAGCGGCTTCTCGGCCGTCGAGCTCGCCGGGGTCGGCACGGTCGTCGTCGAGCCGGGCACGACGGAGTCCGTCACCGTCGAGGCCGACGACAACATCCTGCCCATGCTCAGCTCGGACGTGGCGGGCGACACCCTCGTGCTCGGCACCGAGCCCGGGTCCTCGATCTCGCCGCGGACCCCGATCAGCTACCGGGTGACCGTCACCGACCTCTCCGGACTCCTCGTGAGTGGGTCGGGCGACATCACCGCCGGCGGGGCTGCCGGGCCGGCCCTGTCGGTCGCCATCTCCGGCTCGGGCACGATCACCACGGCCGGCACGACCGACCGGCTCTCCGTCGACATCTCCGGCTCGGGCGACTTCGCGGGCGGTTCGCTCACGGCCCGTGACGTCGACGTCACAGTCTCGGGCAGCGGCAGCGCCCTCGTCCACGCGAGCGCCACCCTGCACGCGTCGATCAGCGGCAGCGGCGACGTGCGCTACCTCGGGGAGCCGACGGTGACGAAGGACGTCAGTGGCTCGGGCGAGGTCGTCAAGCAGTAGCGTCCGGCGAGCGGCTCAGGCCTGCGGGCTGCGCAGGCGCGCCGCCCGCGTCGCGAGGTGGCGGCGCTCGGCGTCGTTGGTGGCCAGGCCGGCTGCCGCGTCGAGGGTGGCGGCCGCAGCGGCGTCGTCGCCCGCCATCTCGAGCAGCTGGCCGCGCACCGCGAGCCACCGGTGCGTGGTGCCGAGGCGGTCCTCGACCTCGTCGACGACCGCGATGGCGGCCCGCGGGCCGTCGACCATCGCCACGGCGACCGCGCGGTTGAGGGTGACGACCGGGTTGCCCGTGACCTCCTCGAGGAGGCCGTAGAGCGTGAGGATCTCGGGCCAGTCGGTGGAGGCGGCGGTGGGCGCCCGGTCGTGCACCGCGGCGATCGCGGCCTGCAGCTGGTACTCACCCACCGCACCGATCGCCAGGGCGCGCGCGAGCACGTCGAGACCCTCCGTCACGAGGGCGCGGTCCCACCGCGAGCGGTCCTGCTCGGGCAGCGGCACGAGCCCGCCCGACGCGTCGCTGCGGGCCGGAGTGCGGGCCTCGAGCAGCAGCATGAGGGCGAGCAGCCCGAGCGCCTCGGCGTGCTCGGGGACGGCGGCCACGAGCATCCGCTGCAGCCGGATCGCCTCGCGGGACAGCTCGACCCGCTGCAGGTCGGCCCCGCGCGTACCGGTGTAGCCCTCGTTGAACAGGAGGTAGAGCACGTGCATGGCCGACGCCAGTCGCGCGTCGAGCTCGCCGGGGTCGAACCGACGGAACGGCTCGCCCGACGCGCGGATCGTGGCCTTGGCGCGGCTGATCCGCTGGGCCATCGTCGCCTCGGGCACGAGGAAGGCGGCTGCGACCTCGGCCGTCGTCAGGCCGCCGACGGCGCGCAGCGTCAGCGCGATCGCCGACGCCGGTGTCAGCGACGGGTGGCAGCACATGAGCAGCACGGTGAGGCTGTCGTCGTGGCCGGCCGCGTCGGATGCCGGCACCTGCCAGTCCACGGCCCGCGCCTCGCGCTCGCGGCGGGCGCTGTCGCTGCGCCACTGGTCGACGAGCCGGCGCGAGGCCGCCCGCACGAGCCACGCGCGTGGCTCGTCGGGCAGACCGTCCACCGGCCAGTGCCGCGACGCGGCGATCAGCGCCTCCTGCACGGCGTCCTCGGCGGCGTCGAAGTCGCCGAACCGCCGGCTGAGGATCCCGACGACCTGCGGCGCGAGGGTGCGCAGCAGGCCGTCGAGCGGCGGCATGCTCAGCGGGTCGAGCCCGCCGTGCGCAGGAACGCGTCCATCTGCTCGGTGTCCGCCGGCGCCTGCTCCATGACCCGACGCACATGGATCGGCTGCTGCGTCGGGCGGCCCCCGCGCCCCGGGACGGCCGAAACCCTCGCGGCGATCTCGAGAGCCCGCTTCTCGGTGTCGACCTCGACGACCTGGAAGCCCGCGAGCCAATCCTTGAACTCCTGGAACGGGCCGTCCGTGACGACCGGGGCGCCGCCGTCGGACGTGACGATCTTGGCGAGGTCGGGACCGGTGAGGATCGTCGCGTCGACGAGCTCGCCGTTCGCGACGAGCTCGTCGTTGAGCGCCGCGTAGTAGTCGAGGTGCGCCTGGACCTCCGCGGGCTCCCACTCCGACATCGGGGTCTCGTCGGGGCCCGACTGGAAGTCGACGCCGATGAGGTACTTCGCCATGGTGCTCTCCTTCGTGTGGGGCGTGCCCAGCGTGGCACGCTCACCCCGTCGACGGAGCCGGAGGCGCGACCTCGACATCCGGCGGCGGTCCGCGACCACGACTGTCGAGGGTTGACGCCGGGACCCCGGCCTGTTGGCAGCATGTGCCAACGCCCCGACACCCGCTCCCTCGGTTGAATCCTGACCATGACAGCAGCGACCCCAGCGGCGTCCACCAGCACCGACGCGTCGGCCCGCCGGCGCCTGCGCATCGGGATCGACACGGGCGGCACGTTCACCGACGTCGTCGCCCTCGACGAGGACTCGGGCGAGCTCGTCACGACGAAGACGCCCTCGACGCCGAGCAACCCGGCCGACGGCTTCCTCGCCGGGGTGCGCAAGGTGCTCGACCTCATGGGCGCGAGCGGCGACGACATCACTGCCGTCTCGCACGGCACCACCGTCGCGACGAACAAGCTGCTCGAGGGCAAGGTCGAGGCGCTCGGCTTCGTGACGACCGAGGGCTACGAGTTCATCCTCGAGATCGCCCGCCAGGCCGTGCCCGACGGCTACGGCAACTCCTACTTCTGGGTCAAGCCGCCGCGCATCGTCCCGGCCGACTACGTCAAGACCGTCGGCGGTCGGATGGACTTCGAGGGCAACGAGATCCGCCCCTTCGACGAGGACGGCGCGGTCGCCGCCGCGCGGTGGTTCAAGGACCGCGGCATCACGACGATCGGCGTCTGCCTGCTGCACTCCTACGCCGACGACAGCCACGAGGTCGCGATGCGCGAGGTGCTGCGCCGTGAGCACCCCGACGCGGTCGTGTCGATCAGCTCGGAGGTACTGCGCGAGTACCGCGAGTACGAGCGCTCGATGACCACGCTCGTCGACGCTGCGGTCAAGCCCAACGTCAGCCGCTACGTCGCCAACATCCACCAGCGTCTCGACGAGTTCGTCGACAGCAGCGAGAAGCTGCCGTTCTACATCATGAAGTCCAACGGCGGCGTGCTCTCGGCCGACGAGGTCGTCCACCAGCCGATCACGACAGTGCTGTCCGGGCCGGCCGCCGGAGCGCTGGGCGCCGGGCTCATCGCGAGCCGCGCCGGCTTCGACAAGGTCCTCACCTGCGACGGCGGCGGCACGTCGACCGATGTGTCCGTCGTGCTCGGCGGCGAGCCGACGCTGACGACCGAGGGCTCGGTCGGCGCCTACCCGAGCAAGATCCCGATGATCGACGTCGTCACCGTCGGCGCCGGTGGCGGCTCCATCGCGTGGATCTCCCCCGAGGGCTCGCTCAAGGTCGGCCCGCAGTCCGCGGGCGCCGACCCCGGCCCGCTCTGCTACGCCAAGGGTGGCACCGAGCCGACCATCACCGACGCGCACGTCACCCTCGGGCGCATCCCCCCGCACCTGCTCGGCGGCGAGATCCCCCTCGACGTCGACGCGGCCCGGGCCGGCGTCACGGCCCTGGCGGAGCGCCTCCGGCTCGACTTCGAGCGCTGCGCCACGGGCATCCTCGAGATCTCGGCGTGGAACCAGGCCAACGCCCTGCGCCAGGTCAGCGTCAAGCGCGGTCTCGACGTCCGCGACTTCATGCTCGCGACGTTCGGCGGGTCGGGCTCGCTGCTCGCCTGCCGCCTCGTCGACATCCTCGGCCTCGCCGGCGTCGTCGTGCCGCAGAACCCGGGCAACGTCTCGGCCTTCGGCCTGCTCACCGTCGACGTCAAGAACGACTACGTGCAGACGGCCGTCGCGCGGCACTCGTCCCTCGACCACGCCGCCGTGCAGAAGACGTTCGACGACCTCACCGCCAATGCCGCGAGCGCCCTTGACGCCGAAGGCTTCCCGCGCGAGAGCCACCGCTACACGCGCACCGTCGACCTGCGCTACTTCGGCCAGGCCTACGAGGTGCGTGTCGCGGCACCCGACGGCGACGTCACCGAGGCGTACGCCGCCGACGTGGCCGCACGCTTCCACGACGAGCACCGCGCGCTCTACGGCTACGACTTCCGTAGCGACCCGACGCAGCAGGTCGAGTGGGTCAACCTCCGCGTGACCGGCGTCGGACCGATCACCCGTCCCGAGCTGCGCGAGCTCGAGCCCGCCGAGGGCGGCCCCGACGTGCGGGAGCGCGCTCACCGCAGCGTGCGACCGGTGTGCTTCGACGCCGATGCCGGCTACGTCGACACCGACGTGTGGTGGCGACCCGACCTGCGGGCCGGCGACACCGTGCACGGCCCCGCGATCGTCGAGGAGTTCGGCTCGACCGTCCCCGTCCACCCCGGCTTCGTCGTGCGCGTCGACGCGCTCGGCAACCTCGTCATCACCAAGGAGGCCTGACATGTGCTTCTCCTGCCAGACCGCCAGCACCCGCCTCGCTCCCGTCGACGCGGCCACCGGCTCGCACAACGGTGACATCCAGGGCGCCGGTCACGCCGGTGACGCGCCGGTCAACCCGGCCGGGCTCCCCACGGCGTACGAGCACGGCAACCGCCTGACGCCCGAGGGCACCACGGTCGACCCGATCCTCGTCGAGATCGTCGAGGGCACCCTCGCCAGCGTCGAGATGGAGGTGGAGACCGCAATCGCCCGCACGAGCCGCTCCCCCATGATCCGTGACGCGCACGACTTCCGGGCCGGCATCCACGACCGGCAGCTGCGCAAGCTGACCGGCCGCTCCTACAGCGCGCTCGTGCACCCCATCGTCCGCGACTTCCCGCTCGCCGAGATGGGCGAGGGCGACGTCTTCTTCCACAACGACGTCTACGAGTCCGAGGGCGGCATCGGCCACCTGCCCGACCTCTGCGTCACCGTGCCGGTCTTCTCCGGCGGCGAGGTCGTCGCGTTCGTCCAGGCGTTCGGCCACCACGATGACATCGGCGGCGCCGTGCCCGGCTCGATGCCGAGCAACGCGCAGACGGTCTTCGAGGAGGGGCTGTCCGTCCCGCCGATCAAGCTGTGGGACAAGGGTGTTCCCAACCAGGCGGCCCTGCGCATCATGACCCGCAACAGCCGCATGCCCGACAGCCTCGCGGCCGACCTCGACGCCGAGTGCTCGGCCTGCCTCATGGGCGCGCGCCGCCTCGGCGAGCTCTTCGAGCGTTACGGCCGCGACACGATCGAGGCCGCGTTCGACGCGATCCTCGACAAGACGACGGAGACCTACCGCCGCGAGATCCTCAGCAAGATCCCCGACGGCACCTACGTCTGGGAGGACTACGCCGAGCACGATGGCGTCGACGAGCCGAAGCTGCACACGCAGCGGATCACGTTGACCAAGCAGTCGACCGGCGGCCCCGGCCGCTCGGAGCAGTACCCGGACGGCGGCCCCAAGCTCGTCATCGACTTCACCGGCACGGCGCCGCAGGCCAAGGGCCCGATCAACCACTGCGGTGACTACGTCGGCGGCAACTTCCTCAAGAAGTGGCTGGCCCCGATCCTGCGCAACCTCGCCGACACCCCCGAGCGGATGGCCGAGCTCGACGTCAACGAGGGCATCGTGCCGCTCATCGAGATGAAGTTCCCCGAGAAGGGGACGCTGCTGACGCCGATCTACCCGGCGCCGACGAACGCCCGTACGTTCGTCATCCTGCGCCTGCTCGGCGTGCTCGCCGGCGTCGTCGCCAAGGCCGTCGACGGCAAGATGCCCGCCGACCAGGAGACGATCCGCTACACCGGTGTCTACGGCAAGGACCGCGACGGCAACGACTACCTCATGCGCGAGGTGCTCGGCGGCGGCTCGGGCGGGCGCTACTACGCCGACGGCGAGGACACGATCCACGTCGTGCCCGACAGCCGCAACCTGCCCACCGAGTTCACCGAGAGCCGCTTTCCCTTCATCGTCGAGCGGCTCGGCCTCGCGGTCGACTCCGGCGGCGCGGGGCGCCACCGCGGTGGCCTCGGCTACGAGAAGCACATCCGGATGCTCAAGGACGCCCACTTCATGTCGATCGCCGACCGCTCGATCCTCGCCTGCTGGGGCGTCAAGGGCGGCAAGGCGGGTCGCCCGTTCGAGGTGACCGTCGACGTCGGCGGCCCGGACGAGCGCACCGTCGACGCGCTCGCCGACGCCGAGGTGGTCAAGGCAGGTCAGGTCATCCGCATCCGCACCACCGGCGGCGGCGGCTGGGGCGACCCCCTCGAGCGCCCCTACGCCGAGGTCGAGCGCGACCTGCGCTGGGGCAAGGTCTCCCTCGAGGGCGCGCGCCGCGACTACGGCGTCGTCGCCGGCGGCACGAAGGACGAGCCGACGATCGACGCAGCCGCGTCCGACGCCCTGCGCACGCAGCTGCGGGCCGAGCGGGCCGACGAGCAGCCGTTCTTCGACCGCGGGCCCGGCTACGCCACGCTCGCGGCTGGTCAGCAGGCTGCAGACGTCGACTGGGTCTGAGCGATGCGGGCTCTCGTGATCGGCGCGACCGGCAAGACCGGTCGCGCCGTCACGCGCGCCCTGGCCTCACGCGGCGTCGACGTCCGTGCCGCCGTGCGGTCGGCGGACGCGGCGGACCGGGCGCGGGCGGCAGGCGCGCGGTCGGCGTCGGTCGTCGACCTCGAGACCGGGGCCTGCCTCGACGCCGCGCTCGACGGGGTCGAGGCCGTCTACCACCTCGCGCCCAACGTCCACCCCGACGAGGTCGGCATCGCCCTTCGCGTGGCGAGCGCCGCCCGCGTCGCCGGCGTCGCCCGGTTCGCCTTCCACTCGGTGCTCCACCCCGACGACGCGTCGATGCCGCACCACGTCCGCAAGGGCGAGGCCGAGGCGGTCGTGCGCGACCTGCACCCGGACGCCCTCGTGCTGCGGCCGGCGGCGTACCACCAGAACCTCCTCGACGCGGCCCGCGCGGGCCGCATCGCCGTGCCTTACTCGCTCGACACCCCGTTCACGAACGTCGACCTGGACGACGTGGCCGAGGTCGCAGCCCTCCTGCTCACCGGTGCGGCGTGGGACACCGGCGCGTTCGAGCTCGCGGGCCCCGAGCGGCTCTCCGTCCGTGAGCTCGCCGACGTCGCCTCGCGAACCCTCGGACGCGAGGTCGTCGCCGAGCGAACCAGCCTCGACGCGTGGCGTGCGGGGCCGGGGGCCAGGCTCAGCGCGTCGGCCCGGGACGACCTCGAGGCGATGTTCGCCGCCTACGACCGCGACGGACTCGTCGGCGACCCTGCGACGCTCGCCCGGCTGCTGCCACACCCATCCCGAACATGGTCCGCGGCCCTCACGGCCGGGTGAGAGCCGCGGTGTCATGCGGGGTCACGGACGGGGTGGGGACGGCGGCGTCAGTCGACGTCGCGCTCCTCGATCGTCTGGCGCACGGTGTTCGTCGGGAAGGTCGCCCCGCCCGGGTTCTCCTCGCGCGTCACGATCTTCTTGCGGTGGGTGCCCTTGCTGCCGTGCCAGATCAGGGCGCCGCCGGCGACCATGAGGATGACCCCGACGACGGGCAGGTTGATGACCGACGTGTTCGCCCGGACGGCGAACGTCAGGATCGCGCCGATGACGGCGAGCAAGACTCCGACTCCCACGATGTGCGGCCCCTTCCTACCGGGCTCGGCGGCGGCCCGGTACTGGCCTCTTTACCCGAAACTGTATCGCCGCTGACCTCCTCGTGACACCGGCCACCCGGCCCCGCGCCCGTCGCACGGCCCAGATGTGCCAATCGCGACGCCCGCCTCTGGCAGGAGGTGACAACGCCGCACGCGGCCGGCCGCTCCTAGGCTCGCCGCATGAGCCAGCCGACGCGGCCCACCGACGCCACGGCCGACGCGTCCCCCTTCCCCGCCGCACCCCTGCGTGTCGTCGTCGCGCTCGGCGGCAACGCCATGACGGGCCCCGACGGCAGCGCCACGCCACACGCCCAGCGTTCGGCCATCGGCCGCGCCATGGAGCACGTGGCCGACCTCGTGGCCCGCGGCACCGAGGTCGTCATCACGCACGGCAACGGGCCGCAGGTCGGCAACCTCCTCGTCAAGAACGAGCTCGCGGCGCACGTCGTACCACCGGTGCCCCTCGACTGGTGCGGCGCCCAGACCCAGGGCACCATCGGCTTCACGGTGCTCGACACCCTCGAGGCCTCGCTCGCAGCGCGCGGCGTCGAGCGCCCCGTCGCCGCCCTCGTCACCCGCACCCGCGTCGACGCCGGCGACCCCGGCTTCACCCGCCCGACCAAGCCGGTCGGCCGCTACCTCCCGCACGACCAGGCCCAGACCCTCATCGACCACGGCGAGACGTGGGAGGACCGCGGCGAGCGCGGGTGGCGGCGGGTCGTCGCCTCGCCCGAGCCGCTCGAGGTGCTCGAGACCCCTGCCGTGCGCACGCTCCTCGCCGCCGGCTACGTCGTCGTCGCGGCCGGCGGTGGTGGCATCCCCGTGGTGCGCGGTGGCGACGGACGCGTCCGCGGCGTCGAGGCGGTCATCGACAAGGACCTGACGGCCGCCCTCCTCGCCCGGGCCCTCGACGCCGACGTCCTCGTCATCGCCACCGACGTCGACCACGCGGTCGCCGGCTGGGGCACGCCCGAGGCGCACCCGATCGGACCCGTCACGCTCGACGAGCTCACGGCGTACGCCGACGCCGGCCACTTCGCGTCGGGCTCGATGGGTCCGAAGGTCGAGGCGGCGCTGCGGTTCGTCCGCGCCGGCGGGCGCCGGTCCGTCATCACCGACCTGTCCCGCATCGCCGACGCCGTCGAGGGCGGCGTCGGAACCGTCGTCGAAAACCACTGAAGAGAAAGGTCATCCACCGTGCCTGAAGCCATCGAGGTCCGCAAGGTGCCGATCCACTCCGTCTCCGACGCGTCCGAGCTCGCCAAGCTCATCGAAGACGGCGTCATGGAGGCGAGCCGCGTCATCGCCATCATCGGCAAGACCGAGGGCAACGGAGGCGTCAACGACTACACCCGCATCATCGCCGACCGCGCCTTCCGCGAGGTGCTCGTCACCAAGGGCGCCCCGGCCGACCAGGTCAAGCAGGTGCCGATCGTGTGGTCCGGCGGCACCGACGGCGTCATCAGCCCGCACGCGACGATCTTCGCGACCGTCCCGGCCGAGCAGGCCGAGCCCTCCGACGACCTGCGCCTCACGGTCGGGTTCGCGATGAGCGAGGCGATCAAGCCCGAGGAGATCGGCTACGTCGCCATGGTCTCGAAGGTCGCCGACGCGGTGAAGGTCGCCATGGAGCGCGCCGGCATCACCGACCCCGCCGACGTCCACTACGTGCAGACCAAGACGCCGCTGCTGACGATCCACACGATCCGCGACGCCAAGGAGCGCGGCCACCGGGTCTGGACCGAGCACACCCACGAGTCGATGGACCTGTCCAACGGCACCACCGCGCTCGGCATCGCCGTCGCCCTCGGCGAGATCGAGATGCCGACCGACGCCGACGTCATGCACGACCGGTCGCTGTTCTCCTCGGTGGCGTCGTGCAGCTCGGGTGTCGAGCTCGACCAGGCCCAGGTCGTCGTCGTCGGCAACGCCCGCGGCGTCGGCGGCCGGTACCGGATCGGCCACTCGGTCATGCAGGACGCCCTCGACGCCGACGGCATCTGGGCCGCGATCAAGGACGCCGGCCTCGACCTGCCCGAGCGCCCGCACACCTCCGACCTCGACGGCCGTCTCGTCAACGTCTTCCTCAAGTGCGAGGTGAGCCAGGACGGCCAGGTGCACGGTCGTCGCAACGCGATGCTCGACGACTCCGACGTGCACTGGCACCGCCAGATCAAGTCGGCCGTCGGTGGCGTCACGGCGTCCGTGACCGGCGACCCTGCGGTGTTCGTGTCGGTGTCGGCCGCCCACCAGGGCCCCGACGGCGGTGGCCCGGTCGCGGCGATCGTCGACCTCGGCGAGGGCGACCCCACCGGCTACCGCTGGACCCGCTGACCCGCTGACCCGCCATCCGTCGAGAGGCCACGAGCGGTCCCCGGATCACCGTCGAGAGGCCACGAACGGCGGTCCGACACAGGACGAGAGGCCAGCTTCTCCCGAAGAAGCTGGCCTCTCGTCGTGCCACCGGCCACCGAACGTGGCCTCTCGACGGTCGAGACGCCACCGAACGTGGCCTCTCGACGGTGAAGGGGGGTGGGTCGGTCTCTCAGTGGGCGAAGTGGCGGGCGCCGGTGAAGTACAGCGTCACGCCCGCGGCCTTCGCGGCCTCGACGATCTCCTCGTCGCGGATCGACCCACCGGGCGCGACGACCGCACGCACCCCGGCGTCGAGGAGGATCTGCAGGCCGTCGGCGAACGGGAAGAACGCGTCCGACGCGGCCACCGAGCCGCGGGCGCGGCCCTCGCCGGCGCGACGCACCGCGAGGTAGCACGAGTCGACGCGGTTGACCTGGCCCATGCCGACACCGACGGCGGCGCCGTCCTTGGCGAGCAGGATGGCGTTGGACTTCACCGCGCGGACGGCGCGCCACGCGAACTGGAGGTCGGCCAGCGTCGCGTCGTCGGAGGCGTCACCGGCGACCAGGCGCCAGTTCGCCGCGTCGTCGCCACCCGTCACCGCGTCGTCGTCACCGCGCACGACGGCATCGACGCGGTCGACCGACTGCACGAGCAGGCCGCCGCTGATCGCGCGGGTCTCGATCGGGTCGGCCGCCTCGGCCATCCCGGCGGGCAGGCGCAGGATGCGCAGGTTCTTCTTCGCGGTGAGGATCTCGAGCGCCTCGGGCTCGAAGTCCGGCGCGATGATGACCTCCGTGAAGACCGGCTTCGCCGCCGCCGCCATCGCCGCCGTCACGGTGCGGTTGGCCGCGATGATGCCGCCGTACGCACTGACCGGGTCGGTGGCGTGGGCCCGCTCGTACGCCTCCTCGATGGTGCCGCCGACGGCGATGCCGCACGGGTTGGCGTGCTTGATGATCGCGACGGTCGGCTGGTCACCGTGGTCGTGCGCGGCGCGCACCGCGGCGTCGGTGTCGACGTAGTTGTTGTACGACATCTCCTTGCCGTGCAGCTGCTCGGCCGAGGCGACACCGGGGCGCCAGTGCGTGTAGAGGGCCGCCTTCTGGTGCGGGTTCTCGCCGTAGCGAAGGGCGGCCGAGCGGTCGAACGTCGCGCCGGTCCACGCCGGGAAGCCGGTGCCGTCGGTCGTGTCGGCGTAGGCGTTGCCCATCCAGTTCGCGACGGCGTTGTCGTAGGACGCCGTGTGGACGAACGCCTCGGCGGCGAGGCGCTGACGCTGGCCGAGGGTGAAGCCCCCGGCGCCGAGCGCGTCGGCGACGGCGCCGTAGGCGGTCGGGCTCGTGACGACGGCGACGCTCGGGTGGTTCTTCGCGGCCGCGCGCACCATCGACGGCCCACCGATGTCGATCTGCTCGATGCACTCGTCGGGGGTCGCACCCGAGGCGACGGTCTCGCGGAACGGGTACAGGTTGACGACGACGAGCTCGAAGGCCTCGACGCCGAGCTCGGCCAGCTGCTCGAGGTGCTCGGGCTTGCGAGTGTCGGCGAGGATGCCGGCGTGGACCTTCGGGTGCAGCGTCTTGACGCGGCCCTCGAGGCACTCGGGGAAGCCGGTCAGCTCCTCCACCGGCGTCACGGTGATGCCGAGCGCGGCGATGGTCTTGGCCGTCGAGCCGGTCGAGACGATGGAGACGCCGGCGGCGTCGAGCGCCCGGGCGAGGTCCTCCAGACCGGTCTTGTCGTAGACGGAGATGAGCGCGCGCTTGATCGGACGGCGGCCGTCGGACATCAGAACTCCTGGCTGTGGGTGCTGTGGGCAGCGGTGTCGATGACTCCGGAGCACCCAGGCGGGCGATGCTCCGACCGTTCACTCCCTGGTGGTTGCCCACCTGCGCCAGTCGTGTACGGCCAGCGTAGCGGCCGCGGGGACGCCTGCCGAATCCGTCGCCGCGCCCGTCAGCCGATGCGGACCCGGCGCCCCTCGACGGCGAAGCCCTCCCGGGCCATGCGGCCGACGACGTCGACGAGCAGCTCGCGCTCCTGAACCTTGATCCGCTCGTGGAGCGTCTCCTCGGTGTCGTCGTCGGCGACGGGGACGACGCGCTGCTCGATGATCGGGCCCGTGTCGACACCCGCGTCGACGACGTGGCACGTGGTGCCGGTCACCTTGACGCCGTAGGCGAGCGCGTCGCGGACGCCGTGCGCGCCGGGGAAGCTCGGCAGCAGCGCCGGGTGGGTGTTGACGACCGTCGCGACGGCCAGGGCCGCCGGACCGAGGATGCGCATGAACCCGGCGCTGACGACGAACGCCGGCGACGCCTCGGCGATGCGCGCCGCGAGCGCCGCGTCCCACGCCGCCCGGTCGTCGTGGTCGCCGGGGGCGATGACCGACGCGGGCACACCGGCCCGCTCGGCCCGCTCGATCCCGACGCAGGGCCGGTCGGCCACCACGGCCGCGACGCGGACGCCGAGCGCCGGGTCGGCGGACGCGTCGAGGAGCGCCTGCAGGAGCGTGCCCGAGCCCGACACGAGGACGACTACGTCGACCGGCGCGGTCGGGCCTCCGGCGGGCGAGGTCGTCGGTGCAGCGTCGGGCTGGCTGGGGGTGGCCGCGGTCGTCACGCGCCGGAGTCTAACGACGCCGCCGTGGCCCCGTGCCGCCCCGCCGGTGGGCATGGGTGAGGATGGGGCACATGAGCCAGCCGCCCCGGAACCCGCAGCGCGAGGCCGAGATCGCCTACGCCCGCGAGAAGGCGCGGTACTCCCTGCCCGTGCCGCTCTTCGCGCTCGTCGGGATCACCGCGATGTACCTGCCGCTGCCGCAGCGGTTCGTCGCCCTGCTGCCGCTCGTCATCGCGATGGTGCTCGCCGTGCGGCTGCTGCGCTTCCTCACGCCGCGCCCGGGGCGCGAGAAGGTCTGGGCCGGGGTCGCCCTCGCCGTGCTGACCCTGCCCGTCATGTCGCTGCTGCTGCAGGCCCTGATGTACGGGCCGGTCAGCCGCTACGAGGACTGCCTCGCGGGGGCCCAGACGAACGTGGCCCGCGGCCAGTGCGAGCGGCTGCGCGATGCCAGTCCGCTCGGGTTCATCTCCGACTGACGCGCCCGCTGCCGGCCGACGCGTCGGCGCCCTGCTCTTCAGCGCTCCCGGTGCGCGATGCCCCGGCCTCGCCCGCGGCGTCCGACGCCTCCGATGCGCCAGACGCGCCTGATGCGCCCGACGCGTCGGAGCCCCCTCCGCTCTGCCGATCGCGCACGTGCAGGACCGCGAGCCACAACAGCGCGCCCGCGAGCACCTCGGCGGCGAGGGCCGCCGCGAAGGCCCCGACCGGGACCCCGACGCGCGAGAGGCGGTCGGTGCCCACCGCCCCGTTCGCGAGCGCCGTGAGGGCCACGACGACGGCCACCGGGAGCAGGGCGGCCACGGTGGTCGCGGTCACCCGCGCCCGGACGTTGCCGAAGAACTCGAGCTCGCGGTCGACGCGTCGGGCCTGCAGCGCACCGACGGCGACCGGCGCGAGGATCACCAGGTACATGGCGGCCGGGTAGTCGGCCGCCTGGGGCATCGCCCCGAGCACCGGCACGAGCGGCAGGAGGCCGGGCTGGGCGGCAGCCGGGCTGACCGCCCCGCCGAGCGCGAGCTGGAAGCCCGGTCCGGCGAGGAACCCGAGGGCCCACGTCGCGGCGTTGCCGAGCAGGGCCAGCTGGGCCAGCCCCAGAATGACGGTGGCCCCCGCGTTGACGCCGAACTCGTCCTGGACCGCCATGACCTGGCCCCACGACACGGCGAGGCGCGCCACGACGACGACCGCCCCGAGCGTCATCAGGACGCCGACCCCACACCAGCCGGTGCGCCACACCGCCGGCAGCCACGTCGGTCCGCGGCGGAACCAGGTGCGCACGAAGGCCGGCGCGGCGTCGTCCTCGGGGCGCAGGAGCACGAAGCCGAGGGCGAGCAGCGGCACGATCAGCGACCCGAGCACCGCTGCGGCCCCGGGCGTCGCCGGGCCGCCGAGGGTGAAGAGCGCGAAGACCGCGGAGCCGGCGCCGTACCCGACGACGAAGCCCGGCACGACGCCCCAGCGCGCCACCTGGCTCCACGCGTCGGGACCGACGCGGAGCCGCTCCGTGGCCACGACGCGTCGGGCGAACCGGAAGGCGACGTGCACGAAGACGAGCAGGAGCAGCACCGGCGTCATGGAGAGCGTCACCCCGGCGGCGGTGCCGACCGACTGGCCGTGACCGAGGAACCACACGGCGCTGCCCACCGACACCGCGGAGAACCACCCGAGCGAGCTCTCGGGTGCGGCCACCCAGCCGATGAGGGCGGGCAGGCCGACGACCGACCACGTACCGACCGCGGCGAGCAGTCCGGCGCGCAGGGCCGCCGGGACGGCGGACGACGGGGTGGGGCTCGTGGCGGGCAGCGGACTCACTCCTGACGGGCCGGGCGTGCGGTCGCCTCCATGGTCGGCGCTCGACGTGCCGGGGGCGAGCCCCCACGCCGGGCGCGGCCGAACTCTCACCCCAACTCCACACTGCCCCAAGCGGCGTGACGAACAGAGCAGTCGAACGGCCTGACAGGGGTGCGGCGGACGACGGAGACTGGAGATGAAAGGGAGTGACCCTCCATGACCACCTTCCGCTCCCGGGCCACGACGCTCCTCACCTGCGTCCTCGGCCCCCTTCTCGCCCTCGCCCTCGCGACCGCCGTCGCGGCCCCGGCTCCCGCCCAGTCGGTCGCGGCCCGCGCCTCGTCCGCCGCCGCCCTCACCGGCGTCACCGGCGTCACCGCGGCAGCGGTCGCCTACGCCGGCACCGTCTACCTCACCTTCGACGACGGCCCCAGCGCCACGTACACCCCACAGATCCTCGCGGTCCTGCGGAGGTACGGCGTCAGGGCGGTCTTCTTCGAGGTCGGGCAGAACGTGTCCTGGTACCCCTCGATCACCCGCACCCTGCGCACCTACGGCAACAAGATCGGCAACCACACGTGGAGCCACCCCGACCTCACCACGCTGTCGTCGGCGTCGGTCACCGGGCAGCTGAACCGCATGGAGAGCGTGCTCGGCTACCGGCCGCGCTGCGTGCGACCGCCCTACGGCGCGACCAGCGTCCGGGTCGCCGCGATCATCGCCGCCCGCGGCCAGCGACAGATCCTCTGGACCGTGGACCCACGCGACTGGTCGCGCCCCGGCACGTGGACGATCGTCAGCCGGGTCCTGCTGAACGTCCGCGACGGCTCGCGGATCCTGCTGCACGACGGCGGCGGCAACCGCTCGCAGACCGTCGCGGCCCTCGACCTGCTCATCCCCCGACTCCGCGCCCGCGGGTTCGTCCTCGGCCTCATGGCCTGCTGACGCCCACGCGGCCAAGACCCGGCGTCCGGCGGCTCCCTCCCCCGGACGTCGGCCGGGCGGCCACCCGTGTGGGTGGCCGCCCGGAAGACGTGCTGGAAGGACCGGTGCGTCAGCCGGCGAGGCCCTTCATGATCTCGCGCATGAGGTCGGCGGTCTCGGTCGGCGTCTTGCCGACCTTGACGCCGGCGGCCTCGAGGGCCTCCTTCTTGGCCTGGGCCGTGCCCGAGGAGCCGGACACGATGGCGCCGGCGTGGCCCATCGTCTTGCCCTCGGGGGCGGTGAAGCCGGCGACGTAGCCGACGACCGGCTTGGTCACGTGCTCCTTGATGTAGGCCGCGGCGCGCTCCTCGGCGTCGCCACCGATCTCGCCGATCATGACGATCGCGTCGGTGTCGGGGTCGTTCTGGAACGCCTCGAGGCAGTCGATGTGCGTCGTGCCGATGATCGGGTCGCCGCCGATGCCGACGGCCGAGCTGAAGCCGAAGTCACGCAGCTCGTACATCATCTGGTAGGTCAGCGTGCCCGACTTCGAGACGAGGCCGATGCGGCCGGTGCCCGAGATGTCGGCCGGGATGATGCCCGCGTTGGAGACGCCAGGCGTGATGAGCCCCGGGCAGTTCGGGCCGACGATGCGCGTCGCGCCCTTCTCCTTGGCGTAGTTGTAGAACTCCGCGGTGTCCTTGACGGCGACGCCCTCGGTGATGACGACGACGAGCGGCACCTCGGCGTCGACGGCCTCGACGGCGGCAGCCTTGGTGAAGGCGGCCGGCACGAAGATGACGCTGACGTTCGCGCCGGTCTGCGCGACGGCGTCGGCGACGGAGCCGAAGACGGGGACGCTGACGCCACCCTCGAAGTCGACGGTGGTGCCGGCCTTGCGCGGGTTGACGCCACCGACGATGGTCGTGCCGGACTTGAGCATGCGCTGGGTGTGCTTCATGCCCTCGGAGCCGGTCATGCCCTGGACGATGACCTTGGAGTCAGCGTTGAGGAAGATAGCCATGGTTGATCGTTCTCTCTCTCGGACTCTCGGGATCAGGCCTGCGAGGCCAGCTCGGCGGCGCGGCGCGCGGCGCCGTCCATCGTCGGCTCGATCGTCACGAGGGGGTGGTTGCGCTCCTGCAGGATGCGGCGGCCCTCCTCGACGTTGTTGCCGTCGAGGCGCACGACGAGCGGGCGGTTCTCCTCGTCGCCGAGCGCGTCGAGCGCGCCGACGATGCCGTTGGCGACGGCGTCGCACGCCGTGATGCCGCCGAACACGTTGACGAAGACGCTCTTGACCTGCGGGTCGGACAGGATGATGTGCAGGCCGTTGGCCATGACCTCGGCGCTGGCGCCGCCGCCGATGTCGAGGAAGTTCGCGGGCTTCTGGCCGCCGAACTGCTCGCCGGCGTACGCGACGACGTCGAGGGTGCTCATGACGAGCCCCGCGCCGTTGCCGATGATGCCGACCGAGCCGTCGAGCTTGACGTAGTTGAGGTCCTTCTCCTTGGCCGCGGCCTCGAGCGGGTCCGCAGCGGCCTTGTCCTCGAGGCCCGCGTGGTCCGCGTGACGGAAGTCGGCGTTGGTGTCGAGGGAGACCTTGCCGTCGAGGGCGACGATCTGCCCGTCCTCGGTCTTGACGAGCGGGTTGACCTCGACGAGCGTCGCGTCCTCGTCGCGGTAGACGGTCCACAGCTTCTGCACGACGTGGGCGATGGCCGCCTTGTCAGCCTCGTCGAAGCCGGCGGCGTCGACGATCTCCTGCGCCTTGGCGGCGTCGATGCCGGTGTTCGGGTCGACGGCGATGCGCGCGAGGGCGTCGGGGCGCTCGACGGCGAGCTGCTCGATCTCCATGCCGCCCTCCTTGGAGCACATGGCGAGGTAGGTGCGGTTGGCACGGTCGAGCAGGATCGAGAAGTAGTACTCCTCGGCGATGCGGGCGCCCGCGGCGATCATCACGGTGCCGACGGTGTGGCCCTTGATGTCCATGCCGAGGATCTGCTCCGCGTGCGCCTGCGCCTCGTCGGCGCTCTTGGCGACCTTGACGCCGCCGGCCTTGCCGCGACCTCCGGTCTTGACCTGCGCCTTGACGACGGTGACGCCGCCCGACGTCTCGCCGATCCGCTCGGCGGCGGCACGCGCCTCCTCGGGCGTCGTCGCGGTGGCGCCTGCGAGCACGGGGACTCCGTGCTTCTCGAACATGTCGCGGGCTTGGTACTCGAAGAGATCCACGGGTGGGGTCCGTCCTCGTCGTCGATTGGGGTGCTCGACTGCGCCGAGGAGGCGTCCGCCGGGCCACCCACGTGTGAACGGGGTCGGTCCTCGCGCCAGGGCGCAACCGAAAGAAGGCTGACCCTCGGACTCTAGTGCCCCCGGACCGGTGCCGATGTCACCGGGTGCGCGGGACGGGACGTGGATCACACCCGGTGTCCACGTCGTGGCCGCCACGCACCCGGCTGGCGTCGGCGTCAGGCGGACGCCTGCTGCGCGACGGGCGCCTCGTGCCCCGCGGCCGGGGAGCCCCCTCCACCGGCCGCGGGAGCCCACCGGCGCCACCACTCGTGGAGGCCGAGCCCGAGCAGCACGTCGGCAACGACGAGGAGCCCCAGTCCCAGCCACGTCCCGCCGGTGCGCGCCCCCGGATCCTCATCGGATCCGAGGAGGAGCGCGAGCATCCCGGCCAGGCCGGCGACGCAGAGGAGGGCCCGCAGCCAGACGCGTCGCGCCGACGCCGCGAGCGCCACCCCGACCGCGCCGGGCAGCAGGACCAGGCCCGGTCCTGCGAAGAGCAGCAGACCGGGCAGGGGCGCGAGCCGCCACCACCGCGTGCGGTTCGACGCCCGGGCGCCGGCGACGAGACCGAGGCCGCCGCCCAGCAGTGCGCTGAGGCCGAGGATGAACAGCGTTCCGGCCCAAGAGAACCCGGGTGTCGTGGAGAGAAGCCGCATGAAGACGCGGGCGAGGACGCCCCACGCCGCACCGAGGGCGAGGCCGGTGACCAGCCCGGACAGGAGCCGCGACGGTCCGCGTCCGCCGGTCGAGCGCGCGCGCATCGTCACCACTCCACCGGCAGGCACGCCAGACGGGCGCCGGCCGCGCCGGTGACCGGGTTGGTCGGCGCCGCGTGCACGACGACCGATCGCGCTCCGGACTGCACCGGGAAGCGCACGACCGCACTCGAGTCTCCCCCACCGGTGTCGTCGACGGTGAAGTCGAGCCAGACCTCCGTGGCCGGCGACACCGCCGGCGGCACGTGCCCGGCGTGCGCGTCGACGTTGTAGTGCCCCGACGCCAGCGCCGGCTGGCCGGTGGCGCAGGGCCCGTCGTGCAGGTGCGCACCGAACGTGCGGCCCGCGACCGACGGGTCGATGCCGCGCACGTGCAGCACGGCGGTCGTGCCCGACCCGTGACCGACGAGCTGGACGCGGGCCGTCGCGTGGTCGAACGGCCCCGCGGCGACGGTGTCGTAGTCGCGCATGTTCCCCGACGACCGGACCACCACGGCAGCAGCCACCGCCGTCGATGCCAGCGCGACCACCCCCGACGCCGCGACCAGTCCGGCCATCCCC
Source organism: Intrasporangium zincisolvens (assembly GCF_034724055.1). Lineage (NCBI taxonomy): Bacteria > Bacillati > Actinomycetota > Actinomycetes > Micrococcales > Intrasporangiaceae > Intrasporangium > Intrasporangium zincisolvens. The sequence goes on from NZ_JAWIIL010000008.1 coordinate 141,063, forward strand.
CCGCGAATCCTCCTGTGATGCATGGCTTTCACGCCCTCCCTCGTGTTGTGTGTTCCTACACTGGAGACGGGCGCGCCGGCCTGCCGGGCGACAGGGATCTCCACAAAAAGAATTCGGAATCTTCCTGTCACCCGGACCGATCCGTCGCCCGTCTGTCGAGGTGATGGATGCCTTCCCTGCTGAGGTCGTGACCGCCGGAGTGGCCGGCGACGACTTCGACACCCAGGCCGCCGCGCTGTTCAACGCGGAGGCTCCATCACTGCTGCACCTCGCCCGGTTCTACGTCGACGACAAGACCGCGGCCGAGGACCTCGTGCAGGAGGCGTTCATCCGGCTCAGCCGCACCATGGCGCGCGTCCGGGACCCTGCTCGCGCGGCCGCGTACCTGCGCTCGATCGTCATCAACCTGGCCCGCGACCACAACCGTCGTGGGCTCGTGTCGCTGCACCACCGCCCGCCGGCACCCGACGACGCTCCCTCGGCCGAGGAGTCCGCGCTCGGGCGCAGCGCCCGCCAGGAGGTCATCGAGGCCCTGCGGGCCCTGCCCGGGAGGCAGCGCGACTGCCTGACGCTGCGGTACTACTACGACATGTCGCCGACCGACATCGCGGACGGCCTCGGCATGTCGGTGAACTCCGTCAAGACCCACCTCCAGCGAGGCCTCCGGGCCCTGCACGTCGCGCTCCGGGAGACGCCATGAGCGACATCGAACACCTCATCCAGGAGGCCCTGCGACCCGTGGGCGCCGCACCTCCCGCACCCTCGCGCGACCTGTTCGGCCGCGTCCTAGAGTCGGTCCACGACGACCAGCGCCGCCGGCGCAAGGTCCGACGCGTCGTCGCCCTCTGGGTGGTCGCGGTCGCGGCCGCCGCGCTCCTCGTGCTCCTGCTCACCCCCCGATCGGACGGAGACCTGCTCATGCCCTGGTGGATCCTCGAGCTCGCGACGACGGCGGTGCTCGTCGCCATCGCGGTGTGGCTCGGCCCCTTCATCAAGCGGTTCGGCCGCGCCTACGCGGCCGACGTCTTCCACGACAACCCGGCCACCGGCAAGAGCTACATCGTGCTGACCGACGTCGTCTACTACCTCATCTTCGCCGCGTACATCCTCTTCACGGTCCAGCTCGCGCCGCCGCACGACCAGTGGAACAACGTGTCGCAGACCGTCGTCGCCCCGCAGGTGCAGGCCGAGCTCGTCCGCATCGGCGGCATCCTGCTCGTCATCGGCGTGCTGCACGGGCTCAACATCGTGCTCATGCCCGTGCTCGGCCGGCTCTTCTCGCTCAACCGACGCGTCGACCGCGTCCACCGGGTCGAGCGCGCCGACCACGCGGACCGCGTCTGACCGGGCTGCGCCGGCGCCGCGTCAGGCTCCCGGGACGCGCCTGGCGCGGGCGACGCGTCAGGCGGGGTGGACGTTCGCGTGCACCCAGTCGACGATCTCGCGGGTCGTCGCGCCGGGCGTGAACACCTTGGCGACGCCGAGCCGCTCGAGCTCGGCGATGTCGTCGTCGGGGATGATGCCGCCGCCGAAGACGACGATGTCGCTCGCGTCGCGCTCGCGGAGCAGCTCGACGACGCGGGCGAAGAGCGTCAGGTGGGCCCCGGACAGCACCGAGAGGCCGACGACGTCGGCGTCCTCCTGGATCGCTGCCTCGACGATCTGCTCGGGCGTCTGGTGCAGGCCGGTGTAGATGACCTCCATGCCGGCGTCGCGCAGCGCGCGGGCCACGACCTTGGCGCCGCGGTCGTGCCCGTCCAGGCCCGGCTTGGCCACGACGACCCGGATCACGTCGGCGGTCACGGCACCAGGGGTCTCGCTCATGGGCCGAACTCTAGCCAGACCCGCCGAAGGCACAGCACGAAAGTGAGCAGTCCCGCATTACCCGGGGTAACGTCACCGCCGTGGGAGCCTCCGCACGCGTGACGACGCCGTCGCGAGCCGAGTCCGCCCCGGCCCGCCGGACGGGTGGCGCCAGGGGCGCGCTCGCCGCGGCCCGGGAGGTGGCCGCTGCCCTGCTGACGCCCACCGGCCTGGCCGGGGCTGCCGTCGAGGCCACGTGGATCGGCCTGCACATGGCGCTCTGGCCCGTGGGGCACCTCGGATCCCGCGCCACCGACCACCGCGACGGCTACCGCGTCGGGCACCTGACGCCGAGCCAGCGCGGCCTCATCGTCAGCGACGTCGAGGCGGCCGGCACGCCGATCCTGCTCGTGCACGGCATGGTCGACAACCGCTCGATCTTCACCGTCCTGCGCCGGGGGCTGTCCCGACGCGGCTTCGGGCGCATCGACACCATCAACTACTCGCTGTTCACCGGCGACGTGCGCGCCGCGGCCGCCGACCTCGGCGCGGAGGTCGAGCGGATCGTCGAGGAGACCGGCTACGAGCGCATCCACGTCATCGGCCACTCGATGGGTGGGCTCATCGCCCGCTACTACGTGACGCGTCTCGGCGGCGACGCGCACGTGCACACGCTCGTGACGCTCGGCACCCCGCACCGCGGCAGCTACCTCGCCTACGCGTGGAACAACGGCCTGACGCGCCAGCTGCGCCCCCGCAGCCGGCTCTTCGCCGAGCTCGCCCGGCCGGTGCGCGACTGCCAGACCCGGTTCATCGCGTACTGGTCCGACCTCGACCAGGTCGTCGTGCCGCAGCGCAACGCGGCCCTGCACCATCCCGACCTCAACGTGCACAACATCGCGCTGCACGGCGTCGGGCACATGAGCATCCCGATCACGAGCAGCGTCGTGCACGGCATCTCGGCGGCGCTCGCCCACCTCGACACCACCGGCGCGACGCTGACCCCGGGCGTCAGCCCCCTGCGCACCCGCCACACGCCCGAGCGCGGCGCGCCGAAACCACGCGGTGGAAAACCGCCACGGAAGCCGCAGATGCCCTAGGGTCGGGCTCAGTCGCGAACCCTCCACCGCGGCGCTGGCCCCCTGCGTTCTCAACCGTTTTTTGCGTAACGAAACGGTCACGTTACGCTGGGCGCTCGCATCCGGAACCGATAGGTCAGTTTTTCGTGCCCAGCAACAACAGCTACTCCGGCCGGCACCGGCCGCCCTCGAAGCCGTCACGGGGTCGACAGTTCGTCGTCCCCGTCGCTCTGCTCTCCTCGACCGTCGCCGGAGGCCTCGTCATCCGGCAGGCCGGCGCGCAGGAGCTGAGCCCCGAGGCCGCCGCCATGAAGAACGTGTCGAACTCCGTCGCCGGTCTCGGCCTCGCCGCCGACCCGGACGCCGTCGCCGCGGCCGCCGCGAACCGTGCCGGCGCCCGCTCCTCGCGCGACATGGCCCGCGACGCGAGCGCCATCATCACCCGCGCGACCACCTCGGCCGGGCAGGCCGCCGACGCCGCCGAGCAGGCGGCCGCCGCCGAGCAGGCGCGCAAGCAGGCCAGGGCCGACGCCGTCCGCAAGGCCAAGGAGGCAGCCAAGGCCCGGGCCATCGCCCGGGCCCACCGCTGGGTCGTGCCGGTCGCCGGCTACACGCTCACCTCGGGCTTCGGCTGGCGCTGGGGCAAGATGCACCCGGCCCAGGACCTCGCCGTCGCCACCGGCACCCCGGTCCACGCCCTCTCCAGCGGCACCGTCGTCTTCGCCGGCTGGTCCACCGAGGGCTACGGCAACATGGTCAAGATCCGCTACTGGGACGGCACCGTCTCGTGGATGGCCCACAACAGCCGCCTCGTCGTCTCGGTCGGCGAGGAGGTCGAGCCGGGTCAGCTCGTCTCCTACAGCGGCTCCACCGGCAACTCCACCGGTCCGCACGTGCACCTCGAGATCCACCCCGACGACGGCTCGGCCGTCGCCCCGCGCGCCTGGCTCGCCGCCCGCGGCGTCAACCTCTGAGCGTCCAGCGGCACCCGCAGCACCGACGCGACCGGCGTCACGACACGAGGCCCGCCCCATCCGGGGCGGGCCTCGTCGTGTGTCCGGCGGTGCGCGTCCGCCTCAGAGCGTGACTCAGAGCTTGACGAGGGGCGCGTAGCGCAGCAGCAGCCGCTTGGTGCCGGTGTCGGGCCCGAAGTCGACGTGCGCCATCGACTTGTCGCCCTCCCCCTCGACCCGCACGACGGTGCCGAGGCCGAACGCGTCGTGGCTGACACGGTCACCGGCGTCGAGCGAGATGACCGGACGCTTGCCCGGGCTGCGGACGCCGGGCCGGGCCGCGAGCGTCGCGACAGCCGGGCGGTCGGACCCGCGGGCGCCGCTGAAGGAGGGACCGAGCCGCTGCCAGTCGAGCAGGTCGCCGGGGATCTCGTCGAGGAAGCGCGAGGGCGGGTTGTACTGCGGCGCGCCCCACGCCGAGCGCACGGCGGCACGCGTCAGGTAGAGCCGCTCGCGGGCGCGGGTGATGCCGACGTAGGCGAGCCGGCGCTCCTCCTCGAGCTCCTTCGGGTCGCCGAGGGCGCGCAGGTGCGGGAAGGTGCCGTCCTCCATGCCGGTGAGGAAGACGACCGGGAACTCGAGACCCTTGGCCGTGTGCAGCGTCATGAGCGTGACGACGCCCTGGGCCTGCGCCTCGGGCTCGTCCGGGATCTCGTCGGCGTCGGCCACCAGCGAGACCTGCTCGAGGAACTCCTCGAGCGGGCCCGCCGGGGCGACGTCCTCGGGCTCGGCGTCGGGCTGCCCCGGCGTCGAGGTGGCCTCGCCCGTGACCTCGGCCTCGGCGACGTCGCGGGCCCGGCGCTCGTCGTACTCCTGGGCGACAGCGACGAGCTCGGCGAGGTTCTCGATGCGGGTCTCGTCCTGCGGGTCCTGGCTGGCGCGGAGCTCGGCGAGGTAGCCGCTCTGGTCGAGGACGGCCTCGAGGAGCGTCGCGATGCCGCCGCCGCTCTCGTAGACGAGCCGCAGCTGCTCGAGCATCGAGGTGAAGCCCTGGATCGCAGCGACCGAGCGGGTCGCGATGCCCGGGGCGTCCTCGGCCCGGCCGAGCGCCGCGACGAACGGGATGCGCTCGCGCTCGGCGAGGGCCGCCACGCACGCCTCGGCGCGGTCGCCGATGCCCCGCTTGGGCGTGTTGAGGATGCGGCGCAGGTTGACGGTGTCGGTGGGGTTGGACACGACGCGGAGGTAGGCGAGGGCGTCCTTGATCTCACGACGCTCGTAGAAGCGCGTGCCGCCGACCACCTTGTACGGCAGGCCGGTCCGCACGAGGACCTCCTCGACGGCGCGGCTCTGCGCGTTGGTGCGGTAGAACACGGCGACGTCGCCGGGCTTGACCCCGTGCTCGGCGAGGTCGTCGATCTGCTTGGCGACGAACGCCGCCTCGTCGTGCTCGTTGTCGGCGACGTAGCCGACGATCATCGCGCCGTCGCCGGAGTCGGTCCAGAGGTTCTTGGCCCGACGCCCCTCGTTGCGGGCGATGACCGCGTTCGCGGCGCGCAGGATGCGCTGCGTGGAGCGGTAGTTCTGCTCGAGCAGGATGGTGCGGGCGTCCGGGTAGTCCTTCTCGAACTCGAGGATGTTGCGGATCGTCGCGCCGCGGAAGGCGTAGATCGACTGGTCGGAGTCGCCGACGACGCACAGCTCGGCCGGCGGCACGGCGTAGGCGCCCTCCGGGCCCTTGACCTCGCCGACGAGCTCGCGGATCAGCTGGTACTGCGCCTGGTTGGTGTCCTGGTACTCGTCGACGAGCACGTGCCGGAACCGGCGCCGGTAGTACTCGGCGACGTCGGGGAAGGCCTGCAGGATGTTGACGGTCATCATGATGATGTCGTCGAAGTCGAGGGCGTTGGCCTGGCGCAGGCGGCGCTGGTACTGCGTGTACGCCTGCGACACGGTGCGGTCGTAGTGGGTGCCCTCGGCCACCTGCGAGGCGTACGTCTCCTCGTCGATGAGCTCGTTCTTGAGGTTGCTGACCTGCGCGGAGAAGCTGCGCGGCGGGTAGCGCTTGGGGTCGAGGTCGAGGTCGCGCAGCACGAGGCCCATGAGGCGCTGGCTGTCGGCGGCGTCGTAGATCGAGAACGTCGACTTCATGCCGACCTTGGCGGCCTCGCGCCGCAGGATCCGCACGCACGCGGAGTGGAAGGTCATGACCCACATCGCGCGCGCGCGCGGGCCGACGATGGCCTCGACGCGCTCGCGCATCTCGGCCGCGGCCTTGTTCGTGAACGTGATGGCGAGCACCTGGCCCGGCTGCACGCCGCGCTCGCCGAGCAGCCAGGCGATGCGGTGGGTCAGCACGCGGGTCTTGCCCGAGCCGGCGCCGGCCACGATGAGCAGGGGGCCGCCCTCGTGGACGACGGCCTCGCGCTGCTCCGGGTTGAGCCCTCTGAGGAGCGCGTCGGGGTCGAGGGGCGTCGGCGCGCCCGGCGTCGCGACGCCGCCCTGCGCGGCGGCCTCGGCCCACGTCGGCACGCCCCTGTCGGTGACCTCGCCGGCGCGCCCGGCCGCCGCTGGGGTGCCGGCCCCACCGCGATCGAATCCGGGCATGGGGAGGTCGTCGAAGAGCGTGCTCATGATGGGCCCCAGCCTACGTCGGACCACCCACACCGCCCGACCACGGCACGATGGGTGCATGACCCCCGAGCAGACCTCCGAGCAGGACCGCGGTGCGAGCACCGGCCCCGCGCCGCTCCCGGAGTGCCCCACCTTCCTCGTGCGGCCCGCCGACCCGCACGACGTGCCCGAGCTGCTGCGCCTCGTGCGGGCCCTCGCCCACTACGAGAAGGATCCCGAGGCGGCCGTCGCGACGCCCGAGCAGTTCACCCGGGCCCTCTTCCCGGCCGACGGGGCGCCCGTGGCGTCGGCGCACGTCGCCGTCCTTCCCGACGGACCCGTCGTGGGCATGGCGCTGTGGTTCACCACCTTCTCGACGTGGACCGGGCAGCCCGGCATCTGGCTCGAGGACCTCTTCGTCGACCCCGACGCGCGCGGCGGCGGCATCGGCACGGCGCTGCTCTCCGAGCTGGCGGCCACGTGCGTCGAGCGCGGGTGGACGCGTCTGGAGTGGACGGTGCTCGACTGGAACGCCCCCTCGATCGCCTTCTACCGCTCGCACGGGGCGCACCCCCTCGACGACTGGACCACCTTCCGCGTCGACGGCGACGCGCTGACGCGGCTGGCGACCGCCTAGCTCATGGCTGCGCGCCCCCGCCCCGGCGGGCCCGGCTCGCCCCGCAGGCCCGCCGCTCGCCCCGGGCGCCCACCCCGGCGGATGGGCTCGGCCGACGTGCTCTGGCTGACCATGGACCGTCCGACCAACCTCATGGTCGTCGTGTCCGTCGTGCTCCTGGAGTCGGTGCCCGACTGGGACCGCGTGCTCGACGTGCTGCGCACCCGGATCGTCGAGCCCTACCCCGTGTTCAGCCAGCGGCCCCGGCGGTCCGCGCGGGTCCTGGGCCGCTACCGGTGGGAGGACGACCCGGACTTCGACCTCGCGCGGCACGTGCGCCGCGCCACCCTCTCCGGGCGGGGAACGGCTGCCGAGGCCGACGCGGAGCTGCAGGCCTACGTCGAGGAGCAGCTCCCGCGTCCGTTCGACCGCACGCGTCCGCTCTGGGAGGTCCACCTCGTCGACGGCCACGGGTCGGGAGCGGCGCTCGTGTTCCGCAGCCACCACGCCCTCGCCGACGGGATCGCCCTGACGCGAGTGCTGCTCGGGCTGACCGAGGACGCCGGCGGCGTGCCCGGCGACCTCGTCGGGCCTCCGGCCGCGGCTGACCTGACGGCCCTGCCCGTCGGCGGTCCCGCGTCGTCCGGGGCCCTCGGCTCGGGCCTGCGGCTGGCCCGCGCCTCCGGGCGTTCCGCCTGGAACCGCCTGCGGTCCAAGGGGGCTCGTGCCGCTGTCACCGACGCGGCCGGCGTCACCCTCCGCACCGGCCAGGTCGTCTCCGACCTGCTGCTGACGACCAACCCGGCCAGCGCGGTCGGCGGCCTGCCGGGGCGGCGCAAGCGTCTGGTGTGGACCCAGCCGCTGCCGCTCGCCGGCCTCAAGGGCGTCGGCAGGCTCGTCGGCGCCACCCTCAACGACGTGCTGATGAGCGCCGTCGCGGGCGCCCTGCACCACTACCAGCAGGAGCACGGTCGCACGCCGGTCGACCTCGTGACGATGGTGCCCGTCAACGTCCGGCCGCTCGACGAGCCGTTGCCGCGCGAGCTCGGCAACCGGTTCGCCCTCGTCTTCCTGCGCTTCCCGAGCGGCGACGCGACGCCGCTCGGTCGCCTCGCCCTGTCCAAGGCGCGGATGGACTGGCTCAAGGCCTCGCCCGAGGCCGCCCTCACCTTCGCCCTCATCTCCGTCATCGGCCGCTTCCCGGCCGCACTCGAGCGCCGGGTCGTCGACTTCTTCGCCGACAAGGCGATCGGGGTCACGACCAACGTCGCCGGGCCGCGGCAGGCCCGGTACCTCGCCGGCGTCCCCGTGGCCGGGGTGCTGGGCTGGGTGCCCGGCTCGGGGCGCCACACGCTCGGCTTCTGCATCGTCACCTACGACGACACGCTGCGGGTCGGCATCATGGCCGACGAGTCGGTGGTGCCCGACCCCGAGGCACTGCTGACCGCCCTCGAGGAGGAGGTGGCCCTGCTCGTCCGCATCGGAGCCGCCGCCCCCGCCGCTCGCACCGCTGCCACCGCTCCGAGGGCCCGGCGGCGACGGTCGTAGGGTGGCGAGCATGACCACCGCCACCAGCGTCTTCGTCACCGAACCCGGCGACCGCAGCGTCCTCGAGCTGCGCGAGCACGACGTGCCCGAGCCAGGTCCGGGCGAGGTGCAGGTCGAGGTCGCGGCCGCCGGGGTCAACTTCATCGACGTCTACAAGCGCCAGGGTGTCTACACCGTGCCGACGCCGTTCGTCCTCGGGGAGGAGGGCGCGGGCACGGTCGTCGCCGTCGGCCCCGGTGTCGAGGGCTTCACGACGGGCGACCGCGTCGCGTGGTGCCAGTCGACCGGCAGCGAGTCGACACTCGTCAACAAGCCGGCCAGCGCGCTCGTCCACGTGCCCGACGGCCTCGACCTCGAGGTCGCCGCGGCGGCGATGCTCCAGGGCCTCACCGCGCACTACCTCGTGACGAGCACGTTCGCGGTGTCCGAGGGCGACGTCGCGCTCGTGCACGCGGCCGCCGGTGGCGTCGGGCAGCTGCTCGTGCAGTTGGTCACCCAGCGCGGCGCCACCGTCGTCGCAACGGCCGGTACCGACGAGAAGCTCGCCATCGCAACGGATCTCGGCGCCCAGCACGTCATCAACTACTCGCAGTTCTCGGCACCCGAGGACCTCGCGGCGGCGATCCGCGCGGCGGCCGGGCGCGGCGTCGACGTCGCCTACGACGGCGTCGGCAAGGCCACCTTCGACGCGTCGCTCGCCTCCCTGCGCCCGCGCGGCACGATGGTCCTGTTCGGCGGGGCCAGCGGGCAGGTGCCGCCCTTCGACATCCAGCGGCTCAACTCCGGCGGCTCGCTCTTCCTCACCCGCCCGACGCTCGGGCACTACGTGGCCACGCGCGAGGAGTACGAGTGGCGGGCCGGCGAGGTGCTCGGCGCCATCGCCGACGGCTCGCTCAAGCTCGAGATCGGCGGCCGGTACCCGTTCGGCGAGGTCGCCGACGCGTACGAGGCGCTCGAGGGCCGCCGCACCACGGGCAAGCTCGTCCTGGTGCCAGGCCGGTGACCCGGGTCCTCCTGCGCCACGACCGCATCTGGACCGGCGTCCCAGCCGGTGGCGACTCGCCGTGGACCGACGCGCTGCTCGTCGAGGACGGCCGCGTCGTGGCCGTCGGCCCCGACGCCCGCGAGGCCGGCGGTACCGGCTCGTGCGAGGTCGTCGACCTTCCCGGCGCCGTCGTCATGCCGGGCCTGCACGACGCCCACGTGCACACCGAGTGGCTGTCCCGCGACATGGCCTCGGTCGACCTGCGCGACGCCACGTCGCTCGAGGAGGCGCTCGGACGCATCGCGGCCCACGCGTCGACGCTCCCGCCCGGGGCCGGGCTGCACAGCGGGCGCTGGAACCACAACGTGTGGGACGTGCCGGTCCAGCCCGACCGACGCGCCCTCGACTCGGTCACGGAAGGCCGCCTCGCCGCGCTGGCGAGCGTCGACGGGCACACCCTCTGGGCCAACACGGCGACGCTTCGCGCCGCGGGCATCACCCGCGACACCCCCGATCCCGTCGGCGGCGAGATCGACCGGGACGCCGACGGCGAGCCCACCGGCATCCTGCGCGAGAAGGCCCAGGAGCTGCTGCTCGTCATCGACCACGACGAGGGACCGCTGCGGCCGTGGCTCGAGCGGTGCCAGCGGCGGCTGCTGTCGGTCGGCCTCACGAGCATCACCGACATCGACGGCGAGGACGCCCGCGACGCCTACGCCGCGATGCACGCCGACGCCGCGCTGCGGCTGCGCGTCACCAAGTGCACGCGCGACGGCGACCTGGAGGCGGCCATCGCCCAGGGGCGCCGGTCGGGCCAGGGCGACGACGTGTTCCGCGTCGGTCCGGTCAAGTTCTTCAGCGACGGCGCGCTCGGGTCGCACACCGCGCACATGACCGAGCCGTTCGTCGGCCACGAGGGCTGCGGCATCGCGGCCATGCCGCACGACGTGCTGCTCGAGCGGACGCTGCTCGCCGTGCGGTCGGGGCTCGATGTGGCGACGCACGCCATCGGCGACGAGGCCAACCGGCTCGTCCTCGACACGTTCGAAGCCGTCCGCGCGTCCGGTGGCGTCGGTGCCGACGCCCTGCTGCGGGTCGAGCACGCCCAGCACGTGCGCCCGGTCGACGTGCCGCGGTTCCGGGCGCTCGGCGTCGTGGCCTCGATGCAGCCGAGCCACTGCACGGCCGACCTCGACCTCGCCGACGCCATCATCGGCCCGCGGCGGCTCGCCTCCTACGCGTGGCGCACGTTCCTCGACGCCGGGGTGGCCGTGGCGTTCGGGTCGGACGCACCGGTCGAGGACCCGAACCCCTTCTGGGGGCTGCACGCCGCCGTGACGCGCCAGCGTGCCGACGGGTACCCGGTCGGCGGCTGGCGAGCCGAGGAGCGGGTCACCCTCGACGAGGCGGTGCACGCGTTCACCGTCGCGGCGCACGCGTCGGTCGGGCGCACCGACGTCGGTCGTCTGGCGCCGGGGCAGCTCGCCGACCTCGTCTGCCTCGACCGCGACCCGTGGGCGCTCGAGCACACCGAGCCGGCCGCGATCCGTGACACCCGGGTGCTCCAGACCCGCATCGCCGGCGACCTCGTCCACGACGCCTCCTGACCCACCTCCCCCGCGCCGGCAGGGCCCGCCACCACCCCGAACATCCACCGCGGTTCGGGATGACGACCACCAATCACCCAGCGCGACGCGTCCCCGCACGACCCGTGCTCAGCGGAGCGATGGTGGTCGTCATCCGGAACACTCTGGCGCGCGCCATGGTGGCCCGGACCCAGTCCTGCCGGGCCATCGCCTGACGGTGCGAGAACCGCAGCACGAGCCATCCGTCGAGGGTCAGCTCGTCGTAGCGCTCGCAGTCGATGTCGATCTGCCGCGGGTTGGTGTGGAACTCGTGGCTGTCGCCCTCGACGACGATGCGCAGACCGGCGTCGCTCAGGTCCGGATGGATGGTGCGTCCGGCACTGACGATCGGCGCCTGCGGAACGAGGTGCAGCCCGGCGACATCGAGCGAGATCGCGCGCAGCACCGACTCGAACGGGTTGGCCGCCTTGCCACTGGCCTCCTTCGCGACGCGCAGAGCGGCCGCACGACCAGAGCGCGGCACGGCCTGCGCCGCCTGAAGCAGGTCGGCGCGAGTCACCCGACGCGCTCGCAGCGCCGAGTCGGCGACCGCCAGGGCTTCGTCGAAGGGCAGCGTCCTCGCGCAGTCGATGACGGTGCGCAGCGGCGTCGTCACCTCTCCGTCGTGGACCTCGTGCGGGCCGAGGGCTCGCCAGTGCACCTGACATGCCCGCTGGTCTTCCGGCCGGACCCGTCGGCCACGAGGTACGGCAACCTCCGGCCGTGTCGGCTGGGTCTTGAGCGGCAGTCGCCACACGGCCGCGGCGCTTCGGCCGACCGCGACGCCGTTGACACGGCGAACCGCCCGACGGGCAGCCTCGGCGGTAGGCACGGCGTAGTGGCCCGGCGCGTCGCGCACGAGATTGCCCTCACGGACGGCGGCCGAGATCTCGCGACCCGTGAACCGCGGCGTCAGCTCACCTCTCCTGGCGACTCCGCCGAGAGCAGTGACGAATCGGACCAGAGGAGCGGCACTGGGCATGACGTCGACTGTGGCCCGTCGACAGAGGCGGCGAGCGCGTCATCCACAGCCGCCCAAGCCGTTCAGGATGACGACCACGAACGCCATCCCGAGGCCACCCCGAACACGCGCCGGCGCCGAACGACCCGATGATGGTCGTCATCCTGAACGGGCTGGCGAAGTGCGGTCAGCCGGGGACGACGGAGAGCAGGAGTGTCGCGAACCAGGTCAGCGCGCCGACGACGAGCAGGAAGATGCCGATGATGGCGACGTTGCCCGCGCCCTCGGCCCCCTGTGCTGCGGCCGCGCGACGCCGCCGGCGGCCGACGACGACGAGCACCGTGCCGGCCACCAGCCACACGAGCCCGATGAGGACGCCCGCGAGGACGCCTGCGTCCCAACGCATCCTGAGTACCTCCGCTTCAGCAGTGGGTGGTCACACCCACAGCGCCGCGACGGCGACGTTGACGACCGCCCCGCCGCCCGCGATGTCGAGGAAGGTGCCGGCGTCCTCGCCGCGCTTGGAGCGGGCGTGGCCGATCTCGGCCATCGCGGCCACGACGAGCGCGATGACGAGCTTGACGGCGATCTTCGTGTTGTTGATGTGGTGCTCCTCGTCCTTGAGCGCCTCGGCGATGCCGACGAGCAGGACACCGGTGACGATCTGGGCCCGGGCTCCCCACACGATCGGTGCGATGACCGTGCGCCCCGTGCGGACGGCGATCCAGCCGCCGACGATGGCGGCCATGCCGAGCAGGTGGAGCACGACGAGGAGGTTGTAGACGAGGTCCATGGCGGTCATCCTACGGAGCGTCGTAGTCGCGCTGCGCGAGGGCCCGCAGCGCGTCGAGCCGGCGCCAGGACCGGGTCAGGGGCACGGCGTCGATCTCGTGCGGCGCGAACCACCGCGCGTCGGCCGTCGTACCGCCGATGTCGTGGACGACGGGGTCGCCGGGCGACGGGCACGTGGCCGCGTAGACGATGCGCACGGCGTGGAAGTCCTCGACGACGCCGGAGGGCGCGCGTCCGAACCAGTGCGAGGACTGCACGGCCACAAGGTCGCCGAGCTCGACGCGCTGGCCGGTCTCCTCCCACACCTCGCGGTGCAGGCCGTCGACCGGCGCCTCGCCCTCGTCGAGGCCGCCGCCGGGCAGGCCCCACTCCCCCTCGACGTTGGTGAGGTTGGTGAACTCGGTGAGCAGCACGCCCCGCGCGCTCGTGACGACGGCGTACGCGGCGACGCGCTGGTGCGGCACGGCGGCGTCGCCCACGCGCACGTCGGGGTCGCGGAAGACGGTCGCCGGCGGCGGCACCTCACCGACGAGCGGGCTTGTGCGGTAGGCGATCTCGAGCGCGCCGTCGTCCGCCATCGACGAGGCGAGGGGCGCGTCGACGGCCCACCCGGCCAGGCCGAGCACGTGGACCGGGTCGGCGCCGTGGTGCAGCGGCTCCGACGCCACCCGCTCCCCCGACGCCGCGAGCGCGACGACGCGGATGCCTCCCGGCACGTTGGTCCTCACCGGCGCACCAGCCCGACGGCGCGCTCGTACTCGGACACCGCGAGCCGGGCCACCCGCGACCACTCCTGCACGGGAGGCTCGGCGAGGTTGCGGGCCCGCATCCGCGCCACCTCGGCGGGGTCGCGCGCGAGGTCGGCGATCGCGAGGGCCATGGCGTCGTCGCTGTCGACGACGCGTCCGTTGACACCGTCGGTGACGAACTCGCCGACGCCGGAGCCCTGCCGGCCGATGACGGGCAGCCCCACGGTGCGGGCCTCGAGGGCGGCGATGCCGAACGACTCCAGTCGCGCCGGCGACAGGTAGACGTCGGAGGCGGCGTAGCGCTCGCGCACCTCGTCGCGGCTGACGCGTCCGGGCAGGTGCACCCAGTCGAGGCCGTGATCGCGCACGTACCTCTCGACGCGACCGCGGTCGGGCCCCTCACCGAGCACCGTCAGCTCGAGGGAGCCGGGACCGGCGAGGGCAGCGGCGCGCTCGACGAGTGCGACGAGCGCGGCAGGCCGCTTCCGGGCGGCGAGGCGCATCGCGGTGACGAGGCGCAGCGGGCCGGGCGCCCGCTCGCCCGGGACGCCGACGGCCCATCGGGCGACGTCGATGCCGTTGGGCAGCACCCCGACGTGAACGCCGTCGCCGACGAGGCGGCGCAGCGGCTCGGCCGCCACGTCGGACACCGCCGACATCGCGACGCCGCGGGCGGCCCACCGCCGGACGAACCGGGCCGCGTCGAAGACGGGCGCGACGCCGGCCAGCATGCAGTGCCACGTCATCGCCGTCGGCAGGCCGAGGCCCACGGTGACGCGCGTGCAGTCCCACGCGAACGGGGACACGACGCCGGTCTGGACGTGCGCGACGTCGAAGCCGCCCTCGACGAGCCGGCGGCGCAGCTCCTTGGGGGCCCACGGGTTGACGGGCAGCTCCCACGGCATCCGGGCGGCGAGGCGGTGCACGGGGACGCCGTCGACGACGGTGACCTCGCCGTGCATCTGCCCCTCGGGGCCCCGGGTGGCGGTGAACGCCTCGACCTCGTGGCCGAGCGCGAGCAGCTGCTGGGCGAGGTCGTGGGTCTGCACCTCGATGCCGCCGAGCCGCGGCAGGTAACAGTCGGAGAGCAGCGCCACCTTCACGGGTCACACTCTGTCATGGGCCAAGATGGGGCCGATGCCGCACACTCTGGTCGCCTTCCACGCCCACCCCGACGACGAGGCCCTGCTCACCTCGGGCACGATGGCGCGCGCCGCCGCCGAGGGGCACCGCGTCGTCGTCGTCGTGGCCACCGACGGCGAGCTCGGTCTCGCCGCGAGCGAGTTCACGGGCGAGGGCCGGCTCGCCGCCACCCGCATGGACGAGCTGCGCACGAGCGCCCGCGCCCTCGGCGTCGCCCGCGTCGAGCACCTCGGGTACGCCGACAGCGGCCTCGGCCCGGACGTCGCCCCCGACCCGCCGGGAGCGACGCGGTTCGTGCGCGCCGACGTCGAGGAGGCCGCGACGCGCCTGGCCGCGATCCTGCGCGAGGAGGACGCCGACGTCCTGCTGCACTACGAGCCGAACGGCGGGTACGGCCACCCCGACCACAAGAAGGTCCACGAGGTCGGGGCCCGCGCCGCCGAGATCGCCGGCACGCCGACGGTGCTCGAGGCGACGGTGCCCCGCGACACCATCTGCCGGGCCATCGACCTCGCCGCGAAGGTCTACCGGTTCCCGCCGGAGTTCGACCGCTCGAGCTTCGACCGGGCGTTCTCGGCCCGCAGCGAGATCACCCACCGCATCAGCGTCCGCCGGCACATCGCGGCCAAGCGCGCGTCGATGCGCGCCCACGCCTCCCAGGCGAGCGCCGACGGCGGCGCCGACCGCACGCTTGCCGCGTTCCTGCGCATCCCCCGCCCGATCTACGACCTCGTCTTCGGTCGGGAGTGGTTCGTCGACCGGTCGCTGCCGCCGGGCAGCCCCGTGCGACGCGACGTCTTCGACGGCCTCGACTGACGGCCACGACTGACGCCGCGCCACCGCTCCACCCGTGCGCCGACGCGGGCGGTGTGAGTCCTGTCGCGGACGCCGGCCACGGCGTCGCGGCAGCACGATGATGGAGGGGTGAGGTGGCGTCGACGCGTACCCACGCTCTTCTTCCTCGCCTCCGCGGGCCTGCTGGGCGGCGGTGCCATCGTCGCCGTCGCCGGGCTGCGCAGCGGGAACGACGCGTGGGCCGAGGTGGCGCGCGCGCTGTGGCTCGCCGCGACGGTCCTCGGCCTCGTCGTGTCCTGCTGGACGACGGCCCGGGCCCTGGTCGCGCGGCGCGCCAGCGTCGACGTCGTGGCCGTCCTCGCCCTGGCGGGCGCCCTCTGGGTCGGTGAGACCTTCGCCGGCGCGATGATCACCCTCATGCTCGCGAGCGGGCAGCTGCTCGAGGCGCGGGCCGCCGCGCGGGCCGACCGCGACCTGCGCCTGCTCGTCGAGCGCACGCCCCGCACCGCCCGCCGCCGCGGGGCCACCGCGGTCGACGTCGTGCCGGTCGAGCAGGTGCTGCGCGGCGACGTGCTCGTCGTGGGCACCGGGGAGGTCGTCCCGGTCGACGGCCGGGTGCTCGGTCCCGCGAGCCTCGACGAGTCGGCCCTGACCGGCGAGCCGATGCCGGTCGAGCACCCTGCCGGCGACGACGTCCGCAGCGGCGTCGTCAACGCCGGCCCGCCGGTCGACCTCGTGGCGACCACCCTCGCGGCCGACTCGACCTACGCCCACGTGGTCCGCCTCGTCGAGCAGGCGCAGGCCGCCTCGGCACCGCTCGTGCGCACGGCGGACCGCTTCGCTGCCCTCTTCGTGCCGTTCACGCTGCTGGTCGCCGGCCTCGCGTGGTGGCTCGGCGGGACGCCCGTGCGGGCCGTGGCAGTGCTCGTCGTCGCGACGCCGTGCCCGCTGCTGCTCGCGGCGCCCGTGGCGGTCATGTCGGGGGTGTCGCGGGCCGCGCGGATCGGCGTCGTCGTCAAGGGCGGTGCCGCGCTCGAGGGACTCGCGGCCGGGCAGGTCATGCTCTTCGACAAGACCGGCACCCTGACGCACGGCCGCCCGGAGGTGACGTCGGTGGTCGTGCCGCCGCCGGAGTCGGGAGCCGGCACCGACGCGTCGGCGCAGGCCGATGTCGTCCGGCTCGCCGCGTCGCTCGACCAGGTGTCGCCGCACCCGCTCGCGAGCGCGGTCGTCGGCGCGGCCCGGGCCCGCGGCCTGCCGCTGACCCTGCCGACCGATGTCCGCGAGGTGCACGGCTACGGGCTCGAGGGACGCGTCGAGGACCACGTCGTGCGGCTCGGCAAGGCGTCGTGGACCGTCGGCGAAGACGTGCCGGGCTGGGTGGCCCAGGCCCGGCGCCGGGCCACCCTCGACGGCTGCCTCACGGTGTTCGCGTCGGTCGACGGCAGGCCGGCCGGCGTGTTCCTCCTCGAGGACCCGATCCGCGAGGACGCCCCACGGATGCTCACGGCGCTGCACGAGGCCGGCATCGAGCGGACGGTCCTCGTGACCGGTGACCGGCACGACGTCGCCGAGACCGTCGGGCGGGTGGTCGGCGTCGACGCCGTGCTCGCCGACCACGACCCCGCTGCCAAGCTCGCGGCGATCCGCGACGAGTCGGCGCACGCCCGCACCATCATGGTCGGTGACGGCGTCAACGACGCCCCGGCGCTGGCGGCGGCCGGTGTCGGCGTCGCGCTCGCGGCCCGGGGCGCCACGGCGTCCTCGGAGGCCGCCGACGTCGTGCTCACCGTCGACCGTGTCGACCGGCTCGCCGACGCCATCCTCATCGCGCGCCGGTCGCGGCGGATCGCCCTCGAGGCCGTGGTCGTCGGGATGGGGCTGTCGGTCGTGGCGATGGGCGCGGCGGCGGCGGGACTGCTGGCGCCGGCCGCCGGCGCGGTGCTCCAGGAGGCCATCGACGTGCTCGCGATCGCCATCGCGCTGCGGGTGCTGCTGCCGGGGCGGATGCACACCGTGTCGATGTCCGACGCCGACGTCGCGACCGCGCGGCGGCTGCGCGAGAGGCACGAGGTGGCACTGGTGGCCGTCGAGTCGATCCGTACCGTCGCCGACGGGCTCGACCGCCACGACCCCGACATCGCGCCGGTCGTCGCCCTGCTCGCGCGCCTCGAGCGCGACCTCGTGCCGCACGAGCGGGCCGACGAGGACGAGCTGATGCCGATCGTGACGCGGGCCCTGGGGGCGCCGGCCGCGCGCGGGTTGCGCCGCACGCACGCCGAGATCGAGCAGCAGGTCGGACGGCTGCGCCGCCTCCTCGACGACGTCACCGACGCGGGACGCGTCCGTCCCGAGGACGTCACCGAGCTGCGTCGGCTGCTCTACGGCCTCTACGCCGTGTGTCGCCTGCACAACGCGCAGGAGGAGGAGGGCGCGTTCGCGCTCGTCCCCCACACCGCGGGCACGCCTGCGGCACAGGCCGACCCGACGCCACCGCGTCCGTGACGCGCCGGCGTCGGGACGCCGCCGGACGACCGTTGGTCACCGCGTCGCCCCTCCCCGGCGTGTCGCGACGCTTTTCACGGCCCACCGGCGACCAACGGTCGCCGGTGGGGCGAAGACCTCCGACGCCCGACGCGTCAGGCGTCGGTGGGGCGCTCGAAGACGACCGCCATCGGGGTCTGCTCCGAGCCCTGGCCGAGCGGGTTGTCGGCGAACATCAGCTCGTAGCGCTCCTTGGAGCCGGGGGCGTCCTTGCCGAGCACGTTGCGGCCGATGTCGTTGGCGTCCATGACGACCGTGCCACCGAAGGTCGAGCGCCACGGCTCGGGCACCCGCTCGCGGATCGCGGCCGAGATGCGCGCGGCGACCTCGTCGGGGTCCTTCGGGCCGAGCTTGGCCGACACGTTCGCCGGGTACACCGAGTACTCGGTCGGCCCGTCGATGGCGCGGATGTCGCCGCCGACGAGGTCGTAGAACAGGCCCTTGCGCCCGATCAGCTTGCCGACGAATCCGCCTGCGGCAGCGAAGACCACGCGCGGCAGGCCGGCCTCCTCGATGGCCAGCTGCATCGTGAACGGCGAGCCGAGCCCGATACCGGCGGGGGTGCGCGTGACGTAGCGGGACAGCACGCGTGCCGAGCGGCCGACCTTGATGTCCCAGATGAAGTACGAGCGGCCCTGGGTGATGGCGACGATCTTCTCGGAGATGAAGTAGTACCAGCGGCCGGTGGTCGCGGCGGCGTGCTCGTCCCCCGCGGCCGGCAGGCCGTCGAAGAAGCGCGTGACGTAGGACAGCGCCTTGTCGACGAGCGGGTCCTCGCGGGTGAACAGCTCGGTGCGCAGCGGGTAGCGGCGCACGGGCGTGCCGTCGTCGGTGGTGAGGTCGAGCTGCTTGCGGGCGTTCGGCTCGTAGTCGGTCTTGACGCGTGGCTCGCCCTCGGGCTCCGGCTCGCGCTCGTCGAAGAACTCCTGGAGCCACAGCTCGAGGTTGAGCAGGCGCCAGATCGTGTCGGAGTCGACGGTGTTCGTGCCCTTGATCCAGCCCTCGAAGGCCTCGAGCACGGCGGTCTGGTCGACGTAGGGACGGTTCGCGAACGACTCGGACAGGAACTCGCCGTAGATGTGGTTCTTCAGCACCATGAACCACTCGCTCTGCGGCGTGACGGCCCCGACCTTGTCGCGGCGGTCGAGCACGGAGTCGGGCACGAGCCCGCGGACCGACTCGCGCAGCACCCGCTTGCCGACGCCGCCGGTGACGAACGCCTCGTCGGGCAGCGAGAAGACGAACCGGGCGAGGTCGCGGTCGACGAACGGCATCCGCACCGGCACCCCGGTGGCGCGGGCGTTCCGGTCGGCGACGCGCAGGCGCGCCGGCAGCGATCCGCGCAGCAGGTCGTCGAGGAGCCGCGCGCGCAGGCTCGAGTCCTCGGAGACGAACTGCTCCGACGCGTTCGCCGCGACGAACGCGGGCGACAGCAGCGACTCGACCGGGATCCGGCGGCGCCGGCGCAGCCGATCGGTCACGAGCGGGCGGCCACGACGCAGCAGCACCTCGGCGGACCGTCCGAGCTCGGACGCCGCGGCGCGCGCGTCGGACGCCCGCAGCTCGCGCAGGTGCACGAGGTGGTGCGCGCCGAAGCCGGCGAGCAGCTCGTCGGTGCCGGTGCCGTCGAGGACGGTGCCGTCGACGCCGGCGGCCTCACGCAGCAGCCGGTACTGGGTGTACGCGCCGGACGAGCCGATCGGCTCCTCCTGGGCCCGGACCAGCTCGCGCATGTCCTTCTTGAACTCGGCCGACGTGGGCTCGACGCGGTGGGCGTCGACGCGCGCGCCGACGGCCGCGAGCACGGCTGCGACGTGAGCGGTCTCGTCGGCGGCGGTGTCGGGGTAGGCGGCGGTCCACGCGTCGATGCCGTCGGGCGCCAGGCCGGTGCGGCCGTCGTTGCCGGCGAGCAGCGCGGTGAGAGCGGCCGAGCCGATGCCCCCGGACAGTGTCGTGCCGACGCGGCCGTCGGAGCCGACCCGGCGGCGCACCGCCGTGGACAGGTGCTCGCGCAGCCGGGTCGCCAGCTCGGGCGACCAGGGGCGCGGCGACCGTGCGGCGTCCTCGAGCTCGGCGCGCAGTCGCGACCAGCCGGTGCGCTCGGCGCTCGTGGCGTCGGCGCGCAGCGTCACGACCTGGCCGGGCAGGACGCGCTCGATGCCGGCGAAGAAGGTGTCGGCGCCGTCGTCGTGGACCCGAAAGCGCAGGTAGCGGTAGATGGCGCGGTCGTTCGGCCGCTTGTCGTAGCGGCCGCTGGCGAGGATGCCACGGATGTCGCTCGACACGAGCCAACCGTCGTCGACGCGGCACACGTGCAGCGGCCGCGTGCCGAACGGGTCGCGCGCCGCCGACAGGGTGCCGGTCTCGGCGTCCCACACGACGACGGCGAACTCGCCGCGCAGCCGGTCCAGGCCCGAGGGGCCCCACTCGACCCACGCGCCGAGGGCGACCTCGGCGTCGGAGCCGGAGGCGAGGTCGTGCCCGAGCGTCGTCAGCTCGGAGCGGACGTCGGCGGTGTCGAGCAGGTCGCCGTCGAGCAGGAGGGTGTGGCGCCCCGTGGGCGTACGGGCGACGGACGCGTCGGACGTGTCCTTCGGCGCCCCGCCGATCGCGCGCAGCGCGAGCGCGACGCCGCCGGATTCGAGGACCGTGACGTCGCTGCCCTGGGTGCCGTTGGTGCCGTGACCGCAGTCGGCCATCCGCCGCACGAGGTCGCCGTCGCCGTCAGCCCCGAGATGCCCGCTGATTCCACACATGGGCTCCACCCTAGTGTCGGGCGATCCGCTCGCCGAGCCGCCACGGCCAGCGCAGCAGCAGCCACAGGACGAGCGAGCCGAGCAGCACCGACCCGACGACGTCGCTGAGCCAGTGGAAGTGCAGCCAGAGCAGGCCGAGCACGACGAGCAGGGTCCAGACGGCGGCCGCGGTCCACGCCGCGCGGCGCCGGTGGGGCCGTAGCCGTGACACGATCTCGGCGAGCACGCCGGCGCACACGAGAGCCGTGGCCGTGTGCCCGGACGGGTAGGACCCGTCGTGCACGACGACGGCGTCGAAGCCCGGTGCCGCGCGGTCGATGACGGCCTTGCCGACGAGCACCGTGGTCGTCAGCAGCACGATCGCCGGGACCGCGACCACGACGGGCGCGGGTGACCTGCGTCGCCAGGACAGCCAGGTGGCGACGAGCAGGACGACCGCGACGCCGACGGCAGGGGTCGCGAGGTCGACGACGAGGAAGGCCAGCACATGGGGCAGCGTGGGCCCGCCGGTCTCTCCCGGCGTCAGGGCCAGGACGGCGTCGTCGAGGCGGTAGACCCGCCCCTCGCGCACGACGCCGACGGTCAGCGCCACGAGCGCGACGAGGAGCACCAGCGGCACCGTCACCGCCCACGGGTCTCGCCGCGGGCCGTCACGGCCCGCGCCGGTCACTCCCACTCGATGGTGCCCGGCGGCTTGCTCGTGACGTCGAGGACGACGCGGTTGACCTCTTCGACCTCGTTGGTGATGCGGGTCGAGATCGTGGCGAGGACGTCGTAGGGCACCCGTGCCCAGTCGGCGGTCATGGCGTCCTCGGATGCGACCGGCCGCAGCACCACGGGGTGCCCGTAGGTGCGGCCGTCGCCCTGGACGCCGACCGACCGGACGTCGGCGAGCAGCACGACGGGGCACTGCCAGATGTCTCGGTCGAGTCCGGCCTTCGTCAGCTCCTCGCGGGCGATGGCGTCGGCCCGGCGCAGCACCGCGAGGCGCTCGGCGTCGACGGCCCCGATGATGCGGATGCCGAGGCCCGGACCGGGGAACGGCTGGCGCCACACGATGACCTCGGGCACGCCGAGCTCGAGGCCGACCTGGCGGACCTCGTCCTTGAAGAGGGTGCGCAGCGGCTCGATGAGGGAGAACTGGAGGTCGTCGGGCAGGCCGCCGACGTTGTGGTGGCTCTTGATGTTGGCCGCGCCCTCACCGCCGCCCGACTCGACGACGTCGGGGTAGAGCGTGCCCTGGACGAGCCACTTGACGGGGTGCTCCTCGTCGCCGCGGTCGTGGACGACGTCGCGCGCGGCCTGCTCGAAGACGCGGATGAACTGCTCGCCGATGATCTTGCGCTTCGTCTCGGGGTCGGTGACCCCGGCGAGCGCGTCGAGGAAGCGCTCGCGCGCGTCGACGACGACGAGGTCGACGCCGGTGGCCTCGACGAAGTCCTTCTCGACCTGCTCGGCCTCGCCCTCACGGAGCAGGCCGTGGTCGACGAAGACGCACGTCAGCTGGTCGCCGACCGCCTTCTGCACGAGGGCTGCCGCGACGGAGGAGTCGACGCCACCGGAGAGGGCGCAGAGGACGCGGTCCTGCCCGACCTGCTCGCGGACGGACTCGACGAGGTCGTCGACGACGTTCGAGGCGGTCCACTCGGGGGCGATGCCGGCGCCCTTCCAGAGGAAGTTCTCGAGGACGCGCTGGCCCTGCTCGGAGTGCAGCACCTCGGGGTGCCACTGGACGCCGTAGAGGCGACGCGCGTCGTCCTCGATGGCGGCCACCGGCGTGCCGGCGGTCGAGGCCGTGACGGCGGAGCCCTGCGGGGCCTCCGTGACGGAGTCGCCGTGCGACATCCAGACGACCTGGCTCGCCGGCTGACCGGAGAAGAGCGTCGAGCCGGTGCCGCTGATGGCGGCGTTGGTCTTGCCGTACTCGCGGGCGCCCGTGCGGGCGACGGTGCCGCCGAGGGCCTGGGCCATCGACTGGAAGCCGTAGCACATGCCGAAGACCGGGACGCCGGCCTCGAGCAGCGCCGGGTCGAGCCGCGGGGCGCCGTCCTCGTAGACCGAGCTCGGGCCGCCGGACAGGATGATCGCCGCCGGCTCCTTGGCGAGCATGTCGCTCACCGCCATGGAGTGCGGCACGACCTCGCTGTACACGTTCGCCTCACGCACCCGGCGGGCGATGAGCTGGGCGTACTGGGCGCCGAAGTCGACGACGAGGACGGGATGGCTCTGCAGGTCGTGCGCGTCGGTCACGCGGACAGCCTAGTGGCTCGCGTCAGGGGCTCCGGACCCGCTCAGGCCCCGGCGTCCGCGTGCGCGCCGTCACCCGCGGCATAGGTCCGGGCGAGCATCCCCTCGATCTCGGCCGTGTTGCGGCGCTCGGCCACCCACGGCAGGACGGGCACGAACCCGGCGAGGAGGTTGCGGATGATGCGCAGCGGGCTCCACCCGACCTTGAGGCCGAGGTTGGCGACCGACGCCGCGTAGCCCATGTAGATGACGCCGTGGATCGGGCTCCAGTACTGCGTCAGCACGTTCGTCTGGTGCAGCGCGTACTTCATGACCATCTCGAGGATGAGCACGAACAGCGCGATGCCGGCGACGATCGCGAGGACGCGGTAGGCGGACAGGGCCGAGCGGATCTGCTTCGGCTTGGCGAGGGCCTGCGGGTAGGTGCTCACGTCGTGGCGCTCTCTCTCGTGCTGTCGGTCGTGCTGTCGGTCGTGCTGTCGGTCGTGCTGTCGGTCGTGCTGTCGGTCGTGCTGTCGGTCGTGCTGGGGATCGGGGAGGCCGGGGCTGCGGGGGCGACGTCCTCGTCCGCGTCCTCCTCGGCGCGGAGCATCTTCCAGAACATCCAGATCGCGAAGACGCCGAAGACCCACCACTGCACGGCGTAGGCCGCGTTGCGCAGGTTGAGCGGGGTGTCGAGCGTCGGTGGCGGGACGCGGGTGAGGGCGGCGTCGGTCAGGGTGGCGCCCGACGCGTCGGTGCCCGCGTGCTCGGCCGAGGCGAAGACGACGGCGTCGTAGAGGTCGCCGGGCCACTCGTTGACGAGCTCGGCGAGGTCGATCGAGCGTCGCTGCTCTCCCTGCAGGGGGTCGCCGGTGCGGGGGGACTCCCCCGGGCCGAGCGTGCCCAGGACCGTGACGGGCCCGGCCGGCGGCGTCGGGGCCGCGCCCGGGGCGCCGGCGACGAAGCCACGCAGCACCGCCACGGTGCCGGCCCCGGTGTCGAGCGGGGTGACGACCCACGAGCCGCTGCGGTCGCCGAGGCGTCGGTCGACGACGACGAACGAGCGGGACGCGTCGTAGCGGCCGGTGACGGTGACGGGGCGGTTGGACAGCTCCGGCGGGAAGGCGCGGTGCGGTGCGGTGACGTCCGCGAGGGGCTCGCGGGTCATCGTCGCAGCGGCGGCGATGGCGTCCTGTCGACCGTTGTCGCGGGCGACGCCGAGCTGCCACATCCCGAGCAGGACACACGCCGCGACGACGACGAGCAGGCCCGCGAGGGAGGCCACCCAGCGTGGGGTGAGCAGTCGGCGGAGCACCTCCCAAGGGTAGGTCACCGACCTCGGCGTCCCCGACGCCGGCCGCCGCCCGGGCGACGACGGGTCACGTCGCCGCGGAGGCGGGGCGGCGGGCGGCGTGCCAGACTCGGGCGCATGCACGGCCGGTCGACCCCTCCCGCCCGCGGTGCCGCGGTCGGCGCGCGCCCCGCGGCGCGCGCCGCGTTCGGCATCGGCACGGCCCTCGTGGCCCTCCTGCTCGCCGGCTGCGGCGTCACCGACATCCCGTCGGCGCCCAAGACCGTGACGGTCCTCGTCGACCCGCCGAGCACGCCCGCGCCGAGCAGCCCGGCCACCGAGACCCCGGTACCGACCCAGACCGCGCCGTCGTCGACCGCGGTCCCCACTGCCCTCGCCGCCGGCGCGCAGCGCGGCGCCCCGCACTCCTTCGCCGAGGCCGCGGCCCGGGTCGCCGGCGCCAAGCCGGCGGGCGGCGTCACCTCGGCGTTCGTCAGCCCGAGCGGCAACCTGCGGTGCGTCGTCACCGGTGGCGCTCCGGCGCCGGCGTGCGAGGTGGTCGAGGGACGCGTCACGCCCCCGAGCGCGGGGACGTGCAAGCCGGGCGGCGCGGCCGACATCGGGCGCATCGAGCTGACCGCCGGCGGGGCGGTCCCGGTGTGCAACGGCGACACCGTCACCCGCGCGGACGCTCCCAAGCTCGAGTACGGGTCGCGCACGTCGGCGCCGGGCCCTGTGCAGTGCGTCAGCGAGGAGTCCGGCGTCACGTGCGTCGACCAGGCCCACCAGCACGGCTTCTTCCTCGCCCGCCGCACCTTCGTCACCTTCTGAGCGACCGCCGGGCGGTCGCTGGGCGGTCGCTGGGCGGTCGCTGGGACGAGTGGTGCAAGGGCTCCATACCCTCCCGAAGGTCACGAATCGGTAACAACCCCGACCGTGATCTCGCCCGCGGACGCACCGGGCTTTGACTGGGGCGTCGCCCCTCGGGGGTCCGGCGACACGGGATACACAACTCACACCAAGGGGAAGTCTCGTGAGGCACACAGTGCACATGGGGCGGCGGGCCGTCGTCGGCATCGTCGCCACCGGCGCCCTGGTCGCCGGCGCGCTCGCCGCGTCGCCGGTCCAGGCCGCACCGAACACCGGGTCATCCGGCAACCAGAAGTCCGTCGGCAACACCAACGCCGACAACCTCCGCTCGCCGCTCGCCGTCCGACAGGACGCCGCGCGGCAGAAGGCCCTCCAGGCCCGGGTCAAGGGTGACCCCACGGCCCAGGGCAAGGTCGCCAAGGTCGGCGGCATCCAGGGCAAGGGACAGTACGTGCAGCTCGAGCGCGAGGGCACGGACAAGATCTTCGTCGTCATCGTCGAGTTCGGGGACCAGCAGTACCCCAACCCGATCTTCCAGGGACCGCCGCCGGACGGCAGCGCCACCGACGTCACCGGCCCGCGCCACAACGAGATCCCTGCGCCGGACCGCTCCGTCGACAACTCGACGCTGTGGCAGGCGAACTACGACCGGGCGCACTACCAGGACATGTACTTCAACCGGATGGCGAAGTACTACGAGCGGCAGTCCTCGGGGCGCTACTCCGTCGAGGGCGACGTCACCGAGTGGGTCAAGGTGCCCTTCAACGAGGCCCTCTACGGTCGCAACTACTGCGGCAGCATCGTCTGCCCCACGTCCAAGGCGCTCGTGCGCGACGCCCTCGCCGTGTGGGTCGACAACCAGCTGAAGTCCGGCAAGACGATGGCGGAGGTCCAGGCCTACCTGCGCACCTTCGACCAGCAGGACCGCTACGACATCGACGGCGACGGCAACTTCAACGAGCCCGACGGCGTCATCGACCACTTCCAGATCGTCCACGCGGGCGGCGACGAGGCGGCCGGCGACCCGAACCAGGGCACCGACGCCATCTGGAGCCACCGCTCCTTCGCCAATGTCCAGGGCGGCGGGCCGCTCGGCTCCGGCGTCAACATCGGCAACAACAGCGGCCTCGCCTCGAGCTCGCAGGTGCCGAACAACCCGACGGGGATCTGGGTCGGCGACTACACGATGCAGCCCGAGAACGGCGGCCTCGGCGTCTTCGCCCACGAGTTCGGCCACGACCTCGGCCTGCCCGACCTCTACGACACCTCCGGGAACACCGGCGGCGCCGAGAACAACACGGCGTTCTGGACCCTCATGTCCTCCGGCGCCAACATCGGCGACGGCGGCCCCGACGGCATCGGCGACGCGCCCACCGACATGGGCGCGTGGGAGCTCTTCCAGCTCGGCTGGCTCCAGCCGCAGGGCAAGCAGGGCCCGTTCTACGACGTCGCCCACGCCGGCACGCGCTCGTCGCACACGCTCGGCTCGAACGTCCCGGCGACGAAGAAGTCGCAGGCCCTGTTCACCGTGCTGCCCGACAAGCAGGTGTCGCTCGACATCGGGGCACCGGCGTCGGGCGGCTGGCAGTTCTACAGCACCCAGGGCGACGAGATCGAGACGACGATGACGCACACCGCCTCGCCGGGCACCCTGACAGCGAAGGTCAACTACGACATCGAGACCGACTGGGACTACGCCTACCTCGAGGCCTCGCCCGACGGCACGACGTGGACGCCGGTCGCGACCAACCGCTCGACGACGGCGAACCCCAACGGGCAGAACGAGGGCCAGGGCATCACCGGCGTCTCGGGCGCGTGGGTCGACCTCACCGGCACCCTGCCGCCCCGCACGACTCAGGTGCGGTTCCGCTACTGGACCGACGTCGCCGAGACCCGGCCCGGCATCCGGATCGACGACGTCGCGCTCAACGGGACCGTCATCGGCTCGGGCGAGACCGCCGACGAGGGCTGGACCTTCAACGGGTTCGTGCGCACGCAGCAGCAGTACGTCAAGGGCTACTTCAACGCCTACGTCGCCGAGAACCGCCAGTACGACGGCTACGACGCGTCGCTGCGCACCGCGTACAACTTCGGCTTCCTCGGCACGCGTCCCGACTGGGTCGAGAGCTACCCGTACCAGAACGGCCTGCTCGTGTCGTACTGGGACACCTCGCAGTCGAACAACAACGTCGGTGAGCACCCGGGCAAGGGCCTGGTCCTGCCCGTCGACGCGCACCCCGAGCTGAGCCACTGGCCTGACGGCACGCTCATGCGCAACCGCATCCTGTCCTACGACTCGACCTTCGGGCTCGAGGCGACGGACCCGATCACCTTGCACACCAACGGTGTCGCCGGGTCGATCGCGAGCAAGCCGGCGCAGCCCGTCTTCGACGACACGAAGACGTGGTGGGTCAACGCCGACGAGCACGGCGCGACCGGTGCCCACCCGGGCCGTTACCAGCCGGGCTGGTACTCGGTCGACGTGCCGAAGACCGGCACGACGATCCGCGTCGTGTCGACCTCGAAGCAGGGCGGCGACCTCAACGTCCTCGTCGCTCCCCGGTGACCCGCTGAACCGGTGACCGAGTGCCCCGTCGACGCCGCCGTCGACGGGGCACTCGCACGCGGCACGTAGGATTGGGGCTCACGAGCGCCGGATCGCCGGATGCGCGCCGTGGACGACCTGCCAACCCGACGACCGAGGGGCCGCCGTGGCGCACCTGCTCATCCTCCATCTCGCAGCAGCGGTCGTCGCACCCCTGCTCGCGAGGTACCTGCGCGCCAAGGCGTTCGCCGTCCTCTCCCTCGTGCCGGCCGTGTCGTTCGTCTGGCTGCTCACCGTGGCGGGCGACGTGCGTGACGGGCACGGCCCGGTCGAGCGGGTGCCGTGGGTGCCGGGCCTCGGGCTCGACCTCGACTTCCGCCTCTCGACGCTGCAGTGGGTGCTCGCGCTGCTCGTCACCGGCATCGGCGCCCTCGTCCTGCTCTACTGCACGTGGTACTTCTCCGACGACGACCCGACGATCTGGCGGTTCTCGTCGGTCTTCATCGCCTTCGCCGGCGCGATGCTCGGCCTCGTCCTCACCGACAACTTCCTCGTGCTCTACATCTTCTGGGAGCTGACGACGGTCCTGTCCTACCTGCTCATCGGGCACAACCCGGCGAGCTCGACCAACCGGCGCGCCGCGATGCAGGCCCTCGTCGTCACGACGTTCGGCGGGCTCGCGATGCTCGTGGGCATCATCGCCCTCGGCGTCCACCACACCTACTCGATTTCCGGGCTGCTCGCCGACCCGCCACCGCTCGACGCCGTCACCGTGGCGGCGGTCGTGCTGCTGCTCGTCGGGGCCCTGTCGAAGTCGGCGCTCGTGCCGTTCCACTTCTGGCTGCCGGGTGCGATGGCGGCCCCGACCCCGGTCAGCGCGTACCTGCACGCCGCGGCCATGGTCAAGGCCGGCGTCTACCTCGTCGCGCTCCTCGCGCCGGCCTTCGCCGGGGCGCCCGCCTGGCACGTGCTCACCCTCGGCCTCGGGCTGCTGACCATGGCGGTCGGCGGCTGGCGGGCGCTGCGCCAGCACGACATCAAGCTGCTCCTCGCCTACGGCACGGTGAGCCAGCTCGGCTTCATGGTCGCCGTCGCCGGGCTCGGTACGCGCACGGCGGGGCTCGCGGCCCTCGCGCTCGTCGTGGCGCACGCCCTCTTCAAGTCGACCCTCTTCCTCACCGTCGGCGTCGTCGACAAGGCCACCGGCACCCGCGACCTGCGCGAGCTGTCCGGCGTCGGCCGGCGGTTGCTGCCGGTGTCGGTGCCTGCCACCCTCGCCGCTCTGTCGATGGCCGGCGTCGTGCCGCTCGCGGGCTTCGTGTCGAAGGAGAGCGCGCTCGAGTCGCTGTGGCAGGACGTCGAGACCGGCGTGCCGCTGCCTCCGGCCTACGGCTGGCTCGCCATCGCCGGGGTCGTCGTCGGGTCGGCGCTGACGGCCGCCTACACGGCCCGGTTCCTCTGGGGCGCCTTCGCGACGAAGCCGGGGGTCGCCCCGACGCGGGTCAAGGTGCCCCACCCGGGGTTCGTCCTCGCCCCGCTGCTGCTCGGCACCGCGAGCCTGCTCCTCGGCCTGCTCGCCCCGCTCGAGTCGCCGTGGCTCATGCCGTACGCCGAGACCCTGCCGCAGGGGGCGCCGCCCGAGCCGCTCGCGCTCTGGCACGGGGTCACGGTCCCGCTGCTGCTGTCGCTGCTGTCGATCGCCGTGGGTCTCGTCCTCTTCTGGAAGCGCGACCTCGTGGCCCGGGCCCAGACGGGTGTGCCCGCCCTCGTCGACGGCGAGCGCGCCTTCGCCCGCACGCTGCGCTGGGTCGACCGCGGCGCGGTCGAGACCACCGCCGTGACCCAGCGCGGCTCGCTGCCGATCTACCTCACCGGCATCCTGCTCGTCTTCGTCCTGCTGCCCGGGGTGGCCGCGGTCACGCAGGGACAGCTGCCCTCGGTCCGCTTGTGGGACAACGCTGGTCAGGCCGTCGTCGGGTTGATCGTCGTGGCCGCCGCGGTGCTCGTCCTCGTCACGCGGCGACGCCTCACGGCCGTCATGCTCGTCGGCGTCACCGGCTACGGCGTCTCGACGCTCTTCATCGTGCACGGCGCGCCCGACCTCGCCATCACCCAGATGCTCGTCGAGACCGTGTCGCTCGTCGTGTTCGTCCTCGCGCTGCGACGGCTGCCGACGAAGTTCACGCGGCACCCGCACTCCCCCGCCCGCACCTGGCGTCTCGGGCTCGGCCTCGCCGTCGGCTGCGCCGTCGGAGCGATCGCGCTCGTGGCCTCCGGCGGTCGCTCCACCGACCCGGTGTCGGCCGGGTTCCCCACGCAGGCCTACGAGTTCGGTCACGGCAAGAACATCGTCAACGTGACGCTCGTCGACATCCGCGCGTGGGACACCCTCGGCGAGGTGTCGGTGCTCGTCGCGGCGGCCACCGGCATCGCCAGCCTCATCTTCGTGCAGACCCGCAACACCCGGCTCTCGAGCGCGAGCGCCAAGGAGCTGCCCTCGAGCAACCCGACCCGCGGCACGTGGCTGGCCGGCGGACGCACGATGCGCAAGGAGAAGCGCTCGGTGATCTTCGAGGTCGTGACGCGCCTCGTCTTCCACGTCATGCTCGCCGCGTCGCTCTTCCTGCTCTTCTCCGGCCACAACCAGCCCGGCGGCGGGTTCGCCGGCGGTCTCGTCGCCGGCCTGGCGCTCGTCGTGCGCTACCTCGCCGGAGGCCGGTACGAACTCGACGAGGCGGCCCCGTTCGACGCCGGGCTCGTCGTCGGGCTCGGGCTGCTCGTCGCCGTCGTGTCGGCCCTCGCGCCGCTCGCCTTCGGCGGCACGATCCTCGAGACCACGGCCGTCGACTTCACGCTCTGGCCGTGGGGCGAGGTGCACCTCGTGACGTCGGTGTTCTTCGACGTCGGCGTCTACCTCATCGTCGTCGGCATGATGCTCGACATCGTCCGCAGCCTGGGCACCGGCATCGACCGGCAGATCGCCGAGGAGGCCGACGCCGGAGCCCCCGACGACAGCACGACCCCCGTCGCCGCGGGGTCCGTGAGCGGCGCCACCACCGGGGAGGTGCACCCGTGAGCTCGCTCGCCCCCTCCCTCATCGAGAGCACCCTCGAGCCGAACCTGACCCTCGTGCTCGTCACGGTCGGCCTCGTCGCCGCCGGCACGGCGCTCGTGCTCGACCGCAGCCTCGTCCGCGTCCTGCTCGGGGTCGTCCTCATCGGCAACGGCGTCGCGGTCCTCTACCTCGTCGTCAGCGGGCGCGCCGGCCGGGCGCCGTTCGTCGGCGAGGACCCGGCCTCGATCAGCGACCCGCTCCCGCAGGCGATGGTCCTCACCGCCATCGTCATCAGCCTCGCCACCGTCGGCTTCCTCCTCGCGCTGTCCTACCGGCTCTGGCAGATCTCCGGCACCGACGACGTTCCCGACGACGCCGAGGACGCCCGCATCCAGCGGCTCGCGGAGGCCGACGCGACGTCGGAGACGTACGACCCGTCCGAGGTGTCGACGACGACCTCCGACGAGGACGCCGAGGCCGACGCCGACGACGACCCCCACCAGGGCGTCGACGATGACGCCGACGAGAACGCCCACCAGGACGCCCACGCGGACGCCACCCGAGGAGACGCCCGTGGCTGACCCGACCCTCGCGAGCGCCGCCCTCGTCGGCGCCGACCTCGTGCCCAACTTGCTGCCGATGCCGGTCCTGCTGCCGCTGCTCGGCGCGGCCCTGACGCTCGCGCTGCGTCGCTCCCCGCGACTGCAGCGGTCCACGAGCATCGCCGTGCTCACCGCCACCGTGGCGGTCGCCGGCGTGCTCGTCTGGCAGACCGACGCGAACGGCCCGGTGGTGCTGTGGCTCGGCGCGTGGCAGGAGCCGCTCGGCATCTCCCTCGTCGCCGACCGGCTCAGCGCCCTCATGCTGCTCGTGTCGGGTGTCGTGACCCTCCTCGTGCTGCTCTTCGCCATCGGGCAGGGCCACGCCGACGAGGAGGAGGACGACGAGAGCACGCCGCTGTCGATCTTCCACCCCACCTACCTCGTGCTGTCGGCCGGCGTGGCCAACGCGTTCCTCGCCGGCGACCTGTTCAACCTCTTCGTCGGCTTCGAGATCCTCCTGTTCAGCTCCTACGTGCTGCTGACGCTCGGCGGTTCGGCGGCCCGCATCCACGCCGGCACGACGTACGTCGTCGTCAGCCTCATCAGCTCGGCGCTCTTCCTCGTCGGCATCGCCGCGGTCTACGCCGCGACGGGCACCGTCAACCTGGCCCAGCTCGCGATCCGGATCGAGGGCCTGGCGCCCGGCGTCGCCCTCGTCCTGCAGCTGACCCTGCTCACGGCCTTCGCGATCAAGGCCGCCGTCTTCCCGATGTCGGCGTGGCTGCCCGACAGCTACCCCACCGCCCCGGCGCCGGTCACCGCGGTCTTCGCCGGCCTGCTGACGAAGGTCGGCGTCTACGCGATCATCCGCACCCAGACCCTGCTGTTCCCCGACTCCCCGCTGCAGGGCCTGCTCATGTGGGCGGCCCTGCTGACGATGGTCGTCGGCATCCTCGGGGCGGTCTCGCAGACGGGCCTGAAGCGGATCCTGTCGTTCACGCTCGTCAGCCACATCGGCTACATGATCTTCGGCATCGCCCTGTCCAGCACGCAGGGCACGGCCGGCGCGATCTTCTACGTGGCGCACCACATCACGATCCAGACCGCGCTCTTCCTCGTCACCGGCCTCGTCGAGCGCTACGCCGGCACCACCTCGCTCGACCGCCTCGGGGGCCTGGCCGCGTCGGCGCCGGTGCTCGCCGTGCTCTTCTTCGTGTCGGCGATGAACCTCTCGGGGATCCCGCCGCTGTCGGGGTTCCTCGCCAAGATCGGGCTGCTCGACGCCGGCATCGCGCTCGGCACACCGCTGGCCTGGGTGCTCGTCGTCGGCGGCGTCGTCACGAGCCTGCTGACGCTGTACGCCCTCGCGAAGGTGTGGAGCCAGGCCTTCTGGCGGCCGCGCCCCGAACACGTGGGGGCCACAGACGCCGACAGCGCCGACGCGTCCGGCCCGTCGGCCGTCCAGCCGACCGTGCGCGTCGGGTCAACGGCGTCGGCGCCCGTGGCCGCGGCGACGCGCGGGAGCGTCGCCGTCGCGTCCGAGGTCGGGGGCGATGCCCGCGCGCCCCGCCCGCTGCCACGGCTCATGCTCGGGGCGACGGCGGCGATGACCGCCGTGGGCCTGCTCATCACGCTCGTCGCCGGGCCGCTCTTCGCCTACACGCAGCGCGCGGCCGAGGACCTGCACAGCCGACAGCCGTACATCACCTCGGTCCTGCCGCCGGAGGTGCGCCGATGACCACTCCGCCGTCCTCGCCGCGCACCGCGCCGACCGGACCCGCCCCCGCGGTCGAGGGGCCGCGCCGTCGACGCCGCACCTTCCAGCCGCGCGCCGTCGTCGCCATCGCGGTCGTCTGGGTGCTGCTCTGGGACCGCGTCTCGCTCGGCAACGTCGTCAACGGGCTCCTCGTCGGGCTGCTCGTCACCTACGCCTTCCCGCTGCCCTCGATCGTCTTCACCGGGCGCGTGCGGCCGCTGCGCGTGCTGTGGCTCGGCGTCCGGTTCGTCGGGGACCTCGTCGCGGCGTCGTGGCAGGTCATCCGGCTCGCGTTCGGCCCCGGCCGCCTGCGCAACGCCGTCGTCGGGGTGCAGCTGCGCTCGCGCTCCGACTTCTACCTCACCATCACCGCCGAGCTCGTCGCGCTCGTGCCCGGCTCGGTCGTCGTCGACGCCCGTCGCTCGAGCTCGGTGCTCTACCTGCACCTGCTCGACGTCGGCCGCGAGGGCGCCATCGACGCGGCCCGCCGCAACGTGCTCGCCGTCGAGGCCCGGGTCGTGCGGGCCATCGGCTCCGACGAGGAGGTCGCGGCGCTCGAGGCCGCGGCCGCCGCCGACCCCGACGGCACCGGACGCGTCCCCACCGACGGGCGCGTGTCTGAGCGCGAGCACCCGCCCGAGCACCCGGACGAGCCGACCGACCCCGCCACCGGAAGGAGCTTCGCGTGAACGCCATCGCCCTCGCCGCCCTCGCGATGCTCGGCGTCGCCGCCGTCATCGTCCTGGTGCGCATCGCCCGGGGCCCGAGCAACCTCGACCGGATCGTCGCCTCCGACATCCTCCTCGTCGTCGTCATCGCCGGCGTGGCCCTGGAGTCGGTGCGCCAGCGCACGGCCACGTACCTGCCGCTGCTCATGGTGCTCGGCCTCGTCGCCTTCGTCGGCGGCGTGGGGGGGGGGGGC
>NZ_JAWIIL010000008.1:175312-188943 GCF_034724055.1 Intrasporangium zincisolvens
ACGCCGAACCCCCCGGAGGCACGGGCGCCACCGGACGTACCGACACCACAGACCCGCAGGAGGCGTCGTGACCGCCCCGGCCTGGCTCCTGTCCACCCTCGACGCGCTCGGCGGGGTGTGCCTGCTGCTCGGGGCGTTCCTCTGCCTCGCCGGCGCCATCGGCCTGGCGCGCTTCCCCGACACCCTGTCGCGGCTGCACGCGGCGACCAAGCCGCAGACGCTCGGCCTGTTCGTCGTGCTCCTCGGGCTCGCGCTCACGCTGCGCACCTGGGCCGCCGTCACGACCCTCCTGCTCGTGGGCGCGACGCAGTTCCTCACCGCCCCCGTGTCGGCGCACCTCGTCGGGCGCGCGTCGTACCGCAACGGCAGCGTCGACCGCGACACCCTCGAGGTCGACGAGCTGTCCGAGGCGCTCGAGCGCTCCGGTTGGGACCCCACCCACNGTACCGCAACGGCAGCGTCGACCGCGACACCCTCGAGGTCGACGAGCTGTCCGAGGCGCTCGAGCGCTCCGGTTGGGACCCCACCCACTGACCCATCCGTCGCCACCCGCTCGTCATCCCGTCTTCTTCGTCGAGTGAGCACCCAGCCCCACCCGTCACACAGAGGACCTGTGACGCGTGGGACGCAGTGCTCACTCGATCGACAGGGAGGGGGGCGCGGTAGTCAGGGGCGTCGGGCTGCGCTGTCGGACAGGGGTTCTCGGCCCGACCGAAAATCGCGTGAGGGCGCCCGCGTCGCTCCGTACAGTGGAGCGAGTGATCGCGCTGCCGGATGCCAGTCCCCGGACCCCCGACCTGTCGTCGCCGACGGCGTACCTCCGGCGTCTGGCCACCTACCAGGTGCCCACGCTCCTGCTCGGCGTCCTCTTCGGCGTCATCTGGCTCGTCAGCCAGGCGCTCTTCCCCGCGGCGATGAGCAAGGCCATCGACGACGGGATCATCGGCGGTGACGGCCGGGCCCTGCTCCTGTGGTCCGGCGCGCTCGTCGGGCTCGTCGTCATCAGCGCGGCCTCGGGCGCCGTCCGGCACCGGTTCGCCGTGGCCAACTGGCTGCAGGGCGCCTTCCGCTCGGCCCAGTTCATCGGCCACCAGGCCGCCGACACCGGCGAGGCCCTGACGCGAGCCGTGCCCACCGGCGACGTCGTCGCCACGGTCAGCTCCGACGCCATGCGCATCGGCGGGCTCTACGACGTCAGCGCCCGGTTCGCCGGCGCCGTCGTGTCCTACGTCGTCGTCGCGCTCATCCTCCTCGACGCCTCGAAGCCGCTCGGGCTCGTCGTGCTCATCGGCGTGCCCGTCCTCGTCGGCGCGCTCACCTTCATCGTGCGCCCGCTGCAGGCCCGCCAGCTGGCCCAGCGCGAGGAGGCCGGCACGCTCATCGGTCTCGGCGCCGACACCGTGGCGGGCCTGCGCGTGCTGCGCGGCATCGGCGGCGAGCACACCTTCCTGCGCCGGTACGCGACGCAGTCGCAGCAGGTCCGCGTGGTCGGCAACCGCGTCGCCGGCTACCAGGCCGCCCTCGACGCGGCGCAGGTGCTGCTGCCGGGGCTGTTCGTGCTCGTCGTCGTCTGGCTCGGGGCCCGCTTCGCCATCGAGGGCCAGATCACGCCCGGACAGCTCGTGGCCTTCTACGGGTACACGGCCTTCCTCGTCATCCCGCTGCGCACCGCCACCGAGATGGTCGACCGGGCCACGCGCGCCCACATCGGCGCCGACAAGCTGCTCCGCGTCCTTCGCGTCACCCCCGACCAGACCGACGCCACGGGCGAGCTGCGGCCGCTGCCCGACGGGCCGGCCCGCCTCGTCGACCCGACGAGCGGCGTCGCGGTCCGACCCGGCGTGCTCACCGCCGTCGTGTCGGCGCGACCCGAGGAGTCCGCCGCCCTCGCCGACCGGCTCGGCCGGTTCGGACCGCGCGCGACCGACGCCCGCCTCGACGGCACGCGACTGGCCGACGCGCCGCTCGCGGACGTGCGCTCGCGCATCGTGGTGTCCGAGACCGACCCCCGCCTCTTCACCGGCTCGCTGCGCGACGAGCTCGACCCGCTCGGCGCCCACGACGACACCGCGCTCCTCGAGGCGCTCGGCGTCGCGAGCGGCGAAGACGTCCTCGAGGCGCTGCCGGACGGCCTCGACAGCGAGGTGGAGGAGCGCGGTCGCGCCTTCTCCGGCGGCCAGCGCCAGCGGCTCGCCCTGGCCCGAGCGCTGCTCACCGACGCCGACACCCTCGTACTCGTCGAGCCGACGAGCGCCGTCGACGCCCACACCGAGGCACGCATCGCCGGACGCCTCGGCGCGGCCCGCGCAGGCCGCACGACCGTCGTCATGACGGCCAGCCCCCTGCTGCTCGACCGCGCCGACGAGGTCGTCTTCCTCGAGGGCGGCCGGGCCGTCGCGACGGGTACCCACCAGCAGCTCATGACCGACCACCCGCGCTACCGACGCACCGTCGTCCGGGGCGAGGAGGACTGATGTCGACCGCCACCACCGCTGCGCCGCAGGCGAACCCGACCACCACCACCAAGGCTCTGCCCGTCGCCGACACCGCGTCGGTCCGGCAGCACACCCGCGGCCTGCTGCGCCGCCACCGCCGGGCCCTCGCCACCGTCGTGGGGCTGCACGCCGTGGCCGCCGTGGCCTCCCTCGTCGCGCCCCGGGTCATCGGCCTGCTCGTCGACGAGATCAGCCACGGCCGGAGCGTCGAGGTCGTCGACCGGCTCGCCCTGTGGATCGCCGGGGCGGTGGTCGTGCAGACCGTCGTCACGTGGTTCGCCCGCCGCGCCTCGTTCGTCATGGGCGAGACCGTCTTCGCCGAGCTGCGCGAGCAGTTCATGGAGCGGGTCGTCGGCCTGCCGCTGTCGACGGTCGAGCGCGCCGGCACCGGCGACCTCGTGTCACGCACGACCAACGACGTCGAGGCCCTCTCGCACGTCATCCGGTTCGGGGTGCCCTCGATCTTCGTCGGCGCCGTCACGACCGCCATCACCGTCGTGGCCGCGTTCCTCACCGGCTGGCAGGTGGCCCTCGCCATCGTCGTCGGCATCCCGGTGCTCGTCGTCTCGACGCGTCGCTACCTCCGGTACGCCCCGGAGGGCTACCTGCGCGAGCGCGCGACGTACGCGGTGCTCAACGGCGTCGTCACCGAGTCGGCCGAGGGAGCCCGCACCGTCGACGCGCTCGGCCTGAGCGCACGTCGGCGCCGCCGCATGGATGCCGCCCTGCACGACTGCTACGACGCCGAGGTGTACACGCTCGGCCTGCGCCTGCGGTGGTTCCCCGCCGTCGAGTTCGCCTTCTTCTTCCCCGTCGCGGTGACGCTGGCGTGGGGCGGCTGGCTCATCTCGCGCGACGTCGTCACCGCCGGCACCGTCACCGCCGTGGCGCTCTACGTGCAGCAGATGGCCGGGCCGCTCGACGAGCTCATCTCCTGGCTCGACGAGATCCAGGTCGGCGCCACCTCGCTCGCCCGCGTCATCGGCATCGCCGACGTGCCGCCCGACCGCAGCGCCACCGGCGAGGAGCCGGCCGACGACCACCTCGAGGTGGCGGACGTGCACTACGCCTACCGCTCGGGTCGCGACGTGCTGCGCGGCGTCTCGCTCGACCTGCGACCGGGTGAGCGGCTCGCCATCGTCGGCCCCTCGGGCGCCGGCAAGTCGACGCTCGGGCGCCTCATGGCCGGGATCGACGGCCCGCGCGAGGGCCGCGTCGACGTCGGCGGCGTGCGCCTCGTCGACCTCGAGCTGGCCCAGCTGCGTGGCCAGGTCGCACTCGTGACGCAGGAGCACCACGTCTTCGTCGGCAGCCTCGAGGACAACCTGCGCCTGGCCCGACCCGGAGCCACGCGCGAGGAGCTGCTCGAGGCCCTCGCCGCCGTCGACGCCCGCGAGTGGGCCCTCGCCCTGCCCGAGGGGCTCGACACCGGCGTCGGCTCGGGCGGCCACCGGCTCACCGAGCCGCAGGCCCAGCAGCTGGCCCTGGCGCGGCTCGTGCTCGCCGACCCGCACACGCTCGTCCTCGACGAGGCCACCTCGCTGCTCGACCCGCGCGCGGCGCGACACCTCGAGCGGTCGCTCGCGGCCGTCGTCGAGGGCCGCACCGTCGTCGCCATCGCGCACCGGCTCATGACCGCCCACGACGCCGACCGCGTCTGTGTCGTCGAGGACGGCCGGATCAGCGAGATCGGTTCGCACGAGGAGCTGCTCGCGGCCGACGGCGCCTATGCCGCCCTCTGGCGGTCGTGGCGGGACGAGCCCCAGCCGGCCCCTCGCTGAGCGCGTTCGACGGCACTTCGTCACGGCGTCGGAGAAATCTGCGGAAATTGCTGACGAAGGGGCGTAACCCCGCCGCCCAGCGGTCGTTGGTCAGCACGGTGCAGGGCTGTTTCTCGACCGGTTGCCAGCCCGCGCACCGAGGGTGGGGCCGTCTCTGAGGGGTGACGGCCCCACCCGCACGCGTCGCGGGTCCGCACCACCCACCCCCGGCGGGCCCGCGACGTCC
Organism: Intrasporangium zincisolvens; assembly: GCF_034724055.1. Classification (NCBI taxonomy): domain Bacteria; kingdom Bacillati; phylum Actinomycetota; class Actinomycetes; order Micrococcales; family Intrasporangiaceae; genus Intrasporangium; species Intrasporangium zincisolvens. The sequence goes on from NZ_JAWIIL010000008.1 coordinate 179,815, forward strand.
TCCCTCCCCCTCGATCGCCCGACCTCGTCGGGACGCACGGATCGGCCCACCCGGCCTCCTCCTCCACCCGGGTGGGCCCGTCCGTGCGGGGTCGGCCCGACGCGTCAGGCGGGCACGAGCCGGTAGGGCTCTCCCTGCGCCGGGCGGCGGTCGGTCTCGCCGGCCGCGGGCCACAGCGACATGGCCCGCTCGGCCTGGGCCGTGATCGTCAGGCTGGGGTTGACCCCGAGGTTGGCCGACACCGCGGCGCCGTCGACGACGTGCAGGCCGGGGTAGCCCCAGACCCGGTGGTACGGGTCGACGACGCCGGTCTGCGGCGAGTCGGAGATGACCGCACCGCCGAGGAAGTGCGCCGTCATCGGGATGTCGAGGACCTCGCCGATCGACGAGCCGGGCCAGGCCCGCTCGCCGGTGCCCTGCTCGAGCCGACGCGCCATGGCGCGGACGGCCTCGTTGCCCTCCGGGATGTAGGTGGGGTTGGGCTCGCCGTGGCCCTGGCGCGACGTGAGGTGCCAGCCGAACGGGCCGCGCTCTCGGCTCACGGTGATCGAGTTGTCGCTCGACTGCATGACGAGCGCGATGACGGTGCGCTCGCTCCAGCGACGGCTCGACAGCGAGCGCGCGAAGATCGTCGGGTGCCGCAGGGCCTGGCCGAGGAAGCGTGCCCAGCGCGGCACGCGTCCACCCCCGTCGACCTGCATGACGGCGAGGGCCCCCATGAGGTTGGAGCCCTTGCCGTAGCGGACGTTCTCGACGTGCGTCGTGTCGGACACGTGGAAGCTCGACGTGATGGCCACGCCCTGGGTCAGGTCGGCGCCGCGCGGCACCCGCTGGGTCATGGCGCCGCCGAGCGCCTCGGAGTTGGTCCGGGTCAGGTGCCCGAGCCGGCTCGACAGGTGCGGCAACCCGTCGGTGCGCATCGCCTGGAGCAGCTGGGCGGTGCCCCAGGCCCCGGCCGCCACGACGACCTGCCCGGCGGTGACGGTCCGCTCGCCGGCCCGACGCCGTCCCCACGCCCCGGAGCGGACGGTGGTCACGGCGTAGCCCTCCTCGGGGCGGGTCGGGTCGAGCGGCCGCAGCCGGGTGACGGTCCGCAGCGGCTCGACCGTGACCCCGCGTCGCTCGGCGAGCGCGAGGTAGTTCTTGACGAGGGTGTTCTTGGCCCCGACGCGGCAGCCGACCATGCAGTTGCCGCACTGCGTGCAGCCGGTGCGCTCCGGGCCCTGACCGCCGAAGTACGGGTCGGGGACGCGTCGACCGGGCTCGCCGAAGAAGACGCCGACTGGCGTCTTGCGGAAGGTGTCGGCCACGCCGAGGTCGGTGGCGGCCCCGCGCATCAGCGCCTCGACCGGGCCCTCGCACGGGTTGGTGACGACGCCGAGCATCCGTTGGGCGGTGGCGTAGTGCGGGGCGAGCTCGGTCTGCCAGTCGGTGATGTGCGCCCACTGCCGGTCGCGGAAGAACGCCTCCGGGGGCACGTACAGCGTGTTGGCGTAGTTGAGCGACCCGCCGCCGACGCCGGCTCCCGCGAGCACGAGGCAGTCGGGCAGCCGGTGGATGCGCTGCACGCCGAAGCACCCGAGGCGCGGCGCCCAAAGGTAGCGGCGCACGTCCCAGCTCGTCCGGGCGAAGTCGTCGTCCTCGAAGCGACGACCCGCCTCGAAGACGTGGACGCGGTAGCCCTTCTCGGCCAGGCGCAGGGCCGCGACCGACCCCCCGAACCCCGATCCGATGACGACGACGTCGTGGTCGAAGGTGCTCATGCCCCGACCCTAGCCAGCCACGCCGTCGCAGGCTACCGAGAGTAACCTGTGTCATAGCCGGGACGGGTGTCGCCGGGCGGACAAAGGGTGTACGCCACGCCGACGTTTCGGGCCCTGGGGGCGACCAGTGTATTTTTGGCCGCATGCACGATCAGGGGAACGGGGGGATGGGGCCGACACTGTCCATCGTCGTCCCCTGCTACAACGAGGCACAGACGCTCCGATCACTGCACGAGTCGGTGGTCCGCGAGCTCGAGGGCCACGTCGGCTCGTGGGAGCTCATCCTCATCGACGACGGCAGCCGCGACGCCACCCGCGCGATCGCCGCCGAGGTGGCGCGCTCCGACCAGCGCGTCCGCGCACTCGGCCTGTCCCGCAACTTCGGCAAGGAGGCGGCGATGTACGCCGGCCTGCGTGCCGCCCGGGGCGACTACGTCATCCTCATGGACGCCGACCTCCAGCACCCGCCGGCGCTCATCCCGGAGATGATCGAGTACGCGGCCGAGGGCTGGGACCAGGTCATCGCCCGGCGCACCCGTGCCAGGGAGCAGGTCGTGCGCAAGCACGTCTCGCGCCTCTACTACCGCACCGTCAACCGCCTCATGGACGTCCGGCTGGCCGACGGCGCCGGCGACTTCCGGCTCATGAGCCGCCGGTGCGTCGACGCGCTGCTGGGCCTCGGCGAGGCGCACCGCTTCTCCAAGGGCATGTTCGCCTGGGTCGGCTTCCCCCAGATGGAGATCCAGTACGAGAACGTGCTCAGCGAGCGCGACGAGTCGAGCTGGACGATGCGCTCGCTGTTCAACTACGGCCTCGAGGGCCTGCTGTCCTTCAACACCAAGCCCCTGCGACTCGCGATCTGGACCGGGGCCGCGGTGGTCCTGCTCACCGTCGCCTACGCGGCCTGGATCCTCGTCGGTGCCGTGTTCAACGGCGTCGACACACCGGGCTACGTCACGACGATCGCCATCACCTCGCTCATCGGCGGCGTGCAGCTGATCACGCTCGGCATCATCGGCGAGTACGTCGGGCGCATCTTCAACGAGACGAAGCGTCGACCCATCTACCTGCTGTCCTACGACAGCAGCGGTGAGGCCGCGAGCCCGCGGATGTTCCACGTCGCCGCCGACGGCTCCCTCGACGCCGAGCCCGAGGTCGTCGAGCTGACCGAGATCGAGCACCGCGTCCCGTGAAGGCCCTGATCCGCGAGCACCTCGGCCCCCTGGTGCGCTTCTCGATCGTCGGCGTCCTCAACACCGGCGTGTACTACGGCGTCTACCTGCTGCTCGTCGGCCTGATGCCCTACCTCGTCGCGCACCTCATCGGCTGGTTCGTCGCCATGACGTTCTCGTTCCTCATGAACTGCCGTTTCACCTACCACGTACGGCCGACGTGGCGCCGGTACGCGCTCTTCCCGGTCTCGAACCTGCCCAACGTCCTCGCGACATCGGTCGGGGTCGTGGCCCTCGTCGAGCTCGCGCACGTGTCGGAGCGCCTGGCGCCGCTCATCGCGGGCATCTGCGCCATCCCCTTCTCCTACCTGCTCGGGAAGGTGCTCATGGTCAAGGCGCACCGGGACGACATCGAGTCGCCGGAGGCGCTCAGCACGATGGGGACCGTGCGTGACGACGGCTGAGGCGCCCACCGGGCTCGCTGGACGCCTCGGCGCCCGGCCCTCCTACCGGTCACTGCTGACCGCCGACCTGCCGCGCATCGCCGAGGTCGTGGTGCTCGCCCTCATCGGCGTCAGCTTCCTGGCGCTGGCCAACCTCTTCCCGTACAGCGGCGACGACTGGGCCTGGGGATCGCAGATCGGTCTCGACCGGCTGTCCACCTTCTTCGCCGACTACAACGGTCGGTACGCGGGCAACCTCGCCGTCCTCGTGCTGACGCGCTCGAGCGCGCTCGTGGCCGTGACGATGGCGGCGACGGTGGCCGGCATCAGCCTGCTCGTGCTCCACCTCGCCCGGTTCCGCACCCTGACCGGCTACGCGCTCGTGTACGCGCTCCTGCTGTCGATGCCGGCCGAGGTGTGGCGCCAGGGCGTCGTGTGGACCTCCGGCTTCAGCAACTACGCCCTGGCGACGCTCACCATGCTCGCCGTCCTCGTCGCGCTCCGTGCCTGCCTGGAGCGGGCACCGGGTGAGTGGCGCCGACCCGCCCTCACCGCGGCGGGCCTGCTGGTGCTCACCTTCGTCGGGCAGCTGTTCATCGAGCACGTGACGCTCTACCTGCTGGCGATGGCGGTGCTGGCCCTGCTGGTGGCGATCCGTCGCCGGCGGCTGTTGCTGCCGCTGTGGGGCATCGTCGCCGGCACCCTGCTCGGTGCCGCGGCGATGTTCTCCAACGGCGCCTACCGCCGGGCCTTCACCGGCGGCAACACCTACCAGAAGATCGGCTCGGGCTCCGGGGGCCGCACCCAGCAGATGGTGAGCGCCGTCGAGACGGCGATCGCCCCGTACGGCGTCGTCCTCAACACGACGCTCAACACCGTCCTGCTGCTCCTCGTCGCCGTCCTCGCGGTCCACCGGGCTCGGCGCTCGGACGGCGCCGCACGCGTCCTGTTCGCCCTGACGGCCGTGGTGGCCGGTATCGGCACGGCGGCCGTCGTGCTCCTCGTGCCGCGGACCGCCGCCGCGGCCGCGACGGTGGGACCGGTCGCGCTCGTGGCCCTGCTCGCGACCCTGGGGCTGGCCGCCGTGGTCAGCGACGCCGCGAGCCGGCCGCTCGTCCTCCTGGTCGCCTTCTCGTTCGTCGTCGTCCTGCTCCCCCTGCTCGTGGTGACGCCGCTCGGGCCGCGCTGCTTCGTCCCCTCCTACGTCCTGCTGCTCGTCGCGGTCGCGAACCTCGCGGCGCAGGCGGCTCGAGGCTTCGGGCTCTGGTGGTCCGCGACCGTCCTCGTCGGCGCGCTCGCCCTCGCCGGCACGGTGTTCGTGATCCGCTTCGGCGTCTACTCCGCGATCGACACCGCGTCGGCGCTGCGGCAGGCCGCGGCCCACACGGCGGTCGAGCAGGGCCGCACCTCCGTCACGCTCCAGCACCTGCCCGGCGGCAACCTGTGGCTCCACGCCGGCGACCCGGCCTTCGAGCCGTGGGGGACGCGGTACAAGCTGTTCTACGGACTGCCCGACTCGCTGCGCATCAGGGTGCGCTGAGGCCCCGGCGACTCAGAACTTCGAGCCGAGGATCGACTGCGCGGCCCGCTTGACCTCGGGGTAGAGCGTCGAGGAGAAGCTCTCGGTCATGTGCCCGTGGTCGAAGAAGGTGATGAGGCCACCGATGATGCCGGGGCACTTTCCCTCGTTGCAGAGCAGCGCGGTCGCGTCGAGCAGCTGCACACGGTCGTGGGGCAGCCCGCCGCTCGAGACGGCGCTGGCCAGCGGATCCGGTTCGATCGCCGTGGACTGGCGCGCGTCGCACCGCTCCGGCGTGTCGGCGTACCGGGAGAGGCAGTCGGGCACGTTGTGCCCCGCGTTGGGGGTGTCGCGGATGGCGAGCACCTTGAGCCCCGACCGGAGGAACGAGTTGACGACACGGGTGTAGGACGCCTCGGCAACGGCGGTCTTGCGCGCCGCGGGCACACCCACGAGGGGCTGCAACGTGCGGTTCGCCATGACGACGAGCGTGTAGCCGCCGGACCTGATGCGACCCTGCGCCCACTGGTTGTACGCCTGGCAGTTGGTCGTCAGCTGCGGCGGGTTGAAGGAGACCGGCGCATCCACGGCGTAGCACTCCGAGGCCAGGTAGGTGTCGATGTGCCACCCCCGCTCCCGGGCGAGACGCTCGAGCGGCGGGAACCACTGACCGGCGTGGGAGTTGCCGTAGAGGGCGATCCGGACCGGCGTCGACGACGGACCGTAGCTGCAGACCTTCCGGCTGGTGAAGGGTCGGTCGTTCCAGCAGCCGTCGGCGTAGACCTGCGGCTTGTCCTTGGCGGCCCGCGAGGGATTCGTCAGCATCGCCACCTGGCGCCCTGCGCAGGACGCCGTGCGGAAGTAGTCCGCCCCGACGCACGAGGCCCCGGTGGGGATCGGTCCGGAGGTCTGGGCGTCGGCACGCGCGATCGCCACGTGGGCGATGCCGGCCGCGCCGAGCGAGGCCGCGAGGCACACGGCGAGCAGCACGAACGAGCGCTTCGTGCTCCGGGCGATGCGCGGCGTGAAGCGCATGAGGTCCTCGACCCAGCGCTTCGTCAGGGCCGACAGCACCAGCACGAGCCCGAGCAGGAGCAGCTTCTGCCACCAGCGCACGTTGTCGTCGTCGAGGACGAACGGGATGATGACGATCGCCGGCCAGTGCCAGAGGTACACCGAGTACGACACGTCGCCGAGCCACTGGACCGGGCGCCGCGACCACAGCGAGAAGGGCCCCGGGCGCAGGTCGTCGGACCTCGCCGCGATGACGGCGGCGGTGCCCACGGTCGGCAGCAGGGCCGCGACACCGGGGAACGGGGTGCCACCGGTGAAGGTCCACGAGGACCACGCGATGGCGGCCAGGCCACCCCACAGCAGGACCGACCTGACGAGCGCGCCGCGCAGGCTCAGCCCCGCGTGGACGGCGGCGGCCAGTGCAGCCCCGACGCCGAGCTCCCAGATGCGCGTCGTCGACACGAAGTAGGCCGAGGCGGGGTCGTCCTGGGTGAGCCACGCCGAGAACGCGAGGGAGGCGCCGCTGACGACGAGGATGACGCCGAGGGGTGCGAACCGGAAGGAGCGCCCGAGGCGGCGGCAGACGAGAAAGGCGAGCCCGATGAGGACCGGCCACAGGATGTAGAACTGCTCCTCCACCGACAGCGACCAGTAGTGCTGGGTCGGCGAGTGGAGCTGGTCGGTGGCCAGGTAGTCGGTCGAGGTCAGCGCGAGCATCCAGTTCTCGACGTAGAGCGCCGAGGCGATGACCTCGTTCGCGACCCGCTGGTGGACCGTCTGCGGCAGCCACAGCAGGCTGGCCCCGAGCGTCACGAGGAGCACGAGCGTCGCGGCCGGGATGAGCCGGCGCACGCGGCGGGCCCAGAAGGCGAAGAGGTCGGAGAGGCGGCGGATCGGCCGCTGGAGCAGGTGCAGCGTGATGAGGAAGCCGGAGATGACGAAGAACACGTCGACCCCGACGTAGCCGCCCGTGAGGCGGTTGGGCCAGAAGTGGTAGACCACCACGAGGGTCACGGCGATGGCGCGCAGGGCCTGGATGTCCTTGCGCGGGCCGGCGTCGGCCGGTCGCTCCGGGGCCGCCGGCTCTCGGTGACCGGACGGGGTCGCCTCGGTCACCCCGCCGAGGATCGCGGGGCTCGCTGCGTCGGGTGCTGCCAAAGGCCTGCTCCGTGCTCTCTGCCGGCAGAACGCCGGTTCGTTCGCGTGCCGCGGGGCGCGCGAGGGCGCCGTCCGGGCCGGGGATGGACGTCGCCCAACGTAACGCACCAACCTTGGGCCCGCCGAACGTGCGCTGGGAGCCCACCGTGTGGTACCCGACGTGCTCGCCGGCCGCTCTCCGGGCCTCTCTCGGTGGACTCTCTCGGCGGCCTCTCTCGGTGGCCTCTCACCGCGTGCGGAGGTGGCGCACACCCCGCCTCGCTACGATGGGGCGCCGCGCCGCCCGCAGGGGTGGCCGCCCCACCCACCGGAAGGCCCCGACGTGTGCCCTGACGCGGCTCCCGCCCACGGCCCAGACGCCTCCCCCGACGCATCGCCCGACGCGTCCGCCCCGCTGCTCACCGTCATCTCCAACGTCTACGACGACGCCGAGCGGCTCCCCCGTGCCGTGGCCTCGGCGCTGGCGGCGTGGGACTCGGCGGGTCCTGCGTCCGGTGACGGCGCGGGCATCGAGGTGCTCGTCGTCGACGACGGCTCGACCGACGACACGGGCGCGGTCGCGGACCGGCTCGCGGCGTCCGACCCGCGCGTGCGCGTCGTGCACCGCGGGGTCAACGACGGGGCGCCGGGCGCGCCCCGCAACCTCGGCATCGCCGAGGCCCGGGGCACCTACATCGCCTTCTGCGACAGCGACGACGAGTACCTGCCGGGCACGCTGCGCCGTCTCGCCGACCTCGCCGTGGCCCGCGACGCCGACGTCGCCGTCGGCGGCGTGGCCCGCTTCAACGAGCGCACGGGGCGCACGACTCCCCTGCCGGCCACCGAGTACGTCTCCGGCCCCGTCGAGCCGCTCGTCCCCGGGTCGCCGCTCTGGCAGGACACCATCGCCGTGGCGAAGGTGATCCGGCGGGCGTTCCTGCTGGAGGAGGGAATTCGCTTCCCTGAACGCATCCTCTACGAGGACCAGCCCTTCACCGTGGCTCTGTGGGCGCGCGCCGGTCGCATCGCGACCCTGCCCGACACCGTCTACCTCTGGTACGTCAACAACGTGGCCGGCGAGGAGTCGATCACGGCCCGGCGCCACGAGATCACGAACTTCCACGACCGCATCGCCGCCAACCGGGCCATCGACGCCTACCTCGAGGGCCGCCCCGACCTCGCTGCCGCGAAGCTCGACAAGTTCGTCCGCCACGACCTCGCGCTCTACGGCAAGGACCTCGACGCCCGCGACGAGGCGTACCGGTCGGCGTTCGTCGCCTCGGCCCGCGGCTACCTGGCCGATGCGCCGGCCGACCGGCGGGCCGGGCTCGAGCAGCCCTACCGCCTCGTCGTCCGCGAGCTCGTCGACGGCACGGCCGAGGGAGCGGTCGCCGCGTGCCTCTTCGCCTACCGGCGACGCCACCTCGACCGGCCGCTCGAGTCGCGCGGTGAGCGCTGGTGGTGGCCCTACCGCGCCCCCGACGCCGCGGGCCCCGAACACGACCTCTCCGACGTCGTCCGTTCCCAGGCGGTGCGGGGCCGACACCTCGCCACCGTGTCGGCGCGCACCGTCACCGCGGCGGGAGCGCGTCTGGCCCTCGAGGGGGTCGTCGTCGACGGCGATCGGAGCCTCGGCCCCGCGGCGGCGCTGCGCCTCGAGCTCGTCGACCGCGACACCTCGGCCGTCGTCGCCGACTGCGCGACGCGGCTGCGCGACGGCGCCTTCACGGGCGCGCTCGTCGTCCCGGACGCCGCGCCGGGTGTCACCGGCCCGTCGGCCTACGCCGTCCGGGCGTCCTTCCCGCGCCGCGGTCTGGCCGCACGGGTGCTCGGTGTCCTGCGCGTCGTGCGGGCGGGAGCGGCCCAGCCCGTCGAGGTGCCGGCGTCCCTCGAGCTGCCGACGCTCGACGTGCCCGGTCGCGACGGCCCCCTGCACGCCTACCGGACGCGCAACGGGAACCTGGGCCTGAGGCCCCTCCTCGACGGCGAGTCGTCCGCGGACCCGTCCAGCGCGCCCTCCTGAGCGCGGGCCACGGGCCGGTCGAGGGCCTCGATCGCGGCCGTGACCCGCTCACAACACC
>NZ_JAWIIL010000009.1:0-87461 GCF_034724055.1 Intrasporangium zincisolvens
ACCTGCGGCCGCGCCGCCAACAACCGCACCGGATCGACCTTCAGGCGGGAGAGGGCCTCCTTGCGACGCTTGGGCGCCGGCCGGAAGCGTCGGGCGATCGCCTTGGCGCCGAGCGCCCGGGTGCGCTGGCCGGGCCAGTCGCCGTAGAGCTCGACGCGCTTGCCGTCGAGGCGGACCTCGAGGGTGCCCCGGGCATCGACCCACATGACGCGCTCCCACATCAGCGTGTCGCCGAAGAACTCGATGGCGCGCAGCTTGCCGTGGCGCGGGGCCCCGAGGGAGCCGCGGGTGTAGACCTGCTCGGACGGCGCCTCGCCGACGTAGCGGTACCGGACGCGGACCTCCCGCCTGACGCGGTCGTACCGGTCGGTGACGACGTACGGGGTGTGCCAGGGCTCGGTGCCGAGGCCGTGCAGCAGGATGTCGCGCCAGTGCGGCTGCAGCTTGCGGATGCCGAAGGAGTCGACGACGTCGGTGTCGAGCAGCTGCGCGATGCCGGCGAGGACCTCACGGAACGACGCCGCGAGCTCGCCCTCGATTGCGGCCGCGGACGCGCCCATGGCGTCCTCGGAGGAGAAGTACCACGACAGCTCGTAGAGGATGACGTGCTGGAGCCACATCGGGGCTCGGCCGTACTGCTCGGTGGCCTCGCGCAGCAGGGCGAGGTAGCCGTCACGCGGGACCGTCGCATAGCGGCCGAGCGCCGAGATGCCGGTCTGCAGCGTCGAGGACTGGTCGGCCCGCTTGCGGTAGTAGTACTTCGCCGAGGCGAGGAAGCCCGCGCGGCGGCTCGGGGCCCGCAGCAGGTACCGGACGGCGAAGTCGCCGTCCTCGAAGTTCGGGCGCAGGCCGGGGTTGAAGCGCAGGTCGCCGATGACGTCGCGGCGCATCGCCGAGGTGGTCGAGCTGCCCGGGATGAAGGAGGTGGCGACGTCGAGGTCGACGAGCAGGTTGCTGCCGTACATGCGGAAACGCGGGTGCTTGCGCTCCTCGCCGGTGGCCTCCATCCGCAGCACGACGTTGGCCGACAGGAACTGCACGTCGGGGTGCTGCGCGGCGAAGGTGGCCATCGAGGCCAGGTAGCCGGGGTTGACGGTGTCGTCGGGGTCGGTGAACGTCACCCACTCGCCCGTCGCCTGCTCGAGGCCGGCGTTGCGCGCCGCGGCCTGACCGGCGTTCTCCTGGGTGAGCACGACGACCTCGAACGGGACGCGCTCGGCCCACGCACGGGCGACCTCGAGGCTGTCGTCCGTCGAGCCGTCGTCGACGAGGACGACCTGCAGCCGGGAGAGGTCGAAGGTCTGGGCCTCGATCGAGGCGAAGTACTCCGGCAGGTACCGCGAGACGTTGAACACCGCGGTGACGATGCTGAACAGCGGGGGGCCCGGCTCGGGTGGCGTCGGCGTCGTCTCCGGTGTCGGGTCGGTCATGGAAGAAACGGCCTTCCCGCGCAGGGCGTACCTCGCGCTGGTGTCGGTGTCGGCGGTCGTGCGGGGGCTGCCCGCACGCTGCGCTCCCTGTCCTCCCCCGGCGGAACGCGATCGGTCGATCGACCGATCGATCGATCCTAGCGACTCGGCTCGCGCAGGCCCAGCCGGGTCAGTTGCCGAGGTAGGGCGAGACGACGACCTCGACGCGCTGGAACTCCTTGACGTCGGAGTAGCCGGTCGTGGCCATGGCCCGACGCAGCGCGCCGACGATGTTCGTCGTGCCGTCGGCTCTACGGCCCGGGCCGAAGAGGATCTCCTCGAGCGAGGCCTGGGTGCCGAGCTCGATGCGCTCGCCACGGGGCAGCTCGGCGTGGTGCGCCTCGGGGCCCCAGTGGTAGCCGCCACCGGGGGCGTCGGTGGCGCGGGCGAGCGCCGCCCCGAGCATGACCGCGTCGGCCCCGCAGGCGATCGCCTTGACGATGTCGCCGGACGTGCCGACACCGCCGTCGGCGATGACGTGCACGTAGCGGCCGCCCGACTCGTCGAGGTAGTCGCGGCGCGCCGCGGCGACGTCGGCGACGGCGGAGGCCATCGGCGCGTGGATGCCGAGGGCGGTGCGGGTCGTGTGGGCCGCGCCGCCGCCGAACCCGACGAGGACGCCCGCCGCGCCGGTGCGCATCAGGTGCAGGGCTGCCGTGTACGAGGCGGCGCCGCCGACGATGACCGGCACGTCGAGCTCGTAGATGAACCGCTTGAGGTTGAGCGGCTCGGCCCTACCGCTGACGTGCTCGGCCGAGACCGTCGTGCCGCGGATGACGAAGAGGTCGACGCCGGCGTCGACGACGGTCTTCCAGTGCTGCTGGGTGCGCTGCGGCGACAGGGCACCGGCGACGGTGACGCCGGCCTCGCGCAGCTGGCGCAGGCGCTCGGTGATGAGCTCGGGCTTGATCGGCTCGGCGTAGATCTCCTGCATCCGGCCGGTGGCCGCGTGGGGCGGGGTCGCGGCGATCTCGCGCAGCTGGGCCGTCGGGTCCTCGTAGCGCGTCCACAGGCCCTCGAGGTCGAGGACCGGCAGGGCGCCGAGCTTGCCGAGGGCGATGGCCGTCTCGGGCGAGACGACCGAGTCCATGGGCGCCGCCATGACCGGGATGTCGAAGTGGTAGGCGTCGATCTGCCAACCGACCGAGACCTCCTCGGGGTCACGGGTGCGCCGCGAGGGCACGACCGCGATGTCGTCGAAGGAGTACGCGCGGCGGCCGCGCTTGCCTCGGCCAATCTCGATCTCGGTCACCGGCAGATCCTATCGAGCCCGCGCCCGTGCCCGGACCCGGCGTTCGTGGAGGCGGCCGGCTCAGCCGCCCGTCGAGTAGTTCGGCGCCTCGACGATGCCCTGGATGTCGTGCGGGTGGCTCTCCTTGAGCGAGGCCGAGGTGATCCGGACGAACTGGCCCTTCTCCTGCAGCTCGGTGACCGTGCGCGCGCCGACGTAGAACATCGACTGGCGCAGGCCGCCGAGCATCTGGTGGGCCACGGCCGACAGCGGGCCACGGTAGGCGACCCGCCCCTCGATGCCCTCGGGCACGATCTTGTCGTCGGACTCGACCTCGGCCTGGAAGTAGCGGTCCTTGGAGAACGACTTCTTGCCGCGGCTGCTCATCGCCCCGAGCGAGCCCATGCCCCGGTAGCTCTTGAACTGCTTGCCGTTGACGAAGATCAGCTCGCCGGGGCTCTCCTCGCAGCCCGCGAGCAGCGAGCCGATCATGACGGAGTCGGCGCCGGCGACGATGGCCTTGGCGATGTCGCCGGAGTACTGGAGGCCGCCGTCGGCGATGACAGGGACGCCGGCCGGCTTGCAGGCCACGGCGGCGGCGTGCACGGCCGTGACCTGCGGGGCGCCCACGCCGGTGACGATGCGGGTCGTGCAGATCGAGCCCGGGCCCACCCCGACCTTGACGGCGTCGGCTCCGGCGTCGACGAACGCCTGCGCGCCCGCGGTCGTGGCGACGTTGCCGCCGATGACCTGCACGTGACGCGTCGCGGGGTCCTTCTTGAGCCGCTCGACCATCTCGATGAGCAGGCGCACGTGGCCGTGCGCGGTGTCGGCGACGAGCACGTCGACGCCGGCCTCGATGAGGGTCGTGGCCCGCTCCCACGCGTCGCCGAAGTATCCGATCGCTGCGCCGACCATGAGGCGGCCGTCGGCGTCGTTGCTCGCATCGGGGAACTGCTCGCTCTTGACGAAGTCCTTGACGGTGATGAGGCCGGTGAGGTGGCCCTCGTCGTCGACGAGCGGGAGCCGCTCGCGCTTGTGCTGGCGCAGCAGTGCCGTCGCCTCGTCGCGGGTGATGCCGACGTGGCCGGTGATGAGCGGCATCGGCGTCATGACGTCACGCACGAGGGTCGTGGCCCACTCGGCGACCGGCGTGAAGCGCAGGTCGCGGTTGGTCACCATGCCGATGAGCTTCTTGTCCTCACCGATGACCGGCAGGCCCGAGACGCGGTACTCGCCGCAGATCTGGTCGAGCTCCTCGAGGGTGCGGTCCGGGCCGATGGTGATCGGGTTGGAGATCATCCCGGTCTGGGTGCGCTTGACGAGGTCGACCTGGTAGGCCTGGTCGGCGATCGAGAGGTTGCGGTGCAGCACGCCGAGACCGCCCTGGCGAGCCATGGCGATGGCCATGCGGGCCTCGGTGACGGTGTCCATGGCCGCCGAGATCAGCGGCGACGTGATCGACAGCTCGCGGGTGAGGCGCGTCGTGGTGTCGATGTCGCTGGGGGCGAGGTCGCTGTAGCCCGGCAGGAGCAGGACGTCGTCGTACGTCAGCCCCATCGTGGCGAAAGCAGCGGGGACGTCAGACGATCCGAGGCTCATTGCCCAAGTCTAAGGGCTGCGCGAAGGGCGCTCGGACGCGTCTCAGCCGGCGCCGAGCAGGCCGCCGACGGCCGTGCTGGTGCCGTCGACGAGCGTCGACGTGGTGTCGCCGAGGAGCGTCAGCGTGTCGCTGCTGCCCGGCACGACGCCACTACCGGTGGCTCCGCCCGTGGCGCCGGCGCGACCCTTGGCCGGCGGCGGCGTGGGCGACGACTTGCGAGCAGCGCCTCCCGAGCCTGTGGAACCGGACGGGCTCGGGGCGGTCGTGCCGAGCGTCTGGGTCGAGGTTGCGGGCTCGGTCGGCGTAGGGGTGGTCGGCGTGGGGGTGCCCGTCGCGTTCTTGCCGCCCTTGGTGCCCTTGGTTCCCTTGGTGCCCTGGGTGCCGTTGCCGTTCTTCGTGCTGTCGGTCCCCTGGTCTCCGCCCTGACCGTCGCCGCCCTGACCATCTCCACCCTGAGCATCGCCACCCTGGCCGTTCCCCCCGGCCGGCGGGTGAGCGGTCTGGCCGGCGCCGACGGCGCCCTGGTTGCCCGGGCCGCCCTGGTGGCCGGGGCCGCCCTGCTGGGCGGCGTCGCCGACGGTGCCCGGCCCGGCCTCCGCCACCGCCGCCTCGACGGCCGCGGCCTGCGCCGGCGGCAGCAGCACGATGGCGCCGTCGGCGCGACGGACGAGGACGAGGCCCTTGGCCTGGGTCGATCCGGCGGTCTGGGGCAGGCCGAGCCGCTCGAAGAGGCCACTCGGTGCCGAGCTGCGCGCGCTGTCCTCCATCTGCTGGAGCACGCGAGCCCGGTCGGCACCGCTCGGGCCGCGGTCGGGCAGCGACACGGCGGCCGCGACGCCCGCGCCGGACGCGGCGATGGCGAGCGCGGCGAACGCACCGAGGTAGCGGTGCTGGGTCCGACGCCGGCGCGCGCCGGAGCGTCCGGGCAGCGGGGTGTCGGCGTGCGCGGCGAGCGCCCCGAGCAGGGCCGCCACCGGCTCACCGGAGCCGCCCGAGCGACGCCCGAGGGAGTCGAGGAGCAGGTCGTCGGCGATGACGTCGTCGATGGGGTGCAGGTCGGTCATGCGACGTCACCCGCCTCGGCCTCGGCGACGAGCGCGCGCAGCTTGCCGAGCGCCCGGTGCTGGGCGACGCGCACCGCGCCGGCGGACATGCCGAGCGCTGCGGCGGTCTCGTCGGCGGACAGGCCGACCGCGACGCGCAGCGTCAGGATCTCGCGCTGCTGCCCGGGCAGCCGCTGCATGAGGGCCATGACGGTGGCGGCCTGGTCACGCATCACGGCCACCGACTCGGGCGAGGGCGCGTCGTCCGGAGCGTCCGGCACCTCCGGGACGGGGGCCGGGCCGCGCATGGCCGCACGCTGCGCGTCGGCGAGCTTGCGGGAGGTGATCGTGTACACGAACGCCTCGAAGGGCAGGCCGCGCTCCTCGTAGGTCGGCAGGGCCGTCATGACAGCCATGCACACCTCCTGGGCGACGTCCTGCGCGATGTCCTCGGCACCGAACCGGCCGAGGCGGACGCGCGCATACTTCAACGCCATGTCCCGCACCCGGGCGAGCAGGAGCTCGTGGGCGCGGGCGTCACGGCCGGCGGCGGCCGCGAGGTCGCGTAGGGGGCGTGCATCCACCCGCTCCATCGCGGCGACAGCGCCCGGCGTTACGCGGACGGACGTCGAGCGTCCCAGACCCATGGCACCTCGCTCCCCCGATGGTCGTGTGTCGTGCTCGTCTGCCGTGCTCGTGCTGGTCGGTCCTGGTCGGTTCTTGTCGGTGCCGGTCGGTGCGGTCGGACCCCCTGCCGCACCGGTGCCGCACCCGTGGTGGGGCAACGCCCCCGGTCCCCCCGCGGTCCTGCGCAGCGCCCTCATGCTAGTCGTTCCGGACCCGTTCCGAGCCGATCGAGCAGCCTCACCCGCCCGAGCCGGGGCCTCCCGACGAGCATGCCATCTGGTTGGCAAGTCTTGAACAAGTCTTGAAGATTCCGCTCTTTTACCGTGATCCTGCGCCCGGTTAGCGTCGATTCCGTGGCCTCGCAAGGCGAAACCTCCGGCCGCACGTTCGACCCGGCGTCTCCACCCGCCCGACCCGAAAGACGACTTCATGGCCGAGATCACCCGCCTGCCCGGACCGGTTGCAGACCTCTGGGACTGGCAGCTCGAGGGAGCATGCCGCGGGGTCAGCCCCGACGTGTTCTTCCACCCCGAGGGCGAGCGCGGACCGCGCCGGCGCAACCGCGACGCCCAGGCCAAGGCCGTGTGCGCGGACTGCCCCGTCGTGACCGCCTGCCGCTCCCACGCGCTCGAGGTCCGCGAGCCCTACGGCGTCTGGGGCGGCCTCACCGAGGGCGAGCGCGAGCTGCTCTACGACGGCGTGGCGGCGGCGTCCTGACCGACGCCACCGGCTGACCTACACCCACCTCCACCAACCACCGCACCTCCCAACCTCCACCATCGACCCCGACCCACCCATCGACCACGGTCGCCGACGACGTCGACCGGCCGGCACCGGGCGGGACCCGGACGCTCCGGCGGCCCCACGACGGGGTGGCGCCACCGGAACGCGGAGAGGGCCGCTCCCCCATCGGGGAGCGGCCCTCTCTGTGTGCGGTGGTTGTGATCAGTGACCGTGGCCGTGACCGTGGCCGCCGGCGGCCTCCGGCTCGTCCTCGGGCTTCTCGACGACGAGCGTGTCGGTCGTCAGGATCATCGAGGCGATCGACTCGGCGTTGCGCAGCGCGGAGCGCGTCACCTTCACCGGGTCGATGACGCCGGCGCCGATGAGGTCGCCGTACTCGCCCGTGGCGGCGTTGAGGCCCTGGCCCAGCGGCATCTCGGCGACCTTCGAGGTGACGACGTAGCCCTGCAGGCCCGCGTTCTCGGCGATCCAGCGCAGGGGCTCCTGCACGGCCTTGCGGACGATCGCGGCACCGGTGGCCTCGTCGCCGGACAGGCCCAGGCCGTCGATGACGGTCGCCGCGTGGATGAGGGCGGTGCCGCCACCGGCGACGATGCCCTCCTCGATCGCGGCGCGCGTCGCGGAGATCGCGTCCTCGATGCGGTGCTTCTTCTCCTTGAGCTCGACCTCGGTGTGCGCGCCGACCTTGATGACGCAGACGCCACCGGCGAGCTTGGCGAGGCGCTCCTGGAGCTTCTCGCGGTCCCAGTCGGAGTCGGTGCGCTCGATCTCGGCCTTGATCTGGTTGACGCGGCCGGCGACCTCGGACTGCTCGCCCGCGCCGTCGATGATCGTCGTGTCGTCCTTGGTGAGGACGACGCGGCGGGCCTGGCCGAGCACGGTGAGGTCGGCCTGGTCGAGCGAGAGCCCGACCTCGGGCGCGATGACCTGGCCACCGGTGAGCACGGCGATGTCCTGGAGCATCGCCTTGCGGCGGTCGCCGAAGCCGGGGGCCTTGACGGCGGCGACGTTGAACGTGCCGCGGATCTTGTTGACGACGAGCGTCGAGAGGGCCTCGCCGTCGACGTCCTCGGCGATGATCAGCAGCGGCTTGCCCGACTGGACGACCTTCTCCAGGACCGGGAGCACCTCGGCGACCGAGGAGATCTTGCCCTGGTTGATGAGGACGTAGGCGTCCTCGAGGACGGTCTCCATGCGCTCGGTGTCGGTGACGAAGTAGGCCGAGAGGTAGCCCTTGTCGAACTGCATGCCCTCGGTGAACTCGAGCTCGGTGGCGGTCGTCGAGGACTCCTCGACGGTGATGACGCCGTCCTTGCCGACCTTGTCGAACGCCTCACCGATGAGGCCACCGAGGGTGGCGTCCTGGGCGGACAGCGTGGCGACGGAGGCGATCTCGTCCTTGCCGTCGACGTCGCGGGCGTGCTTGAGCAGCTCGTCGTTGACGGCGGTCACGGCCTTGTCCATGCCGCGCTTGAGCGCGGCCGGGGCGGCGCCGGCGGCGACGTTGCGCAGGCCCTCCTTGACCATGGCCTGGGCCAGCACGGTCGCGGTGGTCGTACCGTCACCGGCGACGTCGTTGGTCTTGGTCGCGACCTCCTTGGCGAGCTGCGCGCCGAGGTTCTCGTACGCGTCCTCGAGCTCGATCTCGCGGGCGATCGTCACGCCGTCGTTCGTGATCGTGGGGGCACCCCACTTCTTGTCGATGACGACGTTGCGGCCCTTGGGGCCGAGCGTCACCTTGACGGCGTTGGCGAGCGCGTCGACGCCGCGCTCGAGGGACTTGCGGGCGGAGTCGTCGAACTCCAGCATCTTGGCCATGGTGATCCTTCTGGCTCGGGTGTTGCGGTGAAGTGGTGGGGGCCGGGAACCGGACGCACCCCGGGAGCCCGGTAGGGGCTCACCGGGGTGCGGTCAACGGCGCAGCTGCGTGCGGGGGTGTCGGTCAGCCGACGATGGCGAGGACGTCGCGCGCGGAGAGGATGAGGTACTCCTCGCCGCCGTACTTGACCTCGGTGCCGCCGTACTTGCTGTAGATGACCTTGTCCCCGACCTTGACGTCGAGCGGGACGCGCTCGGTGCCGTTGTCGTTGAAGCGGCCCGGGCCGACGGCGAGGACCTCGCCCTCCTGGGGCTTCTCCTTGGCGGTGTCGGGGATGACGAGGCCGGACGCGGTGGTCTGCTCGGCCTCGAGGGACTTGACGACGATGCGGTCCTCGAGCGGCTTGATGGAAACCGACACGGTGGTGACCTTCCCTTCGGGACAGTCGGAGATGACTTGCGGACTGTGGGGCTCTTCGAGGCCGGTCGCCGTCGCGGGGGTCGACCTCCCTCGAGGAGGGCGCTGGCACTTTCAGACCGAGAGTGCCAACACGGCAAATCTAGGTTTGCCATTAGCACTCGGTCAAGTCGAGTGCCAGAAATCATCGGTCGCGTCGCGCCGGCCGGCTGCTGGCAGGATGACGCCATGGACGCAGCGATGGTCGACCGCCTGGCCACCGGCGAGGGGTGGGCACTGCTCCAGTCGCTGCCACCGTACGACGAGTCGGGCGCCCTGCACCTGCAGACGAAGCTGCGCGAGGCCGGCTACGAGCCCGACCTCGTCGCCGCGGCGCTCAACCAGTCGCGTCTGCGCACCCGTGGCGTCGAGAAGTTCGGCGACTTCGCGGCGGGCATGCTCTTCACCGCCGACGGCCTCGAGCAGTCGACCCGGCTGGCCGTCGCGGCCCGACACGCACACCGGTTCGTCGCCGCCGGTGTCGAGGAGGTGTGGGACCTCGGCTGCGGCCTCGGGGCCGACGCCATGGCCTTCGCGAGCCTCGACCTGCGCGTCCGTGGCGTCGACGCCGACGAGGCCACCGCGCGGATCGCGGCCGTGAACCTCCGGCACTGGCCCGGCGCCGACGTCGAGTACGGCCGCGCCGAGGACGTCGCGCTGCCCGGCTCCCCCGGCAGTGCGCTGGGCGCAACCGACGCGTCGCGCGTCGGGGTGTGGCTCGACCCGGCCCGACGCATCTCCGGCGTCGCCGACGCGCGTGGCCGCACGCGTCGCGTCTTCTCCCTGGACGCGATCTCGCCGTCGTGGCAGCAGGTGCTCGCCGTCGCCGACGCCGTGCCGGCCACCGGCGCCAAGCTCTCCCCCGGCTTCCCGCACGGGGCCCTGCCCGCCGGCGCCGAGGCCCAGTGGACCTCCTGGCACGGCGAGGTGCTCGAGTGCGCCGTGTGGTGGGGCCCCCTCGCGCAGACGCCCGGGCGCACCGCGTCGGTCGCGAGCATGACCGCCACGCACGTCGTGACCGAGGCCGACGCGTCGGGCGGCGCCGGCGTCGAGCCGCTCGGGTCCGTGGCGGACGTCGGCGGGTGGCTCTACGAGCCCGACCGGGCGGTGATCCGCGCCGGCCTGACCGGGGCCCTCGTGGCCGCGACCGACGGGCGCGAGCTCGCCACCGGCGTCGGGTACGTCGGCGCCGACCGCGCCGTCGACGTGCCGTGGGCCCGGCGCTTCCGCGTCGATGCGGCGATGCCGCTGTCGACCAAGCACCTGGCCCGCTGGCTGCGCGACCACGGCTTCGACCGCGTCACCGTCAAGAAGCGCGGCGTCACCCTCGACGCCGACCGGCTGCGCCGGCAGCTGAAGATGACCGGACGCGGCAAGGGCGGTTCCGAGGCCACGCTCGTCGTCACCCGGGTGTCGGGCGGTCAGGTCGCCCTCGTCGTCACCCCCGCCTGACGCCCGAGCCCACGGGCGTCCGCGCCCGGGCCCGGGGCGTCAGGCGCCTGCGCCGTAGCGGGCGAAGAGGGCGCTCCACGTGGCGTCCCAGTCGGGCAGCACCTTGCCGGCGAGGTCGGCGTCGAGCCGGCGCACGTAGGTGTCCCACCCGGCCGCGTACCCGGCGACCTGGGCCTCGCCGAGGCGCGCGTGGCGCAGCACGAGGCGGGCGCCGTCGGCCGCCGGCGCCACCTCGACGGTGACGACGGTGGTGACCTCGCCGACGGGCCACTCCCAGACCAGACGGCTCGGGGCCTCGCACGAGACGACCCGGCAGCGCGGGGTGTCGGCGTCGTCGAAGTGGATCGTGAAGTCACCGCCCTCGTGCAGGTCGCCGCTGACCCGGGCGAACCACCGAGCGAGCCGGTCGGGGTCGGTGCACGCCTGCCAGAGGTCGGCGGCGTCGGTGGCGTAGCGGCGGTCGAGGACGACGGCGACACCACCCTCGGGGGCGTCCTTCTCGATGCGTCCGAGCACGTGCGTGATCTCGCTCATCCCTGCTCCTGTCCCTGTTCGTCGGGGCGGGCCCGCACGCCGCGGGCCACCTCGGTGTCGAGGGCGTCGAGTCGCTGCCCCCAGAACGCGCGGACGTCGTGGCACCACTGCTCGACCTCGTCGAGCGCCCCCGGCACGAGCCGGTACACCCGCCGCTGCCCCTCGGCCCGCGCCTCGACGACCCCGGCCTCGCGCAGCACCCGGAGGTGCCGGGAGACGCCGGGCCGGGCGGTGTCGAAGAGGTCGGCGACCTCGCCGGCCGTCAGCTCGGCGCGGGCCAGGTTCTCGACGATGGCTCGACGCGTCGGGTCGGCCATCGCCTCCCACGTCCCGTTCATGAAACGATGGTAACCGATCAGTTACGTAACCGGCAAGGTACCCGTCGAGTCGTCAGAGGGCGGCATCCGGCTGGGCTCCGGACCAGCGGACCGCCTCGGCTCCGGCGTGGTTGGCCGCCTCGAGCGCCGAGCGGTCGTCGGCTCCTGCCGCGAGCGCTGCAGCGAGGGCGCCGCAGAACGCGTCGCCCGCCCCCACCGTGTCCACGACCTCGCCGGCGGGCACCGCGACGCCGTCGACCTGCTCGAGTCCCCACCGCGCCCCGGCCGCCCCGAACGTCACGAGGAGCGAGCCCGGGAGCAGGTCGGAGTCGGCGAGCTGGCGCATCTCCGACTCGTTGACGACGACCGGGTCGGCCACCGCGACGGCGTCGGGCAGCACCGACGCGTACGGCGCGAGGTTGAGCACCACGCGCGCACCGGCCCGGTCCGCGGCCAGCACGGCACGGGCCACGACGCCGGTCGGTACCTCGAGCGAGCACAGCAGCACGTCGCCCGACCCCAGCCCGACGCCGGCGAGCGCGTCGTCCGCCACCCGGTGGTTCGCGCCGGGCACGACGACGATGGTGTTCTCGCCGGCTTCGTCGACGGTGATGAACGCGGTGCCGGTCGGGGCGTCGGTGCAGCGGGTCACCGCGACGTCGACGCCGGCCGCCCGGAGACGCGCGAGGTAGGCCTCGCCGGCCTCGTCGGCGCCGACCGCCCCGACCATGACGACGTCGGCGCCGGCGCGGCGCGCCGCGAGCGCCTGGTTGCCGCCCTTGCCGCCGGCGAACCGCCCGGCGGGCTCGCCGAGCAGCGTCTCGCCGGGCTGCGGGTGGCGGTCGACGCGCGTCACGACGTCGACGTTGAGCGAACCGAGGACGACGACCCGGCCCATCAGCGCTCCCCCGTCCCTCCGGCCGCGCCGACACCAGACCCGTCGGCCGCGCCGCCGGCAGCCCCGCCGGCGGCGAGGAGGGTGTCGACCCAGAGCCGGGCGTACCCCTGCCCGTCCACGCCGAGCGCGACCTCGACGCGCACCGGCGCCTCGCCGTGCGGGTCGTGCGCGCGGGCGCCCTCCCACTCGCGGCGGTCGACGATGGTGCGGCCGCGCGACCAGCTGCCGGCCAGCTCGACGCGCAACGGGAGCATCCGCGTCGTCAGGGCCCCGCGGTCGATGACGGCACAGACGGCCCCGGCGTCGCCGATCGTCGAGGCGTCGCCGAGCCGGGCCCGCTGGAAGTCCATGAGCCGCCCGCCGAGCTCTGCCGGCCCGCGGCCACCGACGGCGACGAGCCGTGCCGACTCCGCCGGTCCGACGACGGGCGCGTAGAAGACGTCGAGGCCGTACATCGTGACGCGGATACCCAGGTCGGCGGCCGCGTCGAGGACCACCGCCGCCGCCTCGGGGTCGTGGAAGACGTTGAACTCGGCCGAGGCCGTCGCGTTGCCGACGTCGGCGGCCCCACCCATGAAGACGATCTCGGCGATGCCGGCCGCCGCGTCGGGGTAGGTGCGCAGCAGCAGCGCGATGTTCGTCAGCGGGGCGAGCGGCACGAGTGTCACCGGCCGCCCCTGTGTCGCGGCGTCGCGGCACACGTCGCGGAGCAGCTCGACCCCGTGGCGCGGGTCGGGGGCGGTGGTCGGCGCGTCCCAGCCGAGGTCGCCCATGCCGTCCTGCCCGTGCACGTGGCGCGCGCGCAGCGCCGGCTCGAGGAGCGGCCGCTCGGCGCCGCGCGCGACCGGCACGTCGGTGCGCCCGGCGGTCTCGAGGACGCGCAGCGTGTTGCGCACGACGTCGTCCACCGGCGCGTTGCCGCCGACGCACGAGACCGCGCGCAGGTCGAGGGCCGGGTGCAGCGCGGCGAGCAGCAGGGCGCACGCGTCGTCGACGCCGGTGTCGACGTCGAGGACCACCGGGACGGGCTGGGCGGGCACGGCAGGGTCGTTCGTCACGTCGGCAACCTACCGCCGCGCCACGCGTCCGGGCTGGGTCGTCACGGGGTTGTCGCCGGGGTCGCAGTGGGGTTGTCGCCGGGACGTCGCGGGGCGGTCCGGGACGCCGCGCCGGCAGCGTTAGGGTCGTGTGGTGAACGAGCGAGAGCCCCGACGCCCCCGCCGCCACCGACGCCCGCGGGCGACCGGAGGTGGTCGCGTTCGCCTGGGCGCGGTCGTCGCGGTGGTCGCGGTCGCGCTCCTCGCGGCCTGCTCGTCGACGCCGGGGCCCTCGGGCGCCCCCTCCCCCGTCGGGTCCTCGCCCGCGGGCACGAGCGCGCCGGGCACGTCCACGGCGCCCCCCACCACGACGAGCCCGGCGACGAGCCCCGCCACCCCGACGCCGACCCCGACGCAGTCCTGCGCCGAGCGCATCGTCGCCGGCATGAGCACCACCCAGCGCGCCGGGCAGCTGCTCATGGTCGGCCTCGACTCGAAGGCGAGCCGCACGAGCCTCGACGCGCTCATCCAGGCGCGCCACCTCGGCGGCGTCATCCTCCTCGGCGGGTGGCACACCGGGTCGGCGCGGGTCGAGGCCACCACCCGCCACCTGGCCGCGCTCGCCGGGCCGAGCACCGCGAACCTCGGGCTGCTCCTCGCCGCCGACCAGGAGGGCGGCGCCGTGCAGCAGCTGCAGGGCGACGGCTTCAGCACCATCCCCTCGGCCCTCGACCAGACCGCCGACGGCGCGTCGGGCCTGCAGTCCGACGCCGCCCGCTGGGCCCGGCAGCTGGCCGCCGCCGGCATCAACGTCAACCTCGCGCCGGTCGCCGACACCGTGCCCGAGTCGATCGGCCGCGCCAACCAGCCCATCGGCCGCTACGGCCGCGAGTACTCGAGCGACCCGTCGACGAACTCCCGCATGGTCGCCGCCTTCGTCAAGGGCATGAGCGCGGGCAAGGTCGCGGCGACGGTCAAGCACTTCCCCGGCCTCGGCCGGGTCACCGGCAACACCGACGTCACGGCCACCGGGATCACCGACCGCACGACGACGACCGACGACGCCTACCTCGAGCCGTTCGAGTCCGGCATCCGCGCGGGCGCCGACCTCGTCATGGTCGGCTCGGCGATCTACAGCCGCATCGACCCCGGCACCAACGCGGTCTTCTCCAAGCCGATCGTCACCGACCTGCTGCGCGGCCGGCTCGGCTACGACGGCGTCGTCATCACCGACGACGTCGGCGCGGCGAAGGCCGTCGCGGCCGTGCCCGCCGGCGAACGGGCCACGCGGTTCGTCGCGGCTGGCGGCGACATCGTCCTCACCGCCCGGCCCTCGACCGTCGGGGCGATGCACCGGGCGCTCAAGGCAGCCATGGCCGCCGACCCCGGCTTCGCGGCGAAGGTGCAGGCGGCCGCCACGCGCGTCGTCGACCTCAAGATCCGGATGGGCCTGGCCCGCTGCCGCTGAGCGGCCGACCTGACGCGCCCGTCGCGTCAGGCGCTGACGACCTCGACCGGCATCGAGGAGTCGGTGGGCAGGCCGAGGTCGCTCGGCTCGCGCCCCTTGGCCACCATCTGCGCGCCGAGAGCCGCGACCATCGCGCCGTTGTCGGTGCAGAGGCCCGGCCGCGGCACGCGCAGCGTCACGCCCGCCTTGGCGCAGCGTTCCTCGGCGAGCGCCCGCAGTCGGGAGTTGGCCGCGACCCCGCCGCCGATGAGCAGGTGGTCGACGTCGTTCTCCTTGCAGGCGAGCAGGGCCTTGCGGGTCAGCACGTCGACGACGGCCTCCTGGAAGCTCGCCGCGACGTCGGCGACCGGCACCGACTCGCCCGCCCGCTGACGCGTCTCCACCCACCGCGCGACGGCGGTCTTGAGGCCGGAGAAGGAGAAGTCGAAACGGTGCCGCTCCATGTCGCGCCCCGTGGTGAGGCCGCGCGGGAAGTCGATGGCGACCCGGTTGCCTTCTCGCGCAGCGCGATCCACGTGCGGTCCGCCGGGGAACGGCAGGCCGAGCACGCGCGCCACCTTGTCGAAGGCCTCGCCGGCGGCGTCGTCCATCGTCGAGCCGAGCGAGCGCACGTCGTTGGTCACGTCGGGCACGAGCAGCAACGAGGAGTGGCCGCCGGAGACGAGCATCGCCATCGTCGGCTCGGGCAGCGGCCCGTGCTCGACGATGTCGACGGCGACGTGCGAGGCGAGGTGGTTGACGCCGTAGATCGGCTTCCCGAGCGCGACGGCGAGCGCCTTGGCCGACGCGACGCCGACGAGCAGGGCCCCGGCCAGGCCCGGCCCGCTCGTCACCGAGATGGCGTCCAGGTCGCGCAGCGCGACACCGGCCTCGCGGCAGGCGCGCTCGATGGTCGGGATCATCGCCTCGAGGTGGGCACGGCTCGCGACCTCGGGCACGACGCCGCCGAAGCGGGCGTGCTCGTCGACGCTGCTTGCGACGGTGTCGACGAGCAGCGTCTGACCGTGGACGATGCCGACCCCGGTCTCGTCGCAGGAGGTCTCGATGCCGAGGACGAGCGGCGCATCGCTCATGCCTCTCCCTTCGTCACCAGGAGGCGCATGACGAGGGCGTCGACGTCTCCCGGCTGGTAGTAGCGGCGGCGCACCGAGATGACCTCGAAGCCGGCGCGGTCGTAGAGGTGGCGGGCGGCGTCGTTGTCGGCGCGCACCTCGAGCAGCACGGCCTCGACGCCGTGGGCGCGGGCGCGTCGGAGCAGCTCGCCGAGCAGCAGGCGCCCGACGCCGCGGCCCTGGTGGGTGGGGGCGGTGGCGACGGTCATGACGTCGGCGGTGTCGCCGGCGAGGTCGAGGCCGGCGTACCCGGCGACGGCGCCCGACGCGTCATGCGCCACGACGTACTCGCGGCGCGGCCGGGCGGCGAGCTCGGACCACCACGTCTGCGGCGACCACGCGTCGTCGGCGAAGAGCTGCTGCTCGAGGCCGGCCAGGGTCGGCAGGTCGGTCCACTCGAGCTCGCGCAGCGTCACGCCGACCGGCGCACTCTTGGGCGCGTCGGGCGCGTCGGGCGCGTCGGGAACCGGCACGGGCACGTCGGGCACGGCGTCGGCCACCGCGCTCACCCGAGCGTCGACTTGGTCGAGGGCGCGGCGGGCGCGGCATCGGGCCGGCGCAGGTACAGCGGCTCGAGCCCGTCGAAGCCGTGGCCCGGGTCGAGGAGCTGCAGCGCCGACCCGTGGGCGCCGTCCGGGGCGGGCCCGTGCCCGTCGACGCTCGTGAGGCGAGCGGCCGCGAGGTCCGCGAGCGCCCCTGCGTCGACGTCGAGGGGTCCGACGCCGTGCGGCAGCGCGTCGGGGTAGAGCTGCGGCCCGCGTCCGACGGTCGGCAGGGACCGGAGGTCGGCGTCGAGGTCGGCGGCGCGCGCAACCACGGGGTCGAGGACACGGGTGGCACCGGCGTCGTCGAGGGCGTACCGGGCGGCGTACACCTCCTTGCGCCGGGCGTCGGTCGCCACGAGGAGGTCACCGCGCCGGCCGCCGAGCCAGGCCTCGTGGGCGAGCGCGTCGAGGCTCGTCAGGCCGCGCACGGGCAGGCCGAGCGCGAAGGCGAAGGTGCGTCCGGTGACGATCCCGACCCGCAGGCCGGTGAACGGACCGGGCCCGATGCCGACGACGACGTCGGTGACGTCGGCCGGCTCGGCCCCGGCCTCGGCGAGGGCGGAGCGGATGCCGGGGGCCAGGTACTCGGCGTGCGCCCGCGCGTCGAGGGTGGTGGCGCGGGCCAGCACCGACGACCCGTCGTGCAGGGCGACGGTGATGGCCGTCGTCGAGGTGTCGATCGCGAGCAGGAGCACGTGCGTCAGGCTATCCGAGCGCCGCCGGGCGTCAGGACGTGGCGGGGGCGTCGTCGGCGAGGTCGGCGAGCCCGCCCAGCACGGCGTCCCACCGGGCGCCGACGCCGTGCGCGTGGACGGTGCGCACGGCCTCGCCGTTCAGGGTCAGCTCGAGCCGTTCCTCGCTCAGCTGCTCGGCGAGCCCCGCGCCCCACTCGACGACGGTGACGCTGGCATCGAGGTCGGCGTCGAGGTCGAGGTCGTCGAGCTCGAGGGCGCTGCCGAGGCGGTAGGCGTCGACGTGCACGAGCGCAGGACCGCCGACGAGCGAGGGGTGCACCCGCGCGATGACGAAGGTCGGCGATGTGATCGGCCCGCGGACGCCGAGCCCCTCGGCGATGCCCTGGGTCAGGGTCGTCTTGCCCGCACCGAGGTCGCCGGTGAGCACGATCAGGTCACCGCCGCGCAGCACCTCGCCGAGCCGGCGCCCGAACGCCTGGGTGTCCTCGGTCGAGCGCCACGTGAAGGTCGCGGAGCGCGCCACGGCTCAAGCCTCGCGGGCCGGCCGCGCCGTCCGGCTGCGCGTGCCGCGTCGGCGCTGGGAGCGGACGAGCTCGTCGGCTTGCTGCTCGAGACGCCGCTGGCGACGGCCCTTGGCGACGTCGGTGACGATGCGACGCACGCGGGGCTGGCGCGACACGTCGACCTGCTCGGCCCGCGCCCGCGCGGACTGCTCGGCCAGCGTCACGAGCTGGGTGTTCAGCAGGTCGGGGTGCTCGAGCATGATGACGTGCCCGGCGTCGTTGACGACGACGTGCTCGGCGCCGGGGATCGCCTCGACGATGAGCTCGCTGTGCGAGGGCGGGGTGAGGATGTCCTCGCGGCCGTTGAAGACGAGGACGACGGCGTGCCGGAACGAGGCGAGCGTCGGCCGCTTGTCGAAGCCGTCGAAGGTCCTGAGGTAGTCGTTGATGACGTCGAGCGGCGTGCCGAGGAGGATGTCGGCGGTGTAGCGCACCACCGAGCGGGGCACCGGCGAGGCGAAGGAGTTCTGCTCGACGAGGAACAGCTCGACGTCGCGGCCGACCCGCCGGATGCGGCTGAACACCTCGGGGCGGCTCGACAGCGGCCCGAGGACGCCGGGTCCGAGCCGCTCGAGGAAGGTGCGCCCGAACGTGGCCATCCGCCCGCCGTTGGCGAGGGTGAGGCCGCCGGGGCTCGTCGCGACGAAGCCCGCGCCGATGACGCGGTCGGCGACGAGCGAGGGGTCGTGCTCGGCGAGCGACATCATCGTCATGCCGCCCATGGAGTGGCCGACGAGGACGACGTCGCCGGTGGGCACGAGCTGCTCGATGACGTGGCGGAGGTCCTCGCCGAGGCGCTCGATCGTGTAGCTGTCGCGCTCCCCGCGGCCGGAGCGGCCGTGACCGCGCTGGTCCCAGCTGACGACGCGGAACCCGGCCGCCTTGAGGGCGCGGCGCTGGTAGACCCAGCAGCGCAGGCTGAGGCAGTAGCCGTGGGTCAGCACGACGGTCGGCAGCTCGGACGCCCGACCGCGCCGCGTCGTGCCCCGCGCCGCGGCAGTCGCCGTGGCGGCGTCGGGCACGTCGACCTCGGCGTGGAGCGCGACCCCGTCGCTCGTCAGCACGACGTGCTCCTCGTCGGGGGTGATGTCGAGCAGCTCGGGGGTCTCGAGCGCAGCCATCGCCGCGCGGTGCTTGCCCGCGCGGTCGGCCGCGATGCCCGCGGCCACGCCGGCCGCGACGCCCGCGGCCACGCCGATGCTCGCGGCGGCGATCCCGAGGACGGGGTTTCGCCTCTGCCGTTCGGTCATGCCTGGTCCTTCGTCACCGCGACGCCGGACGCGTCGTCGGCGGTGGACGTACCCGCGGGTAGCGCCTCGCCCACATGCAGTCTCGGTACGCGGGCACCGAGGCGGGTCACGATCTCGTAGCTGATGGTGTCGGTGGCGTCGGCCCAGTCCTGCGCCGTCGGCTCGCCCGGCGCGCCACCGAAGAGGGTGACGACGTCGCCCGCCTGCGCC
Organism: Intrasporangium zincisolvens; assembly: GCF_034724055.1. Classification (NCBI taxonomy): domain Bacteria; kingdom Bacillati; phylum Actinomycetota; class Actinomycetes; order Micrococcales; family Intrasporangiaceae; genus Intrasporangium; species Intrasporangium zincisolvens. The sequence continues at coordinate 19,074 of NZ_JAWIIL010000009.1, forward strand.
GTGGCGCCGGGGCCGAGGTCGACGACGAACTGGTCCATGCAGACGCGTCCGGCGATCGTCGTGCGGAGGTCGCCGACGCGCACCGGGCCCACGTTCGTCGCGTCGCGCGGGATGCCGTCGCCGTAGCCGGCGGGCACCAGGCCGACGACGGTGTCGACCTCTGGGGTGTAGACGTGGCCGTAGCTGATGCCCTGGCCGGCCGGGAGCCGCTTGACGAGCGCGAGCCGGGCTCGGAGCGTCATGACCGGCCGCAGGCCGAAGTCGTCGTCGACCTGCGGCACGGGGGTCAGGCCGTACATCGCGATACCGGGCCGCACGAGGTCGGCGTGCGCGGACGGGTGCACGAGCGTCGCGGCCGAGTTGGCCAGGTGGCGCAGCTCGGGCCGCAGCCCGGCACGCTCGCCCTCGGCGACGGCCTCGAAGAACCGCTCCTGCTGGGCGAGGACCGTCGGGTGCTCCGGGGCGTCCGCGTGCGCGAAGTGGGTCCAGACGCCGACGACGCGGATGACGCCCTCGGCCTCGAGGCGTCGGGCGTGGTCGACGAGGGTGCTCCAGTCGGCGCCGTACGCGCCACCCCGCCCGAGGCCGCTGTCGACCTTGAGGTGGATGCGTGCGGTGCGCCCGAGCGCCCGCGCGGCGACGGCGACCTCGTCGAGCACCCACGGGGCCGAGGCGGACAGGTCGATGTCGCGGGCCACGGCGCCGGCGAAGTCGCTGCCCGGCACGCTGAGCCAGGTGAGCAGGCGGGGCTCGGTGAGGCCCGCATCGCGCAGCGCGAACGCCTCGGCGAACTGGGCCGCGCCGAGCCACGTGGCGCCGGCGGCCACCGCGGTGCGCGCCACCGGCAGCAGGCCGTGTCCGTACGCGTCGGCCTTGACGACGGCCATGAACTCCGAGGACGGCGCGAGGGCGCGCAGCCTCCGCACGTTGGCGGCCAGCGCGTCGTGGTCGATCTCGGCCCACACCGTGGTGCCGTGCGTCGGGGACAGGCCCGGGCCGGCGTCGGGCCCGGGCTGTGGGCGGGACGCGTCGGGGGTGCCCGGCTCGTCGGGTGCGGTGGCGTGCGTCGTGCTCATCGGCAGCAGTCTCGCAGTTCCGGACGCCGTCCGCGTTCGCAGGGTCGTCGTGTGGCGCGTGGAACTCCGCGCTCACCCACTCCCCGCATCGAGTGAGCGCTCGGTCACTCTGGCCCCACGGACAGCTCGGGACACGTGGCTCACTCGGGGGACGAGCGGCCCCGCCGGATGAGGTCGCGGACCGTCGTGCGCACGCCCTGAGCCACGGCGAGCGCCCGCAGCGGCCCTCCCCCGGACACCCGGTCGGCGGTCACCCCGTGCACGAGCGCGCCGAGCGACCCGGCGTCGTGGGGTGACAGGCCCGAGGCGAGCAGGGTGCCGACGATCCCGGACAGCACGTCGCCGGCGCCGGCCGTCGCGAGCCACGGCGGTGCGTCGGCCTGGCTGCGCACCGGCTCGCCCTCGGTGACGACGAGCGTCGTCGCGCCCTTGAGCAGCACGGTGGCGCCGGTCAGCGCGGCGAGCCGACGCGCGTGGCGCAGCGGGTGGGCCTTGACGGCGTCCGCGGTGACCTCGGTGCCCGACAGCTCGGTGCCCGACGCCTCGAGGCGCGTCAGCAGGCGCGCGAGCTCCCCGGCGTGCGGGGTCAGCAGGGTCGGGGCGTCGCGTCGCCCGGTGACGAGGTCGAGGCCACCGGCGTCGACGACGACGGGCAGGTCGCCGGCGAGCGCGGCACGGGCCACGGCGAGCTGGGCACCGGCGTCGGCGTCGGCGTCGCCGCTCGACGCGTCGAGCCCGGGGCCGACGACCCACGCCTGCACGCGGCCCTCGCCGATGACCGCCTCGGGCACCGCCTGGCGCACGAGGGCCGTCGGGGTCGGGGTGCCGACGTAGCGCAGCATCCCGACGCCGGCCTCGGCCGCGGCCGTCGTGCAGAGCACTGCCGCGCCCGTGTATGCCTCGCCGCCCGCGACGACGCCGAGAACGCCGCGCGAGTACTTGTCGTCCGACTGGCCGGGCACCGGCCACAGCCGGGCAACGTCGTCATGGGTCAGCCGCTCGACCGCCGCGTCGACGTCGTCGAGGGGCAGGCCGATGTCGACGACGGTGAGCCGGCCCGAGGCCGCCTCGCCGGGCGGGAGGAGGTGCACCGGCTTCGGTGCGCCGAAGGTGACGGTCTCGTCGGCCCACACGGCGTCGTCGTCGGTGGGCTCGTCGCCGGTGGCGTCGCCGCCCGGCTGGCCGACCCCCGACGCCTCGCGCCAGCCGCCGTCGGGGTCGAGGCCGCTCGCGACGTCGACGGCCAGCACCCACGCGTCGTCGTCGACGGCGTCGACGAGCCGGGCGGCGTCGGGACGCAGGCCCGGACGACCCCCGATGCCGACGATCCCGTCGAGCACGACGTCGGCCTCGGCGACGGCCCGCGCGGCCGCGGCGGGGTCGTCCGCAGCCACGCGCACGACGGTGCCGGCCTCCTCGGCGGCGGCCAGGCCGGCCGGGTGGACGCCGTCGCGTCCGTTCGCGGGCAGCAGCACGACGGCGGCCGGGTAGCCGGCGTCGGCGAGATGGGCGACGGCGTACAGGGTGTCTCCCCCGTTGGCCCCGGCCCCGACGAGGCCGACGACGGTGGCGCCGTCGTGGTCGGCCAGCCGCGCGGCCGCGATCTCGGCCAGACCCCGAGAGGCGCGGTCCATCAGCTCGCCCTCGGGCAGCTCGGCCATCGCCGCCTGCTCGGCGGCGCGGACCGTCTCGACGTCGTACGCGCGGATCATCGGCTCTCCTCGGTGGTGTGGCGGGACAGCGGGAGCGGGTCGATCAGGAACGGCCGCTAGCCCTCGGCGATGACGACCGCGGAGGCGATGCCGGCGTCGTGGGACAGGGACACGTGGAAGCTGTCGACGCCGAGGTCGCCGGCGCGCGCCGCGACGGTGCCGCCGATCTCGAGGGAGGGCCGGCCGTCGTCGTTCGTCACGACGCGCGCGTCGGTCCAGTGCAGCCCGACCGGCGCGCCGAGCGCCTTGGCCAGGGCCTCCTTGGCGGCGAACCGAGCGGCGAGCGAGGCGATCCCGAGGTCGCGCTCCTCGGGGGTGAAGAGACGGTCGCGCAGCGCCGGCGTGCGCTCGAGCGTCTGCTCGAAGCGCGCGATGTCGACGACGTCGATGCCGACCCCGACGATCACGTCACTCGACCGTGACGGACTTGGCGAGGTTGCGGGGCTGGTCGACGTCGAGGCCCTTGGCCGTGGACAGCCACAGCGCGAAGACCTGCAGCGGCACGACCGTCAGGAGCGGTGCGAGCAGCGGCGACGTGGCGGGCACCCGGATGACCTCGTCGGCGAAGGGCTCGACGGAGTCGTCGCCCTCCTCGGCGATGACGAGGGTGCGGGCGCCGCGGGCACGGATCTCCTGGATGTTGGAGACGACCTTGCCGTGCAGCCCGTGCTCACTGGTCGGCGAGGGCACGACGACGAAGACCGGCTGGCCGGGCTCGATGAGCGCGATCGGGCCGTGCTTGAGCTCGCCGGCCGCGAAGCCCTCGGCGTGGATGTAGGCGAGCTCCTTGAGCTTGAGCGCGCCCTCCATGGCGATCGGGTAGCCGACGTGGCGGCCGAGGAAGAGGACCGAGCGGGTGTCGGCCATGAACTTGGCGATCTCCTTGACCCGGCCCATCTGGCCGAGCAGGGTCTCGATCTTGGCCGGGACCTGCGCGAGCTCCTTCATGACCGCGGCGGCGTCGTCGGCGAAGGACCCTCCGCGCAGCTGGGCGAGGTAGAGGCCGAGCACGTAGCAGGCGGTGATCTGGGCGAGGAACGCCTTCGTCGAGGCGACGGCGATCTCGGGGCCGGCGTGCGTGTAGAGGACGGCGTCGGACTCGCGCGGGATCGTCGAGCCGTGCGTGTTGCACACCGAGACGGTGAGGGCGCCGAGCTCGCGGGCGTGCTTGACGGCCATGAGCGTGTCCATCGTCTCGCCGGACTGGCTGATCGACACGACGAGGGTGCGCTCGTTCACGATCGGGTCGCAGTAGCGGAACTCGTGGGCGAGGGCGACCTCGACCGGGATCCGCGTCCAGTGCTCGATGGCGTACTTGGCGACCATGCCGGCGTAGGCGGCCGTGCCGCAGGCGACGATCGTGATGCGGTCGACGGCCTTGAGCTGCTCCTCGGAGATGCTCATCTCGTCGAGGACGAGCCGGCCGTCGGCGTCCGTGCGGCCGAGGAGCGTGTCGGCGACGGCGTGCGGCTGGTCGTTGATCTCCTTCTCCATGAACGTCGCGTAGCCGCCCTTCTCGGCGGCCGCGGCGTCCCACGTGACCTCGTAGGCCTTGCCCTCGGCGGGCGTGCCGTCGAAGTTGACGACGGTGGCGCCGTCGGGCGTGATCGTGACGATCTGGTCCTGGGCCAGCTCGAGGGCGTGGCGGGTGTGGCCGATGAAGGCCGCGACGTCGGAGCCGAGGTAGTTCGCGTCGTCGCCGAGGCCGACGACGAGCGGGCTGTTGCGGCGGGCCCCGACGACGACGCCAGGCTGGTCGGCGTGGATCGCGAGGAGCGTGAAGGCGCCCTCGAGGTCGGCGACGACGGCGCGCATGGCGGCCGTGAGGTCGTGCTCGCGCTCGTAGGCCGCCGCGACGAGGTGCGCGACGACCTCGGTGTCGGTCTCGCTCGTGAACTCGACGCCGTCGGCGAGCAGGCCCTTCTTCAGGGCGTGGAAGTTCTCGATGATGCCGTTGTGGATCAGGGCGAGCTTGCCGTCCTTGCCACCACGGTGCGGGTGGGCGTTCTCGTCGGTCGGCCCGCCGTGCGTGGCCCAGCGGGTGTGCCCGATGCCGGTGGTCGAGCTGGGCAGCGGGTGCGCCTCGAGCTCTGCGGCGAGGTTGGCCAGCTTGCCGGACTTCTTGCGGGTCTCCACGTGGTCGCCGTCGATGAGGGCGACACCGGCGGAGTCGTAGCCCCGGTACTCGAGCCGGGCCAGCCCCTCCATGACGACGTCGAGCGCCGTCCCGTCGTCCGAGCGCCCGACGTATCCAACGATTCCGCACATGGTCCCCAGCCTAGGGGACCCGCCGGGCACCCACAGCCACGCCCGCGCGGCAGCAGCGGGGCGCGTCCGACACAATGGCGGCGTGTCGCAGCGAACCAGCCGGCCGTCCGTCGATCCCGGCCCCGGTAACGGGGGGCCCGGCTCGCCGGTCCCCTCGCCGTACGTGGAGTTCGACCGCGCTGCCTGGTCGCGGCTGCGCGAGAACCACCCGCTCAACCTCGACGACGCCGACCTGACGCGGCTGCGCGGCCTCGGTGACCGCGTCGACCTCAACGAGGTCGAGGAGGTGTACCTGCCGCTGTCGCGCCTGCTCAACTTCTACGTCGGGGCGACCCGCCAGCTGCACCAGGTGACGAGCGACTTCCTCGGGGAGCGACCGGCCAAGACGCCGTTCGTCATCGGCGTCGCCGGCTCGGTCGCCGTGGGCAAGTCGACGACGGCCCGCATCCTGCGCGAGATGCTCGCGCGCTGGCCGGACACCCCCGAGGTCGCGCTCGTGACGACCGACGGGTTCCTCTTCCCCAACGCGGTCCTGGAGGAGCGCGGGCTGCTCGGGCGCAAGGGCTTCCCGGAGTCCTACGACCGCCGGGCGCTGCTGCGCTTCGTCGCCGACATCAAGTCCGGCCGCGCCGAGGTGTCGGCGCCCGTGTACTCGCACCTGACCTACGACATCGTCCCGGGCGAGCGCATCGTCGTGCGCCAGCCCGACGTGCTCATCGTCGAGGGCCTCAACGTGCTGCAGGCCCCCGAGGTGCACCCGGTGCGGGGCACGGGCCTGGCCGTCAGCGACTTCTTCGACTTCTCCGTCTTCGTCGACGCGTGGGTCGATGACATCCGCAGCTGGTACGTCGAGCGCTTCCTGCGCCTGCGCGAGACGGCGTTCTCGGACCCGCACTCCTACTTCCACCGCTACGCCGTCCTGTCCGACGACGAGGCGGTCGCGACGGCCAACCGCATCTGGCGCGAGATCAACGGCCCCAACCTCGTGCAGAACATCCAGCCGACGCGCTCGCGGGCGACGCTCGTGCTGACCAAGGGCGCCGACCACGGCGTCCGACGCGTCCGGCTCCGCAAGATCTGACCGCACCCCGGGCCCGCCCCGGCGTGGGCGGGCCGCTCGTCGTCTCTCGTCGTCTCTCGCCGTCGGCGCGGGTCAGCTCAGTACCAGTGCGGCGAGCGGGCCTGCCACGTCGACCACGCGTTGCACGGGTTGCCGTAGGACATGTCGATGTACCAGAGGCCCCACTTGATCTGGGTCAGCGGGTTGGTGCGCCAGTCGCCGCCCATCTGGGCCATCTTGCGGCCCGGGAGCGACTGCGGGATGCCGTAGGCGCCCGAGGACGGGTTCTCGGCCGTGTAGCGCCAGCCGCTCTCGCCGGTCCACAGGTTGACGAGGCAGTTGTACTGGGCGTCACTCGTCCAGCCGTAGTCGGCCATGAGGACGCGGGCGGCGCTCTTCGGGTCGTCGATGGCGTTGCCGATGGCGCGCTGGCGCTCCTTCTCCAGCGCGGCCTGCTCGGCGGCGGCCTTGGCCTCGGCGGCGGCCCGGGCCTTCTCCTTCTTCTTCTTGACCTCCAGGGCGGCCGCGTCGCGCAGGCCGGTGGCGGCGATGGCGGTGCGGCGCTCGTTGCGCGACACCGACGCCGCGGCGCGGTAGGTCGTGTCCACGGTCGAGGCGCGGGCCAGCTCGTCGGTCTGGGCGACGACGCCGGAGCCGACGACGAACGCGGCCGGGTCGGCGCCGATGAGGTTGGCCGACCGGGCGTAGGCGAAGCCGGACGCGCCGAGGCCCAGGGCCAGGGCGCCGGCGAGGACCGGGCGGCCGACGCGGCGCGTGCGCTTGGCCGGCTTGTGGTCGCGGCGACGCGTCAGCACCTGCGTGTCCTCCGACACGGCCGCGGCCGGGGACGGGACGGCCGGGGTGGAGCCGCGTCGCAGCGGGGCCGACGCGTCGGCGCCGAGCGCCGAGTGGCGGCGGGTGCGGTCATCGGTCGAGCGCTCGCGGGGCTCCGGGCGGACCGGCGCCTCACGGCGCGGCGCTGCGGGCTGCGCGCCGTCGCGACGGGGCGCGTCGGGGCGGGAGGCGTCGGGGCGCGTCAGCCGGGCCGTCGGCGCCGGACGCTCGGCCCGGGCCCACTCGTGCAGGGGGCGCTCGACCCGGGCGGGGCGCTCGGGTCGCTCGGCGCGCTGCGGCGTCGGGCGCTCGGGCTGGACGCGGTCGACCCGGGCGGTGCGGTCAGCGCTCTCGGCCCGGGCGGTCTGGGGGGCGTCGACGCGTTCACGGTCGGCGTGACGGTCGGCGTGGTGTCCCGGCTGGGGTCGGGTCGACCCGGTCGGGCCGGGTGCGGGGCTCGACGCGTTGCGATGGCGGCCTTCGTACCGTGCCATAGAGGTGGAGTCAGCCTTCCTGCGGTCTCGGGGCACGTCGGCCGTCCGCGCGGGCCGGGCCCCTGGCCAGTGCGCATGAGGGTGCGACTGGGGGCACGACGGTGGATGCGGGCGGCGCGACGGTGGAGGGGGGGTGTTCGAGGCGATCTCGGGCCCATCACGGCCTCGCTCCCCGTAGCCAAGTCGTTATCGTTCCGAGATCTTCAGCCCCCCACGGTGCCAGCCGACCCTGCCTCGAAGCAAGTCGGCCCCACCGCACGGGGCCCGGGTCACGCAGGTGACCCAGCGGTAAGGGTCCCCGAGTCGAGCACCCGGGGGCCCTGTACCGCGGTGTGACTCAGGTCACATCTCGATGCCTTCGAGCAGGTCCGTGACGAGCGCGGCGATGGGGCTGCGCTCACTGCGCGTCAGGGTGACGTGGGCGAAGAGCGGGTGGCCCTTGAGCTTCTCGATGACCGCCGCGACGCCGTCGTGCCGCCCGACCCGCAGGTTGTCGCGCTGGGCGACGTCGTGGGTCAGCACCACCTTGCTGTTCTGCCCGATGCGCGACAGGACCGTGAGCAGCACGTTGCGCTCGAGCGACTGGGCCTCGTCGACGATGACGAACGCGTCGTGCAGGGAGCGGCCGCGGATGTGGGTCAGCGGCAGCACCTCGAGCAGCCCACGGTCCATGACCTCCTCGACGACCTCCGTCGACACGAGGGCGCTCAGGGTGTCGAACACCGCCTGCCCCCACGGGTTCATCTTCTCGGCCTCGGAGCCCGGCAGGTAGCCGAGCTCCTGGCCGCCGACGGCGAACAGCGGCCGGAAGACGATGACCTTGCGCTGCGCGCGTCGCTCCATGACCGACTCGAGGCCGGCGCACAGCGCGAGCGCCGACTTGCCGGTGCCGGCGCGGCCACCGAGGCTGACGATGCCGACGTCGGGGTCGAGCAGCAGGTCGAGGGCGATGCGCTGCTCGGCGCTGCGGCCGTGCAGGCCGAACGCGTCGCGGTCGCCGCGCACGAGCCGGACCTGCTTGTCGGCACCGACCCGCCCCAGACCGCTTCCCCGCGGCGAGAGCAGGACCAGGCCTGTGTGGCAGGGCAGCTCGGCCGCGCCGGCGTGCTCGATGCGGCCGCGGTCGTAGAGCTGGTCGAGCTCGTCGGTGGTCACCTCGAGCTCGGTCATGCCGGTCCAGCCGGAGTCGACGCCCTGCTCGTGCCGGTACTCCTCCGCCTCGAGGCCGCACGCCGACGCCTTGACCCGCATCGGCAGGTCCTTGCTGACGATGGTGACGTCCGCGCCCTCGTTCGACAGGTTCTTGGCCACCGACAGGATGCGGGTGTCGTTGTCGCCGAGGCGGAAGCCGGCCGGCAGGGACATCGGGTCGGTGTGGTTGAGCTCGACGCGGAGCGTGCCGCCGGAGTCGCCGACGCGGACCGGCTCGTCGAGGCGCCCGGAGCTGATGCGCAGGTCGTCGAGCAGGCGCAGCGCCTGCCGGGCGAAGTAGCCGAGCTCGGGGTGGTGGCGCTTGCCCTCGAGCTCGGTGACGACGACGACGGGCAGGACCACCTCGTGCTCGGCGAACCGGAGCATGGCCCGAGGGTCGGACAGGAGCACCGACGTGTCGAGGACGTACGTCTTGTGCGACGGACGTTCGCTCGTCGTGCTGCGTGAAGTGGCGCGTGTGGAGGCCGCGGCCGGCTTGGTGGTCGTGCTGGCGGAGTCCGTCGTGACCGGACGAGTCGTGCGTGCCATGTCCCACTCCCTACGCGGCGCGCGTCGCGCGCCTACTCGCTCCCGAGGTGCCGGGCGGTGACCACCAGAGGGTGGCGCAGGGCCCGGCCCTCCGTCCTGAGCGATCGCTCCATCGGTGGGCCTCCTGGCAACGTCCGACGGGTGTCGGGCGTTGGCACGACGGTACGACCAGCAACCGACGGTGACGCGGATTGAGGGCTCGCGCGTCGTCGTGTCGCCAGAGTGTTCACCTGCCGGAAACATCGACGCCCACCAGGCGTCCAGACCCTCGTCGGCCTCGAGGCCCCGGACGACCCGTCAGTGCGTCAGGACCAGGGCGAGCGGCCCATGACGCGGACGTACTCGCGCTTCCAGGCCCACCGGCGCAGCGCGATGCCGAGCCCGACGAGGCCGAGACCGCCGAAGACGGCGAGGATGAGGTAGCCGACGTTCATCGCTGCGTCGGCTCCGGCGTCAGCCTGCTTCTCGAGCAGGAGGAAGAAGACGACGCCGACGACGATGAAGGCGAGGAAGAACAGCGCCATGAGTGCGGGCTCGCGGATCTTCAGTGTCAGCAGCCCGCGGTCCTGGCTGATGTAGGCGAACGGCTCCTCCGGAGGCGTCAGGCCCACGGCGAGCGGCCCATGACGCGGACGTACTCGCGCTTCCACCGCCAGCGGCGGATCCCGACGAACATGCCGAGCAGGCCGACCGCCCCGAACATCGCGAGCAGGCCCCAGCCGGCCCCGAGCGCACCCTCGGCCCCGCCGTCCGCGGCCTTCTTGCACACGACGAAGAATCCGACTCCGGCGGCGGCGATGACGGCGAAGAAGACCGTCATGACCCACGGTTCGCGGATCTGGCCGATGAACAGGCCGCCCTCGGGCACCGGGAACGGTTCCTTGGGCGGGGTCGCGCCGGACCGGGGCTGCTCAACCTGGTTCACGCGGCAGCCACCTCGCCGTAGAGGCGGGCGACCTCGTCGAGCAGGCCTGCCTCGTCGACGATCCCGCCCGTGCCGGTCCCCGGGCCGGACACGTCGCGCAGCGCCTCGTACCCGTCGCCCTGGGGGCGCACCGCCAGCGTGCGGTCGCCGTCGGCGGTCCGCACCTGGAGGATGACCGCAGCCCCCGCGTCGACGGCGAAGCGCTCCTTCATCATCCCGGTGACGAGCGCGGCCCGGTCCACGTCGGGCTCCCCGAGCCGGACGAACCACGAGGCGAGCTGGCGCGGCTGCATGAGCGCGGTGACGGTGTCGGACTCGAGCAGCGCGACGTACTCGACGTCGCCCCCGTCGGCACCCACGAAACCGATGCGCGACCACCGGTACGCCTTGCCGGTCACGTACTCGATGAGCGCCGCGTAGGACCGGGTCTGGCGGTTGCCGTCCTCGTCGAGGGTGAGCCAGCCGCGTGACACGAGCGAGGACGCGCCCCCGATGAGGGCCCCCTCCTGCGCGATCCGCGGGTCGCTGAGCAGGAAGTCGCCCGACGTGCGCGACGCCGCAGAGTCGTGTCGTGACAGGAGGTAGGCCAGCTCGCTGGCCCCGATGCCGACGATGTCGTCGGGCAGCTCGATGGCGGCGATGGGCGTCCCGCGCAGCGGGTCGTCGGCTCGGCCGTCGCGGGTGTCGGTCGTGTCGCTCATGTGCGTGTCCACCTGTCCTCGTGCTCGTCTCAGGTCGTCAGTCGAAGGGGTTCAGCGAAGAGATCACGTCGCCGGCCTTGTCGGCCACGTCGCCCGCGAAGTCGGCGACGTCGCCGGCGGCGTCACTGATGGCGTGGCCCGCATCGCCGGCGAAGTCCGAGATGTCGTCCCAGTGGTCGTAGACCAGCTGGCCCACGGCCATCGCGCCCGCGGCGGCTCCGGCGATCGCGTTGACCGGCGGGATCGGCACGAGGGCGACGGCACCGAGCGCGGTCATGGCACCGTCGTACCCCGCACGCCCGTAGTGGCCCTCGGCGATGTCGTTGGCCACCGTGAAGCCGCCCAGGGCCACGCCGGCCGGACCGAGCACCTTGCCGAAGGTGCCGAGGCCCTTGGCCAGCTTCGAGCCCTCTTCGAGCGCCGGGACGAAGCGTGACAGCGTCGACCAGTTCTTCGGGGCGAGGGCGTCACCGAACTCGGCGAGCCGCCCTGTCTTCCAGGCATTCCCGAGGTTCTTGAACAGCCCGAGCTCGCGGTCGAAGTTGCCGAGGTTGTTGGAGAAGTTCTTCAGCTTCAGGGCCAGGCCGGCCACCGTGCCGAGTGTCCCGGCCAGCTTGAAGGGCGTGAAGAGCGCCTTCGTCAGGTCGTAGCCGGGGATGCCGCCGTTGCCGCTGCCGCCGTTGCCGCCACCCGGGCCGAGGGGGCCGGCACCGCCGGAGCCCTGGCCGCTCGTCGTGTCCTGCGCGCCGGCGTTGCGGCGCAGCGCCTCCGCGAGCTTGCCGAGGTCGGTGCCGAACTGGCCCAGCTGCGCGTCGAGCGGCGGCCACTTGCTCATGAGGTGCTCGAGGTCGCCCCCGCCCCAGTTGCCCTTGATGGCGTTGACGGCCCGCGTGGCCTCGCCGCGGACGGTCTCGCACTCGCGCACGTGGCCGGTGATCCGCTCGGCCGCAGATCGCAGCGCGACCGGGTCGGCACCCTTCTTGTAGATGGCCATTGCTCTCCCCTGTGATGGACGACGTCCGAAACCTATGCATTGGTCCCCCGGCCTGCAATGGGGAGCAGTCCCCGTCGCGGCGCGGGTCGAGCCCCGCTCACGTTCCGAAGCGTCGGTGCCTCCCGGCATAGGCGCGCAGCGCGCGGAGGAAGTCGACGTGCCGGAAGTCGGGCCAGTAGGCCTCGCAGAAGTAGAACTCGGACGTCGCGCTCTGCCAGAGCAGGAAGCCGCCCAGGCGCTGCTCCCCCGACGTGCGGATGACGAGGTCGGGGTCGGGCTGGCCCTTGGTGTAGAGGTGCCCGGCGATGTCCTCGACGGTGATGCCGGCGGCGATCTGCTCGATCGACTCGCCTCGGGCGGCGCGCTCGAGCAGGAGGTCGCGGACGGCGTCGGCGATCTCACGACGCCCGCCGTACGGCACGGCGACGTTGACCGTCATGCCGGTGACGGCGGCGGTGCGCTCGGCCGAGGCGCGCAGGCTCTCCGCGGTGGCGGCCGGGAGCAGGTCGAGGGCACCGACGATGCGCACGTGCCAGTGACCCGCGTCGGCGAGGTCGGAGACCGCGGACTCGATGATCTTGAGCAGCGGCTCGAGCTCCTCCTGCGGGCGGTGCAGGTTGTCGGTCGAGAGCAGCCAGAGGGTCACGTACTCGACGCCGGCCTCGCGGCACCACTCGAGCAGCTCCTCGATCTTGTCGGCGCCGGCCTGGTGGCCGGTGGCCGTGCCCTCGCCGCGGGCCTTGGCCCAGCGACGGTTGCCGTCGAGCATGACGGCGACGTGACGAGGGAGGGACTCCTTGGGGAGGTCCTTGAGGACCCGGCGCTCGTACGCGCCGTAGACCACATCGCGCCACCCCACGGGGGCCTCCTCGTCGATGTCGGACGTCGCCGACCGCGGATGGGCCGCTGCCGGACCGCCGTCCACCGTTCGGGCAGCCCCGGTGGGCCACGCACCCACCGTACCCCTCGCCCGCTCAGGTCCGACCGCAGCCGGGCGCCGCCGCACCGGGCCTTCACACGACCTTCACAGGAGGAGCGCAGCACCTACGCCCCCGTAACCTACGGTTGCGTAGGTTAGACTCGCGCCATGACCCCCGAGCAGCACCGCACCCCCGGTCCGGACGTCGAGGACGCCGCGGGCCCCGTCGCCGAGCTCGTCGCCGCCGTCAAGCCACGGCTGCGCGGCTGGCTGCACCTCGGCATGTTCCCCGTCGCCGTCGTCGGCGGGCTCGTCCTCGTGCTCCTCTCCGACCCGGGGGCCGTGCGTACCGCGTCGGTCGTCTTCACGATCACCGCCGCCCTGCTCTTCGGGGTGTCCGCGGTCTACCACCGCGGCACGTGGGGGCCGCGCGCCGGCGCGCTGCTCAAGCGGCTCGACCACTCGAACATCTACCTCATCATCGCCGGCACCTACACGCCGTTCGCCGTGACGCTGCTGCCCACCACCCAGGCCCGGATCCTGCTGTCGATCATCTGGTCCGCGGCGATCGGCGGCGTCGTGTTCCGCATCCTGTGGGTCAGCGCGCCGCGCTGGCTCTACACCGGCCTCTACATCGCGCTCGGCTGGACCGCGGTCTTCTACGTCGTGCCGTTCTGGAAGGCCGGCGGCCCGCTCATCGGCTCGCTCATCGGCCTCGGCGGCATCCTCTACACCGTCGGCGGCGTCATCTACGGCACGAAGCGCCCCAACCCCTCGCCGCGCTGGTTCGGCTTCCACGAGGTCTTCCACGCCTTCACCCTCGGCGGGTTCGCCTCGCACTTCGCCGCGGTCACGCTCGCGGTCGTCGGCTACCAGGCCGTCAGCTGAGGCGTCGCCACCCCTGAGCCCAGACGCGGAAGAGGCCCCCGGCGATGCCGGGGGCCTCTTGCGTGTGCGTCGGGTCGACGTCGCGCGCGCTGGTCGCTCCTCAGCGCGTCGGACCCTGCGGGTCGGTACCGTCGCCGCCCGATGCGTCCGGCCCGTCCGTCGGGCCGGTGCTCGACGCGTCGGTGCCCGACGCGTCCGTGGCGTCGGCGCCCAGACCGTCGCGGGTGGCGTCCTCCTGGGCACGCTCACGGTCGCGGTAGGCCATCCGGCGCAGCCGCGAGTTCATGTTGCGCACGAGGAACCACAGCGCCACGGCAAGGACGAAGAACGCGATGAAGCCCCAGATCCCGGGGCCGATGGGCAGGTTGCCGCCGTCGGCCATCAGTCCTGCACCTCCTCGCCGGACGCGTCTGCTCCGGCCTGCTCGTCGGTAGTGGTGTCGGCGTCCGAGTGCGTCTCGGCGCTGTCGCCGCGGACCGCGCCGGTCGAGGTGACAGCCTCGGCGGCGCCCTCCTGCGGCTCGGGCGCCTCGGGGAGTCGCCCGTCGTAGGCGACCGAGAGGTCGCGGCGGGTCGCGAGCGCGTCGGCGTCGGCCGGCGTGCCGAGGCCGGCGAAGAGGTCGTCCTCGCCGTCGGCGACCGGCACGTACGAGAGTGCGGCCTCGAACTGCTCGATGGGCCAGACCCGCTGCTGGATCGACAGCGGCACCTGGAACCAGAAGCCGTCGGGATCGACCTGCGTCGCGTGGGCCAGCAGCGCGCGGTCACGCGTCTCGAAGTACTCGCCGCAGTCGATGGTCGTCGTGCGGCCGTCGCGGCGCGGCTTCCAGTTCGCGAGCCACTCGGCGTACGGGCTCTCGAGGCCCTCCTGCACCATCGCCTCGTGGATGAGGGTGAGGCGCTCCTTGCTCCAGCCGCCGTTGTAGTAGATCTTCAGCGGCTGCCACGGCTCGCCGGCGTGCGGGTAGCGTTCGGGGTCGCCGGCCGCCTCGAACGCCGCCATCGACACCGTGTGGCACATGATGTGGTCCGGGTGCGGGTAGCCACCCTTCTCGTCGTAGGTCGTCATGACGTGCGGACGCCACTGCCGGATGACGCGCACGAGCGCCTCGGTGGTCACCTCGAGGTCCTCGAGGCCGAAGCAGCCGACGGGCAGCGGCGGCAGCGGGTCTCCCTCGGGCAGGCCGGAGTCGACGAAGCCGAGCCACGTGTGCTCGCAGCCGAGGACCTCCTGGGCCGCCTTCATCTCGTCGCGCCGTACCTGCGCGATGTCGCGCAGGATGTGGGCGTCGTTCTTCAGCTTCTCGTTGAGGATGTCGCCCCGCTCCCCGCCCGTGCAGGAGACGACCATCACCGACGCGCCCTCCGCGACGTACTTCGCGGTGGTCGCGGCGCCCTTGCTCGACTCGTCGTCGGGGTGCGCGTGCACCGCCATCAACCTCATGCCCTCGGCCACGTGGCTCCCTGCTGTCGTCCGTCGTTGTGATCGGTGGTTGGGGGTCGCGCGGCGATGCCGGGTGGGCGTGCCGCGGACGCGTCGACGGGCGGCTGCTGGGCTGCTGCCGGACCGCCGTCGGAGGCCCGCGTCCCGTGGGGGACACTTGACCCGTCCGCCATCCTCTCACCACCCGTCGCGCCTGCCGCCCGGGCCTCGACCGCCAGGACCACTGCATGCCGTCCCGACCGACGCTCCCCCGCCCCGCTCCCGGCACGACGAAGTGGTGGGTCATCGGCACCCTCGGCGTCCTCGCGATGTCGGCGATCGCCGTGTGGTTCGGGCTGTCGGCGACGCTCGGTCGGCCCGCGTTCGAGACCGTCGGCTACAAGGTCGTCGACGACCGCACCGTCCGCGTCACCTTCACCCTGACGCGTCCGGACGGCAAGGCCCTGACGTGCACCGTCGAGGCCCTGGCCCGCGACTTCTCCCCCGTCGGCACGGCGCGCGTCACCGTGCCGGCCGGCCCCGACACGGTGACGACGACGGCCACGCTGCGCACGACGTCGCGGGCCGTCACGGGACAGGTCCGCGACTGCGGCTGACGCGCCTGCGAGACCGGGACGAACCGCCACGGACCGGACCGGCGCGCGGCACCACTGAACCGGTCATGACCTGCGTCTTCGAGAGCCCCTTTGCTACGCTTGGTCCTTCACCCAGGGTCCGGACCGGTTGCCCGCGCAGGCAGATGCCAGCAGGCGACAGCCACGGTCGGGCCCTTCGTACATGTGAGACGCCCACGCGGACCCGCGTGGGCGTCGGTTCATAGAGGAGTGACACAAGTGACCGAGACTGCTGCTGGTGGTTTCCTGACGCAGGAGGCCTACGACCGCCTCAAGGCGGAGCTGGACCACCTGTCCGGCGAGGGTCGCATCGAGATCGCGCAGAAGATCGAGGAGGCCCGCGAGGAGGGCGACCTCAAGGAGAACGGCGGCTACCACGCCGCGCGCGAGGAGCAGGGCAAGATGGAGGCCCGCATCCGACAGCTCACCGAGCTGCTCCACAACGCGAAGATCGGCGAGACCCCGGCCGACGACGGTGTCGTCGAGCCCGGCATGGTAGTCACCGTCGAGATCTTCGGCGACGAGGAGACCTTCCTTCTCGGCAACCGTGAGATCGCCGACGGCTCCGACCTGCAGGTCTTCTCGGAGAAGTCCGCCATGGGCGCCGCCATCAACGGCAAGAGCGTCGGCGACAGCACCTCCTACGAGGCCCCGAACGGCAAGACCGTCGAGGTGAAGATCCTCAAGGCCAAGCCCTACAAGGCCTGACCCCACGCGTCGAACGGGCCGGATCCCCTCACGGGGAGCCGGCCCGTTCCGCATCCCAACCCCTCCCACCCGTCGAAAGGCCACGTTCGGTCGCCTCCACCCGTCGAGTGGCCACGTTCGGTCGCCTTCCACCCGTCGAGTGGCCACGTTCGGTCGCCTCCCACCCGTCGAGTGGCCACGTTCGGTCGCCTCCCACCCGTCGAGTGGCCACGTTCGGTCGCCTCTCACCCGTCGAAAGGCTCCTGGGCGCGTCAGCGGGCTCGTCGGCGGCGCAGCGTCTGGAACTGCTGGGGCGCCAGGAACTGCGGCGCACTGCCCGCCACGTCCACCAGGTGCGGGCTGATGCCCAGGTGCCCAGCCAGCTCACTCAGCTTCGCGGCCCGAGCTTCGGCACGGAAGATGTGCTCGGCCTCGATCTCGACGACGGTCCAGTCCCCGGCTTCGAAGCTCCGGCGCCGGCCGCGGTCGTGGTTCCGGTCGCGCGTCCGGCTGTGGAACTGCGCTCCCTGGTACTCGCCGACGACGCGCTGCTCCGCCCAGACGAGATCGCCGAGCCCGAGCCAGTCCCCGTCGAGGCTGACCACGTCCGCATTGTGCGTCGGTTCGGGCAGGCCGGCTCGCACGACCATGAGCCGACTGCGGGTCTCCATCGGTGACCAGGCCCGCGGCCGCACGCGGTGCCGCGCATAGCTGAGCGTGACCTTTCCGCGGGGCCGCACCCTGCGCTCCAGTGCCTCGCGGAGTCGCGCCTCGCTGCCGACGAGGTTGAGGGCTGCGTCGCCCGCGGCGATCAGGTCGTCGAGGCCGACAGGTCTGCCCGGCCCCACGTACTCTCCGAGGTCGACCCAGGTGTCCGCCGCGTCGACAACGGGCAGCCCCTGCACCTGGACGACGGAACGGCTCTCGAGCCCACGATGCCCTGACACCTCCGCCCGACGCACCCGGTTGGCACTGGTCGGCGTGATGATGTGGACCAGACCGTCGTCCTCGAGTGCGAGGGGCACCGGGATGCCGAGCAGTCGTGCAGCCGTGACGTGGGAGAAGGCGAACGGGCGGGGAGCCGCGACCGCGAAGGCCCGGAGCTGGTCGACGAGGGTCTCGGGGAGACCGGTGCGGCGCACTCCCCAGGTCGGCGTCCACAGGTCGTGGGCGCGTGTTCGCGCTCGAGCTACGCCGCGACGGCGCGCCTCGGACACCAGGAACGGACGCGACTCGAGGTCTGAAGGCAGAGGCGCAGGGTCCATGACCAGCACGGTGCTTCTGCCTGAGCGAACAGGCCACGGCCTCGACGCCCCGGTGTGGATGACCACCTCCCCGGCGCGGGGATGTGGATAGGTGGCCTTTCGACAGGCCAGAAGCAGCCGAACGTGGCCTTTCGACAGGCCAGAAGCAGCCGAACGTGGCCTCTCGACGAGTGGGAGGCAGCCGAACGTGGCCTCTCGACGAGTGGGAGGCAGCCGAACGTGGCCTCTCGACGAGTGGGAGGCAGCCGAACGTGGCCTCTCGACGAGTGGGAGGCAGCCGAACGTGGCCTCTCGACGAGTGGGAGGCAGCCGAACGTGGCCTCTCGACGAGTGGGAGGCAGCCGAACGTGGCCTCTCGACGAGTGGGAGGCAGCCGAACGTGGCCTCTCGACGAGTGGGAGGCAGCCGAACGTGGCCTCTCGACGAGTGGGAGGCAGCCGAACGTGGCCTCTCGACGAGTGGGAGGCAGCCGAACGTGGCCTCTCGACGAGTGGGAGGCAGCCGAACGTGGCCTCTCGACGAGTGGGAGGCAGCCGAACGTGGCCTCTCGACGAGTGGGAGGCAGCCGAACGTGGCCTCTCGACGAGTGGGAGGCAGCCGAACGTGGCCTCTCGACGAGTGGGAGGCAGCCGAACGTGGCCTCTCGACGAGTGGGAGGCAGCCGAACGTGGCCTCTCGACGAGTGGGAGGCAGCCGAACGTGGCCTCTCGACGAGTGGGAGGCAGCCGAACGTGGCCTCTCGACGAGTGGGAGGCAGCCGAACGTGGCCTCTCGACGAGTGGGAGGCAGCCGAACGTGGCCTCTCGACGGTTGAGGCGGAGGCGTCACGGGAGGATCTGGGCGGCGACGGCACGGGCGAGGTCGGGGGCATCGGCGGCGAGGAGCCCGGCGGCGAAGAGCAGGTAGCGCTCGTCGACCCGGGCCCGGGCCCCGCGCGGTACCTTCCAGCCACCGGCATGGTCGGCGAGCACCGCCCCCAGGACGCGGTCGCGGCCCGAGGCGTCGGCGTGGCGCAGGACGCCGCCCGAGCCGGCGAGCGTCGTGACGTTGGCGAGCGGCCGCGGCGACTCGGTGGGCTGGGCCGGACGCGCGTGGCGGCGGACCGCGACGAGCGCGGCGAGGCGGGCCAGCTCGAGGTCGAGGCCTCGCTCGGTGGCGTCGGTCGGCAGCAGGCCCGGCTGCTCGTGGGCGCGCGCGGCCCACGCGCGCAGGCCCTCGACGCCCGACGCGTCGGAGACCGGGGCCAGGAGGTGCTCGTCGGCGGCCGCCTCGAGGACGTGCAGGGCGTTCCAGCGCAGGCCGAGGTCGCCCTCGACGGTGCGCGCGTGCCAGAGCGGCGCGACGACGTCCTTGCGCAGCGACGCGTCCTCGCCTTCCGGCGTCAGGCACGAGTAGACGTCGGTCGTCGCTCCCCCGACGTCGACGACCATGACGTCGCCGCCGCCGAGCCCGGCGAGCACCTCGACGCCGCGCAGCACGGCGTCTGGCGTCGCGGCCTGCACCATGGCGGCGAAGGCTGGGTCGCGCGACAGGCCCTTGCCGCCGATGACGTGGTGCAGGAAGGCCTGCCGGATCGCGGCCCGCGCCGACTCCGGGGCGATGACGCCGATCTGCGGCAGGACGTTGTCCGCCGCGACGGTCGGCCGCGCCGTCGCGGCGAGCAGGGCGAGCGCCTCGTCGCGCGCCCCCACGTTGCCGGCGACGACGACAGGTACGGCATGGGCCCCGTGCCCGCCGACCGCGAGGCGCGCGAGCCGCTCGGCGTTGTGGAGCAGCACGTCGGCGTTGCCGCCGTCGGTGCCGCCGACGAGCAGCACGATGTCGGGTCGCGACGCGCGGACCGCGGCAGCGGCATCGGTCGTCAGGGCGCCCGCGGCGACATGCACGACCTTGGCACCCGCCGACAGCCCGACGCGGTGGCCGGCCTGCGCGGTGACGGTGGCCTCGTAGCCTACGACCGCGAGCCGCAGCCCTCCCCCGGCGCTCGAGCAGGCCCGGACCGACGCGTCGGCCGGCACCTCGAGCGACGCGCGGAGCGTGCGGTAGCCGTCGAGGACGTCACCGCGACCGAGCGTGCCGGTCGTCGGCGTGGCAGCGGTCGCCACGACCGTGCCGTCGTCGGCGAGCAGCGCACCTTTGGTGAAGGTCGAGCCGAAGTCGACCGCGAGGAGCGTCACGCGGGAGAGGGTGCCGGGCTCAGCCGTGGATGTCGAGCGCCTCGCGGAGGTCGTCGATGAGGTCGTCGACGTCCTCGATGCCCACCGAGAGGCGGATGAGGTCGCCGGGCACCTCGAGCTCGGTGCCGGCGACGCTCGCGTGCGTCATGCGGCCCGGGTGCTCGATGAGCGACTCGACGCCGCCGAGGGACTCCCCGAGGGTCCAGAGGCTGACGGCCGCGCACGCCTTGACGGCGGCGTCCTCGCCCCGGCGCATCCGGAAGCTGACCATGCCGCCGAAGCGCTTCATCTGGCGCGCGGCGACGTCGTGGTTGGCGTGTTCGGGCAGGCCCGGGTAGAGCACCTGCGAGACGCCGTCGTGGCCCTGGAGGAACTCCACGACCTTCTCGGCGTTGTCGCAGTGGCGCTCCATGCGCACGGCGAGGGTCTTGAGGCCGCGCAGCGTCAGCCACGAGTCGAACGGTCCGGCGACGCCGCCGATGCTGTTCTGGTGGAAGGCGATCCGGTCCTCGGCGTCGGTCATCCCGGGCACGGTGATGTCGGCGCGAGTGACGACGGCGCCACCGACGACGTCGCTGTGGCCGCCGGAGTACTTCGTCGTCGAGTGCGTGACGATGTCGGCGCCCAGCGCGATTGGACTCTGCAGGTACGCCGTGGCGAAGGTGTTGTCGACGACGAGCACGGCCCCGGCCTCGTGGGCGATGGCGGCGATGGCCTCGATGTCGGCGATGCCGAGGAGCGGGTTGGTGGGCGTCTCGACCCAGACCATCTTCGTCTGGCCGGGACGGACAGCCGCGCGGACGGCCTCGAGGTCGCCCATGTGCGCGATCGAGTGCTCGATGCCCTGCGGCCGCGCCACCTTGTTGAAGTAGCGGTACGTGCCGCCGTACGCGTCGTCGGGCACGACGACGTGGTCGCCCGGCAGCAGCAGGGCGCGCGCCACGGTGTCCTGGCCCGCGAGGCCCGAGGCGAAGGCGAAGCCACGGCTGCCGCCCTCGAGCGCGGCGATGCACTCCTCGAGCGCGGTGCGGGTCGGGTTGGCCGACCGGCTGTACTCGTAGCCGTTCCGGAAGCCGCCGATGCCGTCCTGCTTGTACGTCGACACCTGGTAGATCGGGGTGACGACCGCCCCGGTCGACGCGTCGGCCTCCTGGCCGGCGTGGATGGCGCGTGTGGAGAAGCCGTGCTCGTCAGACATGGGCACGAGCCTATGCCCTGACACCGGCCCCTCCCACCGCCCACCTGTGGGTGCGATGGAATCGGCCGTGAGCCCGCATCCACCTCTGAGATGCTGCCGACGTGGGGTCCGACTTCGCCTACTCGAACCACAGCCACCGACCCCGGGGGCCGGTGCTCTCGACGTTGTCGGCCGTCGTGCCCGCCGTCCGCGTCGTGCAGGAGCAGGTGCAGCCGTACGCCACGTGGTGGGAGACGCACAACCGGGTGGCGGCGTCGGGCCGCGAGCCGTTGTGGGTGGCCCTCGGCGACTCCATGACCCAGGGCATCGGCGCGACCGCGCCCGACCGCGGCTGGGTCGGGCAGCTCGACGACCGACTCACCCGGCGTGGCTGGGAGCACCGCGTCGTCAACCTCGGGGTCAACGGCGCGCGCGTCGAGGACCTGCTCGACCGGCAGCTGCCGGTGCTCGAGGCGCTGAGCACCGCGGACCGTCCTGCCGTCCTCGTCACGGTCCTCATCGGCTCGAACGACATCGTGCTGCGCCGCCACCGCCGCTCGCTCGTCGAGCGATTCGGCCGGATGCTCGACCTCCTCCCCGAGCACGCCGTCGTGTCGAACCTGCCCAACCCGCGCCACGAGGCCCGGGCCATCGACGCCATGCTCCGCGAGCGCGCCGAGGCCGGACGGCTGGTGCTCGTCGACCTCCGACGCGAGGGGCCGCGCTCGTGGCGGGGGCGCCTCGCCTCCGACCGGTTCCACCCGAACGACCGGGGCTACGCCGACCTGGCGACGATCGTCGAGCGCGCGCTGGAACGCTCCGGGCTGCTGACCCGGTCCTGAGCGGTCCGACCCGGGACGCTCAGTCGAGCGGGTCGAGGATGCGGTGCAGGAACTGCCGGGCGCGCTCGGTGGCCGGACGCGTCAGCACCTCGGCCGGGGTCCCGCGCTCGACGACGACGCCGCCGTCCATGAAGAGCACCTGGTCGGCGACCTGCTGCGCGAAGCGGATCTCGTGCGTCACGACGACCATCGTCCATCCTTGTGCCGCAAGGTCCTTCATGACCGTGAGCACCTCGCCGACGAGCTCGGGGTCGAGGGCCGACGTCGGCTCGTCGAAGAGCATCAGCTCGGGCCGGATCGCGAGGGCCCGGGCGATGCCGACGCGCTGCTGCTGGCCGCCGGAGAGCTGGTAGGGGTAGGCGTCGGCCTTCTCGGCGAGCCCGACGAGCGAGAGCAGCTCGCGGCCCTCGCGCTCGGCCACGGACCGGTCGCGGCCCTGCACGAGGACCGGCCCTGACGTGACGTTCTGCAGCACGGTGAGGTGCGGGAAGAGGTTGTGCGCCTGGAAGACCATGCCGCTGCGGGCCCGGAGGTCGGCGACCTGCCGCTTGGTCACCGGGCGCGCGCCGAAGTCGACCTCGACGTCGCCGATGCGCACGAGCCCGGCGTCCGCGACGTCGAGGGCGTTGAGCGAGCGCAGCAGGGTCGTCTTGCCGGAGCCGGACGGCCCGATGACGACGGTGACGCTGCCGGCCGGCACCTCGAAGTCGACGGACCGGAGCACCTCGTGCTCGCCGAACGCCTTGGCGAGGCCGGTGACCGACACGAGCGGACGCGTCGCGTCGGGGAACGCTGGGGTGGTGGGCTGGTCGGTCATGCGGCCACGTACCTGTTCTGTCGTTCCTCGAGCCGGGCCTGCCCGATGGACAGCACGAGGCAGACGACCCAGTAGTAGACCGCGGCGACGCTGTACAGCGCGAAGAACTGGTACGTCGGGGCCGCGGCCTCCTGGGCGACGCGGAGCAGCTCGGTCACCTGGATCGTCGAGGCCAGCGAGGTGTCCTTGACGAGGGAGATGAGGGTGTTGGACAGCGGCGGGATCGCGGTGCGCGCCGCCTGCGGCAGGACGACGCGTCGCAGCGTCGTCACGTAGCCCATGCCGACCGTCGACGCCGCCTCCCACTGCCCCTTGGGCACCGACAGGATCGCCGAGCGGATGATCTCCGCGGCGTAGCCGCCGACGTTGAGGGTGAAGGCGAGGATCGCGGCCGGGAAGGGGTCGAAGCTGACGCCGAGCGAGGGCAGGCCGTAGTAGATGATGAACAGCTGCAGCAGCAGCGGCGTGCCGCGGATGACCGAGACGTAGACCCGGGCGATGCCCGACACGACGCGCACCTTCGACAGGCGCATCAGGGCGACGGCGAGCGCCACGACGAGCCCGAGCACGAAGCTGATGAGGGTGAGCGGGATCGTCGCGGTGACGGTCGCGCGCAGCAGCGGCCCGAGCGAGTCGAGGATCAGCTGGACGGTCTGGTCGTTCACGAGGCGGTGGACGTCGGGGTCGGCATGGGAGTCGTCGTCATGCGGGTCGCCGTGCCCCGGGTCAGGAGGCGGACGCGGCGGGCTTGACCGACACGTCGGAGCCGAAGTACTTCTCCGACAGCTTCTTCAGCGTGCCGTCGGCCTCGAGGTCGGCCAGGGCCTTGTCGATGGCGGCGACGAGGTCGGAGTCCTTGCGGGTGGCGACGACCTGCTCGGAGACGTCGCCGGTCTTCGCGGCGATCTTGACGCCCTGGTCACCCGTCGACTTCTGGTAGTCGAGGACGGCGAGGCTGTCGTTGACGGTGGCGTCGACACGCTTCTGCTTGAGCAGGGTGACGGCCTGGGTGAAGCCCTCGACCGACTCGACCTGGGCGCCGGCGTCCTTGGCGACCTGCGCCCAGTTGCTCGTCAGGCTCTGCGCGGACTTCTTGCCGGAGAGGCCGGCCATCGAGGTGATCGACGCGTCGTCGGCGCGCGTCGCGATGACGCCCTCGGACCACGTGTACGTCGAGGACAGTCCGTAGAGGCCGGCGCGCTCGGGGTTCTTCGTGACCTGGTTGACGACGACGTCGAAGCGCTTGGAGGTGAGACCGGCGAAGATCGCGTCCCACGGGGTCTCGACGTACTCGACCTTGACGCCGAGCTTGTCGGCGACGGCCTTGGCGACCTCGACGTCGTAGCCGGTGAGGGCATTGGTCTTCGGGTCGTGGAAGGAGAAGGGCGAGTACGTGCCCTCGGTCCCGACCTTGAGGACCTTGGCGTCCTTGACGGCCTGCAGGTCCGAGCCGCCGCCCGAGGTCGAGCTGCACGCGGCGAGCACCGCGGTCAGGAGGGTGACGAGCAGGACGGTGAGGGCGGACCTCGAGCGCATGGGTGGGACTTCCTGATCTGGAGGCGGGTCGGTGGGCGGGATGCGTCGACGGCGCACGATATAACGCAGTGTTGGGATCGACATAATCGAACGTGCGAATCCCCGTCAGGCGTCAACCCACGGCCCCGCCCGGACATTCCCGGGCCCGGATGCCCAGCCCGGGCGGACCCGGTCAGCCCTGGTTCAGAGGTCGGTGGCCCACTCCCTCGTCCATCCGGTCACCGCGAAGCCCATCCGCTCGTTGATGGCGATCATGTGGGTGTTGGTGTCGGCGTTCCACGTGCGCACCGTCGTGACGCCCGGCTTCTCCCGCTGGAGCGCCGCGAGGTTGGCCACCTTCGTCGCGAGCCCGAGACCGCGGCCGCGGTGCTCGCGCAGCACGAGGGTGTCCCCCTGCAGGGCGAGGTCGGTCTGCCCCGGACGCACGACGAGGTCGGTGAACGCCACGAGCCGGCCCGACGGCACGTGCCGGGCCACCGACTCGATCGCCCAGATCGGGCTCGGGGTGTTCCACTGCTGGCGCACCCGGTCGGCGTCCCAGTCCTCTTCGTCGAGGTCGATGTCGCCCATCGGCGCGTCGGTGCTCATGCGTCGCGCCAGCAGGGCACGGTCCTCGAGCCACTCCTCCGGCAACCCGTCGACCGCCACCTCGACGACGTACTCACCCGCGTCTAGGGCAGGCGTGAGGGCCTCGAGCGTCCCCGCCTCGACCGGCAGGGTGAGGTCCTGGCGGAGGTCCACCAGCGTCTGTCGGTAGCCGTTGGCGAGCGCGAACTCCGTTGCGGCATCGCCGTGCTCGACCGGGGAGCCACTGTGCTCGTGGACGCGGGTGCAGCCCTCGTCTCGGAGCACCTGCTCGCAGTGGGCGAGCAGGCGCCGGCCGTGGCCGGCACGCTGGTGGTCGGGGTGCACCGAGAGCCAGACGCCGCCCGTCTCGGTGTTCTCGCGGGTGTTCCGGATGGTCTGTGCGGCGGCCACCGGATCGTCGGCGCCTTCGACCCAGACGCCGAACGTGCGCCGGGCGTCGTGACGCCGGCCGGTGAGGTCGATGATCTCCTCGACCGTGGCGCGCTGCGCGCCGGCGCCCCACACAGCTCGGTTGGCGGCGTGGTGCACCTCCAGCCAGGCTTCGCTGGTGGCTTCACCGGGTGCGAGCTGGATCTCCTTGAGCGGCCTGGTCATTCGGTAGCCCCAGTCTGCTTCTGCCACTCGCGGCTGTACCCGTCGACGCGGTAGCCGAGGCGGCGGTTGACGGCGAGCATGTGCTCGTTCGATGCGGCGTTCCACGTGCGGATCGAGGTGACCGCAGGCAGCTCGTCCATGACGGCCAGGGCGTTGACGGCCTTGAGCCGCAGGCCGAGACCGTGACCCCGGTGCTCCTTGAGCACGAGCGTGTCCTGCTGGAAGCCGAGGTCGGGGCTGCCCGCGGAGACGGCGACCGTCGTGAAGGCGACGAGGCGGCCCGTCGGCACGTGCCGCACGGCGGACTCGACGATGCGACGCCCGGAGGCGAGCGTTCGGGCGAACGTCTCCCGGAGCCGCTCGGCGTCCCAGGCCTCCTCCTCGAGGGCGAGGTCGTCGAGCGGCGCGTCGGTGCTCATCCGCTGCTGCAGGACCGCGCGGTCCTCGAGCCAGGCCTCGGGGATGTGGTCGACGAACGTCTCGACGGCGTAGTCGTCGTCGGCGGCGGCCAGGGCCGTCAGCGAGTCGCGGTCCGCAGGCAATGCCATCGAGCTGCGCAGCATCGTCTGGCCGACGGAGTAGCCGTGCTGCCCGGCGAAGCGCTCCGACTCGTCGGAGCGCCCCTCGGGCCACTCGGTCTCCCCCATGAGGGTGCCGCGGCCGTGCTCGGCCGCGACCGCCTCGCCCGCGCGCAGGAGCGCTCCCCCGGCCCCTCGGCGTCGGTGCTCGGGGTGGACCGAGAGCCACACGAGGGCGAGGTCGAGGTTGTCCGCCAGCGGCATCCGCACCTCGAGGGCGCCGACGAGGCGCTCGTCCGACCAGGCCGCCAGGGCGACGCGCCGGCTCGTCGACGACTGGTGGAAGCCGCGGATCTCCTCGAGCGTCCACTCGCTGCCCTGGTCGCCGAAGAGCTCGCGCTGCACCGACCCGTGCACGCCGATCCACGCGCGGGCCGCGTCCTCCTGGGCGGCGTCGAGCAGGTCGATGGGTCTGATGTCGAGGTCGTCGCTCACGGGCCCGAGTCTGTCGGGACGGTCCGGCGAGGGCCACCCATTTGTCGGTGGTCCTCGCTGCTGGGTCGCGCCGGCCCCACCTCGCGCCAAACGCGTTGCCGCGCAGGACGCGTCGGCCTACCCTCGAGCCATGCACCGCTCGCAGCAGACGACGACGCCGGACCTCTCCGGCGCGCTGCTGCTGCTCTAGCACCGATCGCACACCACGCCCCGGAGCCGTCTCCGGGGCGTTCGTCGTCTCCCGCCGGCTCCGGTCCGACCCACCGTGACCGCCCGCCCGAACGGAGACCCTGATGCCCGACCACCGCGACCTCAACCACGATCTCGACGTCTTCGCGACCGACCCGCTCGCCGGGGCCGGGCTGCCGCTCTGGCTGCCCGCCGGCTCGGTGATCCGCCACGAGCTAGAACGACTCGCCCGCGACCTCGCCCACGCCGACGGGTGCGTGGGCGTGCACACCCCGGTGCTCGGCAAGCGCGCTCTCTTCGAGCGGTCCGGGCACTGGGCCAAGTTCGAGGACGACATGTTCCCCCCGATGCGCATCGGCGACGAGGAGGTCGTGCTCCGCCCGGCCAACTGCCCGCACCACGCCCTCGTCTACAAGGCGCGCAGCCACTCCTACCGCGAGCTGCCGGTGCGCCTCAACGAGCTGGCCCCGATGTTCCGGGCTGAGCGCTCCGGGGTGCTCTCGGGCCTGACCCGCGTGCGCCAGATCAGCCTCGACGACACCCACGTCTTCTGCCGCCCCGACCAGGCCGGCGACGAGGCAGCCCGCGGTCTGCGGGCCGCGCTCGAGGCCCAGCGCATCCTCGGCCTGCCGGTGCACCACGTGCGGCTGTCGCTGCGCGACGAGTCCGACGCGTGGCTCGGCAGCCGCGAGCAGTGGGGCGGCGCACAGGACGCCCTCCGCGACGCGGCCCGGTCGGTGCTCGACGACCACGGGCTGCCCCTCGTCGAGGCCGCCGGCGAGGCGGCCTTCTACGGTCCGAAGCTCGACCTGCAGGTGGTCGACGACCGCGGCCACGAGGAGACCATCGCCACCGTGCAGGTGGACTTCAACCAGCCGGAGCGGTTCGACCTGTCCTTCCACGGCGAGGACGGCGATCGGCACCGTGTCGTCATGATCCACCGCGGCACCGTCGGGTCGATGGAGCGCGTCACCGCGGCCCTGCTCGAGCGCTACGACGGCCGCCTGCCGCTCTGGCTCGCACCGGTGCAGGTCGCCGTGCTGCCGGTGTCGGCCGAGCAGGACGGGCCCGCGCGGGCCCTCGTCGACGCCCTGCGCGCGCACGGCGTCCGGGTCGAGCTCGACTGCAGCGACTCCCTCGGGTCGCGGATCCGCGAGGCCCGACGGTGCCGGGTGGCCGTGGTGGCCGTCGTCGGCGCGCGCGAGGCCGCGGATGCGTCGGCGCAGGTCACCGACGTCGCGGGCGGGTTCCGGGGCGTCGTGCCGGTGGACGTCCTGGTCGCGGGCGTCGTCGCCGCCCGCGACGGACGCTGCCCGAGCGTCGACTGGGCGTGATGGGTGTGGTGCGTGGTTCGTGGGGCCAGGACCCCGCGAACCACGCACCACCGGGCCTCCCGCGGCGTCCGGCATACGGGGGCGCGCCCCGGTGTTGTAGGAGCGAAGGACCCGCCCCACACGAAGGATGTGACACTGGAATGGTGTTCGGACTCGGCAGGAAGACCCAGATGCCCGTGCGCGAGGAGGCCCTCCCCGGCCGTGCGGATCGGCCGTTCCAGGTGAACCCGACCCACGTCGTCCTCGGCACGCCGCTCGAGGGCCCGTGGCCGGAGGGATCCGAGGTGCTCTACGTCGCGATGGGCTGCTTCTGGGGCGTGGAGCGGATCTTCTGGCGCCAGGACGGCGTCATCAGCACGGCCGCCGGCTACATGGGCGGCTACACGCCCAACCCCACTTACGAGGAGACGTGCACCGGGCGCACCGGTCACGCCGAGACGGTCCGCGTCGTCTACGACCCCGAGAAGACCTCCCCCGAGCTGCTGCTCAAGGCCTTCTGGGAGAACCACGACCCGACGACGGCCAACCGGCAGGGCAACGACATCGGCACCGCCTACCGCTCGGCCATCTACTGGACGACCGAGGGCCAGCGGCTCGCCGCCGAGGCCACCCGCGAGGCGTTCCAGAAGGTCCTCGACGACAACGGGTTCGGGCAGATCACGACCGAGATCCGCTCGGCCGAGGACGCCGGGCCGTTCTACCTGGCCGAGGACTACCACCAGGGCTACCTGCACAAGAACCCCGGCGGCTACTGCAACCACGGTCCGAACGGCATGACGTGCCCGGTCGGGATCGTGCGCCAGGACCAGCTGCCCTCCCAGCAGGACATCGCCCCGCCCGCCTGACGCGTCGACGCCCAGAACGACGGACGCCCCCACCCGAACCGGGTGGGGGCGTCCGTGCGTCCACGCTCGACGTCAGGGCGTGCAGGCCGTCTCGTCGAAGTGGCCGGGCGTGCCCGGGTAGGCCTGCCCCGCCCCGTGCTCGTTCTGGCCCGGGTAGACCATGGCGAGCTCCCGGAAGGCCGCAGTGCCGTCGGTCGTCACGTCGGAGCCGGGCCGGCCGGCGCTCGAGGACCACGCCAGCTGCTGGAGCCAGCTCTGCATCGCCGGGGAGTGCCCGCGCACGTCGTTGAAGCCGCCGTACGCCGCGTTGCAGTGGGTGAAGAGGTTGTACGCGCCGTTCCAGTCGATGAGCCGGTCGCCGGGGTTGGGCCCGTTGGCCGTCACGTCGCCCTGGAGCACGTCGCGGTCCCAGCCGCCGTAGATCCAGTCGGTGCCCTGGTGGTGGTTGTCGTTGGCGGGGTCGGCGTCGGCCAGCCCCGTCATCTCGAACCACAGGCACGGGTCGACCGTGACGACGGCCTTCTTCGTGCCGGTCGTCAGCGGCCAGTCGCCGAGCGTGCACCCGCTGCCGGGGGCGTAGGAGCCCCGCGGCCGCACGTCGAGCAGGTCGGAGCCGAGCACGTCCTGCTTGGCCGGGTCGGACTCGCCGGCGCCGCCGAAGAGGTGGTCGACGAACCGGTCGTCGGTGCCGCGCGAGCTCGGCGTGAAGACGCCGTTCACGAGGCAGTCCGGCGTCGTGGCGTCGAGCACGGCGTCGCAGCCCTGCCCGCCCCAGAGGACGTCCTCGCCGTCGCCGCCGAAGACGTCGTCGCCGCCGCTGTCACCGTTCGCGACGTCGTCGCCGTAGCCGGCGTGGATGGCGTCGTCGCCGGAGCCGCCGCGGATGAGGTCGCGCCCGCCCTCGTCCATGCCGTTGTGCGGCATGGCGGCGGCGGTCGAGGCCCCGACCCACTGGTCGCCGTCGACGTCGTGGAGCAGGTCGACGCGTCGGTCGTAGGCGCCCCGCGCGAACGCGGTGAACGTCTCCTTCGGCGGGCTGTTCAGCGTCACCGACGCCTGGGCGGGGCTGTCGCCGGCGCTCAGGTACTGGTTCACGACGCCGCCGCGGTCGCCGACGATCGCGTCACGACCTGCGTCGCCGTTGATCCGGTCGTCGCCGAGCTCTCCGTAGAGGTCGTCGTCGCCGTCACCGCCGGAGATGACGTCGTTGCCGTCCTGGCCCCAGACGCCGTCGTTGCCGTCGTCGCCCCAGAGCGTGTCGGCGCCGAACGCCCCGGCCACCTCGCAGGTCGCCTGCGCGGTCGTGCAGAAGCGGGTGCTCGGACCGGGCAGCGCCGGGTCGTGGGTGCGCGACGCCGTGGCGTCCGCCGGCACTGCGCCGTCGGGGTAGCGGTCGGCGTAGACCTTCTCGGTCTGCGCCCCGGGGCTGCCCTGCAGGGTGCGCAGGAGCGAGCCGTTGTCGCCGAGGACGACGTCGTCGCCGCCGTTGCCCTCGACGACGTCGGAGCCGTCGCGGAAGCCGGGGGCCGTGGAGCCGCCGATCAGGTCGTCCTGTCCGGGCGCCGAGCTCGTACCGCCCAGCAGCGCGACCGGGCTCGCCGACCCGGGCCAGGGCGCCGTGACCGCCAGGACCGTCGTGCCGTGGGCCGAGGCCTGGCCGAACGGCAGGTCGCCGAAGATCTGGTCGGCGCCTCCGTTGCCCTCGACGTGGTCGGCGCCGGCGTCGCCGGTGACCGCGTCGTTGCCGTCCTGGCCGAGGAGCACGTCGACGCCGTCGCCGCCGGAGAGCCGGTCGAAGCCGTAGAGCGTCGCCGAGGGCGTCGTCAGCGGGTTCGCGCCGAGGTCCCACGGCTGGATGACCCGCGGGGTCATCGCCGTGCCGGCGGTGCTGCCGAGGCGGACCGTGACCGAGCTCGGTGCCTGGCCGGAAACCGGACGCAGCACCTGGCCGTTGTCGCCGAGCACGACGTCGTCGCCGGGCCCGCCGAAGACGGCGTCGTCGGTGTCGGGCTGGCCGACGGTCGTCGCGCCGGAGAGGCCTGCCCCGGCGGACGGCGTCGAGCTGCCACCCACGAGGTCGTCGTCGCCGAGGCCGCCCTCGACCCAGTCGACGTCGGGACCGCCCTCGACGTAGTCGTCGTCGCCCTCGCCCTTGAGGCGGTCGGTGCCGCTCTGGCCGAGGATGACGTCCTGTCCGTCACCGCCGAAGACCTGGTCGGCGCCGGAGTTGGCGAGGACCGGGCTCACACCGAGGTCGAGCAGCGTCACCCGGTGCGTCCGCGCGAAGCCGCGCATCCGTGTGATCGGCGTCGAGTCGGCCGGGGCGACCCCCGACCCGAGGACCGCGTTGTCGCCGGCGATGAGGTCCGCGCCGGCGTCGCCGTAGAGGCGGTCACCGGTGTCGGGCCGTCCGACGCCGGGGCTCGCCTCCTGGAAGGACCCGCCGACGACCTCGTCCTCGCCGGCGTCGCCGTGCACGAGGTCGGCGCCGTTGTTGCCCTCGAGGTGGTCGGCGTCGTCGCCACCGTTGACCTCGTCGTCGCCGAGGCCGCCGTACGCGGTGTCGTCGCCGGCGCCGCCGTACACGACGTCGCCGCGGCCGGCGTTCGGTGTCAGGCCGTCGAGGTCGTACGGGATCGCCGGGGCGTCGGCGCTGCTCGTCGGGTCGTGGACCGTGCCGTTGTCGCCGACGATGACGTCGTTGCCGGTGTCGCCGGAGATCGTGTCTCCTGCCTCGGCCGGCCCGACGTCGGTGCGACCCGCGGCACGGGTGCCGCCGTAGAGGACGTCGTCCCCGTCGCCGCCGCTGATGCGGTCGGAGCCGTTGTTGCCCTCGACGACGTCGGCTCCGGCCTGCCCGTAGAGCTGGTCCTGGCCGGTGTTGCCGAAGACGAGGTCGGCCCCGGCGTCGCCGTAGCCGCGGTCGTCGCCGCTGCCACCCCAGACGCGGTCCGCGTAGTCGCCGCCGAAGAGGACGTCGCTGCCCTCCTGGCCGCACACGAGGTCGGCGCCGCCGCCGGCGAGGACGCGGTCGCTCGCGCCGCCCGCCGAGATGGTGTCGACGCCGGCCCCGCCGAGGACGAGGTCGTTGCCGTCGCCGCCGGCGGCCGAGGTGCCCTCGGGCACCGGGTCGCTCGCGACGAGGCTGCCGGGCCGGCACGTCTCGTCCTTCGCGGCGTCGAGCGTCGCGGCGTCACGCAGGGTGTCACCGAACACCGTGGACGGGCCGTCGCCGCCGATGACGTGGTCGTTGCCGAGGCCGCCGACGAGCGTCTTGCGCGACGAGCTCTCCCCCGCCGGGATCGGCAGGTGCGTCACGACGCGGAAGGCCCCGAAGTCGACGCCCTCGATGACGTCTGACCCGCGGGCGTTGCCGGCCGCGTCGAGACCACGGGCCCCGACCTGGCTCGGCTCGGCGATGACGTAGTCGTCGCCGGGACCGCCGTACACGGCATCGGTGCCGTAGCCGCCGACGAGCGCATCGGGACCGCCGCCACCGACGATCCGCGCGTGCTCGCCGCTCTTCGAGTGGCTCGTCACGACGTCCTCGACGGAACTGCCCCACACCTCGTCGTCGCCCGAGCCGGTCTCGATGATGTTCGGGATCGACGGCTTGCCCGCCGGGGTCGTCAGCGTGTCGGAGGTGCCTGCCGCGTCGACGCCGAAGGTGCCCTCGGTCGAGGCGTAGATGGTGTCGGGGCCGGAGCCACCGGTCACCGAGTCGCTGCCGAGGCCGCCGATGAGGACGTTGCCCTCCGAGGCGATCGTCGTGCCGGCCGTGGCGCCCGGGCGGTCGGACGCGACGCCGATCTTGTCGTCGCCCGGACCGCCGTTGACCCGGTTCTGACCGAGGCCGACGCTGATGACGTCGGCGCCGCCGCTGCCCTGGTCGCCCTGGGTCGGGTCGACGTCGAGCTTGGTCCAGTCGACGACGCCGGTGAGGTCGACCTTGGTGATCTTCGGCGAGGAGTTGTCGACGTCGACGGGGTTGAGCGCGGCGGCGACGTCGGTGACGGACGTCGGCAGGGCGCCGTCGCCCGAGACGAGGTCCTTGCCCTGGCCGGTCGTGATGGCGTCGGCTCCCGGACCGCCCGCGACGCGGGCGACCTTGCCGACGGCGTCGGCGGTGACGATGCGGTCGTCGCCCGCGCCACCGTCGACCCACGCGTTGCCGGTGCCGGTCGAGATCTGGTCCTTGCCGGGGGTGCCGAAGACGACGGCGTCCTTGTCGAAGACCGACAGGTCGGCCTGCGTCGTCGACGACGACGGGTTCGAGTCCTTCTTGCCGTCGCCGACGAAGCTGACGACGAGCGGCGTCGAGGAGCCGCGCCCGTCGACCACGACTCGCTTGAGGTCCGGGTCGAGGTACTCGCGCGTCTCGCCGAGCATCTGCACCTTGAAGCCGTCGAAGCCCGGGTCCGTGCCGGCGTCGTCGCCCGGCTTCTGGGCGAAGTGGAGCGCCGTCACCTTGACCGTGTCGGACTCGGTGTCCGCCGTGTTCCCCCACGGCGTCCCGCGGGCGGCGTCGGTGCCGAAGCGCCCGGCGAACACGACGAGCGTGTCACCCGTCGTGCCGCCCAGCCTGGGCGGTGGCGGTTCACAGTTCGGTTTCGCCGTGAAGTCGAGCAGCGTGATGTCGGCGATGTTGATGGAGAAGGACACGCTGAACGGTGAGAACCCGAGCGTCACGTAGAGACGCAGGAAGAGGCTGAGCCGTCCGGTGGTCGTGAAGAGGCACAAGGGGTTGTTGGCCGCCGCGTGGAGGAACTCGCTGACGCGGAACTTGCCGTCGTTGTTCGGGTCGTTCCAGTGGAAGCCGATCGTCAGATGCAGTCCACCCTCGATGCCGACGGTGATGATGACCGCGGACACCGCTGCGCCTGCAGCGATCTCGCCGTCGAGCTGCACGACGGGGACGGGCACCCCGTTCGCGTCGGTCGTCTTGAAGTAGAGGCCGTCGAGGAGCTTGACGGCGTCGACGGACGTGCCTGCCTGGGCCGCCTCGACCGCGTACCGGATGCCGGCGGTGTCGAGCCCGGCCATGAAGCGCAGCGTCACCGACGCCGAGCCGGACAGCGTCACCATGACCGGCGGCGGCGCATAGACCGGGCCGAACGACTGGCGCCACGTGAAGCCGAGCGTCAGCGGCCCGCTGTCGAACTCGACGAGCGAGACGTCGCTGCCCATGAGCAGGCTGAAGACCGACGCCGGGTCGTCGAGGATCGGGAACGTGAAGCCCGACTTGTTCGCGCTGCCGGCCGTGGCGCCGGAGCCGAACACGTTGCCCTTGCCGCCCTTGCTGTTGAGGGCGTCCTTCACGGCGTCCTTGCTCGCCGCCGTGGCCGTCTTGATGAGCGAGCTCGCCGATCCGGGCGACAGGCTGCTGGTCGGCGACACGCTGGTGCCGAGCGCCTTGTCGCCGTCGACCGAGAACTTGCCGATCGGGATGAGGCACGTCGGGTCGCCCGGCCCGCCACCGCAGTCGGGCAGGTTGTTGATGAGGGTTGTGAGGGCGGCGATCTTGTCGACGAAGTCGAGCTTCGGGCCGCCCGCGAGCGTGTTGAACGTCTTGGCCAGGGTGATGAGGCTGACGTCGCCGCCACCGGCCATCCTGCTCAGGTCGGACAGCACCGGGATCGGCGCGTAAAGGGTGTCGATGACCGGCTGGAGCGGCCCGGTGACCGACTTGACCTTCTTGAGGACCGGCCCGAGCAGGTTCGACAGGAACCCACCCGCGTCGATCGCGACGTCCTTGAACTCGATCGTCGGGGCGCCGAGGCTCTTGAGGTTCTTGTTCGAGAACTCCCACCCGAGAACGAAGTTCGCCTGCACACCCGGCAGCACCGAGTCGACGGACGCCTTGACGAGCCAGTCGGCCTTGATCTTCGCGGTCAGCGAGATGCCGAAGAGCGAGGACGCGTCGCCGCGGGCGATGTCGGAGATCGTCAGGACGCTGTCGGCCGTCTCCGTCGCGTCGCGCGACGTGAGGTCGATGAGGAAGGCGCCGGCGAACAGCGGCGCGGTGCCGTTCTTCTTGACGTCGATGTCGAGGAAGGCCAGCTGGGCCTTCATCGTCGCCGGCATGTCGAACCGCGCCCCGAGGCCGAACTCCGGTGCGGGGGCGCCGTCCTGCCAGCTGTCGTGGGTGTAGATGACGAAGCCGTCGTCCGTGTTGATGCCCGCCTTGACGTGCAGCTGCAGGCCGAGCCCGTAGGTGATCGCGTCGTCGTCGCCGGCCTTGAGGGCGAGGCCCGGGATGCCGATGTCGAGCGGCAGCTTCTTGCCGTCGCCGAGGCAGCCTGAGCCGGGCACGCAGCCGTCGTCGGGCGTCACGGTGCCGGCCTTGACGTCGAACGCGAGGTTGACGCCGTTGATGCTCGTCGTCGGGCAGTCGACGAGCATCGGCTTCGTCGTGACGGGCGTGTACGCCGTCGCGGTCGCGCTGCCGTCGTCGGTGAAGGTCTGGGCGCTGCCGGACACGGCGTCGAGCACCTTGACGAGCTGGAAGGCGCCGCCGTCCTTGCTGCGCAGCACCTTGTACTTCGTCGCGCCGTCGGTCTTCGTCCACGACACCTTGATCGAGTTGCCGCTGCCGAGCGCGGTCCACGACGTCGTCGTCTCCGCACTCGGCGACGAGGCGACGGTGTCGCCGTCGGTGCCCGAGCCGGAGCCCTGGCTGGCGACGATCTCGTAGCGCCACTTCGTCGCACCGGTTGTCGACGGCGTCGCCGCCAGCGTCGGCGCGGCGGTCGGCTCGAGCTTCGCCTTGCACTCGTAGTCGACGGTCAGGCTCGTCTTCTGGAGCCCGGCCGCGGTGATCGCCTCGGCGATCTTGGTGTTGACGTAGTCCTTGGCCTCCTTGGGGCTCGCCGGGACGTTGCCGAGCTTGGCCTTGATCTCGGCGCGCAGGCGTCCGATCGAGTCGGCGCCCTGCTGGAGGTCCTTGCCGACGAAGGGCAGCTTGCCGTCGAAGGTCGCGAGGCGCATCGACTGCTCGATCTTCTCGAGGTACCCGTCGAGGCCCGGGCCGATCTGGGTGAAGTCGGCGAAGGCGTTCGCGAAGGCCGCCGAGAGGTCGGGCAGCTCGAACCGCTTCTTCGCGTCGTCGGGGGCCGGCAGGTTGCCGGACAGGTCGAGCAGGGTGGCCGGGTCGGTGGAGTCCTGCAGGCGCAGGGCCACCGATCCGAGCGAGGTGGTCGGCCCGCCCGACACCGTCGCGTAGAGCGGGATGACGCCGCAGACCATGAGCGGGGTGCTCAGGCCCTCACCGCAGTCGACCGGGGTGTTCGAGGCGTTGAAGCTCACGTCGAGCCCGGACAGGAAGGTGGAGAAGCTGACCGGGGTGTCCGCCGCGGCACCGGCGTCGGACAGCTCGAGGCTGAGGTCGGCCCGCAGCTTCGCCTGCTTGGCCGGGTCGCCGCCGGGGTCGCCCGCCGACACCGTCAGCGGGCCGATGGTGCCGGCGGCGCGGCCGTCGAAGGCGGCGGCGGCGGCGATGCTGACCTTCGAGTCGGCGAGCACCTTGAGCGACGCCGCGTCGTCGGGCCCGGTGCCCGGGGCGAGCGGCACGACGAGGCCGACCTTGACGCCGCCGGTCACGTGGGCGGCGCCCTGGCCGGTCGCGGCGGCCGTGACGAGGGACTTGTCGCCGCCGAGGTCGAGCTGCACCGGCGTGCTCGTGCGGTAGTCGCGCTTCCAGTCGAGGTCGAGCACGACGTTCGGGGTGCCGCCGGTGTCGAGGTAGCGGAAGTGCAGGGCGCCGGTGCCGAGGCGGTCGTCGAGGACCTTGACGAGGTCCTGCATGTTCTGCGGCGGGTGCAGAGAGATCAGGTCGATGGCGTCGTCGAGCGGCGAGCGGAACGAGTACGCCGTGTCGTCGGCGGGCTTCGTCGTCCACGGCTCGGTCAGCGTGACGGTGTCGCCGGATGCCGAGGCGACGACGGCCACCTGCGTGCCGACGACGACGGTGCGCCCGACGAACGACGCGTCGAACGTGCGGCCCACGTGCTGAAGGGTGTTCGTGCCGTAGTTGACGTCCGAGCCGACACCCGACGCGTCGCGGCGCATGAGGTCGCGCAGCGACGTGCCCGTGCCCGGGATCTCGCGGCTGTAGATGCCGGACGCACCACCGGGCTGCGCCTCGGCGAGCTGGGCGGCGAGCGTCTGGAGGGTCTTGAGGACGATGGCGAACAGCTCGGCCTGCGAGCCGGGCTTGATGTCGAGGGCGAAGATCCTGCTCAGCCGGCTGAGGTCGAGCTGCGGGCCGTCGGCGCCGCTGACCTGGGTCAGGTCGTTCCAGTGCGCCGAGACGCCGACGTCGGAGCCGGCGGGGAGGAACCCGGCGGCGTCGGGCACCGAGACCTTGAGGTCGGCGGTCGCACGCACGTTGACGTCGACGTCGAGCAGGTCGCCGGCCTGGCTCGTGCCCGTCGGGGTGTCGGTGACGAGGGTGGCGAAGAGGTCGCGCAGCCGGAGGTCGTGCTGGGCGTCGCCGGCCTGCTTGAGGCCGATCGAGAGCATGTGGCCGGTGCCGGCGGCCGAGCAGTCGGCCGGCGCCGAGCTGTTGCACACCGACAGCGAGCCCTTGAGCCGCACCTGGAAGAAGCCGGCATTGGCGGTGAAGTCGACGGCGGTGTCGATCGGGAAGTCCGCGGTGAGCAGCGGGCTGCCGGTGCGCACCATGATGCGGTCGGGGCCGAGCGGGAGCGAGGTGACGTTCGTCGAGAACGCACCGGTCTTCTGCACGAACGGGCACGCCTGGGTGTTGCCCTCGACGCCGATGCAGTCGGTGCCGGTCTTCGGGTCCTGCAGGTCGAGCACGAGGGTGAGGTCGGCGGCGAAGGACGGCTTGACCGTGGCGAAGGTCTGGGCGGAGTTCGCCCGGAGGATGCCGCGTCGCGGGCCGGTGCCGCCGGGCTGGTCGGTCAGCTGGTCGCCGAACGTGACGGCGCCGAGCTGCGCCTCCGGGCCGACGATGACGAACGGCGTGCTCGCGGAGGGCTGCCCACCGATCCACGTGCTGGCGAGGGTCAGCGAGCTCTTCGTGTTGGCCGTGATCTCACCGGCCGAGGTCCCCGCCATGACGCGCATGCCGACCCACTGGTTCGCCGTCCACGGCTGCGTGCCGTCGTCGAGCGCGAGGCCGTTCGCCGAGTACGTCGCCGACGGGCGGGACGTGCGTGCGGCGCCCGCATCCATCGCGATGCCGGCGGAGGGCGCCGTCTTCACCATGCGCATCCGGAACACGAGCTTGCTCGTCGTCGCGTCCCACGACAGGTTGTCGAGGCCGATGCCGGCGGTCTTGAGCTTGGCGACGAGGTCCTGGAGCGAGTCGAACGTCGGGTTGCCCACGGTCGACGCGTCGAAGCCCGGCGGCGAGGGCTGGTTCGGGTCTGGCGCCTGCACGACGTTGGCCTTGAGGAAGTCGACGAGCACCTGGTTGGCCTTGACGGCGTCGGACACCGTGCCGCGCAGGAAGGGCAGGTCGAGGTTGCCGGTCGAGGGCAGCGGGCCGGCGCCGTCGGGGTCGAACCTCGCGGCCTGGATGCCGGTCAGCGCGGTGGCCACCTGGGCCAGGCCGTCGGCGAGGTCGCGCAGGCTCATGTTCTGGAACTTGCCGACGAGCCCGGCGAGCGTCGGGGCCGTGACGGTCGGGGCGCCCGTGGCGATGTTCGGCCAGGCGACCGTGACGTCGGCGGCCACGTTCGTCGGGAAGGCCACTCCGGCAAGGCCGCTCGTGTCAGCAGCCACGTGCAGGGTGCCCGAGACGGAACCGGCGGTGCCCGGGTCGGTCGGCGACCCGGTCGGGTCGAGCGCGGCCGACACGAGCCCGGCGAGCGAGCCGTCGGCGGCCAGCTCGCCGTCAGCGGTGCCCGCGGCGTCGAAGGCGAGGACGCCGTCGTTGTTCGGGTCGTCGACCTTCGCGTACGCGTGCGTCGTCACGGCGAAGTCGGTGCTGCTCAGCGTCACCCCGAGGATGCCGACAGCGGCCTTCGCTGCCGCCGACAGGTGCGCGGTGACGTCGACGTCGACGCGGGGGGCGTGCGCGGCGTCGCTCGCGAGGTAGACCTTGTTCGTCGTGGGGCCGGTCCAGACGACCCAGAGCGACAGCGTCGCCTCGACCGTGGCCGTGACACCCTTCGGCGAGGAGAGCTCGACCCGCGGGCTCGCCGAGCTGACGGCGAGCGCCTGCTGCGTCGCCGTGCGCGTGACGACGAGGTTGACGTGGACCCGTTTGCCGTCCCCGGCGTCGTCCACGGTGATGTCTAGCGTGCCGGTGCGGCCGCCGGGCAGGCTGACCGACTCCCCCGACGTCGCCAGGTCGGCCCACGTCGTCGTGCCGGCCAGCGCACCGGTGACGCCCTCCTTGACGAGGTCGTCGAGGCCGGCCAGGCCGCCGGGGCTCGCGGCGACGAAGGGCAGCTGCTTGCCGAACGCCCCGATCGTCGCCAGCCCGCCGGTCCACGTGGCGAGGTTGTTCGTGCCGCCCGCACCGCCGAGCAGTGCCACGACCTTGTCCACCCCCGGGTCGGGGTCGGCCGCGAAGGCCGGTGACGGACCGGCGAGGGCGCCGACGGCGACGAGGAGCGAGGCCAGCCCGGCTCCGAGGGCACGACTGACGGACTTGCGCACCATGATTCTCCCCATGTGGGGCGCGCTTGTGCCCGAACGGTGTCCGCGAGCCTCGACCAAGCGCGCTACCTGCGCCGAACGTAGTGACGCAGACCACACCTGTCCGGCGAATGCTGCGAAATGCCTGAGAACTGGTGCGAAGGGGGCCGATGGTGCAGTTGGGGCATGCCGGGAATCCCGGGCACCCTCCGACCGGCGATGGCAGGATCGCGCCATGGCCAAGGACTTCCACATCAGCCGCTCGACCCTCGTCGCCGCCTCGACCGAGCGGGTCCACGCCCTCGTCAACGACCTGCACGAGTGGCAGAAGTGGTCTCCGTGGGAGGGGCTCGACCCCCACCTCGAGCGCACCTACGCCGGCCCGCAGTCCGGCGTCGGGGCGACGTACGCGTGGCGCGGCAACAGCAAGGCGGGCCAGGGGCGCATGGAGATCGTCGAGTCCCAGCCTCACCACGTCGGCGTCGACCTCGTCTTCTCGGCCCCGATGCGGGCCACCAACCGCGTCGACTTCACCCTGACGCCCCAAGGGGACTCGACGGCTGTCGAGTGGGCCATGACCGGCCCGCAGAACGCCGTCATGCGCCTCATGAGCCGGTTCTGGTCGATGGAGAAGCTCATCGGACCCGACTTCGAGAAGGGCCTGGCCCGGCTCAAGGCCGCCGCCGAGTCCGCCGAGTCCGCCGGGTCCGGGGGCTCCGCCGACTCCGCCGACCGGTGACCACGACGCCTCCCGGCGCCGCCCGGCAACCGGAGCGGGGCGACCTGCCCGTCATCCGGGTGGCCGAGCGGGCCGACGTGCCGGCCATCGTCGCCCTCCTCGCCGACGACGTGCTCGGCGCCTCGCGCGAGACGCCCGACGACCTCGCGCCCTACGAGGACGCCTTCGAGCGGGTCGCCGCCGACCCCGGGCAGCACCTCGTCGTCGCCGAGCGGGACGGGTGCGTCGTCGCCACCCTCCAGCTGACGGTGCAGCCGGGCCTGTCACGACGCGGCGCCACCCGCACCATCCTCGAGGGCGTGCGGGTCGCGTCGTCCGAACGCGGTTCGGGCCTCGGCACGCAGCTCATCGAGTGGGCCGAGGAGGAGTCGCGACGCCTCGGCTGCGCGCTGGTGCAGCTGACCTCCGACGCGACGCGCCTCGACGCGCACCGCTTCTACGAGCGGCTCGGCTTCGAGAAGTCGCACGTCGGGTTCAAGAAGGTCCTCTGACCCGACGCGCGACCCCGCCTGCCGCTCAGAAGATCTGGACGCGCTCCTGCTCCGGGCGCCACATGGCGTCCTCCGGCGTCACCCCGAACGCCTCGTGGAACTGGCTGACGTTGCGCACGGCGTTGCCGCGCACGTCCTGCGGCGAGTGGGGGTCGATGGCGAGCAGGCGGATCGCCTCGGCCTCGCGGGCCTTGCCCTGCCAGACGCGCGCCCAGCCGATGAAGAACCGCTGCGCCCCGGTGAAGCCGTCGATCTCGGGCATGCCCGACTCCTCGGTGGCGATGCGGTAGGCCGCGTAGCCGATCTGCAGGCCGCCGAGGTCGCCGATGTTCTCGCCGACGGTCAGGGCGCCGTTGACGGTGTGCGAGTCGTCGAGGCCGGCCGGGGTGTAGGCGCTGAACTGCTCGATGAGGCGCTGCGACAGGGCGTCGAAGCGCTCCCGGTCTCCCTCGGTCCACCAGTCGCGCAGGGCGCCCGTGCCGTCGTAGCGCGAGCCCTGGTCGTCGAAGCCGTGGCCGACCTCGTGCCCGATGACGGCACCGATGCCGCCGTAGTTGACGGCGTCGTCGGCCTCGAGGTCGAAGAACGGCGGCTGGAGGATGGCGGCCGGGAAGACGATCTCGTTCATCGAAGGCATGTAGTAGGCGTTGACGTGCTGCGGCAGCATGAACCACTCGCCGTGGTCGACCGGCTGGCCGATCTTGGCGAGGTTGCGGTCGACGTCGAACTCCGTTGCGCGAGAGATGTTCCCGATCAGGTCGCCCGGGTCGATGGTGATCGAGGAGTAGTCCCGCCACGTGTCCGGGTAGCCGATCTTCGGCGTGAACGCGTCGAGCTTGGCGATCGCCTCGGCGCGGGTATCGGCGCCCATCCACGCGAGCGAGCCGAAGGAGCGCCGGAACGCCTCGACGAGGTTGGCGACGAGCTGCTGCATGCGCTCCTTCGCCTCCGGCGGAAACCACTTCTCGGCGTAGAGCCGGCCCACGGACTCGCCGACGCCGTTCTCGACCGCCGACACGGCGCGCTTCCATCGCTCGCGGTTCTCCGGCTGGCCCGAGAGCGTGCGACCGAAGAAGTCGAAGTCCTCGTCGACGAGGGCCTGCGGGAGCAGTGAGGCGAACTCGCTCAGCACGTGCCAGCTGAGCCACGCCTGCCAGTCGGCGATCTCGACCTCGGAGAGCGCCCCGCCGAGCGCGGTGAGGAAGCTCGGCTCGCGGACGATGACCTTGGCGAACGAACCCTCGGGGGCCTTCATGCCGAGCTGCCAAGCGTCCCAAGGGAACTGGGGTGCGAGCTGCCGCACCTCATCGAGGCTGTGGGCGTTGTACGTCTTGACGGCGTCGCGCGTGGCCACGTTGTCCCAGTGGCCCGCAGCCAGACGCGTCTCGAGGGCCATGACGCGAACGGCCTTGTCCTCGGCGGCCGGGATGCCGGCGAGGGTCAGGAGCCGGCCGATGTGCGCGACGTAGGCCTCGCGGATCGCGGCGTACTTGTCCTCGCGGTAGAACGACTCGTCGGGCAGCCCGAGACCGCCCTGCTCGAGGTAGACCACGTACTCCTCGGGCGAGCGCTCGTCCGGACCGACCCAGGAGTGGAGCACACCGTGGACGCCGACGCGCTCGAGGCGCCCGAGCGTCGCGCCGAGCGACTCGACGTCGTGCACCGTGGCGACGTCGGACAGGAACGGCTCGAGGGGCGCGAGGCCGAGCGCCTCGATCCGGTCGGTGTCCATGAAGCTCGCGTAGAGGTCGCCCACCTGTCGCGTCGGCGACCCGGGAGCCGCGTCGTGGTCGGCCGCAGCGGCCTCGATGAGGTCGTGCACCCGGGCTGTGGACTGCTCGCGCAGGACGTCGAAGGTGCCGAAGCGGGCCCGGTCCTCCGGGATGTCCGTCGTGTCGAGCCACGTGCCGTTGACGAACCGGAAGAGGTCGTCCTGGGGACGGGTGGCGCGGTCCATCGCGCCGAGGTCGATGCCGGACTTCAGCGTCACGTCGTGCCTCCGTGTGTGGTGCGGTCGGGTCCTGGACGTGGGCGGGCCGCGTCCCCGTGCGCAGCGTAACCACGCGAGCCGCCCGACGCGGCACCGACCGGTCGACGCGTCGGCGTCGACCGGTCGGCGCCGGTGAGGGGCCGGTGAGGGGCCGGTGAGGGGCCGGTCAGCGGCGCAGGCGGCCGGCGAGGACCCCGGCGATCCCGACGAGCAGGAGCATCCCGCCGAAGGCACCGATGAGCGGCGGCCCGACGAGGCGGATGCTGAGGTCGGCGTTCGTCAGGTTGGCGACGAGCACGTAGGCCGCGACGATCATCGCGAGCAGGCCGAACATCACCGTTCCGGGCCGCGGCCCGCGGCGCACCGTGACGCCGGGTCCCTGCGGGCCCTGGTAGGTCTGGGCCACGGGCTCGCCGACCGGCGGCCACGCCGGTGGCGGCATCTGCGCCGGGTCGGACGCCGGCACGGCGTCGTCGGGCACCGGCGCGCTCGGCTCGACGCGGAAGGGCACACCGGCCGGCGCGGCCGCCTGCGGCAGCGTCGTGGTGGTGTTCGCCACCGGCAGGGCCGTCGTGTCGGGCGTCGACGCCTGTGGCAGCGTCGTGGTGCTCGAGACCGGCAGGGCCGTCGTGTCGGGCGTCGACGCCTGCGGCACCGGCATCGCGTCCGGCCAGCCGAGGCTCGCCGAGAGCGTCGGGTCGGGCCGCTCGGTGCGGTCGGCGCTCGTCGCGTCGGTGCTCGTCTCGACCGTGCTCGCCGAGTCTGTGCTCGTCTCGATGTTCGGGTCGTCGGGCTGCTGGGTGGTCATCGTCGTCTCCAGGTCTTCACGGGTCTCGTGGTGCTCGGGTGCTGCGGGCGCGTCTGCATCGCGCCGCCCGGTGTGCTCGGTCATGACGCGCTCCCGGTGGTCACGTTGATCTGGCCGATGCCGACCTCGGCGTCGACGACGATGGCGGGGGCGCCGGTGCCGCCGTAGGTGACGGTCCTGTCGATGCTGATGCCGTCGCTGCTGCGCATCCGCATCGGCATGTCGGAGCCGTTGTCGGTCCGGTCGGTGTTGATGACGACGTCGCCACCGCTGGCGCCCACGGCGGACAGGGCGCCGGCCTTGGCCTTCGCGTTGACCTGGACGTTGACGCCCTTCGGGACGACGAGGTCGATCTGGCCCACGCCCACGGTTGCCTTGACCGGGACCGGGTTGGTCTGCCCCTTGAGGGCCGTGGCGTCGAGCGCGGTGAGGTCGACGTGCAGGTCGCCGAGTCCGAGCTGGAAGTCCTTGGTGTCGGACACCGACGTGACGACGTGGCTCTCGTCGCCGGCCTGCCAGGGCTGGGTGAGCCCCCGTGGTGCTGCCGTGGCGACGACCGCCGCGAACATGCCGAGCACGGTGAAGAAGGCCAGCGCTCCGGCGCGGCGTCCGGCGAGGCCCGCCACGACGATGCCGAGCCCGAGCACACCGACGCCGGTCGCGATGCCGACGGCGAACGGGTTGCCCAGCACGCCCGCACTGTGGGCGATCTCGGCGACGACGGCGCCGGCGAGGACGGCGAGCCCGAGGACGAGCAGCCCGGGCGCGAACCCGATGGTGCGGGTGCGCGGACGCGGCACGCGGGGCACCGGGGCCGGTCGCGGCGGTGCGACGGTCGCACCGCTCGACATGGCCGCGCCGGCGTTGGCGGCCGCGTTGCCCGTCGAGGGGGCCGGCGGGGACGAGGGAGTCGAGGAAGCAGCCGTGGCCGACGCCGCGGACGACGAGCCGGAGGACGCGGAGCCGGGGTCGGTCCACGGCCAG
Organism: Intrasporangium zincisolvens; assembly: GCF_034724055.1. Classification (NCBI taxonomy): domain Bacteria; kingdom Bacillati; phylum Actinomycetota; class Actinomycetes; order Micrococcales; family Intrasporangiaceae; genus Intrasporangium; species Intrasporangium zincisolvens. Next base: position 63,429 of record NZ_JAWIIL010000009.1, read on the forward strand.
CCGCTGAGCCGGCGTCCCTGGTCGGTGCGGGTGAGGAACCACCACGCGCCGACGGCGAGGAGGACGAACGCCCCGAACCGCAGGCCGTGGGTGTCACCGCCCCACCAGGGACCGCCGCCGAAGAGCGACACGGCGGTGACGACGAGCAGGAAGATCGAGCGGCCCTCACCGTGCTTCAGCGCCCGCTCGAGGTGGATCTCGCCGCGCTCGTCCGGCATGACCAGCCAGAGCGCGAGGTACACGGCGACCCCCATCCCGAAGAAGATCGACAGGAGGATGAAGCCGGCCCGCACGACGAGCGCGTCGACGCCGAGCCAGCGGCCCAGGCCCGTCGACACCCCCGCGAACCAGCCACCGTCGGCGACCCGCGTGATGCCCGGCCGGCGCAGTGCGTCGTAGAACCCGTCCAGCCCGTGCCCCTGCGTCGGGGCGTTCTTGCTCTTCGTCATGTCACCAGACTCGCGCCCGGCCCGCGACGCAGCCATGAGGGTCGACCCTGACCGGACCCTGACGCGACCCCCAAAGGGTGCCTCGGTGGTCGCCCACACCCCCACCCGTGGGTCAGGATGGAACGGTGCAGACGGCAGACGAGAGCAGGGCCCCGGTGAGCACCGCCGGCGACCCCGCGCCCCACCCCGCGCCCGACCCCGTGTCGGGGCAGGTGCCGGCGCAGGTGCCGGCGCAGGTGCCGCCGGTGCCGCCGGTGGCGACCGCCGACCCGACGACCCCTCCCGCCCCTGCCGCACCCGCGCAGCCGTGGCGCAACCGACCGCGCCCACCGTTGGAGCGGCGACGACAGGGCCGCGTCATCGCCGGCGTCGCCGCGGGCCTCGCCGCCCACCTCGGCATCCCGGTCCTGCCGGTCCGCATCGCGCTCGTCGCGACGAGCATCCCCTTCGGCGCCGGCCTCGTCGTCTACGTCTTCCTGTGGGCCACGATGCGGGAGGGTCACGACGACCTCGCGACCGCTCCAGGGACCGCGGGCGCCGTCCTCGCACCCCCGCCGCCGGGCACCGCCGCGTTCGCGCCCGAGGGTGCCGCGGCGTCCGGCTCCACCGGCCCCGCAGCACCGGGCGCCCCTGCTGTGACGGGACTCCCGGCCACCCCCGGTGTCGGCACGTCCGCCACCAGCCCCACCACAGCCGTCCGCTCCCACGCGTCGTTCCCGCTCGACCTCGCCTCGCTGCGCACGTGGCTGCGCAGCGGCAACCAGGCCGTCGTCATCGCCATCGTCGGCGTCGCGGTGCTCGCCGTCGCCGGCGCGCTGTGGCTCGGCAGCACGGGCCTGAACGTGCACGCCGAGGTCATCCTGCCCGTCGTCGCCATCGGCATCGGCGCGATCTTCTTCTGGTCCCAGCTCGACGAGACCGACGTCCTCGGGGCGCGGCGACCGGTGCGGTGGATCTGGCTCGTCGTCGGCCTGACGCTGACGGTCCTCGGGCTCGTCGCGCTGCTGGCCCGCGGCACCAACGTGTCCGAGCTGTGGCAGGTGGCCGGCGCCGTGCTCGCCGCCCTCGTCGGGGTCGCCGTGCTGTCGGCGCCGTGGGTGCTGCGCCTCTGGACCAACCTGCGCCTCGAGCAGGCCGCCCGCATCCGCGCCACCGAGCGCGCCGACATCGCGGCCCACCTGCACGACTCCGTGCTCCAGACCCTCGCCCTCATCCAGCGGCAGGCCGGCGACTCCGCCGCCGTGGCGCGCCTCGCCCGCGCCCAGGAGCGGCAGCTGCGCAGCTACCTCTACGACGAGGACGCGCGCGCCGGCAGCCTCGGCGCCGCGCTCACCGCCGCGCTCGGCGAGGTCGAGGACCTCCACGGCACCCCGGTGCAGCTCGTCGTCACCGGCGACCGGCCGATGGACGAGCACCTCGACGCCCTCGTCAAGGCCGTCCGCGAGGCCGCGTGGAACGCTGTCCGGCACGCCGAGCCCCCGGTCAGCGCCTACGTCGAGGTGGGGCCCGACGCCGTCGAGGCCTTCGTCCGCGACCACGGCGGCGGCTTCGAGCTCGACGACGTGCCTGACGACCGCGCCGGCGTGCGCGAGTCGATCATCGGACGCATGGAGCGCCACGGTGGGTCGGCGCGCATCCGGCGCCGCGCCGACGGCACCGAGATCGAGCTGCGCCTGCCGGTGACCTCCCCCGCCGCCCCCGACCCCGCCCCCAAGAACCAGGAGCAGCCCTCATGACCGACGCGCGGAGCATCCGCATCGTCATCGTCGACGACCACCACATGTTCCGCACCGGCGTGCGGTCCGAGCTGACGACGATCGCCACGAAGGCGCCCTTCCGGCTCGAGATCGTCGGCGAGGCCGGGGCCGTCGAGTCGGCCACCGAGGTCATCGCCCGCGAGAAGCCCGACGTCGTGCTGCTCGACGTGCACCTGCCCGGTGGCGACGGCCACGGCGGCGCCGACGTCATCCGCGCGTGCGCCACGGTCCAGGCCGCTCCCGACGTGCCGGTGCGGTTCCTCGCCCTGTCGGTCTCCGACGCCGCGGAGGACGTCATCGCCGTCATCCGCGCCGGCGCCCGCGGTTACGTCACCAAGACGATCAGCGCCGAGGAGCTGCTCACGGCGATCGGCCGCGTCGCCGAGGGTGACGCCGTGTTCAGCCCGCGCCTGGCAGGGTTCGTCCTCGACGCGTTCGGTGCCGCCGCCGGCGAGGTCGCCGAGATCGACGAGGAGCTCGACCGGCTCTCGGCCCGCGAGCGTGAGGTCATGCGCCTCATCGCCCGCGGCTACCAGTACAAGGAGGTCGCCAAGGAGCTGTTCATCTCCGTCAAGACCGTCGAGACGCACGTGTCGTCGGTGCTGCGCAAGCTCCAGCTGTCCTCGCGCCACGAGCTGACCGCCTGGGCGATGGGCCGCCGCCTCCTCTGACGCAGGGGGCCGTCAGGCCGCGGCGTGGAGGAACCGGCGCAGCGCGGCGACGATGACGTCCGGGGCGTCGGTGTGCACCCAGTGCCCGGCGCCCTTGATCGTGAACAGCCGCGTCCGCGGGAAGAGCCGGCGCATGTGCGCGCCGTCCTCGCGCTTGACGTAGCGCGACTCCCCGCCGGCGACCCAGAGCACCGGCCCCTCGTAGGCCGGCAGCGCGTCGACGTCGGCGGGCCAGCCGGCGATCTGCGACTCCGGGCCGAGGTCGGCGTCGGCGGCGACGAGCTGGAGGTTGACCTGCCAGCGCCACGCGTCGCCGTGGCGTCGGAGGTTCTGCAGGAGGAACGCCTTGACGCCGGGGTCTGGCTCTTCGAACCGCGCCTCGGCGTCGGCCCGGTTCGCGAGCGCGTCGAGGGGCAGGTGCTGCATCTCGCGGATGTAGCCGGCGAACCGCTCGAGCGAGCCGTAGCCCTTGGGCGCGATGTCGACCACGACGAGGCGCTCGACGAGCTCGGGGTGGCGCAGCGCGAGGACCATCGCCGTCTTGCCGCCGAGCGAGTGCCCGACGACGGCCCACGTCTCGCCCGGGGCGGCGGCGCGCAGGGTCGCGGCCACGGCGTCGGCGTACCCCTCGAGGGAGAACGCGTCGGACCACGGCGAGCGCCCGTGGTCGGGCAGGTCGACGAGGAGGCAGCGGGCGTCGGCCCCGTGGGCGCCGCTCACGGCCTTGGCGATCTGGTTCCAGTTGCGGCCCTGGCCGAAGAGTCCGTGCAGGAAGGCGATCCGCGGTCCGGCCGTACCGACCGACAGCGTGTTGAGCGGCGCGTGCGTCGGGGCCGTCGAGGTCATGACCGCGAGCCTACGCGCGGCCCGCGGGTGTCCCGCCCGCGCCCGCCCCCGCCAGTCCACGGTCCCGGACGCACGTCTCACCGGCGACGCGTCGGGCCGTGAGACCCGCTCCTGGAGCCGCCGCGCTCGACCTCACGCCGTCGTGGCGGCGGGGTGAGGAAGCCGTTACGGACGCGTCACACGCGTCCGGACCGGGTGCAACACGGCCTTCCTAGCGTGGGCGCCACGCTCTCGCAGCGACCCCCACCCGCCTCACGAGGAGGAATCCGTGAGCACGACCACCGGCACCACCGAGTCGACCGGCACCGTTGCCACCCCTGCACCGTCCGCGCCCACTGCGCCCCACGCGTCCCCCGCGTCCCCCGCGTCCCCCGCGTCCCCGAGCCGCCTGCGCGCGCTCACCGCGCCGAAGCGGCGCGTCATCACCGGCTGGGACCCCGAGGACACCGTCGCGTGGGAGGCCGGCAACAAGGCCGTCGCGCGGCGCAACCTCGTGTGGTCGGTCTTCACCGAGCACATCGGCTTCTCGATCTGGTCGATCTGGTCGGTCATGGTGCTGTTCATGCCGCAGGCCGTCTACGGCTTCACCGCGGCCGACAAGTTCTACCTCGTCGCCGTGCCGACCCTCGTCGGGGCGGTGCTGCGGGTGCCGTACACGATGGCCACGGCCCTCTTCGGCGGCCGCAACTGGGCCGTCTTCAGCGGCATCGCCCTGCTCGTGCCGACCGGGCTGACGTGGTGGCTCATGGTCAACCCCGGCCACTCGCTGACGACCTTCCTGCTCGTCGCGGGCCTGGCAGGCCTCGGCGGCGGCAACTTCGCGTCGTCGATGACGAACATCAACGCCTTCTACCCGCAGCGGATGAAGGGCTGGGCCCTCGGGCTCAACGCCGGCGGCGGCAACATCGGCGTGCCGGCCGTGCAGCTCGTCGGGCTGCTCGTCATCGCGACGCTCGGCAACCGCCGGCCCGAGGTCGTCTGCGCCGTCTACCTCGTGCTGCTCGCCGTGGCCAGCACCGGCGCGGCGCTCTTCATGGACAACCTCGACCACCAGACCGCGAACGGCCGGGCCATGCGCGACCTCGTGGGGCACGTGGACTCGTGGCTCATCTCGCTGCTCTACATCGGCACGTTCGGCTCGTTCATCGGCTTCGGGTTCGCCTTCGGCCAGGTGCTCAACGCGACCTTCCTCGCCGGCCTGGCCGGCGGCGCCACCCCGACGCCGGCCCAGACCGCCGCGGCGAGCCTGCACGCGGCCCAGATCGCGTTCATCGGCCCGCTGCTCGGCTCGGTGAGCCGGGTGTGGGGCGGACGCCTCGCCGACCGGCGCGGCGGCGGCCCGGTCACCTTCGTCGCGTTCGTCCTCATGGCGGTGGCCGGCCTCGTCGTGACGCTCGCGGCCCGCGCAGACGACGTGACGCCGGGCGCCGCGACGGCCGTGCAGCTGACCGGGATCATCGGCGGGTTCATAGCCCTCTTCGTCCTGTCCGGCATCGGCAACGGCTCGGTCTACAAGATGATCCCGTCGATCTTCGAGCGGAAGTCCCTCGCGCTCGTGGGCAGCGCCGTCGAGCGGGCCGCGTGGTCGCGCTCGATGTCCGGCGCCCTCATCGGCATCGCCGGGGCGATCGGCGCCCTGGGTGGCGTCCTCATCAACCTCGGGCTGCGAGCCTCGTACGTCGGGCCGGCCCACTCGGCCACGGCGGCGTTCGTCGTCTTCACGGTGTTCTACGTCGTGGCCGCCGTCGTGACGAAGGTGCGCTACCGCCGATGACCGACCTCGCGACCCCCATCGCCCGCACGTCCTCCGGCAGCCCCGACGACATGACGCGTCGGACCGAGACGCACTGCGCCTACTGCGGGCTCCAGTGCGCCATGACCCTCTCAGGGTCGTCGGCAGCCGAGGTCACCGTGGCACCGCGGCGCTTCCCCACCAACCGGGGAGGCCTGTGCCAGAAGGGCTGGACGAGTGCCGAGCTGCTCCGCACCCCGTCGCGGCTCACGGTCCCGCTCGTGCGGCGCGGTGGGGAGCTCGTCGGGGCCACGTGGGACGACGCGCTCGACACCGTGGCGCGCGGCATCGCCGCCACCCGGGACGCGTACGGCCGCGACGCCGTCGCGGTCTTCGGCGGAGGTGGCCTGACGAACGAGAAGGCCTACCAGCTGGGGCGGTTCGCGCGCGTCGGGCTCGGCACCTCACAGGTCGACTACAACGGACGCTGGTGCATGAGCTCCGCGGCCGCGGCCGGCATCCGCTGCTTCGGCCTCGACCGGGGGCTGCCCTTCCCGGTCACCGACATCGGCTCGGCCCACGCCGTGCTCCTGCTCGGAGCCAACCCGGCCGAGACGATGCCGCCGTTCCTCACCCACCTCGTGCGTGCCGCCGACCACGGCGGCCTCATGGTGGCCGACCCGCGCCTGACGCCGACGGCTGCCAAGGCGCTCGACGGCGGCGGCCTGCACCTGCAGCTGCGTCCCGGAACGGACGCGGCCCTGGCCCTCGGGATGATCCACCTGGCCGTCACCGAGGGGTACGCCGACCGCGACTACATCGACTCCAGGACAACGGGGTTCGACGAACTCTGGGCCGTGTCGTCGCAGTGGCTGCCCGAGCGGGCCGAGCGGGTCACTGGCGTCGCGGCCGCCTCGATGCGGGCCGCCGTGCGCGCCCTGGCTCGCGCCCGGGACACCGAGCGCGGCGCGTACGTGCTCAGCGCCCGCGGCGGCGAGCAGCACGCGACCGGCACCGACACGGTCACCGCGTTCATCGCGCTCGCCCTCGTGCTCGGCCTGCCCGGCAACCCCGGCACCGGGTTCGGCACCATCACCGGCCAGGGCAACGGCCAGGGCGGTCGCGAGCACGGTCAGAAGGCCGACCAGCTGCCGGGCTACCGCAAGATCGACGACCCCGCGGCGCGGGCGCACGTCGCCGCGGTCTGGGGCGTCGAGCCCGACAGCCTTCCCGGCCCGGGCCGCAGCGCGTTCGAGCTGCTCGACGCGCTCGGCACCGATGGCGGGCCCCGTGCCCTCCTCGTGCACGGCTCGAACCCGGTCGTGTCGGCGCCCGACGCGTCGCGGGTCACCGAGCGGCTGCGCTCCCTCGACCTGCTCGTCGTGTGCGACTTCGTCCTGTCCGAGACCGCCGCCCTCGCCGATGTGGTGCTCCCCGTGCTGCAGTGGGCCGAGGAGGAGGGCACGCTGACCAACCTCGAGGGGCGGGTCCTGCGCCGCCGTAAGGCGATCGAGCCGCCGGCCGGGTGCCGCAGCGAGCTGTGGGTGTGGTCCGAGCTGGCCCGCCGTCTCGACGCGCCGGTGCCGTTCTCCACCGACCCGCGGGAGGTGTTCGAGGAGCTGCGGCGCGCGTCGGCCGGCGGCGTCGCCGACTACTCGGCCGTGACGTGGGAGCGCCTCGACGCCGGCGAGTCCCTGCACTGGCCGTGCCCCACCGACCGCCCGCAGGGCACCCCGCGCCTCTTCCTCGACCGGTTCGCCACCCCGGACGGGCGCGCACGGCTCGTGCCCGTCGAAGCGGGCACCCCGAGCGAGGCGGACGACGCGGAGTACCCGCTCGTCGCGACGACGGGCCGTCTGCTGCAGCACTACCAGTCCGGCGCGCAAACCCGCCTCGTGCCCGAGCTGACCGAGGCCGCTGGGGAGATGTTCGTCCAGGTGCACCCCGACACCGCTGCGGCCCAAGGACTCTCGCAGGGAGACGCCGCCGACGTCGTCAGCCGGCGTGGTCGCACCCGCGCCACGGTCCGCGTCGACGAGGACATGCGCCCTGACGTCGTGTTCCTGCCGTTCCACTGGGGCGGCACCTCCCACGGCGGCGACGCGCGCGCCAACGTCCTGACCAACCCCGCCCTCGACCCCACGAGCCGCATGCCCGAGTTCAAGGCCTGCGCCGTCCGACTGGAGGCCGCACCGTGAGTTCGACCCTGAGCCCGACCCTGAGCCCGGCCCCCAGCCCCTGCTCCCCCGACGCGCCGCGTCGCCACGTCCTCGTCGTCGGCAACGGCATGGCCGGCGCCCGCTTCGCCGAGGAGCTGCGCCGCCGCGACGCAGAGGTCGCCATCACCGTCGTCGGCGAGGAGCCGCACGAGGCCTACAACCGCGTGCTGCTGTCGACCGTCGTCGCCGGCACGATCGGCCCGCGCGAGACGCGGCTCAAGCCCAACGGGTGGTGGGCCACGCACGACGTCCTCGTGCGCGCCGGCATCCGTGTCACAGCCCTCGACGTGAGCGCCCGAACCGCCACCCTGACCGCCGCCGCGCCCGACGCGGGCGGAGTGGCGGCGCCGGAGGTCCTCCGGTGGGACGAGCTCGTCCTCGCCACCGGGAGCGACGCGTTCGTGCCCCCGATCGCGGGCGCCGCGGACGACCCGTCGGTCATCGCTTTCCGAACCCTCGACGACGCCGAGCGCCTTGTCACCGCAGCGGAGTCCGCGCACCATGCCGTCGTCGTCGGTGGCGGGCTGCTCGGGCTGGAGGCCGCCCGTGGGCTGCTCGGGCACGGGGTGCACGTCACCGTCGTGCACCCCGCCGCGCACCCCATGGACCGGCAGCTCGACCACGACGGCGGCGCGGTCCTCACCCGCGTCGTGCAAGGACTCGGGGCGCGGCTCGCCCTCGGGCGCCAGGTCGGCGAGCGTCGACGCGCCACCAGCGAGGCCCCCGGCGCCGTGGTCCTCGACGACGGCACCGAGCTTCCGGCCGACCTCGTCGTGCTCGCGGCCGGTGTTCGTCCCCGGGTCGACCTCGCCCGTGCCGCCGGCCTCGACGTGGGCCGCGGCGTCGTCGTCGACGACCGGCTCGGTGCGTCGCACCCGCACGTCCACGCCATCGGTGAGTGCGCCGAGCACCGCGGTGAGGTGCCCGGTCTCGTCCAGCCGGGCTGGGACCAGGCGCGCGTCCTCGCCGATGTCCTGAGCGGCGCCGACCCCGCCGCCACGTACACCGGCACGAGCGTCGTGACCCGGCTCAAGGCGCCTGACGTCGACCTCACGAGCATGGGCCGGGTCGACGTCGGTGTCCACGACGCCGGCCACGAGGTGCTCGCCTTCACCGACCCGGTCCGCGGCCGCTACGCCAAGCTCGTGCTGCGCGCCGACCGGCTCGTCGGCGCCATCCTCCTCGGCGTCGGCGACGCCGCCGGCCCGCTGACCCAGCTCTACGACACCGGAGCCACGGCGCCCCGGGACCGCCTCGCGCTGATGCTCGGGCGCGCCGTGACGCGGGCGGGCGGTGCCGAGTCGGTCAACCTCGCCGAGATGCCCGGGGGCGCCGTCATCTGCCGGTGCAACACCGTGACGAAGAGCGCCATCGTCGAGGCGTTCCGGTCGGGGGCCGACACGGTCCCCGCCGTCGCCGAGGCCACCCGCGCAACCACCGGCTGCGGTTCGTGCGCGAGCGCCGTCGACGGCCTCTGCTCGTGGCTGCGCTCGGCCGAACCGTCCGTCAGCCCGAACACGACCCTCGGCCGGCCCGAAGGCCAGTCCGAGCCCCTCGAAGAAGGAGCCGCCTGATGTCCGAGCACATCACCGCCGCCCGCACCCCCGGCACCCCGCGCACCGCCGTCGTCGTCGGCCACGGCATGGTCGGCCACCGGTTCGTCGAGGCGCTCCGCTCGCGCGACGCCGAGGGCACGTGGCGCGTCGTCGTGCTGTCCGAGGAAGCCGAGCCGGCCTACGACCGCGTCGGGCTGTCTGTCTACGTCGGCGCCTGGGACCGAAGCGCGCTGGCCCTCACCGGCAACACCTACGACGGCGACGCCCTCGTCGACCTGCGCCTCGGCACCCGCGCCGAGCACGTCGACCGCCAGGCCCGGACCGTCACGGCGAGCACCGGCGACACGATCGGCTACGACGCGCTCGTCATCGCCACCGGCTCCTACCCCTTCGTGCCGCCCGTGCCGGGACACGACGCCGACGGGTGCTTCGTGTACCGCACGCTCGACGACCTCGACGCCGTCCGGGACCGGGCCGAGGCCGCGATCGAGCGGGCCCGGGCCGAGGGCCGCGAGGCCGGCGGGCTCGTCGTGGGCGGCGGCCTGCTCGGACTCGAGGCCGCCAACGCCCTGCGCCTGCTCGGGCTCACCCCGCACGTCGTGGAGTTCGCGCCCCGGCTCATGCCGCTGCAAGTCGACGAGGGCGGCGGCGCGGTGCTCGCGGGCCTCGTCGGCCGGCTCGGCGTGCACGTGCACACCGGCGTCGGCACGAACGCGATCGAGGCCCAGGACGACGGTCGCCTCGCCGTCGAGCTGTCCGACGGCACCGCGCTGCTCACCGACCTCGTCGTCTTCTCGGCCGGCGTCCGCCCGGCCGACGCCCTGGGCCGCGCGGCGGACCTCGAGATCGGCGAGCGCGGTGGTGTCGTCACCGACGCGGCGTGCCGCACCAGCGACGAGAACGTCTGGGCCGTGGGCGAGGTCGCCGCCGTCGAGGGCCGCTGCTACGGCCTCGTCGCGCCTGGCTACACGATGGCCGAGGTCGTCGCCGATCGTCTCCTCGGCGGCGAGGCCACCTTCCCGGGCGCCGACCTGTCGACCAAGCTCAAGCTGCTCGGCGTCGACGTCGCCTCCTTCGGCGATGCCATGGGCGCGACCCCCGGTGCTCTCGAGATCGTGCACACCGACGCGACGAAGGGCACGTACGCGAAGCTCGTCGTCAGCGACGACGCCCGGACGCTGCTCGGCGGCATCCTCGTCGGCGACGCCACGGCGTACACGACGCTCAAGGCCTACGTCGGCCGTGAGGTGCCGGGCGACCCCGCTGCGCTCATCTCGCCGGCGGGCGCCGAGCTCGGCGCCGACGCGCTGCCCGACGACGCCGTCATCTGCTCGTGCAACAACGTCACGAAGGGCTCGATCTGCGGCGCCATCGCCGACGGCGCGTGTGACCTCGCGGCGATCAAGGGCTGCACCAACGCCGGAACCACCTGTGGCGGTTGCCTGCCCACGGTCAAGAAGCTGCTCGTCGACTCCGGCGTCGAGCTGTCGACGGCCCTGTGCGAGCACTTCGACCAGAGCCGCGCCGAGCTGTTCGAGATCGTCTCCGCGACCGGCATCCGCACCTTCTCGGCGCTCATCGCCCGCTACGGCCGCGGCACGGGCTGCGAGATCTGCAAGCCGACCGTCGCCTCGATCCTCGCCTCGACGAGCAGCGACCACGTGCTCGACGGCGAGCAGGCAGCCCTGCAGGACAGCAACGACCACTTCCTGGCCAACATCCAGAAGAACGGCACGTACTCGGTCGTGCCGCGGATGCCGGGCGGCGAGGTCACCGCCGAGCAGCTCATCGAGATCGGCTCCATCGCCAGGGACTTCGACCTCTACGTCAAGATGACCGGCGGCCAGCGCATCGACCTCTTCGGGGCGCGCGTCGAGCAGCTGCCGCTCATCTGGCGCCGGCTCGTCGACGCCGGCATGGAGTCGGGGCACGCCTACGGCAAGTCGCTGCGCACGGTGAAGTCGTGCGTCGGCTCGACGTGGTGCCGCTACGGCGTCCAGGACTCCGTCGGGATGGCCGTCGACCTCGAGCTGCGCTACCGCGGGCTCCGCTCGCCCCACAAGCTCAAGCTCGGCGTCTCGGGCTGCGCCCGCGAGTGCGCCGAGGCGCGGGGCAAGGACGTCGGCGTCATCGCGACCGACAAGGGCTGGAACCTCTACGTCTGCGGGAACGGCGGCCAGACGCCGAAGCACGCCCAGCTGCTCGCGAGCGACCTCGACACCGAGACCCTCGTGCGCTACATCGACCGGTTCCTCATGTTCTACGTCCGCACCGCCGATCGCCTCCAGCGGACGGCGCCGTGGCTCGAGGGGCTCGAGGGCGGCCTGGAGCACCTGCGTGCGGTCGTCTGCGGCGACTCGCTCGGCGTCGCGGCCGACCTCGAGGCGGCGATGGCCCGGCACGTCGAGGGCTACCGCGACGAGTGGGCGGCGGTGCTCGAGGACCCCGACAAGCTGTCGCGGTTCGTGTCCTTCGTCAATGCCCCGGAGGAGGCCGACGCGACGATCGCCTTCGACGACAGCGGCGCCCGCAAGGTGCCGGTGCCGCTCGGCCTGCCGACCGTCCGACGCGCCGACTGATCACCCCGGCATCCCCGATACCGCCACCCCGGAGAGGAACCCACGATGAGCACTCTCGCCACCGCCGCCCCCCAGGTCGACCCGACGCTCGAGCGGCCCGACGCCCTGGGCATCCCCGACGCGTCGCCGCGCCCGCGCCTCGTCGTGCGCCCCGGCGTGCTGCCCACGCCCGGCGTGCGCCTCTGGGTGCGGGCCTGTCGCGTCGACGCGCTCGTACCGGGTCGCGGCGTGGCCGTCCTGCTGCCCAGCGGCGAGCAGGGGGCCCTGTTCCTCCTGGCCACCGGGATGGTCTACGCCGTCGGCAACCTCGACCCGTACGCACGGGCGGCGGTGATGTCGCGCGGTCTGACCGGCGACCGCGCGGGAGAGCCGACGGTGGCGTCGCCGCTGCTCAAGCAGGTCTTCTCGCTGCGCACCGGAGAGGCCCTCGACGACCCGGTGACGCGGCTGCCGACCTACGCCGTCCGCGTCGCCCACGGCGTCGTCCTCCTCGGCCTCTCCACCCCACCCCTCTCCTCCGTCGAGTGAGCGCTGAGCCCCAGGCGTCACGCGAGACACGTGACGCCTGAGGCCCGTGAGACGCAGTGCTCACTCGATGGAGAAGGGGGGCAGTGGGGTCCTGTGGGTGGTCCGCTCAGCGGACCCCGGCCGGGAGGGCTGCCCTGACGGCGTCCTCGAGGGTCGTCGTCGGGCGGCCGATGAGCCGCTCGAGGTCGCCCGTGTCGGTGAAGAGCGCCCCGGCGGCGATGCCCCGGTCGCTGTCCGCGAGGGCGTGCGCGTACCCCTCCGGCAGGCCGGCGGCGACGAGCGCGGCCGCGTAGTCCTCGACCGACAGGTCGCGGTACACGACCTCGGTGCCGCTGACCCGGGCCACGGTCGCGGCCAGCTCGGCGAGCGTGAAGGCCGTGCCGCCGAGCTCGTAGGCGCGGCCGCCGTGGCCGTCCTCGGCGAGCACCGCGGCTGCAGCCTCGGCGTAGTCGGCCCGGGTGGCGGCGCTGACGCGGCCGTCCCCGGCGGACCCGATGACGGCGCCGTGCTCGAGGTAGGTGGGCAGCTGGCCCGTGTAGTTCTCGAGGTACCAGGAGTTGCGGAGGAAGACGTGCGCCAGGCCGGACGCCTCGATCATCTCCTCCGTGGCGCGGTGCTCGGTGGCGAGCGCCAGCTCGGAGGTGTCGGCCCGGGTGATGCTCGTGTACGCCACGAGGCCCACCCCGGCGCGCACGGCGGCGTCGACGACGTTGCGGTGCTGCGGGATCCGCGAACCGACCTCACTGCCCGAGACGAACAGGAGCCGGTCGACCCCGGCGAACGCGGTGTCGAGCGAGGCCGGGTCGTCGTAGTCGGCGCGGCGCACCTCGACACCACGATCGGCGAGCTCGGCGAGGGCCTCGGGCTTGCGAGCGGTGGCGACGACGTCGGACGGGGCGACGCCGCGGCGCAGGAGCGCGTCGACGACGAGGCGGCCGAGGTGTCCGCTCGCGGCGGTGACGAGGATGGTCATGGTGGTCCTTTCGCGGGTTCGGGACGGCGCGACACGGCGCCGGACTCCCCCGTCAACGAGCTCTCCCCAGCCATACTTCCCGAGAGTTAGTACCCACTTTGAAGTAAGGTACTGACATGAGAGTGAGTCAGACGCTCCGCCACCACTTCCCCGACGGTGTCTTCGCCTCGGACTGTCCCTCCCGCGTCGTCCTCGACCACGTGACGAGCAAGTGGGGCACGCTCGTGCTCCTCGCCCTGGCCGAGGGCGAGCCGCTGCGGTGGAGCGAGCTGCGCCGCCGGGCCGAGGGCGTCAGCGAGAAGATGCTCGCCCAGACCCTGCGGATGCTCGAGGCCGACGGCCTCGTCCACCGCGACGCGCGCCCGGTCGTGCCACCGCACGTCGAGTACTCGCTCACCGAGGAGGGCGTCGACCTCGCGGCCCGGCTCGTGCCGCTCATGGACTGGATCGCCGACCACGCCGGCGACATCGTGGCCCGCACCACCCCGGCGGACGCGTCCGCCTGACCGACGCGTCAGACGTTGAGGCGGTAGCCGCGCCGGACGACCGTCTGCACGAGGTGCCGGTCGGGCAGTGCGGCCCGCAGCCGGCTCACGGCCATGTCGAGCGCGTGTTCGTTCTCGGCGTCGGGCAGCTCGTCGAGGAGGCGCTCGCGCGTGCACACGGCGCCGGGGTCGGCCATGAGGGCGGCGAGCATGGCCCGCGGACCTCGCGGCAGGGTCACCGTCTCGCCGTTGAACGACACGGTGCGCCCGTGCACGACGAGCGGGCCGAGCGCCGTCTGCACCTGCTCGACCCCGTGGAGGGTGAGGTGCTCGACGACGGTGCGGATCAGGGCGCCCATCCGGAACCGCTCCGGCACGATCGGGACGATGCCGAGATCGTGCAGCGGAGCAGCCGTCACCGGACCCACCGCCGCGGCGGTGACACCGGTGCGCATGGCGTCGACGAGCACCCCGTCCATGCCGAGCTGCGCTGCCGCAGAGACGAGTCCGTCGACGGCCGGCGCCGACGTGAACGTCACGACATCCACCTCCCGGGCCGCGACGGCCTGGATGAGCCGGCCGAGGCGGCTCTCGTCGGTGGGCCGCACCCAGCGGTACGGGGCGACCGTGAGCACGGTGGCGCCGGCAGCCCGCAGCCGCTCGAGCTGCTCCACGTCCTCGTGCCCGTGCAGCTGCACCGCAACCCGCCGCCCTTCCACGCCGGCCTCGAGCGCGAGCGTCACCGTCGAGGCGGTGCGCTCGTCCTCGGCGATGCCCTCGTCGTCGTGCCCCGCGGCCCGCACCGCCCCGCGCGCCTTGGGGCCGCGCACGATGATCCGCGCGGCGTCGAGCACGGCACCCAGCTCCTCCCCCAGCCCGGCGGCGTCCGCTCCCTCGATCCAGCGCCGGAAGCCGTAGGCCGTCGTGACGATGACGACGTCGGGTCGGCCGTCGATGACGGCGCGGGTGTCAGCGACGAGGATGTCGTCCTCGTCGATCGGGGCGATGCGCACGGCCGGTGCGTGCAGCACATCGGCACCACGCCGACGGAAGGCGTCGACGAGGTCCTCAGACCGGCGGTCGGACGTCACGGCGATCCGGAACCCCTCGAGCACCGGCCCGGTGGGCCCTGCGCGGGCGGCGTCGGGGTCCGGGCCGGCCAGCTGGTCGGACCAGGGCGTCGCCGGGTGGACGCGTCGGGACCCGGTCATGCGGGCACCCCTGCGAGCGGGCGCGCGGCACCGGCAGCGTTCACGCTCTCCTCGACGCGTCGGGCCCAGACCTCCGCCTGCGCGACGACCCCGCCGATGACGACCACTGCAGGAGAGGCGATCCCGGCGCGAGCAGCACGGTCGGGCAGGGTCGCGACCGTGCCGACGATGCTGCGCTGGCTCGGGGTGAGGCCACGTTCGACGACGGCCGCGGGAGTGTCGGGGTCGAGCCCGGCGCGGACCATGGCACCGGTGATCGGCACGAGGTTGTGCACGCCCATGAGCACCACGAGCGACCCACCGACGGCGACGAGCCCACGCGCCCGCGAGTCGTCGAGCGGCACGTGGCCCGACAGCACGGTGACGACGTGGCTCACGCCGCGGTGGGTCACCGGGATGCCGGCGGCCCCGGGCACCCCGATGGCCGAGGTGACCCCGGGGAGCACCGAGACCGGCACGCCGGCGGCGACGCACGCCGCGACCTCCTCGCCGCCCCGACCGAAGACGTAGGGGTCGCCGCCCTTGAGGCGCACGACGGTGAGACCGGCGCGGGCGCGCTCGACGAGGAGACGCTCGATGTCGGCCTGGGGCACGGCGTGGTGGCCCGGACGCTTGCCGACGTCGACGATCTCGGCGCCGGGTGCGAGCGCGGCGAGGTCGCCGATCTCGACGAGCCGGTCGGCGAGGACGACGTCGGCGTCCGCGAGCGCCCGCACGGCACCGAGGGTGAGCAGCTCTGCGCCACCGGGCCCGGCGCCGACGAGCACGGCACGGCCCCGCTCCCGGGCCGGCGCCGGCTCGTCGACGACGAGGCACGTGCGGCGCAGCACCTCACGCGCCTGCTCCCAGGCCGTCGCCGGACCGACGAGCACCCCGAGGCGCGCGCCCGCACAGGCGGCGGGGGTCACCGCAGTGGCCTCGCCGAGCACGACGACGGCGGCGCCGGCCCGCGTGAGCCGCCGGGCCGTCGCGGCCGTCAGGCCGTCCGGTCCCGCGACCACCACTCGCGTCGCGGTGAGGTCGGTGTCGATGAGCACGCGGTCTCCTCCGTCGCCGTCGGTCTGCCGGGCACCACGGTAGGAACGCCGTGTTTCACCCGCGTTTCACGCGTGCGACGCCGCGGTAAGACACGGCTCACCCGTCTCGTCCGCCGTCGTGCGCGCCCCGGTGCCGCGCGGCCGTGGCAGGGTGGCGCCATGACGACGCCTGCCGCTGAGCCGCCGGTCCTCGTCGCCGCGTCGCACGGGACCGCCTCGCCCACCGGGCAGGCGGCCGTGGCCGCCCTCGTCGACGCCGTGGCCGCGCGACGCCCCGACCTCGACGTCCGCGCGGCCTTCGTGGACGTCCAGCAGCCCGACCCACCCGCTGTGCTCGCGAGCCTGCCCGCCGGCCGCCGCGCGCGCCTCGTGCCGCTGCTCCTGTCGGCCGGCTACCACGTCTTCGTCGACCTCACGGAGGCTGCCGCGGCCGTGCCCGGCGCCGGCGTCGCCCCCGCGCTCGGCCCCGACGTGCGCCTCGCCGCCCTCCTGGCCCGTCGCCTCGACGCGGCCGGGCTCCGCGACGACGACGTCGTCGTGCTCGGCGCCGCCGGCTCGTCGGAGGTTTCGGCGGTCCGGGACTGCGAGGCTGTCGCGGCGCAGCTCTCCCAGAGCATCGGCCACGAGGTGAGCGTCGGCTACCTGTCCGCGGCCGAGCCACGCCTGGCGGATGCCGTTGCCGCACAGCGGGTCCCGGGCCGCCGCGTCGTCGTGGCGACGTACCTGCTCGCCCCGGGGTTCTTCGCCGACCTCGCCGGGCGTTCGGGCGCTGACGTCGTCACGCCGCCACTGCTGCTGGCCGACGAGGCGCCGGCCACCGACCTCGTCGACATCGTCATCGAGCGCTACGAGGCTGCAGCCCGCGACACCCGCACCACCGACCCACGCCACTGACCCGGGTCGCCCGGCTGGACGCGTCGGTCAGCGGATCGGCAGACCGAGCTGGTGCGCGGCGAGAGCCGGCACGAACGCGGGCGTGAACGGCGCCCATCCCGCCGGCGCGAACGGCTGCCAGGCGGCGCCGGACACCGGGCCGGCCTCGTGCCACCCGGCACCCACGACATGGCCCCAGCCCATCCCGGCACCCGGGTGGGGAGCCTGCCACTGCGCCGCGCCGACGAGCGGTCGACCGTCGTCCGGGCCCCAGACGTGTGGCAGCCACGGAGCGAGCGCGCTGTGCCAGCCGGCCTCGGCCTCGAACGCCCCGTGCCCGGCCGGATGTCCTCCGGCGTGACCGGGCCCTTGGGCGCCGTGCCCACCTGAGCCACCGGAGCCACCTGAGCCACCGCCGTGGCCCCCGGAGCCACCCGCGTGCCCACCGGCACCGGACCCGTGGTGTCCGCCCGACCCGTGCGAGCCGTGACCGCCCGAGCCCGACCCGCCGTGCCCGGCGCTCGAGCGCTGCTGGGCGTCGGCGTTGTGCTCGAGGCGGCGAGAGAGGTCGCCGAACCGGCTGCTGATCCGCGTCAGGTCGTCCTCGACCCGCCGCCACCGCTCGAGAACGTGGCCGAGGTCCGGCCCGGCCCAGGCACGACGCACCACCGAGACGGCGTGCCGGCTGCGGGCCAGCACCTGGTCGACGTCGCGCCCGTAGGCGGCCATCCGGCCTGCCGAGTCGCGGAGCGCATCGACGTCCGCACCCTTGCTGTACACAGTTCTCCCCTTCACCCCTGACGAACGCGAGGCCATCCTCACAGGCCGACGGCCCACGGGGCAACGGGGAGCACTCCCCACCCGCCACGGCATACTCGGGACGTCCCGCCCCACCGTCCCCGCCGACCTCCCGAAGGCCATGCAGCCCCGCTCCTACCGCACCCTCGCCGGTGCCGCCCGCGCCGAGATCGAGGTGCGACGGTCCCGGTTCCTCTGCGACGTCGAGCCGGTGCCGAGCGAGGAGGACGCGCGGGCCGTCGTCGAGCGGGTCCGTGCCGCGAGCCGGGACGCCGGCCACCACTGCACGGCATTCGTCCTCGGCCCTGACGCAGCCACCGTGCGCAGCAACGACGACGGCGAGCCCTCGGGCACGGCCGGGGGCCCGATGCTCGAGGTGCTGCGCGGGGCCGGGCTCACCGACGTCGTGGCCGTCGTGACGCGCTGGTTCGGCGGCACCCTCCTCGGCACCGGTGGGCTCATCCGTGCCTACGGCGACGCGGTGGGTGCGGCCCTCGCGGAGGCTCGCATCGTGGCGATGTGCCGTCGCACGGCGACGACGGTCGAGGTCGGCCATGCCGAGGGGCCGCGGGTCGAGAACGCCCTCCGGGCGCTCCCCGACGTCACGGTCACCGGCGTCGACTACCTCGCCGAGGGCGTCCGGCTGCAGGTCGCCGTCGACCCTGCAGCGCTCGACGCGTTCCGCGGCACCGTCGCGGCACTGACGTCGGGGTCCGGACGCGTCACGCCCGGGGCGGACCTGTGGGTGCCCGCCGGCCCGGGCGAGTGAGTCGACCGAGCCGCGTCAGCCGCGTCACCCGCGTCACCCGCGTCAGCCGCGCAGGTGGGCCACCATCGACCACGACGGGTCGTGCGTCTCGGTGACGCCGACGCTGCCCTGCGTCCAGCGTCGGGAGGCCGCGCGCACCCGGTCCGCGGCGTCGCTGGCGCCGTCGACGAAGACGTGCAGCACGCGGGTGCCGGCGCTGGACTGGTGCGCGACGACCCGGCCGCGGCCGGCGAGGTCGAGGGTGAGCGCATCCTCGAAGTGCCGCAGCTCCTCGAGCGCGCCGGGCGTCGGCAGCCCGTCCTCGGTGGCGAGGTACTCGAGGAAGACGCCGACGTGCGTGTCGAGCTCGGGCGCGATGGCGGCCGCGAGCGGCACCTGGGCCATGGCGAGGATCGGCCCGTCAGCGCCCTGCCCCTGGAACACCACCTGGTGCGGCTCGCCGTCCGACGAGGTGTGCTCGGCCTTGAGGTCGGCCACGAGGCTGCGCACCCAGCGCAGCGGGAAGGCGTCCATCGGCGCGAGCTGCGGTCGGGCGACCTCGCCGATCCAGCACTCGACGTCCGACTCGCCGATGGCCGAGTCGAGGGCGAGGTAGGCGATGGTCGCGCGGGCGGCGTCGTCGAGGTGCTCGAAGGACGGGTGGTGCACGGCGACCGAGAGGCGCAGGCCCTCGCGGCGGGCACTGACGACGATGTCGCGGAAGGCCACGGTCGCCCCCTCGGTCTCGAGCTCGACGGCGTCGACGTCCTGGACCGGCTGACGCGTGTCCGCGTAGCCCCACGTCGCCGTCGCGGTCGGCGCGGACCGGAGCCAGCGGCGCGCGGTGGCCCGGAGGTCGGGGTCGCCCTCCGGCGAGACGACGAGCAGGTGCGCGCTGCGGCCACCGGCCGACAGCTCCCACGTCAGGCCGTCGGCGATCGCGGCCACGCGCCGGCTCAGCTCGTCGGCAACGCGGACCGGCTCACGGTCGGCGAGCGCGGCCGCGGTGAGGTCGGCGCCGGACTCCTGCCACCAGGACCAGAACGCCGCAACCGGGTCGGCAGGGGCCTCCTCGTCGCGCGAGCGCCGGAACAGCCTCATGGCCGCTCATCCTGCACCATGAGGCTGGGAGCGTGCGCCGTGCGGCACGATGGGGCCATGGCATCCCAGGCACTGCACCTCGGCTCCACCGACGCGGCCAACGCGCTGCTCGCCCACGACCCGCTCGCGCTGCTGCTCGGCATGCAGCTGGACCAGCAGATCCCGATGGAGAAGGCGTTCACGTCGCCGAGCGTGCTCGCCGAGCGGATGGGCGTGCCGGCCGGCGGCCACCTCGACGCCGCCGCCATCGCGGCGCTGCCGCCCGAGACGCTCCTCGAGCACTTCCGGACGCCGCCGGCGCTGCACCGCTTCCCCGGCTCGATGGCCACGCGCACCCAGCAGCTGTGCCAGGCGCTCGTCGACGACTGGGGCGGCGACGCCGCGAACGTCTGGGCCGGCGTCGACACGGGCCGCGAGCTGGTGCGCCGCATCGGCAGCCTGCCCGGCTTCGGCGACCAGAAGGCGCGGATCTTCGCCGCGCTGCTCGCCAAGCAGTTCGGGGTGACGCCTGAGGGCTGGCAGGAGGCCACCGGCGACTACGGCCAGCCGGGCCACCGGTCCATCGCCGACGTCGTCGACGACGCGTCGCGCCTCAAGGTCCGCGAGTTCAAGAAGGCGAAGAAGGCCGAGGCGAAGCAGCAGGCCTGAGCCGCAGCGACATCCAACCCAGACGCGGGGGGGCCCCCACCACCGGCCGNCTGAGCCGCAGCGACATCCAACCCAGACGCGTCGGGCCCCCTTCCAGCGGAAGGGGGCCCGACGCGTCAGTGCTGAGTTCGGCTCAGCGCGAGGCGGGTCAGTCGGCGAGGAACGCCAGCAGGTCCGCACGCGTGAGGACGCCGATCGGCTTGCCGTCGTCGACGACGAGCACCGCGTCGGCGGTCTCGAGCTCCTTGCGGGCCGCCGACACCGGCGAGCCGGCGCCGATGAGCGGCAGGCCGGGCTCGATGTGCTTCTCGACGGCGTCGGCCAGGTGCGCACGACCGGTGAACAGCGCGTCGAGCAGGGCCCGCTCGCTGACCGAGCCGGCCACCTCGCCCGACATGACCGGCGGCTCGGCCTTGACGACCGGCATCTGCGAGACGCCGTACTCCTGCAGGATCGCGACGGCGTCGCGGATCGTCTCGTTCGGGTGCGTGTGCACGAGGGCCGGCATGTCGCCCGACTTCGTGTGCAGCACGTCGCCGACGGTCTGCTCGGTGTGGTCCTCGGTGAGGAACCCGTAGGAGTGCATCCACTCGTCGTTGAAGATCTTGCTCATGTAGCCGCGGCCGGAGTCGGGCAGCAGCACCACGACGACGGCGTCCTCGGGCAGGTCCCGGGCGGCACGCAGGGCCGCGACGACCGCCATGCCGCACGAGCCGCCGACGAGCAGGCCCTCCTCGCGGGCGAGACGACGCGTCATCTCGAACGACTCGGCGTCGGTGACGGCGATGACCTCGTCGACGACCGACGGGTCGTAGGCGCCCGGCCAGAAGTCCTCGCCGACACCCTCGACGAGGTACGGGCGGCCGGTGCCACCGGAGTAGACCGAGCCCTCGGGGTCGGCCGCGACGATGCGGACCGCGCCGTCGCTGACCTCCTTGAGGTACTTGCCGGTGCCGCTGATCGTGCCGCCCGTGCCCGCGCCGGCGACGAAGTGCGTGATCCGGCCGTCGGTGTCGCGCCAGATCTCCGGACCGGTGGTCAGGTAGTGGCTGTTCGGACCTTCGGGGTTGTAGTACTGGTTCGGCTTCCACGCACCGTCGATCTCGCGGACGAGGCGGTCGCTCACCGAGTAGTAGGAGTCGGGGTGGTCCGGCTCGACCGCGGTGGGGCAGACGACGACCTCGGCCCCGTACGCCTTGAGCACGTCGCGCTTGTCCTGGCTCACCTTGTCGGGGCAGACGAAGACGCACTTGTAGCCGCGGCGCTGCGCGACGAGCGCGAGCCCGACGCCGGTGTTGCCGCTCGTCGGCTCGACGATGGTGCCGCCCGGCCTCAGGAGGCCGTCGCGCTCGGCGGCCTCGACCATGCGCAGCGCGATGCGGTCCTTGACCGACCCACCCGGGTTGAAGTACTCGACCTTCGCCAGGACCGTGCACCTCACCCCCGCGTCGGCGGTGACGGAGCCCAGCTTGACCAGGGGGGTGTTGCCGACGAGGTCGGCCACGTTCTCTGCGTACTTCACGCGCCCATCCTAGGTGCGTCGTCCCAGCCCGCGAGACGGACGCCCGGGCGGCGGACGCCGTCGACGCGGCGAGGGCGCGGTGGGTATGACAGCGCCGAGAGCCGTGGTGACGCCCGGCCGGGGTCGTGCGAACCGGGCACGACGCGTCGGTGCCGAGCGTTACCGTGAAGAACCGGCGAGCTCGTCAGGGGGCGGACGAGCACCGGCGAGACGCAGGACCGACGGAGGGGGTGGCCGATGGGACGTGCACGACGCGCGCGACGGATCGCCCAGCAGGCTGCCTACGGCGGCGGCGTCGGGGTCGCCGGTCTCGGCCTGCTCAGCCTTCTCGGCTACGGCGTCATCAAGGCGGAGGCCGCCATGGCCCGGCGCCTCGTCGGCCAGCCCTTCGAGGGCGCACCGGAGGACGACGGACGCTACGGCTTCGGCCCCGGCGAGCCGATCCGGCTCGTCGTGCTCGGCGACTCGACCGGCGCCGGCATGGGCGCCGCGCACCCGCACCAGACGATCGGGGCGATCGTCGCGGGCGGCGTCGCCGCGTTCAGCGGGCGTCCGGTGCGCCTGACGAACGTCGCCGTCGTCGGCGCGGAGTCTCCCGACCTCGATGCGCAGGTCGAGCGCGCCCTCGAGGAGGTCCCGACGCCCGACGTCGCCCTCGTGCTCATCGGCGCCAATGACGTCACGCACCGCATCGACACCTCCGTCGCGGTGCGCCACCTCGAGATGGCGGTCCGCTGCCTGCGCGAGGCCGGCTCGGAGGTCGTCGTCGGCACGTGCCCCGACCTCGGCGCCATCGAGCCGGTCCCCCAGCCGCTGCGCCTGCTGGCCCGACGCTGGTCGCGCGACCTCGCGGCGGCCCAGACCGTCGCCGTGGTCGAGGCGGGCGGGCGTGCCGTGTCGGTCGGCGACATGCTGAGCGAGGCCTTCAGCGCCGACCCGAAGATCATGTTCAGCGAGGACCGCTTCCACCCGAGCCCGGCCGGCTACGCCCGGGTCGCCGCGGCCCTGCTGCCCACTGTCAGCGCGGCCCTCGACCTCTTCGGTGAGCGCAGCGCCCCGCCCGAGCCGAACCTGCGCCGCGGCGAGGGCGTCGGCCCGGTCGCGATCGCCGCCACCCGCGCGGTGGCGCAGCCCGGCACCGAGGTCGCCCCGGCCGAGGTGGCCGGCCAGGCGCGCGGCCGGCAGGGCCGCTGGGCGGTGCTGCTGCACCGGATGCGCCCCGCCGCGCCCGTCGGGTCGTTCCCCCGCGTCGACCGTGACCCGGTGCCGGCCACGGACCGGGCTGACGCGTCCGTCAGCCGCGACGCGTCGGACAGCGCTGACGCGTCCCGTGGCAGTGACGCGTCCCGTGGCCCCGACGCGTCGGTCAGGATGGCGGCGGAGGCGTAGGTCGGGGCGTCCGAGCGCGACCAACCCGACCGGGAGCACGACGAGGGGCCACCCGCGGTGCAGGTGACCCCTCGGTCGTGATGCCGGCGCCGGTGGCGCCGATGGGCTGCGTCAGCCCAGCTTCATGATCTGGCTGGCCGGCGGGGCCTTGATGCCGAGGTCCTCGCCCCACTTGGAGAAGTCGAGCTGGCCCGGGCTCTTGGTCGAGCCGGTGAAGCGGACGACCTGCTGCTTGTCCTTGGACACGTAGAGGGCGCCCTCGGACTTGCCCTTCTTGTCGGTGAGGACCCAGCAGTCCGTGCCGTTGATGGTCTCCTCGGTGACCGTCGGGGACAGCTGGCTCGGCGTCACCGCGCCGAAGGCCTTCTCGAGGAAGCTCTTGAGGCTCAGGCTCTCGGTCATCGACGAGGCGGACGCCGGCGCCTTGATGAACTTGTCGCCGGCCTTCTGCACCGAAGCCGGAGCGCCCTGCTTCTTCCAGAACGTCGCGTCGGCCTGGATGTAGACACCGTCCGGCAACGTGATGAGGCGCGCCTTGCCACTGTCCTGCATCGCGATGGTGATGTCGGACGTCTTGCCGTCGCTCGTGCCCTTGAAGTCGATGGAGATCTTCTTGCCGGCCTGCTCGACGTCACCGACGAAGGCCGCCGAGGTCGCGGCGAGCGCGTTGGTCTTGGCCTTCTCGAGCACGTCGGCGGGCTTGGGCGCCGCCGAGTCGGACGTCGCCGGGGCGGACGTCGTGGTGGAGCCGGCGGTCGAGGAGCCCGTGGACCCGGTGGTCGGCGTGTCCGACTTCGAGCACGCGGCGGCACCGAGGCTGATCGCGAGGGCGCCGGCGAGGGCGACGGCGCGGGTCGTCATGGTCTTCATGGGTGGGAGGCCCCCTGGCCTGGTCGGGTCGTGGGCCCGCC
>NZ_JAWIIL010000009.1:87504-185730 GCF_034724055.1 Intrasporangium zincisolvens
CGTCGCCCGGCAGAGGCCGGGCGACCGGCGGCCGGCTGTGGCCGCAAACCCGCACACCCTAGCCCGAACCGCCTACCCGGACGTACCCGGACGGGGCCCGGGACGGACGGCGGGCGAGGAGACGCAGGTCATGGCGCCGAGGGTGTCCGTGCCCGAGCGGACGTCCTACCATCGAGGGACTGAGCAAGCGCTTAGTCGACCCGTGCGCCGTCGCCCGGGGCCGCCGACGAAGTCCAGGAGTTCCCCCGTGACCGAAGCCGTCATCGTCTCGACCGCCCGTTCGCCGTTCGGCCGGGCCTTCAAGGGCTCGCTCAAGGAGGTGCGTCCGGACGACCTCGCCGCCAGCGTCATCCAGGCGGCGCTCGACAAGGTGCCCGCCCTCGACAAGGCGCTCGTCGAGGACCTCTACCTCGGCTGCGCCGAGCCGTCGGGCAAGCACGGGTCCAACATGGCCAAGGTCGTCGCCACCCTCCTCGGCCTCGACGGCACGCCCGCGGCGACGATCAACCGCTTCTGCGCCTCCTCGGCGCAGACGACGCGGATGGCCTTCCACGCCATCAAGGCCGGCGAGGGCGACATCTTCGTGTCGGCCGGCGTCGAGTGCGTCTCGCAGTACACCGACTGGGCCGGCGCGGGCGGCGCGAAGGCCGACGCGCAGAACCCGCTCTTCGCCGCGGCGCAGGAGCGCACGAAGCGGATCGCCGAGACGAACGAGACCTGGACCGACCCCCGCGCCGACGGCAACCTGCCGGACATCTACATCTCGATGGGCCAGACCGCCGAGAACGTCGCGACGGCCTACGGCATCTCCCGCGAGCGCCAGGACGAGTGGGGCGTCACCAGCCAGAACCGCGCCGAGGCCGCCATCGGCCGTGGCTTCTTCGACTGGGAGATCACGCCCGTCACGACCCCCGACGGCACGGTCGTCACCAAGGACGACGGCCCCCGCGCCGGCGTCACCCTCGAGGCCGTCCAGGGCCTGAACCCCGTGTTCCGGGAGCAGGGCACCGTCACGGCCGGCAACTGCTGCCCGCTCAACGACGGCGCCGCGGCGCTCGTCATCATGAGCGACACCAAGGCCAAGGAGCTCGGCCTCACGCCCCTCGCCCGCGTCGTCTCGACGGCGGCGACCGGGCTGTCGCCGGAGATCATGGGCCTCGGCCCGGTGGACGCGACGAACCTCGCGCTCAAGCGGGCGGGTCTGTCGATCGGCGACATCGACCTCTACGAGATCAACGAGGCCTTCGCCGCGCAGGTCATCGGCTCGGCCGACCAGATCGGCATGGACTACGACAAGCTCAACGTCAACGGCGGCGCCATCGCGATCGGCCACCCGTTCGGTGCGACCGGGGCCCGCATCACCGGCACGCTCATCAACGCGCTGCGCGAGCGCGACGAGCAGTTCGGTCTCGAGACGATGTGCGTCGGCGGCGGTCAGGGCATGGCCGTCATCTTCGAGCGCCTCAGCTGACGCCACCCACTCTGATCGAAAGAGCACTCCGTACGTGTACGGAGTGCTCTTTCGATCGGCGGGGCACGTGACGGAGTGCTCTTTCGATTGCCGGGGAAGGGCGCCCGACGTCAGAGGGCGCGGCGGAGGGTGGCCAGGCGCTCGGGCAGGTCAGCTCCGACGCCGGCGGCGGACGCGTCCCACACCATGACGGCCAGCTGGTCCATGACGACGGCCGGGCCGAGGTCGGGCACCGGCACGGACCCCCGTCCCCGCGACACCGCGACGCGGTCGGCGAGGTCCTGGACGAGGTCGCGGACCAGGCCCGCACGCGAAAGCGCGTGGCCGAGCGGCAGCTGCTGCCACCGCTCGGCCACGCGCCGGAGCTCGTCCGACACCTCCTGCGGGGTCGGCGAACCCACGCGCGAAGGTGCCACCCGCGTCAGTCGCGCAGGCGCGCGAAGAGGCGGACGAACTCGATGTAGAGCCAGACGAGCGTCACGATGAGGCCGTGGGCCAGCAGCCACGAGTACTTCTTCGGGGCGCCCACCTGGACGGCGTGGTCGATCGAGTCGAAGTCGATGGCCAGGGAGTAGGACGCGAGGCCGACACCCACGACCGACAGGACCAGGCCGAGGCCGCCGCTGCCGCCGAAGCCCCAGCCGCTGATGACGCCCGTCATGAGCAGGACGACCTGCAGCAGCGAGAAGATGCCGTAGCCCACTATCGCGAAGAAGAACATCCGGCGCGTCTTGGCGTTGACCTTGACGAAGCCCGTCGCGTAGCCGATGTACATCGCGACGAAGACGCAGAGGGTGGCGAGCACGGCCATCTGCACGACGCCGTCGTACTTCGGGATCGAGGCGATGTACTGGCTGAAGGCGCCGAGGAAGGCGCCCTGCAGCACGGCGTACACCATGAGCAGCGGCACCGACACCTTCTTCATGAAGGCGATGGCGAAGCCGAGGATCAGCGTGCCGAACATGCCGCCGAGCCAGAACGGCAGCGTCATGTCGGTGTTGGCCTCGGTCCAGAACCACGAGACCATGGCGACGGCGACCGTGACGACGAACAGGGTGAGGCTCTTGATGACGACGTCGTCGACCGTGACGCGACCGGTGTCGGCGGGACCGGCGCTCTGGCGTGCGTACATCTCGTCGAGCTGCTGGGCGGTCATGGCGTCCTGCGCCGCGTAGCCGGTGGTCGCCGCCTGCGTGGCCTGCTGGCCCTGACCGAACTGGCCCTGCTGCGCCTGCTGGCCCTGCTGCGGTGTGCCGAAGCCGGCGTATCGCTCCTTCTCGATCTGCTTGTTGAGCCGGTCGAAGACCGGGTTTCCACCTGCCATGTGAGTGTGCTCCTTGGGCACTGGTGCCACCGGTCGGTGGCGACTGTCACCAGACTAAGCGTCCGGGACCACCCCGCAGGTTCCCGACGGCCGACGGCGTGCCCCGCAACCCGTTCGTGACGCGACGGCATACTGGGGCCGCCGGCCCGGCCGGCGCGCCCCCGTGGCCCAATCGGCAGAGGCAGGCGACTTAAAATCGCCAACGGTGAGGGTTCGAGTCCCTCCGGGGGTACGGCTGCGACGGCCACGGTTCGGTCACGCTTGTGTCCACGACGGCGGTGCGTGCCGACGCCCGGGGCCGGAGTCCTCCTACACTGGGATGCAATCGGGTCCCAGGGGATGGTCCGCCATGTCCCCGGCGCGACCCGGACGCCGCGCCACGGGGGCTGCGGCGACCCTTCACAGGAGGACGAGTGCTGGACCAGCGCGTCGCGGGCTCGGGGGCCGTGTCCTCCCCTGCCCGACGGCCGAACGGTGCCCGGGCCGGCGTCGGTCGCCACACTGTCGGCCGCCCCGGTGCCACCCAGCTGCTCGAGTTCGCCGACCGCCTGCGCGACGCGCTGCTGCGCAGCTGGCTCGACCCGATGGTGCGACGCGGCATGCTCGGCATGGCGCTCGTGGCCGCGGGGTCGGTCTCGCCGGCGTTCCTGCCGATCGGGGCGTTCGCCCCCGGCGCGTCACCGGTCATCACGACGCTGCACCTGCAGTGGCTCGACAGCGGGGTCGGCCGCGTCATCACCACGGTGCTCATGGCCGTCGGCATGGCGCTGCTCGTCGACGCCTGGCTGCGGATGCGCCCGGTGCACGGGCGCCGGCCGCCGTCGCTGGCCTGGCTGCTCTGGAGCCTGCCGATCCTGCTCGCCCCGCCGCTGTTCAGCCGCGACGCCTACAGCTACGCCGCGCAGGGCGAGATCGTCTCCCGCGGCCTGGACCCGTACGTCCTGACGCCGTTCTCGATCCCCGGGCCGTACTCCGACCAGGTCGACCCGATGTGGGCGCAGACGCCGGCGCCGTACGGTCCGCTCGCTCTCCAGGTGCAGCACCTCGTCGTGGCCCTCGCACCCGACAACGCCTACGCGTCCGCCGTGCTCATGCGGGTGCCGACGCTCGCCGCGGTGGCGCTGCTCGCCTACGCGCTCCCCCGCCTGGCGGAGCGCTACGGCTCGAGCGGCCGGCACGCGCTGTGGCTCGGCGTGCTCAACCCGCTCGTCATCATGCACTTCGTCGGCGGCGCCCACGGCGATGCCGTCATGGTCGCCCTCGTCGTGCTCGCCCTGCTGCTGGCCAGCCGCGGCCATCTCCTCGTCGCGGCGGCCACCGTCGCCGCCGCGTCCGCCTACAAGCAGACGGCGGTCCTCGCCCTCGTCGGTGTCGTCGGGATGGCCGTGCAGGCCGGCGACCTCGCCCCCGGCGTCCGTCACAAGCTGCTGGCGCTGCTGCGGCACGGGCTCGCCCTGGGGGCGGTGTTCGTCGCGACGTTCTGGGCGATCACGGCCTTCTCGGGCCTCGGCTTCGGCTGGGTGCCCAACCTGTCGGTGCCGGTGTCGCTCCGCTCACTGCTCGCCCCGTCGACGTTCGTCGGGAGCGCGGTCGAGTGGCTCATGCGCATGGGCGGCTCGCCGGCCGGCTGGGTCGAGGTGCCCGTGCCGGTCGCGCAGGCGATCGGGCTCGGCGTCGGGCTCCTCGCGATGGCATGGGTCGGCTGGCGCCTCGTCGTGCGCAACCCCGTGCTCGCCACGGCCAGCGTGCTGCTGATCCTCTGCGTCTCCGGCCCCGTCATCCACCCGTGGTACCTGCTCTGGGGCGGCGTCGTGCTCGCGGCCACGCGGCTGTCCGAGCGGTGGGTGCGCGGCATCGTCGTCGTGACGCTCTTCTTCGTCACCTACGGGGTCGTCGACGCCACGGTGTCCAACGGCACGTGGGCCCTCGGGGTCTCAGCCGCGCTGTGGATGATCGCGCGGCTGCGCGCGCACCGCCGGCGGGCGATGGAGCAGGAACCCCTCCCGGTGGCCGTGACGCCCTGACGCCTCGCCTCGCTGAGCGCGTCAGCCCCGACGGGCAGCGCTGAGGGCGATGCCGTCGAGGATGTCGTGCTCGGAGGTCACGACCTCGGTGATGCCCGACCTCTCGACGAGGCGCTGCACGACGCGTCGCCACACGAGGGCCCCGGCACCGATGACGTCGACGCGTCCGGGGTGCAGGTACGGCAGGGCCGCCCGCTCGGCGCGGGTCATGGCGAGGAGGTCGTCGCAGGCCGCGAGCACGGCGTCGACCGGGTTGCGGGACAGGTGGATCCGGCTCGCGTCGTAGGCGGGCAGGCGCAGCGCGTGCGCCGTGATCGTCGTGACGCTGCCGGCCAGGCCGACGAGGGC
The DNA here is from genome assembly GCF_034724055.1 of Intrasporangium zincisolvens. Taxonomy (NCBI): domain Bacteria; kingdom Bacillati; phylum Actinomycetota; class Actinomycetes; order Micrococcales; family Intrasporangiaceae; genus Intrasporangium; species Intrasporangium zincisolvens. The sequence continues at coordinate 92,672 of NZ_JAWIIL010000009.1, forward strand.
CCCGATGCCCTCGAGCGGCACGGTCGACTCGGCGAGGTCGAGGGCGGCGTCGACGTCGCGGGTCGCCGCGGCGATCTCCTCGGCGGTCGGCGGGTCGCTCGCGAGGTGGCGCTCGGTCATCCGGACGCAGCCGATGTCGACCGACCGTGCGGCCTCGACGTGGTCGGTGCCGCGGACGAGCTCGGTGGAGCCGCCGCCGAGGTCGACGACGAGGTAGGGGCCGGCGATGCCGCGCGCCGCGAGACCCCCGGTGGCGCCGGAGAACGACAGGGCGGCCTCCTCGTCGCCCGAGACGACCTCGGGCGACACGCCCACGCCGACGTGCGCGCGGAAGGCCTCGTGGACGCCCTCGATGAACTCGCCCGCGTTGCGGGCGTCGCGGGAGGCGGACGTGGCCACGAACCGGATGCGCTCGGCGCCGAGGTCATGGCACTGCGCAGCGTACTCGCGGGTGACCCGTAGGGTGCGCTCCATCGACTCGGGGGCGATGACGCCGGTGCGATCGACGCCGTGGCCGAGGCGCACGATCTCCATCCGGCGCAGGACGTCCTCGAGGGCACCGGTGGCCGGGTCGACGTCGGCGACCAGGAGACGGATCGAGTTGGTGCCGCAGTCGACGGCGCCCACCCGGACCCGGCCCTCAGCCATCGGTGCCCTCCCCGGCGGCCCGGTGCTCCGTGGTACCCGCGCTCGCGGCGTCCTCGGCGGCGTGCACGGCCGCGCACGAGGTCGGTGACCACCAGTCGCCGAGCGCCTCGAGGGCCTCGTCGCCGAGCGGGTTGACCCCGGGGCCGGCCGCGAGCGAGTGGGCCACGAGCACGTGGAGGCACTTGACGCGCGTCGGCATGCCGCCGGCGGAGATGCCGTCGATCTCGGGCACGTCGCCCAGCTCACCGCGGCGGGCGAGGTAGTGCTCGTGGGCCGAGGCGTACGCGGCTGCGAGCTCGGCGTCCGCACCGAGGCGGGCCGTCATCTCCTTCATGAGGCCACCGGTCTCGAGCGTGCTGACGGCTCCGGTGAGGCGCGGACACGTCGCGTAGTACGTCGTCGGGAACGGCGTGCCGTCGGGCAGCCGCGGCTCGGTGCGCAGGACGTCGGGCTCGCCGCACGGGCAACGGTGCGCCACCTCGGCGACGCCGCGAGGTCGGCGGCCGAGCTGACGCTCGACGGCGTCGAGGTCGGCGGGGTCGGTGGCGCGCTGGGAGGCGTCGGGCTGGGAGGCGTCGGGCTGGCGCGGGGTCTGGCTCACGGGTGCGGGTGCTCCGGTCGGGGGCGGGTGGCCGCACGAGGATCCCACACGGGCCTCACCGGCCGCGAGCGAGCCCGGCGGTGGGGCGGTCGGCGATCTGGACCGACTGCCAGACCTTGCCGTACCAGGGTGAGGCGTCGTTGGCCATCGGGGCGGCGACGACCGGCTTGGCGGCGGTCGCGGCGCTCGTGTCGGTGCCACCCGGGTCGATGACGGTGTAGGCCCGGTCGCCGACGCGGACGAACTTGAGCCGCTCGCGGGCCTGCAGCTCGACGTAGGCGGGGTCCTTCCACAGCGCGGCCTCACGCTGGAGGTCCTGGACGTCCTGGCGCTGCTGCTGGACCTGCGCCTGCTTGGCCGCGGTGTCGCCGCGTTGCTGGATGAGCGAGCGGAGGGTGGGCACGATCGTCACGGCGAGCATGACGAGGATGCCGAGCAGGATCGCGCCGCGGACCCACGCCGTCGACGCGGACGGCGCGACGGGCGGGGTGGTGCGGGCCCGCGCGGCGCGCGCCGGGCGCTCCTTGCCCTGGCCGGGCCGGCTGGGCCGGGCCGAGCCGCGCGAGGTGCCGGGCCGCGTGCCCGCCGACGCGGGCCGCGAGCCCGTCGAACGCGCCGCGGTGCCCGTCGAGCGCGTGCCGGCCCCTGTGGACCGGGCGCCCGACCCGGACGGTCGCGGGCTCGTGGCGCGTGAGGAGGCCGACCGCGCACCGCCACCACCGGGGCGGCCCGACGCCGAGGGCGACGACGAGCGACCCGGGCGGGGCGGCGTGCGGTCGGCCACGGGACTCAGCCCTCGCTGCCGAAGCGGGCGGCGTCGAAGCGCGGGAACGCGCCGGTGCCGGCGTAGACCGCGGCGTCGTCGAGCTCCTCCTCGATGCGCAGCAGCTGGTTGTACTTCGCGACGCGCTCGGAGCGGGCCGGGGCACCGGTCTTGATCTGGCCGCAGTTCGTCGCGACGGCGAGGTCGGCGATCGTGACGTCCTCGGTCTCGCCGGAGCGGTGGCTCATCATGCAGCGGTAGCCGTTGGTCTGCGCGAGGGTCACGGCGTCGAGGGTCTCGGTCAGCGTGCCGATCTGGTTGACCTTGACGAGCAGCGCGTTGGCCGTGCCCGAGCCGATGCCACGGGCCAGGCGCTCGGGGTTGGTGACGAAGAGGTCGTCGCCGACGATCTGCACCTTGGAGCCGAGCAGGTCGGTCATGGACTTCCAGCCGTCCCAGTCGTCCTCGTTGAGCGGGTCCTCGATGGACACGAGCGGGTAGGCGTCGACGAGCTCGGCGTAGTAGGCGACCATCTCGTCGGCCGACTTGCTCGCACCCTCGAACGCGTAGGAGCCGTCCTCGAAGAACTCGGACGCCGCCACGTCGAGCGCGAGGGCGATGTCGCGGCCCGGCTCGTAGCCCGCGGCCTTGATCGCCTCGAGGATGAGGTCGAGCGCGGCGCGGTTGGACTCGAGGTTCGGGGCGAAGCCGCCCTCGTCGCCGAGGCCGGTGGCCAGGCCCCGCTCACTCAGCACCTTCTTCAGCGCGTGGTAGACCTCGGCGCCCCAGCGCAGGGCCTCGCGGAAGCTCGGCGCGCCGATCGGGGCGATCATGAACTCCTGGATGTCGACGTTGGAGTCGGCGTGCGACCCACCGTTGAGGATGTTCATCATCGGCACGGGCAGGACGTGCGCGTTGGGGCCGCCGACGTAGCGGAACAGCGGCAGGCCGGCCGACTCGGCGGCGGCGTGGGCGACGGCGAGCGAGACGCCGAGGATGGCGTTGGCGCCGAGGGTCTCCTTGTTGGCCGAGCCGTCGAGCGCGAGCATCTCGGCGTCGATGAGCCGCTGCTCGCTCGCGTCGAAGCCGACGAGGCGCGGGTTGATCTCCTCGATGACGGCGTCGACGGCCTGCTCGACACCCTTGCCGAGGTAGCGGCCCTTGTCGCCGTCACGACGCTCGGACGCCTCGAAGGCGCCGGTGGAGGCGCCCGACGGGACGGCTGCGCGGGCGAAGGTGCCGTCGTCGAGACGGATCTCGACCTCCACGGTGGGGTTGCCGCGCGAGTCCAGGATCTCCCGGGCTCCGATCTCCTCAATGGTGGCCACTGACTCTCCTGTGGTGGTGCTCGGAAGGGGGTACGGCCGGTGCCCGGCCGCTGTCGCCACCGAGCGTAGCCCGTGGGGGCTGCGGGCCGTCGGACCGACCCGGCATGCGGTCACCCGCCGGCTCGGGGGCCGGTCGCGCCGGGCGATGTCTGGTTTGGGCGGTTCTGTCCCACCGCATCCGCAAGATCAGTGCAGGATCCCCGCTCGTTTTACCGTTTCCTTACCTTCGCTTGACCAATCTTCGACATACTCGGGACATCCATCCGGGGGGGTGGGAATACCGAGGTGCGTGACGCCGAGGGGGCGTCCAGGGGGTGGGGTGTTCTATGGCTGTACCCATGCGCGAAGTCGGCGGATTTGCCGTCGACGTGAGCGCTCGTCCGACAGCGCAACCGCTGTCGAACCGATCTCGCGGAGTGCGACTGCTCCAGCTCGTCATGGCCGGCGGTGACCTCGTGGTCATCGTGGCGGCGACGGCGCTGGCGGCGATGAGCCGCGACCGGCTGCCGATCTTCGTCGTCACCAACGACGTCCAGGCCATCGCCCAGGCCGCCGGCCCGTGGATCGTCGTCGGCTGGATGCTGTGCCTGGCCTTCGTGGGCAGCTACGCGCGCAGCAACCTCGGGGTGGGCACCACCGAGTACGCGAAGGTCCTCGTCGCGGGCGGTCTCGTGGCGGGCGGCATCGGCATCGTCAGCTACCTGACCCAGCTGAACCTGTCCCGTGGCTTCTTCGTGCTGCTGTTCGTCATCGGCGTCCCGGTGCAGCTGACCTGGCGCTGGACCGCGCGGCGCATCGCTCGGCGGGCGCACCACCACGGACACCTGCTCACCCGCGTGGTCCTCGCGGGCTCGCCCTCGCACGTCGACGACGTCGCGTCGGTCCTCCGCCGGGAGAGCTGGCTCGGCTACGAGATCGTCGGCGCGCTGGTCCCCTCGTCCAACCCGGTCCCCGAGACGCCGGGTGGTGTGTCCGTGGTCGGGACGACGACCCGCGTCGCACGGTCCGCCCTCGACGCCAAGGCCGACCTCATCGTCTTCACCGAGGGAGCCTTCCCGGCGCCCATCGACTTCCGCCGCATCGCGTGGGAGCTGGAGGGGCACGACGTGCAGCTCGCCGTCGTGCCCAGCCTCAGCGACATCTCCTCCGGTCGGATGTCCATGCGCCCGGTCGGCGGACTGCCGCTCGTGCACGTCGAGCCGCCACAGAGCCTCGGCGCGGCCCGGTGGTCCAAGCGCGCCTTCGACTTCGTCGGCGGCACGCTGCTGCTGATGCTCGCCGCGCCGGTCATGCTCGTCTTCGCCATCGCCACCAAGCTGCAGGACGGCGGCCCCGTCCTGTTCCGCCAGACCCGCGTCGGGCGCGACGGCGAGCTCTTCGAGTGCCTGAAGTTCCGCAGCATGGTCGTCGACGCCGAGGCCCGCCTCGCCGGCATCACGCACCTGAACCAGAACGCCGACGGGGTCCTCTTCAAGGTGCAGCAGGACCCCCGCATCACCCGGGTCGGCGCGTTCATGCGGCGCTACTCGATCGACGAGCTGCCCCAGCTCATCAACGTCGTCAACGGCGACATGAGCCTCGTCGGCCCACGGCCCGCCCTGCCGGCGGAGGTGCGCCGCTACGCGCCCGACGTCCAGCGCCGCCTCCACGTGCGCCCCGGCGTCACCGGCCTCTGGCAGGTCTCCGGACGCAGCGACCTCTCGTGGGACGACACGGTGCGCCTCGACCTCTACTACGTCGACAACTGGTCCGTCGTCCAGGACCTCTCGATCCTCACCAGGACCGTCCAGGCCGTGTTCCGTTCGCGGGGCGCGTACTGACGGCACACCGGCTCCCGCCGGTCGCGTCCTGACCGCGTCCGGCGGGACTCTCCCGCGGTGCATCCCTGACCGCCGTGGGGTGGGGACGGGGCCACGCCACCACATCCGGGCGGCGTGGCCCCGTGACACCCGCGGACGCGTCGGTCACGACGCGTCGGTCACGACGCGTCTCTGCCGACGCGTCGCTCAGGACGCGTCGGCGCCGTCGGCGCTCGCGTCGGCGAGGCGTCGCAGCGTCTCCCGCAGCGCGCCCTCGGCGTCGACGCCCGCCGCCCGAGCCTCGCGCACCAGTGCGAGCAGGCGCGCCCCGACGTCCTCGCCCGCGGCGGAGGCGTCGACGAGGTCTGCGCGGCCGGCCTTCTCGAGCCGGCCGACGTACTTCTCGGCCCGGGCCAGCGCCGGCAGGGAGGTCGGCACGCCCTCGACGGGGTGGGTGCGGTGCTGCTTCTCCCCCGCCTTGATCCGGTCCCAGTTGGCGGCGACGGCGTCGGGGGTGTCGGCCTCGACGTCGGCGAAGACGTGGGGGTGGCGGCGCACCAGCTTGTCGACGAGCTCGCCGGCGACGTCGTCGATGCCGAAGGGCTCGGTCGGGTGCTCCTCGGCGACGCGCGCCTGGAAGGCCACCTGGAGCAGGAGGTCGCCGAGCTCCTCACGCACGTGCCCCGGGTCGCCCGACTCGATGGCCTCGATGGCCTCGTGGGCCTCCTCGAGCAGGTAGGGCACGAGCGTCTGGGGGGTCTGCTCGGCGTCCCACGGGCAGCCGCCGGGCGAGCGGAGCCGGTCCATGACGGCCACGACGTCGAGCAGCCGCGAGCCCGGCACGTCGAAGGAGGCGATGAGCAGCTCGACGTCGGGTGCCTCCTGCAGGCGGCTCACCTCGACGGCGACAGCGTCGCTGAGACCGGGGTCGCCGTCGGCGGAACCGACCCACACGGCGTCGCCGTCGGCCGTCGCCGCGACGAGGGCGCGCGCGAGGTCGGGGGCGGCGAGGACGCCGGCGTCCTCACGCTCGCCCGACGCGTCGAGCGCGGGCAGGCCCACCTCGACGCCGGCGTCGACGATCGCCGCGACCTGCGGCTCGTCCGGCAGGCCCCACACGGTCGTGGCGCCCTCGAGCGTGGCCCAGGCCTCGCGCGTCAGCAGCCCCGGCGCGATGCGCGGCGTCGAGACGAGCAGGACCAGGCGGCCGGTCAGGGCGCGGTCGTCTCGACCGGGGCCGGGTTGGTGCCCGAAGCGGCCGCGTTGGTCTGCGGCTTGATCCAGTCGGGGTCGGCGGTGCCGAAGGTGAAGTACACCGGCCCCTGGTCGACCTTCTTGACCGTCCCGAACTTCGGGTTGAGGGAGATGTCGGCGTTCTGGAGGGCCTTGCGGTAGGCGGTGACCTCGGCGGGCGTCATCGTCTGGGAGTTGACGAGCGCGGCCGCGGCGACGAAGTCCTTCGTCGTCTGGGTCGGGTTCGGGATCGTCGCGAGGACCGCGGCGTAGGTCTGGTCGGGCTTCCAGCCGCCCGAGGCCTGCATCGCCTCGTCGAGCAGCGGGCCGGCGATGAGGCCCATGACGATGGCGTCCTCGCTGAAGTCGAGCTTGGCCGCCTGCAGCTGGTCGTGGGAGGCCTGCACGTCGGCCTCCGTGATGACGTGACCGTTGACGACGGCCGCGGCCTGCTGGCGCGTCGCGAAGCCGCACCCACCGAGGAGCGTGACGGCGCTCGCGCCCGCGACGAGTGCCGCGGCGACACGCCGACCCGTGATGGTGGGCCGTGCTGGCAGAGACTTCACTGGGTTTCCTCCTCGGGCGGATGCGTCAGACATCTTACGGGGCACCCGTACGCGTGCCGGCACCGGCGCTCGCCACCGCGTGGCCCGCGGCGATGTCGTCGAGCAGCACGGCCGTGACGAGCTGGCGCGCCCACGTCAGGACCTCGACGTCGCGCAGCGGCTTGCCCCCGACGCGAGCGGTCATCGGGGCCGGCACGAGGATCGTGCCGAGGGCCTCCTTGACGATGGTGCCGGGGTAGAGGCGCATGAGCCGCAGCTGCTGGCTCTCGCGCAGGTCGGTGACCGGGCCGAACCGCACCGTGCGGCCCTGCGCGCCGATGTCGCCGATGCGGGCCTGCCGCGCCACGACCCGCAACCGCGCCACCTCGAGGAGGTTCTCGACCGGCTTGGGCGGGGCGCCGTAGCGGTCGCGCAGCTCGGCCTCGATCTCGTCGACGGCCTCGAACGTCTCGACGGTCGCGAGCTTGCGGTAGGCCTCGAGGCGCAGCCGCTCCCCCGGCACGTAGTCGTGCGGCAGGTGGGCGTCGACCGGCAGCTCGATCTTGATCTCGGCCGGCACGTCGGTGGTCTCGCCCTTGAAGTCGGCGACGGCCTCGCCGATGAGCCGCACGTAGAGGTCGAACCCGACGCCCTCGATGTGTCCGGACTGCTCGCCGCCGAGCAGGTTGCCGGCGCCGCGGATCTCGAGGTCCTTCATCGCGACCTGCATGCCGGCGCCGAGGTCGGTGTGGCTGGCGATGGTGCGCAGCCGGTCGTGGGCGGTCTCGGTGAGCGGCTTCTCGGGCGGGTAGAGGAAGTAGGCGTACGCCCGCTCGCGGCCTCGCCCGACGCGTCCGCGCAGCTGGTGCAGCTGGCTCAGGCCGAAGGCGTCGGCGCGCTCGACGATGAGGGTGTTGGCGTTGCTGATGTCGAGGCCGGTCTCGACGATCGTCGTGCAGACGAGGACGTCGAAGCGCTTCTGCCAGAAGTCCTCGACGACCTGCTCGAGGCGGTGCTCGCCCATCTGGCCGTGCGCCGTGGCGATGCGCGCCTCGGGCACGAGCTCGCGCAGCCGGCTCGCGGCCTTCTCGATGGTGCTGACCTTGTTGTGGACGAAGAAGACCTGGCCCTCGCGGAGCAGCTCGCGGCGCAGGGCCGCCGTGATCTGCTTCTCGTCGTAGGCGCCGACGAAGGTCAGGACCGGGTGGCGCTCCTCGGGCGGCGTTGCGAGAGTGGACATCTCGCGGATACCGGTGACGGCCATCTCGAGCGTTCGCGGGATCGGGGTGGCCGACATCGACAGCACGTCGACGGCGGTGCGCATCGTCTTGAGCAGCTCCTTGTGCTCGACGCCGAAGCGCTGCTCCTCGTCGACGATGACGAGGCCGAGGTCCTTGAACCGGATCTCCTTGGACAGCAGCCGGTGCGTGCCGATGACGAGGTCGATGCTGCCGTCGGCGAGACCGTCGACGACCTCGCGCGCCTCCTTGTCGGTCTGGAACCGCGACAGCGCCTTGACGACGACCGGGAACTGCGCGTACCGGTCCGAGAAGGTCTGCAGGTGTTGGCTGACGAGGAGGGTCGTCGGCACGAGGACAGCGGCCTGCTTGCCGTCCTGGATCGCCTTGAAAGCCGCACGGACCGCGATCTCGGTCTTGCCGTAGCCGACGTCGCCGCAGATGAGCCGGTCCATCGGGACCTGCTTCTCCATGTCGGCCTTGACCTCGTCGATGCTGCTGAGCTGGTCGGGGGTCTCGACGTAGGCGAAGGCCTCCTCGAGCTCGCGCTGCCACGGGGTGTCGGGACCGAACGCGTGGCCCTTGGTGGCCTGCCGGGCGCTGTAGAGCCGGATGAGGTCGGCGGCGATCTGCTTGACGTAGCGCTTGGCCCGCGACTTGGTCTTGGTCCAGTCCGAGCCGCCCATCTTGTTGAGGGTGGGCTGCTCGCCGCCGACGTACTTCGTCACCTGGTCGAGCTGGTCGGTGGGCACGTAGAGGCGGTCGCCGGGCTGGCCGCGCTTGCTCGGGGCGTACTCGATGACGAGGTACTCGCGCGTGGCACCGGCGACGGTGCGCTGCATCATCTCGACGAAGCGGCCGACGCCGTGCTGCTCGTGGACGACGTGGTCGCCGGGACGCAGCTGGAGCGGGTCGACCTGGTTGCGGCGGCGCGAGGGCATCCGGCGCATGTCCTTGGTCGAGGTCGAGCCGGCCTGCCCGGTGAGGTCGGTCTCGGTGACGACCTCGAGGCGAGCGCCCTCGTGGACGAACCCGCGCCCGAGCGGCATGCAGGTGACGGTGACGAGGCCGGCCTCGAGCGGGTCGGCCGCGCCTGCCTCGAGGGAGCGGTCGAGCGAGCGCACCGGCACGTCGTGCTCGCGCAGCACCTCCCCGACGCGCTTGGCCAGGCCCGGGCCCTCGGTGACGACCGCGACGACCCAGCCCTCGCGGGCCCGCTCACGCAGGTGCGCGACGGCCCGCTCGGTGTCGCCGCGGAAGGCCTCGGCGTCGGTCGTGCGCACCGCGAGGCGCTCGTCGACGTCGTCGTCCTCGATGACGAGCTCGTCGTCGGCGGCGAACGGGGTGAGGGTCCACCACGGGCGGTCGTGGGCGCTGGCGTGCGCCCGCACCTGGGCGAGGGTCCAGTACGACGCGCTGCCGAGCAGCGACTGGAGGTCGACGGGCACGTCGTTGCCGGCGGCGGCGTTGGCCCAGCTCGCCTCGAGGAACTCCTCGCTCGTGGCGACGAGGTCGTGGGCGCGGCGGCGGATGCGCTCGGGGTCGGCGAGCAGGACGGTGGCGGCCTTCGGCAGGACGTCGAGCACCGACTCCATGCCGTCGACGAGCGCCGGGGCGAGGGACTCCATGCCCTCGACGGCGATGCCCTCGGCGAGCTTGGCGAGCATGTCGGCGACGCCGGGCAGCTGGTCGGCCAGGGCCCGGGCGCGCTCGCGGACGGCGTCGGTCAGGAGCAGCTCGCGGCAGGGCGGCGCCCAGAGGCCGTGCTCGGCCACCTCGAGCGAGCGCTGGTCGGCGACCTTGAACCAGCGCACCTCCTCGACGGTGTCGCCCCAGAACTCGACGCGGACCGGGTGCTCCTCGGTGGGCGGGAAGACGTCGAGGATGCCGCCGCGCACCGCGAACTCGCCGCGTCGCTCGACGAGGTCGGTGCGGGTGTAGGCCGCGGCGACGAGGGCGTCGACGACGTCCTCGAGCGGGCGCTCGTCGCCGCTCCTCAGGGCGACCGGCTCGAGCTCGCCGAGGCCGCGGGTGATCGGCTGCAGAACGGCGCGGACCGGGGCGACGACGACCGACAGCGGGCCGTACGTCGCGTCGTCGGAGTCGGGGTGGGCGATGCGGCGCAGCACGGCCAGGCGCCGCCCGACGGTGTCGCTGCGCGGCGAGAGCCGCTCGTGCGGGAGGGTCTCCCACGACGGGAAGACGGCGACGCGGTCGGCCGGCAGGAACGAGCCGAGCGCCGAGGCGAGGTCCTCGGCCTCGCGCGTCGTCGCCGTGACGACGACGACCGGGGCCGCGCCAGGACCGCCGTGGACGGCGTCGGCCCGCACGGCGAGGGCGGAGACGAGGAACGGGCGGGTGCCGTCGCTCGCGGACACGTCGACGAGGCGGGCCCGGCCCACCTGCTCTGTCACGTGGCGGACGTCGGGCAGCGCCGTGAAGGCGGAGAGGAGAGGGTGCGGCATCAGGCGGACAGTCTATTGGCGCCGGGCCGGTCCTCCGACGACGCGTCACCCGGGGAGTTCGGCGAAAGCCGTCCCCCGGGGGTCGTGCCGGTGGAGCATGAGTCGATGGCGATGACGCTGGCGATGACGCGGAGGAGAGCTGCGTGAGCGCCGTGGCAGGTGAGGGGCCACGCGTCGGCGCGGGCCGGCCAGGGCGGGGTGGTGGCTTCGCGGTGTGGCTGGCGATCGCCTGCTGCCTGCTGTTCGTCGTCGTGACCGTCCTGGTCCTCACCCGTGCGACCCAGGCCGTCGACGAGTCGGTCTTTCACCGGCTGCGGCCGGGCGACGCCTGGAACGAGCCCCAGGTCCGCTGGAGCCCGTGGATGACCCGTCTGCGTCCCGAGCGCATGTACCTGGTCCTGGGCGCCACGTCGCTCGTGGTGTCGCTGTGGCGACGGTCCTGGTGGCCGGCGGTGCTCGCGCTCGTGCTGGCCGTGGTGTCGGGAGCCCTCGCCCTCGGCACGAAGGCGGCGCTGCACCGGCCGGACCCGCACGGGTTCGTCACCGACACCGGCGGAGCGTTCCCGTCGGGGCACACCATCGCCCTCGTCGTGTGCCTGGGCGGGTGCCTGCTCGTCGTCTCGCCGCGCGTGCGCTGGTGGATGTGGATTCCCGTGGTGGTCGCCGGCGCGCTGCTCACGACCAGCCTCCTCGTGTCCGGAGCGCACTGGGCCACCGACGTCCTCGGAGGTGCCCTCGTCGGGGTCGCCCTCCTCGCGGTCGGCAGCCGCACGGCCCTGCGCCGCAGGGCCCATCATCCGCACCCGGTCACGGGCCGGGACGCGCGACGCGGGGTGGGCGCCGTCAACGATCTCTGACCCGTGACCGGTTCGGCACCGTTGGCGCGGTGAGGAACTCGAGAAGCCGCGGGGCGACGACACCCGCGTCGTAGTCCCTGAGGAACCTCCGACGCGCGGCGCGGCCGGCCCGGGCCAGCTCGGACGGCGCCTCCATCACGTCGATGAGGACACCGGCCGCCGCCTCAGGGTCATCGAGGGGCCAGAACCGGCCCTCGCTCGGGTCCTCGAAGATCTCGACGAGCGCCCCGGCGCCGCCGGACAGCACCGGCAGCCCGGCAGCCATGGCCTCCATGATCGCGAGCGACGACGACTCCGAGTAGGACGCGTGGACGTAGGCCCGGTAGCCCGGCAGACGGTCCTGAACGTCGCGGCGGAAGCCGTGCAGGCGCACGAGGTCGGCGACGCCCAGCTCGTCGGCCAGCGCGAGCAGGCGCGTCCGCTCCACGCCCTCGCCGAAGACGTCCAGCGTGTACGCGTGACCGGTCCGTCGCGCGGCCGCGAGGACCCGCACCAGGTAGCGGTGGTTCTTGACGGGCTCGAGGTTGCCGACCGAGACGAGGTCGCCGGAGCGGGAGTCAGCGGACGCGCCGGCCTGGGCCCCCGGGTCCTGCACGAAGTTGCCGATGACGCTGCTCGGGGCGCGGTCGGCCTCCGGCAGCCAGGACCGGACGGCTGCGGCGGCCCACGCGGACACGAAAACGACTCCGTCGACCGCCGGCAGGACCTCGCGCTCGGTCTGGCGGATCCAGCGGTACACGCGTCCGTCGCGTCGGATCTGGCCCTTGTCGGCCCACTCGTCGGCCTGGGAGATCCGGAAGTGCACCGCCAGCACGACGCGCTGGTGCGGACCCGACCGGGCCGCGAGGGCCGCCCGCGCCGAGACGGGGCACTGGGCGTACACGGTGCAGGCGCCCTCGCGTGCGAGACGACGGCGGAGGACGCGCCGGAGGAAGACCTCGTGCGACGTGCGGTACCACCACACGTTGGCCGGGCCCCAGACCCGCTCGAGGACGACGCGTGCGCCGAACAGCGGCACCAGGGCGAGACCCCGCAGGCGGGAGCCGCCCGGCCCGTGGGCCCAGCTGTGCGGCGTCAGCAGCTCGGCCGGGTCACCTGCGCGTTCCAGGTAGCGCCGTAGCTGGCGCACGTGCGTGTGGACACCGGTGATGCCCTCTCCACGGGCGATCGTGGTGATGAGGAGCGGGCCGTGCTCGGAGTCGGGCGGGCGTGGCTGCTCGGGGGCGGCGGGGTCGGCGGGGTCGGTGACGTCCGCGCTCATCGGGTCCTCACCCCCGGGCCCGGCGGCCACCGGCGTCCGTCAGGGTGCCGCGTCGGAGCCGCGCCCACTCCCGCTCGGCCCGCGCCAGCGCGTCGGGCGTGCCGATGTCGATGAAGTACGCGTCCCCGATGCTCAGGGCGTGCGCACGCCCGACGAGCAGCGGCAGCAGGTCACCGCCGAGGTCGCGTGGCAGCGGCTGCCGCACGAGGTCGATGACGTCGGGGCTGAACGCGTACAGCCCGGCGTTGGCGAGGTCGCCCCTCGGGTGCTGCGGCTTCTCCTCGAAGGATGCGACGACACCGTCGCGCACCTCGACGACACCGCACCGTGTGGGGTCGGGAGCGCGGAACAGGGCCAGTGTCGCGAGCGCCGACCCGGAGCGCTGGGCCTCGACGAGCAGCCGGAGGTCGAAGTCGGTGAGGTTGTCGGCGTTGACGGCCAGGAAGAGCTCCTCCCCGGCGACGAACTCCCGGTTGTGCAGCAGCGTCCCGGCGCTACCGAGGAGCGTCGGCTCGAAGACGGTCCGGACGGCGAGCGGCTGCGGCCGCCGCGCCAGGTGCCGCTCCACCTGCTCGGGCAGGTGGTGCAGGTTGACCAGCACCTCCGTGACCCCGGCTGCAGCCAGCGCCTCCATCCAGAGGTCGAGCAGCGGGGTCCCGTCGACCTGGACGAGGCACTTGGGCACCGAGTCGGTGAGCGGCCTCAGCCGGGTGCCAAGCCCGGCGGCGAGCAGGAACGCCTTCATGCCTCCACCCGCCCCCGCGCCCGGCGCACGACCCCGAGCCGGCGCATCTTCGCGTCGGCGTCGGCGAGGACGTCGTCCAGGCCCGGCATGCCCTGGAGCCAGGCGGCGTACTCGGCCACCGAGTCTGCGGGCGTGCGCCGCGGCCGCCACCCCAGGCCTTGCAGCGCGGTGACGTCGGAGTGGATGTGCCGGGTGTCGCCGAAGCGGTACTCCCCCGAGGCGTGCGCCGGCCGGTCGCTTCCGTAGTGGGCCCGGACGACCTCGGCGAACTGCTCGGTCGTGTACCCGACCCCGCCGCCCACGTTGAACACCCGGCCCACGGCCCGCTCGTCGGTGAGGACGAGCTCGTTGGCCGCGACGACGTCGTGGATGTTCACGTAGTCGCGGACCATCAGGCCGTCCTCGTAGAGCGTCGGGGCGCCGCCGAGGAGGTAGTGGAGGCAGAAGATGCGACACGCCCCCGAGTACGCGTTGTAGATGGACTGCCGGGGTCCCTGCACGATGCTGTAGCGCAGCGCCACCGTCGGTATGCCGTAGCGACGGCCGAGGTTGACCGCGACCATCTCCTCGCCGTACTTCGACATCCCGTAGGCGTTCTGCGGGTTGGAGACCCGCTCCGGCGTGCGCTGCATCTCCAGCGGTCGCCCGCACTCGGGGCACGTGTGGTCCCACTCCTGCCGCTCGAGTGCGGTCTCCGGGCGCATGTCGGGGGTCTGGTCACCGTGGTCGGCGCACCGGTAGAGCCCCTCGCCCATCGCCGACTGCGACGAGGCGACGACGACCCGCTGGAGGTCGAGCCCCTCGGCCACGGCGATCTCGTAGATGAGGGCGGTGGACACGACGTTGACCGACGTGAACCGCGCGAAGTCGGTGAGGTAGTCCTGGTAGGCGGCGAAGTGGTAGACGGCGTCGGCGTCGCGCAGCAGACCGGCGAGCAGGTCGCGGTTGCGCACGTCGCCGACCCAGAGGCGGACGCCGGGCGTGACGTGGTTGGGCACGCCGTCGCGGTGCACCGGCGCCGTCAGGGCGTCGAGCACGGTCACCTCGTGCCCCAGCTCGACCAGGCGGTCGCACGTGTGCGAGCCGATGAACCCGGCTCCGCCCGTGACGAGGATCCTCATCGCTGCCCCCTCCGGTTCGCGTGCACCTCGCGGTACACCTCGAGCGTCCTCTTCGCCGTGTGCCGCCACGTGAACTCCCCGGCGCGCTGAAGGCCCCGAGTGCGCAGGGACCCGCCCTCCGCGAGGGCCGTCAGGATCGCCGACGCGATGGAGTCCGGGTCGTCGGGGTCGGCGAGCACGGCGGCCCCGCCGGCGGTCTCGGGCATCGCCGTGCGGTCGGAGGTGACCACCGGACAGCCGCACGCCATGGCCTCGAGGATCGGCAGGCCGAAGGTCTCGTTGTGCGACGGGTACACGAAGACGTCTGCGGCCCGGTAGAAGTCGACGGTCTCCTCGAGCGTCACCCCGCCGACCCAGGTGATGGCATCGGCGACGCCGAGCGAATCCGCGAGCGAGCGCAGCCGGGCGGCGTACGCGCTGTCGCGGCCGGGACCCACCACGACGAGGCCGTGCCCGGCGAGGTGCGGGCGGGCGACCGCAAAGGCGCGGATCAGGCCCTCGCAGTTCTTGTACGGCCACAGGGAGGACACGAAGAGGACGAACGGCCCGGCGATCCCGTACTTCTCGCGCAGGCGCTCGGCGGCCTCGTCCGGGTCGCCCGGCCTGAACACCTCGTGGTCGACGGCCTCGGGGATCATGCGCAGCTTGCCCGGGTCGACGTCGAGGTACCTCATCACCTCGGCCCGCAGGCTCTCCGAGTTGAGGATGACCGCGTCGGCCACCTTGACCGTGTGCGGGTAGCCGATCGAGCGGTAGAGCCTGACGGCAGGGTTCAGCGCCTCCGGCGTCGTGAACGCGTGCATCGTCTTGATGTGCGCGACCACGCCGGGGGCCGGGCGGACCAGCGGGGCGATGAGCGTGCTGAACACGTCGACACGACCGAGCGGCAGCCGCACCGGCGCGTACAGCTGCTCGCTCAACGTGCGCAGGTTGCGACGCTCGTTGGACCACGGGAAGGTCATGTAGCGAACCCCGCGCCCGTAGCCCTGGTGCATGCCCTTCGACCGCCGCCCGACGAGCAGCGTGAGCTCCTCGCCCTCGGCGAGCATGCCGCCCATCTCGCGGATGACACGGGTCCAGAACCAGTGCGCCCCCGAGGGGTTGTGCGGGTCGTCGGTCAGCAGGTTGATCGCGACCCGCATGTGCTCAGAAGACTGTCGCCGCAACGTCATTCGCCGACATCCTCGACTGGCGGACGTACTGGGCGAGCAGGTGCATGCAGGCCTGGTGCGAGTCCTCGATGACGCCGTAGTTGAGCGAGTCGACGTGGATCGAGACCGTGGCCAGGTCTCTCGCCGGACCACCCGTGAAGCCCGTCAACGCGACGGTCTCCACGCCGTGGCCGGCACACCACTCGAGGGCCCGCACGATGTTGGGCGAGCGGCCCGACGACGACACCGCGACGAGCACGTCACCGGGCCGGGCCTGCGACTGAAGCTGGAAGTCGAAGACGTTCTCGTAGCCGTTGTCGTTGGCGATGGCGCTGAGGATCTCCATGTTGGTGCTCAGGCTGTAGACCCTCGTGAGGAGGTCGGTCCCGATGCGCACGCCCTTCACGTGGTCGCACTGGAAGTGGTTGGCGATCGAGGCCGATCCCCCGTTGCCGCACGAGAACACCGTGGCACCGCGGTCGTATGCGGCGTCGAGCAGCCGCGCGGCCGCGCGCACCTGCGCGCGGTCGACCGACGCCATGGCGCGGGACAGCTCGTCGGCGTAGGCGCTCGCGAAGGCTCCGGCGTCGGCGTAGCGGCTCTCGGGGAAGGTGGGCCGCTCCGATGCACTCGCCGGGGTGGCCGAGCGCGAGTGGTCGGTCAGGATCTGTTCGACGGCCGACGCCAGGTCGGTCACGACGGTCACGTCGGCGTCGCCCGTCGCGCCCCCGTCCGGGTCGATGAGGAACGGCCTGGCCCCGACGGCCCGCGCGAGCCCCACGTCGCACTGGCGGTCGCCCACGACCCAGGAATCGGAGAGGTCGAGGTCGAGGGCCGTGGCCGCGGCCAGCGCCATCCCGGGGGCCGGCTTGCGGTCCTGGCTGACCCGGGCGAACGACGCGACGATCCCGTCGGGGTGGTACGGACAGAAGAGCCACGCGTCGACATGGGCACCGAGCTGGGCCATCTCCGCCGACATGTGCTTGTGCACCAGGTCCACGTCCGCGAGCTCGTACATCCCGCGCGCCACGCCTGCCTGGTTCGACACCACGGCGACGGGGATCCCGGCCGCGTTGAGACGCGCGATGGCCTCGATCGCGCCCTCGACGAAGTGGACGTCCTCGACGGCGCCGACGTACCCGTGGTCGATGTTGATGGTGCCGTCGCGATCGAGCAGCACCCCCCGCCGGCCCATCAGCGACCACCTCGCATCGGCCTCGCCCTGCGGGCTCGACCGCCGGCGCCGGCTCGCTGGCGCAGCGCTTCCCACCCCGTGTGACGACATCTCATCCTGGTCCCCTCCCACCATCGTCGGCCCACCCACTCCCCAGTGGCGGAGACCTCAGCGTCTCCTCGGACCGACATTCCAATGTTAGATACGGCGTGGCGTGCGCGTCGGCGTTCCTGTGAAGTCGGCCGATGCCGAACCGACGCCAGGTCGGCTCGTGGTCTTCAGCGAATGGCGCTGGTGCAACTCGGTATTCGCACCTTGCGCGGTGACCGGCCGCCAGCCCAGCCGGCGCGGTTCGCTCACGAGAAGCGACGCCGCAACGACAAGGTCCAGCAGGTACGGCGAGGCGTCGCCGAGACCGGTCTCGGTGATCGACGCGACGATGCAGTAGAGGATGAGGAAGAGGGCCAGCGCCCGACGGGGGCCGCGGACGCGCGTGATCGCCATGAGCAGGAGCAGCAGCATCATGCTGGTCTGGATCGCGATGCCCAGCCACCCCAGGTCCACGAAGGTCGCCACCCAGCCGCTGTCCACGGGCAGCCCCTCGAAGGACTTGTTGGACAGTCCGTTGCCGAAGATCTCCCGCACCAGGGGACGGCCCGTCTGGCTCACCGAGTCCCACACCTTCGTCCGCCCCGTGAGCTGGGCGGCGTCCTCGGCGGACTGGCCACGGGAGAGCCAGTCGATGGCCGGGCCGGCGAACAGTGCACCCGCCGCCAGCCCCGCCACGAGCGTCCACACCGCCGTTCTGCGTACCCTGGCGTGGCCGAGGAAGAGGCTGCCGGTGGCAACGACCAACCCGATCAGAAGACCCAGCAGGGCCGTCCGCGTGTGGGTCCCCACGATGACTGCTGCCGCGACGAGGATGAGCACCACCGCATGTCGGCCGGTGATGACTCGGCACATCCAGAGGATCACCGACGTACCGAGCAGCACGGCGCTGTAGTGCGCGACCTGCGTCGGCGGGATCGGCCACAGCGCCCCGCCGAGCCGTCCGTTGGTGCTGAACGCCTTGCCGGGCGACAGCGCGAGTCCCACCACGACGGAGGCGACGATGGCGCCGAGACAGACGCGGTGGCACCGGAGCAGCACGAGGTCGGACCGCCCCCACCACGGCGTGAGCAGCCACAGACACGTCACGAACCCGACCAGGCGGACGGCGCGGTAGGTCGACCCGACGAAGAACTCACTGTGCAGACTCACGGCGAGCGCCGCGACCGCCATCGTCGACAGCAGCATGAGGAAGAGCGTCGGGCGGACCACGAGCCGGGGGTTCGCGAGCAGCGCGAACAGGAGGGACACGAACAGCGAGCCCTGCGCCAACGCCTGCCCCACGGAGTAGGGAATCGGCAGGACGGTGGCGCTGCCCCCCGGTGTCAGGACGTTGAAGAACAGGGCTGCCCACGCCAGCAGCACGAGCCTCGGCAGACGAGCGGCACTGGTGCGCAGCTCACCCGGCGCGACCGTGCCACCCGTGAGCCAGCGCGTCCCCGGAGCCGCGACGTTCACGGTTGGCTCACCGCCTCGACGCCGTCCTCGGCCGGGCGCACCCTCCCGAGGCTCTCATCTGTCGCGTCACACCCGACCATCATGGCGAAGGGCAGGGCGAGACCGGCTTCGCGGACCAGGTCGCCCGTGGTGCTCAGCAGCTCGGCGGTCGAGGCCCCGGCCGACACGAGCGGGACCACCTGGTCGACCCAGGTGCCGAGGTGGTCCACGTCGATGCCCGGGTCGACCTCGAGCAGGACGAGCACGGTGTGCGCCGACTCCCAGGCGGTCTGCCACGAGCTGCCGTGCACGTCGACCAGACCGGCCGACGTCCCTCCCCCGGGTCCGGTCGCGAGCTCCGGGATGCCGCCGGGCCTCAGGACGACCGACATGCTGCCACCCGGACCGTCCCCCTCCGCCATCGCTGACCCGCCCGTCCGCTCGCCTGCACGGCCGGCCAGCACACCCTCCTTGCTGAGGTCGACGACCAGGACCGCGGTACCCCGCTCGCGCAGGCGGGTGGCGGCGGCGTCGACGACGTCGGCGGCGGCCCGGACATTGCCGATCGCGGCGAGCGCGACACCGTCGCAGGGGCCCGAGACCGGCCCGGGCCCGACCAGCGTCTCGGCTCGTGCCGACGTCATGGCCAGCACCCGCGAGCCGTTCGGCTCGGAGGCCACGGCACCCGCCCGTCGGCCGTTGGTGCCGGTCGCCTCCGAAGCCGTGGCCGGCACGGGCGCGGTCGGCGTCGGGACGGCGAGCGCGGGTTCGAGGGCCGACTGCAGGCCGTGAGCCAGGGTGCCGAGGTCGTTGCCCCGCCACCGTCCACGGATCGGGAGCACCCGACCCAGCGGGCCGGGTCCGCCGCGTCTCGGTCCGGTCGACCGCACGCTGAAGCGCACGGGCGACCCGAGGGCGACCCCCACGTCCTGCCGCCGACGGAGCCGTTCCGTGACGAGGGCCCGGAAGATGACGAAGACCGCCCCCAGCGCGGCACCCACCGTCATGCCGGAGGCCACGGCCAGCACCACCGCACGCTTCGTCGACGACGCGTCCGCGTGCACCGGGTCGATGACGTGCGTCGACTCGACGGCCGCGTCGGTGTCCAGCGTGGCGCTGTCGCTCGCCGCCTGCCAGTCGGCGATCTGCTTGTTGAGGTCGGTGCGTCGGGCGAGCGCGTCGAAGGCGCTGCTCTGGGCGGAGGGGCCCTGGGCGGTCAGCTGCTCGAACTGCTTCGTCAGCGCCGTGACCTCGCGCTGCGCCGCGGCGACACGGGTCGCGTACTGCGCGCGCATCCCGCTCGTCAGGGACCTGAGCTGCGTGGTCCGGAAGTCGAGGTACTGACGCACCAACGCGTCGGCCCGCGCCGCCGCGGAGGCATCATCCGGCCCCGCCACGGCGATGGTGAGCACCTCGTTGGTGACCGCTTCGGCGCTGATCCCGGCGCGGAAGGCCTCTGGTGTCATGCCGATGCCGAGGGCTTGCACTGCGCGCTGCGACACCTCTCGGGTGTTCAGCAGGCTCACGTCCATCGCGATGCCCTGGGGCCCGTCGATGCTGGCCGGGTGTGCCATGAGGAGGGTGACCTTCGCCGTGCTGCCCGGAGGCACCAGCACGACGGCAGCGAGGCCGAGCACGGCCCCCAGGGCGGTGAGCCCGACCCAGACCCGCCACCGCCGCCGCATCGCCGTGCGCAGGTAGTTCCAGGTGCTGAGCACCGGCCGGGGCGCCTCGGTCAGCTCGACCTCGCGCTCCTCACCGATGGTCCACGAGAGGTCGATCATCCCTGCCTCCGACGCGCGGCCGACCCCGGCGGGTCGTCGTCGTGGTCGACGGGTCCGGTCATGAGCGAGGGCAACGGGGCCAGCAGGGCTCGCTGGGTGGGCAGCAGGCGTCCGGTGGTGCGGTCGAGCGGGTCGGGGTTCGCGACGACGATCCCGCGCAGCGGCACCCCCGCGTCGTCGGCGGCGAGGGCCACCCTGGCGAGGTCCTCGCCGGTGGCGGCTCCGGAGGACACCGCGAGCAGGGCGACGGCGTGCTCGCCCGGCGCGAGCTGGATCCCGGGCTGCTGGCGGCTCACGGTCAGGGTCTGCACCACGAGGTCCCCTCGCGTCGGTGCATCGGAGCCACTGTCCACGAAGAGGCCGGGCCGCAGCTCGTCGTCGCCGCCGACCCGGGAGCACGCCGCCCGGAGCGAGCTCGTGGACTCCTGTGACTTCGACCCGACGACCAGCTGGGTGCGGACGCCGGTCGCCGCCGCGAACGAGGCCAGCTGGGCCGCGAACGTCAGCGCGGCCTGGTCGCCGGAGAGCGTCAGCACGACGATCCGCCGCGTCCGCGTCGCGGCGCCGGGCAGCGGCTCGGGGACGCCTGAGGCGAAGCGCCGCATCACCTGGCGCAGCGCCCAGGCCTCCGTGCTCTCGGGGTCGTAGCCGCGCAGGAGGCTGACCCATCCCGCGACGGAGCGAGGCGGCCGGCTCGCGAGCGAGGCGACGACGGGGACCCCGATGCTGTCCGCGATCTGGTCCCTCGAGCGCAAGGCCTTCTCCCTGCGTCCGCGCAGGATCATCAGAGCCGCCACCACGGCGAAGGCCAGGGCGGCGCCGGCGCCGACGAACGTGGCCCCACGGGCGATGGGCGACAGGGTCCGGGCCGGTGACGCGGGGCCGACCAGACGGGGCCCGGTCGCCGGAGCGGTGTCGGTCGTGGTCTGGCTTGCCAGCTGCCTGTCGATCGCGTCGATCTGGAGCACGAGGTCGGCCTGGCGCGCAGTCAGCTGGGCGAGTGCGACGGCATCGGTCTTGCCCGGGGCCGAGGAGGCCCCTTCGGCACGCAGACGGCTCGTCGTCCGGGCCAGCTGGTCCTGCACGGCGGCGAGACTTCCGGCCAGCGTGGACCTGCGCTTGTCGATCGATGCGCGTTCGTCCTTGGCGGGAGGGGTCGCGATCTCCTGGAGGTAGTCGACGTCCGCGTTGGCCACCGCCGTCGCGAGCTGCTCGGCCTCCGCGGCCGTGGCCCCGCGTGCCGTGATCGTGAGGACGTCGTCGGTGGGAGCCTCGACCGTGACCAGGTCGGCGACCTGTGACGCGGTGGGACGGCTCCGCGTCAGCTTCCCCGCCCGCGCGAACACCGTCTCGCTGGAAGCGATCTCGGCCTGCGTCTCGATCGCGTGGGCGGTCGCCTGAGCCGCCGTGCTCGCCGACGTGGCCGGGAACAGCACCATGGTGGTGCTGCTGTAGACCGGCGGAAGGGTCTGGAACGCCGCGCCGCCGGCCAGGCCACCGAGGGCGGACGCGGCAACCAGCAGGCCGGTGTGCCGTCGCAGGATGGCCCACACCGACCGGAGGTCGACGATCTGCTCGCTCACTGCCTTCCCCCCGGAAGCTCGAGAACCTGCGTCAAAGTTATCTCCGGGACCTCGGGCACCACCGCGGTTTGCGGTTTCGGGCCGGGGTGCTTCGACAGTGCCTGCAGCCGCAGGGTCGTGCAGAGGGTGAGGCTGCCGGTCCACTCCGCACCGCCGACGAGCGCCGTGCTGGGCTCACGCTCTCCGAACCGCGGCGAGTACCAGCCGAGGATCGGGTCGGTCTCACCGCGGTGCGCGGTCCAGCGCAGCTGGGGCGGGAGCTCGACGACGGCCTCTCGTGGGCCGTGGTCGCCGGCCCACGACAGGTGCGCCGAGCAGCCGTCGAGCGTCGCAGACACCTCCGGACCGAGGTGCCAGAACAGCCGTGCGGTGTGACGTGACGACCCGACGAGGGTGTCGACGACCTGCAGGTCGCCGGTGTCGGGGTCGAGGGTGACGCGTCTCGTGTGCCGAAGAACCGGGTCCAGACGCGCGTAACCGGTGTGGTGGGCGGCCCACGTCTGTCGAGTCGCGCCGTCGGATCGTCGACGCTCCCCCTGGGACACGCCCGCACCCCCGTGGACCGCCCCGGGGACCGGCTCCGCCACCGCGTCGGTGTGCGTGCGCCAGAGGAACGGCCCGCCCTCGATGGACTGGCTCGCCCCGTCGATCTCGACGGTGTTGTGCGCCCGCGTCGACCGGAAGTAGCTCCGCCACTCGGGTTCGCCGTGGTAGCAGTAGGTTCCGGGATCGGCGAAGAGGTCGACCGAGCCGTGCCGCACCTCCAGCGAGAGGGCATCGGCGTGCGCATGGGCGGCGATCGACAGGAAGCCGTGCGGACCGCCGTCGCACCGGCACCACAGCGAGGGCTCGCCGGGACGGCGCTGCGTCCGCAGGATCCGGATGCCCGCGTCCGTGAAGGCGGCGGGCGCCGTCGCAGGACGGTCGGGCGTCGCGGCCGGCCTGGTCACCGCCGCGACGAGGTGGCCGGTGACTCCGGCGCCGACCTGCGGCCACCACGCGAGCGGGCCGAAGACGGCTGCGCCGGCGTCGAGCAGGGTCATCCACGGGTCGACGTCCGGCGCCTCGACCACCAGGCCACGTCCCTCGTCCCCGTCGCCCTGCCGCGGTGCGCGACCGGCGTCGTCGAGGAGGGCCGCCGCGGCGTCGAGCGAGGCGACGAGCAGCCGACGCGTCGGGTCCGGCAGGGGGTGACCGGCCCGGTCGCCCTCTGCCAGCGCGACCAGGCCGAGCTCGGTGACGAAGCGGTGGTAGTCGGTCGCCAGCTCGCGGTTGACCCCACTGGCGAAGGTGTTGCGGCTCAGCGCCGTCACCAGCTCACGGGTGGCCTGCGCACGCCAACGGTCGCTCGACGCGTACCAGGGGAAGGCGCAGGCGGCGGAGAACCGGCCGCAGGCCTCGGCGACGACGTGGTTGTTGGCAGAGGAGCCGCGGCTGCGGAACGCCGCGAGGTACTCCTGGTGCCAGGCGATCTGCCGCAACGCCAGCTCGTTGTCGTCGAACAGGTCGGAGACGCCCGCCCAGCCGTCGAGGAGGCGACGGACCCAGACCCAGCTGACCAGCCTGACGCCGAGCTCGATGCCGCTCGTCCAGTGCACCCCGGAGAGGTACGGGTTGGCGCTCCACCAGGAGCGCAGCTGCGCGTCCACCACTGCGGCGTAACGCTCGTCGCCCGTCAGCCACCAGGCACCCGCGAGGAGGGTGAGGTGGTGGTGCCGGGAGAGCTCCCACACCGCCTTGACGTTGCCGGTCACCCGCTCGTCGCGGTGGTCGACCGCGAAGGCGAGCGGCGTCTGCGGGGCGCGGCGACCGGTGACGGGGTCGAGGAACCAGTCGGGGTCGACGATGTCGGGGCGCGGGGAACCGAGGACGGTCCAGTCCCCGGCCAGCAGCCGGTCGGCGGCCGCGACCAGCGCGTCCCTCGCCTCAGTGGGGACCGCCTCGGCGACGCCGTCGGGCAGGACCGAGGCGAACCGGCGCTCGTGCAGGAGCCCTCGTACCGGGCCGTGGAGGTCCGAGAGGTCAGCGGGCGTCACCTGGCGGCGGCTCCACACCAGGTGGCGGGCGTGATCGCCCACCCGCGAGGCGATCTCACTCGGCGGCATGCCCCTCAGCCGGTGGAGGTACCACTCCAGAGGCCGGCTCACAGGACGACCGGCCCCTTCAGAGCAAGGCTTCTGTCGACGGCCATGGTCGCCCGGGTCGTCGCGACGAGGGAGTCGAGGCCGATGGGCATCGGCCCTCCGGTGCGGACGGCCTCCACGAAGGCGGCCAGCTCGGCCCGCTGCCCCTTGTCCTGTCCCGCCAGCGACCGCTTCACGGACCTGCCGGAACGGCTCCACACGGTGGCCCGCGTGAAGTTGTCGAGCCGGGCGTTGCGTCCGCTCCCGGTGACGTCCAGCGTCTCCTTGGGGAAGCGGCTGTCGCCGTCGGTGTCGTAGGCGATCGTCGCGAGGGACCCGTCGTCGTAGCGCAGCAGGGCCTCGAGGTTGAGGCCGTCGGAGGTCTGGTGAGCCACGACCTCGACGGGCGAGCCACCGATCCAGGCGCTGAGCGTGTCGATGAAGTGGCCGCCCTCGCCGAGGAAGCGTGACCCTTCGAGCTGTTCGTCGAGGTACCAGCTCGAGGCATCGAGACGACCGGCGTTGACGAGGTAGCGGATGCTCATCGGCCCCCTGGGGGTGCCGAACCGGCGTCGCATGTCGCAGAACAGCGGGGCGAAGCGGCGGTTGAAGCCGACCATCACACGGTCGTTGCCGGTCCTGGCCACCACGTCGAGCACGCGGTCGACCTCCGACTCCGTCAGGGCGAGTGGTTTCTCGACGAAGACGGCCTTGCCGGCCTCGAGGGCCCGGCACACGAAGGCTGCGTGGGAGTGGTGGCGCGTCACGACGAACACGGCGTCGACGGCGGGGTCGCCGAGCACTGCGTCAGCGTCGGTCGCCAGGTCCTGGAACCCGAACTTGCGCTGGGCGTTGACGGCCGAGAGCGAGCGCGTCGTCGCGACCCTCGCCAGGGTGACACCGGGGTCCTTGACCAGGTGGGGCAGCAGCATCGAGGTGGCGTAGCTTCCGGCACCGATGAAGCCGAGCCGGACGCGGGCGGGCGAGCCGGTGCCGTCGGCCGCTGGGCGAGCCGGGACCCGGGGGACGGCCCTGACCGACCGGACCGGCGTCGCCGTGTGGGGCCGACCGTTCGAGGACCCGTTGCGGGTCGGCTCGTGCGCCGTCGGCTGCTCGTGGCCCCCGGTCGACCCGGTGGCCGCAGGGACCTCCACGGACGTCACGTCCTCCGGGTCCGGGTACTCGAAGAGGAAGCCGATGCCCCGCAGCGAGCCGTCCCGCAGGCCGGTGTAGACGTGCGCCGCCTCGCCGATCGGGTGGACGCCGGACACCAGCGGGCCGACGTCGACCGCCCCCCTGGCGACGAGATCGAGGAAGCTGCCGAGGTTGCGCCGTTCGGTCCATCTCACGTAGGCGGGCGGGTAGTCGACGCCGTCCAGCTCGTAGCGGTCGTCGTAGCGCCCGGGACCGTAGGACCGCGAGAAGCGGACATCGATCTCCTTCTCGTAGAAGGCGTTCCAGGGCAGGTCGAGCCGCGTCTTGCCGATGTCGACGACGCGGCCCCGGTCCCTCGACAGACGGACCGCGAGCTCGACCGGTCCGTTGGTGTCGCCCCCGGCGGCCAGGTAGACCTGGTCGGCCCCGAGCCCGTTCGTGGTGGTCCGCAGCACCTGCTCGACGTAGTCCGTGCCGTCGGCGTCCGGGCCCCCGCAGGCCAGGGCACCGGCCTGCTCGGCGAGACGGCAGCGCTCCGGCACGGTGTCGATGCCGACCACGCGCAGGCCGGCGGCCAGCAGGAGCCGCACCACGAGCTGCCCCACGAGGCCGAGGCCGATGACGCACGCGGTCTCCCCCAGCTGCGGCTCCCCACGACGCACGCCCTGCATCGCGATCGCCCCGACCGTCGCGAAGGCTGCGTGCTCGCCGGCAACGCCCTGCGGCACGGGTACGCACAGGTTGGTCGGCACCCAGTTCAGCTCCGCGTGAAGGGCGAACTCGTTGCCCGCGGCCGCGACGAGGTCGCCGACGGCGAACTCCTCCGCCCCGGCGCCCACCTCGACGACGACGCCGCAGAGGGAGTAGCCGAGCGGCGTGTAGCTGTCGAGGGTCGAGGTCACCTTCTTGTACGTGGCGACCGGGCCCTGCTGGGCGACGGAGTCGAGCACCTTCCTGACCTGGTCGGGACGGGCTCGTGCCTTGCCGACCAGCGACAGGCGCGCCTCGGTCACCTTCATCAGCTCGGTCCCCGTCGAGATGAGGGAGTACAGCGTGCGCACGAGCACCCCACCCGGCTTGCAGGCGGGCACGGGCGCGTCGAGCACGACGAGCTCACCCGAGCGGTAGTTCTGGGCAACCTGCTTCATCTCATTCCCCCACGAAATCGTCTGGTACTGCTGTCATTCGGCGCCCACCCCGGAGGCGCGGGCGTTGCGGTACCACAGCTCGAGCGTCAGCAGCTGCCACACCTGCTTGGCCTCGTCGCGACGCCCCGTCCGCTGGTCCTCGACGAGCCGGCGCAGGGGTTCACGGCGGAGGAACCCCGACCCGACCAGCTCTCCCCCGACCAGCACGTCGTCGACGAGCTCACGCAGGTCCTTGGCCACCCAGGCCCGCAGCGGCGCACCGAAGCTGGCCTTCGGCCGGTCGACGATCTCCCGGGGGAGCCACTCCCGGGCGACGTCCCGCAGCGCCGCCTTCTGCACGCGCCCGCGGATCCGGTCCGAGGCCGGCAGCGAGAACGCAGCGCCGAAGACGACGGGATCCACGAAGGGGACGCGCACCTCCGTCGAGGCCGCCATGCTCGCCCGGTCGGTGTAAGTGAGGTTGAGGCCGGCCATGAAGAGCCGGGAGTCGGCCAGGCACATCCGGCTCACCATGTCGTCCAGCTCGTTGTCCTCGTAGACGGCACGGTGTCGCTCGAGGACGTCGGCCACGTCGCCCGCAAGTCCCGGGTCGAGCAGCCCCGCGAGCTCGTCGCCGTCGTAGAGGGTGTAGCTGCGCCGGAAGGCCTCCTGCTCGGGCAGCCCGGCGAAGGTCACGAACCGCTGGGCCCACCGCACCGTGCGCAGCCCGCGCCCGCCGACGGACACCGGCAACGCCTCCACCGCGGGGGCCACGACACGGGAGCGCAGCAGGTCCGGCAGGCGTCGGTAGCGAGCCGCCAGGAGCATCGCGTAGTGCTTGCGGTAGCCCCCGAACAGCTCGTCCGCGCCCATCCCCGACAGGAGCACCTTGACGCCCTGGCTGCGTGCCGCCTCGCACATGAGCACGGTGTTGATCGCGGCCGGGTCGCCGATCGGCTCGTCGAGCACGTCGACCATCCGCGGGAGCATCTGCGCCACGTCGGGGTGCAGCTCGATCTCGTGCAGCCGCATCCCGAGTCGCCTGGCCAGCAGGCGGGCGTAGGGAGCGTCGTCCGGCATGGCCTCGAGCCGCTGGTCCTCGGGCCGGACGGCGATGGTGTAGGCCTCGATGGACGGGTCCCGGCGGTGGGCCAGTGCCGCGATCAGGCTGGAGTCGAGTCCGCCGCTGAGGAAGCACGCGACGGGCACGTCGGACACGAGATGCGCCTCGACCGACTCGGTGAGCACCTGCCGCAGGTCGGCCCGAGGTCCGTTCGCGGCCCGGGCGGCCTCGTCCCGCGCACTCCAGTAGGTGCCCGAGGCGACCGTGCCGTCCCGGTCGTAGCTCAGCCACGAGCCGGGCGGCAGCTTGCGCACCTCCCGCAGCGCGTCGTACTCCTGCGGCAGCCAGTAGTAGAGGGCGGAGGCGACCATCGCGGCGGGGTTGACCGACAGCTCTGCGCCGACCGCCGTCATGATCGCCTTGAGCTCGGAGGCGAAGAGAACGCCTTCGCCCCTGCGCATGACGTAGAGCGGTTTGATCCCGAGCGGATCACGCGCCAGCGCAAGGGACCCCACGCGCTCGTCGTGGATCGCGAAGGCGAACATGCCTCGGAGCCGCGGCAGGGAGGCAGGGCCCCAGGCCCGCCACGCCTCGAGGACGACCTCGGTGTCGGACCGAGTGACGAAGCGGACGCCGCGGCCCTGCAGCTCGCGACGCAGGTCCTCGTGGTTGTAGATCTCGCCGTTGTAGGCCAGCGTCAGCCCGTCCTTGGTGAACGGCTGGTCCGCGGCCTCGGAGAGGTCGATGATCGAGAGCCGCCGGTGTCCCAGTACGACTGCCGTGTCCGGGGTGACGAGCTCCAGCACGCCACCCGCATCCGGGCCCCGGTGGCCCAGACGCTCGACCATCGTCGTGACGACGGCCTTGCCGTCGGACTGCTGGAAGGCGCCGGCGATGCCACACACGTCAGGCTCCCGTGGCCGATGGACGCGCGACGGCGTCCGGCTGCACAGTGCGGTCCACGACGGCGGGCTCCACGCGCGTCCGCCCGACCAGCGCGTCGAAGACGGCCCGGTAGCCGACCTGCTGGTGCGACCAGGCGAGGTGCTCCTCGACGCGGCGGCGGCCCAGCTGCCCCATCCGCGCCCGCGCTTCGGGGTCGTCGAGCAGCTCGACGACCGTGCGGGCGAAGTCCTCCACCGAGTTGGGCGTCGCGTAGCGCGCCGCCTCTCCCGCCGACACCTTCGTCTCGCGGAGGTCGAAGGCCACGACCGGGAGCTCGAAGGCCATGTACTCCATCGTCTTGTTCATCGTGCTGACGTCGTTCAACGGGTTGAGCGGGTCGGGGCACAGGCCGAGGTCGGCCGTGGACAGGACCTCGGCCATGACCTCGTCGGAGACGCGACCGGGCATGTCGACGTACTCGCCGAGACCGAGCCGGTCGCGTTCGGCCAGGAGGCTGGGGCGCATGTCGCCCGAGCCCATGAGGCAGAAGGTGACATCGCGTCGACCCAGGCCGTTCACGACGACGTCGGCTGCCCGCAGGGCGATGTCGACGCCGTCCTGCGGCCCCATGACGCCGAGGTAGGCCACGAGGTGTCGACGACCTCGGCGCAGCTCGGGGCGCGGCTCCCGGCGCTTGAGCCGCTCGGGGTCCGGCCCGGTGCGCACGACGGTGACCTCGTCCGGGGACTTGCCTCCGCGGGTGAGCGCGACCTCCGCGTACGAGGAGTTCGTCGAGGTGACACGGTCGGCGGCCCGGAACGTCTGCCGCTCGAGGAAGAGCAGCCCACGGTGGAGCAGGCCCGGCCCGTCGGGGAACCGCGACCGGAACAGCTCCGGGCACAGGTCGTGGTGGTCGAAGACGAACCGGGTGCCGTCGCGCAGCCTGAGCCACCGGGCCAGGGGCCAGAAGATGTCCGGCGGGTTGCACGCCTGCACGACGTCGAAGCGGCCGTTCCGCCGCTCCCGGAGCGCCAGGCGCGCCGTCGCCTGGAAGGAGTGGCCGTACTCGAGGAGGTAGCTGAGGGATGACCCGCCGGGGGCGTAGGCCGGGTAGGCGACGATCCGCACGCCGTCCACCACCTGCTCGGCCACCGTGCCCTCGCCCGTCGGACACACGACGGTGACGTCGTAGCCCGCCCTGGTGAGCGTCCGGCACTCCAGCCACACCCGCCGGTCGAACGGCACCGGGAGGTTCTGCACGATGACGAGGACGCGAGGACGGCGTCGCGCCTCCGACGGACGGCTCCTCACCAGCTGACTCCCTCGTACCCCGGCAGATGCTCGACCTGGTCGCCGAGCCGGCCGCTCATGTCGAGGACGACCTGCGGCGGGTGCGCCAGCAGGGCCGTCAGCGTGCCGGGGTCGGTCGAGGTCACGATGGCGATCTCGGCCGTGCTGAGCGCGTCGTCGGGCGAGGCCGCGAGCAACCGGTTGACGTGCGTGAGCCGGCTCTGCAGGTGTCGCAGGTTCGCTCCCACGAGCAGGTCGGGATTGACGATCGGGTCGAAGATCCGCACCTCGAGTCCCTTGCCCACGAAGCGTTCTGCGAGCTCGAGGCTGGGACTCTCGCGGACGTCGTCGGTGTCGGACTTGAAGCTGAGCCCGAGCAGACAGACGTGCCGGAGGCCCGTCGCGAGCACCCGGTCCACGACGTGCCGGATCACCAGCTCGTTGCTCGCGGTGGTCGCGCTGATCATCGGGATGTCGACGGCCGCCACGCGAGCAAGGTCCTGCAGGGCGCGCAGGTCCTTGGGCAGGCAGGAGCCCCCGAACGCGAAGCCGGGGCGCAGGTAGGCGGCCGACAGGTTGAGCTTCTCGTCCTCGCAGAAGATCTGCATGACCTGGCGGGAGTCGACCCCGAACTCGCAGAAGAGCCGGCCGACCTCGTTGGCGAAGGTGATCTTCACCGCGTGGAAGGCGTTGCACGCGTACTTGAGGGCCTCGGCGGTGGGTACGTCGACCTGGTGGATCTGCCGGTCCAGGAAGGCGAAGAGGTCCGTGAGCTCGTCTCGCGTGCGGGCGTCCTCGGTGCCCACGACGACGAACGGCGGGTCGTAGAAGTCGGCGACCCCCGAGCCCTCCCGGAGGAACTCCGGGCACATCGCCGTCCCGACCGACCAGCCGGCGGGCAGCTGCTCCGGGGCGAACAGCGGGGCCACCACCGAGTGGCCGGTCCCGGGCGGCACCGTCGAGCGGATCACGACGCTGTGGTGCCCGGACGCAGGTGGGCGGGCCGTCGTCATCGCCTCGCGCAGGTCGGCCAGGGCACGCGTCAGGAAGGTCAGGTCGGTGCCTCCCCGCGTCGTGGACGGGGTGCCGACGCAGACGAGCGTGACGTCGGCTCCGTCCAGCACCGCTGCGATCTCGGTGGCCGCCTGCAGCCGACCGCTCGCCACGCCGGCGGCGACGAGGTCGCCGATGCCGGGTTCGACCACCGGGCTCAGGCCGCGGCGGATGCCTTCGACCTTCGACTCGTCCACGTCGATCCCGACGACGTCGTGCCCCTTCGAGGCAAGTCCAGCGGCAGTGATGGTCCCGACGTAGCCGAGTCCGAGCACAATGATTCGCATTGGCGCCAGCCCTCCATCCGGCTTGAAAAGCGATCCCCCCGGATCGTGGTCCTAGTGTTAGTCGGGAATGGCGTCGAAGGTGCGGAAATGGCCGAGGTACGTGTCGTGGAAATCGCCGTGATGCCGACGGGGTGAAAATACTTCGCACGCAATTGTCATCGAATATGAATAGGTATCCCCAATTTATTCATACGGCTGTTCCGCGACCTTTGCGCGAGTCGCGACGAATGCCCGGTTCACGCTCGCTGGCGCGGTGCGGTGCGCAGGACGTGCTCGTAGAGCCGGCTGGCCGCTGCGGCTTTCGCCGGCCACACGTGACCGGCCGCCCAGCGCACCCCGGCGACGCTGCGCTCGTCCCAGTCCGGGCCGGTCAGGACCGTCCGCAGGGCGTCGGCCAGCTGCCCGGGCAGCTCGTGCGGCACGGGGGGCAGGGCCACCTTGACCGCCGCCGAGCCGACGTCGAGGTCTCCGATCCCGTGGTGGTCCAGCGCGACCGCGGGCAGCCCCCGGCCCAGCGACTCGAGGAACTGCGAACCCGAGGAGTCGCGCAGCGAGGTGAACAGGAACACGCTGGCCGAGTCGTAGAGACCCTTGATGTCGGCCCAGGGCACGCGCCCGGGCAGACTGACCTCCTCGCCCAGTCCCCACTCCTCCACGCAGGCCCTCAGCCGGTCGAGCAGCGGGCCGTCGCCGGCCATGACCAGTCGCGCGGGAACGGACCGGCGCAACGCCGCGAAGGCCTGGAGGGCGAGCAGCGGTGCCTTGCGCGGCATCATCCTGCCGACCCACAGGACGGTGGGCGTGCCGTTCGGTCGGGACCGCGGCACCCCGAGCCAGTCGCCGGGCAGCCCTTCGGCCAGCATGTACCGGACGTCCCCCGCCCCGAGGCGAAGGCAGGCGTCTGCGGTGGCGGAGTTGGTGACGAGCGTGAGCGCCGCGTTGCGAACCGTGGTGCGGCTCCGCCCGTTCGCCGCGAGGAGGGGACCCGTCAGGGCGGTCCTCAGCAGCTCCGAGGACCAGCCACCGGCGAAGTAGCCGCGGTACGCGCTGGGCGCGGTCTGTCCGCCACCGATGGGGCCGTAGACGAGCGGGGTCGGCAGCTGCCACAGCCTGCTGCCGAGATGGAGCGACCCCCAGGAGACGTGGTGGGCCACGTCGTACCGCAGTGGCCTGGTCTCGAGGTAGCGGAGGGCGGCGTCCTGCCAGCGCAGGTAGTGCTGGGTGTTCCCCAGCGTCGAGGACAGCCGGTGCACGACGGGCATCGGGGCACCCACGTGGAGGAACTCGATGTCCGGATGAGCCGCCGCCTCGATGATGTGGCTCGGCTGGGTGAGAACCGTCACCTCGTGCCCGCAGTCTGCGAGCGCCCGAGCCCAGTGCCAGCCGTTGCCGAGCTCGCTCCCCTGGTCGGGGAGGCACTGGTACGACGACAGAAGGATTCTCATGGAGCGCCCCCTGGCCACAGGTCCGACCGTGACGAGGGCGCCGGAACGCGCGCCTTGCCACGCACGGGGCGGCCCCGACGCGGCCTCGGTCAAGGCCGACCCACCCCACGATGGGGCCAGCGTAGCGGCCGGCGAAACGTGCGGGAGGCAAAAGGAAGGCCACGCCCCGGGGACCATTGGGGACATTCTCTGCTTATCTCGAACAACACCACCGCGAACCGCCGATGACCTAACGTTGGAGTCGCCGCAGCGTCGATTTCGGGCGTGGCCCTGTTCGGGCCTCGAACAGGCGCGACACGGCCATTCCGAGCAGGCCCGCAATTCGAGAGTGCGACGAGAGCCGGAGAGTCCGAGGTCATGAGCGACAGCCAACGGGATGACGCCGCACTGGGTGGCGGAGTGGCGTCGGGCGTCCTGTGGATGGCCGCCCAGAAGTGGGTGGCCCGGCTCACCGGTTTCGTCACCCTGGTGGTGCTGACGCGCGCCGTCTCACCCCAGGGCTTCGGGGTCGTCGCCGCCGCCATGGCCGTCATCCCCATGGTCTACCTGCTCGCGGACATGGGCTTCTCGACCTACCTGCTGCAGGCGGACGAGATCGACCCGCGCAGCCTGAGCACCGCGTTCTGGTCGTCGGTGGCGGCCGGGGCGGTGCTCTGCTTCGGGCTGCTGGCGGGGGCACCCCTCGTCGCCATGATGTTCCGGACCCCCGAGCTCACCCCGGTCCTGCGGATGCTGGTGCTCGCCATCGTGCCCACCGTGCTCGGCGCGGTTCCGCTGGCGCTGCTCAAGCGGGCCATGGCGTTCCGCGTCGTCGCGATCCAGGCCGCGGTCGCGGCGATGCTGGCCCAGGTCGTCGCCATCGCCATGGCACTCCTGGGCGCCGGCGTCTGGGCGCTGGTGGCCCAGGTGGTCGTCACGCAGTGGGTGATAGCCCTGATGTCGTGGCGAAGCACCCGCTGGGTTCCCTCGATGACGCTGTCCCCCAGCCTTTTCCGCGAGATGTCGGTGTTCGGCCTCCGCGTGTCGAGCGTCGACCTCGCGGCCACAGGGCGGATGTGGGCCGAGAGCTGGATCATCACCGTGACCCTGGGACCCACGGCCCTGGGCCTGCTCAACGTCGGCCAGCGTCTCGTGGGCGTCGCCCTCGACCTCAGCGCGGCGCCCCTGATCCCCGTCTCGACCGTGGTCTTCGCCCGGTTGCGCGAGTCCGCCGGCGCCCTGCGGGTGAAGTACCTCAAGGCGCTGGGCGTCGCCTATGCCGTGGTGTCACCCCTGATGATCCTCATCGTCGTCACCGCCCCGCTGTCGGTGCCCCTGCTCTTCGGGGAGCAGTGGACCGCGAGCGTCCAGCCCACGCAGGCGCTGGCGGTCGCCGGCATCATCACCTTGGGGGCGATGCTCGACCAGGGCCTGTTCTACGGGCTCGGCCGGCCGGGCACCTGGCTCGGCTACGCCCTCCTGGTCGACGGTGCGACCGTGGGAACCACGGCCGTCGCGGTGCGCTGGGGCCCGACGGGCGTCGCGGTCGGTTTCGTCGTCGTCGCCACGCTCGCCACGGTCGGCCGCTGGCTCCTCGTGGCCAGGCAGCTCGACCTGTCCCCGCGGGCCGTGGCGCGCCCCTTCCTCGTCCTCGCGCTCCCTGCGACAGTGACCATGCTGCTCGGCGTGCTCGTGCTCAGGGCCGTATCGGGTCTGGCCGCGCCGCTGCCCGCCCTGGCGATCGCCGGCACGGCCACCGTCGTCACGTACCTGGTGCTCCTGCGCGTGGTGGCGGCCACGGTCATCGGTGACGCGCTGGGAGTCATGCCCGTGCCGGCGAGGTACGCCGAGAGGGTGGAGAGGCTGCTGCGGCTCGCTCCCGCGAGCACCCGCTGACCGTCAGCCCGCGAGGCCGTCCAACGCCTCGCGAAGCGTCGCGGCGACACGCTCCTGCTGCTCCCCCGTGATGCCCGGGAAGAGCGGCAGCGACAGGATTCGCCCGGCGGCAGCCTCGCTGACCGGCAGGCTTCCGGGCCCCTGTCCGAAGGGCGCCATGGCCGGGGTCAGGTGCAGCGGCACCGGGTAGTGCACGCCGGCACCCACGCCGCGGTCCCGCAGGTGCTGCAGCACGACGTCCCGTTCCGGGACCCGGACGACGTACAGGTGCCAGACGTGCTCGTTGCCCCCGAGGGTGCTCGGCAGCCGCAGGCCGGGGACGTCGGCCAGGAGGCCGTCATACACGGCGGCCGCCTGCCGGCGCTCGGCGTTCCACTCGTGCAGCCGTCGGAGCTTGGCCCGGAGCACCACGGCCTGCAGCGTGTCGAGCCGGGAGTTGAAGCCCAGGTGCGTGTGCTCGTACTTCACCGCGCTGCCGTGGGCACCCATGAGCCGCACCTGCCCGGCCAGCTCGTCGTCGTCGGTGGTGACGGCCCCGGCGTCACCGTAGGCACCGAGGTTCTTCCCGGGATAGAAGCTCGTGCCGGCAGCCGAGCCGAACGTGCCCGCGCGCTTCCCGTGACGCGTCGCGCCCTGCGCCTGCGCGGCGTCCTCGACCACGGAGACGTGCCGGTCGGCCAGGCACGACGGGAGCTGCTCGAACGGCGCGACCTGTCCGAAGAGGTCCACCGGGACGATCGCCCGCGTCCGATCCGTGAGCGCCTTCTCGACGGCCGCGGGGTCCATCAGCAGGGCGTCGTCGTCCACGTCGACGAAGACGGGCCGCGCCCCGAGCCGAACGACGGCCTCGGCCGTCGCGATGAAGGAGTTGGCCGGCACGAGGACCTCGTCGTCCACCGAGACGCCGACGGCGCGCAGCGCCATCTCCAGCGCGTCGGTGCCGTTGGCGACGCCGATGCAGGCGCGGGCGCCGACGAAGTCGGCGTACTCCTGCTCGAAGGCGGCCACCGCCTTGCCGCCGACGTAGTCCCCGGTGTCGAGGACCTCCTCGAACCCGGCAGTCACCTCCTCGGCGATGCGTGCGTGCTGCAGCGACAGGTCGACGAGCGGGATGGTCTGCATCGGGTACCTCCTCAGCGGGACACCGTGACGGCGGTCGGGACGGTCAGGCGCTCCGGTCGGCGGTCGCTCGCAGTCATGCGCTCTGCGCCAGTCCCGCGGCCCGCCGGACGGCCCCGACCACGACCTCTTGCTCGCGCTCCTGCATCGTGTGGAAGAGCGGCAGGATCAGGGTGCTGTCCGTCAGGCGCTCGGTCGCAGGGAGGGCGACGTGCGGGTGGCCGGCGTAGGCGGGCTGCCGGTGCGCGGCCATGATGCCCGCCCGTGCCGAGACACCGGCGGCGGCCAGGGCGGCGAGCAGCTCGTTGCGCGTCAGCGGGTAGTCGTCGTCGAGCTCGACCCAGAAGGACTGGAAGTTCGTCTCGCCCCACGCAGGGTCGCGCACGGGGCGAACACCCGGGACGTCGGCGAGCATCGCGGTGTAGCGCGCGGCGAGCTCCCGCCGCCGGTCCACCATGGCGTCCAGCTTGCCCAGCTGCACCAGCCCCACGGCGGCCTGGATGTCGGTCATGCGGTAGTTGAAGCCGACCTCGAGGTAGCTCTCGATGACGGGCTGGCTGCTGGCATGGCGCGCAGCGGCGCTCATGTTCATGCCGTGCTCGCGAAGGCGTCGGGCGCGCTCGGCGACCGAGGCGTCGGTGGTCGTGAGCATGCCTCCCTCGCCCGTCGTGAGGAGCTTGCGCGGGTGGAACGACCAGGCCGCCAGGTGCGACCCGGCACCGACCGGCGCGCCGTGGTAGCGCGAGCCCGCTGCGCAGGCGGCGTCCTCGACCAGCGCGATGCCACGGCTGTCGCACAGCCGGCGCAGCGGCTCCACGTCGGCCGGGACGCCGCCCTGGTGCACGACGATGACGGCCCTCGTCCGGTCGGTCAGCACCGGCTCGACGGTGCGAACGCTGAGGTTGCCGTCGTCCTGCTCGACGTCGGCGAACACCGGGCGCGCCCCGACGTACTGGGCGCAGTTGGCGGTCGCGACGAACGAGAAGGACGGCACGACGACCTCGTCGCCGGCTCCGACGCCGAGCAGGTGCAGCGCCAGGTGCAGCGCCGTGGTGCACGACGACACGGCGACGCCGTGCGCGGCACCCACGTGGGCTGCGAAGCGTGTCTCGAACTCGGCCACGCGCGGCCCCTGCGCGACCCAGCCGGAGCTGACCGCGTCGGCGGCCGCGCGAGCCTCCTGCTCCCCGAGCCAGGGCCTCATCACCGGGATCATGCGCGCCCGCGCTCCGCGCGCCACCAGTCGACGAGCGTCCGAAGACCCTCCTCGAGCCCGACGCTCGGCCGCCAGCCGATCTGCCGCTCCGCGGCGTCGATGGAGGCGAGCCGGCGGGTGACGCCGTTGACGGCACGCTCGGGACCGAACTCGAGGTGGAGGCTGGCCTCCATGGCGTCGAGCAGCGCCTCGGCCAGGCCCGACAGGCTCGTCTCGACGCCGGTGCCGACGTTGAGGACCACATCCGTGACGCCGGACTCGGCGGCCAGCAGGTTGGCCCTGGCGATGTCGGTGGTGAAGACGAAGTCCATCGTCTGCCGACCGTCCCCGAGGATGACCGGCGGCTCACCG
The DNA here is from genome assembly GCF_034724055.1 of Intrasporangium zincisolvens. Taxonomy (NCBI): domain Bacteria; kingdom Bacillati; phylum Actinomycetota; class Actinomycetes; order Micrococcales; family Intrasporangiaceae; genus Intrasporangium; species Intrasporangium zincisolvens. The sequence goes on from NZ_JAWIIL010000009.1 coordinate 129,502, forward strand.
GCCTCGATCCGCTCCATCCAGCGGATCAGCACCTCGGTGTAGAGCCCGTGGATGTCCATGCGCGGGCCGTAGACGTTGAAGTAGCGCAGTGCCACGTAGTCGAGCCCGTACATCGCGTGGAAGCTGCGGAGCATCCCCTCGTTGAAGACCTTGGCCGCCCCGTAGAAGGTGTCGTTGTCCCACGGAGCCGCCGCCTCTGTGGTGGGGAACTCCGACGCGAGTCCGTACACCGAGGCCGACGACGCGGCCACGACCTTGCGCACCTTGGCCTCGACCGCGGCCTCGAGCACGTTGAACGTCCCGTCGGCGAGCACCTCCAGCGCCAGTCGCGGTTCCTGCGCGCACTGGGTGATGCGGATCGCCGCCTGGTGGAACAGGACGTCGACGCCCTCGGACACGTCGCGCACCGTCGCCATGTCACGGATGTCGCCCTCGACGACCTCGACCCGTCCCGAGGCCAGGGCCTGCGCGAGGTTGTCCTTGCGGCCCCGGACGAAGTTGTCGAGCACGCGGACCTCCGCGGCTCCGGCGGCGACGAGCTGGTCGACGATCGTCGAGCCGATCGTGCCCGCCCCGCCGGTCACCAGGCAGACGCTTCCCCTGATCATTCGACCCCTCCCACGTCGACGAACGCCCCGTCCAGCCGGAAGCTGCGCTCGGCGGCCTCCAGGATGCGCATGACCCGGAGCCCGGCCGATCCGTCGGTCGCCGGGCTCCGACCCTCGGTGACGGCGGCGACGAACTCGGCGACCATCGACCGCAGCGCCTCGTGCTCGCTCAGGGCCGGGGCGACCATGTCGCCGGTCCGGTACGAGATACGGACCTGTCGCCTGTCGTCGGCTCCGAGATCCTCGAACGCCGTCCTCTCGACGCCCCGGTCGTACACGCACAGCCGTTGGCTCGGGTTGAGGTCGTCCCAGACGACGGTCCGGTGCGAGCCCCCGATGACCATCGTGCGGATCTTCACCGGGCTGAGCCAGTTGACGTGCACGTGCGCCATGGCGCCGGTCGAGAGCCTGAGCGTCAGGTAGGCGACGCAGGCGAGGCCGTGCCCGATGGGATCGGAGCCCAGGGCGGCCACCTCAACGACCGAAACACCCGGCGGCAGAAGGTAGTCCAGGATGGAGATGTCGTGCGGCGCCAGGTCCCACAGGACGTTCACGTCGGGTTGCACGAGGCCGAGGTTGATCCGCACCGAGTCGACGAACTGCACGTCGCCCACCTCACCGCTGTGCACGAGCCGCTGCAGCTCCTGCACGGCGGGCGTGTAGCAGTACGTGTGGTCGCACATCAACACGAGGCCGCGGTCCGCGGCAGCCTGCACGAGCTTCTCCGCGTCGGCGAGCGCCGACGTGAGCGGCTTCTCGACCAGGACGTGCTTGCCGGCGTCGAGAGCCGCCATCGCGAGCGGGAAGTGGGTCGCGGCCGGGGTGGCGATGGCCACCGCGTGGACGTCCGGGTCGCTGAGGACAGCGTCGTAGGAGCTCGTCGTCCTGACGGTCGAGTAGGGCCCCAGGACGCGTCGCGCCCGATCCTCGTCGAGGTCGCAGAGCCAGCGCAGATGCAGCGAAGGCGTAGCCATCGCATTCCGAACCAGGTTCGGCCCCCAGTACCCTGCCCCCACGACCGCCATCCCCATGGCTGTGGTCATGTCAAGCAGGCTAGCTCCGGATCCTTCGCCGTCAGGCGAGTTCGCGAAAACGCCCTTCAGCTCCAGATGTCGTGGTGCACGTTGAAGATGACGCGCGACCCGTGGGGGTCGATCTTGATGGGCAGCTCCCGCATGTGGGCGAGGGCCTCGCGGACGGAACGCTGCCGCTCCAGCGGACAGACGACGAGCAGGAAGCCACCTCCGCCCGCGCCGGTCACCTTGGCACCCGTGGCGCCGGCCCCGACGGCCGCGTCGACGGCCTGCTCGATCTCGCTCGTCGAGACCCCGCTCGCGAGCTCGCGTTTGGCGGCCCAGCTCTTGTTCAGCGCGATCCCCAGCGCCTCGACGTCTCCCTCGCGCAGCCCGTCCGCGGCCTGGCCGGCGAGGTCACGCAGCTGCGCGAGCTGAGGGAGCTTGTTCGCGATGTTGGCCCGCTGCTCCCCGAGGATGTCGTTCGCCTGGCGGGTCGTGCCCGTGTAGAAGAGCAGCAGCTCGTCCTGGACGCGCCGACGCCGGTCCGCGGAGAGCGCGAGCTGGTTGACGGCCACACGGTCGCCGGGCCCGAACTCCAGGTCGCAGATGCCGCCGAACGCCGCCGCGTACTGGTCCTGCTTGCCGATGGGCTTGCGGCAGCGGTCGATCTCGATCCCGCACGCGCGGTCGGCCAGCTCGTCCGCCGTGAGCTGGCGCCCCTGGTAGGTGAAGAGTGCGTGGAGCAGCCCGACCGTGACCGCCGACGAGGACCCCAGCCCCGAGCCGGCCGAGGGGATGTCGGCCAGTGTGGTGATCTCCACGCCGCCGCGAACTCCGGTCATGTGCAAGGCTTCTCGCACCAGCTCGTGCTGGAGGTCCTCGACCCGCGACACGATCTCCTTCGTCGAGTAGTTGACGTAGATGTCGTCGTCGAACCGCTGCTTCACCACGACGTACACGTACTTGTCGATGGCGGCGTTGAGCACGCGACCGCCGTGCTCCCGGTAGTAGTCCGGCAGGTCGGTGCCGCCGCCGACGAGCCCTACCCGTAGTGGCGTCTGGGTGATGATCATGACCTCGACCGGCCCTTCCTTGTCGTCGTCGGGTGCGGTCCCCGATCCCGTGCACCTCTTCGCATCCGCGACGGAGACACCGGAGTCACACCCCGCGGTACTTCCAGGACCGGCGGCGCAGCCACCACTGGCCCTTCTGGTTGACCATGAACTGCAGGTCGCGCGGACCGAGTCGGCTGCGCGTGGCCAGGGTCCGGTACAGCGCCTCGCGCCTGATGTCGGGCCAGCAGTCCTGCGCGAACTCCAGCAGCGGGCCGACGTCCTCGCCCGTCCCCTGCGAACCACCGCCCAGCAGCCGCCGGCCCAGCTCGGTCCGGCGGAACCTGCCGAGGTCGTGGACGCGCCCAGCCGCCCAGAGCGCCTCGCGGGCCAGCTGCCGGTGCACGAGCACCGACAGCCGCTCCGGGTCCTCGACGGCGTCGCCGTACCGCTCGAGGACCACCTCGAACACCGACCGCCGCTGCAAGAGGTCCATGAGCGAGGTGACCGTCGTGTGCATGTTCTCGCCGTGGAGGCGGTAGTACGCCTGGTCGACGCCCCTGATGAAGCCGACGTCGGCGTGGGCCGCCAGCCGCATGAACATCTCCATGTCGGCCGCCTTGGGAAGACCGGGGTCGTAGCCTCCGGCCCGGTGCTGCAGGGAGGTCCGCACGATGATCTCCGGCGAGGTGATCGGGTTCTCGGCCTGCCGGAAGCGTTGCAGGAGCCACTCCTGACCCGACCAGATCGACCAGCCGCGCACGCGCGTCCTGGCTGCCGGAAGCGGCTCCCCGTCCCTGACGTACAGCGCACGACCGTAGACGAAGCCGACGCCGGGGTGGGCGTCCAGCAGGTCCCTGGCCCGGGCGAGCGCGCCCGGCGTCGCACGGTCGTCCGCCGACATGAGCAGGGTGTAGTCGCCGTCCGCCCACTCCAGCAGGCCCTCGTTGAAGGTGGCGATGTTGCCGCGGTTCGTGTCGTGGACGACCACCTCGACCTCGGGACGCCGGGAGGCGATGCGCCTGGCGACCTCCGCGCTGTCGTCGGGCGACGCGTCGTCGACGATGAGAACCCGCACGTCGACCCCGGGCTGGTCGTCGGTCACGCTCCGGACCGCGGCCTCGAGGAAGTGGCCGTAGCGGTAGCAGGGGATGACGACGCTGACCGAGCTCATCGGCCACCACCGGTCCCCCGCGGGGCCGCCCACGTCGGCGCACGTTCGGACCCACCGTCATGGCCCGCTCCCGTGCCGGCGGAGCGTCCGTGCAGCGGGGCGGCCGGCACCCCGACCCACGTCTCGCCCTCGCCGACGTCGTGCAGCACGACTGCACCCATGCCGACGAGCGCACCCGCGCCCACGCTGGTGCCCTCCCTGACGGAGGCGGCCATCCCGAGGTAGGCGCCGCGGCCGACTGACACGCCGCCGCCCAGCACGACACCGGCGCAGATCGTGACGAAGTCGGCCAGGCGGTCGTCGTGGGTCAGCACGGCGTTGGGCATGCACACGACGTGGTCGCCGATGACGACGTCCGAGGTGGCCACCACACCGGCGAGCACCACGGCGCCGGCACCGACCACGGTGTCGTCGGCGAGACAGGCGTCGGGGTGCACCACCGTCGCGAAGCGGTTCGCACCGATCCCGAGCGCTCCCAGCCGGCGCACGAGCTGCTCGCGGACGGCGCCCTTTCCGGCGCAGACGAGGAAGGCTGCCTCGGTGTGCTGCCGGGCGTCATCGAGCCCGCCCAGCACCGTGAGGCCCGGGCCGACGTCGCGGCCCCAGGTCGCCGGGTCGTCGTCGAGGCAGCCCCGGACCACCCGACCCGTGGCTCGCGCCGCGGCCGCCGCCTCACGGGCGAGACCGCCGGCAGCCACGAGGACCAGGGGCTGCTGCCCGTCCGGCACGTCCCTGTTCATGTCGCCCGCTCCATCTCCACCCGCTCCGCGAGACCGTGCCACCAGGTGAGCTCCTCCCGCACGGGGTCCGACAACGCCGCAGGGGCGGGCGGGCTTCCGGTGGCGAGGAACTCGGCGACAGCCTCGATCTCCTTGTCCGCCATACCGGCCCGTTCCATGCCGAAGCGGTTGCAGCCCTGGACCCTGGCCGGTACCCCGAAGACCGTCGCGAAGGGCGGGACGTCGCGGACGATAGGTGTTCCCATGCCGACCATCGCAAGACCGCCGACGACCCGGCGTTGGTGGACGCTGACGTTGAGCCCAAGGTTCGCCCGCGCACGGACCGTCACGTGGCCCCCCAGACTGACGCCCGCCGAGAGGGTGACGCCGTCACCGACGTGGACGTCGTGGGCCACGTACACGCGGCTGAAGATCAGGCATCCGGCGCCGATCGTCGTGGGCCGGACGCTCCCGTGGTGCACGACGACGTGGTCGCGCAGGACGGTGTGGCTGCCGATGCTCACCTCGTGGTGGTCCAGATCCCCGTCCCAGGCGTCGTTCTGACGCACGGACGCGATCTCGGGAGCGCCTCCCACGTGGGCGCCTGGCCCGATGCGAACGTGGTCGCCGATGCGTGTCGGCCCGACGAGCACCGCGAACGGTCCGACCGATACGCCGACGCCGAGCTCGACGCCCGGTCCGACGAACGCGGACGTCGACACTCGGGTCGACGCGTCGGTGGACATGGACGTCAGTCCAGGAGCCCGCGGGGGTCGGACCACACGTCACGGACCACCTCCGCGACCCGTCGCACGTCGTCCTCGGTCAGCGCGTGGAACATCGGTAGCCGGACCGACTGCCGCGCGACCCGCTCCGAAACCGGCAGGCTCACCGGTTCGAGGTCATCGAACGCGGGTTCCTCGTGAGCACAAGGGATTCCGCGCGAGGCGCTGATCCCGTGGCGCTCGAGGACCGTGAGCAGGTCATCCCTCGAGACGGGGAAGTCGTCCGGCAGCACCACCCAGAACGCCTGGTGGTTCGCCCGTCCCCAGTCCGGATCGGTCGCCATGACGAGTCCCGGGACGTCCGCGAGCAGCTCCTGGTAGAGCCGCGCGAGCTCCCGGCGTCGCTCGACCATGGACTGGAGCTTGGATGCCTGCACGATCCCGATCGCGGCCTGGATGCCGGTGAGGCCGTAGTTGTAACCGGTCTCGACGCAGTGCTCGGCCGCGCGACGGCGCCCGGGGTGGTGCTCGCGCGCGGCACCGCTCAGGCCGTGCCGCCGCAGACGTCGCAGCCGCTCGGCGAGCGCGGGGTCGGTGGTGGCGATCATCCCGCCCTCACCGGTCACGAGGATCGAGTCCCGGTGGAAGGAGAAGGCGGCGAAGTCGCTCCCCGCGCCCACCGGTCGTCCGCCGCGGACGCTCCCGAGGGCGCACGCGGCGTCCTCCACCAGGGCGATCCCGCGTCCGCTGACGAGTGAGCGGATCGGCTCCAGCTCTGCCGGGGTGCCGTAGTGGTCGACCACGATCACGGCTGTCGTCGCCGGGGTCAGTGCGGCCTCGACCGTCCCGGCCGTGACGTTGTGGTGGCGAGGGTCGACGTCGGCGAAGACCGGCCTCGCTCCGACGTGCCGTACCGCGTGCGCCGTCGCGACGGACGCCAGGGACGGGACGACGACGTCGTCACCCGGCCCGACACCGCGTGCGACGAGGCCGAGGTGCAGGGCTGCCGAGCAGCTCGACACGGCGACGGCATAGGGCGCCTGGACCAGGGCTGCGACCGTCTCCTCGAACTCCGCGACCCGGGCACCGTGATCCACCAAGCCGGACTGCACCGCCGCAGCCGCCGCAACGACCTCGCGCTCGTCGAACCACGGCCTGGCCATGGCGATCTCGCGCCCCTCCCACACCGGACGACGAACTGATCCTGTCGTGGTCATGCACACCCCTCCGGTCCCACCCCCAGGGGCACCGGCCCTCCCTCTGGCCGACGCGCCGTCACCGCCCGAAAGGCGGCCTGACGCCCAACAGACTGACACGAGCAGTCGACGGCAGCGGGGGGATTCCCGAATCCGGGAGGGGAGGAGGTCTCAGCGTGGTGAGTGGAAGCGCTGCTGGGCGTCGAGCAGGCCGACCTCGATCAGCGCCTCGGCGGCATCGGCGCCCTCGTCGACGAGGAAGGGCAGGACCTCGGTTCGCTCCACCTTCGAGAAGTCCTTGAGGACGAAGTCGGCGGGGTCCTGGCGGCCCGGGGGCCGGCCGATGCCGAGCCGGACGCGGAGGTAGTCGCGGGTGCCGAGCGAGCGGGAGATCGAGCGCAGGCCGTTGTGGCCGCCCTCTCCCCCACCGAGCTTGAGCCGCACCAGACCGGCCTCGATGTCGAGCTCGTCGTGCAGGACGACGAGCCGCTCGGGCGGCACGTCGTAGTACTTGGACAGACCGGCGACGGGGGAGCCCGACTCGTTCATGTAGGTCGTCGGCACGGCGAGCACGACCTTGGGGCCACCGACGCGCAACCGCGCCTCCGCGACGGCGGCGCGACCAGCCTTGTGCGACTTGAGGACCGCGCGTCCGCCGACCGCCCGGAGGGCGAGCTCGTCGAGCGCCATGGCTCCGACGTTGTGCCGGTTGCCGGCGTAGGCGGGTCCAGGGTTTCCGAGCCCGACGACGAGCCAGGTGTCCATGCGGTCTTCGATCCTGTCGGTCTGTGCTGCGGGTGGGTGCGTGCAGGGTCCCACGGGTTGGGTTGCCCCGGACGCGCACACGGGCCCCGCCGAGCGATGGCTCGGACGAGGCCCGTGGACGCGGGTGGAGAGAGGCTCAGGCCTCGTCGCCCTCGGCCTTCGCCTCGGCGGACTCGCCCTCGGCTGCCTCGGCGGTCTCGCCCTCGGCGGTCTCCTCGTGCTCCTCGCGCTCGATGCCGGCCTCGGCCTCGGCCTCGGCGAGCTCGGCCTCGAGGGCCTCGGCGGACACTGCCTGCGTGACGTTGACGACGAGCGCCTCGGCGTCGGTGACGAGCTCGGCGCCCGAGGGCAGCTCGACGGCGCCGGCGAGCACCTGGGTGCCGGCCTCGAGGCCCTCGACCGAGACGACGACGTTCTCGGGGATGTCGGTGGCGGCCACGAGCAGCTGCAGCGTGGAGTGGTCGAGCGTGACGACGGTCTCCGCGGCGGCCTCGCCCTCGAGGTGGACCGGGACGTCGACGGTGACCTTCTCGCCGCGACGCACGACGACGAGGTCGACGTGCTCGATGACGGGCTTGATCGGGTCGCGCTGGACGTCCTTGGCGAGCGCGAGCTGCTCGTCGCCCTCGACGACGATCGTCAGCAGGGCGTTGACGTGCTTGAGCGCGAGCATGGTGTCGTGGCCCGGCAGCGAGATGTGGACCGGCTCGGTGCCGTGGCCGTAGATGACGGCGGGGATGTTGCCGGAGCGGCGGATCTTGCGGGCAGCGCCCTTGCCGAACTCCGTGCGCTTGATGGCGACGAGCTTGGTGATGTCGGAGGACACGGGGACTCCTGGTTCTCGGGGGGGTCGTGGGACGAGCGATGATGTGGTCGGCCTCGGCGCGGGACGACGCGCGGTGGGTCGGCGGTGACGGAGCAGGTGGGCGGTGAGGTGCGCACGCAGAGGCGAACCCGACCGTGGAGAGCTCCACGTCAGGCCACCGCGTCGATCACGGACCTCGGCACGTCCTGCTCTCGCAGCCGTGCACCGTCCCTCGCCGAGGCAACTGCTCGATCGTAGTGGACAGTCGCGTCCGCACGAAATCTGTCCTGTCGGTGCGGCCGCCCGGTCGACGGACGGCACACGGCAGACATAACGGATTCCCGGCCACCGCCGCCTCGAGCCGTTCTACGCTCAAGCAGGCGCAGCCGGCTGACGAGGTGGGGACCCGGGCCGCGCGCGATGCGCCGACAAGGGTGGGCCGGTGCACGCTGCGCCGGGGGGTAAAGGCGGTAGCAATGCTCTCATCGGGTCGTATCAGCCGGTCTCGTCTGTTCGTAGGGGCAGCGCAGGTGGGGCGGCACGCCCGACGCCGTCTGCGCCGCACCGCCGCGCTCGTGGTGGCCTGCCTCATCGGGGCGCTCGCCGCGATCGTCAGCATCCCGGCCGGGCCGGCCGCAGGAGCCGGCCCGTGCGGACCGCCCGTCGTGAACGTCATCGCCTGCGAGAACACCCAGCCGGGCACCGCGCCGAGCAGCTGGCAGGTCAGCGGCGCCGGCGACTCGACGATCCAGGGCTTCGCGACGTCGATGAGCGTCAACGTCGGCGAGACCGTCACGTTCAAGGTCAGCACGCCGGCCCGGGCCTACCGCATCGACATCTACCGGATGGGCTACTACCAGGGCAACGGAGCGCGCCTGGTCGCACCCAACGTGCAGCCCTCCGCGACCCTGCCCCAGACGCAGCCTGCGTGCATCGTCCAGAACACCACCGGCCTCGTCGACTGCGGCAACTGGGCGGTGTCGGCGTCGTGGACGGTGCCGGCGACGGCCGTGTCCGGCGTCTACCTCGCCAGGCTCGTGCGCACCGACACGAACGGTGCGAGCCTCATCCCCTTCGTCGTGCGCAACGACGCCAGCCACTCGGACCTGCTGGTCCAGACCTCCGACCAGACGTGGCAGGCCTACAACACCTACGGGGGCAACAGCCTCTACACGTGCACCACCAGCTGCCCGCCCGGCAACCCGGACGCCTACAAGGGCGCGTCGATGGTGTCCTACAACCGGCCGTGGCACACGGCGCTGGACGACGGCGGCCGCAGCTGGCTCATGTACTCCGAGTACCCGATGATCCGCTTCCTCGAGGCCAACGGGTACGACGTGGCCTACAGCAGCGGCGTCGACACGGGGACCGCCGCGGGTGGGGCCCTGCTGCGCAACCACAAGGTGTTCATGTCCTCGGGGCACGACGAGTACTGGTCGGGCAACCAGCGCACCAACGTCGAGGCGGCCCGCGACGCCGGAGTCAACCTCGCCTTCTTCAGCGGCAACGAGGTGTTCTGGAAGACGCGCTTCCAGAACAGCATCGACGGGACGAACACGGCCAACCGAACCCTGGTCTGCTACAAGGAGACCCACTACAACGCACCCACGGACCCGCAGGACCCGCCGACGTGGACCGGTACGTGGCAGGACCCCCGGTTCAGCCCTCCCGCCGACGGCGGCAACCCCCAGAACGCGTTGACGGGTCAGCAGTTCCTCGTCAACTCCGGGACCACCGACATCAAGGTGCCGTCGCAGTACTCGAAGCTGCGGCTCTGGCGCAACACCGCGGTGGCGAGACTCGGCAACGGCCAGACCGCGACCCTCGGCGCCGGCGTCGGGACGCTGGGCTACGAGTGGGACATGGACCCCGACAACGGATTCCGGCCGGCCGGCCTGTTCCGCCTGTCGTCCACGACATCGACCACGGCCGAGGTCTTCACCGACTACGGGGGCACGACGCAGTCGAGCCAGACCGCGACCCACAACCTCACGATGTACCGCGCCGCGAGCGGCGCCCTGGTCTTCGGCGCCGGCACCGTGCAGTGGTCGTGGGGCCTCTCCGACCCCGGCTCGACACCTGACGTCAACATGCAGCAGGCGACCGTGAACCTCTTCGCGGACATGGGTGCCCAGCCGTATGCCGTCATCAGCGGCTTGTCCACGGCAACGGCCTCCACCGACACGACCGCCCCGACGTCGACGATCACGACCCCGACGAGCGGCGCCAACCTGGGCGACGGCGGCCGGATCACGATCTCCGGCACGGCCGCCGACACCGGCGGGATCGTCGCCGGGGTCGAGGTCTCGACCGACAAGGGAGTCACGTGGCACCCCGCGACGGGGACGACCAGCTGGAGCTACAGCTGGGTGGCGCACGGCAACCCGAGCACGACGATCAAGACCCGGGCTGTCGACGACAGCGGCAACCTCGAGGCTCCCGCTGCGGGTGTGCCGGTCAACGTGGGCTGCACGTGCTCGGTCTGGGGCACCGGGGCCACGCCCGGCGTGGGCGACTCCGGCAGCGCGACGGCGACCGAGGTCGGCATCAAGTTCCGGTCCGACGCGTCGGGGTTCGTCTCCGGCATCCGCTTCTACAAGTCCACGGCCAACACCGGGACCCACGTCGGCAACCTGTGGAGCTCGACCGGCACCAAGCTGGCGAGTGCGACCTTCACCAACGAGACCGCGTCGGGCTGGCAGCAGGTCACCTTCGCGAGCCCGGTGGCGATCAACGCCAACGTCACCTACGTCGCGTCGTACTTCGCACCGCGAGGTCACACGGCGGCGGACCAGTCCTACCTCTACCCGCCGCCCTCCCCGGGGCCCTACGCGAGCGGCTGGGTCGACAGTCCACCCCTGCACGCCCTGCGCAACACCAACGGGACGACCAACGGGATCTTCCTCAACACCGCGAGCAGCGCGTTCCCGACACAGACCGACGAGGCGACGAACTACTGGGTGGACGTGCTCTTCAACACGAACACCGGCCCCGCCACCGCTCCGGCCGCTCCCACGAGCGTCACGGCGACACCGGGCAACGGCTCGGCGCAGGTGAGCTGGGGCGTGCCACCTGACGGCGGCAGCCCGATCACCAGCTACACCGTCACCCCGTACGTCGGCACGACGGCGCAGACCGCCGTCAGGGTCACCGGCAACCCGCCGGACTCGTCCGCCTCGATCACCGGCCTGACCAACGGCACGGCGTACACCTTCAAGGTGTCGGCCACCAACACGGTCGGCACCGGCCCTGACTCCGCGGCCTCGAGCCCCGTGACCCCACAGGCGGTCTCGTGCACCCCGTGCACGATCTGGCCGGCCTCGACGGTGCCGAGCACCCCGGACCAGGGTGACACCAGCTCCACCGAGCTCGGCACGAGGTTCACCTCGGACGTCAACGGGCAGGTCACCGGCATCCGGTTCTACAAGGGTGCACTGAACACCGGCACCCACGTCGGCAGCCTGTGGACCTCGACGGGCACCAAGCTCGCCTCGGCGACCTTCACCAACGAGACCGCCACCGGCTGGCAGCAGGTGAACTTCGCCACGCCCGTGTCCGTCACGGCGGGGACCGGCTACGTCGCCTCGTTCTTCGCGCCCAACGGCCACTACGCCGCCGACTCGTTCTACTTCAGCACCGGCGTCGACAGCCCACCCCTGCACGCCCTCAAGGACGGCGTGGGCGGCGGCAACGGTCTCTACCGGTACGGCACCTCGAGCGGCTTCCCGAACCTGACGTTCCAGTCGGAGGGCTACTACGTCGACGTCGTCTTCTCCACGACGAGCGGGGCGCCGACCGCACCGGCGGCACCCACCGGCGTCACCGCCACCGCCGGCGACAAGCTGGCCACCGTGTCCTGGACCGCGCCCGCCACCACCGGCAGCGCCATCACCAGCTACACCGGCGCCCCCTACGCCGGCACCACCGCCGGCACCCCGACCCGCGTCAGCTGCACGCCGCCGGCGACCACCACGACCGTCTCCGGCCTGACCTACGGCACCGCCTACACGTGCTAGGTCTCGGCCACGACCGCCATCGGCTCCGGACACGACTCCACCGCCTCCGCCGCGATCACCCCGACCGGACCCACCACACCCGCCGCGCCCACCGGCGTCACCGCCACCGCCGGCGACAAGCTGGCCACCGTGTCCTTGACCGCGCCCGCCAACCACGGCATCGCCATCACCTTCTTCACCGTCACCCCCTTCGCCGGCACCCCCGCCGGGACCCCGACCACCGTCACCGGCACCCCGCCCGCGACCACCACGACGGTCACGGGCCTGACCAACGGCACCGCCTACCCCTTCAAGGTCTCGGCCACCAACGCCATCGGCACCGGACCCGACTCCGCCGCCTCGGCCGCGATCACCCCGACCGGACCCACCGGCTGCGCTGCCTGCACCATCTGGGCCAGCACCGCCACCCCGGCCAACCCCAACCACAACGACAGCTCCGCGGTCGAGCTCGGGGTGAAGTTCAGGTCGGACGTCAACGGCCAGGTCACCGGCATCCGGTTCTACAAGGGCACCGGCCACACCGGCACCCACACCGGCAGCCTCTGGACGACCAGCTGCACCAGGCTGGCCACCGCGACCTTCACCAACGAGACCGCCACAGGCTGGCAGCAGGTCACCTTCGCCACGCCCGTGTCGATCACCGCAGGCACGGTCTACGTCGCCTCGTACTTCGCCCCCGTGGGCCACTACGCCGGCGACACCGGCTTCTTCTCCACCACCGGCGTCGACAACCCGCCCCTGCACGCCCTGCAGGACGGCACGAGCGGAGGCAACGGCGTCTACGTCTACAACGGCTCCAGCGCCTTCCCCAACAACACCTTCCAGGGAGCCAACTACTGGGTCGACGTCGTCTTCTCCACCACCGGCGGAGCGGCGACCGCACCTGCGGCGCCCACCGGCGTCACCGCGACCGCCGGCGACAAGCAGGCCACCGTGTCCTGGACCGCGCCCGCCAACAACGGCAGCGCCATCACCAGCTACACCGTCACCCCCTACGCCGGCACCACCGCCGGCACCCCGACCACCGTCACCGGCACCCCGCCGGCCACCACCACGACCGTCACCGGCCTGACCAACGGCACCGCCTACACCTTCAAGGTCTCGGCCACCAACGCCATCGGCACCGGACCCGACTCCACCGCCTCCGCCGCGGTCACCCCGACCGGACCCACCGCACCCGCCGCGCCCACCGGCGTCACCGCGACCGCCGGCGACAAGCAGGCCACCGTGTCCTGGACCGCGCCCGCCAACGGCGGCAGCGCCATCACCGGCTACACCGTCACCCCCTACGCCGGCACCACCGCCGGCACCCCGACCACCGTCACCGGCACCCCGCCGGCCACCACCACGACCGTCACCGGCCTGACCAACGGCACCGCCTACACCTTCAAGGTCTCGGCCACCAACGCCATCGGCACCGGACCCGACTCCACCGCCTCCAACAGCGTCACGCCCGCGGTGGTGACGGGGTGCACCGCCTGCACCATCTGGGCCAGCACCGCCACACCGACCAGCCCGAGCATCAACGACAGCTCCGCGGTCGAGCTCGGCACGAAGTTCACCTCGGACGTCAACGGCCAGGTCACCGGCATCCGGTTCTACAAGGGCACCGGCAACACCGGCACCCACACCGGCAGCCTCTGGACGACCAGCGGCACAAGGATGGCCACAGCGACCTTCACCAACAAGACCGCCACAGGCTGGCAGCAGGTCACCTTCGCCGCGCCCGTGTCGATCACCGCAGGCACGGTCTACGTCGCCTCGTACTTCGCCCCGGTCGGCCACTACGCCGGCGACAACAGCTTCTTCGCCACCACCGGCGTCGACAACCCGCCCCTGCACGCCCTGCAGGACGGCACGAGCGGAGGCAACGGCGTCTACGTCTACAACGGCTCCAGCGCCTTCCCCAACAACACCTGGCAGTCCAGCAACTACTGGGTCGACGTCGTCTTCAGCGCCACGCCGTGAGCGTTCTCGGCCGCCCCGCCTCGGGCGGGGCGGCTAGTCCGTCGACGACGGCTTCGCAGCCGCCGGAACGGCGTCGGGCGCCCGGGCCTCGTCCGCGCGCACCGCGACGACGCCGCCGACGATGAGCAGGCCACCGGCGAGCTGGAGCGCCGTCGGCAGCTCGCCGAGCACGATCCAGGCGAAGAGCACGGCGAAGAGCACCTCGGTCAGGGCCACGAAGGAGGCGACCTTCGCCCCGAGCATCCGCACGGCGGCGATCCCGGTGACGTAGGCGAACGCCGCGGCGACGAGCGCGATGACGAGGACCGGCACCCACCACGGCACGTCCGCGCCGCCGAGCGTCACGATGTCGGCGCCACGGGTCATGTCCATGACGCCGATGAGCCCGGCGGCCCAGAGCACGACGGCCCCGACGACGAGCCCGGCGCCGGCGAGCGCCATCGGGGGCAGGTCGGCGTCGACGTGGTCGGCGAGGAGGAAGTAGAGGACGAGGCAGACGGCCGCCCCGAGGCCCCAGAGGACCCCGGCGAGGTCGAGCCGCGCTCCCCCGGTGACGTCGAGGACGAGGAGGAGCCCGACGACCGCGAGTCCGATGCCGGCCAGGGTGAGGCGGCGCGGGGCGCGTCGGTGCCGGGCCCAGAGCCAGCCGACTATGAGGACGGGCGCCAGGTACTCGAGCAGGAGCGCGACGCCGACCGACAGGTGGGTCACGGCGTTGAAGTAGGCCAGCTGGCAGCCCGCGACACCGGTGAGCCCGTACCCGACGACGGCGCGGCCGTTGCGCCGCAGCACGCCCCAGCGGCCGCGAAGCGCAACGAAGGTCGGCACGAGCAGGACGAGCGCGGCCAGCGTGATCCGCAGGGTGACGACGGCACCGGGGGCCCAGCCGGCGAGGAGCAGCGGCTTGGCGAAGGCACCGGAGGTCGCGAAGGCGGCGGCCGACGCGAGGGCGACGCCGAGCCCGAGCAGCGGGTGGCGGCCGGCGGCCCCGACGGCATCCTCCGGGCCCCACTCGAGGACGGGAGGGTCGGTCGGGCCGGGCGCGGTCGACGGCGGCGCGAGGCCGGGCGTCGGGGTGGTGGGCTCCGCGGACACGGTGACCTCCGGGCGGTGCGGTTCGGGTGACGCGTCCGGCCCCGGCGGTGAGTCACCCTGTTAGGACCGTCTGCGATTAGACTCCTGACGGTAGCGATCCGTGACGTCAGGAGTCAAGAGCGTGTTCACCCATGACACCGAGGCGGCGCTCCACGCCGCGGCCGCCCTCGTCAACACGATGCCCGGCACCCTGCCCGGGGACTCGGCCGAGGACGTCCTGCTCACCATCGAGGATCTGACTGCCCTCTACGCCGAGCAGCGCTGGACCGGCCGGTTCGACCGCGACGCCGCCGAGCTCGACGCGGTGCGTGCCCTGCGGCCGCGGCTGCGGGGGCTCTGGGAGCGCGACGAGGCCGGCGTCGTCCGGCTCGTCAACGAGCTGCTCGCCGAGGGCGCGGCCCTCCCCCAGCTCGTCGAGCACGACGACTCGGGCTGGCACGTGCACGCCACCCCGTCCGACGCCCCCCTCGCCCGGCGGATGGCCGTCGAGGCCGCCCTCGCCGTCGTCGACGTCGTCCGGGCCGGCGAGCTCGACCGGCTGTGCGTCTGCGCGGCACAGGACTGCGACGACGTCGTCGTCGACCTGTCGCGCAACCGGTCACGGATCTACTGCGAGGGCGGATGCGCGGCCCGCGCGCACACCGCCGCCTACCGGGCCCGACGCGCCCGCGCCTGACGCGTTGGCGATCAGGCCTTGCCGTCGAAGAGGCTCGTCACAGAGCCGTCCTCGAACACCTCCTTGATCGCCATCGACACGAGCGGCGCGATGGACAGCACCGACAGCTTGTCGAAGCGTCGGTCCTCGGGGATCGGCAGCGTGTTCGTCACGACGACCTCGTCGACCTTGCAGGCCTTGAGCCGGTCGACGGCCGGGCCCGACAGGATCGCGTGCGTCGCGGCGATGACGACCTTCTCCGCGCCCTGCTCGATGAGGGCGTCGGCGGCCTTGGTGATGGTGCCCGCGGTGTCGATCATGTCGTCGACGAGGATGCAGACGCGGCCCTTGATCTCACCGACGACGCGGTTGGCGACGACCTCGTTGGGCCGGTTGATGTCGCGCGTCTTGTGGATGAAGGCCAGGGGCGCACCGCCGAGGCGCGTCGACCAGTCCTCGGCGACCTTGATGCGGCCGGCGTCGGGCGAGACGACGGCGAGGTCGAGGTGGCCGTACTTCTCGCCGACGTACTCCGACAGGATCGGCATCGCCATGAGGTGGTCGACCGGGCCGTCGAAGAAGCCCTGGATCTGGGCGGTGTGCAGGTCGATCGCCATGAGGCGGTCGGCGCCGGCCGTCTTGAAGAGGTCGGCCATGAGGCGGGCCGAGATCGGCTCGCGGCCGCGGTGCTTCTTGTCCTGGCGGGCGTAGCCGTAGAACGGCAGCACGACCGTGATGCGCTTGGCCGAGGCGCGCTTGAGCGCGTCGATCATGATGAGCTGCTCCATGATCCACTCGTTGATCGGCGCGGTGTGGCTCTGGAGCACGAAGGCGTCGGAGCCGCGCACCGACTCCTCGTAGCGCACGTAGATCTCGCCGTTGGCGAAGTCGTAGGCGCTCGTCGGCACGAGGCTGGTGCCGAGCGCGTCGGCCACCTCCTGCGCGAGCTGCGGGTGCGCCCGGCCGGAGAACACCATGAGGTGCTTCTCGGTGGTCTTGTTGATGCCGGTCATGCCTGGGCGCCCTTCTCGTCGCTGGTGAGCCGGTCGTTCTCGACCACGGCTCCTGCCTCACCGGCGAGTGCCGCCTCGGCGTCAACGGCGGTCCGTGCCGCCTCGTCGGTCTTCGTGCCGGCGCGTCGGCGCGCCACCCAGCCGTCGATGTTGCGCTGCTGCGCGCGGGTCACGGCCAGCTGCCCCGGCGCGACGTCGCTGACGACCGCCGAACCGGCGGCCACGTAGGCGCCGTCGCCGATCGTCCGCGGCGCCACGATGACCGAGTTGCTGCCGACGAAGCTCCACCGGCCGACGTTCGTGTGGCCCTTGGTGACGCCGTCGTAGTTGGCGAAGATCGTGCCGGCGCCGATGTTCGCGCCCTCGCCGATCGTCGCATCGCCGCAGTAGGTCAGGTGCGGCACCTTGGCGCCGTCGCCGATGCGGGCGTTCTTCGTCTCGACGAAGCCGCCGATCTTGCCGGCCCGGCCCAGGACCGTGCCGGGGCGCAGGTAGGAGAAGGGCCCGACGGTCGCGTCGGGCCCGATCTGGGCCAGCTCGGCCTGGGTGCGCACGACGCTCGCGCCGTCACCCACCTCGGTGTCGGTCAGCGTCGTCTCGGGGCCGACGACGCAGTCGCGTCCGATCGTCGTCGCGCCGAGCAGCTGGGTGTTCGGGCGGACGACGGTGTCGGGGCCGACGGTGACGTCGGCGTCCATCCACGTCGTGGCCGGGTCGACGACGATGGCACCGTCACGCATGGCCTGGTCGACGATGCGGCGGTTCAGCTCGGCGCCGAGCCGGGCCAGCTGCGCCTTGTCGTTGACGCCCTCGGTCTGCCACAGGTCGGCGACGAGGTGGGCGTCGACGGCCAGGCCGCGGGAGCGCGCGATGGCGACGACGTCGGTGAGGTACTTCTCGCCCTGCGCGTTGTCGGTGCCGACCTCCGCGAGCGCCTCGCGCAGCACGACCGCGTCGAAGGCGTAGAGGCCGCTGTTGACCTCGCGGATCGCGCGCTGCTCGTCGGTGGCGTCCTTCTGCTCGACGATCGCCTCGACGTGGCCGCCGGCGCCGCGGATGACGCGGCCGTAGCCGGTGGGGTCGGCCAGCGTGGAGGTGATGACGGTGACGGCGCTGCCGCTCGAGGTGTGCGCCGCGACGAGGCCCGAGAGGGTGTCGGCGGTGAGGAGGGGGACGTCGCCGTAGGTGACGACGACCGTGCCGCTCAGGCCCTGCGGGAGCGCCTCGAGCGCGCACTCGACGGCGCGGCCGGTGCCCTTGACCTCGTCCTGGTCGGCGATGACGGCGTCCGGGTCGACCTGCGCCACGTGCTCGGCGACGCGGTCCCGCTCGTGCCGCACGACGACCGCGAGGTGGTCCGGGCTGGTCCCGCGGGCCGCCCGGATCGCGTGGGCCACGAGGCTGCGGCCGCCGATCGTGTGGAGGACCTTGGGGGTCGTGGACTTCATGCGTGTGCCCTCGCCGGCGGCGAGGACGATCACGGCGGTCGGCCGCAGATCGCTCACGGGGCGCAGCTCCTTGTCGTCGGGTGCGGTGCCTTGCAGCCCCGGACCGGCCGTCGAGCAGGTGCGTACGCGGTGGCACCGGGGGTGCGCCGCCGCCACTCTACTCGGGGCTCGCGGTGCCTCCGGCGCGCCCGTGGGCGAGGCGTGACGCCGCTCACAGCGACGCCCCGCCCGACGCGTCGAGCGTGCTCCCCGGGTAGGGCACCGTCGCTCGTGCCTCGCTCCTCCCGACCCCTGCCGGGGACCCGCTCGACGCTCACTTCGCAGCGCGTCGAGCTTGCTCCCCGGGTAGGGCACCGTCGCTCGTGCCTCGCTCCTCCCGACTCCTGCCGGGGACCCGCTCGGCGCTCGCTTCGCAGCGCGTCGAGCTTGCTCCCCGGGTAGGAGTCGAACCTACGTCGCTAGTCCTGATTCAAAGTCAGGCGGGCCCTGCCGGCAGACCAACCGGGGAACGTCCACGAGGACGTGCACAGGGTAGTGCAGCGCCGAGGTGCGTCCGGGCCCAGCCGGCCGCAGCCGCACACGTCGCGGTCGCCGACCCACCGGACACGGTGTGCCGTCGGCCACGAAAGGCGCAGCGGACTCGACGGTGTGCGTCCTCGGTCAGCTGCCCGGGGTGGAGGCCGCCGCGCCCGCCCCGCCGTCCGCCGGCGCACCGGCCGGTGTGGAGCCCGACCCTGAGCCTGAGCCCTGGGCGGTCGCCGTGTCGCCGGGGCCGACGACACCCGCGGGCGCGGGCAGCGTCGGCTGCTCGGCCGGGGCCGAGGCGGAGGGTGCGGGGGCCGGATCGGCAGCTGCTGGTGGCGGCGCCGACGGCGTCGGGGCGGCCGACGGGTCGGGCGCGGGGCCGGCCGTCGCGGACGCGGTGGCCGAAGGCGTCGACACGGCAGTGCTCGTCGGTGTCGGGGCGGCCGGGGCGGCGGCCGAGGTGGTGAGGGCGACGGGGACCGTGGCGGAGATGACCGGCGCGACGACGGCACCACCGACCGCTCCCCCGACGGCCGACCCGAGGTCGGGCAGCGTGGTCGGCGCGATGGCACCGCCGGGGCGCGGCGCGCGGTTCGCCGAGGACGACGGGTGCTGCTGGACGACCGAGTGTTCGTTGGTGCCGTGGGTCAGCACGACGGCGGGCGCCGCGACGCCGAGGCCGATGACGATGCCCGCGACGGCCGTGGCAACGGGTGGGGAGATCGTGAGCCCCCCGATCGTCGCGCCGCCCGCGACGACGGCGACCGGCACGAGCGCGGCGCCAGCGACCGCGGCGCCCGACGCGATGGCGCCGGACACGACACCCGACGCGACGCCGGACGCGGCCGCACCAGTCGCGACAGCCGAGGCAGTGGTGACGCCGGCAGCGCCCGCCGTCGACACGGTGGCGACCGCCGCGGTCGAGGCCGTGGCCGCACCACCGACGCCGGCGCTTCCTGCAGCGGTCGCGACGCCGGTGACGAGCGTCGAGGCGCCGGACGCGACGCCGCCTGACATCGCGGCTGTCCCGGCACCCGCAGCACCCGCGGCACCGGCAGTACCCGCAGCACCGGCAGCGCCGGCAGCACCGGCAGCACCAGCAGCGCCGGCGCCACCCGCAGAGGCAGCGCCTCCGGCCGCTCCCGCCCCGATCCCGGACGCCCCGCCGAGACCGGCCCCGCCGGTCACGAGCAGACCGCCCGCGCCCTGGCCGACACCCGACCCGAGGGCCTGGCTCGCGCCGGCGACGAGGAACGGCAGGACGAGTCCGGCGAACCCGGTGCTGATCCGGCGCAGGTTGTCGGCGAGCGCCGCGTCGCGCGGACAGGAGGCGAGGTGCGCCTCCACCTTCGCGCGCCGGCGCGGCGTCGAGCGGCCGCGGACGTGGGCGGAGAGGTGGTCGAGCGTCCAGCGGCACTCGGGGCTCTCACACTCGGCGCTGCGTTGCTGGACCCACACGTCGAGGTAGTGCCCGCGCAGCGCCTCCTTGGCGCGCATGACCCGGACGCTGACGAGGTTGGCCGACACCCCGAGGCGCGGGGCGACGGCCCGGGGGGCCGCGCCGTCGACCATCGTCATCCACAGCAGCTGGCGCTCCCGCTCGGGCAGCCGCGCGAAGGCCTCACGGACGAGGCCGCTGCCGAGGTCCTCCTCGGGATCGTCGTCGACCTCGGTCCCCGCCACGCGGTCGAGGTCGGCGGCGTCGGTGGGCAGTGCGCTCATGTCGCGGCGCACCGCGTCGACACCGACCGTCCGCACCGTCGAGGTGAAGTAGGCCCGGAAGTTGTCGCGCGGACCGGCACCCTCGCGCAGCAGGCGCAGCATCCGGGCCGATGCCTCGGCGACGAGGTCCTCGGGCGCGACGCGGCCCCGGAAGCGCACCGCGACGGCCTGGGCGGCCGGCAGGTGGCGGCGCCAGAGGACGACGAACGCGTCGTCGTCGCCGTGCCGCACACGGTCGAGCAGGTCGACGTCCGTGAGATCGACGAGCGGGGTGGAGTCGGGTGTCGCACCGACGGCGTTCGCAGACACCGTGGTCCTTTCGGGTGTGGAGAGAGACCCAAGTGTGCGACACACAGGGCCCTCTCGTGTGCGGATTGGTCGATGCGGACTCGGTGCGCGTGTCGCGGTGCGCCATGCGTGCCGGTTCGTCCCCTCGCCCGACGCGCCCGGTCCGTGGGAGCCCCGCCCTCCGGTCCCGACCGGGTGGCACCATGACGACGTGACCGCCGACAGGGACGACAGGGACGACGCGGACGCCACGGACGCCACGGACGCCGCGCGGGACCGCCCCGAACGGACGCCGCGGCCGCGCACCCGCGCCCGGATGACCGGCCCCGAGCGGCGCGAGCAGCTCATCAGCGTCGGGCGCCGGCTCTTCGCCGAGAAGGGCTTCGAGGCCACGACGGTCGAGGAGGTCGCGGCCAAGGCGAACGTCTCCAAGCCCGTGGTCTACGAGCACTTCGGCGGCAAGGAGGGTCTCTACGCCGTCGTCGTCGATCGCGAGATCCAGGCGCTGCTCGGCGGCATCACCCGAGCCCTCGAGGAGCGCGACGGGGCCCGGATGCTCCTCGAGCGCGCGACCCTCGCACTGCTCGACTACGTCGAGAGCGACCCCGACGGGTTCCGGATCCTCGTGCGCGACTCTCCCCCGGGGCAGTCCACCGGCTCCTTCGCCAGCGTCCTCGGTGAGGTCGCCTCGCAGGTCGAGCACCTGCTCGCGGCCGAGTTCAAGTCGCGCGGCCTCGACCCGAAGTCGGCCCCGATCCACGCCCAGATGCTCGTCGGGATGGTGGCCCTGACCGGGCAGTGGTGGCTCGACAAGCGCAAGTTCAAGAAGGACCAGGTGGCCGCCCACCTCGTCAACCTCGCGTGGAACGGCCTCTCGGGCCTCGACCGGAGCCCGCGGCTCGTCACTGTGCCGCGCCGCTGACGACACCGGCTCAGACCCGGCCGCGGACCGGGACGCGGACCGGACGCGGACCGGGACTCCGACTCCAGCTGCGGTCAGCCGAAGAAGGTCCGTCGGTAGGTGTCGCCCGCGCCGTCGGTCACGACGACGGTGATCGGCGACAGACCCCCGAGGCCGCCCTGGGTCAGCTGGACGCGTCCGCCGGACGCCGACCCGGTGCAGGCGACGCGGGCACTACCGGTGCTCGAGCACGTCCAGGCACTGTTGGAGGCCCGGAGCGTGCCGGCGCCCGAGGTGTTGGAGACCGTGAGGCGCAGCCGGCCCTCGACCGATGTGCGGACCGACAGGCTGAACCGGCTCGGGTCGCCGGAGGCGATGACCTTGACCGAGATCGTCGGAGGGTTCGAGGGCTTCGGCGGCGGCTCGGACGTGGGGGGCGGGCTGGGCGGGGTCGAGGTCGGCGGTGGGGTGGGCGGCTTCGAGGTCGGCGGCGGCGTCGGACGCGTCGTCGGCGGCGGCGTCGGACGTGTTGTCGGCGGCGTGGACGTCGACGGCGGCCGGGTGGCCGGCGTGCCGCCCGCGCCAGGGGTCGTACCGGAGCCCGGTGAGCTCCCACCCGCGCCGGGGGCGCCCGCGCCTCCGGGTGCCGGAGGCGCCGGCGTGCCGGTGACCGCGCCCGAGGCGCCCGAGGCGCCCGAGGTGGGCGAGCCGGCCGACGGGACCGCGGCTGCGGCGCTCGTCGCCGCGGGGCGGGTCGCGCCGGGCGCGGCCGATGACGCGCCTGCCGTGGACGACGAGGCCCCACCCGGCACGGCAGGGCCACCGGGTGCGGCTGCGCCCGTGCCGGGGCTCGCCGACGCGGACGCCGCCGGCCGGGGCGCGGCATCGGCAGGCAGGGGGGTGGACGCAGGACCGCCGAGCAGGCCGGTCGCACCGGCCGTCACGGCGACACCGGCCACGATGCTGGCGACGCGGCTCGCGACCTGCCCCATGGCATCGGCGGCCGAGCCCACGCGTCCGGCGCCCGAGGCCCCGGTTCCGGCGGCGGCCGCACCGCCCGACGACGATGCCGCCGCGACCCCACCGGCGCCGGCCGCACCCGCAGCGCCCGCAGCACCCGCGGCACCCGCCGCGCCGCCGAGCAGCCCGAGGCCACCGGCTGTGATGAACCCGGGCGTCGACACCCCGGCCGCGAGGACCAGCGGCACGACGAGGGCCGGGAAGCCGTCGTGGATGACGCGCAGGTCGTCGGCGAGCCGGGCCGCATGGGAGCAGGAGGCGACGTGCGCCTGGGCGCGCTCGGTCTGCCGCTTGGGCAGACGACCGCGCACGAGGGCCCCGAGGTGGGTGATGGTCCAGCGGCACTCGTCGGTGTCGGCCGCGGCGAGGCCGCGCTCGGCGCGCGCGTCGAGGTACAGGGCGCGGAGGTTCTCGCGGGCCCGCATGGCCCGGACGCTGACGGCGTTCGCGCTCATCCCGAGGGCCGGGGCCACGACGCGCGGGGCGGCGCCCTCGACGGTCGTGTGCCACAGGACGCGCTGGTCCTTCTCGGGCAGCGACCGGAACGCCTCGCGGACCAGCGCGACGGTCTCGTCGTCGCCGAGGTCCGGCCCGTGCTGCTCGACCGGGTCGGCGAGCGCGTCGAGGTCGTCGTCCTCGGTGGGCACGAGGCGCAGGTCGCGGCTGCTCGAGTCGAGGGCGACGGTGCGCACGGCGGACAGGAAGTAGGCGCGGAAGTGCTCTTCCGGGCCGCGCCCCTCCTTGATGAGGGAGAAGACGCGGGCGGCGGCCTCGGCCACGACGTCCTCGGGGCTCGTTCGCGTGCGGACGCGTCGGGCGACGGCGTACGCGGCGGGCAGGTGGCGCCGCCACAGCTCGCCGAACGCCTCGGCCGACCCCGCCCGGCTGCGGGCGAGCAGCTGCACGTCGGCAGCAGAGGACCACGCCTCGCTCGACCACATGGTCAGGTCAGCTGCCACCTCGAGCCCTTCCAGCCACTTGCCAGTGGTGGACAGTCTGCCCCGGCGCGCCGCGTGCGTCGACTCGACTCGCAGCACGGGACATCTGGCAGGTTTCGCCCTTCCGGATGATCCCCTCCACGAAACCATCGCGGAAGGACGAAACCTGGCGGCACCACGGGTGCGGACCTCAGGAGCCACTCCCTCCCCTGACCAAGCGGGACGCTCCGGCGATGCCGTCATCCGTAAGACGTGCCAGTCCCTATTTCATGACAGATTTTTCGCAAATGTCAGGAAATGCCCGAAATTGACCTCGACCCGTCGGTAACGGTGCCGTCATGGGGCCCTCTTGGTCGACGCCTTACCGACCGTTGGCGGACCTCACACGTCGGCGCGCCACCCGGTGCGTCGGGACGCCACGTCGGGGCGGCGCGGGTGGCGGGTATGGGTGCCAGGGTGACGATGCGCTGGCTCTTCGCCGACCAGCTCGGCCCGCACTTCGACGTCGGACGCGACGGCGTCCTGCTCGTCGAGAGCCGGCGGGCCCTGGCCCGCCGGCGGTTCCACCGCCAGAAGCTGCACCTCGTGCTGTCGGCGCTGCGCCACCGGGCCGCCGAGCTCGAGGGCTCCGCCGGCTCGGTGACGCTGCTGCGCACCGACACCTACGCCGAGGCGCTGGAGCAGCTCGGGCGGCCGGTGCGGGTGTACGAGCCGACGTCGTGGGGCGCCGACGCGTTCGTGCGCCGGCTGCACGCGTCGGGGCAGGTGGAGGGCATCGACCCGACGCCGGGCTACTCCCTCGGGCGCGAGGAGTTCGCCGCGTGGGCGGGCGGGCGCCGGCGGGTGCGGTTGGAGGAGTTCTACCGGTTCCAGCGGCTGCGCCTGCACCTGCTCGTCGAGGGCGAGCACCCGGTCGGCGGGCGGTGGTCCTTCGACGAGGCCAACCGCGAGCCGACGCCGAAGGGCGCCGAGCGCCTCGACGTGCCACCGCCCTACCGCCCCCGCGAGGACGAGATCGACGCGCAGGTGCGCGAGGACCTCGACCGCTGGACCCGGGACGGCGCGCTCGACCCCGTCGGCCAGGACGGCCCCCGCCTGTTCGCCGTGACCCGACGCGAGGCGCTCGCCGCGCTCGACCGGTTCGTGACGCATCGGCTCGGCGCCTTCGGCCCCCACGAGGACGCGATGCTGCGCGGCGACTGGGCCATGGCGCACAGCCTCCTGTCGGTGCCGCTCAACCTCGGGCTGCTCGACCCGGTCGAGGTGGCCGAGCGGGCCGTCCGGGCCTTCCACGACGGCGACGCGCCGCTGGAGTCGGTCGAGGGGTTCGTGCGCCAGGTCGTCGGCTGGCGCGAGTACGTCTGGCACGTCTACTGGCACCTCGGACGCTCCTACCGACGCCGCAACGCCCTGGGCGCCGCGCGGGGTCCCCTCCCCCGCTGGTTCGACGAGCTCGACGCCGACGCGGTCGAGGCCGCCTGCCTGTCTGACGCGCTCACCGGTGTCCGCGACCGCGGCTGGGTGCACCACATCCCGCGCCTCATGGTGCTCGGCGGCTGGGCGGCCCACCGCGGGTACGACCCCGACGCGCTGACCGAGTGGTTCCAGACCCGGTTCGTCGACGGCTACGACTGGGTCATGCCGGCCAACGTCGTCGGCATGAGCCAGCACGCCGACGCCGGGGCCATGGCGACCAAGCCGTACGTGTCCGGCGGCGCCTACATCGACCGGATGAGCGACTACTGCGGCGGCTGCCGGTACGACCCGAAGAAGCGCACGGGCGAGGACGCGTGCCCATTCACCGCCGGCTACTGGGCCTACCTCGACCGCAACGCCGCGCGCCTCGAGGGCAACCACCGGATGGCGCGGCCGCTGCAGCAGCGCCACCGGCTCGCCGACCTCACCGAGGTCGTCGCGCAGGAGCGCGCCCGGGGCGACGACCCGCCCTGACGCGTCACGCCCCGACGCGTCAGGCGCGTCAGGCGCGTCAGGCGCGTCGGGTGCGGGCGACCGCAAAGGTGCGCGTGAAGGGGAAGAGCACCCCGAAGGACCGACGCGGGTAGGCCACCTCCAGCTCGCGGGCGTAGGCCTGCTCGAAGACCTCGCGCTCGGCGGCGTCCTCGAGGATGCCGAGGACGGGGCGCAGGCCGGTGCCGCGGACCCACTCGAGCACGGGGTGCGGGCCGCCCTCGGGGGCCGGGAGCACCTGCTCGTACGTCGTCTGCCACACGTCGACCTCGGGCGTGCGGTCGAGCAGGAGCGCCGCGTACGTGCCGGGCAGCGCGACCGCCGCGGCCCGGTCGAGGCCGGGGCGCAGGTCGTCGGCGCGCGGGTGCCGCTGCGCCACCTCACGCATGAGACGGTGCGACGGCGCGTCGAAGTTGGCCGGCACCTGCATCGCGAACGTGCCCCCGGGCGTCAGGGCGTCGAGCCAGCCGGGGATGAGCCGCAGGTGGGTCGGCACCCACTGGAGGGTCGCGTTGGTGACGAGGACGTCGACGGACCCACCCACCGCGGTCGGGTCCCAGGCCTCGGCCGACGACTCGACCCACTCGACGCGGCCCTCGGTGTCGAGCGCGCTCGCCTGGTCGAGCATCTCCGGCGAGGAGTCGACGCCGACGACGCGGGCGTCGGGCCAGCGCCGCGCCAGCCCGAGCGTCAGCTCGCCGGGCCCGCAGCCGAGGTCGACGACGAGCTGCGGGTCGCGCACGTCGACGCGGGCGAGCAGGTCGGCGAAGGGGCGACCGCGGTGGTCGGCGAAGAGGGCGTACTGGCCCGGGTCCCAGGCGGAGTCGGTGGTGCGCTCCTGGGTGGGAGGCGCGGTCGGGGGTGTCGTGTCGGACACGGCGTCCTCACTTTCCTTCGACGTCAAGAGTCTTGATGGTGACTAGGCTGGTGCCATGAGCCCGGACCGCCGCGCGGGTCGCCCCGCTGGCGACGACGTCGACGACATCGTCGCGGCCTGGCGCCGCGAGCGACCCGACCTCGACGTCTCGCCCCTCGAGGTGCTCTCGCGCGTGTCGCGCCTCGCCCGCCGGCTCGACCTCGCGCGCGGTCGCGCCTTCTCCGAGCACCTGCTCGAGGGGTGGGCCTTCGACGTGCTGTCGGCGCTGCGCCGCGCGGGCGAGCCGTACGAGCTGTCGCCCGGAGCCCTGGTCCAGCAGACCCTCGTGACGTCGGGCACCATGACCAACCGCGTCGACCGGCTCGAGCGCAGCGGGTTCGTCGAGCGGCGCCCCGACCCGGGCGACCGGCGCGGCGTGCTCGTGCGGCTGACGCCCGCGGGCCGTGACGTCGTCGACTCGGCCATGGCCGACCTCATCGAGCAGGAGAAGTCGCTGCTGTCCGAGCTCGGCGCCGCTGACCGGCGAGAGCTCGCGTCGCTGCTGCGCCGGATGCTCGCGCCGCTCGAGGCACGCCCGGGCGACCCGGCGTCCTGACGCCGACCGACCGCTCACGCGTCGACGCGCTGCTGGAACTCGAGGCGGTTGCCGACCGGGTCGCTGGTGTGGAAGCGACGCAGGCCGGGGATGTTCTCGTCCCACGTGACCGGGGCCCCGGCGGCCTCGACCGAGGAGGCGAGGGCCTCGACGTCGGCGACGGCGATGCCCGGGTGGGCCTTGCGCGCCGGAGCGAACGGGTCCTCGATGCCCACGTGCACCTCGGCGCCGCCGGGCTCGCTGCCCGCCCGGAACCAGACACCGCCGCGGGCGCGCAGCCTCTCTGGCTTGGGCACCTCGGTCAGGCCGAGGACACCGGCGTAGAACGCGCGCATGGCGTCCTCACACCCGGCGGGGCCGGACACCTGGACGTGGTGCAGAGTCATCTCCATGCCCCGAAAGTATCTTGATATCAAGATATTTTCAAGGGTTCGGCACTAGCCGACGACGTCCGCCGCCTCGAGCCACTCGAGCTCGAGCTCCTCGCGCTCGGCGACGAGCTCGGTGAACCGGGCGTTGAGGTCGGCGAGGGCGCCGGGGTCGGTCGCCTGCTGCGCCATCTCGCCGTGGATCCGCTCCTCGCGGTCGGCCAGGCGCGAGAGCTGCTTCTCGACGCGGGCCATCGTCTTGCGCGCCTCGCGGACCTCGGCCGGGCTCGCCGTCGTCACCGCGGCGGCCGGGCCTGCCGAGGGCTTCGCGCTCGCTCCCCCACCCGACGCCGACGACGCCGACGACGCGGTGCGTGCTGCGGCAGCGCGCAGCTCGAGGTACTGGTCGACACCGCCGGGCAGGTCGCGTACCCGGCCGTCGCCGAGCAGGGCCAGCTGGTGGTCGCAGACCCGCTCGAGCAGGTACCGGTCGTGCGAGACGACGATCAGCGTGCCGGCCCACCCGTCGAGGACGTCCTCGAGCGAGGTGAGGGTCTCGATGTCGAGGTCGTTGGTCGGCTCGTCGAGCACGAGGACGTTCGGCTCGGTGAGCAGCAGGCGCGTCAGCTGGAGTCGACGCCGCTCGCCGCCGGAGAGGTCGCCGACGCGGGTCTGCTGACGGCCGCCCGGGAAGCCGAGACGCGTCGCCAGCTGGCTCGCGCTGACCTCCTTGCCGCCGAGCGTCGTGTACTGGCGCACGTCCTCGACGGCCTCGATGACACGCCACTGCTCGAAGCGCTCGAGCTCGCGCACCTCCTGGGTCAGGTGCGCGATGGCGACGGTCTTGCCGATCTTGCGCCGCCCGGCACTCAGGGGCACCTCGCCGGTGAGGGCGCGCAGCAGCGTCGACTTGCCGGCGCCGTTGACGCCGACGATGCCGACGCGCTCGCCCGGTGCGAGGCGCCACGTGACGTCGTCGAGCAGGGTGCGCTCGTGCGGCGGCTCGCCGACCGTCAGCGTGGCGTCCTCGAGGTCGAGCACGTCCTTACCGAGGCGACGCGTCGCGAACGACACGAGCTCGACGTTGTTGCGGGGGTCGGGCTCGTCGGCGATGAGGGCGTTGGCGGCCTCGATGCGGAACTTCGGCTTGCTCGTGCGGGCCGGGGCGCCGCGGCGCAGCCAGGCCAGCTCCTTGCGCATGAGGTTGGAGCGACGCTCGGCCACGACGCCCGCGAGGCGGTCGCGCTCGGCCTTGGCGAGCACGTAGGCCGCGTAGCCGCCCTCGAAGGAGCTGACGCCCCCGGACTCGACCTCCCACGTCATCGTCGCGTACGCGTCGAGGAACCAGCGGTCGTGGGTGATGGCGACGGTCGCGTTGCCCGGGCGGGGGCGGTGGTTGGTCAGGTGGTCGGCGAGCCAGGCCACGCCCTCGACGTCGAGGTGGTTGGTCGGCTCGTCGAGCAGGAGCAGCTCGGGGTCCTCGACGAGGAGGCGGGCGAGGGCGAGGCGGCGGCGCTCGCCGCCGGACTTCGGCCCGACGCGGCTGTCGAGGCCGCCCATCGCCTCGGCGCCGATGCCGCCGAGCAGGCCGGTGAGCACGTCGCGGATGCGGGGGTCGCCGGCCCAGACGTGTTCGGGGCGGTCGCCGAGGACGGCCTCGCGCACCGTCCACTCGGGGTCGAGCGCGTCCTCCTGGCTCAGCATCCCGATGCGGATGCCGTCGTCGCCACCCTGCTTGCTGATGCGACCCGAGTCGGGCTCCTGCAGGCCGGCCATGACGCGCAGCAGCGTCGACTTGCCGCCGCCGTTGACACCGACGATGCCGATGCGGTCGCCGGTGAGGACGCCGATGCTGACGTCGTCGAGGACGTGGGCGGTGCCGAAGACGAGGGAGACGCGTTCGAGCGAGACGAGGTTGGCCATCGGAGCAGACCCTACGTCCTGGGCGGGCCGCGCACGGAATCGCCGTGAGCAGCCCCGGTCTGCGGTCAGTCGCGAGGGGTGGCGACGACGTGGGCGCCGTGGACCGGGCCCTTGGCCCGGCGCAGGTCGCGGCACAGGTCGGACGCCGCGAGCGAGACCGAGAGGTCGAGGGCGGCCTCGTGGCTCTCGGTGAGGAAGGCGACCGTGGGACCCGACCCGGAGACGATGCCGCCGAGGGCGCCGAACTCGACGCCGGCGTCGCGCAGCTCGCGCAGCTGGGGGCGCAGCGAGAACGCCGCCGGCTCGAGGTCGTTGTGCAGCGCGGCTCCGAGGGCAGCCGGGTCGCCCGACCGCAGCGCGGCCATCAGCTCGGGGCTGACGCGCGGCTCGGGGACGTCGACCCCGTCGCGCTCGCGGAGGCGGTCGCACTCGGCGTACACCTCCGGCGTCGACAGGCCGGTGTCGCTGATGGCGAAGACCCAGTGGAAGGTGCCGCGCGCGAGGACGGGCGCCAGCTGCTCACCGCGCCCGGAGCCCATGGCGTTGCCCCCCGTGAGCGGGAACGGCACGTCGCTGCCGAGCACGGCAGCCAGCTCGGCGAGGTCGTCGCGGTCGAGGCCCAGGCCCCACAGCTGGTCGCACGCGACGAGCGTGGCGGCAGCATCGGCCGAGCCACCTGCCATGCCACCGGCGACCGGGATGTCCTTGTCGATCCGGATCGAGAGCGCCTCGTCGACCGACCACCGCTCCGCGACGAGCCGGGCCGCCCGTACCGCGAGGTTGTCGCCGTCGGTCGGGATGAGGCTCTTGTACGTGCCGGTGGGCACGACCTGCCACTCGTTCCACCGGGCCACCGAGACCTCGTCGTGCAGCGACACGGCCTGGTAGACGGTCGCGAGCGAGTGGTAGCCGTCGGGCCGCCGGGGCCCGACGCGCAGCTCGAGGTTGACCTTGGCCGGGACCCGCACGGTCACCGCACCGGGCAGGGTCGGAGCGACAGTCATGCGCCCACCCTAGGGGTCACGCGGGGCCGCCCGTGGCCGGCTGCTCAACCTGCGGCTTGGCCGCCGCGATCCGCGCGAAGGCCGCGATGTCGAGCTGCTCGCCACGGGTCCTCGGGTCGATGCCGGCCGCGCGCAGGGCCTCCTCGGCGAGCGCGGGTGAGCCGGCCCACGACGCGAGGGCGCCGCGCAGGGCCTTGCGACGCTGGAGGAACGCGGCGTCGATGCACCGGAACACCTCCTCGCGCGTCGCCGTGGTCTCCGGCGGGGTGCGACGCCGCAGCGACACGAGCCCCGAGTCGACGTTGGGGGCGGGCCAGAAGACGTTGCGCCCGACGCGTCCGGCGAGCTCGACGTCGGCGTACCACGCGGCCTTGAGGCTCGGGATGCCATAGATCTTGCCGCCGGGCCGGGCCGCGAGTCGCTCGGCCACCTCGAGCTGGACCATGACGAGGACCCGTTCGAGGGTCGGGAAGTGCTGGAGGAAGGAGAGGACGACCGGTACGGAGATGTTGTAGGGCAGGTTGGCGACGAGGGCCGTCGGCTGCGGCTTGGGCAGCTTGGTCACCGTCAGGGCGTCGGCGGCCACGAGCCGCAGCTTGTCGGCGTTCTGCGGCTGCAGGCGCGCCACGGTCTCCTCGAGCGCGCCGGCGAGCCGGGGGTCGACCTCGACCGCGGTGACGTGCCGCACGACGGGCAGCAGCGCCAGGGTCAGCGAGCCGAGTCCCGGCCCGACCTCGACGACGACGTCGTCCGGTCCGACACCGGCGACGCGCACGATCTTGCGCACCGTGTTGGCGTCGACGACGAAGTTCTGCCCCCACTGCTTGGTGGGCCTGACCTCGAGCCGCTCGGCGAGCTCGCGCACCTGGGCCGGGCCGAGCAGGGCCGCGTCGTCCACCGGTGCGACGGGCTCGGCGGGCTCGGCGTGCGCGCTCCCCGTCGCGTCCTTCTTCGCCATGGACCTCACCCTATGGCCCGCGGGACCCGGGAACGCGGACGCCCACCCGACCTGGGGAGGTCGGGTGGGCGTCCGGTCACGCAGCGGGGTCAGCTCAGGCCTTGCACTGCCACTGCGAGGTGCCGTTGTCGGCGTACACGCGGTTGGCGACCGTGATCTGCTGCTCGCGCGAGGCGAGGTCGGCGCGCGAGGCGAAGTCGCCGCCGCCGTAGGCCAGCCACGTGGAGGTCAGGAACTGCAGACCGCCGTAGTAGCCGTTGCCGGTGTTGATGTGCCAGTTGCCGCTCGACTCGCACTGGGCGATCGAGTCCCACATCGCGGCGCGGGCCAGGTTGATCGAGCCGCCGGAGCCGCCGGTCGAGCCACCGCCGCCGGTGGACGCCGCGGGACGGGCCTTCGTGCCGACGAGCAGGATGCGGTCGACGGGGGCCTTGGTGACCTTGGCGGACAGACGCTTGGTCGCGACGACCTTGCCGTCGACGACGGTGCGCTGGACGGTGACGACGCGGGTGCCGTCGCTGCCGGCCTGCGAGACCTTGGTCTGGTCGGTGTACAGGCTCGAGGACTTCTTCTTCGTCGTGCCGTGGGCGATGGCCTCGGTGACGGTGGCCGACTTCTGCTGCACGCGCTGGACGCGGACCCTCGCGCCGGGGGCCAGCAGCGACGTGGCCGACGGTGTGACGCGGTCGGCCTTGCCGAGGTTGACGCCCAGCTGCTTGAGGGCCTCGCCGACCGTGGCGGCGGCCACGGTCTTGGTCGTGGTGTGACCGTCGGCGGAGACCGTGACGGCCTTCGGCGTGACGATCGTCAGGGACAGGCCCTGGCGGCCGATGGTCTGCGAGCGCGACACCGAGATGCGGGCGCCGTCGCTGCGGACGCCGAGGGCGAGCAGCGCACCGTCGACCGTGTTCTCGGTGGTGCGGATCTGGCGCTGCTTGCCGTCGATGGTGAGGGTCAGCAGACGGCTGTAGCGGACGGTGACCGACTGTCCGTCGTTGAGGGGGCTGTCGGCGGCGGGGACGACGACGTCGCCGGGCTTGGTGCTGATGCCCTGGGAGTCGAGGAGGTCACCGACGGTGCTGCCGAACACGTGGGCTGAAGAGGTCTTTCCGTCGACCGAGAGGGTCACGGACTTGTCGAGCTGGGCCGCTCCGACCGCACCACCGGTGAGGACGACGGCGGCGCCGGCAACGGCGAGGACCTTGAGATTGCGCGAAACCAAAACACTCCGAACGTCGAACGACCCGGGTGCAACGCGCTCTCGAAAGGCTCCTCTTCACGTCGTCGGGACGAGGTCGATGCGGGGCTGCAGCCGGCCAACAGTCGTCAACAGTGACCGACGGGGGCCCGTCAGGTCAAGTTTCGGTAACGACGCCGTCAGTCGCCGAGCGGTTCGTCGCGGGCTGCGCTAGGCGTTCTGCCCCGTTTTGGCCGAGGCCTCGTCGGCGTCGCTGCGGGCCCACGATCCGTAGACGCGCTCGCTGTTCTCGGACACCGCGCGGCACAGCGTCGGCACGTCGACGTTGAGCACGCCGGCCATGGCCCGCAGGGTCACCGGCACGAGGTAGGAGGCGTTGGTCGCGCCGCGGTGCGGGCTCGGCGCGAGGTAGGGCGCGTCGGTCTCGACGAGGAGGTTCGACAGCGGCGTGGCGGCGAGCGCGTCGCGCAGCCCGCGGGCGTTCTTGAAGGTCACGGTGCCGGCGAAGGAGAGGAGGTAGCCGCGCTCGACGCAGCGCTGGGCCATCGTGGCGTCGCCGGAGAAGCAGTGCAGCACCGTGTGCTCGGGGGCGCCCTCCTCCTCGAGGATGCGCAGGACGTCGTCGTGGGCGTCGCGGTCGTGGATCTGCAGGGCCCGGCCGGTGCGCTTGGCGAGGTCGATGTGCCAGCGGAAGCCGTCCTGCTGCACCGCGACGCCCTCGGGCCCGGTGCGGAAGTAGTCGAGGCCGGTCTCGCCGATGACGCGGACCCGCTCGTGCGTGGCGAGTCGCTCGACCTCCGCGTACGCCTCCTCGAGCCGGCCGGCGGCTGCCAGACGCGGAACCTCGTTGGGGTGCAAGGCGATTCCGCCGAGCAGCTCGGGGTGGCGGTCAATGGCCTCAATGGTGAAGGCGATGCCGTCGAGGTCGCAGCCGACCTGCACCATCCGCGTCACGCCGACCTGCCGGGCCCGGGCCACCGCCTCCGCGACGTCGAACGGCTCGTCACCCTCGCGCGTGATGTCGAGGTGCACGTGGTTGTCGACGACGTCGATCGGCAGAGGGTCGGGCCGATCCGGCAGGCCGCGGTGCCCCGAGGAGTGCGGGCTCATGCGTCGGGCGTGGCGGGGGTCGTGCCGCCGAGGCGGCCGCGCTCGGCCTCGATGACGGCCTCGGGGTCGAGCTTGACGAAGACGCCCGTCGGCTTGGCGATCGGGGTGCCGACGACGACCGGGCGCGACTCCCAGCGCGGCGTCGTGGAGTACTCCCCCGTGATGACCGGGTAGGAGCGGCTGTCGTCGTCGAGGTCCTCGACGACCTCGAGCCGCGGCATCGGCATGAAGTCGCCGGCGCCGCCGAGCACGGTGTGGACGCGGTTGGCCGCGTGGGGCAGGAACGGGGAGATGAGCGTGTTGAGGTCGCTCACCGCCTGGACGAGCGTGTGGAGCACGGTGGCGAGCCGCTCGCGCTCGTCCTCGCCCTTGAGCTTGAACGGCTCCGTGCGCGAGACGTAGGCGTTGGCCTCGCCGACGAGGCGCATCACCTCGCCGAGCGCCGCCTTCTGGCGGTGCCGCTCGAGCGAGGCCCCGACCGTGGCGAACCCACCGCGGACGGCCTCGAGCAGCTCCTCGTCGACCGGCTCGAGCAGGCCCGGGTCGGGGATCTGCCCGAAGCTCTTGGCGATCATGGCCGCGGTGCGGTTGACGAGGTTGCCCCAGCCCGCGACGAGCTCGCTGTTGTTGCGCTGGACGAACTCGGCCCAGCTGAAGTCGGCGTCCTGGTTCTCCGGACCGGCCGCGCAGATGAAGTAGCGGATCGGGTCGGGGCCGTAGCGGGCGACGATGTCCTGGACGTAGATGACGTGCTTGCGGCTCGTCGAGAACTGCCGGCCCTCGAGGGTGAGGTACTCGCTCGCGACGACCTCGGTCGGCAGGTCGAGCACGCCGTACGGCCCGGGCTCGCCGCCCTTGTCGCCCTTGCCGGCGTAGCCGAGCAGCTCGGCCGGCCAGATCTGGCTGTGGAAGGTGATGTTGTCCTTGCCCTGGAAGTAGTACGAGAGGGCGTCGGGCTCGTTCCACCAGTCACGCCACCGCTCCTCGTGGCCGGGCCCGAGCCGACGGGCCCACTCGATCGACGCGGAGAGGTAGCCGATGACGGCGTCGAACCACACGTAGAGGCGCTTGTTCGGGTTGTCCTCCCACCCCGGCAGCGGCACCGGGATGCCCCAGTCGATGTCGCGCGTCATGGCGCGTGGGCGAACGTCCTTGAGGAGGTTCTTGCTGAACTTGATGACGTTGGGCCGCCAGCGCCCGGAGGCCTCGCGCTCGTCGAGCCACTCGCCGAGCGCGTCGGCGAGCGCCGGCAGGTCGAGGAAGAAGTGCTGGGTCTCGACGAACTCGGGAGTCTCGCCGTTGATCTTGCTGCGCGGGTCGATGAGCTCGTCGGCGTCGAGCTGGTTGCCGCAGTTGTCGCACTGGTCGCCGCGCGCGTCCGGGAACCCGCATATGGGGCAGGTGCCCTCGATGTAGCGGTCGGGCAGGGTGCGGCCGGTCGAGGGGCTGATCGCGCCCTTGCTCGTCTGCTCGATCATGTAGCCGTTGGCGTGGACCTGGCGGAACAGCTCCTGCACGACGGCGTAGTGGTTGCGCGTCGTGGTGCGGGTGAAGAGGTCGTAGGACAGGCCGAGGTCGGTGAGGTCCTGGGCGATGACGGCGTTGTACTTGTCGACGAGCTCCTGCGGCGTCAGGCCCTCCTCCTCGGCGAGCACGAGGATCGGCGTGCCGTGCTCGTCGGTGCCCGAGACCATGAGGACCTCGTGACCCGCCATCCGCATGTACCTGCTGAAGACGTCGGAGGGCACGCCGAAACCGGCCACGTGGCCGATGTGGCGCGGGCCGTTGGTGTACGGCCAGGCGACGGCTGACAGGACATGACTCATGCGGTGAATCCTAGGCACCCGGCGGACTCGGACGCGCCCGGCGGGTATGACGGAGGCATGACTGGACACGTGGCACAGGCGCAGGTGGTGGTCGACGCGTCCCCCGAGAGGACGTGGCAGACCCTGACCGACCCGCAGCGGGTCAAGGAGTGGATGGTCGGGACGACCCTGACGACCGACTGGTCGGTCGGCGGACCCGTCACGTGGGCGGGCGAGATGGACGGCCGCCCCTACGAGGACAAGGGAGAGGTGCTCGAGGTCGACGAGCCGAGGCGGCTCTCCATGACGCACTACAGCCCGCTCATGGGACAGGAGGACCGGCCGGAGAACTACCACACGGTGACCTACACCCTCGAGGGCGAGGGCGACGGCCCGACCACCGTGGTGCTCGAGCAGGACGGCAACGACTCCGCCGAGCAGGCCGAGCAGTTCTCGCAGTTCTGGCTCTCGATGCTCGAGAAGCTCAAGTCGACCGCCGAGGACAGCTGACGCGTCGAGAAGCGTTGTGACACCGACGAACCGGCGTCCTCCATCCAGGAGGACGCCGGTTCGTGCGTGTCTGCGGTCGGCCGGGGCCGACGCGTCACTCGGTGAAGCTGACCTCGAGGCT
The DNA here is from genome assembly GCF_034724055.1 of Intrasporangium zincisolvens. Taxonomy (NCBI): domain Bacteria; kingdom Bacillati; phylum Actinomycetota; class Actinomycetes; order Micrococcales; family Intrasporangiaceae; genus Intrasporangium; species Intrasporangium zincisolvens. The sequence goes on from NZ_JAWIIL010000009.1 coordinate 165,588, forward strand.
GATCGGCACGGCCTTGAGCGCCTGGCTGACCGGGCAGCCCTCCTTGGCGGCCTGGGCGGCCTCCTCGAACTGGGCGGCGGTCAGGCCCGGGACCTTGCCGGTGACCGTGAGCACGATGCCGGTGATGCCGGTACCGGGCTGGAAGGTGACGGCGGCCTTGGTGTCGATGGTCTCCGGTGGCGTGCCGGCCTGCGCGAGGCCGTTCGACAGGGCCATCGAGAAGCACGTCGAGTGCGCGGCGGCGATGAGCTCCTCCGGACTCGTGCGACCGCCCGGCTGCTCGGCACGCGAGGCCCACGTGACCTCGTGGGTGCCGAGGTTCGACGACTCGAAGGTGACCTGGCCGGCCCCCTCCATGAGCGAACCCTCCCAGTGCGCGGACGCGTTGCGGATCGTAGCCATCCCAGCTCCTTGCCTCGTGTCTTCGGTGACATACCGGGCCGGCGGTCGGCGCCGGCCACTGTCGTCGGCAACGTCGTGTGACGCCGCCCTGTTCCACCCCTACCCTCTCGCAGTCACCCCCGGGCGACGGCGGCGTCGTAGAGCGCCTTCTTCGACAGCCCGCTCTCGGCGGCCACGGCGCCGGCCGCGTCCTTGAGCCGCTCACCCTGCCCGACGCGTCGGCGCACCTGCTCGACGGCGTCGTCGAGCGACGCGACGCGGCGCGGCGCACCGGCGACGACGACGGTGATCTCGCCCTTGACGCCGTCGGCCGCCCAGTCGACGAGCTCGGCGAGGCTGCCGCGTCGGACCTCCTCGTAGGTCTTCGTCAGCTCGCGGCACACGGCGGCCTGCCGGTCGGCGCCGAACGCGTCGCGCATCGAGGCGAGCGCGTCGGCCAGCCGGTGCGGGGCTTCGAAGAAGACCATGGTGCGCCGCTCGTCGGCGACCTCGGCCAGGGCGCGGGCCCGCTCCCCCGGCTTGCGCGGCAGGAACCCGTCGAAGCAGAACCGGTCGACGGGCAGGCCCGACACCGCGAGCGCCATGAGGACGGCGCTCGGGCCGGGCACGCACGTGACGCGGACGCCGGCCTCGACCGACGCGGCGACGAGGCGGTAGCCGGGGTCGCTGACCGAGGGCATCCCGGCGTCGGTGACGACGACGACGCGCTCGCCGGCGACGAGCCGCTCGACGAGCTCGGGCGTGCGGCGCGCCTCGTTGTGCTCGTGGTAGCTGAGGACGGCACCGCGCGGGGTGACGTCGAGGTCGGTGAGCAGGCGCCGCAGGCGTCGGGTGTCCTCGGCGGCCACGACGTCGGCGTCGGCGAGCTCGGCCGCGAGGCGGGGCGCGGCGTCGCGCGGGTCGCCGATGGGGGTGGCCGCGAGAACGAGGGTGCCGAGGGTGCCGGTGCTCATGGCGCCATCCTCGCAGGGTCACCGCGCCCGCCGCGTGGACGTCGACACGTCCGGCCGGCTGTCCGGATGCCGGACAGAGTGTCCAGATTCTGTCCCCCATCGTGGACCGGTAACGCTTCGGAAACGTCTTCGCGGTACCACTGACGCATGAGCACCCAGGACCGGGCCACCACCGAGCAGCTCCTCGAGGCCGACCGACGGGAGCCGAACGTCGCGACGTTCGCCGCCGGTGTCTCCTCGGCGCAGCAGCACGCCGCGCTCCGGGGGTCGGTGCGCCAGCTCGGCACGCTCCTCGGCGAGGCGCTGACCCGCCACGAGGGCCCCGAGCTGCTCGCCCTCGTCGAGCAGGTCCGCGGTCTGGCCCGCCAGCCCGAGGACGACGAGCTGCGCGCGGTGCTCGAGGGCGTCGACGCCTCGACCGCCGTCGTGCTGGCGCGCGCCTTCACCGCCTACTTCCAGCTCGTCAACGTCACCGAGCAGCTGCACCGCTGGCAGGAGCTGAGCGCCGTCGACGAGGGCCCGCTGGCCGCGACGGTCCGGCGCATCGGCGAGGCGCTCGACGCCGGCAGCCTCGAGCGCGAGCAGCTCGACGACGTGCTCGCCCGCCTCGAGTACCGCCCCGTCTTCACGGCCCACCCGACCGAGGCGACGCGGCGCACCGTCCTCAACCTCATGCGTCGGATCGCGGTCACCGTCACCGAGCTCGAGGACCCGCGCCGCCCGGCCACCGAGGGCCCGCGCACCGAGCGCCGCCTCGCCGAGCTCGTCGACATGCTGTGGCAGACCGACGAGCTGCGGATCGTGCGGCCCGAGCCGACTGACGAGGCCCGCACCGCGATGCACACCCTCCGGTTCCTCGCCGGCCAGGTCGTGCCCGACCTGCTCGCCGAGCTCGACCGCACCCTGGCCGGCATCGGCGTCGAGCTGCCGGCGTCGGCGCGGCCGCTGCGCTTCGGCGCCTGGGCCGGCGGCGACCGCGACGGCAACCCCAACGTCACGCCCGAGGTCACCCTCGAGGTCATCGGCCTGCAGCACGACGCCGGCCTGAGCGAGCTCGTCGAGAAGCTCGACCACATGCTCCACGAGCTGTCGAGCTCGACACGGTTCGTCGAGGTCACCGACGCCCTGCGCGAGAGCCTCGAGCGCGACGCCAAGGCCCTGCCGGTCACCTACGACACCGTGCGGCGGCTCAACGCCGAGGAGCCCTACCGGCTCAAGCTCAGCTTCGTCCGGGTGCGCCTGCTGCGCACCCGTGACCGCCTCGCCCACGGCACCGCTCACGAGCCGGGCCGCGACTACGCGACGTTCGACGAGCTGCTCGCCGACCTCGTCCTCATCCGCGAGTCGATGCTCGCCGGCGGCGACGCGCTGACCGCCGACGGCGCCATCCTGCGGCTCGTCCGGGCGGCCGTCGCGACCGGTACGGGCCTGGCCACCCTCGACGTGCGCGAGCACAGCGCCAAGCACCACGCCGCGCTCGCCGAGCTGTACGACCGCCTCGGCGAGCTCGACACGCCCTACGGCACGCTCGACCACGCCGAGCGCATCGAGGTGCTCTCCCGCGAGATGGCCTCGCGCCGCCCGCTCACCGGCACCGGGGCGCACGACCTCGGCGAGGCCGCGACGGCGTCGCTGTCGCTCATGTCCGCGATCGGCCGCGCGCTCGACACGTACGGCGACGAGTGCATCGAGACCTACATCGTGTCGATGACCCACGACGTCGACGACCTCTTCGCCGTCGTCGTCCTCGCCCGCGAGGCGGGCCTCGTCGACACCGGCAGCGACACCGCAGCCGCGACGGCGCGCATCGGTTTCGCCCCGCTCTTCGAGACCGTCGCCGAGCTCGAGGCCGCCGGGCCGCTGCTCGACGCGCTGCTGTCCGACGCGTCCTATCGACGCGTCGTGGCCGCGCGCGGCGACGTGCAGGAGATCATGCTCGGCTACTCCGACTCGTCCAAGGACGCGGGAATCGCCGCGTCGCAGTGGCAGATCCACCGCGCGCAGCGGGCACTGCGCGACGTCGCCCGACGCCACGGTGTCGTGCTCCGGCTCTTCCACGGACGCGGCGGCTCGGTCGGTCGCGGCGGCGGCCCCACCGGCGAGGCGATCCTGTCCCAGCCCTACGGCAGCCTCGACGGCCCGATCAAGATCACCGAGCAGGGCGAGGTCATCAGCGACAAGTACACGCTGCCGGGCCTGGCCCGGTTCAACCTCGAGGTGGCGCTCGCCGCGGTGCTCGAGGCGTCGGCCCTGCACCGGCGCTCGCTGCTGCCCAAGGACGTCCTCGACGGCTGGAACGCCACGATGGACCTCGTCGCCGGCCGCGGGCAGGACGCCTACCGCGCGCTGGTGCGCGACCCCGGGCTCGTGCCGTTCTTCGTGTCGGCGACGCCGGTCGACGAGCTCGGCAAGATGAACATCGGCTCGCGACCGTCGAAGCGCCCCGGTGGCGAGGGCGGCCTCGAGGACCTTCGCGCCATCCCGTGGGTCTTCGGCTGGACGCAGTCGCGGATCATCCTGCCCGGCTGGTTCGGGGTCGGTTCGGGCCTGGCCGCCGCCCGCGAGGACGGCCGGGAGAAGACGCTGCGCGAGATGTACGGATCGTGGGCCTTCTTCCGCACCTTCCTGTCCAACGTCCAGATGACGCTGGCCAAGACCGACCTCGACATCGCCGCCGGCTACGTGCGGGCCCTCGTGCCCGGCGAGGTCGCGGGGATCTTCGACACGATCCGCGAGGAGCACGCCCGCACCGTCGAGGAGGTGCTGCGCGTCACCGAGCAGGAGGAGCTCCTCGAGTCGGCGCCGGTGCTGCGCCGCACGCTGGCGCTGCGCGACAGCTACCTCGCTCCCCTGCACGCGCTCCAGACCTCGCTGCTCGCGCGGTCGCGGGCAGTGCCCGACGACGTCGAGCCCGACGAGGACGTCCAACGCGCGCTGCTGCTGACCATCAACGGCATCGCGGCGGGCCTGCGCAACACCGGCTGACGCGTCAGGCGGGCTCGGCGCTCGCGGCGCGCAGCAGGCGTTCGGCCTGCGCGCGCATGATGTCGCGCAGCTCCGGAGGGTCGAGCACCGTCATCTCCCAAGGGAGCACGCCGAGGTGCATCGCCATCCAGCCGAGGTGGTTGCCGCCCGCCTCGAAGATGCAGTGCGACGGCCCGTCGGCCGTCACCGTTCCGACCGAGGGCGGGACCTGCTGGTCCACCTCGGACTTCGGCGCGTGGATGCGGACGCGGCAGACGTGGTCGTAGGCGTCGCGCGAGATCGACCGACGCACGTGCTCGGCGGCGTCGGGGGCGTCCGCGCGCGGCCGGAAGCGCCAGCCGCGCGACTCGGCCCCGCTGATCCGGTCGAGCCGGAAGGTGCGCCAGTCCTGCCGGTCGAGGTCGTAGGCGAGCAGGTACCAGCGGCGGCCGGTCGCGACGAGGCGGTAGGGCTCGACGCGGCGCTCGCCCGCGCCGCGCGGCCCGTCGTAGGCGAAGGTGACCCGCTCGGTCTCGCGGCACGCCCGCGCGAGGACGAGGAGGGTCGACGCGTCGACGGGTGACGTGCTGCCGTCGAGCGTCACGGTCGCCTCGTGGATGGCCTCGACCTGCGCGCGCAGCCGCGCCGGCAGCACCTGGTCGAGCTTGGCCAGGGTGCGCACCGCGGCCTCGCCGAGACCCTCGACGGTGCCGCCGGCCGCGAGGCGCAGGCAGACGGCGATGGCCACGGCCTCGTCGTCGTCGAGCAGCAGGGGCGGCAGCCGTCGACCGGCGCCGAGCTGGTAGCCCCCGCCCGAACCGTGCGCCGCGTTGACGGGGTAGCCGAGCTCGCGGAGCCGGTCGACGTCGCGCCGCACGCTGCGGGTCGTGACGCCGAGGCGCTCGGCCAGCTCGGTGCCGCTCCACACCGGTCGGCTCTGGAGCAGGTCGAGCAGCCGCAGCACGCGGGCCGTGGGGCCGGGACCGTCGCTCGACGTGGACACGCCGCCAGTGTCGCACCCACTGCGGACAGTTTCTGTCCTATATGCCTGCCACGATCGACGCATGACACCGACGACGCAGACCACCATCGACTGGAACGAGACCCTCGTCGAGCAGGCCGACTGGCACTGGCAGCACCAGCTGCGAGCGCGACTCGAGGGGCTCACCGACGCGGAGTACCTCTGGGAGCCGGTTCCCGGCGCGTGGAACGTGCACCGCCGCGGTGAGGGCAGCACCGAGATCCAGGGCGGCACCGGCGAGATGACCATCGACTGGGCCTACCCCGCCCCCGAGCCCACGCCGGTGACGACCATCGCCTGGCGGCTGGCCCACGTCATCGTCGGGGTCCTCGGCGCGCGCGCCCACAACCACTTCGGCGCTCCCGAGGCCGACTACTTCACCTTCGACTACGCCGCGACCGCCGGCGAGGCGCTCGCCCAGCTCGACCGCGCGTACGCCGCCTGGTTCGACGGCGTACGCAGCTGGGGCGCCGACGGGCTGGCCGAGCCGTGCGGTCCGGCGGAAGGGCCGTTCGCCGACGCGTCCCGGGCCACGCTGGTGCTCCACATCAACCGCGAGCTGATCCACCACGGCGCCGAGATCGCCCTGCTGCGCGACCTCTGGGCCCACCGGACCGCCTGAAGCCTGCACCGCCTGCATCGCCTGCACCGCCTGCACCGCCTGCACCGACCCACCCCACGACGCGCCAGACCGTCCCCACCGAGAAGGAGCCACCCATGCCCGCACAGGTCCCACCCGTCGCCGACGAGCGCGACGCCCTCATCGCCTACCTCGACCAGCAGCGCGACGCGTTCGCCGCCGCCGCGTACGGTCTCACCGAGGAGCAGATCCGCCTGACCCCCACCGCCGGCACGCTGTCGATCGGCGGGCTCGTCAAGCACGTCACGACGTGCGAGCGCGGCTGGACCGAGCGGATGGCCGCGGCCCCGCACGCCCCGACGCCGCCCGAGACGTCCGTCGAGGAGCAGGCGCAGGCGTGGGGCGACGACTTCCGGGTCACCGACGCCGACACCCTCGAGTCGCTCCTGGCCGCCCTCGCTGCGCAGGGCGAGGTCACCCGGGAGGTGCTGCGCAGCGCGGACCTCGGCGCCGCGGTGCCGGTGCCCCGCGACGCGCCGTGGTTTCCCAAGGACGTCGACGCCTGGTCGGTCCGGTGGGTCGCCATGCACCTCGTCGAGGAGCTGGCCCGGCACGCGGGGCACGCCGACATCCTCCGCGAGTCGATCGACGGCGCGACGATGTACGAGCTCGTCGCGGGGCGAGAGGGCTGGCCGGAGACGCCCTGGCTCAAGCCGTGGCGTGCGCCGGTGACCGACCGGGCCTGAGCGAGTCGCGTCGGAGACAGGCGAAGGGCCCTTGGAAGTATGAGTCCCAAGGGCCCTTCTGGGGTGACCGGTCGTTGGTGACGCTCCCGGCCGACGAATCGGTTCCCTCGGTCCCGCCAGCCTCGTCACCCGGCTGTCGCAGTGGGTTGCCCCACCGTGTGGACCGTCGTCCCCGTCCCGTCCCGCTCTCCCCGAGGGGAGTGCGTGAGAGATTTCTATCCCGTCCTGCTCTGCGCCACAAGCACTTTCGCCAAAGAAAGTCGACGTCCACAGGCGCGCGGCGTGTCGTCCACAGCCGAGCCCGCATCGTCCACAACCTCCGAGCGGATGTGCACAGGTTGTCCCCCGCCGCCTGTGGATCAGGGCCGCACCGGGCCCACCGCCCGGCAAGGGTCAGGAGGCGGACGCGGCCAGGTCCTCGAGCAGCCGGGCCGCCGCCTCTGCGGCCTCGGCGCCTGCTCCGTCACCGGTGCCGCGCCGGTGCCGGGCCGCGTCGAACAGCGAGGCGACCTCCGCCTCGACGACGGCGCGCTCGTCGTCCTCGCCGAGAACGCGACGGTCCACCTCGGCTGCGCCCACCCCGACCGCGGCGCCGGCCACGTGCTCCGAGCTCGACGGGCCGGCCACCAGACCGGGCACGTCGGACATCGGGACGGCCTCGGCGTTGTCGAGCGCTGCGAGGGTCGTGCGCAGCGCCGAAACCGCACCACGGTCACGTTCGCGCATCGCGGCGGTGAGGCGTGCGCGGAGGGCCAGGCGCAGAGGAGAGGTCGTCATCGCACCGACGGTAGAGGTGGATGATCCACGGGGCCAACGCATTTCGTGCCCATCTCCCGCCGCGCCGTCAGCGTTCCACACCCGACGGAGGGGCGGCCGGCTCTCGCCGTCCGCCCCTCCGCCCACGTGCCGCGACGCGTCAGTCCGTCACTGGTTGACGCTAACCTGCATGAACGAGCCCTGTGCCGACGTCGACACGACCCGGATCTTCGTCCCGGTCCTGGGCACCTGGACGCTCGACCAGCCGAGGTTGCCGGTCGATGCGTCGGGCGCGACCCAGTAGCTCTTCGTGTCGTCGAAGAGCGGGTTGGCCGCGAGGCCGCCGTACGTCTGGCCGGTCGAGTTGGCGTGCAACGTGATCCGGTCGGTCGGCTCGAGTCCGAAGGTCGAGTCGTAGGACTGGATGCGCGGGCGCCACACCTTGCCGTTGTCCGGCCGGAGGAGCAGCCCGGGGTGGGCGTCGACCGGCAGGTACAGGCCACCGCAGCGGCCGGCGAGGCACGCGTCCCCGACGTTGTTGTCGGCGAACGAGGTGTCGTAGTACCAGACGAGCAGGCCGTCCTGGTACGGGAAGTGCTCGACCTGGTTCTGCAGGTTCGGGTTGTCGAGGAAGCCGAAGTTGTACGGCCCCGTGCGCAGTCCCCGGTCGTAGCCCTGGTAGTTGCGCAGCTCGGCGAAGTAGGCGTTGAAGTAGGACTTCGTCACCGACCCCGTCGTGCGCGAGAAGCCGGACAGCGTCCAGCCCGTGTCGGACTCGGCACCGTCGACGGCCTGTCCCGTCACGGCCACGTCGTCGACCCCGAACCCGGCCGGAGCCACGGCGCCGTCCGTCCAGTACCGGAACCCGAGGGTCACCGTCTGGCCGGCGTACGCGGACAGGTCGGCCGTCAGGTCGACCCACTGGCCACCGCTGGAGCCGGTGATGCCGTTGCCGAAGTTCTGCCCGTTCGGGTCCGTCGCCGTCGAGAGGTTGGTCGCCACCGGCTGGCCGTTGACCGTGAGGTAGGCGTAGTCCCAGTCCTGCTCGATGTCGTAGCGCGCCTTGGCCGACAGCGAGACCGTGCCGGACGGGAGGGTCACCGACTTCGTCATCGTCGTGTCGAGGTCGTTGCCCGACCCCGAGTGGTAGAAGTACGAGCCCGCATAGGGCGCACCGATGTCGGTCGTGACGGCCTTGTCGGGCAGCAGCGCGACGACCTGCTGCGCCTGCTTGGTGTTGGCCGAGGCCGGCCCGAGCTTGATCGAGGCCTTCTTGCCGTAGGGCACGACCGTGTAGTTCGACCAGCCGAGGAAGATCTTCTCGTAGGCCGACATCGGGATCGGCTCGCTGCCGATGCCGTCCTCGGGACGGCCGCTGCTGCCGTAGGACCCGGACGAGTAGAGGGTCCAGAACCCGGTCGAGTTCTCCGCGCCGCCGGTGTTGCCCGACGTGTCGTAGAGGTCAGGCAGGCCGAGGTCGTGGCCGAACTCGTGCGAGAAGACGCCGACGCCGCCGTTCTCGGGCTCGACGGTGTAGTCGCCGATCCAGAGGTTGCTGGTGCCGATGCGCACGCCCCCGGCCTTGTTGAAGTCCGGTCCGGTCGAGCCGATGTTGTTGTAGAAGGCGTACCAGCGGTGCGACCAGATCGCGTCGGTGCCGTACGCACCGCCGCCGGTCTCCTCGCCCTCGCCGGCGTGGATCGACTGGAAGTGGTCGATGTAGCCGTCGGGCTCGTTGAAGTTGCCGTCGTGGTCGTAGTCGTAGCGGTCCCAGACGTCGTACTTCGCGAGCTCCCGGGCGATCTGAGCGTCGGTCTTGCCGCTCGCGACCTCCCTTGCGTACCAAGCGTTCACGGAGTCCCGGACGAACAGCCACGTGCGGGCGCAGGTGATGCCACCGCAGTAGTTCGAGCCGTAGTACGCGGCGTTGAACGGCACCTGGACCCAGTCGGTCACCTCGCCGTTCACCGTGTACCGGTTCGAGCTCTGCTCCTTGTAGAAGTTGCGCATCGAGACGTCACCGGCGGTGTCGGAGAAGAGGAGCTTCTCGTAGTAGTCGCTCGAGAAGTCCGGCGCCCAGATGGTGCTGTTGTCGACCGACCGGTCGGGCTGCGGGATCTGGTTGTGCATCGGCCCGGGCAGGCCTCCGTAGGTGGGGCTCGACGGTGTGCCGAACTCCCCCGTCACGGTCCAGATCGAGTCCTCGCCCTCACGGGCGAGCTCGACGTACTGACCGCCGGCCACCTTGGCGACCTTGGCGTCGGCCGCGACCTTGCCCGACAGCTTCATCTGGACACCCTTGGTGCGCAAGGAGTCCTGCTTCTTGCCGAGCGGGTGGGCCGGGTTGTCCCGGCCCAGCTGCGCGCCGTTCCCCTTGCCGGGCGCCGCGGTGACGGCCGAGGCCGCCGTGGAGTAAGACCCGAGGGTCAGGGCGATCGCAAGCACCCCTGCCGGGACCGCCAGAACTCTCTTCCTCATGGATAAGCCCTTCGACGACGGACTCCCCCGAGCCGCCGGCGATGTCCGGCGCAGGGGCAGCGTAGGGCCGGACAGGGGCTGTTCGTGCGGGGATCGGTGAAGGTGTCGGTTGTGTCCGGATCGTCCCCCGGTTCAAGGGGTTTCGAGGAGCCGCTCACGGAAGAAGGAGCGCACGGCACTGACCGCCTCCGGGTGCCGGTGGTCGGTCAGGGTGGAGTGGCCGTGTCCGTCGAGCTCGACGGACATGAAGCCGTCGCCGAGCTCGCGGCGCAGCGTGTCGAAGCGGGTGCCGGTGACCCAGTCGTCGCGGTAGCGCAGGCCGAGCACCGGGCAGCCCGCAGCCACGCGGCGGCGAACGGCCTCGAGGTCGGCCGCGTCGAGGTTGACGTCGGCAGCACGCCGGGACCCGAGCGGCAACGGCGTGGCCGGCTGGGCGACGACCGGCGCGACGACGACGGGGTCGACCATCATCGCCAGGGCGAAGCCACCCGTGACGCACATGCCGAGCGCGCCCACCCCGGGGCCCCCGACGCGTCCGTGCAGCTCGCGCGCGAGGCTGCGCAGCCAGCCCGCGAGTGGGGCCGTCCGCCCGGTGGCGACCATCGTGAACTCGCGCGTGACGCAGAGCCGCGGCACGACGCGCACGGCCTCCCACGTGCGGGGCCGCGCGTGGGAGGAGCCGAACAGGTGCGGCATCGCGACGGTGAACCCGTCCTCGACCAACTCGTCGCCGAGCTCGATGACCTCCGGCGTCAGGCCCGGGCTCTCGTGGACGAGGACGATGCCGGGCCCGTCGCCCCGCTCGTAGACCGGGTAGGCGAAGCCCTCCGCGGCGTGCTCGCCGCGCCGCCAGCCGGAGAGCAACGACACCTGTCGAACGTACCCGCGATGACTACAGTGACCGCATGTCGTCCACCGGTGCCCTGGCGCGGTTCCTGTCGCGTCCCTCACCGTGGGACCCGGTGATGGCCGACGACCCCGCGGTGCGACGGTCGCTGCGCGGCGAGACGCTCCTCGTCCTCGGCGTCAGTCTCGGCTCCTCGGCCGTGTACGCCGTGCTCTCGATCGTCGAGAAGCTGACGCGGGCCGTACCGCTGTCCCAGCAGACGACGGCGATGAACCAGTCCGCGACGCCCGACCGGCCCTGGCTCGACCTCGCCTACCAGCTGGCCAACATCCTGCTGCCGCTCGTGCCGGTGCTGCTCGCCCTCTACCTGCTCGGCCATGTCCGCCGACCGTCCACCGAGGTGCGGGCCGGCCGTTTCATCGGGCTCGACCGCACCGAGCCCGGCCGCGACCTGCTCCGCGGCGTCGGGCTCGCCGCCGTCATCGGGATCCCCGGGCTCGGCGTCTACCTGCTGGCCCGCGCCCTCGGCGTCAACACGAACGTCTCCGCCGCCAACCTCGAGGCCGCCTGGTGGACCGTGCCGGTGCTCGTCCTCGCGGCGGTCGGCAACGCGCTGCTCGAGGAGGTCGTCATGGTCGGCTACCTCTTCACCCGCTGGCGGCAGTCCGGCTGGGCCTGGCCCCTCGTCATCGCCCTGTCGGCCCTGGTCCGCGGTTCCTACCACCTGTACCAGGGCTTCGGCGGCTTCGTCGGCAACATCGCCATGGGGCTGATCCTCGGGCTCGTGTTCGTGCGCACCCGACGCGTCATGCCCCTCGTCGTGTGCCACACGATCCTCGACGTCGTCGCCTTCCTCGGCTACTCGCTGCTGCGCGCCCGCGGCATCTCCCTCTGAGGCGTGCAGGCGCACTGCATACGATGGCGCGCATGAACTCGACCCGACAGGTGCGCGTCCGCCTGCTCGGGGACCCCGCCGACGACCTGCGCCTGACGCGTCGGGTCGCCGGGCGCATCGCGTGGCTCGGCTGGGCCGGCCCCCTGTTCTTCACCCTCGTCGGCGGCTTCATGCGCTTCTGGCACGTCGGGGCGCCGCACCAGCTCATCTTCGACGAGACGTACTACGTCAAGCAGGGCTGGTCCATGGCCCTGTACTGGTTCGAGATGAAGAACGACGACGTGCTGCAGCAGGCCAACCAGGTCGACCAGCACTTCACCGCCAACGACCCGATGATCTACGGCACCGAGGGCGACTTCGTCGTGCACCCGCCCGTCGGCAAGTGGCTCATCGGCTGGGGCGAGATGCCGTTCGGCATCCTCAACTCCTTCGGCTGGCGGTTCGCGGTCGCCCTCGCCGGCACGATCTCGATCTTCATGCTCGGGCGCATCGCGCGGCGGCTCTTCCGCTCCGACCTGCTCGGCACCGTCGCCGCCGCCCTGCTCGCCTTCGAGGGCCACCACTTCGTCCACTCCCGCACCGGCCTGCTCGACATCTTCGTCATGTTCTTCGGCCTCGCCGCGTTCGGGGCCCTGCTCATCGACCGAGACCGGGCCCGCGAGGTGCTGGCCCGCAAGGTCGGCGACCGGCCACGCGCGGCCACCTCGCGGCTCGGGCCGTGGCTGGGCTGGCGTCCGTGGCGGTGGGTGGCCGGCGTCATGCTCGGGCTCTCGGCCGGCACCAAGTGGTCGGGCCTCTACTTCGTCGTCGCCTTCGGGCTGCTCACGGTCCTCTGGGACGTCGGGGCCCGGCGCACCGCGGGCGTGCGCGGCTGGGCCTCGGGCGCCCTCGTCAAGGACGGGCCCTTCGCCTTCGTGCAGCTCGTCGGCACGGCGGTCGTCACGTACGTGGCCAGCTGGACCGGCTGGATCCTGACCCAGGGCGGGTCGTTCCGCACGTGGGCGGCGAACAACCCCGACACCCACTACGCCTGGCTGCCGGACTGGTGGCGCTCGCTGTGGGCCTACCACCAGCAGATGTACGCCTCGACGCAGGCCATCACGTCCTCGCACCCGTACCAGACCAACCCGTGGTCCTGGCTCATCCAGGGCCGGCCGACGTCCTTCTTCTACGAGGGGCCGAAGAAGGGCGCCGAGGGCTGCCTCGTCGACCAGTGCAGCAAGGCGATCACCTCGATCGGCACCGTCTCGATCTGGTGGACCGCGACGCTGGCGATCTTCGTCCTGCTCTTCATGTGGGCGCTGCGCCGCGACTGGCGCTCGGGCGCGATCCTCTGCGGCCTCTTCGCCGGCTACCTGCCGTGGTTCTTCCTCGGCAACCGCACCATCTACTCCTTCTACGAGGTCGCCTTCGTGCCGTGGGTCGTGCTCGCGTGCGTCTACGTCCTCGGGATGGTCATGGGTGGGCGCGAGGCGTCCGTGACGCGTCGACGCGTCGGGCTCGGTGTCATCGGCGGGTTCGTCCTGCTGACGATGGCCCTCTTCGCGTTCTTCCTGCCGATCTACGTCGCCGACGTCATCCCGCTGTCGGAGTGGCAGGCGCGGATGTGGTTCCCCAGCTGGGTCTGAGGGGCTACACCCGATGACGTAGTCGGCGGTACTCCGCAGGCTGGTCGACCGGGCCGATGACGGTACCTAGCGTCGATCCATGAACACGGGGTCGCCGCTGTCTCCTGCCCGTAGCCCGCACCGACGCGTCCGGTGGCTGGCCCGCATCCTGCCGCCGGCGATCGTCGCCGCGCTGGCGCTGCTCGTCGGGGCGCCGGCCTCACCGGGCTGGGCCGACACCCCGGCCGACCAGGTGCACTACACCTTCACCGGGTCGACGTCGGTCGCCATCGACTGGCAGGGCACGGCAAACGACGTCCGGTGGGGCACGACGACCTCCTACGGGCAGACGGCCACGGGCTCCGCGCCGGGGTGGACGCCGTGGGACTCCCCCGGCCCCTTCTGGCAGCTCGAGCTCGGCGGCCTCGTCCCGGGCACGACCTACCACTACTCCATCGGCGGCGGACCCGACTACACCTTCCACGCGCCACCGACCTCGGCCTTCCGGTTCGACGCCATCGGCGACGTCGGCGACACCGTCAACTTCTCCAAGCTCGGCGCGACGCTCGACAACATCACGGCCGACGACCCGTCGTTCGTCCTCATGGTCGGCGACCTCACCTATGCCAACGGCACGTCGATGGCGGCGATCAGCCAGCACTTCGACGACGTCATGCGGTGGAGCACCCGCGCCGCGTACATGCCCGCGTGGGGCAACCACGAGTACGACGTCGCCGGCTCGGACGACCTGCGCAACTACAAGGGGCGCCTCCTCATGCCCCACGCCGCAGCGTCGCCCGGGTCGCCGGCCATCTCGTCCGGCGGCAACGACTGGGGCTGGTTCGACGCCGGGCCCGTGCGGTTCATCGCCTACCCGGAGCCGTGGACGGGCGCCTGGAGCGACTGGCAGTCCAAGGCCGGACCGTTGATGCGGCAGGCGCAGGACGACCCGAACATCCAGTACATCGTCACCTACGGCCACCGCCCCGCCTACTCGACCGGCTACCACCCCGGCGAGGCCGGGATCGCCTCGATCCTCGACGGCTTCGGGCAGACGTACAGCAAGTACGTCCTCAACATCAACGGCCACTCGCACGACTACGAGCGCTTCCAGCCGATCCAGGGCGTCACGCACGTCACCGTGGGGGCGCCGTCCTCGCTCGAGACGCCGTGGACGAGCACCGACCCGCGCACGGCGTTCCGGGCCATGCACCTGTCGCACCTGCGTGTCGACGTCGGCCCGACCGGCCTCAAGCTGCAGGCGGTCTGCGACTCGTCGGCCTCCAAGGAGGACATGACGTGCACGGCGGGCAGCGTCATCGACGAGTACGTCATCGGCACGCCGCCGGTGCTGCCGGTGTCGACCGACTTCTACGTCGACAAGACGAGCCCGGTGTGCAGCGACTCCGGCAACGGCACCTCGAGCGCACCGTTCTGCACCATCACCAAGGGCGTCAGCCGCCTGCAGGCCGGCAACGCCCTCTACATCGGCGACGGCACCTACGCGGAGACGGTCAAGCCGTCCGCGTCGGGCACGGCCAGCGCCCCCATCACCATCACGAGCTGGCCGGGGCGCAACCCCGTCATCGGCACCGGCGTGACGAACGGCGCCTACATCTCGACGCGGAGCTACATCACCCTGTCCAACCTCACGTTCACGGGCACGACGGGCGACGGCGTCTACGTCACGAAGAGCGACCACATCACCGTCCGCGGCAACACCGTGACCAACGCAGGTCGTCAGGCCCAGAGCGCGACGGCCCCCGGCATCAGCATCCGCACGACGAACAACTCCCTCGTCGCCGACAACAACACCAACCACAACAGCGACACCGGCATCTACGTCACGAGCACCTCGACGGGCAACACCGTGACGAACAACCAGTCGAGCTTCAACGCCCAGGGCTGGCAGCGCAACGCCAACGGCATCAACGTCACGAGCCCGGGCAACGTCATCTCCGGCAACGTGACCCACGACAACGAGGACACCGGCATCCAGCTCTACACGGGCGCCAACAACAACCTCGTGACCCTCAACGTCACGTACAACAACGGCGACCACGGCATCGACAACCTCAACGTCACCGGCGGCACGATCGTCGGCAACACAGTGTTCCGCAACTGCACGAGCGGCATCAACCTCGAGGGAGCGACGTCGGGCACCTACCGGATCGCCAACAACGTCGCCGTCGACAACGCCGTCTACCCGGCCTACGCCGGCATCAGCTGTGCGCGCCGCGCCGGCAACATCGGCGTGTGGGACGGCGCCCAGAACAGCACGCTCGTCGACCACAACCTCGTGTACCTCAGCAAGACCGGTGTCATGTACGCCTGGGGCACGACGTACACGAGCCTCGCGGCGATGCGCACGGCTTCCGGTCAGGAGGCCGCGGGCGTCCAGGCCGATCCGAAGTTCGCCGACACCAGCACCTGGGACCTCTCGCTGCGCGAGGGCTCCCCGGCCATCGACCGCGGCGACAGCGGCGTGCCGGGCGTGCAGGCCACCGACATCCTCGGCTACCCGCGCGTGCGCGACCCGAACGTCGCGAACACCTTCGCGGCGGGTCCGCGACTCTACGACGACCTCGGCGCCTACGAGTTCCAGCCCGAGCTGCCGCCGCCGGTCCAGCCGCCGGTCGCGGCCCTGACGCTGACGCCGACGTCTGGCACCGCCCCGCTGCTGGTGAGCGCCGACGCGTCCGGCTCGAACGACCCGCAGGGCCAGGCCCTCAGCTACTCGTTCGACTTCGGCGACGGCACGACGCTGACCGGGCAGTCCTCGGCCGTCGCGAGCCACACCTACGACGCGGCCGGCACGTACACCGTCACCGTGACCGCCCGGAACACCTCCGGCCTCACCGGGACCGCGAGCCGCTCGGTGGCCGTGGCCGCGCCGCCGCCGCCCGTCCAGGCCCCGACCGCGAGCCTCGTCATGACGCCGAGCAACGGCATCGCGCCGCTGTCGGTCACGGCCGACGCCTCGGCGTCGACCGACCCGCAGGGCCAGGCCCTGACGTACGCATTCGACTTCGGTGACGGTACGACGGTGGCCGCGCAGTCCTCGCCGACGGCCTCGCACGTCTACACCGGCGTCGGCACGTTCACGGCGAAGGTGACGGTCCGCAACACGAGCGGACTGAGCACCACGACGACCGCCACCGAGACGGTCACGGCACCTCCGGTCGTGCAGCCACCCGCCGCGTCGCTCTCGGTGACGCCGGCGAGCGGTGACGCACCACTGGCCATGACGGCCGACGCGTCCGCGTCGAGCGACCCGCAGGGACAGACGCTCTCGTACGCGTTCGACTTCGGTGACGGCGCCACGGTCGCGGCCTCCTCCAGCGCGACGGCGAACCACACCTACTCGACTCCCGGCAGCTACACGGTCACCGTCACGGTCACCAACACGTCGGGCCTCAGCAACAGTGCCGCGCGCACCGTGTCCGTCACGACGCCGCCGCCACCGGTGCAGCCGCCGGTCGCGACGCTCGCGGTCACGCCGACGAGCGGCACCGCACCCCTGGACGTGACGGCTGACGCGTCGGCCTCGAGCGACCCACAGGCACAGTCGCTCTCGTACGCGTTCGACTTCGGTGACGGCACGACCGTGCCCGCATCGGCCACGGCGACCGCGAACCACACGTTCACCGCGGCCGGAAGCTACACGGTCACCGTGACCGTCACGAACACCTCGGGCCTGGTGGCGACCGACCAGCGGTCGGTCACGGTGTCGGCTCCACCGCCACCGCTCCAGCCCCCGACGGCGTCCCTGTCGGTGACCCCGTCGAGCGGTACCGCGCCCGTCGCCGTCACCGCCGACGCGTCGGGTTCGAGCGACCCGCAGGGACAGACGCTCTCGTTCGCGTTCGACTTCGGTGACGGCACCGCGGTGCCCGCGTCGCCGACCGCCACGGCGAGCCACACGTACCCGACACCGGGCAGCTACACCGTCACCATGACGGTGGCGAACACGTCGGGGCTCACCGCGACCGCCCAGAAGGCCGTCACGGTCGCGGCACCACCGCCACCCGTGCAACCGCCGACGGCATCCCTGTCGGTGACCCCGACGAGCGGCACCGCGCCCGTCGCCGTCACAGCCGACGCGTCGGCCTCGAGCGACCCGCAGGGACAGACGCTCTCGTACGCCTTCGACTTCGGTGACGGCACGACCGTGCCGGCGTCGGCGACGGCGGCCGCCAGCCACACCTACACGACGGCCGGCAACTACGCGGTGACCGTCACCGTGACGAACACCTCGGGCCTCATGGCCACCGCCAGCCGGGGCGTCACCGTCTCACCGCCGATCCTGCCGCCCGCGGCCTCGCTCACGCTCACGCCGTCCAGCGGGCTCGCGCCCTTGGCCGTCACGGCCGACGCGTCGGCCTCGACCGACCCGCAGGGACAGGCCCTGACCTTCGGGTTCGCCTGGGGCGACGGCACGACCACGGCCGCCTCGGCAACCCCGACGGCCACCCACACGTACACGACCGCCGGCACCCGGACGGTGACGGTGACCGTCACAACCACCTCCGGCAAGAGCACGACGGCGTCACGTCAGGTGACGGTGACCGCACCCCAGGCGCCCACGGCGTCCTTGACGGTGACGCCGTCCAGCGGCACCGCACCGGTGACGGTCACGGCCAACGCGTCGGCCTCCACCGACCCGCAGGGACAGGCCCTGACGTACGGGTTCGCCTGGGGTGACGGCACGACGACGGCCGCCTCGGCGACCCCGACGGCCACCCACACCTACCCGACCGCGGGCAGCTACACGGTCACCGTCACGGTCACCAACACCTCGGGCCTCAAGGGCACGGCCCAGCGCACCGTGACGGTGTCGGCGCCCCTCCCCGGCTACGTCGGGACCGTCGGCACCGCGTCGTCCACGTCGACGAGCACCAGTGGCGTCATCACGCTCGGTGGGACGACGACCGTCCAGCAGAACCACCTCGTCGTCGTCACCCTCGAGATGAGGTCGACGTCGACGAACGGCACGGTCACCGCCACCGACACCGCCGGCAACACCTACACGGTGGCCCGGTCGGTGGCCGTCAGCGGAGGTCGTCTCGTGGTGCTCACGGCCCTGACGACCGCACCGCTTCCCGCAGGGGCGCGGATCACGGCGACGTTCCCGAGCGCGACGACCTACCGGATGGTGGCCGACGACCTGCTCGGGGTCACCCGGGTCGACCGCGTCGCTTCGGCCACGGGCACGAACCGGTCCTTCTCGTCCGGCTCGACGCAGACGACGAGGACGGCCCGTGAGGTGGTGTTCGGGGCGGTCGCCTCGATCACCTCGTCGAGCAACCCGGCGTGGACCTCCGCCTGGACGGCCCTGACCCCGCAGGCCACGGGCAGCACCAACCTGGGCCGGGCCTACCAGCTGCCGACCTCGACCGGGACCTTCCGCGCCGACGGCACCACGTCGGGCACGTGGGGGGCACTGGTGCTCACCTTCCGACCGTGAGCCCCGGCCGTCGCGTCGAAACCCCTCCGACGCGGCGGCCGGTACGGCAGCGGGTCAGCCGGCGAGCTCGATCTCGTGCCTCGAGGTGCGGTAGAGCTCGAGGACGATGATCTTGGGTGGCGACGGCGTCGTCTCACGTGCGCCTGGGACCAGGGGCGTGGCGGAGCGACGTCTTCCCGGGCGGCCGGTCATCGGCAGGACGGGTGGTGAGGTCGAGGTGTAGCGGTGCCCGGTCGGGGTGGTGATCTCGACCGTGTGGGGTGGGTCATCTGCGTGGCCCGGACCCGGCTTTATGACGCGGGAGTGCCACCTGGGTTGTTCCTTGGTGAGGTTGCAGCGCACGCACAGGCCTTGGCCGTTGGTGGCGCTGGTGGCCCCGCCCTCGGCGTGCGGGGTGACGTGGTCGATGTGGGCGACGGGTGCGTCGCACCAGGGGGTGCGGCAGGTGCCGTCGCGGGCGATGACGAACCGGCGCAGCCCGGCCGGGAACAGCCGTCGGGTGCTGTCCATGGCCACGAGGGTGCCGGTGTCGGGGTGGGTGAACAGGCGCCGGACCCAGGCCTTCACGGGTGTGCCTCGTGCCAGGTTGCAGTCGGTGTCGGCGGCGGGGTTGCCGGGGCTGGTGCCGGGGGTGCGCGTGCCAGCGCCGTCGACCTTGCCGAGGCCTATGGGCCGGCCGGTTTGGTCGGCTTCGCCGGTGCGGCGGGGCGCGACGCTGGCGCGTGGCTCGCCGTGGGTGGGGGTGGTGACGCCGGCCAGGAGGTTGCGGGCCCAGCCGGCGGGGACGGGGCCGTAGCCGGGCACGTGGGCCGGGGTGTGGTCGCCGGCGAGCAGGGCGCGGTCGGTCATGACGAGCTGGACCTCGACGGGCACATCAGTGGCGGTGGCCTGCCCGGTGACGCGTTCGACGAGGGTGTCGGCCATGAGCTGGCCCTTGCCGCGGGCGTCGCCGGCGGCTTTCCCGGCGAGGGCGGCCCGGGTCAGGGCGGCGTGGACGGCGACGGCCTGGGCGACCGGGAGCAGCGCGGTGACCAGGGCCATCGTGTCCGGGACGGGGCGGATCGTGACCCGGCGCTCGGACTCGGCCAGGCGGCACCGTTGCACGGCGGCCTCGGCGTCGAGCCGGTCGGCGCAGGCCCGGACGCGGCGTTCCAGCTCGCGGTCGCCCCAACCGCCCACCCCGGACGTCGGGTCGTCGACATCGAGGTGGGTCCCGATGACCTCGGCGTCGACCCTGGACCGAACCGCCGGTTCGAGGTGGCCGGTAGCCCGGACGACGAGGTCGGCACGCCGCTCGTTGAGGGCCCCGGCCGACAGTGCGTCCAGGGTGTGCGGCAGGTGGCGCACCAGCGCCACCGACGCGTTCGCCAGGCGCGACCCCCGAGCGGGCGACTCGTGCCTGGCCAGGGCCACCTCGGCCGCGACCC
>NZ_JAWIIL010000010.1:0-162067 GCF_034724055.1 Intrasporangium zincisolvens
AGCTGGCGGGGGGACTCGAACCCCCAACCACCTGTTTACAAGACAGGTGCGCTGCCAATTGCGCCACGCCAGCGGCCCGGTCGTGCGGCAGACCCGCCGCCGTCCGGTCGGGCGCCAGCGTAACGGAGGCTGCCCGTCCCGTCCCACACGGCAGACGAAGGACGGCCCCGCGGGACCCAGGGGTTGGTCGCGCGAGGCCGTCCGGTCGTGCTCGGTCAGAGGTGCGTCACGGAAGACGCAGCACCTGGCCGACGTAGATGAGGTTCGGGTTGTGCACCCGCGCCTTGTTGGCAGAGTACAGGGCCTTCCAGCCTCCGGAGACGTGGTACCGCTGGGCGATGCTCCCGAGCGTGTCGCCACGGCGCACGGAGACCTTCTTGCCGGTCCCTGCGTAGCTGTTGACCTTCTTGGTCGTCGTCTTCGTCGCGTAGGTCTTCTTCTTCGCGACCTTCTTCTTCGTCGTCGTGACCGGCTTGCGGACCGACGAGCGCGACGCGGCCGCGTTGGCGCCACCGTTGGCCTTGGTCAGGCCCGCACGACGCGAGCAGACGGGCCAGGCACCCGGGCCCTGCACGGCGAGGACCTTCTGGGCGACGGCGATCTGCTCGGCCTTGCTCGCGAGGTCGGCGCGGGGGGCGTAGGCGCGGCCGCCGAAGCCGACCCACGTGCTCTGCGAGAACTGCACACCGCCGTAGTAGCCGTTGCCGGTGTTGATGCTCCAGTTGCCGCCCGACTCGCACTGGGCGACCGAGTCCCACACCGACGCGGCCTTGGCCGATCCGGCCGTGGTGAGGCCACCGACGACGGTGGCGGCGCCGGCGATGCCGACCCCGGCGATGCGCTGCTTCATCGAGACCCGCTTGGCGGCAGCATGCTTGGACAGGTACTGCATAGGGGTATTCCTTCCTGACGCGCGCCTGCGGGGTTAGCTGTCGGGTTGGGGACGTCAGGTGCCCTGCCGCGGATGCGGCTTCACCCCAAGGTCAGTCGAGCACGAGGACTCGACCGTCGGTGTACCGACGGCCTTCGACATCACGACTCACTGACCACACTGGGTCCCCCGTCCTCGCCCGGCCCACCGGAGTGGGCGATGTCCCTGGCTGGCGAGGCTCGGCGCGCTCAGGGACCGGATTGCTGGGTGTCCATGTGAAGTTGTGCAGCGTGCCGTGTGGAGGCCGGAACACCATGGCAGCAACCGGTCGTGGACACCCCCGGGACGTACCCGGGGCCCACCCCGCCGGCCCGAGAGTCGGGGCCGCCGAGGCACGACGGTACGTGAGGAATCAACGATCCACAACCCGGTCCGAGATGATTTCGTGATCTTCTCGATATCCGGGCTTGACCGAACCGAACGCCGCGGACGGGTCTCGCCGCACCCCGCGTGTCGGCTGGACGACCGCGCCGTGAACCGTCAGCGGGCGAGGGGGTTGGCGCTGAAGGGCAGCCACGTGAGGCTGGCACCGTGGTCGACGGCCACGAGCCCGACGACGAGGCCGGCCACGACGAGCGTGATGGCCACGACCTGCGAGGCCGTCCCGACGGGCACGGCACGCCGCACGATCGAGCGCGAGCCGCGCCGCAGCGACACCCCGCCGGGGCCCCACCAGAGCATCGCCAGCCCGGCGAGCCCGCCGACCGCGAGCGTCGTCGGCGAACCGGGGACGAGGTCGGCCCCCGTGGCGCCGGCGAGCAGCAGGGCCGTCGCGAAGATGCCCGCCAGCGTCACGGCGATCGGCAGCACGAGCGTCACGGCGGTGGCGATGGCGCCGACGAGCAGGTGCCACGGGCTCGTGATGACGGCGAGCGGGATGTCGCTGCCGCGCCGGCCGTGGGCATAGCGCCGGAAGACGAGCGCGGACACCGACCGGTCGGTGGCACGCGCGAGGACCGACCACACCGCCAGCGCGACGACCGCATACCCGGGCCACGCCATGAGCGCGGCGACCCAGGCGATGCCGGCGGCTCCGAGCACACCGGTGCGCATGGCCATGCCGATGCGCGGGTCGCCCTCGCGCGGTGTCTGCTCGGGCTCCTCCTCGCCCCACTCGTCGTCCCACTCGCCGCGGCCCGCGTTGCGGCCCCAGCGCTCGTCGTAGAGGTCGGTGCCGCCCGCGCCGTCGTCGTACGCCGGGTCGTACTCGGGCTCGGGACTCCGACGCGGGCCGCTCGGCGGTGGCGCCCAGCGGACGTCGTCGGTGGTCGGCGCGACCGGCGGCAGCACGGCCGTGCCGCGGTCCTGGTAGACCTGCGTGGAGCCGGGAGCGGCCGGGGCGGCGGCGCCGAGCACGTCGGTGGGCGCGTCCCACGAGGACGCGTTCGGCGTCGGCACCGTGGCGGCCCGGCCGGCGGCGTACTGCTCGAGTGCGGTGATGACCTCGTCGGCGTGCGGCCGGCGCGACGGGTCGGGCGACAGGGACGCGCGCAGCAGCGGCACCAGACGCGGGTCGACGCCCTCGACGTCGACGTCGCCGGCGCGCACGCGGCTCAGGACGGCGTCCATCCGCGACCGGCCGAAGGGCGGGCGCCCCGACGCGGCGTAGGTGATCGTCGCGGCCCAGCCCCACCAGTCGGTGGCGTCGGTGATCGGCGCCCCCTCGACGAGCTCGGGCGACAGGTAGCCGGGAGTGCCCATGACGAGGCCGCCCACGGTGTGCCGCACGTCGTCCTGGACGTGCGCGATGCCGAAGTCGATGAGGACCGGCTCGCCGTCCTCGACGAGGACGTTGCCGGGCTTGATGTCGCGGTGCACGACGCCGCACGCGTGGATCGAGCGGATCGCCTCCGCCACGCCACGGGCGAGGCTGAGGAGCTCGCCGGGGTGCAGCGGCCCGTGCTCCTCGACGATCTCGTCGAGCGCCGGACCGGGCACGTACCGGGTGACGATGTAGGGACGCGGACCCATGACGTCGGCGTCGATGACGCTCGCTACGCGGGGGTCGCGGATGCGCGAGAGGGTCTCGACCTCGCGCATGAGCCGCTGGCGCGCGTCGGCGTCGTGGGCCACGTGCGCGCGCAGCACCTTGATGGCGACGGCGCGGCCGCGGGGGTCGAGCGCGAGGTGGACGACGCCCATGCCACCCTCGCCGATCTCCTCGACGAGGCGGTACCGTCCGATGCGTCCGGCGTCCCAGCCGTCACGGGCGCCGCCGATGGGCACGCCGCCGGTGCGCGGACCCGACCGCGGGCCGGACCGCGGGGCAGCGACCCGCTCGGTCCGGTCGTACGCAGTCATGGTCCTACGGTATGCGACCACGGGGGTCCACGCCGACGACCTCGGGGCCGTGGCGCGGGTCGGATGTCCGGTTTGTCCGGACCCGCGTCAGCCGGAGATGTAGTCGCGCAGCTGGTCGCGCTCGGACTGCAGCTCGGACAGCCGGTGCTTGACGATGTCACCGATGCTGACGATGGCCACCAGGCGGCCCTCGTCGTCGAGGATCGGCACGTGGCGCACCCGCTCCTCGGTCATCGTCGCGGCGAGGTCGGCGATGTCGTCGGCGGCGGTGCCCGTGGACACCTCGCTCGTCATGATCTGCGACACCGGCGCCTCGAGGATGCCGGCGCCGGTGGAGTGCAGGTGGCGCACGACGTCGCGCTCGCTGACGATGCCCTCGACGGTCGTGCCGTCGGAGCTCACGACGACGGCGCCGATGCGGTGTTCGTCGAGCAGGCCCAGGAGCCCGGACACGGTCTCGTCGGGCTGCACGGTGATCACCCCGGCGCCCTTCGCCCTCAGCACGTCAGAAATCTTCATGGCGACCTCCTTCACCTCGGGTGAGTGCCCCGACGCGTGTCCCCTGTCGTCGACGACGCCGCGCGGTGCCCTGACTCGACCCTAGAGCGACACCGGACGGGGCGCCACCGTTCGCTCGTTAGAGTGAGACCGCGCCCTGGCCGCTCCACCCGGCGCCGACGTGGGTATGCCGGAAGGTGGCCGTGCAGCCGTCCCCTCGACCACAGGAGCTGATCCCCGGTGCCGCCCGAACGGCAGACCTTCGACCTCGTCATCGCCGCGAACCGCCTCCCCGTCGACAAGGTGATCCTCGACGACGGCGAGATCGAGTGGCGCCGCTCCCCCGGCGGTCTCGTCACGGCCATGGAGTCGGTGATGCACACGCAGCCCGGGGCGTGGGTCGGCTGGGCCGGCGACTCCGGGGAGGCGCCCGAGCCCTTCGACGAGAACGGCATCCACCTGCACCCGGTGGCGCTGACGGCCGACGAGATCCGCGACTACTACGAGGGTTTCTCCAACGACACCCTGTGGCCGATCTACCACGACGTCATCGTGCCGGCGACCTTCCACCGCGAGTGGTGGGCGGCCTACCGCGCCGTCAACGAGCGGTTCGCCCGGGCGGTGGCCGAGGTGGCCGCCGAGGGCGCCCGGGTGTGGGTGCAGGACTACCAGCTGCAGCTCGTCCCGGCGCTCGTGCGCCAGCTGCGTCCGGACGTGCGGATCGGCTGGTTCAACCACATCCCCTTCCCGCCCGTCGAGCTCTTCGCCCAGCTGCCGTGGCGCGCCCAGCTGCTCGAGGGCCTGCTCGGGGCCGACTTCCTCGGCTTCCAGCGCCAGGCCGACGCCCGCAACTTCGTGCGGGCCTGCCGCCAGCTGCTCGGTGCGCCCACGAAGAAGGACCTCGTCACTGTCGAGGGTCAGCACCGGCAGGTGCGGGCCGCGGCCATCCCGATCTCCGTCGACTTCCACGGCCTCGAGGAGCTCGCGAAGCGACCCGACGTCATGGCGCGGGCCCGCGAGATCCGCTCGAGCCTCGGCGACCCCGAGGTGCTCATGCTCGGCGTCGACCGCCTCGACTACACCAAGGGCATCCGCCACCGGCTCAAGGCCTACGAGGAGCTGCTCGGCGAGCGGCGGATCGGTCCGCCCGAGGTGACGCTCGTGCAGGTGGCGACGCCGAGCCGCGAGCGCGTCGAGGCCTACCGCACGCTGCGCAACGAGATCGAGCAGACGGTCGGACGCATCAACGGCGACCTCGGCAAGATCGGCTCCCCGGCCGTGCACTACCTGCACCACTCCTACCCGCGCGAGGAGATGGCGGCACTCTTCCAGGCCGCCGACGTCATGCTCGTGACGCCCCTGCGCGACGGCATGAACCTCGTGGCCAAGGAGTACGTCACGTGCCGCCACGACCTCGGCGGCGCGCTCGTGCTCTCGGAGTTCACCGGCGCCTGGCACGAGCTGCACCAGGCCTTCGCGTGCAACCCGCACGACATCGAGGGCCTCAAGCAGACCATCCTGCGCGCCATCAACACCCCGGCCAAGGACAAGCAGCGCATCATGCGGGCCCTGCGCCGGCGCGTCGCCGACCACGACGTGCAGCGGTGGGCGGCGCGCTACCTCGCAGCGCTCGATGCCGCCCCGGAGGTGCCGCAGCCACCCGCGGGCTCGACCCGGTCGAGCGAGGCGGCGGCCGATCCCACTGCGACACAGCCCCCTTCACCCGAGAGCGTCTCGAAGCCGACGCGTCAGGAGGCCGGCCGGTGAGCACCACCTCGCCACCCGAGGGCGCCCTCGGCGACGTCGCAGCCGCGTCGACCCTGCTCGTGGCCACCGACTTCGACGGCGTGCTCGCACCGTTCGACGCCGACCCCATGAAGGCCCTGCCGCTGCCCGGCACCGTCGACACGCTCCGCGCGCTCGCGGGCCTGCCCGGCGTTCACGTGGCCGTCGTGTCGGGCCGCGACCTCGACACCCTGCGCACCCTGACCGGGCTCACCGAGGACGAGCCGATCGTCCTCATCGCCAGCCACGGCGCCGAGTCCTCGGACGAGCAGGTGCGGGCCGCGATGGAGGCGGCGGCCGTCACGCCCGACGACGAGGTCACGCTGGCCGAGCTGCGCTCCGACATCGAGACGCTCGTGAAGGAGCGCCACCCCGACGCCGGCATCGAGTACAAGTCCGCGGCGGTCGTCGTGCACACGCGCGGGCTGCCGAAGGACGTCGGTGACGCCGCCATCGCCGACGCCCGACGCGTCGCGCTCGACCACGACGGCGTCAAGGTGCTCAAGGGCAAGTCGGTGCTCGAGCTGTCGGTCTCCCACGCGGACAAGGGATCCGCCGTCACGGCCCTCGGGCGCGCGGTCGGTGCCACCGCCCGCGTCTACATCGGCGACGACGTCACCGACGAGGACGCCTTCATGCGGATGACCCGCCCGGAGGACGTCACGGTCAAGGTCGGCACGGGCTCGACGGCGGCGCACTACCGCCTCGACGACGAGCCCGCCGTCTCCCGGTTCCTCGACGCCCTGCTCGAGCGGCGCCGGGCGGCCGCCACCGACTGACCCCGGGGTTCAGCGGTGGCGGGCAGCGCCCGTCGACCCGCGCACCACGAGCTCGGGACGGAACACGTACTCCGCACGGGGAGAGGGCTGCCCGGCGATCTCGTCGAGCAGGGCCCGCACCGTCGCGGCGCTCATCGCGTTGACGCTCTGGCGCACGGTCGTCAGCGGCGGGTCGGTGAAGGCGATGAGCGTCGAGTCGTCGTAGCCGACGACCGAGAAGTCGCGGGGCACCTGCAGGCCCCGCTTGCGGGCCTCGCGGATCGCCCCGAGCGCCATGAGGTCCGAGCCGCACACGACGGCCGTGGCGCCGCGGTCGAGCAGCCGCCCGGCCGCGGTGGCCCCGCCCTCGACGGAGAAGAGCGAGCGTTCGATGAGGTCGTCGACGTCGGACCGCCCGGTCAGCTCCTGCATCGAGTGGCGGAAGCCGGCGATCTTGCGGATGACCGGCACGTACCGGTCCGGGCCGACGGCCAGGCCGATCTCGCGGTGCCCGAGCGATACGAGGTGCTCGAGCGCCAGCCCCATCGAGGCGACGTCGTCGTTGCTGATGAACGGCGCGTCGACACCCTCGATGTAGCCGTTGACGAGGACGAGCGGCAGGCCACGGTCGCGCAGCGCGACGTAGCGCTCGGAGTCGGTCGTCGTGTCGGCGTGCAGGCCGGAGATGAAGATGATGCCGGCCACGCCGCGCTCGAGGAGCATCTGGACGTAGTCGTCCTCGTGGACCCCCCCGGCCACCTGGGTGCAGAGCACCGGCGTGTAGCCGTTCTGGGCGAGGGAGTTCTCGATGATCTGCGCGAACGCCGGGAAGATCGGGTTGGTCAGCTCGGGCACGATGAGCCCGACGAGCCCGGCGCTCTTGCGGCGCAGGCGACTCGGCCGGTCGTAGCCCAGGACGTCGAGGGCGGTGAGCACCGCCTGCTTCGTCGACTCGGCGACGCCTGGCTTGCCGTTGAGCACGCGCGACACCGTCGCCTCGGACACGCTCGCCTGCTCGGCGATGTCGCGCAGCCGTGCCTTCACCTAGACCCCCTTACGTCGGACGTGCTTGGCCCCGCCGTCGGTGGGCTTCCACGTCCAGATGCGCACTCCCGGCGCGGACGCCGACAGTGTGACAGCACGCGCGCCGACCTTCGGAGCCGGTCCGTACGCCGAGGCGCCGTTCTCGATGCCGCCGAGGTGGCGGCGGTCGACGACGACGGGCTCATGCGCTGCGCGGGCGACGTGTACGAGGGCGACCTCGTCGGCCGTCTCGCGCAGGAAGACGATGGCGTCGCCCGACGCGTGGACCCAGCGCAGGCCGCCGCGCCGCAGCGCGACCGACCGCTTGCGGGCCGAGATCAGGCCGCGGTAGGCGGCGAGGATCCTTGCGTCCCAACGGGACTCGTCCCACGGCATGGGGCGTCGGCCGTCCTCGCCGAAGGTGCCTTCCATGCCGATCTCGTCGCCGTAGGTGAGCATCGGCATCGAGGGCAGCGTGAAGAGCAGCCCTGCGGCCGCGTCGACCATGCGGTCGTCGTCGCCGACGAGGGTGCGCACGCGCGTCGCGTCGTGCGAGCCGACGAGGTTGAACGAGTGCACGAGCGAGGACCACGCGATGCGAGAGGTGAAGTCGCGCATCGTCTCGACCACGGCACCGGCGTCGAGCAGCGGCACCGGCACGGGCGCACCGAGGAAGTTCGGGTCGCCGGTGTCGTCGCGCAGCCACGTCCACACCGGCTTGCAGAACCCGGCGTAGTTCATGACGCCGTGCCAGCCGTCGCCCGGCATGTCCACCGTGTAGTCGTGGACGTGTTCGCCGACGAGGAGCGCCTCGGGTGCCCAGCGGCCCAAGGCGTCCCGCATCTGCGCGGCGACCTCGTGGTTGACGTCGGTGGCGCGCCAGCGACCGGTCATGTTGGCGACGTCGACGCGCCAGCCGTCCAGCCCGCCCGACCGCCCGAGCCACTTGCGCACGACGCCGGACCGGTCCTCGAAGAGGCGCCGGCGCAGGTCGTGGTTGAGGTGGTTGAGCTTGGGCAGCGAGGGCACGCCGAGCCAGGAGACGTACTTGCCGCCCTCCCAGATGTAGTAGTCACGCTCGGGCGTGCTCTTCCCGCCGGGCCCTGACGCCGTGAGGAACCACTCGTGGGCGTCGCCCGTGTGGTTCGTCGTGAAGTCGCCGAGCACCTTCATGCCGCGCTCGTGCGCGGCCGTGGTGAGCCGCCGCAGGGCGGCATCGCCCCCGAGGAGCGGGTCGACGGCCTCGAAGGAGGACGCGTCGTAGCGGTGGTTGGAGCGGCCCGGGAAGAACGGCGTCAGGTACACGACGTCGACACCGAGCGACTCGAGGTGGTCGAGGTGCTCGACGACACCGTCGAGGTCGCCGCCGTAGAGCTGGTGGGCGATGACGCCCGGGCTCGTGTCGACCGGGTCGTCCCACGACGCCGGCACCGCCCAGTCGGGCAGGGTGCGCCGGTCGGCCCGCGCCGAGCGCGCGAACCGGTCGGGGAAGATCTGGTAGACGACGGAGCCCTCGGCCCACGCCGGGGCCGGCTTGTCGTGCGCGACGAGACGGAAGTCGCTGGCGTCGGGCACGTCGCGCAGCTGCACGCCGGTGCCGTTGAGCCACGCGTACTTCGTCGGGCCGCCCGCGAGCAGGAACCGGTAGTTCGTCACCGGGTTGTGGCAGACGAGGCTGGCCTTCCACCACGCGTCGGTCGCCGTCGTGCGCACGACACGCGCCTTGGCGAACTGCTGCTCACCGTCGGGCGACGTGCGCACGTGTACGGCGTCGACCTCGCACTCGAGCGGCACCCTCACGAGCACGTCGACGGTGTCGCCGAGCCGTGGCGCGAGGTTCGAGACGTAGCGGGCGGAGCCGTCGTGGTGCGGTTCGGACAGGAGGGTGGTGATCGGTGCGGGGCTCGGACTCACTTGACGGAGCCCGTGGTGAGGCCACCGACGAGCTGCTTCTGGAAGGCCAGGTAGAGCAGCATGACGGGGATGGAGCCGAGCAGCGCGCCGGCCGTGAACCGCCCGAAGAGGGTGTTCGCGTCGTTGCCGAGGGTCATGCCGTAGAGGCCGACGCCGAGCGTCTGCTGGTCGACGTCGGTGAGGAACACGCTGGCCAGCATGAACTCGCCGTAGAGGCCGACGAAGACGAGCATGAACACCGTGACGAGGATCGGCATGACGAGGCGCAGGGTCATCGTGAAGAAGATCCGGGCGTGGCTCGCGCCGTCGACGATCGCGGCCTCGTCGAGCTCGCGCGGGACGGTGTCGAAGTAGCCCTTGAGCAGCCAGACGTTCGCACCGAGCGCACCGCCGAGGTAGGCGAGGATCAGGCCGGTGGTCGTGTTGAGGCCGATGGCCGGCAGCACGTCACTGATGCCGGCGAAGATGATGTACATCGCGACGATGGCCAGCAGCGCCGGGAAGAACGTAGTGAGCAGCAGGAACATCATCCCGGGGCGGCGACCCTTGAACCGCAGGCGCGAGAAGGCGAACGCCGCGCAGGCGCCGATGAAGACGGCCATCAGCGCCCCCGAGAACGAGATGATCATCGAGTTCTTGTACCAGGTCCAGAACGGACGCGACGGGTCGTTGAACAGGGCCGTGAAGTTCTTCGTCGAGAAGCCGGACGGCCACAGGCTCGCCGTGTTGAGCGTGCCGCTCGGGTTCGTGGCGGCCGAGTAGATGAAGAGGATCGGGAAGAGGGCCCACATGAGGGCGACGATGCCGAGGGCGTGACGCCACCAGACGTGGCCCCCGATGCCCGGACGCTTCGGCGACGGAGCGGCAGATGAAGCGGGCTCGTGGGTCTCGACTTCGAGACGGTGCTCGAGGCGGGGGTCGGTGGGGACGGGGGCGGACATCAGTTGACCTCCTCGAGGGCCTTGGTGCGGCGGAAGCCCGGGATGCTCATCAGAGCCACGAGCAGGAAGATGACGACGGAGACCGCGGCCGCGAAGCCGTAGTTCGGCGCGCTGCCGGAGAAGGCCAGGCGGTAGGCGTAGGTGATGAGCAGGTCGCTCGACCCGATGCTCGTGTCGGCGCCGTTGAACGGGCCGCCCTTCGTGAGCAGGTAGATCAGGCCGAAGTTGTTGAAGTTGAAGGCGAACGACGCGAGCAGCAGCGGGCCGACCGCGACGAGCAGCAACGGCATGATGATCGAGCGCAGCGTGCGGAACGCGTTGGCGCCGTCGATGGTCGCGGCCTCGCGCACGTCCTGCGGGATGGACTGCAGGGCGCCGGTGCACACGATGAACATGTACGGGAAGCCGAGCCAGAGGTTCGTGATGAGGATCGCGGCCTTGGCCCCGGCGTCGGAGCCGAGCCAGTCGACGCCGATGTGCAGCGTCTGGTTGATGATGCCGTAGTCCTGGTTGAACATGCCCTTCCACACCAGCGCCGTGACGAAGCCGGGCAGGGCGTAGGGCAGGATCAGCAGCGACCGGTAGATGGCCTTGCCCTTGAGGCGCGGGTCGTTGAAGAGCAGCGCGATGAGCATGCCGAGCAGGAACGTCGAGAGCACCGACACGATGGCGAAGACGACGTTCCAGATGAAGATCCCGAGGAAGCCGCTGCGGATGGTGTCGTCGGTGAAGATGCGCGTGTAGTTCGCGAAGCCGATGCTCTCCTTCCAGCCCTGGGGGTAGGACTGGGTCGGGTCGGCGACGTTGACCCAGCGCGCGTCCTTGGGCCCGTAGACCGTCGGGGGCTGGGTCGCGTTGTCCGTGAGGCGGTCGGTCTTCGCGTCGTAGGTGACGGTCGCGCGACCCTCGAAGGCCTCGGAGAGGCCGACCGGCTTGATACCGCCGCCGTCGCTCGTCGGGATGGCGATGGCCGAGAGGTCCTTGCTGCGGGCGTTGGCCTGCTTGGCGTTGAGGACGGTGTAGCCGGGCGCCTTGGTGATCTTGCCGAGATCGGTCTTCTCGACCCCGGTGGCGGCCAGCGGCGTGAGCCCGGACTTGTCGCCGACGTACATCGAGCCGTCGGGCTTGGTCAGCAGCAGGACGATGTCGGCAGTGGCGGGGTCCCCGCCCTCCTTCGTGGCGATCGACATCTTGTAACGAGGCGTGTCAGGCACCTCACGCACCGACTGGGCGATGATGTCGCTGACCGACGCCTCCTTGCTGTAGAGGTGGCCGTCGCCGTAGTTCGTCGTGGACAGCGCCGCGGTGTAGAGCACCGGCCACAGCTGGAAGAGCGCCATGAAGATCAGGCCGGGCACGAGGTACTTCAACGGCACCGCACGCCGCGTCGCATAGACCGCGAGGATGCCCATCCCGACGAGACCCGTGATGATGACGAAGGTGGTGTTCCCGGCCTGGGCGAGCTTGGTGGCGATCCACAGGAGACCGGCCATCGTCACGATGATGAGGACCCACTTGATCGCGAGCGCGAGGGGCTTGGTCATGTCACACGTCCTTTTGCGCCGTCCCGGCGCCGTTGCCGTCGATGCACTTGGCGGGGAGCGGGAACGCTCCCGGAGGACCCCCGAAGAGGGGTGGGGGCCCCGGGGTCCGCCACACGGGCGGACCCCGGAACCCCTGTCACATCAGAGGGACTCAGCCCTTGGCGATGTTGGCCGTGATCTCCTTCGCGGCGGCGTCGAGACGCGCCTGGGCACCAGCCTTGCCGGCGATGATGTCAGCGGTCGCCTGGCCGAACGGGCCCCAGACCGAGTTCATCGCGGGGATGTTCGGCATCGGCGCACCGCCGGTACCGGCCTCGTACCAGGCCTTGACGTCGGGGTCGCTCGCGGAGACCTCGTCGTAGGCCTCCTTGAGGGCCGGCGGACGCTTGCCGACCTCGAAGAGGGCCAGCTGGACGTCCTTGCGCGGGATGTAGTTCGTGACGAACTCCTGCGCGAGGGCCGCGTTCTTGGCCTTGCTCGAGACGTAGAACATCTGGACACCGAGGAACGGCTGCATCGGGCCACCGCCGGTGAGCGAGGGCAGCGGGGCGATGCCGTAGTTGATGCCGGCGTCCTTGGCCTTCGCGACGCTCCACGGGCCGCTGATCATGAACGGGGCGGCCTTCGTGTCGAAGAGCGCGTCCTGGTTCGTGTCGTCGACGTTGGTCGACAGGACCTTCTTCTTGCCGAGGTCGGCGAGAACCTCGCCACCCTTGACGGAGCCGGCGCTGTTGACGATGACCTTGTTGGGGTCGTAGTCGCCGTTGGCCTTGGTGCCGAAGATGCCGCCGCCCTGGAAGGCCGACAGGTACGGGTAGGCGAAGTAGGCGTTGCCGACCTTGGAGACGAACTGCGACAGGACCTGCTTGGCCTTGCCCTCCTTGACGAGCTTCTCGCCCATGGCGACCAGCTCGTCCATCGTCTTAGGCGGGTTCGGGACGAGGTCCTTGTTGTACATGAGGCCGATGTTCTCGACGGCGTACGGGACGCCGTAGGACTGGCCGTTGAACTTCGTGGCCTCGATCGCCTTCGGGAGGAACTTCGCGGCGACGTCGGAGCTGAGGTTGATCGGGGCGACGGTCGAGTTCTGGACGAGCTCGCCGAGCCAGTCGTGGGCACCGACGATGACGTCCGGGCCCTTGCCGACCTTCGTCGCGTCCTTGAACTGCGCACGCACGTCGGTGGAGATCTGGACCTTGACCGAGACGCCGTTCTCCTGGGCGAACTGGTCGGCGTACTTCTGCACGGCCGCGGAGCGGTCGGCGTCGGTCCAGATGACGAGGTCGACGTTCGCGTCGCGGACGGGGGCCGCAGTGCCGCTCGGCGTCTCGGGGGTGCCTGAGGTGGCAGCCGGCTTGCTCGTGCCGGCGCCGCCGGTGTTGGACGGGGTGGTGGGGCTGGACCCACCGCAGGCGCTGAGGGCCAGGGCGGCAACGCCCGTGACGGCAGCAGCGCCGAGCGCACGCTTGTGCATGGATTCTCCTTTGAAGCCAGGTGGCACACGCCGCCACCGGTGGCGCTGACGATAGCAAGAACTTGCAAAGGAGAACTACAGGTCTTGCAGCAACTTTTTGCAACGTTCAGGACACGAAGTCGGGACACCCCGGGGCGCCACGGGCCGGGGCCCTCGAACCCGGGTCTGGTCACCGACACGGCCATGGGGCAGGATGGCCGTGGCCCGCCCACTCGGGCAGGCAGCCCTTTACAACGGATCGTCCGGCACGTTCCTGCCGGTGAAGGAAGGCAATGAAGCCATGGCAACTGTGACGTTCGACAACGCGACGCGTCAGTACCCCGGGAACCCGATTCCCTCGGTCGACAAGCTCAACATCGAGATCGCGGACGGTGAGTTCCTCGTCCTCGTCGGTCCCTCCGGATGTGGCAAGTCCACGTCCCTGCGCATGCTCGCCGGCCTCGAGGAGGTCAACGGCGGCCGCATCCTCATCGGCGACCGCGACGTGACGAACCTGTCCCCCAAGGACCGCGACGTCGCGATGGTGTTCCAGAACTACGCGCTGTACCCGCACATGACCGTCGCCGACAACATGGGCTTCGCGCTCAAGATCGCCGGCGTCGACAAGGCCGAGATCCGCAAGCGCGTCGAGGAGGCCGCCAAGATCCTCGACCTCACCGCCTACCTCGAGCGCAAGCCGAAGGCCCTCTCGGGTGGCCAGCGCCAGCGTGTCGCCATGGGCCGCGCCATCGTCCGCTCGCCCCAGGTGTTCCTCATGGACGAGCCGCTGTCGAACCTCGACGCCAAGCTCCGCGTGCAGACCCGCACGCAGATCGCCTCGCTCCAGCGCCGCCTCGGCGTCACGACCGTCTACGTCACGCACGACCAGGTCGAGGCCATGACGATGGGTGACCGCGTCGCGGTCCTCAAGGACGGCATCCTCCAGCAGTGCGACACCCCGCGCCGCATGTACGACCACCCGGCCAACGTCTTCGTCGCCGGCTTCATCGGCTCGCCCGCGATGAACCTCGTCTCGGCGCCGGTCACCGACGGTGGCGTCGACTACGGCGGCCACATCGTCCAGATCGAGCGCGACCTGCTCGGTGACGCCGGCAAGGAGGTCACCATCGGTGTCCGCCCCGAGGACCTGGAGCCGGCCGAGGACGGCCACGGCATCGCGGTCACCGTCGACGTCGTCGAGGAGCTCGGCGCCGACGCCTACATCTACGGCTCGACGAAGGCCCACCAGGTCGACGCCGAGGGCGAGGAGGAGACGGCCAAGCCGTTCATCGCCCGCGTCGACGGCCGTCGCCCCCCGGAGAAGGGCCAGGTCATCCACCTCAAGCCCAAGCAGGGCCACGTCCACCTCTTCAACTCCGACAGCGGCCTCCGCATCGGCGACTGAGGTCGGCGTTCCTCAGCACCACAGCACGGCCACCGGGCCGGCACCCCACGCGGTGCCGGCCCGGCGCCGTGTCCCCTCCCGTGGGCACGCGCAGGCCCTAGGCTCCGACGCATGACGCGCCTAGGACGCTGGTGGCACCTCGTGACCTTCGCCGTCGTCGTCGTGGCGCTCGTCCTGCAGGCGGTCCTCGTGGCGTCGGGGCAGACCGTCATCGACTCCGGCACCACAGTCGCTGCGCTGCCGGAGCGGCTGCGACGACTGTTCTCCTACTCCACGATCCAGTCGAACCTGTTCGTCGGCGTCGCCGTGCTGCTCGTCCTGCTCGGGCGCACGCACTCGCAGGCGTTCCGCGTCGTGCGGCTCGCCTCGCTCATCGGCATCACGGTGACGGGCGTCGTCGCCTTCGTCGCGCTGAAACCGCCGGCCACCTACACCGCGGCCAACCTGCTGTGCGACCGGCTCCTGCACGTCGTCGTGCCGCTCCTGACCGTCGTCGGATGGGTGGCGTTCGGCCCGCGCGGCAAGGTCACCCGGGCCGACCTGCTGCCCTCGCTCGCCTGGCCGGTGCTGTGGCTGGCGGCGACGCTCGCGCTCGGGCCGGTCGTCGGCTGGTACCCCTACCCCTTCATCGACGTGCGGACCATCGGCTACGGGTCGACGCTGGCCAACTGCGCGGTCATCGCGCTGCTCTTCCTCGGGCTGGCCGCCGTCGTGCTCGTCGCGGATCGACGCCTGTCGCGCAGGCATGCCACGATGAGCGCGTGACGCTCGAGATCACCACCGCCCGTCCCGAGTCGGCCCTGCTCGACCTGCCGTGGTCGACGCCTCTCGAGGAGTGGCCCGAGAGCACGCTCGCCGCGCTCCCCCGAGGCATCTCGCGCCACGTCGTGCGCTTCGTCAAGCTCGGCGGGCGCGTGCTGGCCGTCAAGGAGATCAAGGACGACATCGCCGACCGCGAGTACGCGATGCTGCGCAACCTGCGCCGGCTCGACGTCCCGTGCGTCGAGCCCTTCGGCGTCGTCCACGGTCGCACCACCGAGGACGGCGAGCCCCTCGACGCGTGCCTCATCACCCGGCACCTGCAGTTCTCGCTGCCCTACCGCGCGCTCTACAGCCAGAACCTGCGCCCCGACACCGCCGTGCGCCTCATGGACGCCCTCGCCCTGCTGCTCGTGCGCCTGCACCTCGACGGCTTCTGGTGGGGCGACGTGTCGCTGTCCAACACGCTCTTCCGCCGCGACGCCGGCGCCTTCGCCGCCTACCTCGTCGACGCCGAGACGGGCGAGCTGCACCCGCGGCTCACCGACGGCCAGCGCGAGCACGACCTCGACATCGCCCAGGTCAACATCGCCGGCGAGCTCATGGACCTCGACGCCGGCGGCTTCCTCGAGGAGGCGGCCGACCCGTTCGAGGTGGCCGCCTCGATCATCGAGCGGTACCACACGCTGTGGGGCGCGCTCACCGGCACCGAGCGGTTCGAGCTCGGCGACCGGTGGCGCGTCGACGAGCGCATCCGCCGCCTCAACGAGCTCGGCTTCGACGTCGACGAGCTGCAGATCACCACCGACTTCGGCGGCACGGAGATCGTCATCACCCCGAAGGTCGTCGACGCGGGGCACCACTCCCGGCGCCTGCTGCGCCTCACCGGCCTCGACGTCGGCGAGAACCAGGCCCGCCGCCTGCTCAACGACCTCGACGCCTACACCGCGGCTACCGACCAGCAGGGCGTCGACGAGGAGATCGTCGCCCACGAGTGGCTCTCGAAGGTGTACGAGCCGGTCGTCCGGTCGGTGCCCCGCCCGCTCGTCGGGCGCCTCGAGCCGGCCGAGATCTTCCACGAGGTGCTCGAGCACCGGTGGTACATGAGCGAGCGGGCAGGGCGCGACGTGCCGATGGACGAGGCCGTGCGCGACTACCTCTCGACGGTGCTGCCGGCCAAGCCGGAGGAGAAGTCGGTGCTCGGCGTCGACACCGAGGAGATGCCGGTCATCAGCCGGCTCGACTGAGCCGCGGGCGCGCCGGGCTCAGCCCTCGAGGTCGACCGGCTCGGGCGCCCTGTCGGCCGGCCCCGACAGGATCTGGCCGAAGAGCACGAGGACCCACAGCAGGAACGTCACGACGTGGACGGCCGTGCACCACAGGCAGATCGCGTGGATCCGGTAGAGCTCGGCCCAGACGAGGTAGAGCACCATGCCGAGGCCGACGGTGAGCCAGCCGAGACGGGCCGCGTCGAGCCAGCCGGCGCGGCTGCGCCACGTCGAGGGCCACACGAGCGGCAGCAGGACGAGGAAGAAGACGAGCCCGAGCAGGGCCACAGGGACGCCCATGAACGTGCTCCAGGCACTCGTCGTCACCTTGGCGCAGTCGACGACCCCACCGATGCTGCAGGCGAGCGTCGCGTTGTTCGTGAAGTGCTCGACCGTGAGGTAGATCGACACCCCCAGCCCGACGACGGTGAGCGCGAGGGTGCTCGGGGCGAGCCACACCGGCCGGACGCGTCCGGGCCGTGTCGCGGCTGCCACCGCGGCGGCCGTCTCGCCGCTCTGCTCGGTGCGGCTCACGGCGTCACTTCTTCTTGAGCAGGACCGAGGCCGTCATGACGCCGCTCGACGTGCAGACGTTCGTCGGCTTGCCGCCCGTCATCTGGCACAGCTGCGCGCTGATGAGGTTGATCGCCGGGTTCATCGTCTTGCCGATCTGGGAGTTCGGGTCCTTGATGCCGGCGATGATCTGGTCGTAGGTCTTGCCGTCGATGACGTTGGCGTCGACCGTGGCACCGCTCGTCGCGTTGGTGCCGCCGTAGTCGATCCACGGGATGCCGCCGCCGGGGTTGAACTTCTGGAACAGCTGGAGGTTCTGGCCCTCGAGCGTCTGCAGCGGCTGCTGGTTGCGGTCCTGGGTCTCGATCGCCTCGAGTGCGAGCACGTCGCTCGTGTACTTCGCCTTGGCGAACGACCACGTCGGGGTGTCGGGGTGCACGTCGCTCGACGAGCTCGTCGTCGGCGTCAGACCGCTGAACGTGCCGAAGCGGGCCAGCGCACCGATGAGGGCCCAGCGCTCCATGGCGCAGAACGGGCAGTACTCGGCGCCGACGTAGAGCACCTTCGGCTTGCCGTCCTGGGTCAGCGGGGTGCCGCCCTCGAGCTTGGCCGGGGCGAAGTTCGGGTTGGGCGCAGCCGAGGAGTCGAGGGTGGCCTGCGGCAGCGAGACCAGGGCCGACAGGGCCGCGTCGGCGCCGGTGGCCGCGGGAGCGGGCTTGGGACGGTTCGACACGGCGATCCCGACGACGACCGCCACGATGACGACGACGACGGCGACGACGGCCGCGATGACCTGCTTGCGCTGGCGCTCCTTGCGCTCGACCTCGGCGCGCATCTGCGCCGCGCGTGCGGCGGTATCGGCCCTGCTGCTCTTGCCCACGTCTGCGTCCTTCACTCGGTGCGCGGCCATCCGCGCCGGTGCCTGCTGTCTGCCATCCGCTACTACACGACGTAGTGCGGGCCCGGCCCACTCTACCGACGACACTGTGACCAGCGTCGGGCGCACCCGGGGAGTTCCCCGGACGCGGCCCGCGCGGTCACGATCGCGTCACCGACGCCGCTGCCGGGCCACCTCGTAGAGCGTGACGCCCGTGGCGAGCCCGGCGTTGAGCGACTCGACGGCCGAGCTCATCGGGATCGAC
Source organism: Intrasporangium zincisolvens (assembly GCF_034724055.1). Lineage (NCBI taxonomy): Bacteria > Bacillati > Actinomycetota > Actinomycetes > Micrococcales > Intrasporangiaceae > Intrasporangium > Intrasporangium zincisolvens. The sequence continues at coordinate 18,236 of NZ_JAWIIL010000010.1, forward strand.
ACGATCTGGTCGCACGTCTCGCGGACGAGGCGCGAGAGGCCCTTGCCCTCCGAGCCGGTGACGATGACGAGCGGCTCGGTGGCCAGCGTCAGGTCGGGCAGCTCGACGTCGCCGTCCATGTCGAGGCCGAGGACGAAGAAGCCGGCCTTCTTGAACTCCTCGAGCGCACGCGTCAGGTTGCTCGCCTTGGCGACGGGGATGCGCGCCGCCGCACCGGCGGAGGTCTTCCACGCCGAGGCCGTCATGCCGACCGAGCGCCGCTCGGGCACGACGACGCCGTGGCCGCCGAACGCGGCGACCGAACGGACGATCGCGCCGAGGTTGCGGGGGTCGGTGATGCCGTCGAGGGCCACGACGAGCGGGATGCCGGGCATCTCGGGGTCGATGAGGTCGGCCGGGTCGGCGTAGTCGTAGGGCGGCACCTGCAGCGCGAGGCCTTGGTGCACGCCGCCGTCGGTGAGCCGGTCGAGCTCGCCGCGCGGCGTCTCGAGGATGGCCAGGCCCCGCTCCGTGGCGAGCTTGAGCGCCTCGCGGACGCGGTCGTCGGTGTCGATGCGGGTGGCGACGTACATCGTGGCCACCGGCACGTCGGCGCGCAGTGCCTCGACGACGGAGTTGCGCCCGTAGACCATCTCGCTCGAGGCCTTGCTCCGGCTCTTGGGCCGCGAGGCGGCGCGCGTGCCGGCGGACCCGGAGCCCGCGCGCTTGGCGGCGGTCTTGGCCCGCTTGTGCGCGGGGTGGTACTCGCGGTCGGCCGCCTTCGGCGTGGGGCCCTTGCCCTCGAGACCGCGGCGGCGCTGGCCGCCGGAGCCGACGGACGGCTTCTTGCCGCCCTTGCGGACGGCGCCGCGTCGCTGGGAGTTGCCTGGCATGGGAGTCCTTCGGTTCGGGTGGGTCGGCGGTCAGCCCGCCGCGGCCTCGGTGCGCTCGGGCCGCGCGAGCGACCACTCCGCGCCCGAGGGCGTGTCGGTGATGGTGATGCCGGCGGCCACGAGCGCGTCGCGGATCTCGTCGGCGCGGGCGAAGTCGCGCTCCTGGCGGGCGTGCTGGCGCGCCTCGAGCTGGACGCGGACGAGGGCGTCGAGCGCGCCCTCGGCTGCGGCGTCGCTGCCCCGGTGGGTGCCGCCCCAGTGGACGGCGAGAGGGTTGACGCCGAGCACGTCGGTCATGGCCACGACCGACGCGGCGGCGGCGAGCGCCGCCTCGTCGTCGGCGTCGTCGAGGGCGGTGTTTCCGGCGCGCACCGTGTCGTGGACGACGGCCAGCGCCCCGGACACCCCGAGGTCGTCGTCCATCGACGCGACGAACTCGGCCGGCAGCGTCGAGCCGGCGGCAGCCGCCACGACGTCACCGCGGCGCGCGGCCCGCTCGAGGAAGCCCTCGATGCGCTCGACCGCCGCGGCCGCCTCCTCGAGCGAGCCCGGGTGGTACTCGATCGTCGAGCGGTAGTGCGCTGCGGTGAGGAAGTAGCGCAGCACGAGCGGGCGGGTCGTCTCGAGCAGGTGGCGCACCTCGAGGGCGTTGCCGAGCGACTTGCCCATCTTCTGCCCCTTGACCGTGACCCACGCGTTGTGCAGCCAGTACCGGGCGAAGCCGAGGCCGGCCGCGCGCGACTGCGCGAGCTCGTTCTCGTGGTGCGGGAAACGCAGGTCGATGCCGCCGCCGTGGATGTCGAACTCCTCGCCGAGCCAGCGGCGCGCCATGGCCGAGCACTCGAGGTGCCAGCCGGGGCGACCTGCCCCGAACGGCGTCGGCCACGAGGCGGTCTCCGGCTCCTGCGCCTTGCGGCCCTTCCACAGCGCGAAGTCGCGGGGGTCGCGCTTGCCCCGCGGGTCGGCGTCCTCGGCCGCGACCATGTCGTCGATCGACTGGTTGGACAGCGAGCCGTACTCGGGCCAGGAGCGCACGTCGAAGTACACGTCGCCGGAGCCGTCGGGTGCCGCGTAGGCGTGGCCCTTCTCGACGAGCGTCTCCATGAGCGAGACCATGTCGGGCACGTGGCCGGTGGCGCGCGGCTCGTAGGACGCGGGCTCGACGCCGAGGGCGTCGAGCGCGAGGGTCGTCAGCCGCTCGTTGCGGTAGCTGAGGGCGAACCAGTCCTCGCCGGAGTCGGCGGCCTTGCGCAGCACCTTGTCGTCGATGTCGGTGACGTTGCGCACGAGGGTGACCTCGTAGCCGTGGCCGGTCTCGAGCCAGCGCCGGAGCACGTCGAACGCGACGGCGAAGCGGATGTGCCCGATGTGCGGGGCGCCTTGGGTCGTGAGGCCACAGATGTACATGCCGACCTTGCCGGCCTCGCGCGGCGTGAAGTCGCGCAGCTCCCGGGTGGCGGTGTCGAACAGTCGTAGGCTCACCCGCGGCAGTCTATCGGCGCGCGAGCGCCGCTCCGGACGCGTCGACGAGGCCCCACCACGGCGCTCCGCCCGCACTACGCTGCGGCCATGGCGGAGCCGCGGCTGACCAGCTACGAGCGCCTCGACGGCCGCGAGGTGCGGGCCGTCGTCGGCTACCTCGGCGAGCGCGTCGACGAGTTCCTGCCCCGGCACCCCGGCCTGCGGGCGGCCACCGCCGAGCTCGGGGCCTTCGTCGACGACCTCCTCTCCGGAGAACGCCGCTGGGGCACGCGGCGGCGCGTGCTCGTGCGGGTCTCGCGCCTGCTCATCGTGCTCGTCGTGGCCACGGCGCTCGTGGCCGTCGTCTTCGCGGTGCGCGATGCGGCTGCCGACACCGACGGGATCAAGGCGACCGAGTGGATCCCCTTGCTGGAGAGCGCGATCCAGGACCTCGTGTACGCCGGCGTCGCGATCTGGTTCCTGCTGTCCCTCGCCGACCGCGTCGTGCGCGACGACCTCATGCGACGGCTGCACCGGCTGCGGTCGCTCGCGCACGTCATCGACATGCACCAGATGAGCAAGGACCCGGCCGCCCTGCTGCCCGACACCGCCCACGCCGAGCCGCAGGGGCCCGATGTCGTCAGCCCCCGCACGCTGTCGGTGCGCGACTACGGCGTCTACCTCGACTACTGCTCCGAGCTGCTGTCGCTCACCTCGAAGGCAGCGGCCCTCTGCGCCGAGGAGTCGACCGACGCGCTCGTGCTCGACACCGTGAGCGAGATCGAGACGCTGACGACCGGGATGAGCCGCAAGATCTGGCAGAAGATCAGCCTCCTGCGGGCCACCCCGCGCACCTGACCGGGCCGGCGCACGGGACGGCCGAGCGGGCCGTCAGTGGCCGCGGGCGACCCAGGCGTCGAGGTCGGGGGCCTCGGTGCCGACGCGCGTCGCGTCCCCGTGCCCGGTCAGCACGACGGTGTCCCCCGGCAGGCCGAGGACACGCTCGCGCAGCGAGTCGATGATCGTCGGGAAGTCCGAGAACGACCGGCCCGTCGCCCCGGGGCCACCCTGGAAGAGCGTGTCGCCGGAGAAGAGGACGCCGAGGGCGGGCACGTGGAAGCAGCAGGCACCGGGCGCGTGGCCCGGCGTGTGCAGCACGTGCACCTCGACGTCGCCGACCCGCACGACGTCGCCGTCGGCCAGCTCACGCGTCGGGGGGAGGTCGGGGTGGGTGCGGTCCCAGAGGACGCGGTCGGCCGGGTGCAGCGCCACCTCCGTGCCCGGGCGCGCCTCGAGCAGGCCCGGCACGGCCGACACGTGGTCGTCGTGCGCGTGGGTCAGCAGCACCGCGACAATCCGGCGGTCGCCGACGAGGTCGAGCACGGGCCCGGCGTCGTGCGGCGCGTCGACGACGACGCACTCGCGGTCGTCGCCGAGCACCCACACGTTGTTCTCCACGTCCCACGTGCCGCCGTCGAGGCTGAAGGTGCCCGAGGTCGTCGTGTGCTCGACGCGGACGCCGCCGGGCGACGTTGGCAGGGCGGGCAGGGCGGTCACAGGACCACGACCGAGCGCAGCACGTCGCCGCCGTGCATCTTGTCGAACGCCGCCTCGACGTCGCCGATGCCGATGCGCTCGGTGACGAAGGCGTCGAGGTCGAACCGCCCCTGCTTGTAGAGGTCGACGAGCATCGGGAAGTCGCGGCTCGGCAGGCAGTCGCCGTACCAGCTCGACTTGAGCGCACCGCCCCGGCCGAAGACGTCGATGAGCGGCAGCGTCAGCTTCAGGTCCGGCGTCGGCACCCCGACGAGCACGACGGTGCCGGCGAGGTCGCGGGCGTAGAACGCCTGCTCGTACGTCTCCGGGCGACCGACCGCCTCGACGACGACGTCGGCGCCGTTGCCGCCGGTCAGCTCGCGGATCGCCTCGACCGGGTCGGTCTCGCGGCTGTTGACGGTGTGGGTCGCCCCGAAGTGCTTGGCCTTCTCGAGCTTGCGGTCGTCGACGTCGACGGCGATGACGGTCGTGGCGCCCGCGATGCTCGCGCCCGCGATGGCGGCGTTGCCCACGCCGCCGCAGCCGATGACGGCCACCGAGTCGCCGCGCCCGACGCCGCCGGTGTTGACCGCCGCGCCGAACCCGGCCATGACGCCGCAGCCGAGCAGGCCGACCGCCGCCGCGTCGGCGTCGGGGACCTTGGTGCACTGGCCGGCGGCCACGAGCGTCTTCTCGGCGAACGCGCCGATGCCGAGCGCCGGCGTCAGCTCGGTGCCGTCGGTGAGCGTCATCTTCTGCGTCGCGTTGTGGGTGGCGAAGCAGTACCACGGCTGGCCCTTGGCGCAGGCCCGGCACTGGCCGCACACGGCACGCCAGTTGAGGATGACGAAGTCGCCGGGCGCGACGTCGGTGACGCCCTCGCCGACTGCCTCGACGACGCCGGCGGCCTCGTGCCCGAGCAGGAACGGGAACTCGTCGTTGATGCCGCCCTCGCGGTAGTGCAGGTCGGTGTGGCAGACCCCGCAGGCCTGGACGGCCACCACGGCCTCGCCGGGCCCGGGGTCGGGCACCACGATGTCGACGAGCTCGACGTCGGCACCCTTGCTCCGGGCGATGACACCCTTGACGGTCTGCGGCACGGTGAGGCTCCTTCGCATGGCGGGGTCGTGGACGTTCGCCACCGATCCTGCCAAACGGGCCGCAGCCGCAGCCGGGCGGTCCGTCAGCGCGCGACGACGAGGGCGGTGGCCACGGCGGCGACGCCCTCGCCACGGCCGGTGAGTCCCAGGCCGTCGGTCGTCGTGCCGCTCACCGACACCGGGGCGCCGGCAGCCGCCGAGAGCGCGGCCTCGGCCTCGGCCCGACGCGTGCCGACCTTCGGCCGGTTGCCGACGACCTGCACCGCGACGTTGCCGATCTCGAACCCGGCCTCGCGCACGAGCCGGGCCGCCTCGGCGAGCAGCGTGACGCCCGACGCGCCGGCGAGCTCGGGCCGCGACGTGCCGAAGTGGGTCCCGAGGTCGCCGATGCCGGCCGCCGAGAAGAGCGCGTCGCAGGCGGCGTGCGCCGCGACATCGGCGTCGGAGTGCCCGTCGAGGCCTCGCTCGCCCGGCCAGTGCAGCCCGGCCACCCACAGCTCGCGGTCGGACCCCTCGGGCGCGAGAGCGTGGACGTCGACGCCGATGCCGACGCGGGGCAGCGAGGTACTCACGCGTTGTCCTTCCAGTCGATGGGGCCACGGTGCACCTTGTGCGGCGCGGCCTGGGCCACCGGCTTCACGACCATGGTGTCGATGTTGACGTGCTGGGGCAGCCCGACGACGAAGGCGATGCACCGGGCGACGTCGTCGGCCACGAGCGGCCGGTCGACGCCCTCGTAGACCTTGTCGGCGGCAGCCCGGTCGCCGCCGAGGCGGGTCAGCGAGAACTCCTCGGTGTGCACCATGCCGGGCCGGATGTCGACGACGCGGATGTTCTCGCCGTTGAGCTCGAGGCGCAGCGTCTCGGAGACGACCGACGTGCCGTGCTTGGCCGAGACGTAGCCGCCGCCACCCTCGTAGACGCGCTCGCCGGCGATCGAGGACACGTCGACGATCGTGGCGCGCGCCGAGCGTCGCAGCAGCGGCAGCACCGCCTGGGTGACGCGCATCGTGCCGACGACGTTCGTCGCGTACATCCGCTCCCACTCGTCGGCGTCCGCGTCCTCCACGCGCGTCACGCCGAGCGCGCCACCGGCGTTGTTGACGACGACGTCGCAGCGCTCGAGGGTCGCGACGCCGGCCGCGACGCCCGCCGCGTCGGTGACGTCCATGACGAGCGCGCGTGCCGCCTCGCCGATCTGTGCCACGACGGCGTCGAGCTTCTCGGCGCGACGGCCGGCGACGACGACGTCGAACCCGTCGTCGGCGAGGCGCTGGGCGGTGGCGGCGCCGATGCCGGTGCCTCCACCGGTGATGAGGGCGAGGGGGCGGGTCTGGTCAGCCGGCTGCTCGGTCACGCGACCGAGGATAGGCAACTCCACGGTCCGGCGTGCCGCACGGTCCCAGGTGACTGCGGAACACGAGCGACCTGCGTGTCAGGAGACGAGGAGGCGGGTGGCCGCCTCGAGGTCGTCGGGCGTCGTCACCTTGAGGGCGAGGCGGTCGCCCTCGACGACGATGACCGGCTCACCGAGGCGCTCGACGAGGCCGGCGTCGTCGGTGGCCTCGCTCGACACGGCGTGGGCCCGGGCGAGCACGTCGCGACGGAAGCCCTGCGGGGTCTGCACGGCCCGCAGCGAGGCCCGGTCGGGCGTGGCGACGACGCGGCCCGAGGCGTCGACCTGCTTGACGGTGTCGACGACGGGGGTGCCGGGCACGACGGCCACCGCCCCGGCCTCGACGGCCGCGACGACGCGCGCGAAGACCGCCGGCGGCGTCAGGCAGCGGGCGGCGTCGTGGACGAGGACGATGTCGACGGACGCGTCGAGGGCGGACAGGCCCGCGGCCACCGAGTCGCCACGCTCGGCTCCCCCGGCCACGACCGCGAGGTGCGGCGCGTGCTGGGCGAGCTGTGCGTGCTCGGCCGCGGCGAGGCGACAGGCCTCCCGCGCCTCCTGCACCCACTCGGCCGGCGCGACGACGACGACCTGGTGCAGGCCCGGGCATGACAGAGCCCCCCGCAGTGCGTGCCCGAGGAGGGGCCGCCCGGCGAGGGGCACGAACGCCTTCGGGACATCGGCCCCTAGACGCGAACCGGAGCCGGCCGCGACGACGATGACGCCGACGCGACCGGCTCCGGTGCTGCCGTTCAGGATGAGGCTCGCCGTCAGGAGGCGAGGACCTCGTCGAGGATCGACTCGGCCTTGTCCTCGTCGGTCTTCTCCGCGAGCGCGAGCTCGGAGACGAGGATCTGACGGGCCTTGGCGAGCATCCGCTTCTCGCCGGCCGAGAGGCCGCGGTCCTGGTCGCGACGCCAGAGGTCGCGCACGACCTCGGCCACCTTGATGACGTCGCCCGAGGCGAGCTTCTCGAGGTTCGCCTTGTAGCGGCGGGACCAGTTGGTGGGCTCCTCGGTGTGCGGGGTGCGCAGGACCTCGAAGACCCGGTCCAGGCCCTCCTGGCCGACGACGTCGCGGACGCCGACGAGGTCGCAGTTCTCTGCGGGCACCTCGATCGTGAGGTCACCCTGGGCGACCTTGAGCTTCAGGTAGAGCTTGTCCTCTCCCTTGATCGTGCGTGTGTTGATCTCCTCGATCAGTGCCGCCCCGTGGTGGGGGTACACGACCGTCTCGCCGACCTTGAAAACCATGTGCTGTTTTCCCCTTTCGCGACCCCCAGATTACCACGACGCGACGCACATCGCGATCTCAGGATCTGGCATCTGCGCAGGTCAGAGCCACAGTTGGTCACTCATCCGCCTCGTCCGACGTCTTGACAGAACCGCTGTCCACATGCATCGCGCGAGCGCTTACATGCCCCTCGCCGGGCGCGCACGACCGGTCGGCGGCCGCTCCGGGCCTGCGCCACAACGGCGTCGGGTCGCGGGGCCGTGCCCGAGGGGCACCCAAGTGCCGCCGACGTGCCGCCGACGTGCCTCCGACGGGCCGCCGCCCGCCGCCGCGACGGCCGACGCGGGTCCCGACGCGACGCGCGACCGGCCGCCGGTAGGCTGTGCCCCGTGAAGCGTCGATTCCTCGTGCAGACCCCCGTGCGTCGCCGTGTCTCGGCGCTCGCCGCCGGCGTCGCCCTCGCCGCCGTGACGGCCGGGTGCCAGGTCAACTCCCCGGTCCAGACCGACGTCCAGTACGTGCCGGCCGACGGCGTCCCGGCCGACGTGGGCCAGCTCGCCGTGCGCAACCTCGTCCTCGTCGGCGAGGGCAACGGCCCGGCCGTCGTCACCGGTTCGGCCATCAACCTCGGCACCGACCAGATGACGGTCAAGTTCCAGCCGCAGGCCGCACAGGGCGCCGCGACCGCGCCGACCGGCTCCGAGGTGTCCCTCGGCCCGCGAGAGCAGGTCGACCTCGCGACCAAGGGGCTCCAGATCTCCGGTGTCACGTCCAAGCCGGGCACCCTCGTCCCGGTCACCATCACCTCGAGCACCGGCGGTACCACTGTCGCCGAGGTGCCCGTGCTCCCGGCCACCGGCTACTACTCGACGGCCACCCCGGCTCCGACCGGCGGGGCCTGAGCGCCACCTGCGCCGACACGACGACGGCCGCCCCGCTCGATGCGGGGCGGCCTCGTCGTTCGCGAGCGGGCGGGCCTGACGGCACCGCGAGCCGGTCGGGTCAGCTCGCCTCGAACTTGTAGCCCAGGCCGCGCACCGTGACGATGTGCACCGGCGTGGCCGGGTCGGGCTCGATCTTGGCGCGCAGCCGCTTGACGTGGACGTCGAGGGTCTTGGTGTCGCCGACGTAGTCGCTGCCCCAGACGCGGTCGATGAGCTGCATGCGGGTCAGCACGCGACCGGAGTTGCGCAGCAGCATCTCGAGGAGCTCGAACTCCTTGAGCGGCAACAACGCCGTCTCGCCGCGGACGCTGACGGTGTGGCGCTCGACGTCCATGCGCACGGGCCCGGCCTCGAGCGTCGAGGGCAGCAGGTCCTCGGGCTCGGTCAGGCGGCGCAGGACGGCCTTGACGCGGGCCAGCAGCTCACGGCTGGAGTACGGCTTGGTGACGTAGTCGTCGGCGCCGATCTCGAGCCCGACGACCTTGTCGATCTCGCTGTCCTTGGCGGTCAGCATGATGACCGGCACCGACGAGCGCTGGCGCAGCGCCCGGCACACGTCGACGCCCGACAGGCCGGGGAGCATGAGGTCGAGCAGCACGAGGTCGGCGCCGTTCTTGTCGAACTCGGCCAGGCCGTCGGGGCCCGTCTCGGCGACGGCGACGTCGTACCCCTCCTTCTTCAGCAGGTAGGAGAGCGGGTCGGAGAACGAGACCTCGTCCTCGACGATCAGGATGCGGCTCAAGGGGTCCTCTTCGGGATCGGGCGACTCAGGCGACGGTGTGGGAGGGGTGCTCGGTCGAGCGGGAGGGGGTCGAGCGGGAGGGTTCGGGGGCCGGCGACGCCGGCGTCTCGGGCGTCGCCGCGTCGGGCGTGAGGTCGGCGGACGCGTCGGCCGTGGTGCGGGTCGTCGTGCGAGTGGTGTCGGTCGGGACCGGTCGGGGCGGCGCGGCGGCGGGCAGCTCGATGGTGAACGTCGAGCCGCGGCCGGGCTCGGACCACACCCGCACGTGGCCGCCATGGTTGTCGGCGACGTGCTTGACGATCGCGAGGCCGAGGCCGGTGCCGCCGGTGGCGCGCGACCGGGCGGTGTCGACCCGGTAGAACCGCTCGAAGATGCGCGCCTGCTCCTCCGGGGCGATGCCGAGGCCCTGGTCGGTGACCGACACGTCGACGAGCCCGGCCGGCGTGCGGCGCACCGTGACGCTGACCCGGGTGTCGCGGTCGGAGTAGGCGATGGCGTTGCCGACGAGGTTGCTGATCGCGGTCGTGACGAGCTCGGCATCGCCCCACACCTCGCAGCCCGGCTCGATGGAGCGGGCCAGGGTGATCCCGTGCTCCTCGGCGAGGAGGCGGCTGCGCTCGACGGCGTCGTCGGCGCACGCCCCGACGTCGGTCAGCTGCGGCTCCTTGATGACGTCGGCGCCCTGCAGGCGCGAGAGCTCGACGATCTCCTTGACCAGACGCGTCAGGCGGGTCGACTCGACACCGATGCGGGTGGCGAACCGCGCCACGACCTCGGGGTCGTCGTGCGCGTCGCGGATCGCCTCGGCGAGCAGGGCGATGCCCCCGACGGGCGTCTTGAGCTCGTGGCTGACGTTGGCGAGGAAGTCGCGGCGGATCTCGTCGACGCGCGCGGCCTGGGTGCGGTCCTCGACGAGGAGCAGCACGTGGTTGGCGCCGAGCGGCGCGACGCGCGCCGACACGACGATGCGGCCCTCGCCGATCCCCTTGCGCAGCTCGAGCTCGGCCTCGCGGATGACGCCGTCGCGGCGGACCGCCCGGGCGAGGTCGAGCAGCTCGGTGTGGACGACCTCGTGCCCGCGCACGAGTCCGTGGGCCACCGCGGCCGGCGAGTTGTTGACGACCCGGTCGGACGCGTCGAGCAGGATGCCGCTCGAGCGCAGCACCGCGATCACGTCGGCGACGCCGGGCGGCAGCGTAGGCTCGGGCACCAGGATCTCCTCGGCAGCGGTCGAGCGGTCGGACAGGCGCACGGCGACCAACGCCACCCCGCCGAGGGCGAGGCCGGCGATGCCACCGAGCGTTGCCGCGGTCGTCGGGTCCACGACACCAAGCGTACGCACGGCCGACGCGTGCCCCGGCCACGCACACGGCCCGCACGCGGGCGCAGAACCGACTGTTCACCTTGGCGAACCCACCCGTTCACGCAGCGGTGCCACCCTCTGCGGGACAGGGCCGTGTCGGCCGTGTGTCGAGCGCCGCGCAGTGGCAGGGTGGGGAGGGCTGGGACGTGTCCGCAGCACCACCGTGCCGGCGCGCACCCGCACCACGAGCCGGACGTCCCGGTGCCCACACCGGGCCGGCGACGGCCCAGAACGGCTAGCGACAGGAAGAGCATGCGCGACCAGTTCCACGAGGACCTCGACACGATCACGGACCAGCTCGTCGAGCTGACCCGTCTGGCGGGGTCCGCCATCTCCCGCGCGACGACCGCCCTCCTCGACGCGGACGTCCACCTCGCCGAGTCGGTCATCGAGGCCGACCGCAAGCTCGACGACATCCGGATCGACCTGGACGAGCGGTCCATCGACCTCCTCGCGCGGCAGCAGCCCGTGGCGACCGATCTGCGCATCGTCGTCACGGCGATGCACATGAGCTCGGACCTCGAGCGCATGGGCGACCTCGCCCGGCACGTCGCCAAGGTGGCGCGCCTGCGCACGCCCGACTCCGCCGTGCCGCCCGAGCTGCGCGCGCACATCCTGCAGATGGGCCAGGTCGCCGAGTCGATCGTGGCCAAGTGCGGCTCGATCATCGCGAGCAAGGACGTCGCCGCGGCCATCGCCCTCGACAAGGACGACGACGCCATGGACGAGCTGCACCGGCAGCTCTTCGCGGCCCTGCTCGACGAGAACACGTCGTGGTCGCGCAGCTCGATCCTCGACCTGACGCTCGTCGGCCGCTACTACGAGCGCTTCGCCGACCACGCGGTCTCGGTGGCCCGACGCGTCATCTACCTCGTCACGGGCGAGTACGACTCGGAGGTCAGCTACGACCACGAGGACGCCGAGGACGCCGACGTGCTCGAGTCGATCGAGCACGACGCCCCCGCCTGACGCGTCCGCCACACCGTCGAAGGGCCACCTCCCGTCGTGGGAGGTGGCCCTTCGTAGTGCGCGGGGGTTCGCAGGGGGTGCGCAGGGGGGCTCGGCGTCAGCGGCCCTGGTTGGCGACCGCGGCGGCCGCCTCGGCGGCCGCCTCGGGGTCGAGGTAGCGACCGCCACGGGTCACCGGGCGGAAGTGGTCGTCGAGCTCGTAGACGAGGGGCATGCCGGTGGGGATGTTGAGCCCGGCGATGTCCTCATCGGAGATGCCGTCGAGGGTCTTGACGAGCGCGCGGAGCGAGTTGCCGTGAGCGGCCACGAGCACGGTCAGCCCGTCGGCGAGGTCAGGCTGGATCTCGTTCTCCCAGTAGGGCACGAGGCGGGCCACGACGTCCTTGAGGCACTCGGTCGACGGCATCGCGGCGCCGAGCCCGGCGTAGCGGGGGTCGTCGGTCTGGGCGTACTCGTCGGCGGGGTCGATGGCCGGCGGCGGCACGTCGTAGGAGCGGCGCCAGAGCATGAACTGCTCCTCGCCGTACTGCTCGAGCGTCTGCTTCTTGTCCTTGCCCTGGAGCGCGCCGTAGTGGCGCTCGTTGAGGCGCCAGTCGCGCTTGACCGGGATCCAGTGCCGGTCGGCGGCGTCGAGCGACAGGTTGGCGGTGTTGATGGCCCGGCGCTGCACCGACGTGTGGACGATGTCGGGCAGGATGCCGGCGTCCTTGAGCTGCTGGCCGGCCCGGACGGCCTCGGCGCGGCCCTTGTCGGTGAGGTCGACGTCGACCCACCCGGTGAAGAGGTTCTTGGCGTTCCATTCGCTTTCGCCGTGGCGGACGAGGACGAGCGTGTAGGTCATGCGCGCCAGCCTAGCGACGGGGGTTCAGGCCTCCGAGGCGTCGTCCAGCAGGTGACGGAACGCATCGAGGTTGCGCGTCGACTCCCCCCGCGACACCCGCCAGGCCCACTCCTTCTTCATCGAGCCGAGGAAGCCGAGGGCGAGCAGCTCGTTGAAGGCGTCGTCGCTCGCGGCGAGGACCACGCCGAAGAGCTGGTCGAGGTGCTCCGCGTCGAGCGCCGCGGTCGGCACCTCGCCCCGCACGTAGACGTCGCCGTCGGTGTCGATGGCGTACGCGACGCCCTGCAGCCGCAGGTTCTTGCGCAGCAGCGCGCGGTAGAACGCCTCGTGGTTCTCGTCGGGGTTGCGGATGACGAAGGCGCTGACGCTCGTCGTGCGGTCGCGCACGAGCAGCGACACGACGGTCTTGAGCTTCTTCTCCCCCGGCAGCGTCACGACGTACTCGCCGTCGCGGCCGCCGAGCTCCCACTCGAGGTCGACGGAGTCGAGGTAGCCGCGCAGCCCGGCCTCGGCGTCGGCGCGGACGCCCTCGGCCGGGGCCGTCACGGGATCACCGCGGTGGGGACGCCGGTGAGGCTCTCGCCCTCGTCGATGGGTGAGTCGGGCGCGTCGCTGCGGGCTCGCATGGCCCGACGGTACGCGTCGAGGAGGCGGTCGGTCGTCGCGGCCCACCCGAACCCGGCGGCGTGGCGCACGGCGCGACGACCGAGCTCGGCGCGGAGCGCGTCGTGGAGCAGGAGGGCGTCGAGCGCGTCGGCCCACTCCCCCGTGCCGTGGCCGGGGACGAGGACGCCGGCGTCGCCGACGGCGGTGGGCAGGCCCCCGACGTCGGCCGCGACGACGGGGGTTCCGCAGGCCTGCGCCTCGAGGGCGACCAGGCCGAACGACTCGGAGTGGCTGGGGACGGCGACGACGTCCGCCGCGCGGTACCAGCGCGCCAGGTCGGGGCGGGCCACCGGGCGGACGAACCGCACGACGTCGGCGACGCCCAGGGCGGCAGCCAGCTCCTCGAGGTCACGGGGCCGGGCCAGGCCCGAACCGCTCGGTCCACCCAGCACGGCGACCGTGAGGCGCTCGCGGCGCGTCGGGTCGCGGCGCACGATCTCGGCGGCCGCCCGCACGAGGACGTCGGGCGCCTTGAGCGGCTGGATCCGCCCGACGAAGAGCAGCAGGTGTCCCTCGACGGGCAGGCCGAGGTCGCGACGCGCCTGCGACCGGTCGCCGGGGGTGAACGTGTCGAGGTCGACGCCGGGCGGCACGACCGACACCTTGCCCGGGTCGGCGTCGTAGAGCTGGACGAGCTCGCGTGCCTCGTCGTCGGTGTTGGCCACGAGCCGGTCGGCGGCCTCGACGACCTGCACCTCGCCGATCTCACGACCTCGCGGCTCGGGGGCGTCGCCCTCGGCGAGGTGGAGGTTCTTGACCCGGGCCATCGTGTGCATCGTGTGGACGAGGGCGACGCGCCAACGGTCGGCCGCGAGCCAGCCGACCTGGCCGGACAGCCAGTAGTGGCTGTGCACGAGGTCGTAGTGGTCCTCGGGCACCGACAGCCCGGCGTGCATGATGCCGGCCGAGAAGGCGCACAGCTGCCCGGGCAGGTCCTCCTTGGACAGTCCCTCGTAGGGGCCGGACGTCACGTGCCGGACGCGGACCCCGGGCACGAGCTCCGCCTCGACCGGGACGTCGCCGGTGGTGCGCCGGGTGAAGATGTCGACCTCGACGCCGCGGGAGGCGAGCTGGCGGGCCGTCTCGGCGACGTACACGTTGAGGCCGCCGGCGTCACCCGTGCCCGGCTGCTCCAGCGGTGAGGTGTGCACGCTGATCATCGCGACCCGCCTCGGATCGGCCACCATCGGCATCCCTTCGTCCGCTGTCCGTGCTGCTGTCCATGCTGCTGTGCGTGCTGCTGCCTGCTGTTGCCTGCTCTCCCCGACTCAACCACGACCTCGATTCGATGTATTCCGCGGTCACCGGTGACCTGCCGCGTCCGGCGCAGACATCGGGTCGGGGGTGCGGGGGCGGCCGCGTAGGCTGCGGGCGTGGCCGGCCGCGCTCGCCCCGTCGGGACCATCACCCGGGGCACGACGAACCCGAACCGGCTCAGGCGTTGCGACCGCTGGATCGCCGGCCCACAGGCCTGGCGCCTGCGGCGGAGTCCCGGCCCTCCGGTCGTCGTCGACCTCGGCTACGGCGCGTCGCCGATCACCGCCGTCGAGCTGCACGAGCGGCTCCGCCGGGTGCGCCCCGACGTGCAGGTCGTCGGCATCGAGATCGACCCCGGGCGCGTCGCGGCCGGTCGCCTGCTCGAGCGCGACGGCCTGACCTTCCGCCTCGGCGGCTTCGAGGTGCCCCTCGACGGCGTCGCCCGGCCCACCGTCGTGCGTGCCTTCAACGTGCTGCGCCAGTACGCCGAGGGTGAGGTGGTCGACGCGTGGGCGCGGGTGCAGGAGCGCCTGGCCCCGGACGGCCTCCTCGTCGACGGCACGTGCGACGAGATCGGCCGGCGCGCCACGTGGGTGGCCGTCGACGCGTCCGGCCCGGTCAGCCTCACGGTGTCGGTGCGGATGGGTGGGCTCGAGCGACCCTCCGACGTGGCCGAGCGCCTGCCCAAGGCGCTGATCCACCGCAACGTGCCCGGCGAGCGGGTGCACGCCTTCCTCGCCGACCTCGACCTCGCCTGGGCCCGCAGCGCGCCGCAGTCATCCTGGGGTGCCCGGCAGCGGTTCCTCGCGATGGCCGCCGAGGTGCGCGAGCGGTGGCCGCTGCTCGACGGGCCGTCGCGGTGGCGCCTGGGTGAGCTGACCGTGGCGTGGGAGGCCGTCGCGCCGCGGTGAGTGGGCCCCGAAGTGGCCCGAACCGGGACAGAATCTCGCAGGGGCCGAGCCCGCCGCCGGCGTGGGGCCCGGGCGTAGCATGAGCGACATGTCGCAGGGCGGCATGGCTGCGTGGGGGCGGGGTCGTGGAGTGAGCTTCTACGCACTCGACAACGAGGGTGTCACAGCCGTGGCGAGGTACGTCGCAGACGGTTGGGACCATGACGAGTGCGTCGTCTCGATCTGCACGCCAGGCCTGAGGCGACGCGTGGAGGGCGCGCTCGCCAGGTTGGGCTGCGATCCTGCCGACGAGGAGGCCGCCGACCGCTACTGGCCGCACGACCCCGAGGCGTCGATCGCCGGGTTCGTCATCGACGGACACTTCGACGTGGACGCCTTCTGGGGCATGGCCCGCGCGCTCGTCGGACCTCAGATCTCCGGCGGCCGGCGCGTCCGCGTCTTCAGCGAGACGCTCTCCCTGCTCTGGCAGCGCGGGCTCGTCGAGCCCGCGGTCGAGCTCGAGCTGCACTGGGCCGAGGCCATGGACGTCTACGACTTCCAGCTCGTGTGCGCCTACCCCGGCCGGATCGCCGACCACGCCGAGCTCGTCGACGTCGCCCGCATCACGGCCCTGCACGTCGACCTGCACGTCGACCCGAGCACCCGGACGCACGGGTCCGAGGACCCCACCGTGGCGCGGCTGACCCCGCAGCTCGGGCTGACGCACGCGTACTCGCAGGTGTACCAGCCGCTGCCCGAGTCGGTCCCCGCCGCGCGCCACTTCGTCCTCGACGTGCTGCGGTCGTGGGGCCACGACGGCCTGACCGCCGACGCGGCCCTCATCGTCTCCGAGCTGGCCACCAACGCCCTCGCCCACGCCGTGACGCCGTTCCGGGCGCTCGTGGAACGACGCGACGGCGGCGTGCGCATCGGCGTCGAGGACGCGACCGACGCCCCGTTGGAGCGCCGCGAGCGCTCGATGGACGCCGTCGACGGGCGCGGTGTCGAGATCGTCGAGGCGCTGTCGGACACGTGGGGCGCGCAGGCGCTGCCCGGCGGGAAGGTCGTCTGGGCCGACCTCGACCTGCCGGACTGAGCGCCGTCAGGACGGGCCGGACGCGCGCGTGCCGCCGGACCCTGGGGTCCGGCGGCACGCGGAGCGGGATGACGCGTCGCGCTCAGCGCGCGTAGTCGTCCTCGAGGCGCTCGATGTCGTGCTCGTCGAAGTGGCCGAAGCCGACCTCGAGGAGGCGACCCGGCTGGTCGCCGGAGTTGCCCATGCGGTGCGTGGCGCCGCGCGGGACCCAGACGGTCTCTCCGGGGCCGGCGGTCCACTGCCGGTCGTCGACGGTGACGTCGATCGGCACGTCGAGGACCTGCCACATCTCACCGCGGTGGTCGTGGCGCTGGAGCGAGAGCCGGTGCCCGGGCTGAACCGTGATGATCTTCACGGTCACCTGCTCGTTCGACACGAACTGCTGGAACCGTCCCCACGGACGCTCGGCGACGAAGATGTCCTCGGTGGGGTTGCGGTCGCCGAGGTCGTACTCGTCGGGCCCGTGCGTGGGACGCGCGTCGTGCAGGTGCACGTCGACGTCCTCGACGACGGCAGCAGCAGGCTGCTGGTCGGACATGGTTCTCCTATCGGTTGTGAGTGCACCAGTGTGCCCCATGGGCCGCGATGCCTGCGCCCGGCGACGTCGGCGACTCCCTCGGCCCACCGGCTCGCCCCCTCCTCACCAGGGGCGGTCGGACCGCCCGCCGAGGCCGCGAACCTGGCGCAGGGCCGGACGGACGTCGGCCAGGTACACAGCCGCACCGACGAACCCGAGCAGGCCGAACAGGCTGAGGGGGTTGAGCACCGTCACGAAGCCGAGCGCCAGAGCGACGCCGAGCAGGACGAGCCAGAAGGTGCGGGTGCGCTTGCCCGCGGCGACGTAGGCGCCTTCCGGGTGTCGGAGCGCGTCGACGAAGGCCCAGACCTCGCAGCCCAGCGCGACGACGCCGAGGACGAGCTGGACGACGCTCTGGAACCCGTAGTAGAGCTGCATGAGGGAAGCGTAACCCGGCCCCTTGTGCGGGAAGCCGTCCAGCGCTCTCCCAGCGGGCACCCAGCGCAGACGCCCGACGCGTCGGCACTCAGGCGTCAGCGCTCAGGCGTCAGCGCTCAGGCGTCGACGACGAGGGTCACGGGCCCGTCGTTGACGAGCGAGACCTGCATCATCGCGCCGAACCGCCCCTCGGCCACCTCGATCCCACGGTCCCGCAGGGCGGCCACGACGTCGCCGACGAGCGGCTCGGCCACCGGGCCGGGAGCCGCTGCACCCCACGACGGGCGCCGACCCTTGCGGGTGTCGGCGTAGAGCGTGAACTGGCTGACGACGAGCACCGGGGCGCCGGTGTCGAGGACGCTCTGCTCGTCGCGCAGGATGCGCAGCTCGGCGATCTTGCGGGCCAGGCGGTCGACCTGCTCGGGACCGTCGCCGTGGGTCACCCCGACGAGGGCGAGCAGCCCGGGCCGGTCGATGGCGCCGACGACCTCGCCGTCGACCTCGACACGCGCGCTCGTGACGCGCTGGAGGACCGCACGCACGTGGTCGCCTCCGGCCTCAGATGCCGACGGCGACGACCGAGCCGACCGGCTGGCCGTGACCGAGGACCGGCTGGTGCTCGAGGGCGGCGAGCGTGGCCTCGGCGTCGACACCGATGCGGCGCAGCACCGCCGCGAGGACGACCGGCCGGGCCCGCGAGGACCCGTCGGCGACCTTGACCGCGACGCCGCGCCCGTCGGGCAGCCCGACGGCGTAGACCGCCTCGGCGCCGTCCTTGGCCACGAGGCCGTCGACGCCGCGGATCAGCGTCGTCACGTCGCGGTGGGTGCCGCCGAGGTACTCGGGATAGGCGCGGATCGCGGTGGCGATGCGGGCCTCGGGCCCGCCGGTGGCCGCGGCCAGGCGCCCGAAGGCGAGGGCGAGCGCCGACAGCGGGATGGCGTGGATCGGGGCGCCGCAGCCGTCGACGGCCACCGCGCTCGGCTCGGCGCCGGACAGCTCACGGACGGTGTCGGCGACGGCGACCTGGAGCGGGTGGCTCGGGTCGCGGTAGGTCGCGAGGTCCCAGCCGTTGGTGACGCACGTCGCGAGCATGGACGCGTGCTTGCCCGAGCAGTTCTGCACGATCGACTGCTTGGGCAGGCCGCCCGCGATCCACGCGATGCGGGCCGCCTCGTCGTAGGGGTAGTCGGGGGTGTTCTGCAGGTCGGTCTCGGTGAGCCCGGCGCCGGCGAGGATCTCGCGGGCGGCCGCCACGTGGAAGTCCTCGCCCGAGTGGCTCGAGCAGGCGAGGGCGAGGTGCAGGTCGTCGGTCTGCAGGCCCGACCGGAGCATGGCGAGCGCCTGCAGCGGCTTGCTCGAGCTGCGGGGGAACACCGGGCCGGACGCGTCGCCCACCTCGAGCTCGACCGAGCCGTCGGGCGCGGTGACGACGACGGTGCCGTGGTGGACCGACTCGACGAAGCCGGCGCGCACGACGTGCGCGACGACGGGGGCGTCGGCCAGGGCGGTCGACACAGGTCCCGCGGCGGAGCCGGCGGCGGGGGCGGACGAGGGCTGCGTGTGGTCGGACACGACCCGCAGTATGCCGGAGGTGCCGACAGGCGCGACGAGGGCCGTCACCGGATCGGTGACGGCCCTCGTGCGCGGGAGGTGCGGCGTGGGTCAGGACTGGGTGGTCGTGGCCTTCGTCGCGGTCTTCTTCGCCGTCGACGTCGTCGCGGTCTTCTTCGCGGCGCGCTTCTTGGGGGCGGCCTTCTTCGCCGGGGCGGACGAGCGGGCGGCGACCTTGCGGGTCGTCGTCGACTCGACGGCGTCGGCCTTGCGCGTGGCCGCCGACTTCTTGGCGGCAGCGGAGCGGATGGCCTTCTCGTGCTCGGCGGTGCGCTCGGCCGGAACCGGCGCGGCGGCCTTCTCCACGGCGGCGGCCGACTTCTCGACCTGCGAGGTCACGGTCGCGGCGTCGTCGGCAACGGCACCGAGGACGCTCTGGGCGACCTTCTCGCCCTCGACGGTCGCGGTGCTCGCGACGCGGCGGCCACGGGCGATGACGGCGTTGCCCTTCTCGACCGCGTCGAAGGCGGCGCGCTGGCCCTGGGCGCGGGCGTCGGTGACGACCTTCTCGCCGCGGGCGGCGGCGGCGTCGTACTGGTCCTTGGCGTTGCTCGCGAGGACGAGGCCCTGGTTGAGCACGTGGGCCGGCAGCTCCTGCGCCTGGGCGACGAAGCGGTCGGCGTACGTCGCGGCGATCCGCTGGAGGTCGGCCGTGCGGGCCTGGAGGTCGACGATGCGCTTCTGGAGGTCCTTCTGAAGCTGGTCGGCCTCCTTGCGGGCACCCTTGCGCAGGTCGGCGGTCTTGGCCTGCTTGCGCGCAGCGTCGAGCTGCTCGCCGGCCGTGCGGACCGTGGCGATGGCGAGGTTGGCCGCGCCGACGACGGCGTAGAACGGCGTCGGGTCGACGGTGATGTCGGGGATGCGGCCGTCGAACTGCCCACGGACCTCGGCCACGGCGGCCTCGGCCTGCTTCTGGGCGTCCTTGACGGTCTTGGTGATCTTCTTGGTCAGGGCCATCTCACTTCTCCTTCTGGGTGACGTCAGGGGTCGCGGCGGCGGTGCCGGCGAACGACAGGTAGATCTCGACGAGCACGCCTCGCTGGCGGTCGGTGAGGACCGGGTCGGCGGCGATCGCGGTGAGCACGTCCGGGGCGGCGGCCGGGTCGTCGCCGACCCGCTCGTCGAGGATGCCGGCACGGACGTAGAGCGACTCGGCAGACACCTGCAGTCCCTTGGCGATCTGCTGGAGGATCTCGGCGCTCGGGCGCTTGAGGCCTCGCTCGATCTGGGACAGGTACGGGTTGGAGACCCCGGCCATCTCGGCGAGCTGACGCAGCGACAGCTGGGCGTTCTCGCGCTGTTCACGCAGGTACGCCCCGAGGTCAGGTAGCGGAAGCTTGCTCACCCCTCCATTGTGCTAACTGGAGCAAGCAGAATGCAAACCCCAGGCAGCGTGAGCCCGCCCACACTCGGGGACGTGGGGTGTCGTGCAGTCAGCGGGTGCGGCGGTCCTTGATGCCGAGGACGGCGCGCGCCTCGACGGTCGACATCGGCGGACGCTGCATCAAGGTCGCGAGCTCGGCTGCGCGAGAGACGAGCTCGCTGTTGTGGGCGACCGGCTGACCCTTGGCGAACATGAGGTTGTCCTCCATGCCGACCCGCAGGTGGCCCCCGGCTGACAGCGCGGCGGCGACGATCGGCAGGTGGGCCCGGCCGATGCCGGTGGCCGACCAGCTGGTCACCTCCTCCGGCAGCATCGCGACGCCGGCGAGGAGCGCCTGCGGCGTGCCCGGCATCGACCCCGGCACGCCGGTGACGAAGTCGACGTGCACCTTGCCGCCGTAGGGCAGCCCGCACTCGTCGATGAGCCGGCGCAGCGCGTGCACGTGGCCGAGCTCGAACAGCTCGAACTCCGGCACGACCTCCTTGTCCTGCGCCTGCCGGTAGAGGTCGACCATGAAGCCCCACGGGTTGAGGAAGACGCCGTCGCCGAAGTTCGTCGTGCCGCACGTCAGCGAGCACGAGTCGGGGTCGGCGTCGAGAACCGTGAGACGCTGCTCGAGCGGGTCGGTGACGGCGCCGCCGGTGGAGAGCTGCACGACGAGGTCGGTGGCCTCGCGCACGGCGTCGACGGCCTCCTTGAGCAGCACCCGGTCGAGCGTCGGCTGGTGGTCGCGGTCACGCACGTGGATGTGGATGAGACCGGCGCCGGCCCGCTCGCACGCCACCGCCGTCTCGACGAGCTCCTCCGGCGTCGTCGGCAGGGCCGGGACGTCCGCCTTGGCGGTCTCGGCACCGGTGGGCGCGATGGTGATCAGGGTGCTCGCGGCGCTGCGTGCAGGGCTCATGGCGTCATCCTGCCAGCGCCGGCCACACCCGGCTGGCCCGACGCGTCAGGGGGAATCAGCGCGTCGGGGACCGACGCGTCAGGGGGCGACGATGACGGTCTGCGCGGCCGAGAGGCCGTCGACGAGCAGCTCGAGGGTGGGGTCGGTGTTGCGCTTGATGATGGCGAGCGCGATGGGCCCGTCGACGTGGTGACGCCCGACCGACGTGAGGTGGCCGACGACGCGGTCGCCGGCGAGCACGTCACTGCCCCGGGCGGGCAGGGTGTGGCCCGAGCCGTCGAGGTGCAGGAAGACGAGCCGACGCGGCGGGCGGCCGAGGTTGTGGACGCGCGCGACGGTCTCCTGCCCGCGGTAGCAGCCCTTGTGCAGGTGCACGGCCGTGCGGAGCCAGTCGACCTCGTGGACGATCGTGCGGTGGTCGGTCTCGAGGCCGAGCCGCGGGCGCCAGGCGGCGACGCGCAGCGCCTCGGCAGCCCAGATGCCGGCGAGTGGCCGATCGCCCACTGCTGCAACGAGATCGGCCCTCGGAACGATGACCTCGCGCCACGAGCGCTCGGCGCCGGGGTGGTCCTCGGTGGGGCCGTAGGCCGTCGTGTCGCCGACGAGCTCGGGCCACTGGTCGCGCCAGGCGAGCGGCTCGCCCTCGACCGACTCCGACGCGTGGGGCTCGCCGAGCACCGCCCAGTCGTCGGTGACGAGCGCGACCTCGACCCGGAGCATGAAGCGCATCTTGTCGAGCCACTCGGCGAGGGCCGGGCCGGCCCCGGGCTCGGTGGTGACCCACGTCGTCGTGCCGTCGTCGACGAGGTGCAGGGAGTGCTCGACGTGGCCCTTCGGCGTCAGCACGAGCGCCTCGCGCGACTGGCGCGGCGGCAGGCCGAGCAGGTGCTGGGTGGTCAGCGAATGAAGCCAGCTGAGCCGGTCGGGGCCGGTGACCGTGATGACGTCGCGGTGGGAGAGGTCGACGACCGCCAGGCCCTCCTCGAGGAGGCGCTGCTCGCGCATCGGGTCGCCGTAGTGCACGGCCACCCCGGCCTCGAGCCCCTCCCCCGCGACCGCGCGGGGCGCGTCGAGGAGCGGGCTGCGGTGGACCGTGCGGGCGGGGGCGGGCACGTCGACGTCACTCATGTCGATTGAACGAGCGGCGCGGGGGCTGCATTCCGCGGCATCGTCACTCGACGCGCTTGAGCTGGGCCGAGACGTGGCTCTGCATCTCCTGGCCGACGGCCGCCATGTCCATGACCCACATGAGCTGGGACTCGACGAGGCCGTACAGGCGCGTCGCGGCGTTGTAGTCCTTAGCCCCCGGCGAGCGCAGGACGCCGTCGGTGCGCAGCTCGACCTTGGCCGGCTGCATGGTCCCGTAGTAGAGCTCGAGGATGCCGGTGGGGTGGGCGAGCAGCAGCTCGACCTCGCCGTTGTCCATCGGACGCCAGAAGCCGGACTCGACGGCGGCCGGGCGGACCTTGGAGCCGTTCTCGGAGTCGAGGATCCAGGCCTTGCTCTCCCACTTGAGGAAGCCGCGGCCGTCGTGGGTCACCTCGATCTCCTGGCCGAAGTGCGCCGACTCGATCGTCGGGTAGCCGACGACCCCGGCACCCTCCCAGCGTCCGATGAGCCAGGCGAGGGGTCGCAGCGGCTCGGGAATGTCCTGGTCGAGGTTGAACATGCCCGGAATCGTAGCCTGAGCCCCATGAACTCCCCCGCCCGCTCGCTCGTCGTCAAGGTCACCTCCGGCGTCGAGGCGCCCGAACGCCTGTCGCAGGCGTTCACCGTCGCGGCCACGGCGGTGGCCAGCGGCGTCGACGTGTCGTTGTGGCTCACCGGGGAGGCGTCGTGGATGGCCGTGCCCGGACGGGCCGAGGCGTTCGCGCTGCCGCACGCAGCCTCGATCACCGAGCTGCGCGAGGCCGTGCTGGCCGGGGGCCGCCTCACGGTGTGCACCCAGTGCGCGGCGCGGCGCGACCTCACCGAGGACCAGCTCGTCGACGGCGCGGTGATCCGTGGGGCGGCGGCGTTCGTCGAGGAGGTCATGGCGCCGGGCGCCCAGGCCCTCGTCTACTGACGGCGCCAGGACCGGCCGAACGTGGCCTCTCGACGGTGTAGGGCCAGCCGAAAGTGGCCTCTCGACGGTCAGGGGCCAGCCGAACGTGGCCTCTCGACGGTGTGGAGCCAGCCGATCGTGGCCTCTCGCCCAGGTGGGGCGTGACGGGTCAGGAGAAGACGGCGAAGAGGTGGACGACCGCCCCGACGACGAGGACCGAGCCGGCCCCTGCGCCCACCTGGCCCCGCAGCGTCATCATCGCCGGCTCGAGCGCGAGCACGCGGCGGAACGACCACGACACCGTGCCCACCGCCGCGCCGATGCCGAACGCGCCCGCCAGCCCCACCTCGTCGACGCGTGTCGACACGAGCATCGCGACGGCCGAGGCGGCCACGAGCGCCACGAGCCCGAGGGCCGGGGCCGCGGCCCGCACGAAGGTCACGGCGTCGGCGAGCAGGGCGGCGGCGACCGCGGCCATCGCCACGACGGCGACCGCCCGACCACGACCGGTGTCGGCCGCGACGACGGCCGTGGTGCCGGAGGCGATGACCGCCAGGCCACCGAAGGAGGACAGGAGCGTCAGGACGAGCCCCTCGCGCCCGGTGCGCCGCAGGAGCTGGGCCGTGAACGACAGGATGATGCCGAACGCGACGGCCGCGGCGACCCAGCGCAGGTCGTCGCGCACGGCGCTCAGCACCACGGCCACCGCCGAGAGGGCGAGGACCACCGACGTGGCGTCGGGGGTCGCCGAGCCGGACAGGACCGGCCAGCCCCACGCCAGGACGAGCGCGAGCACGAGCGTGATGCCGAGGGTCGGGCCGTAGCCCGCGGCGAACGCGGGAAGCAGCGCGAGCGCACCGACCAGCGTCACGCCGACGGCGACCCACCGGACCCGGTCGGCACCGACCGGCGAGATCGGCACGTGCAGCGAGCCCTCGGACCGGCCGCCGGGGTCAGCGGAGGCAGGTCCGTCGGCCGGCTGGGCGGCCGTGGGGTCGTCGGGCACGGGGGCCATTGTGCATCACCCGCCGGCGAACGGCGGCAGCACCTCGACCGTCGCCCCGGCCGCGACGGGGGCCTCGCGGCCGACCTTGCGCCCGTCGAGCAGGAACGTGGCGACACGGGCGACCCGCTCGAGCCCCGGGTGCGCCGCGACCGCGGCGTCGACCACCGCGCCCACGGTGGCGCCGGACCGGACCTCGGAGTCCACGCCGGCGGCGGCACGCGCCGCAGCCCAGTACCGCACCGTCACACCGGACGCCGGGCCCGCACCTGACGCGTCGGACGTGTCGGACGCGTCGGCGGCCGCCGCGGCGCGCGCGTCGGTGGGCGCCGGGGAGGTCTGGCTCGAGGTCATCGGACTCCGTCTCATCGTTCATGCCGTTCGGTCCGGGCCCGACCAGTCTCGCCTATCCTGCATGAGATGGCCCGCCTGCTGCTGCTCACCAACGCGCTCGCCCCGAGCGCCGAGGTACTGCCCGCGCTCGGGTTGCTCAGCCACACGGTCCGCATCCTGCCCGCCGAGGCCACGGCCCTCGTCGACGCACCGGACTGCGACGTCGTGCTCGTCGATGCCCGACGGGAGCTGGCCAGTGCCCGGTCGCTGTGCCGGGTGCTCCGCACCACCGGCATCGGCACCCCGCTCCTGGCCGTCCTCACCGAGGGCGGCCTTGCTGGTCTCACGGCCGAGTGGGGCCTCGACGACGTGCTCCTCGACTCCGCCGGCCCGGCCGAGGTCGACGCCCGCCTGCGGCTCGCGATGACCAAGGGCCAGGACGACGACGCCGACCTCGACCTGCCGATCACCTCCGGCGAGCTCGTCATCGACGAGGCCAGCTACTCGGCCCGGTTCCGCGGCCAGCCGCTCGACCTCACGTACAAGGAGTTCGAGCTGCTCAAGTACCTCGCGCAGCACCCGGGACGCGTGTTCACCCGCGCCCAGCTGCTCCAGGAGGTCTGGGGCTACGACTACTACGGCGGCACGCGTACGGTCGACGTCCACGTGCGCCGGCTGCGCGCCAAGCTCGGCCCCGACCACGAGGCGCTCATCGGCACGGTCCGCAACGTCGGCTACCGCCTCGTGCCCGACCGCCCCGAGGCACCGGCCGCGCAGACCGCAGACGCCTGACCGCATCGGGTCTGGACGAGACGTCGACGAGTCCGTCCGAACCCGCACCAGGCTCGGACGCGCAGGAGGTGGGCCGCCGCTCGGCGACCCACCTCCTCCCCTTTGCGCTGTCCGGTCCTCAGGACCGGACGGTCACGGGGTGTACGTGACGCGGTCCAGCGGCGGCGGGGTGTAGGGCGAGTGCGCCGCCAGGTAGTTCGCGAAGGCGTCGATGTCGAGCCCACCGAAGTACTTGCCGGTGCCGTTGCGGAAGGCCGGGAAGCCGTCGCCGCCGTCGGACAGGAAGTTGTTCGTGACGATGCGGTACTTCGCCGTCGGGACGAGCGGAGCGCCGTTGAGGAGCACGTTCGACACCGTCGACCTGTTGTGGGTGTAGGTGAGACCGGCGCTCGTCGCGAGGACGTACGGACGCGCCGGGGCTCCGGAGGAGTTGATGAACTGCTGGTTGAGCACATCGATGATCTGCTGGCCCGTGAGGTCCATCGACACGAGGTAGTTGTTGAACGGCTGGACCGTGAACGCTGCCTCGTACGTGACGTCGCCCGCGGCGTTCTCGACCAGGTCGGCCCGGATGCCGCCGGCGTTCATGAACGAGATGACCGGGGCGGTGCCACCCGACGGGATCGTCGACGGGTCGGCGAGCTGGGCGTCGGCGATGAGGTCACCGAGGGGCGACTCACCAGCCGGGTTGGCCGACCTGGTGACGCTGGAGCCCGCAACCTGGCCGAGGACCTTGTTCGCGATGGACGAGACGAGGGTCTTGTACTTGGCGATGAGGGCCGTCTGCGCCGGGTCCTTGGCAACGGTGCGCTCGACGATGTGGTTGGCCGAGCTGGCCATCGTCGGACGGACGATGTCGGAGGTGCGACGGTCGTAGGTCAGCGTCGTGTCGGTGTAGAGACGACCGAACGACGAGGCGGAGGTGACGAGACGGGGCTTGCCGGCCGGGTCGGGAAGCGTGCAGACGTACGGCTGGTGCGTGTGGCCCGAGACGACCATGTCGATGGCCGGGTCGAGGTTCGCGTTGATGTCGACGAGCGCGCCGGAGATCGACCCGCCGGCCTGGCAGGCCCAGTCGTAGGACTTGCCGTTCTGCGTCGGGGCCGCGCCCTCGTGCAGCAGCACGACGATCGCGTTGACGCCCTGCGCCTTGAGCACGGGCACGAGCGCGTTGGCGGTCTCGGCCTCGTCCTTGAAGGACAGGCCGGCCACACCCGATGCCGTGACGATGCTCGGCGTGCCCTCGAGGGTCATGCCGATGAAGCCGATCTTGGCGCCGTTGAACTTCTTGACCGTGTAGGCCGGCAGGATCGTCTTGCCGGTCGAGGTCTCGACGACGTTCGCCGCGAGCATGTCGAAGTTCGCGCCGCCGAAGACGCCGTCCGGGCAGGAGTTCTGGTTGTTCTGGCCGTCACCGTCGTCGATGCAGCCGCCGTGGGCCAGGCGCTGAAGCTCCTTGTAGCCCTCGTCGAACTCGTGGTTGCCCACCGAGGTGACGTCGAGGCCGAGCTTGTTCATCGACTCGATCGTCGGCTCGTCGTGGAACGCGGCGGACAGGAGCGGGGACGCACCGACGATGTCACCGGCGGCGACGGTCAGCGAGTACGGGTGGCCCTTGCGCGCCTGGGCGAGCTCGGTCGCGAGGTACTCGACGCCACCGGCATTGACGAAGTTGATCTGCTCCGTGCGGTTGCCGTCGCCGTCGATGTCGTCGACGTCCGTGTAGAAGTGGTCGATCGTGATGCGACCGCTGGAGCCGGTCGGCGCGTCGAGGTTGCCGTGGAAATCGTTGAACGACAGCAGCTGGATGTCGAACTGCGTGTTGCCCGGCGCCTTGCCGGTGTCTGGCCCTGCAGCGGGTGCGGCGAGGGCCGGTGCCGCGAGCGCCGCGACGCAGGCCCCCGCGAGCGCGACGCCGGCGATGCGGCGTGTGGAACGGGACATGTGTACCCCTTGGTCATCAGTGGTGATCGGAGCTCGTGGCCCCCAGACGGGAGGCTAGCCGCGGCTGGGTGACAAATGTGTGCTGTCTGGCAACAGACTGGTGACAGTCTGAGGTCGGCGTACCTCTTGTGGTGGAATCGGCCGTATGAGCGACCCGGCCGACCTCGACGTGACGGTCCACGACGCGTCCGACCCCCTGCCGGCTCACGACGTCGCGGCGTCCCTCGCCGTGGCTGCGAGCGCCGCGGCCGCCGACGGGTCCGAGCCCCTGTCGGAGCAGTTCCGGCTCGCGCTGCGCTCGGCATCGTCGGAGGGCGCCGGGGGCGCGCGCCACGTCGTGGCACGGGCGGACGGACGCGTCGTCGGCTACGCGCAGGTGCGCGACGGAGCGGCAGGCGAGCCACCGTCGGTCGAGCTCGTCGTCGACCCGGTGGCCCGGCGCCACGGCGTCGGCACCCTCCTGCTCGCCGCTCTCCCGCCCGACGCTCGGGTGTGGAGCCACGCGTCGGGGCCGGCCGGCGAGGACGCAGCCGCGTTCGCGGCGGCGTGCGGCCTGCGCCCCGTGCGTTCGCTGCACGTCATGGGTCGCTCGCTCGTCGAGGGCCCCGGCTGGCCCGCGCCGGTCGTGCCGGAGCGGTACGCCGTGCGACGCTTCGAGCCCGGACGCGACGAGGACGCCTGGCTCGCGCTCAACGCCGACGCCTTCGCCCACCACCCCGAGCAGGGCTCCCTGACCCGCGTCGACCTCGACCAGCGCACCGCCGAACCGTGGTGGGACCCCGACGGGCTGCTGCTCGTCGTCGAGGCCGCCGACCCCGACCGGCTCGTCGCCTCGCACTGGACGAAGGTCGACCCGCCGGACGGCGAGGTCGGCGAGGTGTACGTCGTCGCGGTGTCCCCCGAGCACCAGGGTGAGGGCCTCGGCCGGGCCGTCACCGTGCTGGGCCTGGACCACCTGCGCTCGCTCGGCCTGTCGCGCGTCGTCCTCTACGTCGACGAGGAGAACGCCGCGGCCGTGCGCACCTACCGGGGCCTCGGCTTCGAGGACGTCGAGGTGCACCGGCAGTTCGCGCGCGCCTGACGCGCCGGCACCGGGGAGGGGCGGCCTCGGGCGTTCCCCGTTCCGGCACGCGTGAGGTGCCCGGCGGCTGGGACGAGTTCACCCCGGCGTGGCCGAACGGTGCCACGATGAACGCATGAGCACCGGCAGCCTCACCCCCACCGACGTCTCCGAGCAGGCCCCAGAGCAGACCAGTGAGCAGGCCCGCGAGCAGGCCGGTGAGCAGGCCCAGGAGCCCGGCCGCGACCAGGTCGCGGAGGCCGGTCGCGAGGGGCAGGAGGCCTTCGTCGAGGGTGCCGAGGTCAGCTCGTTCACGAGCACCGTCCACGCCCGCCGCATCCCGACCCGCGCCGCCAACGGCCGCTTCGTCGGCGTTCCCGCGCCCGACGAGGCGCAGGACGAGCTGCCGGCCGACCGCTACCTCGAGCGCGAGCTGTCGTGGCTGCAGTTCAACGAGCGCGTGCTCCAGCTCGCGATGGACCCGGCGGTGCCGCTCCTCGAGCGCACCCGCTTCCTCGCGATCTTCTCCAACAACCTCGACGAGTACTTCATGGTCCGGGTCGCCGGTCTCAAGCGTCGCATCGCCACCGGCCTGGCCATGCGCACCGCTGCCGGCATCGAGCCGCGCGAGCTCATCGAGCGCATCGCCCGCCTCGCCCACGAGCTGATGCTCCAGCACGCGGCCGTCTTCCAGCACGAGATCCGTCCCGAGCTCGAGGAGCAGGGCATCACCATCGTGCGCTGGGACGAGCTCGACGACGAGGAGCGCGAGCCGCTCCACTTCTTCTTCGCCGACCGCGTCTTCCCCGTGCTGACGCCGCTCGCGGTCGACCCCGCGCACCCGTTCCCGTACATCTCCGGCCTGTCGCTCAACCTGGCCGTGCTCCTGCAGAACCCGAAGACCGGGTCGGAGCACTTCGCCCGGGTCAAGGTGCCGCCGAGCCTGCCCCGGTTCATCCTCGTCGAGGAGGACATCGACTCCGACGTGGAGCGCAAGCGGTTCGTGCCGCTCGAGGACGTCATCGCCAGCCACCTCGACCAGCTCTTCCCCGGGATGCTCGTGCAGGAGCACTTCTCCTTCCGCGTCACCCGCAACGAGGACCTCGAGGTCGAGGAGGACGACGCCGAGAACCTCCTGACCGCCCTCGAGAAGGAGCTGACGCGTCGCCGGTTCGGCCCGCCGATCCGCCTCGAGGTCGAGGACGAGATCGACCCGAAGGTCCTCGACATGCTCAGCCGTGAGCTGCAGATCAGCGACCGCGAGATCTACCGCCTGCCGACGCCGCTCGACCTGCGGGGCCTGTTCACCATCGCCGACGTCGACCGCAGCGACCTCGAGTTCCCGAAGTTCTTCCCGCGCACCCACCCGGACTTCGCCCCGACCGAGAGCGCCAAGGCCATCGACCTGCTCGCGGCGGTGCGCCAGAAGGACGTCCTCGTCCAGCACCCGTACCACTCGTTCTCGACGTCGGTGCAGGCGTTCATCGAGCAGGCCGCGAACGACCCGAAGGTCCTCGCGATCAAGCAGACGCTGTACCGCACCTCCGGCGACTCCCCCATCGTCGACGCCCTCATCGACGCCGCCGAGGCCGGCAAGCAGGTGCTGGCGGTCGTCGAGATCAAGGCCCGGTTCGACGAGGTCAACAACATCTCCTGGGCCCGCAAGCTGGAGGAGGCCGGCGTCCACGTCGTCTACGGCGTCGTCGGCCTCAAGACCCACGCCAAGCTGTGCCTCGTCGTGCGCCAGGAGTCCGACGGGCTGGTGCGCTACTGCCACATCGGCACCGGCAACTACAACCCCAAGACGGCCCGCGTCTACGAGGACTTCGGCCTCTTCACCACCGACCCGCAGGTCGGCGAGGACCTCTCGCGCCTCTTCAACCTGCTCTCCGGCTTCGCGCCGCGCAGCAAGTTCAAGCGACTGCTCGTCGCCCCCCGCACGGTGCGCTCCGGCCTCGTCGACCTCGTCGAGCAGGAGATCGAGATCCACCGCTCGCGTGGCGAGGACGCCCAGCCGGGCCGGATCGTCATCAAGGCCAACGCCATGGTCGACGAGGCCCTCATCGACGCGCTCTACCGGGCGAGCATGGCCGGGGTGCGGGTCGACGTGTGGGTCCGCGGCATCTGCGCGCTGCGCCCCGGCGTCGAGGGGCTCTCGGAGACGATCCGGGTGCGCTCCATCCTCGGCCGGTTCCTCGAGCACTCGCGGGTCTTCTGGTTCGACCACGGCGGCGACCCGCAGGTGTACATCGGCAGCGCCGACATGATGCACCGCAACCTCGACCGCCGCGTCGAGGCCCTCGTGCGCATCACCGACCCGGGGCACGTGCTCGAGCTCGCCGACCTCATCGACCTCGCGTTCGCCGACCGGACCTCGCGCTGGGACCTCGGGTCCGACGGCCGCTGGGTGCGCCACCACCAGGGCGAGGACGGCGAGCCCTTCGACGACCTCCAGGCCACCCTCATCGAGCGGCACGACAAGCGTCGACGCAAGGCGCGGCGACGCTGACGCCGCTGATGCCGACGCGGGTCCCTCCCGTGCCTGCCCCCGTGGGCCCGACGCGTCTGGCAGGCTGACGCGGTGGCCTCCGTGATCCCCGCCGCCGGCACGCTGCCGTGGCGCCGCGCCGACGGTCAGGTCGAGGTCGCGCTCGTGCACCGGCCCAAGTACGACGACTGGTCGTGGGCCAAGGGGAAGCTCGACCCGGGCGAGCACCCGTGCGTCGCCGCGGTGCGCGAGACGTTCGAGGAGACCGGGCTCGTCGTGCGCCTCGGGCCCTCGCTGCCGACGGCCGAGTACGCGGTGCTCGACGCGACGGGCGGGCCCGCGACCAAGCAGGTGCACTACTGGGCGGCCGAGGTCACCGGCGGCGACGGTCACCTGCTCCACGAGATCGACGAGGTGGCCTGGGTCGACGTGCCCACGGCGCACAGCCGGCTCGACTACGCCCGCGACCGCGACCAGCTGCTCGCGCTCGTGCGCCTCGAGCGTGCCGAGCAGCTCGCGACGTGGCCGCTCGCGCTCGTGCGCCACACCAAGGCACGGCCCCGGAGCCGGTGGAGCTCCGACGACCGCGACCGCCCGCTCGACGCCGTCGGGCGGGCGCAGGCCCTCGACGTCGCCGCCGTCCTCGGCGCCTACGGGGTGCGCCGCGTCGTCAGCTCCTCCAGCGCCCGCTGCGTCGAGACCGTCGAGCCGTACGCGACGCGTGCCGGTCTGCGGCTGCGCGCCCGCGACTCGCTCTCGGAGGAGGGGTTCGAGGCCGACCCGTCGGGGGCGTGCCGCCAGCTGGACAAGCTGCTAGGCAAGGCGGTTCCGGCAGCGCTGTGCAGCCACGGCCCCGTGCTGCCGACCCTCATCGCGCGCCTCACCGACGCCGTCGACGCGTCGAGCCCCGACGCCGACCTCATGCGTCAGCACCTCGCCGAGGCCGGCGCCAAGGCGATGCACAAGGGCGAGGTGCTCGTGTGCCACGTCGCGGGCTCCGGACCGGACGCCCGCGTCGTCGACGTCGAGCGCATCGACACCTGAGGTCGCCGTCGGCGCGGCACCCCCGGGGGGCCGCGACCGCGGCCGGCTCCCGCCCGAACCCTCCATCGTCGGCGCGACCGTGCCGACCCGCATCCCGAGGCGACCGCCGACCCCAAGACGTCGCCCCTCGTTCACCCGGAGTTAACCGGACGTGGGGGAACGGACACCCTGCAGACCTACCTTCGCGGTGGATGAAACGTCATTCACCGTCGGACGGCAGCGCCCGCCCGGCCACCACGCCCGTCCCATCGAGAGGGAACACACTCGTGTCTGTTTCGCGTATCAGCGCCCTCGGCGCCATCGCCCTGTCCGGGGCCCTTGCGCTCTCGGCCTGCGCGTCCGAGAACAACGGTGCCCAGCCGGGCGCCGGCTCGACCGGTGCTGCCGGCGGTTCGACCGCCGCCGGCGACTGCTTCAGCGGCGACCTCAAGGCGGAGGGCTCCTCGGCCCAGAAGAACGCCATCGACGAGGCGATCAAGGCGTACCAGACCGCCTGCGGCGACGCCAACATCGACTACCAGCCCACCGGCTCCGGCGCCGGCATCAAGCAGTTCATCGCCAAGCAGGTCGACTTCGCCGGCTCCGACTCGGCGCTCAAGACCGAGCCGAAGGACGGCGTCATCGAGGCCGACGCGGCCAAGCAGGCCTGCGGCTCCGAGGCCTGGAACCTGCCGATGGTCACCGGCCCGATCGCGATCGCCTACAACGTCAAGGGCGTCGACAAGCTCGTCCTCAACGCCGACGTCGCCGCGAAGATCTTCGACGGCAAGATCACGACGTGGAACGACCCGGCCATCGCCGCGCTCAACAAGGGCGTCACGCTCCCGTCGACGCCGATCAAGGTCTACTTCCGCTCCGACGAGTCGGGCACGACCGAGAACTTCACCAAGTACCTCAAGGCCGCCGCGCCCGAGGCCTGGAGCTACGACCCGGGCAAGAAGTGGACCGGCAAGGGCGAGGGCAAGGAGAAGTCGGCCGGCGTCGCCACCGCGACGAAGGGCCAGGACGGCGGCATCACCTACGTCGAGCTGTCCTACGCCCAGCAGAACCAGCTGCCGATGGCCCAGATCGACACCGGTTCCGGCCCCGTCGAGCTGACCGCCGAGTCGGCCGGCAAGACGATCGCCACGGCGAAGCAGACCGGCACCGGCAACAACCTCGCGCTCAAGATCGACTACGCGACGAAGGAGGCCGGGGCCTACCCGATCGTCCTCGTCACCTACGAGGTCGTCTGCTCGAAGTACGCCGACGCCGAGACGGGCAAGAAGGTCAAGGCCTTCCTCAAGACCTTCGCCTCCGACACGGTCCAGAAGGACCTCGAGACGAAGGGCTACGCGCCGCTGCCGACCGACGTCGCGACCAAGGTCAAGACGGCCGTCGACGCCATCTCCTGACCCACCGGACCGCACAGGGGCGGACGCCGCACACGGCGTCCGCCCCTGAACCGGTTACCAGCATCGGTGCCACCATCGGTACCAGGCACCACCCGATAGACCCCGAGAGCAGGAAGGCCCCACATGTCGAGCGTGACGGGCGTATCCGCCACAGACGAGATGCCAGGCCCCGACGGGCGAGCCCCCCTCGAGGCCGACCGCGCCTCCACCGGACGCATCGGTGACCGCGTCTTCGGCGGCGCCGCGACCCTGTCCGGCTTCATCGTCATCGCCATCGTGACCCTCATCGCGGTGTTCCTCGTCGTCCAGGCCGTCCCGGCCCTGGTCAACAACAACGCGAGCTTCCTGACGAGCCGCGTCTGGGCGCCGGGCGGCGACAAGCCCGCCTTCGGCATCCTCGAGTTCCTCTGGACCACGGTCGCCGCCTCGACGATCGCGATGTGCATCGCGGTGCCCGTCGGCGTGG
This sequence comes from Intrasporangium zincisolvens, assembly GCF_034724055.1. Taxonomy (NCBI): domain Bacteria; kingdom Bacillati; phylum Actinomycetota; class Actinomycetes; order Micrococcales; family Intrasporangiaceae; genus Intrasporangium; species Intrasporangium zincisolvens. Next base: position 52,027 of record NZ_JAWIIL010000010.1, read on the forward strand.
CCGTGGCCCTGTTCCTGACGCAGTACTCGCCGGCCTGGCTGCGCCGGCCCGCGGCGACGCTCGTCGACCTGCTGGCCGCGGTGCCCTCGATCGTCTACGGCCTCTGGGGCCTCATCGTGTTCTTCCCGGTGTGGAAGCCCGTGCAGACGTGGATCGAGAGCGCCCTCGGCTGGTTCCCCCTCTTCTCGCCGACCGGCATCTCCGGCGGCACGATCTTCTTCATCGGCATCGTCCTGTCGATCATGGTCCTGCCCATCGTCACGGCGCTCTCGCGCGAGGTCTTCGACCAGACGCCGGTCACGCACAAGGAGGGCGCCCTGGCCCTCGGCGCGACGCAGTGGGAGATGATCCGCACCGCGGTGCTGCCCTTCGGGCGCCCCGGCGTCATCTCGGCCGCGATGCTCGCCCTGGGCCGCGCGCTCGGCGAGACCATCGCCGTCACCTTCCTCGTGTCCGCGCTCGCCGACGGCACCGACTGGACGTTCTCGCTCTTCAACGGCGGCGAGACGTTCGCCTCGAAGATCGCCAACAACGCCGCCGAGTTCAGCAACCCGAGCAAGACCGGCGCCTACATCGCGGCCGGTCTCGTGCTGTTCGTGCTGACCTTCGTCGTCAACAGCATCGCCCGCGTCGTCATCGAGCGCAGGAAGGCCTTCAGCGAATGAGCACGGTGACCGAGAACCGCGGCCCCGTCGACAGCACCGGCGGTGCCGACACCGACACCACCCCGCCCGGGGGCAAGCGCGGCCGTGAGGCCCTGCGCGAGATGAGCAACCCGCACCGGGCCCGCGCCGTCAAGGACGTGGTGGCCCGCGTCGTCATGTGGGGCGCGTTCCTGCTCGCGATGGTGCCGCTCGTGTGGATCCTCGGCACGGTCGTCATCAAGGGTGCGCACATGCTCACCACCTCGGTGTGGTGGACCGGCAACCAGCGCAACATCAACTCCGACGACGTCGGCGGCGGCGCGCGTCACGCCATCGAGGGCACCCTCGAGATGGTCGGTTTCACCGCGCTCATCGCCGTGCCGATCGGCATCCTCACCGCCGTCTACCTCGTCGAGTACGGCCGGGGCTGGTTCGCCCGGATGATCAGCTTCACCGTCGACATCCTCTCGGGCATCCCCTCGATCGTCGCGGCGCTGTTCATCTACGCCGTGTGGGTCACGACCTTCGGCATCGACCGCTCGGGCGTCGCCGCGTCGCTCGCCCTGGTGCTGCTCATGATCCCGGTGATCGTGCGCTCCACCGAAGAGATGCTCAAGCTCGTCCCGAACGAGCTGCGCGAGGCGTCGTACGCGCTGGGTGTGCCCAAGTGGGTCACGGTCGTGCGGGTCGTGCTCCGCACCGCGTTCTCCGGCATCGTCACCGGCGTGCTGCTCGGTGTCGCCCGCGTCATGGGCGAGACGGCCCCGCTGCTGATCCTCGCCCCGTACACCAAGAACTTCCAGCGCGACCTGTTCAACGGCAACTTCCCCACCCTGCCCATGATGATCAACCAGGACCGTGGCGACCTCGCCCTCGCCCCCGCGGCTGAGCGCATGTGGGGAACGGCCCTGACGCTGATCCTCCTCGTCCTGATGCTCAACGTCATCGGCCGGCTCATCGCGCACTTCGGCTCGGTCAAGAAGTAAGAGAAAGCGAATCCCCTGACATGGCAAAGCGAATCGACGTCAGCGACCTCAACGTCTACTACGGCGGCTTCAAGGCCGTCGAAGGCGTCTCGATGACGGTCGAGCCCCGGTCCGTCACGGCGTTCATCGGGCCGTCCGGCTGCGGCAAGTCGACCTTCCTGCGCACCCTCAACCGGATGCACGAGGTGATCCCCGGCGGACGCGTCGAGGGCAAGGTCATGCTCGACGACCAGGACCTCTACGCGCCGGCGATGGACCCGGTGGCGGTGCGTCGCACCGTCGGCATGGTCTTCCAACGCCCCAACCCGTTCCCGACGATGTCGATCTACGACAACGTCGCGGCCGGCCTGCGCCTCAACGGCGTGCGGAACAAGAAGACCCTCGACGGCATCGTGGAGAGCTCGCTCAAGGGCGCCAACCTCTGGAACGAGGTCAAGGACCGCCTGAGCAAGCCCGGCGCCGGCCTGTCCGGTGGCCAGCAGCAGCGTCTCTGCATCGCGCGCGCCATCGCCGTGCAGCCCCAGGTGCTCCTCATGGACGAGCCCTGCTCGGCGCTCGACCCGATCTCCACGCTCGCCATCGAGGACCTCATCAACGACCTCAAGAGCGACTACACGATCGTCATCGTCACGCACAACATGCAGCAGGCCGCCCGCGTCTCGGACCGCACGGCCTTCTTCAACCTCAAGGCGACGGGCGAGCCGGGCCGGCTCATCGAGATCGACGACACGACCCGGATCTTCAACAACCCGACCGAGCAGGCCACCGAGGACTACATCTCCGGCCGCTTCGGCTGAGCATCCTCGGCCTCACAGAGAAAGTGCCCGCTCGACCGTCAGACGGTCGAGCAGGCACTTTCACGTGAGCGGCCCAGCCGGTCGGGCGGGCATTTCTCGTGCGGGACTCAGCGGAAGATCGCGGTGGCGTACCAGACGAGGACGGCCGCGAGGCCGGCGCCGGGGAAGGTGAGGAACCACGCCCCGACGATGTTGCCGGCGACGTTCCAGCGGACGGCGCGCACGCTCTTGGTCGCGCCGACGCCCATGATCGCCGACGTGATGGTGTGCGTCGTCGAGATCGGGGCACCGAAGGCGAGGCCCGCCACGTAGAGGATGGACGCCGCGGTCGTCTCGGCCGCGAAGCCCTGCGGGGGCCCGAGGTCGATGATGCGGCGACCGAGGGTACGCATGATGCGCCAGCCGCCGGCGTACGTGCCGAGCGAGATGACGATGGCCGAGAGCACGAGCACCCACAGCGGGACCGTGGGGCCGGTGTGGTAGCCCGCGATCGTCAGGGCGAGCACGACGACGCCGGCGGTCTTCGCGGCGTCCTGCAGGCCGTGGCCGAAGGCCATCGCGGCGGCGGAGGCCGTCTGCGCGAGGCGGAAGCCGCGGGTGACGCGCCCGGGGTTGGACCGGCGGAAGAGCCAGAGGATGGCCGCCATGACGAGGTAGCCGACGATCAGGCCGATGATCGGCGACAGGACCATCGGGATGACGACCTTGCTCCAGATGACCTCCCACTGGACTGCGACGCCGGCGACGAGGGCAGCCCCGGCGAGGCCGCCGATGAGGGCGTGCGAGGAGCTCGACGGCAGGCCGAACCACCACGTCAGCAGGTTCCAGCCGGTGGCGCCGACGAGGGCCGCGGCCACGAGCCAGAGACCGTCGACGCCGGTGGGCTGGGCGATGATGCCGCTGCCGATCGTCGCGGCGACCTTCTGGCCGAAGAACGCGCCGAAGAGGTTGGCGACCGCGGCCATGACGAGCGCGACGCGCGGGGTCAGCGCGCGCGTCGAGACCGACGTCGCGATGGCGTTGGCGGCGTCGTGGAAGCCGTTGGTGTAGTTGAAGCCCATGGCGAGCGCGATGACCGCGACCACGCCGAAGAGGGGGACGGTGGTGTCCATCAGAGGGTCAGGACTCCTTGACCGCGATGCCTTCGACCACGTGCGCGACCTTCTCGAACGCGTCGGCCGCGTTCTCGAAGCCGTCGACGATGGCCTTGACCTTGATGATGGTGACCGGGTCGACGGAGTTGTTGAAGAGGTTCGCGACCATGGTGCGATGCAGGGAGTCCGCCTGGTTCTCGAGACGGTTGATCTCGATCCAGTAGCTCTTGAGGTCCTGCAGCGAGCGCAGGCGCGGCATCGCCTCGGCGGTCACCTCGGCCATCCGCGCGAGGATCTCGAACTGGTCGACGAGGCCCTCGGGGAACTCACCGACCCGGTAGAGCACGATGAGGTCGGCGGTCTCCTCGATGAGGTCCATGCAGTCGTCGAGCGACGCTGCGAGGTTGTGGATGTCCTCGCGGTCGAACGGCGTGATGAACGAGCTGTTCACCTTGTTGATGAGCTCGTGCGTCGCGTCGTCCGCGGCGTGCTCGAGCTCCTTGAGCCGGTCGGCCACCTCCTGGCGCTTCGCCGGTTCGACCTCGAGGAAGCGGGTCAGCTCCCGGGTCGCCTCGACGAGGAGTTGTGCAGAGGAGGTGAAGAGGGAGAAAAAGCTCGTGTCCTGGGGTGTGAGGCGAAAACCCACGCGCGTGCTCCGGTCGAATCGGGGTCTGGTCCGGGGACGATGCTACGGGCAACGGCGACAAGCGACGCAATCGAGGCTCCACCGGACGTTCACCTACCGTTCGGGCGCCGGACCGGGTCCTACCCGCGGGTAGCGACGTGTCGGTCCAGCCGGACGGGCACCCCGAGCGCCGGGGACGCGTCAGTCGCCCTGCCGTGCGGCTGCGTCTCCGACGACCGAACCGGGCGCCTCCGGGATACCCGGAAGCGAGTTCCCTGCTGCCGCAGCGGGATCCGTCGACGAGGTGGCGTCGAGGCAGGCGTCCTCACCGATGCCGAGGAGCTCGTCGACCTCGGCCGGGGTGAAGTGACGCGGGCTGCCGGACGCGGCCACGACGAGGTCCGAGACGAGCTCGATCTCGTCCCTGAGGGCGACATCGAGCAGGTCAGAGGACCGCTCCTCCTCGGGCGTCATGCGCCCAGCGTAGATCCGGACGGCGCGCGCCGGGCGGGGAAGTGGGCGACGAGATGCGAGGGGTGCGGGTGGAGCCACACCGAGCATCATCACCCCGCTGCCGCGGGCCGCGAAATCGGGGTCCGCGACGGGCACGCGAGGCCGGAGTGCGGCGCGACCGTGACCCGGCCGTCCGGCGGGTCGGCCGGAGTGAGTGTGACGTCGGGCCGGGAGCGCCTCTCGGCACTGGGCCGCTCGTAGCGGCGGATTTTGGGACCCGGGGCTACCGCGGCCCGACGCGGATTCAAGGATAGGCGCGTCCGCGGCGAAGTCCAAAGAAACCGCACCGATCCGTGGACACCCGCGCGTGGTCAGGCTCGCGACGGCGTCCACGCGGCGGTGCCCGGTCGAGCCCGGTCGCGCTCAGTCGAGGGTGTCGGCGCGCCAGAGCCGTGCTCCGGCGGCGAGGTCCTCGGCCATCGCCAGCACGTTGGCCGCCTGCTCGGCGCTCTCGTCGCCCGAGCCGATGTCGGCCCGCCCTGCGGCCACGACGCGGCAGAACGCCGCGGCCCGCTCGAGGGCCACGGCGAGGTCGCCCTCGAAGACCCCACGGAGGACCTCGTCGACGAGTCGGCTCATCTCCTGCGGGCCGGGCGGCTCGGCGGCCCCGGCGACGGCGTGGTTCGGCCCCGTGAAGCGGATGCCGGCGGCGTACTCGCGGCTGGCGTCGTCGGGGGCGCGCTGCACCCACTCGCGGAGCACGTAGAGCCGCCACAGGGCGCCCGGGAGGCTGCGCGCCGGCCGCTGCGACCACAGCTCGGCGAGGGTGGACAGGCCGATGTCGTCGACGAGCGCGACGAGCTTGGTGGTGACGGCGGGGTCGGCGGCGGCGCGCCCGGCGTGGACGAGGGCGCGGGCGGTCTCGTGGGCGACGAGGATCGCCTCGGTCGGGTCGTAGGCCGGGCCGTGGGCCTCGAGCGCCGCCGGGCTGAAGAAGGCCGGACGGCGCGGGTTGCTGCGGTGCTCGCCATCACTCATCCCGGCAGGCTAGCCCTCCACGCCGACGGCGAGGTGGAGGATCCGGCGGGCGGCCCGGGCGGCTCACGGTCAGAACCACCCGGGCCTGGGCCGATAGGTCGAGCCGGCATCGCCGAGGGCCCTGCACTGTGCCTACCCACCTGAGGCTCGGTCTGGTCACCCGGGCACCGACGCGGGAGGATCCGGGGGACGACGCGTGGGGCGTCCGGCCGGACCTCGGAGGTGGCCATGAGCATCAGGGTGGAGACCGCGGACCTGCCGCGGACCCTCGGCGACTACGACTACGCGTTCCTCGTGGCGCAGGGACCGGAGCGTCCGCACGTGCTGGCGGTGCACGTCACGCCCGGGCCGGAGCAGGACGGGGTGCTCGTCGTCGACCGGGTCGGGAGCACCGCCACACAGATCGTCTCCGAACGGCCCGCCGTGACGCTCGTCTTCCCGCCGCGCGATCCTTCGGGCCGCTCGCTCATCGTCGACGGCGAGGTCGACGGCACGGGTGAGGGGACGCTGACCGTGGCGCCGAGCGGGGCGGTGCTGCACCGCCCGGCCTGACCGCGGCCCGCGTCCTCCGCCCCTCCCCCGGGGCCAGTGGTGCGCCTCAGGCGGCGGTGCGCCGGCGCAGGCTCTCGCCCTCGATGTCGACGTTCGGCAGGAGCCGGTCGAGCCAGCGCGGAAGCCACCAGGCCCGGTCGCCGAAGAACGACATGACGGCCGGCACGAGCGCGAGGCGCACGACGAACGCGTCGACGAGGACGCCGAAGGCGAGCGCGAAGCCCATCGACTTGATGATCGCGTCGTCGACGAAGACGAAGCCGGCGAAGACGCTGATCATGATGAGCGCCGCCGCGACGACGACCCGCGCGCCGTGGCCGACGCCGGAGACGATCGCCTCGGGGGCCGACTCGCCGTGCACGAAGTCCTCGCGCATCCGCGACACGAGGAACACCTCGTAGTCCATGGCCAGGCCGAAGAGGATGCCGATGAGCAGGATCGGCAGGAAGCTGACGAGGGGCCCGGGGGTGTCGAGGCCGATGGCGTCCTTGAGCCAGCCCCACTGGAACACGGCCACCGTGGCGCCGAACGTCGCCCCGACCGACAGGAGGAAGCCGACGGTCGCCTTGAGCGGCACGAGGACCGAGCGGAACACGAGGGCGAGCAGCACGAAGCTGAGCCCGACGACGACGAGCAGGTAGACGGGCAGGGCTGCCGAGAGCTTGTCCGACACGTCGACGCCGATGGCCGTGACGCCGGTCATTGAGATCTCCGCCCCGGTCGACGTGGCGACGGGCGCGACGCCGGAGCGCAGGTCGCGGACGAGGTCGAAGGTGGCCTCGTCGCTCGGGCCGGACTTCGGGATCACGGCGAGGATCGTCGTGCGGCCGTCGGCGCTGGTCTGGCCGGGCGCGACGGCGAGGACGTCGGGCGTCTTCTGGGCGATGCCGGCGGCCTGCTGCGCGGCGGCCTTGACCCCGGCGGCGTCGTCGCCGTGGACGACCATGACGAGGCGGCCGTTGAAGCCGGGGCCGAAGCCCTCGGACACCATGTCGTAGGCGACGCGCTTGCTCGAGCCGCTCGGGGCGGTGCCGTCGTCGGGCAGGGCCAGACGCATGCTCGCGGCGGGGATCGCCAGGGCGCCGAGCAGCACGACGCCGATGAGCAGCACCGGGCCACGGGCCTTGACCACCCTTCGGCCCCAGGCGAACCCACGGTTGGTCGCGGCGTCCTCGAGGTCGGCGGCGGGCGCGCCGCCGCGGCGCGCCTTGCGCTGGCTCCGCGACAGGACGCGGTCGCCGGCGAAGCCGAGGATGGCGGGCAGCAGCGTCACCGCGACGACGACGGCGATCGCGACGGTCCCGGCCGCGGCCAGGCCCATCGCCGTGAGGAACGGGATGCCGACGACCGACAGGCCGGCGAGGGCGATGACGACGGTGAGGCCCGCGAACACGACGGCCGACCCGGCCGTGCCCACCGCGTGGCCCGCGGCCTCCTCGCGGTCCATACCGACCGCGATGTCGTGCCGGTAGCGCGAGGTGATGAACAGCGAGTAGTCGATGCCGACGGCGAGGCCGAGCATGAGGGCGAGGATCGGCGTCGTGCTCGTGAGGTCGACGACGTGCCCGAGCAGCATGAGGCCGGCGACGCCGAGGCCGACGCCGACGAGCGCGTTGAGCATCGTCATGCCGGCCGCGACGAGCGAGCCGAAGGTGATGAGCAGGACGACGAGCGCGACGACGACGCCGAGGCCCTCGGTCGAGCCCACCTCCGGCTCGGCGAGCAGCGGCTCGCCGCCGGAGGCGACGGTCCACCCGGCCGGGGCGCCCTGGCCGAGGTGCTCGTAGGCGGTGCGCTGGTCGGGGGTCAGCTTGTCGGCGCTCTGCTTGTACTGGACGGTGACCAGGGCGTACCGACCGTCGGGGCTGATCGCCTTGGTGTCGAACGGGCTCATCGCGCCGAGGACGCCGGGCAGCTGGTTGGCCTTGGCGACGACCGCGTTGACGGCGGCCTGGCCGGCGGGGGTCATGACCGTCTGGCCCTCGGGCGCCCGGACGACGACGGTGCCGGCTGCACCGCTCGCCTGGGGGAACTCGGTGCTCAGGGCCTCGAGGGCGCGCTGCGACTCGGTGCCCGGGATGGTGACGTTCGACGTGGGCGGCGTTCCGGCAGCGACGAACCCGCCGACGACGGCCGCGAGCACGAGGGCGAACAGCGTCGCGACGATGCCGCGTCGGCGGAAGCTGAGGCGCCCGAGACGGTAGAGCAGGGTGGCCATGCGGGTCTCCAGTGGATCGGTCAGGAAGGTCGGGTCAGAGGCGGACGGTGGTGAGGCTCGCCGGGTCGCGGTCGAACATCCGGGCCCCGAGGCGCAGCAGGGCCCCGGACAGGTCCTCGTCGTCGACGTCCGGCAGGGAGAGGCACGCGGCGAGCAGGCCGGCGACGAAGGCGTGGGCGGCGACGCGTCGGTCGAGGGTGTCCTCGTCGGCGACGACCACCTCGGTCAGCTCGTCGACCCACTCCTGCCCGCGGCCGACGACGGTGATCTCGTCGGCCATGTCCTCGAGGCCGCGGAGCATGGCGATGGCGCTGCGGTGCTTCACGACGAGGGCGGCCGCGTGCTCGAGGGCGAAGGCGACGGCGTCGGTCGGCGGGAGCTCGGGGGCGCCGGCGCGGATGCGCTCGACGTCGACGACGAGCGGGTCGAGCAGCTCTTCGAGGATCGCCGTCTTCGTCTTGAAGTGGTAGAGCAGCGCGGCCTTCGAGCAGCCGGCCGCGTCGGCGATCATCTGCAGCGACGTGCCGCGGAAGCCGATGCCGGCGAACATCCGCTGGGCGACGTCGACGATCTCGCGCCGCAGCGCGTCGCGGGGTGGCCTGCTCATGGGAACGATGGTGCACTGACCGATCGGTCAGCGTCAAACCGATCGGTCAGGCGCCGCCCGTTCGGTCAGGTCGGTCGTGCCGACCGGGTGCGCTCAGGCCGCCTGCGGCGGCCAGGAGAACCCGACCCGCGCGCCTCTCCACCGAGACGACCCGATCTCGAGCCGGCCGCCACGCCGCGACACCGCCTCCTCGACCATGCCGAGGCCGAGCCCCGTCTGCGACAGCTCGTCACCGAACGCGTCCGACGGGCTCACCTGCGCGGCAGTGGAACCCGGCGCCGACTTCGCGAACCCGTTGACGGCGTCTCCGCGTGGCCCGTCGACCGGAGCCTGGGCACCGGCGAGGACCGCCTGACGGGTGCCCGCCGAGAAGCCCGGGCCGGAGTCGGAGACCCCGAGGGTGATCCAGCCGTCGAGCCCGCGGGTGCCGAAGAGCTCGATCGTGTCACCGGGACGGGTGTAGCGGATCGCGTTCTCCACGAGGGTGTCCAGGCAGGCCCTCAGCCGTTCCGGCGAACATCGCGACGTGCCGGCGCTGGCCGTGACGAGCCACTCGCGCTCGGCGACGGCGGCCCACGCGTTGCGGGTGCGCACCAGGAGCTCGTCGAGGTCGACGGCCTCGAGCTCGAGGTCCTGCTGCGCGAGCAGGCTGCGGACGAGCCGCTCGCAGACACGGGTCAGCCGCTTGAGCTCGTCGCTGACGATGGCCAGCTCGATGGCCGACTCGCTGCCGACGTGCCGGTCCTCGAGTACCTCGACGTAACCGCGCGTGATGGTGAGCGGCGAGCGCATCTCGTGCGACGTGCGGCGCGTCAGCAGCTCCCGCGAGTGGGCCTCGCGGCTCTCCCGTTCGTGCAGCGCGGTGAGCGCCGCGATCGCGTCCTGCCGACGCCGCACGTGCACGACCATGAGGGCCATGAGCAGGAGCATGAGCGGGATCTCGGCCGCCTCCTGCCAGTCCAGGACGTCCTCGAACACCCGCAGCAGGAGGATCGACCCGGTGATGACGGTGAAGATCGCGAGGCTGATCCACGTCGCGGCCGCGGTCCACACCTCGAGCCCGAAGCACAGTGCGAACGTCGCCCACGCGATGTGGTACGGCACGGTCTCGCTGCCGGGGACGGCCCACATGACCGCCGAGCAGACGAGCCCGACGGCGACCCAGACCCAGAACGACCGACGCGCCACCACGACCTGCCCTCAGTCCTCGTAGAAGCAGTAGCCGACGCCGCGGACGGTTTCCAGCGGCAGCTCCTGGCCGAGCTTGCTCCGCAGCCGGCCGACGCACACCTCGACGACGTTGCTGCCGGGGTCGAACCCGAGTCCCCACACGTCGTGGAGCAGCTCCTCGCGGCGGCACACCTGGCCGCGTCGGCGCATGAGGTGGGCGAGCAGGCTGAACTCCCGCTCGGTCAGCGTCACGCCGACGTCGTGGAAGCCGGCCCGACGCCGACCGAGGTCGAGCCGGACCCCACCGGCCTCGAGCACCTGGTCGTCGCGGGTCGGGCGCACCTGGCCGACGTTGCGCCGTACCCGCGCGAGCAGCTCGGTGAGACTGAACGGCTTGGCCACCACGTCGACCGCCCCGTTGTCGAGCGCCTGCACTCGGGCGCCGACGTCGGTGACGCCTGACAGGACGATGACCGGAGGCATGTCGGTGCGCTCCCTCATCGCCTTGAGCATGGACAGGCCGCTCGGGCCCGGCATGACGAGATCGAGCAGCACGAGGTCGACTCCCCCACCCTGGAGGCGGTCGAGCGCCGCGTTGGCGGTTGCGGCCGTCACGACCGAATGCCCTTCCGACGAGAGTGATCTCGACAGCAGTCCCCTGATGCGTTCTTCGTCGTCGACGACCATGACTGTGGCCATCCTGGCCCCCCCCTTGACGTCCCCCGTACTGACAAGTCAGAACAGTTCAGCACCTGTGAGCTTCCTGATGAGGCGATGTCCGATATGTCGCCCCGAGGTCGAGGGCCGAATCAGGACGGTCCCGGACGAAAGGGTGGCATTTCCTGACGGGAACATGACAGGGGCGTGTGCGCGACCTGACCGTGGCGTGATGCGGACCTCGGCCGCAGATGACCGACGCGTGAGCATCGACCCCGTCCCCGTGCGGGTCGCCGGGCGGGGTGCGACGGTCGGTCCCGGCGGGCGCGTGGGGCCCGCCCCAGAGGCGTACGGGGGTGCACCGTGGACGAGGCACGGGGTCGGTGGCCGGCACGCGCCGTCTCAGGGCCCCTCCTCGCCGCGTCGTCCCTGACGGCCGCGCTGCGCTCCCGGCCGCGGGTCACGCTGACGCTGTGCGCGGGCCTGCTCGCGCTGGCCGCCCTGGGCGGCGACCCCTCGGCTCCAACCCTTCCCGCAGGAGCCCCGCTCAGCCACGGCGACCGTGCGGAGCCGGCGCACCCGACCGGCGCCGCCGCTGCGGCCGACGCGGCGACCGTCGTGGCCGCCTTCGGCCGACGGGCGGTGCCCGCCGTCGCGCTCCTCGGCACGGGCCTCGGGTCCTCGCCGGTGGACGCCGTCCCGGCCTCGGTGACGAGCCTGCCGCCCTCCGCCGGCCCCACCGGCGCTGCGTCGACCGGCTCGACCGGCTCGACCGGGGCGGCCTCTACGGCCCCTGGGACGATCGGTGCCGGGACCCCGTTGCGGGTGCCGGCGGTGCTCGCCGCGGCGTACGCCGCGGCGGCGCGGTCCGCTCGCCCCTCGTGCCACCTGCCCATGACGCTGCTCGCCGGCATTGGCGAGGTCGAGTCGGGATCCGTGCGGGGACGCGGCCTCACGCCCGGTCACGTCGTCGTCCCCGCAGTGCTCGGCCCGCGGCTGGACGGGACGAGGACCGCCGCCGTGCATGACACCGACCACGGCGCTCTCGACGGCGACCCCGTGTGGGACAGGGCGGTCGGACCGATGCAGTTCCTGCCGGGCACGTGGCGCCGCTGGAGTCGGGACGGTGACGGCGACGGCACCCGTGACCCCCAGGACGTCGAGGACGCGGCGGCATCCGCTGCGGCCTACCTGTGCGGGTCCGGTCGTGACCTCGCCCGCCCCGCGGACCTGCGCGCCGCGGTCCTGTCCTACAACCACTCGACCGCGTACCTGGCCGCCGTGCTCCGGCTCATGGCCCGCGCCGAGGTTCCGGCCGACGCCCCGGCCGTCCCTGCCATACCCGCTGCGGGCCCGACACCCCCTGCGACGCGTCCGCGGCCGACGCCGCCCCGCACCACCGTGACGGTGACGGCCACCGCCCCGCCCGGCGCACCGGCAACCGTCATCGTGACCGTGACGTCGACGGTCACCGCTTCACACTCCCCCTCGACGACCTCGACGACCTCGACGACCTCGGCCACCACGACGAGCGCCCCACGCACCTCGAGCGCGGCGGGCACCCCAGCTTCCTCGACCGGCACGTCGACGAGCACCTCGACAGGCACCTCGGGCACGGGCACGGCGACCTCGCTGACCGGCACCCCGCTGCCGACGCCCTGAGGCCCGCTCCGGGTGCCGGGTCGGGCCGCGTCAGCGGTCGCCCGCGTCCGCCGCCCTGGCCGCAGCGACGAAGGCCCGCACGAGGTCGGGGTCCTTGACCCCGCGGCTCGACTCGACGCCGCTCGAGACGTCGACGCCCCAGGGCCGCGCCGCGGTGACGGCGCCCGCGACGTTGACCGGATCCAGACCGCCGGCGAGCAGCCAGCGCCCGCGCGGGCGTCGGTGCTGGAGCGCGCCGATGTCCCACGTGTGGCCCGAGCCGGCGACCGGAGCATCGAGCAGGAGCACCTCCTCGCCCCACGCTCCCACGGTGAGCTCGGTCGAGTCGTCGAGGGCGGTCGCCCGCCAGACCCGCGCGAAACCGGCTCGTGCCGTGGCGAACTCGGCCGCCGAGTACCCACCGTGCAGCTGGAGCACGGTGGCACCGATGCTGCCCGCGGCCTCGACCGCCTCCGCCACCGGCATCTCACGCACGACGAGCACCGTGTCGGCCCGACCGCCGACGGCCTCGACCACGCCGGCCGCGGCCTCCGGTGTCACGTGCCGCGGGCTGCCCTCGCTCATGACCACGCCGACCGCGTCGGCGCCTGCCGCGACGGCCACGCGGGCCATGTCGGGGTCCTTGAGGCCGCACACCTTGACGTACACGGCCCCAGCCTCGCAGGTGGGCCGGACGTCACGGTGGACGTGTCCGGCGATACAGGGATCCGATCTGCCCTCAGCGACGTCCATCCGGTGCGCCGGACCCGGCGCACCCCGGCCGCTGCACAGGAGACCCCATGCCCCGCCAGACCTCGCCGCGTCCCCCCGTCTCGCGAGCCTGCGCCCTGGCGGCGCTGACCATCGTGGCGGCCGCCACGCTCCTCTCCGGCTGCTCGGCGACGTCGGGCCGGGACGCCACCCCGAGCGAAGCCCCGACCGACGCGTCGGGCCGGCTCGTCGCCTCGCTGTGGGCCGACCGCACGGCGCACGTCGGCGACAACATCAGGGTCATCGCCCTCGTCGGCGACAGCGGCCTCGACGACCTCGGGCCGCGGACGATCTCGCTGCAGACCGGGTCCGAGCCCTACGGCCTGACCGTCCGCTACCCGGCGCCGGTGAAGTCGGGTGGCCCGTTCGACGCGACGCCGCAGGCGACGCTCCTGCTCGGCACGGTCGGCAATCTCGACCACGTCACGGTGGTGGCCAACGGGTCGACCTTCACCCTGACCGCGGCCGACGCGTCGCGGGCGCTCGGCCACGACGTCAAGCAGCTCGGCACCGACCACGCCGCGCTGGCGCGGTACGTGTCGTCGCTCGACGACTGAGACGCGTTCGTCCGGCTCAGGGCGCCATGGCGGCGTAGCCCGACGCGTCGTGGATCGCCAGGCCGGCGAACGTCGGCTGGGCCGACGCACCGGACACGACCTGGGCGAGCTGCACCTCCATGTCGGTGCGCGTCCAGCCGAAGAACGTCTGCTTCGTGTCGACCGTCGAGCTGCCGAGGTAGTTCGTCTCCTGGCCGAGGCGGACCGGCTTGCCGAGGGACGCGCCGGCTGCGAGCGCGCCAGCCGCGATGTCGAGCGTGCCGTCCGGGCCGGTGGCCGTGTTGCGGTAGGACATGACGGTGACGCCGGCGGTGCGCTTCATGATCTCGCGGTCGAGGCTCGAGGCCGAGCCGCCGCTGGCCGTGGCCGGGATCTCGTTGAACCAGAAGGGGATGTCGGCCTCGATGGGGTAGGTGCCGGCGTTGGCCTTGAGCTTGTCGAGGAGCGTCAGGTACTTCGCGACGACGGTGGGCCGGTCGGTGGTCCAGGCCGAGGTCGAGTACGGCTCGACGTCGATGTGGATGCCGGTGAACAGGCCGGCGCTCTTCGCGGGCTTGAGCCAGTACGTCACGACCCAGGACGGGTTGTCGACCCAGCCGGGGTCTCCGCCGAGGGCGTCGACGCGGATGCCCGCGGCGCGGGCGCGGCCGACGAGGTCCTTGATGGCGGGCAGCTGGCTCGAGGTCGTGATGTTGGGCGGGACGGCGACGAAGAGCTGGTCGATGCCGGTGCTGACCGCGAGGTCGATGGTGGCCGCGGGGGTGCTCGTGTCCCAGACCCACATGGCGCGGGTGTCGGGGCCCGGCGTCGTGGTGGCGGCGGCGGCCCCGGGCGCCATCGCGAGCGTTCCGACTGCTGCGGCGAGGACCGCGCTGATCGTCACGGCGATCCGGGCTGCGCGGGACGGGCGGGACGGGCGGGACGGGCGGCGGTGGGACGTGAACAACATGCGGAGCTCCGGGCGACGGGTGGTGGAAACACACCCAGTGTCGGAAATGTTCGCCCGATTCGTGGCGGTTTCGCAAGATTTCTGCAAGCCCGCCGCAAGCGGTCCCCAAGGCGTCCGCCGGTTGTCACGGCTCGGAGCGGGTCCGCCCCGGCAGGTCCGGCAGGTCTGGCAGGTCCGGCAGGTCCGGCAGGTCGCGGTCTTCCTGGGCCATCGAGATCAGGCCGTTGAGCTCGACGTGCCAGCGGCGGTGTCGGTCCGCGAGCTCGGGTCGCACGCCGACGCGTGCGCCGCAGTCCCGGCAGTCGAGTCCGGTCGCCGCGAGGTCGAAGCCTCGCCGCCAGTCGGTCCGGTCGAGGACCGGCCCCGCGCCGGGCGGCGCGGACCGGACCACGGCCGATCGGTGAGTCTGTGCCATCTGGGTCCCCTGTCGCGTGGCTCGCCCCGCGCAGGGCGGGGTCGGTCACCCCGGGCCCGGTCGGCTGGGACCCGGCCCGGTGTGCGAGCACGGTACGTGCCCGACGCGTCTGCCGGGGGTCACGGCACGGCCGGTTGCACGAAGATGCAGACGCCGTGCGCTCCGGCGGGGGCAGCGCGCGCCCGGGGTCCGGCAGACTGACCGCCCATGCCGCACCTCTTCTACCTCGTCGGCCCTCCCGCCGTCGGCAAGCTGACCGTCGCCCGCGAGCTGGAGAGGCGCACCGGGGCGATCGTCGTCGACAACCACCTCATCAACGACCCGGTGTTCGTGCCGATGGGGGTGCACCGCGGCGAGGGCATCGATGCCACGGACGAGCTGCGCCGGCGGGTGCTGTCGGTGGTGCACGAGGCCGCCGAGCTGGCACCGGCGTCGTTCAGCCACGTCTTCACGAACTGGCTGCCGGACGAGCCGGAGAACGGGGCCCTGGTCGAGCGGCTGCGGGAGCTCGCGCGGCGACGGGGCGCCGCCTTCGTGCCGGTGTGGCTGACCGCCGACGCCGACGAGCTTGCCGAGCGCGTCGTGCGACCCGATCGGACCCAGCGCGCGAAGCTCATGGATCCCGACGTACTCCGGACGCTGCTGCCGATCCGCGAGCTGCCCGCGCCGCCGGACGCGGTCGTCCTCGACACAACGCGGCTGCGCCCCGACGAGGTCGCCGACCGCATCCTCGCGAGCCTGTGACCGGTCGGCGCGCGATGTCATCCCCCGCCACTCACCACCTGCTCCCGTGGTGGGAGCAGGTGGTGAGTGGCGACGTCAGGGCCGTGCAGGCACGTACCACCGCCGCGAGACGTCCCGCTCGACGCCGAGGACGATGAGGACCGACAGGACGACGCCGAGCCGCACCATGACGGAGTCCACGGCGGACCACGCCAGCACCGCGCCCACCACGGCGACGAGCGGGCGGGCGAGCGTCAGCGGTCCGAGCAGCAGGGCGGTGGCGAGGTAGCCGACCTCCCACGGCAGCAGGGCGTAGGCCGCCAGGGCCCCGAGCACGACGAGCCCGTACGGGAGGTAGACGACGAGCATCGCGTTCGCGGCGGCCGCCCAGTCATCGAGGCTCGCCCCGTGGTTGAGGCCCACCACCAGGAGCGGAAGCGGCGGGACCGAGGAGAGGGCCAGAACGGCCAGCCCACGGGCCGAGCCGACGAGGTCGCGACGCCGGTGGCGCACGAGCCCGTCGCGGCCGGCCGACGCGCGGAAGCCGGAGAAGGCCGCGTCGAGCACCCCGAGCACGATGAGCGTCGACAGCGCTGCAGCAGAGGGCAGTCCGGGCGGCAGGATGCCGGACGCGAGAGCGGGCGCGCTCATCCCCGGACCCCGACCGTGGGACGCAGCACCTCGACGGCAGGCACCTGCAGCGGCCCGCCTGACGCGTCGGGGAGGCGGTAACCCGGAGCGCCAGTCGCTGCCGCAGCGCGCAGGAGCGCCGGGTCGTGCGCGCGTCGGACGGAGAGGTTTCCGTCGTGCCGCGAGAGCGGCTCCCGCATCCGGGCACGGTGGAACACCCACGCGCCGACGCGCGCGATGCGTCCGGGCACGAGGTCCCAGTGGGCGAAGGCCGCGACGCCGAGCCGGGCGTGCGCGGCGAAGAACCCGGGCAGCGCGTCGGGCGGCAGGTGGTGCAGCAGGCCGGTCGAGATGACGAGCGTCGTGGCGCCGTCCTCGACGGCGACACCCGGGTCGAGGGCGTCGCCGATGACGAACCGCGCGGCGAGCCCCTCGACCTCGGCGAGGCGACGGGCCTCGCCGACGAGAACCGGGTTGAGGTCGACGCCGACGAGCTCGACGTCGGGCCCGAGGTCGCCCCGGGCGGCGAGGGCGCGCACGACGTACCCGAGGCCGCACCCCACGTCGACGACGCGCAGGGGACGCGGCACCACCGCCTCCCCCGACGCGGACGCGACGGACGCGCGGTCGCGGAGCTCGGCGAGGAGCGGCGCCAGGGTCGCGCGGACCCGGCGCCACAGGAGCAGCTCCTCGGCCAGTCGCTGCAGCTCGGCGTGCACCCGGATCCCGAGCGCGTCGACGTGCCGGGTGTCGAGGAGGTCGCCGTCGGTGACCGGCATCCGCGACACGAGCCGGGCCGCCCGCTCCTGGCCGGAGGCCCGGAGCCGCTCGACGACCTCGGCCCGACCGATCGCGAGGCGTCGTCCGGACGCGTCGAACGACCACAGGAGGTCGGTGATCTCGACCGGCGGCAGCGACATGGGCGCCAGTCAACCCGACCGATACCCCAGACGAGGCGCAACCGGCCCGAACGGCGCGGTTCCGCTGCAGGAGCCGGCTACATGGTCAGGCATACTGGGCGCGCGGCGCCGCCGGTCCGTCGGGAGCCTCCCGCGCGAACACCACGACGCCCAGGGCCTCTAGCTCAGTTGGTAGAGCGTCGGACTTTTAATCCGCTGGTCGTCGGTTCGAGCCCGACGGGGCCCACCAGACGTTCTTCGTGTCAGTCGGCGACCTTCGGGGCCTCCCACATCGACAGGCAGAAGGGGTGCCCGGCCGGGTCGGCGTACACCACGCAGTGGTCGGCGTTGGGCTGGTGCTCGAGGCGGGTGGCGCCGGCCGCCAGCACACGCGCTCCGGTCTCCTCCAGGTCGTCGACGAAGAAGTCGAGATGCATCTGCATCCCCACCTCGCCGTCCGGCCAGGTAGGCCGCCGGTGGTCGTCGATCTGCTGGAACCCGATGTCCCCGTTCGGCCCCTGCACGAGCGCCCAGTGCTGGTCACCCTTCGCGACCCCGCCCGTGATCTCGGCGTAGAACCGCGCCAGGGCGATCGCGTCGGGCGCGTTGACCGTCGTCCCGCTGAGCCTGATCAGCTCCGACATCAGCCGATCTCCATCTGCTGGTAGGCGGGCGTGAGCTCTTCCCACCGCTGCCTCCACCCGGGCGCCCCTGCGTCGGAGCTCCACCCCTCCGGATGGACCGGGCCGTCGACCTCCAGCGACCGACCGAGATCCTCGAGGTGGGCGCGCCAGCCGGAGGCGTGGAAGGGCAGGTGCCGCATCGACAGGCCGCGCTCCTCGACCACCAGCCGGGTGCTGGTGCCCTCGTCGGTCAGCCACGCCTCGATCTGTCCCTCGTCGTCCGTGCCCGGCTCCGTCGTCAGCAGCAGGTGGTGGGGCGCGTCGCACACCTCGATGCGCGCCGGGCCGGTCCAGCTGCTCGTGAAGACGGCCTGGACCGTGCCACCGACCCGCATGTCCCCGTCGACCGTGGCGATCCAGCGGGCCAGCCGCTCCGGCGTCGTGCACGCCTGCCACAGGTCGGCGATGTCCGTCTCGTACACGTCCTCGACCCGCACTGCTCCGCGGGTCCCGTCCAGTGTTCGCATCGTTGCTTCCATGACGCCAATTTAACCATCCGGCTATGTAACCGCAAGGTTATGGTTTCGTCAGGGTGATCCGTCGGCGGCGTCGGGATCCGGTCCGGCACCCGCCCCGGCCGCCGACGCGTCGGGCGACGCGTCGGGCGCGGAGCCCGGCTGACGCGTCGGGATGCCACTCACGGAGTAGATGGCGATCAGCCCGAGGATCGCGAGCACCCCGAGCGACGCCCGGAGACCGGCGAGGCGGGCGGCGGTGTTCTCCTCCATCACCGCCGTCGCGGTGTCCCCCTGCACTCCGGCCGCGGTGAGGGCGGCGCTCAGCTGCGAGTCGGGGATGAACGGCACCCCGGAGGCCAGCTGGACCTGGGCCTGCGAGGAGAGGCTCGCCGGGATCGCCGGGTTGTCCTGGATGCCGGTGAAGAAGGACGAGGTGAGCGCGGCGATGAGCACGGCCCCGCTGAGGGCCGTGCCGAAGGACGACCCGAGGAACGTCACGGTGTTCTGCAGGCCACCCACCTCGTCGGTCTGCTCGTCGGGGACCGACGACACGGTGACGCTGCCGAGCTGGGACGCCAGCGCGCCGATCCCGAGCCCCGCAAGGAGCATCGGAAGCGTGACGACCTCGGGGCCGGCGCCGCCTTCCAGCGCCGCCATGAGGGTGACGAGGCCGAGGAAGAGGGAGAGGAACCCGAGCCGCACGACGCGGCGGGGGTTGGCGTCGGGGAAGAACTTCGGCACCCCGACGGCAGCGAGGAGCAGGGTGACCGAGAGCGGCAGCATGCGCACACCGGTGGCGATGGCCGACAGCCCGAGCGAGACCGACAGGAACAGCGGCACGGCGAAGAACATCCCGGCGAGCAGCAGGTACTGGAAGAAGAAGCCGACGAGCCCGCCGCGCAGCAGCGGGTTGCGCAGCATCGCCGGGTTGATGAGCGCCGCCTCGCCGCGCTCGACCCGACGCCGCTCCCAGGCGAGGAACCCGAGCAGGACGAGGCCGCCGGCCAGGATGAGCCAGATGACCGCGGACAGGCCCAGCAGCGTCGGCGCACCAGGCTTGGGGTCGACCAGACCCCAGGTCCCTGCGCGCAGGATCCCGTAGACGACGAGGGCCAGGCCCGTGGCCGACAGGGCGGTGCCGACGAGGTCGAGGCGCACGCCGGGCTCCGGCGGGGTGTCGGCCATCCGGCGGGTCAGCGCCAGGATGCCGAGCACGACGATGACCTCCCCGGCGAACACCCACCGCCACGACCAGTAGGTCGTGAACAGCCCACCGATGAGCGGGCCCGCCGCCACGGCGATGGCACCCGCCGCGGCCACCATCCCGTAGGCCCGGGGGCGCTCCGACCGGTCGAAGTTGGCGGCGATGAGGGCGACGATGGCCGGCATGATGAGGGAGGCGCCGATGCCCTCGAGCAGCGACCAGCCGATGAGCAGGACGGTCAGGTTCGGCGACAGCGACGTCGTCAACGAACCGCAGCCGTAGATCACGCAGCCAAGGGCGAACGCCCGCTTGCGCCCGAGGATCTGGCCGACCTTGCCGCCGGTGATCATGAGCGAGGCCATCACCAGCGTGTAGAGGGTGATGGCCGTCTGGATGCCCGTGACCGAGGTGCCCAGGTCGTGGGCGACCGTGGCGATGGACACGTTCATGACCGAGCTGTCCAGCGCCATGAGGAACTGGCCGGAGGCCAGCGTGACGAGGATGGTGCCAGAGGCCGCGCCCGCGACCTCCACCGGTGCGGGCGCGGTGCTCTTCGCCATCAGGGTGCTCCTTCCGACGACCCGACCCCCTCGGGGTCGGGCGAGGGCCTTGGTCGGGCGAGGGCCTTGGTCGGGCGAGGGCTGTGGTCAGGCGAGGGCCTTGGCCTTGAGCCCTTCGAACTCCTCCGGCGTGATCGCGCCCGAGTCGAGCAGCGACTTGGCGCTGGCGATCTGGTCCGCCGGGTTCGTCCCGCCGCCGGAACCGGACGCCACGTTCTTGATGTACTCCTCCTGCTGCGCCTGCATCTGCGCCACCTCACGCATCTGCCGCTCGGACATGCTCCGGCCGCGGACGATGAGGTAGATCAGGGCGCCGAACCACGGCACGACGATGAGCAGCACCGCCCACCCGGCCTTGCCCCACCCGCTGAGGTCCCTGTCCCGGAACACGTCGAAGATGCACCGCACCCAGACGAAGATCGCCGCGAACCAGACGAAGAACCAGAAGCTCCACAGCAGGACGTCCCAGAAGTTGGTCGTGATGTTGTCCATGCCAGTCCTCTCCAAGAGCCAGCTCGACGCCCCAGTGGTCGTCAGCACCAGCGTGGTCGACTCGGGCCCGGTCAGCCTCATCCCGCAGGAGTGATCCCGGTGCGCCGGCCGCGGCGCGAGACTGGCGGCGGCGAGGTCGGACCTCGCCCCTTGCGCAGGCGGCCGAGTCCGTGGCGCGGCAGGACCGGGTGACGCCGGGTCCGGGGTCGATTTCCCGGGATCCCGCCCGGAACCGGGCCGGCGGCGTGACACTGCCAGAGCAGGGGTTGTGCGAATGGTGGTGGACCATGCTCGATCGAACTCGTTGCGACGCAGTCGTCGTGGGGTGCGGCCGGTCGGCCGCGGACCAGGCAGCCATCGCCACCGCCACCGCGGAAGCCGCGCGTCGGGGACTCGGCCTCGTGCTGCTCGTCGTCGACGAGTCCAGCACCAGCCTGAGCGTGCCGGGGCACCGGCGGCTGTCCGCGGACGCGATGCACACCGCCGCGCGGCGGGCCGCGATCGTGGCCGAGGCGACCGACCCGACGGTGCCCGTCGAGATCGCCGCCATCGCCCGGGAGGACGACGCGGCGATGCGCGTGCTGGCCGCACGCGCGGCGCTGTTCGTCGCCCCCGCGCGCGGACTGGGCGCGCACCAGGTGCTGTTCCTCGGGCGGACCGCGGACGAGGTCATCCGGCGTGCCGGCTGCCCGGTCATGATGCCGCACGTGACGCGTCGGGCGAACCACGGCCACCCCGCCGACCACGACTGGTCCCCGAGCGTCCGGGTGGCGCTGGCCGGACGGGTCGACGACGTGGAGGTGCTGAGGCGCGCCGTACGGGAGGCCCGGCTGCGCCGGATCCCGCTCGCGGCCGTCCGCACCGTCCGGGAGCTCGGGAGCGAGGCCGAACGGCGGGCCGCGCTCGCCTCCGCCTGGGAGGCGCTCCACGCAGTTCCGGAGAGTGCGGCGCTGCGGTGCCGGGCGGAGGTGGTCGTCCTCGAGCACCGGGTGGACACCCTCTCGACGCGGTGCCACCCAGACGACCTCGTCGTGGTCGGTGGTCACGACGCGGTGCGCCGACCGGGCCGTGGTGCGCTCGTCGAGATGGTGCGCGGCTCGGTCCTGCGGGGCGCCCTGGACGCCCTGCCGTGCGACGCGATGGTCGTGCCGCTCGCGAGCGAGCCGGTGCCGGCGGCGGTACCCGGACGTCCGCTGCACCACGTGCACC
This sequence comes from Intrasporangium zincisolvens, assembly GCF_034724055.1. Lineage (NCBI taxonomy): Bacteria > Bacillati > Actinomycetota > Actinomycetes > Micrococcales > Intrasporangiaceae > Intrasporangium > Intrasporangium zincisolvens. The sequence continues at coordinate 74,059 of NZ_JAWIIL010000010.1, forward strand.
ATGCGGGCTCCTCGCGCCTGACAGGTTCTCGGACGCTGACGCCCTCCGGGCGATGACGCCCGCGCGGAGGCCGTCGGGCCTCGTGCCGATCGTCGGGTGGATCCGTGCGTACGACCGGAGCTGGCTGCGGCCCGACCTCATCGCCGGGGTCACCGTCGCGGCGCTCATCGTGCCGAAGAACCTCGGGTACGCCGGGATCGCCGGCATCCCCCTGCAGAACGGGCTCTACGCCGCGGCCGCGGGGGCCATCCTCTACGCGGTCTTCGGCACGAGCCGGCAGATCTCGGTGGGGCCGAGCTCCGGGCTGGCGGCGGTGGCCGCCGGCGCGACGCTCGCCGCCGGGCTCACGGCCCAGAACGAGATCGCGAGCTTCGTTGCGGGGATCACCCTGGCGTCGGGCGTCCTGTTCCTCCTGATGTTCGTGCTCCGCGTGGGCTGGATCGCGCAGTTCCTGTCGCGAGCGGTGGTCACGGGGTTCCTCTTCGGAGCCGCGCTCGACGTGGTGATCGGCGAGCTGCCCAAGCTGACCGGCACCGAGACGTCCGGGTCCAACCCCGTGCAGGAGCTGTGGTCGTGGCTGGGGACGCTGGGGCAGTCCGACGCGTGGACGGTGCTCGTCGGGGTGGCGGCGCTCGCGGTCGTCTTCGGACTTCGGTGGCTGGCGCCCTCGGTGCCGGGAGCGCTCGTGCTCGTCGTCGGTGGGCTGGTCGCGTCGTGGCTGCTCGACCTCGGCGCCCGGGGCGTGGCGCTGGTCGGTGAGGTGCCCCGGGGACTGCCGTCGGTCGAGGTGCCCGACCTCGCGCTCGCCCTCGACCACGTCGGCGTCGTGGCGGTGGCGGCGACGGCGCTCGTGCTCATCGGGTTCTCGCAGACCGCCGGCGACGCCCGGGCCTTCGCGGCCAGGCACCGCTACCGGATCGACATGGACCAGGAGTCGTTCGCGCAGGGGATGGCGAACACCGGTGCCGGCCTGCTGCAGGGGATGCCGGTCTCGACCAGCCTGTCCGCGAGCTCGCTCAACGACAGGACCGGGGCACGGACCGGTCTGGCGTCGCTGACGTCCGGGGTGACGGTCCTGCTCACCCTGGTCGTGCTCGCTCCCTTGTTCTCCCAGCTGCCCAAACCGGTCCTCGCGGCACTCATCATCGAGGCGGTCGTCAGCGGGATGATCGACGTGCCCGAGATGCGCCGGCTCTTCCGCGTGCAGCGGTTCGACTTCTGGATCGCGACGGCCGCCATCGTGGGCACGCTGCTGTTCGGCGTGTTCGCCGGCGTCGTCATCGGGATCGCGCTGTCGCTGCTCTGGCTGGTGTGGGTCTCCACCCACCCGGCCATGCCGACGCTGGCCCGGGAGGCCGGTACGCAGGTCTTCCGCGAGCTCGCCGAGCACCCCGAGGACGAGGAGGTGCCGGGCGTGGCCGCCCTCCGGCTCGACGGGGGCCTCTTCTTCGCGACGTCCGATGCCCTCCAGGACCGCATCCGGGAGGTCATCAACTCCAGCGACGGCCTCACCGGGATCGTCCTGGACTGCTCGGGGATCGCCTACGTGGACTCCCAGGGCTCATCGAAGATCTCCGACATCCTCGACCTCACAGAACAGTCGGGGATCACCCTCCGGCTGGCCAAGCTCAAGCCCGCGGCCCGCGACATCCTGGAGCGGGAGGGCGTCCTCGAACGGATCGGTCCGGACCACATCCACGGCAGCGTCCACCGCGCCGTGGAGGCCCAGCTGGGCCGCTCGGTCGTGCCACCGGACGGCCCGCCGGGCTAGCGCGCCGAGGCTGCGTCGCCGGTCTGACGCGCGGGGTCGAACGCCGCGGCCGTCTCGACGAGCCGGCGCAACGTCTCGACGAACCGAGCCGCCGGAGCGCCGTCGACCACGGCGTGGTCGAGGCTGATCGTCAGCGGGAGCATCGGCCGCACGACGACCTGCCCGTCCCGGACCACCGGACGCTCGGCGACCCCTCCGACCGTGACGATGACCGTGAGCGGGGCGAGTGGCACGGCCCAGCCCCACGTCGAGGAGAACATCCCGATCGAGGTGACCCCGACGGCAGGACCGAACGACGCCGACACGGCCGGCAGCGTGGCGGCGGCTCGCACCGCGGCCCGGCGCAGCGGCCCGGGCAGCCGGAGGACGGGGCCGAGGAGTGGGCCGGGCGGGTGCGGCTGCGCCGGCCCGACCTTGGCCCGGTGCAGCGCCGCCGTGACCTCGGCGCACGACAGCCGGTCCGCGTCGCGCAGGACGACGATGTCGAGCGTCGGGCGCCCCTCTCCCTCGCGCTCCACCGTGGCGCCGACGTCGACGCGGTCGAAGTAGAGGACGCGGCGACCAGCCTTCCGGGCGTTCACCTCCGGGTGCAGCGCCACCGCCGCGGCGACCGACGCCGTGACGAAGCCGGTCCACGACACGTGCTCCGTGGCGGCGTCGATCCGGCGCTGCGCCTCGCCGACGTCGAGCTCGACGAGGGCGTGCACCTGGAACCGTCGCGCCGCACCGGCCAGGCGGTCGAGCACCGGCTGCCGCTCCGGTGGGATCCCCCGGACGACGAACCCGCTCGGGCCGCTCACCTCCGGCCCTGCCAGAAGGCCCGCTCCCACGCGTAGGGGTCATCGACGACGCTGCACGTCGTGTCGAACCGCATCGTCGCCCGCCGGGTGAGGTCGTGCGCGGGCCACCCGGGGTCGCCGTCGCGCGCGAAGCCGACCCAGGCCGCGTGCACCGTCCGGGCGAGGCCCTGAGGCGGGTCCGGCCCGAGCAGCGGCCCGAACAGGGGCACGTCGGGGTGGGCGATGTCGAAGACGAAGGGCACCTCGAGGGCATGCACGGCGCCCAGCCCCGGTGCACCCCAGGCGAACTCGTAGGTGAACGTGCGCGTCGACGCGTCTCCACGCGACGCGAGGTGCGCGTCGGCGAGCCGCAGCGCGGGCACCCGCATCCACCAGTCGGTCTGCACCTTGGCCAGCAGCTCACCGGGCGCGATGTCGGGGTACCGGGCCCGGTAGGCGGCCAGGTCGTCGTGGGCATCGAGGCCGTACGCCGCGAGGCTGAGGTGGCCGAACCGCTCCAGCGGACCGGTGAGCATGGCGTCGGTGACCTGGCCCATGGCGCCGCTGACGAGGAGCCAGAGCCTCCAGTCGTCGCTGTTCGTGCCGACCATGACGTCCACGTCACGAGCCGACCCGGCTGCGATCCGCTCGATCGGCGGCCCCGGCAGCACCGAGCCGTCGACCACGGGCTGCCACGGCATGACGGCGGCGACGATCTCCTGCCCCCAGGTGCCCGGGTCGGGGTGGGCGAGCAGCTCCTGCTTGAGCGCCGCCTGGGCGCCGAGGAGCCGGTCGACACCCGCGCCGGCGACCGCGTCGCGGGTCGCCTCGACGCCGAGCGCCGCGGCCAGCCGGTCGGCGACCCGTCGCGCGTCCGCCGAGGACAGCACGTGGTGGGCGGCGCCGCTCTGCAGGACGGCCCGCCGGAACAGTCCCTCGGCGCGCGGCATCGCCAGCAGGCACCCGATGCTCATGGCGCCCGCGGACTCCCCGAAGACGGTGACGTTGCCGGGGTCGCCGCCGAACGCGCCGATGCCGTCGCGGACCCACTCGAGGGCCGCCACCTGGTCGAGGAGGCCGACGTTCGCGATGCCGTCGCCGAGGTGGAGGAACCCCTCGGCGCCCGGCCGCCAGTTGACGACGACGCAGACGACGTCGTCGCGCGCGAACCGGCTGCCGTCGTAGGCGGCCGTCGAACTGAGCTCGAACATGCCGCCCTGGACCCACACCATGACGGGCAGGCCGGTGGTGCCCGGGTCGGGGGTCCAGACGTTGAGGTTGAGGCAGTCGTCGGTGGCCGTCGCCCGCTCCACGGCCGCGAACGCCGCGTCGACGTCGCGCCACTCCTCCTGCGCGCCCTCGGTCGTGCCGCCCGTGGCTGGCGGCGCGACCTGGGGCGGCTCGGGCCCCAGCCGCGTGGCGTCGCGCGTCCCGTCCCACGGCAGGACGGGCGCCGGCGGGCGGAGCCGGTTCGGGCCGAACGGGGGCGCAGCGTACGGGATCCCGCGGAAGACGTGCACGCCGTCCTCCACCAGCCCGCGGACCGCGCCGTGGCGGGTCCTGACCACGGTGTCCATCTCTCCAGCGTCCTACCGTCAGGGTCATCGCGTGGTCGGTTCCGGACGCTCGGTGGCGTCGGGTCAGGGCAGCGACGCGCCCCCGCAGACGACGAGCGTCTGCCCGGTGACCATGGCCCCGGAGGGCTCGAGGAGGAAGCGCACGAGGCCCGCGACCTCGGAGGGCTCGACGAGGCGCCCGAGCGGCGGCACGACCGGTGGCGTCGCCGACCGGTTGGGGTCCTCGAGCATCGCGGTGCGGGTCGGGCCGGGCGCCACGACGTTGACGGTGACGCGTCGGGGCGCGAGCTCGGCGGCCCACGAGCGGGCGAGGGCCGCGAGTGCCGCCTTCGTCGCGGCGTACTGGCTCTTGCCCGGCACCCCGGTCATGGTGCGGCTCCCGACGAGCACGACGCGTCCGTCGTCGACGACATGGTCGGCGAGCCCGTCGACGAACCGCTCTGCGGCGCGGACGTGCACCGCCCACATCCGCTCGCCGCCCGCATGGTCGAGCGAGCCGAGCCGGCCGGAGTGCTGGAGGCCGGCGGCGTGGACGATCGCGTGCACGCCGCCGGCCGCGGACTCGCGCACGGCCGTGACGGCCGCGTCGACCGAGGTCACGTCGGCCAGGTCGCACGTCAACCACGCGATGCCGCCCGGCAGCGACCCACGGGTCCGGCTCAGGCCGATGACGTGCCACCCGGCGTCGACGAGGTCGACGGCCACGGCGAGCCCGATCCCGGAGCTGGCGCCCGTGACGACGGCGGTGCGGGGCGCGGTTCGGCGCGCCCCACCGGTCAGGGATCCGCTCGTCGCCGGCTCGGTCACGCCGGTCACGCCTGTGCGGGGGTCTTCGCCGCGTCGCGCGCCAGGTCGTCGACGACCTGGGCCGGCACGTGCACGTACCGGATCGCCCGGCGGTGCCACGTGTAGGCCACGTGGAGGTCGCCGTCCCGGCCGGGCAGCACCGAGGGGTAGGACAGCTCACGGTTGAGACCGTCGCGCGAGTTGTTCGACAGGCAGTACCCGTCGCCCGTCTCGACGTCGAGCAGCGCCGGCCACGAGCGGCCGTCGTCGACGCTGACCCCGAGGGTCATCGGCGCGCGCGGTGCACCCCAGAACGCCCGACGCGGCGAGTCACCGACGCCCGGGTCAGTGCACGCCGCAGGCGTGCTCGACGCGTCGGCCCCGTCCACGCCGGCGAGCACCGGCCCGTCGACGTCGTCGCGGATGCCGTCGTCGTCGATCTCGTCGTAGAGCGACACCCGGCGCGCCGTGGCGTCGGCGGCGCTGCTGCGGTTGAGCACCAGCGCGATCCGCCCGTCGCCCAGGGCACTCGCCTGGATCGAGGAGTTGTTGTTCGGCAGCGGCGTGGCCACCGGCTCGGCCCACGTCGAACCGCCGTCGGTCGACGTCGTCTCGTACACGTGGTCGGCCCAGCGGCTGCGGAAGCAGGCCCAGAGCGAGCCGTTCTGTCGCAGAAGGATGTTCATGTGCACGCAGCCGAGCGACCCGGGCACCTGGACGTCGGCCCACGTGGCACCGCCGTCGTCGCTGATCCGCACGCTCGAGGTGTCGGCGTCGCCGGCCCACTTCTCGCCGGGGACCGTGACGCAGTCGAACACCGGCACGAGGATGCGGCCGGTCGGCAGCACGACCGGGGGCTGGCGCACGAAGACGCCGCCGCGGACGGTGGCCGGGAACAGCACCGTCGGCTCGCCCCACGTCGCCCCTCCGTCGAGCGACACGCGTCGGCGCACCTCGGAGGTGTCCTGGTTGCCGGCGATCTGGGCGGTGTAGAGCAGCCACACGGACCCGTCCGGGGCCGTGAAGAGCACCGGGTTCTGCTCAGAGCGCGTCGCGTCGTCGCTGAGCCGCACCGGCTCGCGCCACGTGTCCGCCCCGGCGGGCAGGACGGACAGGTACGCCGAGATGTCGGCGACGCCCTCCTGGGTGCCGCCGAACCAGACGCAGGCGAGGTCGCCGCCGGGCAGCCACGCGAGGTTGGCCGCGTGGCACTGCACCGTCGGCGTCGGCAGGAGGGCCGTCGGGAACGCGTGCGGGAAGGACGCCTCGTCCCGGACCCGCACGACGCCGTCCACGACGGGCCCGGCCGCCACGGTCACGACTCGCCCCGGGCCGCCCGCAGGTGAGCGGCGGCGGCCTGCTCGAGGTGGACGAGGTCGGAGGACACCGTCGCCAGCGTGAAGCCCTGGCCGAGGCGCTTGGCCGCGACCTCCCCACCGGAAGTGTGGAACCCGGCGGCGATGCCAGCCGACTCGGCCGCGCGCAGGATGCGCTGCACGGCCGCCTCGAAGACGTCGTCGACGGCCGGGTCGGTCGACGTCGCGCCGCCGACGGCGAGGCGCAGGTCGGAGGGACCGATGTAGAGGCCGTCGATGCCCGGGGTCGCCGCGATCTCCTCGACGTTCTCGAGACCCTGCGGCGTCTCGATCATCGCGAGCACGACGGTGGCTGCGTTGGAGTCGGCCGGGTTCGGTCCGATCCGCAGCTGCGAGCGCATCGGCCCGTAGGAGCGCACACCCTCCGGGCCGTACTTCGCGTACGACACGGCGCGGGCGGCGTCCTCGGCGGTGTTGACGAGGGGCACGATGATGCCGGCGGCGCCGGCGTCGAGCGCCTGCCCGATGAGGAACGGGTCGTTGGCCCCGACGCGCACCATGCCGACCGACTCGCCACCGGCGTCGATGGCCTGCATGCCCGCGAGGATGCCCTTGTAGTCGAGGAGGCCGTGCTGGGCGTCGAAGCACACGTAGTCGTAGCCGACGCGGGCCAGCCGCTCGGTCGAGACCGGCGAGTCGATGATGACCCAGTAGCCGAGGATCGGCTCGCGGGACCGGACGCGCCGGGCGAAGTCGAGCACGCGGGCGCGGCTGCGCTCCATCGCCGTCCGGCCGCCGTCGGCCGCGGGGCTCATCGGTTGTACCCCGGCATCGAGCCCATGAGGGGCGCGCCTGCCTCGTCGCATGCGGCGACGACGTCGTCGGGGAGCGGACCGGCTTGTGCAGCAGTGATGTTGGCCTCCAGCTGGTGTGGTTTGGACCCGCCGAGCAGCACCGCGGACACGACCGACTTGGTCAGCAGCCAGCGCAGCGCGAGCTCGGGCAGGGAGACGCCGGCGTCGGCCGCGACGGACGAGAGGGCGTCGATGACCGCGAACGTCTCGGCGTTCCAGTAGCGGTCCTTGTACATCGTCGACAGCGCCGACGAGCCGAAGCGCCCCTCGGTGGGCGACTCGGTGAACGAGTGGCGACCCGTGAGCAGGCCGCCACCGAGCGGGTTGTAGACGATCGTCGCGAGGTCCTTCGTCGTCGCGAACTCCGCGTACTCCGCCTCGATGCGGCGGGCCACGAGGTTGTAGAGCTGCTGGGCGAGCACCGGGCGGGGTGTGCCGAACGCGTCGCACGCGACGTTGACGTCGCCGATCTGCCAGGCGGAGAAGTTGGAGACGCCGATGGCGCAGACCTTGCCCTCCTTGACGAAGTCGCCCAGGGCGGCGACGGTCTCGTCGATCGGCACCGACCGGTCGGGCTGGTGCAGGTAGTAGACGTCGACGTGCTCGGTGCGCAGCCGGCGCAGGCTCGCCTCGAGGGAGGAGCGCAGGGCGGGTGCCGACAGCAGCGGCTCTCCCCCGGCGTCGCCCGGGTAGATGCCGGCCTTCGTCGCGACCGTCACGGCGTCGCGGCGTCCGGCGAGGATCTCGCCGAGCATCTCCTCGCTGGCCCCGGCCGAGTAGCCGTTGGCGGTGTCGAGCGAGGTGATGCCGGCGTCGAGGGCGGTGTCGACCATGGTGCGCGCGGTGTCGAGATCGACGGTGTCGCCGAACGTCATGGTGCCGAGCACGAGCTGCGACAGGGGCTGCTCGAGGCCGGGGAGGTCGGTGGCGGGGAGGGTCATGAGGCCTTCTCGGTCTCGGCCGCCCGCGAGGCGGCGATGTGGCGGATGAGGTGGCGCGGCTTGATGCCCGTCATGAGCGCCGGCTCGAGGGCCGAACGGCGGAGGCGCTGGGTGTAGTCCTCCTGCGGACGCGAGAGGAGGTCGTCGGTGCGTCCGCTCTCGACGATGCGGCCCGCGCGCATGACGATCGTGTCCTGCGAGATGGTCCGCACGACCCCGAGGTTGTGCGAGATGAAGAGGTAGGTCAGGCCGGTCTCCTTCTGGAGGTCGGCGAGCAGCTCGAGCACCTGCGCCTGGACCGACACGTCGAGGGCGCTCGTCGCCTCGTCGCAGACGAGCAGCTCGGGACCCGAGGCCAGGGCCCGGGCGATGCCGATGCGCTGGCGCTGTCCGCCGGAGAACTCCGGGGGCTTGCGGTCGAGTGCCGTCTTCGGCAGGCCGACGCGGTCGATGAGCTCGGCGGCCTTGTCGCGCTGGACCTTTCGCGACTTCTCTCCCCGCACGGCGATCGGCTCGGCGACGATCTCCTGGGCCGTCAGGTGCGGGTCGAGCGAGCCGTACGGGTCCTGGAAGACCATCTGGACGCGGTGCCGGAGCGGCCGCAGCTGCTTCTCGGTGAGCGAGGCGAGGTCGGTGCCGTCGAGGTCGATGACGCCGGACGTCGGCTTGAGCAGCCGCACGAGCGCCTTGGCGATCGTCGACTTGCCGCAGCCGGACTCCCCGACGATCGCGAGGGTGCCGCCGCGCGGGACGCTGAACGACACGTCGTCGACTGCGCGGAAGGCGTTGGCGCCCGAGCCGTACTCGACGACGAGGTTGCGGACGGTGAGCAGGTCCTCAGCCATGGCTGGCCTCCTTGACGCGCGTGGGGGCGGACGGGTCGGCGACGTGCGACGCGTCGGGCGCGTCGCTGGCGTCGGACGCCTCGGACGCCTCGGATGCGTCGCTCACGCCGGACGCGTCGGGCGCGCTGAGCGCCGGGTCCTGCCAGGGCCCGAGCTCGGGGATCGCCCCGAGGAGCTTCTGGGTGTAGGGGTGCTGCGGGTGGTCGACGACGTCGGTGACGGGGCCGCCCTCGACGAAGACTCCCGACTTCATGACGTGGATGCGGTCGCTCATCAGGCGCGCGACGCCGAGGTCGTGGGTGATGAGCAGCATCGCGATCCCGGACTGCTCCTGCAGCTCGAGCAACAGGTCGAGGATGCCGGCCTGGACCGTGACGTCGAGGGCACTCGTCGGCTCGTCGGCGACGATGAGGTCGGCGTCGGTCGAGACCGCCATCGCGATGAGGACGCGCTGCAGCATGCCGCCGGAGAGCTGGTGCGGGTAGGCGTCGTACTGCTTGGCGGGGTTGCGGATGTGCACCTGCTCCATGAGCGAGAGCGAGCGGGCCTTGGCCTCAGCCTTGCCCAGCTTCGGGTACTTGATGCGCACCGCCTCGGACATCTGCTTGCCGATGGTGCGGATCGGGTTGAGCGCCGTCATCGGGTCCTGCGGGATGAGCGCGACGGTGCGGCCGCGGAGCCCGTTGATGACCTTGCGGTCACCCGTGACGTCCTGGCCACCGATGCGGGCCTCGCCGGAGATGACGGCGAGGTCGTCGGGCAGCAGGCGCAGGATCGCCATGGCCGTCGTCGACTTGCCCGAGCCGGACTCGCCGATGATGGTGACGGTCTCGCCCCGGTCGATGTGGAAGCTGACCCCGTCGACGGCCCGGACGACGTTGCCGTCGCCGACCATCAGCTCGACCTGAAGGTCGGTGACCTCGAGGACGCTCATGACTGGTCTCCCTTCGCGCGGCGCACACGGTCGCGCAGGCCGTCACCCATGAGGTTGACACCGACGACGAGCAGCGCGATGACGATGCCCGGGATGGTGACGAGCCACCACTTGCCGGTGACGAAGAGCTCGCGGCCGTCGGAGATGATGCCGCCCCACGTCGGGTAGGGGCGCTGGACGCCGGCCCCGAGGAACGACAGGGCGCTCTCGAGCAGCACGGCCTGGGCGAGGAGGAGCAGGACGACGACGAGGACCTGCTGGAGGATGTTGGGCACGACGTGGCGACGGAGGATCGAGATCCGGTGCAGGCCGAGCACCCGGGCCGCCGCGATGTAGGGCTTCTCGCGTTCGACGAGCACGAGCGCGCGGGTGATGCGGGCGGGCTCGGGCCACTGGGCGAACGCGATGACGAGCGTGATGACCGGGATCGACGGGCCGAAGAGCGCCACGACGAGCAGCAGCATGAGCAGCAGAGGCAGCGACATCTGCGCCTCGAGCAGGCGGGAGACGACGGTGTCGACCCAGCCGCCGAAGTAGCCGGCCGCGGCTCCCGCGACGATGCCCACGAGGCCCGACACGAAGATCGCGAGGAAGCCGATGACGAGGGAGGTCTGGCCGCCGTTGAGGATGCGGCTGAGCAGGTCGCGGCCGTTCGGGTCGGTGCCGAAGAGGTGGCCGGGGCTGAACGGCGGAAGCGACGACTCGGCCAGGGCGCCGACGATGGGGTCGGGCAGCGGGAGGACCCGGGCGAGCACGACGGGGATGACGACGATCCCCGCGCAGATCGCGCCGACCCAGATCTTGATGGTGCTGTAGCGGGCGCGCCGGGCGGCGGCCGAGCGACGCTGCAGCACCTTCGTCACCGCGGAGTCGCGGCCGAGGATCGAGCCGGGGATCTCGTGGAGGGCCGGCACCTGGGGGTGCCCGGGCAGGTTCGGCGTGGAGGTGGTCATGCGCTGGCCTCTCCGAGACGGACGCGCGGGTCCATGAGCGGGTAGAGCAGGTCGACGAAGAGCTGGACGACGAGCGCCAGCACGACGGTGACGAGGACGGTCGCCTGGATGAGCGGGAAGTCGCGCTGCTTGAGGGCGTTGACGACGAGCTCACCGACGCCCGGCCAGCTGAAGACGACCTCGACGATGACGACGCCGTTGAGCATCGCGGCGAAGCGCGTGCCGAGGGCGGTCACGACGGGCAGCGCCGAGTTGCCGAACGCGTAGCGCCACGTCAGGGCCCGCTCCGAGATGCCGCGCGAGCGCGCCACCGTGAGGTACGGCGCGGCGAGGTTGACGACCATCTCGCGGCGCACGAGCCGCGAGATGAGCGCGATCTGCAGGACCGCCACGGTCAGCGTCGGCAGCACGATGGAGCCCATCGAGTTGAAGCCGGAGGGCTCGAACCACTGCAGCTGTACGGCGAAGAGGATGAGCAGCACGAAGCCGATCCAGAAGTCCGGCATCGACTGGCCGGCGATGGTGCCGATGTTGGCCCCGAGCTCGGTGGCCGTGTTGGCCCGACGTGCCATCCAGACCCCCAGCGGGATCGCGACCGCCGAGGTGACGATGATCGCGGCCACCGCGAGGGTGATGGTGTACGGCAGCCGTTCCAGGACGACCTCGAGCGCGGGGCGCTTGAAGAAGAACGACGTGCCGACGTCGCCCTGGAACAGGTGCTGCAGGAAGGTCACGAACTGCACGGGGATCGACTGGTCGAGCCCGAACTGCACGCGGATGGCCTCGAGCTGTGCCGAGGTGGGGTTCGGCGGCGCGTAGTTCGCGGCCGGGTCGCCCGGGGCCATCCGCAGCAGGACGAACACCGTCGCGGTCGCGAGGAACGCCGTGAGGACGGTCTGTCCGATGCGCTTGAGGACGTACTTCAGCATGGGATCACCTTGGTGCCGAGGACCGGCGTCCGGTCAGGCCGAGACCGTCACGGAGCCGAGGTCGTAGGAGTTGATGGCGCGCAGCTTGAGCGTCGCGACGCGCTTGCGCTTGGCGAGGACGTTGTTCGGCGTCCAGGCCCACAGGGCCGGCCAGGTGGCCCAGATCTTCTCCTGGGCCTGCTTGAGCAGGTCGTTGCGCTTGGCCTCGTCGGCCTCGGCGCCGGCCTGGTCGAGGAGCGCGACGATGTCGGGGAAGACGTACCCCTGGTAGGTGTCCTTCGTCTTCTCCTTGGCCGGTGTGCCGCCGTACTGGCCGACGAGGTTCGTCAGCGCCAGGCCGGTCTGGTTGCCGTAGCCGTTCGCGAGGACGTCCCAGTCCCCGGCTTCGCCGCGGCGCCAGGCGTTGATCTCGCCGCCCTTCGGGATCATCTTCAGGGTGGCGGTGACGCCGACGGCCGCGAGCATCTGCGAGATCGCCTCGAGGACGCGCGAGGCGCCGGCGAACTCGGAGTCCTCCCAGATGAAGGTGAGCTTGAGGCCCGAGACCCCGGCGTCGGCGAGCAGCTGCTTGGCCTTGGCCTGGTCGTAGACGTACGAGCCGGTCTTGACGTAGCCCGCGAGGGTCGTGGGCACGACGCCCTCGGCCGAGTTGACCTGGCCGTTCATCAGGGCCTTGATGAGCGAGTCGTGGTCGATGGCGTACGTCAGGGCCTCGCGCACCTTCGGGTTGGCGAGCGGGTGGCCGGCCGGCTTGCGGAAGTTGTAGAAGAGGTGGATCAGACGCGTGCCGGGAGTCTCGATGACGTCGACGTCGGCGTTCGTCTTGAGCGAGGCGGCCGACTCGGGCGTGATGGTGTCGATGACATCAGCCTGGCCGGAGGTGATGGCGATGACGCGCGCGCCCTCCTCCTCCTGGTAGGAGACGTTGACCTCTTCGAGCCGGGCCTTGTCGCCCCAGTAGTTCTCGTTGCGGGCGAGGCGGTAGGTACCGGTGCCGGTGTCGGCGCTCGCGATGGTGAAGGGGCCTGTGCCGAGGCCGGTCGAGAGCTCCTCGGCCTTGTTGTCCTTGGCGGGCGTGATGAGGATGTTCGACATCAGCGAGTTGAGCGTGACGACCGGCACCTTCGTGGTGAGCGTGAAGGTCTTGTCGTCGACCTTCGTGAAGGTCGGCTGCTCGGGGAACTGCGCCGCGACGTAGCCGGCCGGCACCTGGAAGTAGAGCTTGAGGGCGGTCTCCACGTCCTCGACGGTCACGGGCGACTTGTCGGAGTAGTGGATGTCGCTGCGCAGCTTGACCGTCCACACGGTGGGCTTGGTCTGCTCGAACGACTCGGCGAGGACGAGCTGGGGAGTGAGGTCGTCGCCGATCTTCGTCAGCGCCTCGCGCACGGCGCGCTGGACGGTGACGGCCGCGTCGTACTGGTTCAGCTTGTTGTCGAGGCTGACCAGGTTGCGGTTGAGCACGATGCTCAGCTTGCCGCCCGACGCCGCGGCACCGGCGGTGCTCGCGTTCGACGCCGCCTTCGGCCCGGCACAGGCGGCGAGCGCGGGAGCGAAGAGGGCTCCGGCGCCGGCCAGCGACGCGAACTTCAGGAGCGACCGGCGGGAGACCTCGCGCGCCGGCTGGTCGGGCTGCGTCAGCAGTGCTGGCGTGTGGGGCATCTGGACTCCTCGTTGAGTTGGCCGTGACCGCAACTGCGCGTTGTGCGCCGTTCGGAATGAGGCAACGCTCCCACCATTGCGCGAAATGCGCAAGACCTGTACCGTCAATTTCACGAGCGGATCCCCGGCCACCGGCCCGGATGACGACGGGGAGGCCCTGGGGCCGACCCACCGGACAATCCCGCTCCCGCGCGGGCAAGGTCGCCTAACTCCTTGTCCCACAAGGGATTATCAAGTCTCGCAAAGGAAGGGAGAGAGCGGTGCAGACCACTCCCGAGCTGGCCGTCGTCGCCGACGACCTCAGCGGCGCAGCGGAGTGCGCTGCGCACGGTCTGTTGCGCGTTTCGCGCAGTGTTCCGCTCCAGCTCCTCTCCCCCACTGACGCCACGGCCGCGCGCCGGGCGCCCGACGCGTCCGGCCGCGTCATCGTCGTCGACACCGACACGCGCGTCCTCGACGGAACGGCAGCCTGCGAGCGCATCTGCGCCGCAAGCGAACTCGTTGCGAGCGCCCCGGTCGTCGTGCACAAGGTCGACTCGCTGCTGCGCGGCAACGTCGCCCTCGAGGTGGCGGCCCTGGCCGAGCGCCTGCGTCGCACACCCGTCGTGGCCGTCGCCAACCCGGCCCTCGGGCGCACCGTCACCGGGGGCGTCCTGCACGTCGGCGACACGCCGCTGCACGACACGACGCTCTGGGCGCTCGAACCGAGCGCCGCCCCGACGAGCGTCGCCGACGCGCTGCGCGACCTGCGCACGACGCCGGTGTCGCTCGACACCGTCCGCTCCGGCGTCGAGACCCTGACCGACGCGTTCCGACGGGCGGCAGCCGACGGCACCGCCCCGGTGTGCGACGCCACCGACGACGCCGACCTCGACACCGTCGTGGCCGCGGCCCGCGCCGCGTTCGGCGAGAGCCTGCTGGTGGGGTCCGGCGCCCTGGCGGCGGCCGCGATCCGCGCCCTGCCGCTGAACGAACGCGCCGTGCACACCGGGCACGATACGTCCGCAACCTTGACGCCGAGCCCCACGTCCGTCGCCCGGGCCCCTCGGGTGCGGTCGCTGCTCATGGTGCTCGGCACGCGAGCCGGCGTCGTCGCGACCCAGCTCGACGAGGTCGCCCCGCTCGCGCGGGCCACCCTGCACGTCGCCCCGGCCTCGCTGCTCGCCGACCCCGGGTCCGTGCTGCGCCACCTCGAGGCCCTCGCGCCTGCCGGCCGCGCACCCGACGGCCTCGCCGTCGTCGCGCTCGACCCCACCGCACCGGCAGACCCCGCCGCGTCCGAGGCCATCGTCGCCGCCCTGGCCGACATCGTCGCGGCCGTCGCCGACCGGTTCGAGGGGCTCTTCCTCGCCGGCGGCCAGACCGCCCGCGCCGTCCTCGACCGTCTCGGCACCGCGTCGCTCGAGGTCGTGTCCGCGCTCGGCCCCGGCACCGTCGCGAGCCTGCGCCCCGACCCCAACCCCCACCCCGAGCCCGACGGCTCCGGCGTCGGCACCCGCGTCGTCGTGACCCGCCCGGGCAGCTTCGGCGAGGCGGGCTCGCTGCGCCACGTCGCCGAGCAGCTCCTCCCGCCCGTCGCACCCGACTCACCCACACCCCCGTCGCGCACCAGCGCCACCACCAAGGAGAACCGATGAGCACCGTCCTTCCCCGTATCGCCGTGACCATGGGCGACGGCGCCGGCATCGGTCCGGAGATCATCGTCCGGGCGCTCGCCGAGCCCGAGGTCTCCACCCTCGCGCGCACCGTCGTCGTCGGCGACGCGCTGCGGCTCAAGCAGGCCGCTGAGATCGTCGGTGCGGACGTCGACATCGTCACGGTCTCCGACGTCGAGGAGGCCGTGGAGGCGCCGGGCCGGATCAACGTCATCGACCTCGGGCTCCTGCCGCCCGACCTCCCCTTCGGGCAGCTGTCGGCCGTGGCCGGCGACGCCGCCTACCACTACATCCGCGTCGCCTCCGAGCTCGCGATGGCCGGCAAGGTCCAGGCCATCTGCACCGCGCCGCTCAACAAGGAGGCCCTGCACGCCGGCGGTCACCTCTTCCCGGGCCACACCGAGCTGCTCGCCCACCTCACCGGCACCCCCGAGGTGTCGATGATGCTCTCGACCGAGAAGGTCAAGGTCATCCACGTCACCACCCACATCGGTCTCATCGACGCCGTCGAGCGCATCGAGCCGGGCCTCGTCGAGCGGGTCATCCGCCGCGGCCACAAGGCGCTCGTCGACGCCGGCACCCCGAACCCGAAGATCGGCGTCTGCGGCATCAACCCGCACGCCGGCGAGAACGGCCTCTTCGGCCACGGCGAGGAGGAGACCAAGATCAACCCGGGTATCGAGGTCTGCCGCGCCGACGGCATCGACGTGCACGGCGCCCTGCCCGCCGACACCCTCTTCTTCCTCGCCGGCCGCGGCGACTACGACCTCGTCGTCGCGATGTACCACGACCAGGGCCACGGCCCCGTCAAGGTGCTCGGCCTCGAGGCCGGCGTCAACGTCACGGTCGGCCTCCCCGTCATCCGCACGTCGGTCGACCACGGCACGGCCTTCGACATCGCCGGCACGGGCGTCGCCGACCACCGCTCGATGATCGAGGCGTTGCGGCTCGGTGCGGAGATGGCGCCGCTGCCCGCCGACGCCTAAGGTGCCGCACGT
The DNA here is from genome assembly GCF_034724055.1 of Intrasporangium zincisolvens. Lineage (NCBI taxonomy): Bacteria > Bacillati > Actinomycetota > Actinomycetes > Micrococcales > Intrasporangiaceae > Intrasporangium > Intrasporangium zincisolvens. Next base: position 90,059 of record NZ_JAWIIL010000010.1, read on the forward strand.
GGCGAAGCAGAGTGCACAGACGCGCCGGGGGGAGATCGTGCGCCTGGCCACGACGAGCGGCCTCGCGAGCGTCGAGGACCTCTCCGACCAGCTCGGCGTCACCCCGTCGACGATCCGTCGCGACCTCGCCAAGCTGACGGCGCAGGGCAAGCTGGCCCGCACCTACGGCGGCGTCATGAGCCTGTCGCACCACCCCGAGGCCTCGCTGCGCCAACGCCTCGGTGAGGCCCACGAGGCCAAGCGCGACATCGCCAGGTGGGCGGCCACCCAGGTCGAGCCGGGAGAGACGGTCCTGCTCGACGCCGGCTCGACGATGGGTGCGCTCGCCGATGCCATGGCGCGCACCGCCTCGCTCACCGAGCTCACCGTCGTCACCGCCGGGATCAGCGCCATGTCGACGCTGACCGAGCGCCCCGGCATCGACGTCATCGCCCTCGGCGGCCGGCTGCGACCGCTGAGCCAGGCCTTCGTCGGGCCGCTCGCCGAGGCGGCCGTGCAGCGGCTGTCGTTCGACCGCGCCTTCATGGGGGCCGACGCCGTGCACGCCGACCGCGGCATCTGCGAGGCCGACCTCGAGCAGACGCGGCTCAAGGAGCTGATGATGAGCCGCGCCGAGCACACCTACGTCCTCGCGCACTCCGACAAGCTCGGCCAGTCGCCCTTCCACGCGTGGGCCGTCATGCCCCCGCGCTGGACCCTCGTCACCGACGCGTCGGCCGACCCCGAGCAGCTGGACCGCTTCCGCGCCGGCGGAGTCGAGGTCGTCGTCGCACCGCGCGGCGCCTGACGCGTCCCGGCCCTGACGCGTCCTGACCCGGACATGGCAGTGGGCCGGCCCCGCACGGGGGCCGACCCACGCCGACGCTGAACCGGGGCTCAGTCCGTCTTGAAGGCGTCCTTGAGGTGCTCGCCCCGCTGCTTGAGGTCCGCCGCCGCCTGGTCGCCCTTGCCCTCGGCCTCGAGGCGCTCGTTGTCAGTGACCTTGCCGGTGGCCTCCTTGGCCTTGCCCTTGAGGTCCTGACCCATGTTGCGTGCCTTGTCCTCGGTACCCATGTGGGCTCCTTTCTCCGTTCGGTCACCCCTGCCCTACCCGGATCGCCCACTCGTGCACCACGGACCACCACCGACGGCGTCCGCAGGAAGGGCGTCGCGGACGCGACGTCGGTGTGCTTTGCGACACTGGACCCGTGAGCAGCACCGACCCCGACCGTCCCGAGACCGCCCCCGCAGACACCGTGCCCTCGGCGGCCACCGCCTCGGCCGACGCCCGGCGGGGCCTGCAGACCCGCGACCTCAGCCGGTTCGCCTACCTGTCCATCGCGGCGGCGATCGTCACCATCACCCTCAAGGTCATCGCCTGGCGGCTCACCGGCTCGGTCGGCCTGCTCTCCGACGCCGCCGAGTCGGTCGTCAACCTCGTCGCCGCGGTCGCCGTCCTCATCGCCCTCAAGGTCGCGGCGATGCCGGCCGACAAGAACCACCACTACGGCCACACCAAGGCCGAGTACTTCTCGGCGGCCATCGAGGGCGTCATGATCTTCGTCGCCGCGGTCGTCATCATGTGGTCGGCCGTCGACCGGTTCCTGAACCCGCAGCCCATCGAGAACGTCGGCATCGGCCTGGCCATCTCCGTCGTCGCGTCGGCCGTCAACGGCGGCGTCGCGATCGTCCTGCTGCGGGCTGGCCGTCGCTACCGCTCACTCACCCTCACGGCCGACGGCAAGCACCTCATGACCGACGTGTGGACCTCCGCCGGCGTCGTCGTCGGCGTCCTCGTCGTCGCCCTCACCGGCATCGAGCGCCTCGACCCCGTCGTCGCCTTCCTCGTCGGGCTCAACATCGTCTGGACCGGCTGGAAGCTCATCCGCGAGTCCACCGAGGGCCTCATGGACATCTCGATGTCGAAGGAGGACAACGCCGCCATCGCCGAGATCCTGTCGCACTTCGTCACCTCCGAGGTGCACTTCCACGCGCTGCGCACGCGCGAGTCCGGACACCACCGGTTCGCCGAGGTGCACGTGCTCGTCCCCGGCGCGTGGACCGTCACGAAGGGCCACGACCTCGTCGAGGAGGTCGAGGCCGCGGTGCACCGCGAGTTCGGCGACATCGCCCTGACCTGCCACCTCGAGCCGCGCGAGGACCCCCGCGCCTACGGCGACTACTCCGCCGAGTTCCCCGTGCCGACGCACGAGGACATCCTCGCTGCCCACGAGCCCGGCCCGGCCTCCGGCGTATCGGGCGCGTCGGACACGTCGGGCACGTCGAGCTCCTCGGGTACGTCGGGGGGCACGACGCGGTGACCGCCTCGCACGTCGTCGTCCCCTCGCCCATCGGCGACCTCACGGTCGTCGCCGAGGACGGCGCCGTGACGCACCTGCTCATGGACGCCGCGAAGTACCGCCCCGGCGACGACGTCCTCGGTGAGCCCGGCGACCCGGCCGACGAGCCCTTCGCGGCCACAGCCTTGCAGCTCGCCGCGTACTTCACCGGCGCCCTCACCGATTTCGACCTGCCGCTCGCGCCCCGGGGCGACACCTTCCACCAGAAGGTGTGGGCCCTGCTGCGCGAGATCCCCTACGGCCAGACCCGCAGCTACGGCGACCTCGCCCGCGCCCTCGGCGACCGCAACCTCGCGCAGGCGGTCGGCACGGCCAACGGGCGCAACCCGATCGCCGTCGTCGTGCCGTGCCACCGGGTCATCGGGGCCGACGGCTCGCTCGTCGGCTACGCGGGCGGCCTGGAGCGCAAGCGCTTCCTCCTCGCGCTCGAGGAGCCGGCCCCCGACGACGCCGGCCGCCTCTTCTGACCGATCCCCGGCTCCCCCGGCTCCCCCGGCTCCCCCGGCTCCCCCGACTCCCCGTCCGGTCCCCCCTCTCCATCGAGTGAGCACGTCGTCCCATCGGTCACACTGGGCACCTCACACTTCCGGGGGCCGGAGCGTCTACAGGGCATGAAGCGACCGTTCGAGCAGGCCGTGACCGAGCACGGGGCCGTCGTGCTGCGCATGTGCCGCGCCGTCCTCGGCCCGACCGAGGCCGACGACGCGTGGTCCGAGACGTTCCTCGCGGCCCTGCGGGCCTGGCCCGACCTGCCCGACGACGCGAACGTCCGGGCGTGGCTCGTCACGATCGCCCACCGCAAGGCCGTCGACGTCGCCCGCGCGGGCGCACGCCGGGCGCACCCGGTGGCCGACGTGCCCGAGTCCACCGCCCCACGCGGCGACGAGCCCGACGCCGCCCTCGCCGACGACGACCTGTGGGCGGCCCTCGCGGCGCTGCCCGACAAGCAGCGTGCCTGCGTCGCCTACCACCACGTCGCCGGGCTGCCCCACGCCGAGGTCGCCCGCATCGTCGGCGGCACACCGGCGGCCGCCCGCCGGGCCGCCGCCGACGGCATCGCCCGGCTCCGCAGCACCTACGCCGCCACGCACTCCCCCGCGGACGCCATCCCGCCCGCCACCACGAAGAGGTGAGCCCCATGACCCCGATGACCCCCATGACCCCGATGACCCCGACGCCGTCCGCCCCGTCCGACCCGGCGCTCGCCGGGCTGACGCGTCCGGCCCCCGACGACGTCGCACACCTCGCGGCGCTCCACGCCTCCCTCGTCGAGCACGCGTCGGCGGCCTCCGTCCTCGACGCCACCTACCGCGTCGTCGACTCCCCGCTGGGCGCGCTGCTCCTCGCCGCGACCGACGCCGGCCTCGTGCGCGTCGCGTACGCCGTCGAGGACCACGACCGCGTCCTCGACACCCTCGGCGAGCGCGTCGGTTCGCGGATCCTCAAGGACGGCAAGCGATTCGAGGTCACCGCGCGGCAGCTCGACGAGTACTTCGCCGGCACGCGACGCGCCTTCGACCTGCCGGTCGACCTCCGCCTCGCGCACGGCTTCCGGCTCGACGTGCTGCGCCACCTCACCGCCATCCCGTACGGCTCGACCGAGAGCTACGCCCAGGTCGCGGCGGCCGCCGGCAGCCCCCGCGCGGTCCGGGCCGTCGGCTCCGCCTGCGCCACCAACCCGCTGCCCATCGTCGTGCCGTGCCACCGCGTCGTGCGCTCCGACGGCAGCCTCGGCGGCTACCTCGGCGGCCTCCCCGCCAAGGAGACCCTGCTCCACCTCGAGCACGCGGCGTGAGCTGGCCGGTGCGGCGCACCCGCGTCGCCTACGAGAACGCGTGGATCCGCGTCCACGAGGACGAGGTGACGCGTCCCGACGGTCGCCCGGGCGTCTTCGGGGTCGTCGAGGTGCGCCGGCCTGCGGTGTTCGTCGTCGCCCTGACCGACGCCGACGAGGTCGTCCTCGTCACCGTCGACCGGCACACCGTCGGGGAGTCCGTCGAGGTGCCCGCCGGCGGCACCGACGGCGAGGACCCGCTCGTCGCGGCCCGCCGCGAGCTGGCCGAGGAGACCGGTCTCGCGGCCCGCGAGTGGCGTCGGGTCGGCGTCATGAACGCGCTCAACGGCGTGTGCCGGGCGCCCGAGGTCGTCTTCCTCGCCACCGGCCTCGAGCCCGTGGCCGGCAGCGGCGCTGCGGGCCCGTTCGGTGACGCCGCCCGCGCCGAGGAGGGGATCTCGGCCGTCCGCCGGGTACCGGTGGCACAGGTGCTCGACCTCGTGCGCGACGGCGGCATCACCGACGGCGAGACGGTCGCGGCGCTGATGTTCGCCCTCGCCCACCTCGGCCGCGTCTCCTGACGCACCGGTTGACGCGCCGGTTGACGCACCGGTTGACGCACCGGGTGACGTACCGGTCGAATTCTCGCCCCGCTCGTGCAACGCTTCGCCGGGCCGGTGTGTCCTTGGGGTGTACGACACCGGAGACGGACCCGACACACCACCTGACGACCACCTGACGAGCGAACCCGGCGGGAGCCCATGAGACGCAGGGACGAGGCGGCCTTCCGCGCCTTTGTCGAGGAGCGGCAGACCATGCTGCGCCGACGCGCCTACCTGCTCTGCGGCAACTGGGCCGACGGCGACGAGCTCGTCCAGGAGGCCCTCGCCCGCGTCTACGTGGCCTGGCCCCGGATCGCCGACGGTGCGCAGACCGCCTACACGAGACGCACCATGATGAACCTCTACCTCAACGACCAGCGCAAGCGCCGGCGCGAGGTGCTCACCGACGAGGCCCCCGAGCCGCTGCCGTCGCACCCGTCCGGCGCCGACCACGACCGCGAGCTCGCGATGACGCTGACCGACCTGCTCAAGGGCCTGCCCGAGAAGCAGCGGGCCGTCCTCGTGCTTCGCTTCTGGGAGGACCTCACCGTCCCCCAGATCGCCGAGTGCACCGGCGTGGCCGAGGGCACCATCAAGAGCCAGATCTCGCGGGCCCTCGCGGCGCTGCGCGACCGGCTCGCCGAACCACCGCTCTCGGGGGCAGGAGCCGTGACATGAGTGACGACCCGACGCGCCGTACCGGCCCCGACGCCGACCCCGCCGCAGCCCCGACGCCGGAGCCCGGCGAGCTGCAGCTGCGAAAGGCGCTGGCCATGACGAACGACCTCGAACCACCGCGCGACGACCTCTTCGCCCAGCGCGCCCTGATGCGCGGCCGGGCCCGCACCGCCCGGCGTCGCAACGCCGTGCTCGGCACCGCGGCTGCCGTCGTGCTCGTCGGCGTCGTCGGTACCGGGTGGGCTCTGTCCGGTGGGCGCACGGCGTCGTCCACGTCGGCCGGATCGGCCGCCAACGCGCCGGAACGCATGAACGACAAGGGATCCGACGCCGGAGCCCCCGGCATCGCACCCGGCGCGACCGGGTCCTTGGGCAGCGGCAGCGGCAGCGGCCCCTCGCTCCAGGGCAGCCAGATGCCACCCGCCCGCGACACCTCGGAGTTCTTCGGGGCGCTGCAGACGCCGGCCACGCGCGCGTTCGACGCCGTGTCGGCGACCGTCACGACGCGCTGGCCGGACGTCTTCTCCGGCGCGTACGCCGACGATGCGGGCGGCACGTCGGTCGTCGTCGCGGTCACCCGCCGCGACCCCTCGCTCGAGTCGTTCGTGACCGGAGCGATGCCGAGCGGTTCCGTACGGTTCGTCGACGCCTCACACACGTGGGCCGAGAAGGTCCGCGTGGCCCAGCAGGTCCGCGACGACTCGCTCGTCCTCGAGGGGCAGGGCATCGTCGTCTACGGCGTCGGGATCGACGCGCGGGGCGACCGTGTCGTCGTGTCGGCCGACGAGCGCAACGCACCGGGAACGCTCGAGCAGCGCTACGGCGACGTCGTCCGCGTGGTCGCCACGACCTCGTCCACGCCGGGAAAGCTGCCGAACGGCGGTACGCTGCCGACGCTGCAGCACTGACCACCCTCGGGGGTCCTGCGTCCCGACGGGGGTCGGACGCGGGACGGACCGGCCGGGGCCGCGAACCCTCCCGCGCGCGCCCCGGCCGCGTCCCACACGCGCGGCTAGGCTGGCCGGCATGCAGCAGCCGACCCCGCCGACGGCGCCGATGAGCCCGCTCGAGGCGCTGCGGCGCATCTGCTTCCTCCTCGAGCGCGGGCGCGAGAGCAGCTACCGCATCGACGCGTTCCGGCGCACCATCGAGGCCATCACGCTCGTGTCCGACGACGAGCTGCGCGAGCGCGCCGAGGCCGGAACCCTCAAGCAGATCAAGGGGATCGGCGACTCCAGCGCCGCGATCATCGGCCAGGCCGTGAGGGGCGTCGTACCCGCCTACCTCGTCTCGGCCGAGGAGAAGCACGGTGAGCCGCTGACGCGCGGAGGAGCCGACCTCTACGCGGCCCTGCGCGGCGACCTGCACGCCCACTCGAACTGGAGCGACGGCGGCAGCCCGATCGAGGAGATGGTCCTCGCGGCCGTCGAGCTGGGTCAGGAGTGGATGGCCCTGACCGACCACTCACCGCGCCTCACCGTCGCCAACGGCCTGTCACGCGAGCGCCTCACCGACCAGCTGAAGCGCGTCGACGCCATCAACCGCAGCGTCGGCGACAGCTTCACCCTGCTCAAGGGCATCGAGGTCGACATCCACCTCGACGGCTCCCTCGACCAGGACGACGACCTGCTCGACCGGCTCGACGTCGTCACGGCCTCGATCCACAGCAAGCTGCGCCAGCCGGCGTTCGAGATGACGCCGCGGATGGTGGCGGCCGTGCGCAACCCGCACACCAACGTCCTCGCGCACTGCACCGGCCAGCTCGTCACCGGCAACCGCGGCAAGCGTCCGCCGTCGCAGTTCGACGCCGAGAAGGTGTTCCGCGCCTGCCTCGAGAACGACGTCGCCGTCGAGATCAACTCCCGGCCCGAGCGGTGCGACCCACCGGACGAGCTCATCGAGCTCGCCCGCGACCTCGGCTGCCTCTTCACCATCGACTCCGACGCCCACGCGCCCGGCCAGCTCGACATGAAGTCGCTCGGCTGCGAGCGCGCCGAACGCCTCGGGATCCCGGCCGAGCGGATCGTCACGACGTGGCCCGTCGAGGACGTCAGGGCATGGGCGAAGGGCTGATCGGGGGTGTCCGAAACGACCTCTCCCACAGGCTTCGAGGGCCGATTTGGAGGGTGCGCAGAACTCCCCTATAGTTCTCGACGTCCCAAGCGGATGGTTCGGGCCAGTCCCCATCGTCTAGCGGCCTAGGACTCCGCCCTTTCACGGCGGCAGCACGGGTTCGAATCCCGTTGGGGATACGCAAGGCCACAACTTCATAAGCAAGGCCCCGTAGCGCAGTTGGTTAGCGCGCCGCCCTGTCACGGCGGAGGTCGCCGGTTCGAGCCCGGTCGGGGTCGCCCCTTCGAGAGGCGCCACTCACACGAGTGGCGCCTCTCGCGTTTCCCGGGATCTCCCCCGACGCCCGACACCCGACGCCCGACGCGTCCCGCACCTAGGGTTGGCCGGGTGCGCATCGCGGTCCTCGACGACTACCAGGGCGTCGCCCTGTCCAGCGCCGACTGGGCGCCCGTCACCGCCCACCCGACGCGTCCCTGCCGCGTCGACGTCTTCCGCGACCATCTCGACGAGCCCGAGGCCCTCGTGGGCCGCCTCGAGCCCTACGACGCCGTCGTCGTCATGCGGGAGCGGACGCCGCTGCCGGCGAGCGTCCTGAGCCGCCTGCCACGGCTGCGCCTCGTGGTGACGACCGGCCGGCGCAACCCGAGCATCGACGTCGCCGCCGCCACGGCGTCGGGGATCACCGTCTGCGGCACCGAGAGCCGCGCGAGCGCCCCGGCCGAGCTGACGTGGGCCCTCGTCCTGGGCCTCTCCCGGCACCTCGTCACCGAGGCCACGGCGGTCCACGACGGCGGCTGGCAGACCACCGTGGGCCGCGACCTCGACGGGCACACCATGGGCATCCTCGGGCTGGGCCGCCTCGGCACGCGGGTCGCCGCCGTGGCCCGCGCCTTCGGTATGGACGTCCTCGCCTGGAGCCCCCGACTGACGCCCGGGCGCGCCGACGCGTCGGGCGCCACCGCCTCAACACTCGACGACGTGCTCCGACGCTCCGACGTCGTGTCGGTGCACCTGCCCCTGGTCGAGGGCGAGGGCGGCACGCGCGGGCTCGTCGGAGCCCGCGAGCTGGGTCTCATGCGTCCGGGCGCACTGCTCGTCAACACCTCCCGCGGCCCGATCGTCGACGAGTCGGCCCTGCTCGACGCCCTCGCCACCGGGCACCTCGGCGGCGCCGGGCTCGACGTGTTCGACGTCGAACCGTTGCCGGCCGACCACCCGCTGCGCACGGCACCGCGCACGCTGCTGACGCCGCACGTCGGCTACGTCACCGAGGACACCTACGCGACGTTCTTCGCCGGCGTCGTCGAGGCCGTCGTCGCCTGGCTCGACGGCAACCCGGTCCGCGTCCTCTGAAGGCGTCCTGACGGGCACACGGACGTCGATTCGACGCGCTCGCTCAGCGGTGGCCGGAGCGGAGGACGAGCTCGAGCTCGAAGCGCACCTCGGGGTCGTCGAGGGCCTCGCCGAAGAGCTGCTTGAGCTGGGCGACGCGGTAGCCGACGGTCTGCGGGTGCACGAAGAGCTCCTCGGCCATCGGGGCCCGCTGCCCCTGGTGGCGCAGCCAGGCAAGGAGGGTCTCGGACAGGCGCGCCCGCACGGCCGGCCGCAGCCCGTCGAGCGGGGCCAGCCGCACCAGGGCCAGGTCGTCGATGGCGAGGGGCTCGGAGCGGACGACGAGCTCGGCGAGCCGGTCCTCGACCCAGAGCGGGTCCTTGCCGGCGTGCGGCTGGTCGGCGGAAGGGCCCAAGCCGTGCGCGCCCGCCGAGGCCGCGAGGTGCAGGGACTCTCCTGCCGCCTGCCAGGCCCGTGCCGGGCCGACGACGGCGCGCCGGCCGCGCAGGGCCCGGTCGAGGTCGCGGCGCCGGACGCGTCGGTTGCCGAAGGGGTAGACCACCACGACGTCGGTGCCGCGCTCGGCGACCAGGCCGTCACGGCCGATGGCGGCCCGCAGGCCCTCGACGTGCGGCGAGGGGACGAGGCCGACGACGACGCGCTCCGGCAGCGTCCAGCCGACCGCGGCGGCGAGCCGGGCCACGCCGCCGTCGCTCGAGTCACCGCGCAGGATCGACTCGAGCAGCTCGGCGCGCAGCCGCTGCAGCTCCCCGGCGCGCTCGGACTGCTCCTGGGCGTAGCCCTGCGCGCTCGCGGCGGACAGCTCGTCGATGTAGGCGAAGAGCGACTCGCCGAGCGAGAGGAGGGCGTCGGGAGGCATCTGCGACACGTCGACGGTGCGCGAGATGGCCCGGAAGGTCACGCGAGCGCCGTAGCGGTAGGCGGCGAGGAGCGCCTCGAGGGTGCGGCCGGAGCGCACCTCGCCACGGCCGAGGTTCTCGTAGACCCACTTGCCGTCCTCGGAGAGGGCCGGCAGGCGTGTCCCGGGCAGGTCGAGGAACCGGTGCAGCGCCACCTGGACGCCCTGGCGCACGCCCTGCCCGAAGCGTCCCTCCATCGGCATGGCGTAGACGGGGACGTCCTGCGGGATGCCCTCGATGATGGCCTCGACGATGTCGGGGACGACGGGGCGCAGGATGCGGCTGATTTCGGCGGGCAAAGACAACCACGGCGGGTCAGACGTGGCGTGCACCACTTCGGCCTCCTGCTTTTTGTCGCGAGGCAACAGATTCCTGCCTCAAAGAGTACGCCGCGCCCCAAGATCCCGGGACCCCTTCGCTGCCACCATGGAGGTATGAGCCAGCTGCGAGCACTTCGGCGCATGGCGTCCGTCCTGACCACCCCCCTCGACCCCGAGGACTTCTTCGCCCTCGTCAACCCGCTCTCGTCCGCGCGGCAGCTGCGCGGCGTCGTCACGCGCGTCGTGCGCGAGACCGCGGACTCGACGACGATCCACTTCCGCCCCGGCCGCGGCTGGAACGCCCACGAGGCCGGCCAGTGGGCCCGCATCGGGGTCGAGATCGACGGCGTCCGCCAGTGGCGCAGCTACTCGCTGTCGGCCGCCGCCGGCCACGACCCGGCCATCACCGTCACGGCGATCGGCTCGGTCTCCACGGCCCTGGCCCGCAACACCCGCGTCGGCGACGTGCTCTTCCTCGACGTGCCGCAGGGCGACTTCGTGCTGCCCGGCCACCCGCGCCCGCTGCTGATGCTCACCGCCGGCAGCGGCCTGACGCCGGTCATGTCGATGATCCGCACGCTCGTGCCGCGTCGGCCCGACGCCGACGTCGTGCTCGTGCACTGCGCCCGCACGCGCGAGGACGCCCTCTTCCACGACGAGCTGCTCGAGCTCGCCGACCAGTTCCCGGGCCTCACCGTCCGGCACTGGTTCACCCGGGAGCACGGCGCGTCGGCGGAGGACGCCGGGCGCCGCCTCGACCTGTCCTCGACCACCGACCTCGACGCCCTGTGCCCCGACTGGCGCACCCGCAAGGCCTTCGCGTGCGGCCCGGCCGAGCTGCTCGACGACGCCGAGGCGCTGTGGGAGCGCGAGGGCGTCGACGGCACCGACGACACCGGCGCCGACCTCACCATCGAGCGCTTCGCCCCGGTCCTGATTCCGGGAACCGGCGGCGAGGGTGGAGTCGTTGTCTTCGAGAAGTCCGACAAGGAGGTCGAGGTCGGCGGCGACGTGCCGCTCCTCGACGCCGGGGAGGGCTGCGGCGTCGTCATGCCGAGCGGGTGCCGCATGGGCATCTGCCGCAGCTGCCTGACACCGCTCGTGGCCGGCAAGGTCCGCGACCTGCGCACCGGAGAGGTGCACGGCGACGAGGGCGAGCTCATCCAGACCTGCGTCAACGCGGCCGCCGGCCCTGTCCACCTGGACATCTGAGAAGGGATCCAACCGTATGACCACCACCGTGAACCGACCCGCCACGACGACGCCCACCGGCGCGTCCGCGGACGACGCCGCCATCCGGCCCAGGAAGCCGATCCTGGCCGCCGCCGGTGGCCCGGCGAAGCGCCCGAGCGCCGCTGCACACCTGTCCGACGAGGACGTCGAGCGCCTCGGCCAGGAGCTCGACGCGATCCGCGACCGCATCATCGCCTCCCGCGGCGCCAAGGACGCGGCCTACATCCGCCGCGTCATCCGCGTGCAGCGCACCCTCGAGGTCGCCGGCCGCGCCACGCTGCTCTTCTCGAAGAAGAAGTCCGCGTTCGTCGCGGGCACCGCGATGCTCTCGGTGGCCAAGATCCTCGAGAACATGGAGATCGGCCACAACGTCCTGCACGGCCAGTGGGACTGGATGCGCGACCCCGACATCCACTCCACGACGTGGGAGTGGGACTTCGTCACGCCGGCCTCGGCCTGGAAGCACACCCACAACGACCTGCACCACACGTGGACCAACGTGCTGGGCAAGGACAAGGACGTGGGCTACTCCGTGCTGCGCATGGACGAGGACCAGCCGTGGCGTCCGTCGCACATCTTCAACCCGGCGATCAACATGGTGCTGGCCCCGTTCTTCGAGTGGGGCATCGCCATCTACGACCTCGAGCTCGAGGCGGTCAAGGAGGGCGAGAAGTCCAAGGAGGACCTCAAGAAGGACCTCAAGGCGGTCGGGCGCAAGGTGCTGCGCCAGTTCACCAAGGACTACGTCGCCACGCCGGCCGCCGCCGCACCGTTCGGCTCGAGCAAGCAGGCCCTCCTCGGCACCTTCACGGCCAACGCGATCCGCAACGTGTGGGCCCACTCGGTCATCTTCTGCGGCCACTTCCCCGACGGCGTCGACACCTTCTCCGAGGAGGAGATCGAGGGCGAGACCCGCGGCGACTGGTACATCCGCCAGATGCTCGGCTCGGCCAACATCTCCGGGTCCAAGCTCATGCACCTCATGACCGGCAACCTGTCCCACCAGATCGAGCACCACTGCTTCCCCGACCTGCCGAGCAACCGGTACGCCGAGGTCGCCGTCGAGATGCGCGAGATCTGCGAGCGCTACGGCCTGCCCTACACGACCGGCCCGCTGCCCAAGCAGGTGTACCAGGCCTGGGCCAAGGTCTTCCGCCTCGCGCTGCCCAACCGCCCGCGCCCCCTGCCCAAGCAGGCGGCCAAGGCCGTCAACGCGCCGGTCCCGCCGCGCCGCGCCACCCTGCCGATCGCGGCGCATGTCCGCTGACGCGTCGAGCGCCGGCTCGCTGCCCCTCGGGGGCGGCGGGCCGGTCGCGGCGTTCTTCGACCTCGACCGCACGCTGATCCGCGGGTCGGCCAACTACCCGCTGGCGATCGCCGCGTTCCGCGGCGGCCACGTGCCCTGGCGTGACCTCGTCAAGGACACCGTCAACGCGATCTCCTTCCACCGCAAGGGCTCGACCGACGCCGGGTCGGAGGCGCTGCGCGAGCGGATCCTGCGCGCGGTGGCCGGCATCCGGCAGACCGACATCATCCACCTCACCGACGCCATCGTGCCGGGCATCGTCCGCAAGGCCATCCCGGCGTCGATGACGCTGCTGTCCGAGTGCAAGTCGCTCGGGCACGACCGCATCGTCGTGTCGGCCTCGCCCATCGAGCTCGTGAGCCGCATCGCCTCGGCGCTGGGCCTCGAGGGCGCCGTCGCCACCCGCAGCGAGCTCGACGACGAGGGCCGCTACACCGGGCACCTGTCCGGCGAGTTCTGCTACGGCGCAGGCAAGGTCATCGAGATCGAGAAGCTGGCTGCCGAGCGCGGCTACGACCTCTCGCGGTGCACCGCGTACAGCGACTCGGTGAGCGACCTGCCGATGATGGAGCGCGTCGGGCAGGCCGTGGCGGTCAACCCCGACCGCGAGCTGCGCGAGATCGCCCACGAGCGCGGCTGGCGCGTCGTCGAGGTCGGCCGCAAGCGTCACTGACTGTCACTGACCGCGCGCCGTCCGGCGCTCACGACGTCCAGCTCGACTTCTCGTAGCCCATCGCCATGCACCGCGTCGGCAGGCACGCGAGCTGGATGGCCTGGAACGGCAGTGCGGTCGGCGCCAACGTCCACGACGACCCGTCCCACGTGCGGACGCTGCCGTCGTAGGAGGTGCCGACACAACGCGTCCGGCTCGAGCACGAGAGGGTGTCGAAGTACTCCGGCACCGTCCGGCGCGCCGCCCACGACGTCCCGTCGAACGTCGAGTAGAGGTTCGAGTCGGACTCGACCATGCAGAACGAGCCCGTCGAGCACGTGAGCCGCACCGGGTTGGTGACGCCCGAACCGCGCAAAGCCGACCAGGCCGTCCCGTTCCACGTGCGGAACTGACCCTTCCACGTCATGGCGATGCAGAACCGGGGCCCGGCGCACGCGGCATGCTCCACGGACTCCGTGAAGAGTCGGGCCGGCGCCGACCAGGAGTGGCCGTTCCAGCGCCGCACGTCGAGCGTCTGGAAGACGAAGCAGGCGGTGCTCGAGGCACAGACGACGTCGCTCCACGGGTTGACGGTGTCGAACCTGACCGGCGCCTGCCACGAGCCGGTCCACAAGCGGGACGTGCCCTGCTGCTGGTCGACCGTCATGCACCACGTCGCCGACAGGCACGAGACGGACGACGGGTAGGTGCCGAGGCGCGACAGGCTGCCCCAGGCCGTGCCGTTCCACCGGAGCGCGTTGCCCAGGTAGTCGGTCGCCATGCAGAAGGTCGCGGTCGGACACGACAGGCCGGCGACCCACTGCGAGGTCGGGTCGAAGGACGCGGGGGCGGTCCACGCCGATCCCCCGCCGCGCCAGAACCGGCCGCGGTTGTCGACGACGACGCACGTGGAGGACGTCGCGCAGTCCATGGAGTAGGACGCCCCGTAGATCGGGTAGAGGTCCCGGACGCTCCAGGACGAGCCGTTCCACCGGCCGGAGCGCCCGTCACCGACACCGGTGCACGACGTGGGGGACGTGCACGAGAGAGACTCGACGTCGAGCAGGACGGCGCTCTCGGTCCGGGCGGCGTTCGACCAGGACCTGCCGTCCCAGCGCCATGCGCGGTAGGCGTTCCCGCTCGTCGCGAGGCAGAAGGACGCCGAGGTGCACGACAGGTCGAACGTCGTGGAGAGCCCGGCCGTGCCGAGGTAGGAGGCGACCCAGCCCGAGCCGGACGTCCGCAGCGCGATGGCCCCACCCTTGGGCTCGACCCCGATCGCGTGGCAGACGGTCGTCGACGGGCAGGCGATCGCGTCGACGCGCGAGGCCCACGGCGCCACGACCGTCGGCGAGAGCGTCGAGCCGTTCCACGTCGTGAGGCCCCGGCCCTCGTTGCTGTTGCCCCGGACGAGCCCGCACCGGGTCGGGCTGTAGCAGTCGACCGCACGGAACGGCGCCTGCCAGGCCCTCGTGACCGTCCACGACCCCGAGCGGTAGACACCGTAGCCGTGGTCGGAGACCGCGAGGCAGAACGCGGTGGTGGGGCACGAGACGGCGGTGACGGACTGGTTGACGCCGTCGACTCGTGGGAAGACCAGCTTGGGTGCGCTCCAAGCGCTCCCGTTGAACGTCATGACGCGGCCGGACAGGTCGACGGCCATGCACCACGTCGACGTCGGGCAGGACACGTCACTCGGCTGGCCGCGGTCGGGGACGGCCGTGACCGGAGGGCCCCACACCGGCGCCGGAGCTAGCACCGCGGGCACCGCCGCGGGGGCCGCCGTCGCCGCCGCGCGCTGCACCTCGGGCGCGGCCGCCGCCACCCCCGGCACGGTCGCGGCGGCGAGCACCACCGCGAGCGAGGCCAGCACCTGTCCCAGGACACGACGACCGCGCATCACGAACCCCTGTCTCCGTCACCCGCGTCACCCGCGTCACTCGCGGCGGGCCGATGCTAGGGCCACGCCGACGTGTCGACAAGAGGGTCGGCGCCGGTTGCAGGTTCCTGCACCCGACGCCCGTCGGCTCAGTGCTGGTCGGTGAGCGCGCGGTGGCGGGTCTCGAGGCTGGACAGGACGTCCTCGACGCGACCGATGGCGTCCTCGACGGCGGCGCGGCAGCGCTTGATCTCGCTGCGCACCGCCAGGTCGGTGAAGATGTTGTCGAAGAGGATGTCGACGCCGCGCGTCAGGCCGTCGAACCGGGCCAGCCGCACCCCGGGCAGGTGCAGGTCGTCGAGCTCGCGGGTGAACCGCTCGAGCGCCTCGCTCGCGAGCTGCAGCTTGCCGCGGGCCTCGTCGAGCCGGTCGTGCTTGATGGCCGAGCTGATCATGCCACCCCCGCCGAAGGTGTCCCAGCCCGACCACGCGTCGGCGGACTGCACCACCGCATAGGCGGCCATGAGTGCCGCGTGTGCCGCCGTGCCGGCCGCGTGGGCCTCCTCGACCTCGCGCACCTCGCGACGGGCCGCGAGCTCGCGGACGGCAGCGCCTGCAGCCTCCGGGTGCGACGCGTCGAGGCCGTCGGCCCCCCGCGCGACGACCTCGAGGGCGAGCTCGAGGCGGGTGTCGGCGTCGGCCAGCGCCGCCGAGCGGCCACGCAGGCGGGCCAGCTCCTCCCGCTGCCGCTCGACGTCGGAGGCGCACTCCTCGAGAGCGGCCGCGGCCGCGTCGGCCTCGCCGCTCTCGCGGGCGAGGTCCTGCTCCTTGCGGCCGCGCAGCGTCGACCAGAGACGCGTCGGCGTCACCTGCCCGAGCCGCTCGACGTCGCGCTGCTCCCGGGCGAAGGCCTCCCGGAGCTGGCGCAGCCGGGCGGTGTCGTCGGCGAGGTCGCGGGACGCGGCCACGAGCCGGGCGTCGACCTCGGCTCGCTCGCGCACGTCGTCGCGGGCCCGGGCGAGGATCCGCAGCGGGGTCGGGAGGTCGTCGGGCACGGGCGAGGACGTGGTCACGGCGGTGAGAGGGCGGTCACGGGCGTTCCGTTCCCGGCAGGACGGGTCACCAGGAGGTGTGCAGCGGGCGACCCTCGGCGAACCCCGCGGTGCTCTGCAGCCCGACGACGGCGCGCTCGTGGAACTCCTCGAGCGTCCGGGCTCCGGCGTAGGTGCAGCTGCTGCGCAGGCCGGCGATGATCTGGTCGATGACGTCCTCGACCGACGGCCGCGCCGGGTCGACGTACATCCGCGCGCTGCTGATGCCCTCCTCGAACAGCGACTTGCGCGCCCGGTCGTAGGCGCTGTCGCCGGCCGTGCGGTTGCGCACGGCGCGCGAGCTGGCCATGCCGAACGACTCCTTGTACATGCGGCCGTCGTTGTCGGTGTAGAGGTCGCCGGGCGACTCCAGCGTGCCGGCGAACCACGAGCCGATCATGACGTTCGAGGCGCCGGCCGCGAGGGCGAGCGCGACGTCGCGCGGGTGCCGCACGCCGCCGTCCGCCCACACGTGCTTGCCGAGCTCCCTTGCAGCCGTGGCGCACTCGAGCACGGCGGAGAACTGCGGGCGGCCCACCGCGGTCATCATCCGCGTCGTGCACATGGCGCCCGGCCCGACGCCGACCTTGACGATGTCGGCGCCCGCCTCGATGAGCTCGCGGGTGCCGGCGGCCGAGACGACGTTGCCCGCGACGACCGGCACCGACGGGCCGAGGGCACGGACGGCACGCAGCACCTCGATCATCTTGTCCTGGTGGCCGTGGGCGGTGTCGATGACGATCACGTCGGCGCCGGCGTCGAGCACCTCGGCGGCCTTGGCGGCGACGTCACCGTTGATGCCGACCGCGGCGGCGACGCGCAGGCGTCCCGACGCGTCGACGGCCGGGGTGTAGAGGCCGGCGCGCAGGGCCCCGCCGCGGGTGAGGATGCCGACGAGCTCGCCGGAGTCGGACACGACCGGCGCGACCTTGCGACGGGCCTCGGCGAGGCGCTCGAAGGCGTCCTTGGGGCCGACCGACTCGGGCAGCACGACCATGTCCTCGCCCATGACGTCCTGGACCTGCGTGTAGCGGTCGACGCCGGTGAGGTCCTTCTCGGTGACGATGCCGACGGGCTTGGGGCCGTCGACGACGACGGCCGCGCCGTGCGCCCGCTTGTTCAGCAGGACGAGCGCCTCGCCGGCCGTCATGTGCCGCTCGAGCGTGATGGCCGTGTCGTGCACGAGGTGGCGCTGCTTGACCCAGCCGACGACGTCGCGCACCACCTCGGTGGGGATGTCCTGGGGGATGACGGTGATGCCACCGCGGCGGGCCACGGTCTCGGCCATGCGACGACCGGCGATGGCCGTCATGTTCGCCACGACGAGCGGGATCGTCGTGCCCGAGCCGTCGACGCTGCTCAGGTCGACGTCGAGCCGGCTCGTCACCGACGAGCGGCTCGGCACCATGAAGACGTCGTCGTAGGTGAGGTCGAGCTGGGGCTGGAGGCCGTTGAGGAACTGCACGAGAGACCACTGTAGGCGCTGAGGGGGATTCCCCGGCCCGCCGTCCGCGGCCTCTGTCAGGGTCCTCCCGGATCGACCCCTGAGCCGTCCACCAATCTGGCCCGGTCCCCTGTCGCGGGAGGCATCGTGCTCCTAGCGTTGACAGAGGTGGTGACGCCGCCACGAGCGCCTCCAGAGAAGGGGAATCGCCATGAACGACAGCACAACCGGACAGGTCGGACGTCTGGCCCGCCTACCCTCCTCCCGCATCACGAAGTGGCTCGTCGTCGCCTTCTGGCTCGTCGTCGTCGGGCTGCTGGCGGGGCCGGCCGGCAAGCTCCAGGGGGTCCTCAACAACGAGGCGGCGTCGTGGCTGCCCGAGGACGCCCAGTCGACCCGGGTCGTGAAGGAGCTGTCGGCGTTCCAGAGCCCGAACGAGTTCCCGGCCGTGGTCGTGTACGAGCGGCCGGCCGGGGTGACGCCCGCCGACGCCGCCGCCGTGGCCCGGCAGGTGCAGCGGTTCAACGCGCTCTCGACGGTGAAGAAGGACGCGGTCGGCCCCATCCCGTCGCAGGACGGCAAGGCCCTGCAGGTCATCGTGCCCGTCGATGCCGGACCGAGCGGCTGGGACGCGCTCGGTACGACGGTCGACCAGATGCGCGCCATCTCGGGCGCGGACACACCGGCCGGCCTGTCGATGCACGTGACCGGGCCGGTCGGCTACGCGGCCGACTCGTCGGAGGCCTTCTCCGGCCTCGACGGCAAGCTGCTCTACAGCGCGATGGCCGTCGTCATCATCATCCTGCTCATCACCTACCGCAGCCCGGTGCTGTGGCTCGTGCCCGTCCTGTCCGCCGGTACCGCGCTGTTCGTGGCGCAGGGCGTCATCTACTTCCTCGCCGACAGCGGCAGCCTCACCGTCAACGCGCAGAGCTCGGGCATCCTCACCGTCATCGTCTTCGGCGCCGGCACCGACTACGCGCTGCTGCTCGTGGCCCGCTACCGCGAGGAGCTACGCCGGCACGAGGACCGCCACGAGGCGATGGCGTACGCGCTGCACCGCGCGGGCCCGGCCATCCTCGCCTCGGGCGCCACCGTCATCGCGGGCATGCTGTGCCTCCTGTTCGCCTCGATGAGCTCGACCAAGGGCCTGGGGCCGGTCGCGGCCATCGGCATCGGGGTGGGCCTGCTCGTCATGCTGACGCTGCTGCCCGCACTGCTCGTCGTGCTCGGCCGGTGGGTCTTCTGGCCGGTGCGCCCGGCCTTCGGCTCGGTCGACCACACCCGCGACGGCGTCTGGGCCCGGATCGGTGCCCGGATCGCGAGGGCGCCACGCCGGACGTGGGTCGTCACGGTCCTGCTGCTCGTCATCGCGTCGCTGGGCGTGCTGCAGCTCAACGCCGTCGGCCTGTCGAACAAGGACTCGTACTACACGACGCCGCAGTCGGTCGTCGGCGAGGAGATCGTCGCCAAGCACTTCCCGGCCGGAGCCGGCTCGCCGGTGCTCGTCCTCGCGAACGCTCCCGAGGCGGCGGCGGTCAAGGCGGCCGTCTCGGCTGTGGACGGCGTTGGCAGCGTCGGCGACCCGGTGGTCCGCGGCGACCGCGCGCTCGTCCAGGCGACGCTCGAGGCCGCGCCCGACTCCGATGCGGCCGGCGACACCGTGCAGCGGGTCCGCGACGCCATCGCGACCGTGCCGGGCGCCGACGCCATCGCGGGCGGCGACACGGCGACGCGCGTCGACACGCTGGCAGCGTCCTCCGACGACAACCTACGGATCATCCCGGTGGTGCTCGGCGTCGTGCTGCTCATCCTCGTGCTGCTGCTCCGAGCCCTCACGGCGCCGCTCGTGCTCATCGGCACAGTCGTGCTGTCCTTCGGGGCGGCCATGGGGCTCTCGGCGCTGTTCTTCCGGCACCTCTTCGGCTTCGCCGGGGCGGACGCGTCGTTCCCGCTGTTCGTCTTCGTCTTCCTCGTCGCGCTCGGGATCGACTACAACATCTTCCTCATGACGCGCGTCCACGAGGAGGCGACGCGCGTCGGCATGCGGCGTGGTGCCCTCATCGGCCTCGCGGCCACCGGCGGCGTCATCACGTCGGCGGGGCTGGTGCTCGCCGGGACGTTCGCGGTGCTCGCGACGATGCCGATAGTGGCGTTCGCCGAGATCGGGTTCGCGGTGGCGCTCGGGGTGCTGCTCGACACGCTCATCGTCCGTTCGGTGCTCGTCACCGCGCTGAACCTCGACATCGGCGGCCGGATGTGGTGGCCGAGCCGCCTGGCCCGCGACGACGCGCGGCTCACGGCCGAGGCCGAGGCCGCGGAGTCCGAGCCTGCCGTCGCGGCCGGCGAGTCGGGCGAGTCCGTTTCTGCCGCGGGCGTAGGCCATTGACCTCGGCGAGTTGCGGAGTAATCCTGATTACATGATTACGAACGAAGCACAGGAGCGGGTGCGCGGCTGGTTCGCCGGCCGCCTGCCCGAGGAGTGGCGCCGCGAGGCGCCCGAGGTGACCGTCGACCGCGAGGAGATCACGGTCCGGCTCACCATCGACGACGTCGACCTGCCCGACGGCTCGAGCGACGCTGAACGCGCCGAGGCCCGGGCCGGGCGCGCCAAGGCCTTCCGCGAGGACACCCGCGGCCGCCGCATCGAGATCGCGCGCGAGGCCGAGCACCGGTTCGAGCGCAAGGTCTCGTGGGCGGTGAGCGTCGGCGACCGCACCGAGCTGTGGACCCACGTCGCCGCGCCGACCATGACGCGCCTGCGCCAGCCCGAGCGCCTGGTGCTCGACACGCTCGTCGACGCCGGGGTGGCCCGGTCGCGCGCCGAGGCGCTCGCCTGGTGCGTCAAGCTCGTCGGCCAGCACGAGAGCGACTGGCTCGACGAGCTGCGCGAGGCGATGTCGCACGTGGCCGACGTCCGAACGAAGGGCCCGGCCGCGTAGGCAGCGCCTCGGGCATCCCCTGGTTCGAGGTGATCCGTCGCGATCGAGCGCGTGGCGTCACCTCGACCCGCGAGGGCGGTGGCTCGTTCGAGGTGATCCGTCGCGATCGAGCGCGTGGCGTCACCTCGACCCGAGGTCAGCCCTCGGCGTTCTCGCCGTCGTCCTCGCGCTTGATCGCCGAGATCTCGAACTCGAGGGAGATCTTCTCCGAGACGAGCATGCCGCCGGAGTCGAGCGGCATGTTCCACTCGAGGCCGAAGTCGCGGCGGTTGATCCGGCGCGAGCCCTCGAAGCCGGCGCGTAGGGCGCCCGCCGCGTCGGTCTCGACGCCCATCAGCTCGAGCGGGATCGTCACCGGCTTGGTGATGTCGCGGATGGTGAGGTTGCCCGAGACCATGTAGGCCCGCTCCTCGACCTCCTCGATCTGCGTGCTCTCGAAGCGGATCTCCGGCCACTTCTCGATGTCGAAGAAGTCGGGGCTGCGCAGGTGGTCGTCACGCTGCTGGCTGCGGGTGTCGACGCTCGCCGTCTTGAGGACGACCTCGGCATAGGACTTCGTCATGTCGTCGAGGTCGGCGTAGAAGCGGCCCGTCACGTCGTTGAAGGACCCACGCACCGTGGTGACCATGGCATGGCGTGCCGAGAACCCGATGCGCGTGTGGGCCGGGTCGAAGTCCCAGTCCCCGTTCAGCGCGGAACCGTTCTCCATGGTTGTCTCCTGCAGGCGTGAAGGGTGAGTCGCGGCAGTGTCTCACGACTCATCTCATTGAATGTTGCACAGCTCAGATGCCGTGCGTGCCCACCCCCGTGGAGCACGTGTCGGGTGTCGTACCCGCTACCGACGATGACGCACCACGGCCCCGAAAGCCAATCCGACCCCGGCGAGGACTGCCCGAGCCTCCCGGGGTCAGGGCGTCCGACCGGTTCGGATACGCCGCGCGTCGTGCGCTATAGTTGGCGTCGCCCGGAGCGATCCGGGTATCTGTTTGCGCAGATCCGGCCAGGTAGCTCAGTTGGTACGAGCGTCCGACTGAAAATCGGAAGGTCGGCGGTTCGACCCCGCCCCTGGCCACAACACCGGAGCCGCAGGTTCAGACCCCTCTGACCTGCGGCTTCGTCGTTCCCGGACGCCCAGAGCAGGCCGGCTGCTGCTGGCCCGTCTGTGCGCTTTGCGGCCGTTGATAGCAACGGTGATAGCAACGCGCATCAGGCGAGCCGCTCCCCCAGCAGCTGGAGAGCCTTCCGCTTCTCGTCCAGCGAGGTGTGGGCGTAGATCGTCATCGTCACGTCGATCGCGCTGTGGCCGACGATCTCCTGGACGATGTGCGGCGCGACTCCCTCGGTCAGCAAGAGCGTCACGCAGGTGTGCCTCAGGTCGTGGAAGCGAGGCAGCGGTTCTGGCAACACCTTGCGAACCCGGTACCAGCTGCGCCGTAGGTTGTCGGGCTCCATCGGAGTGCCGACTGCCGACGCGAAAACCATGTCCGAGTCATGCCATCCGGGGCCGGCCGCCAGGCGTTCCTTGCCTTGGGCGAGCTTGTGCGCCCTGAGTGCGTCAACGACTGGGCTCGGCAGCGGAACCGTGCGCCGGGACTTTCGGGTCTTGGGCGCCTTGAGCTGCAGCTCACCGCCAACCCGCTGGAGGCTCTGGACGACCTGCAAGGTCTCGGCCTCAAGGTCGACGTGTTGCCATTGCAGCCCGAGGAGCTCGCCCCGACGAAGCCCGAGGTAGAGCGCAAGGACGTAGAGCGCGTGGAGTCGCTCCGTCTTGGTCGCGTCCAGCAGCCTCTTGACCTCGTCTGGCTTGAGCCCGTGCCCGACGGTGTACTCGGGAGCCGGGATCTGGACGAGCTTGGCCACATTCCGGGTCAGCAGCTCGTCGCGCATCGCGTTCTGCAGGCCCGCACGCAGGACGGCGTGGGCGAACTGGACGCCACGACGCTGCATGCCAGACGCCGCGAGCTGCTGACACATGACGCGTACGTCGCGAACGGTCAGGGTCCGGAGCTTCTTGCTGCCGATGCGCGGGCCGAGGTGAAGCCGGACGACGAGCTCGTAGCCCTGGTAGGTCTTGGGCGCTCGGTTCGGTTTGACCACCGTCTCGAGCCAGTGCTCGAGGTACGCCAGGACGGTCCAGTTCTCGACCGACACGCGGACGCCGGCGTCGAGCTCCTTCTGGAGGTCGGCCAGCTTCTTGCGGGCCTCCGCACGGGTGCGGCCGTAGACCACGACACGCTTGCGGCCGCCCGTGTTGGTGTCGGCGTACGTCGCGCCGACCCACCGGCCCTGCTTGCTCTCGTAGACCGAGCCCTCTCCGTTAGCCCGCCGACTCATGCCGACTCCTCGACCATCCGCTCGACCATCTCCTTGCAGGCCTCGACCGGCACGAGACGACGCCGACCGATCTTGATAGACGCCAGGATGCGCATTCGCATGAGGTCGTAGATCGTCGACCTCGTGACGCCGAGGATCTCGGCCGCCTCCTCCGGACTCAACAGCAGTTTCTCCACTCCACTCACCTCTTCCAGTTGGGTTCCTTGTCAGCTCGGCAGCAAGTCGTTAGAGGGCTCTGGCCATCGCAGCGGACCGGACGGCCTCGGCAGCTTGGTCCAGCTGCAGATAGCCGCGACCCACATAGACGAAGCTCGACACGAGTTCGAAGCCCTCGGGGGGCGCCTCATCGAGGACCTCGCGAATGTCTGCCTCTGGATCGAGCGCTGCAGGCCGAGACCGGAAGAGTCGTCGTGCACGTCGGATCTGTCCGAACGTCACGGAGTAGAGCCGCGACTTGGTGATCGGGTGTCCGCGGTAGCCGAGAGTGGAGTACCTGTCGGCGATGCGCGCGTACTCGTCGCCCTCAAGGCTCAGGCTTTCTGCGGCCTTGATGATCCGCACCACGTGCGGCGTCGCGCCGAGCAGACGGGCGTGCACGGATGACCCGACAGAGCTGGAAAGCCCGAAATCCTCGGTGGTCTTGGTCAGGTACTTGGCCAGGTACGCGGCGACCTGCTCAGGGTGTACCCGTTTGGTGCATCGTGCCGAGTCGCGGCCGGCTCCGTCGCTGATCGTTCGCGCGTCTGCCTGGGCGCCCCAACGCAGGCGGAAGGACGTGCCGTCAGCCAGCGGGGCCGAGTCCAGGTGCACAGCAGCGGCAGCCGCCGTGACCGCCGCCTCGAGGTCGACGACCGAGAGCGGCAAGGAGCATGCGGGGCCATCCGGGCCGGCGGGGCCGTCGAGCCGAATCGGCGCGTGGACGTGGACGAGACCGCGCGCCTGGAACTCGACGACCTTGGAGTACGAGATACGGCAGGCCTTGCGAAAGTGCGTGACCTTGAGGCCGGCGCGCTTCGCCAGGCCGCGTTGCAGCGCGATCGTGAACCGCCGCCAGAGCTCAGGCGCGTGCCACTGCCAGAGCACGTGGCCGAGGTAGTCGTAACACTCCCAGCAGAGGGGTTGCCCGACCTGCCGGTCTTGTGGCGCATGACGCTTGCTGCACCACATCGGGCGGCCGTGCGAGCACACCGGATGGTCGCGCCGTGCGCGGCAGGGACCCCTGTCCCGGACGCCGTGGACCGCGCCGAACGAGGGCGCCGTGAGCGTCACGAAAGTACATGGCCGGTCAGCGACCGACTCCGGGACGCCCTTCCCACCGGCCAGGCCACACATGAGCAGGTGCCATGCGTCGCCCTTGTACTCGCGACTGCAAGTCGGACAGACGCTGGCACGGCGGTTGTTGCACCTGACGTACGTGTGACCGTCGAGCTCGGCGGAAGAGCTGTAGAGGGTCTGGACCTCGCCCGTTTCGGTGTTCACGAGCTGCCGGGAGCCCTGCAGCCGCACGGGACGCGCGCAGCCCGAGGCGCGCCGTTCGGCAGACTCAAGACCCGCAGAGCCCAGGAGCGAGTCGCTTGGTGCCGAGACCTCACTCGTCGACGTCATCCTCGGGCCTCGACCTCAGGAGATCTCGACGAGGACGCGGCATCTGAGCGGAAGCATCAGGCGGCGCCCCGCTGGTCGCGTTCGGCGGCGCGGCTCAGGCCGGCGGCGATGACATCCCCGAGAGCGTGGCCTCGCATGAGGCGTTGTTCGAGTGGCCGACGCTGGCTGGGCGTGAGGCCGCCGCTGATGCCGTACTCCTCGCGGAACACGAGGGCGGAGGCCAGGCACATCTGCCGCACCGGGCATTGATGGCAGAGCGAGATGGCGCGTCGCGCCACCGAGGTGTCGGACTCTTCGAACCACATCTCGGGGTCGACGCTTGCGCACACCGCCCCGCGCATCCAGGCGGGATCGAGAAGGGATTGCAGACTCGGCCCCCGCCTCGAGTTGAGGCTCTCGATCGGCTGTCCGTAGTCGCGCAGCCAGTTGCCGGGGGTCGCCTGAACGCGCACGTACGGGGCAGGTGCGCGGCGCTGGGTCGTCTCCTGCTCGCTCATGACGCCTCCACGTTGCTGGTGGGCGGGTAGTAGCCCTGTCGGGTGATGTCGGCCTGAGCGAAGTCGAGTACCTCACCGATGCGACTCGCGTGGCCGGCGGCAACGCGCATGCTGTCCATGGCGTAGGCGACGCTTTCCTCGGGGTTGCCGCCGTCCTCCTCGAAGACCGCATAGACGGCCAAGGAGGAGGCCAGCGACCGCGCGAGCTGACGAAGTGCTTGGTCGAGGCCGTAGCCCAGGCACTTGAGATCGCCGAGCACCTCGAACATCTGTGGGGCCGGGATCGGGGGCGAGCCAAGCGTCAGATGGGTGATCCCGCGGATGGCCTCTGTCGCGGCGTTGGCGAGCTCGCGCTCCTGGGCGCCGGGTGTCCCCGGCGGCTGCTGCATGTCGTTGGTGGTCATGAGGGGTCTCCTTCAGGAGTGGGCCGCATCGTCGGTGGCAGGTCTGCCGTCGTCAGAACGGGCTCACCAGTGTTGTGGCTTTCGGTTCGGTTCGCCCGTTGTGTCGTGACGTCGTCGACCAGTCGGGCGATGGCCAGGTCATCGAGGTAGGCGGCGCGGGCGCGAACGATCTCGCGCGTGCCGTCGGTGCGGACGTAGGCGACGCCGGGTGTGAGCTCGCTGATCTCGTCGGCCCGGGCGCCGTCGTCGCGGGCGGAGTCGCCCAGAACCATGGCGACCTGCACCGGGTTGTCGAGCCGCATGGCAACTCGGGTCGGGAAGAGATCCCGCCACCCGACGATGTCCTTTCCGGGGTCCTGCACGGCGGCGACGACGGTGATTCCGCAGGCCCTGCCCTGGGTGAGCAGCAGCCCCAGGGCGGTGTCGATGCGTCGGGTCACGGAGCGGTCCGCGAAGGCGGTCAAGGTCGCCAGCTCGTCGAGCACCGCAATGATGTGCGGGGACCCCGGGTTCGGCTGGTGGACTCGCACGCCTGTGTCGGCGAGGTCCTTCGATCGTGTGTCCTTGACCTCGACGAGGTCCTCGAGGAGTCGGCACATGTCCTCTGGCGAGGCATCCGCGTACCGGGTGAAGAGCGGGCGACCGGGTCGAAGCTCCATCCCGCCCTTGGGGTCGACCGCCCAGATCTGGACGTTCCCCGCGGCCAAGCCACGAGAGACACCCTGGAGCAGCGACCACAGGACGGAGCTCTTGCCGGCTCCCGTTGCTCCTGCGATCAGGAGGTGAGTGCCCGCCACCTTGAGCTGCCACCGTGTTCCGTCCTCGCGGGATCCAACCGGGACTGCCGCGAGGTCGACGACACCCATGGAGGGCAGAGGATCAACCGCCCGGATGAGGTTGTCTCGTCGGGCCAGCTCGAGCCAGCACCGACCGGGGCGGTCACCGTGCACGCTTCCCCACAGGCACCCAGTCGCGTGCGCGATCGCCTCGGCTCGGGCTGCGACGTCCGCGGGGACCAGCCCGTTGGGCAGACGAAGTAGCAGCCTGTCGGTCCCGTGCGCCGTGGCGTTGACCTTGAGCAGCCGGACAGAGCCAGCCTCTCGGCCGCGCCTGCCCCTTCTCCGACGGGCACCTCGCACCGACTCGTGGACCACCAGATCCACACTCCGCGCGATGCTCTGCCAACGGACCCGGTAGTAGATGGATCGGGTAAGCGTCAGGACGGTGACAACGACGCGCTGCTGGTAGCTGATCGGGTGCGAGAGACGCCAGGTAACGAGGGCGATGGTCATCACGACAAGCCCCACAACCAGGCTGCGCCAGCCGATGAAGAGGCCCCATGCAGCAATCACCAGGCCCGTGATGGTCAGGGCCGGAAACCGGACCACGGCCAGCAGGATGGACGCGAACGCGCGGATGATGCCCCAGGTGGTCCAGAGGACCGCCTCCAAGGCGACAGCCAGAAAGTCGTCGCTGCCGAGCAGTGCCTCGTGCGTCTCGCGCTTCCGGTAGGTCATCGGTTCACCCCCCTGCCCTGCACTTCGGGTTCGCGGGTCCTCATGCCGAGCCCCGGCTCATCTGCCGGATGGCGATCTGCAGGCACTCGACCGCTTGTGACATGGACCGCGTTGCCGACCGGATGGACAGAAGCAACTCGTCGTCGGGCACATCCCTGAACGCGGTGTACAGGGAGCGGAGCTCCTCCTCCGTGTCCTGGAGCCGTCGCAGACGCTGCTGTAGAGCGCGATCGACGAAGCCTTGGTGCACGCCGAAGGCTTCGGCCCAGGCGGTGGAGTCAGCCGTGTACATGTCGCGTCACCGCCCTACGCGGCCTTGTTCGGCGAGCTGGGCGCGTGCGACGCGTGGCCGTCTGTCGGCTTGCTCGATGCCGACTTGCCAGGAGCGGACATGCCGTCGGCTCGCATGGACCATGCGGCCTGAGCCCCGCAGCGGTGGGACCGGCCCTCCTCCGGCGGCCGACACTTCGACGAGTCGACCCAAAGGGTCGCAGTCAGGTTCTCGAACACGACGCTCGTGAACGGCGACGTCCCGTCGTTGGCCGGCGGAACCGGCTGAACCTTCGCCAGGATCTTGACCGACACGGTGCGGTCCTTCTTCTTCGCCTCCGGGTCGGCGTCGATGACATCGATCGTCCACATGGGGAGGCCCGTGTCGACGTCGACCTGCTGCACCTTGTTCTCGCGGGTGGAACGGTCGTAGTCGACGACCGGAGTCACCTCGGACACGATGTACGCGCCATGTGGGAACACCTCGTCGTGGCCGAGCTTTAGCTTGCGTGCGACTGTCATCTCGATCTCCTCGGACTGGCAACGATGCCTTATGCACCACTGCATGAGTCCATGCTATGCACAGGTGCATGATTTCGGGCAATCCCGACTCGCCGAATCTGGACCCTCGTCGAAATTGATCAGCCCGGGGCTACGTCGAGTGGGCTACGGCGCGCACATCGGGCGGCAACCCGTGCTCTCTCAACGCCGCGGCCGCGGAAGCGCTTGTCGTACTCTGTGGCGCATCTGCCTAGACCTGAACCCGTCTGGGCAACGACTTCTGGGGGGCAATCCGTGCAGGTTCTCTACGTGACGACCTTGGCGGTTTCAGCCGTGGACGACTCCGTCGACCACTCAACGGTCATGGACCTGTGTTTGGAAGTTCTTGGCCGCTGGGTCGGAGGTTTGGCAGACCCCCCGATGACCGCGGAGGATTTCCACACCGATGGCGACCGAGTGCTCTCGCCGGCGAGGGACAATGCACGAACGGCTGCTTGGACGACCGTTGGTGGAGATCGAGCGCGCGCCACGCGCTTGGAGCGAGTCGACTCGTCCGTCAAGACAGGTGAGCAGTTCGTAACACGGGTGACCGTCGGGCACATAGCGGGCGAGGTGGATGTGCGAATCTCGTTGGCGCGCGAGATGCCCGGCATGAACCTAAGCCCGGCCAGTTCCCCGGAGTTGCACCAGCCAGCTTTTGTTGCGTCACTGGTTGAGGACCCCCGGCTTGTCGTACGGGTCAACGGGCAACGGCAAGACGGACGTTACTTGCAGCTACGAACGCCGAGCGAGGTCCGTGAGTTGGCGGAATCGCTGCAGACCACTTCCCGGCTTCCGATCATGTTGGTTCACACACGAACACTCGAAGCACTACATGCGGCTCGGCGGGCTGCGAGTCGCCTCGTTGGACTTGCGCGGGTGGTGACTCTTGACCTGAATGCCACCCGATCCCTATACAGGCTTCTTCCCGCCGTGGACGTTCCTTACGAGGGAGGGCTGCTGGTGTGGCCGGGCCTTAACGCTCCTCCTACGCCGATCCACTCAAGGCTCGTGAACAGCCCGGAGAAGGATGATCTACGCGCCCACCTGATGTCGCGAATCGCGCCCTTATCGGTGCTCACGAGGGGGGATGACGTTACCTACCGAGTCGCCCGGCAAGATCAACGAGCAAACCTAGCCAAAGCAGCGGCGGCGCGCTACGCAGCAGCGGAGCGAACTGGGTCCGCTATCGAACAGATAGCGGCACTCCGAGAAGAGCTCGAACAAGCGACCAGTCGGGCAGAGGAGGCCGAGGAGGCCTTCTCAGATGCAGATGACAGAGCGAAAATGCTGGCGGACAAGGTCGAGACGTTGCAGGCGCAAGTCGAGCAGCTGACCCTTGCCAGCCTCTATGCAGGCCAAGCGGAGGCCCCTGAGCCGTCGTTCGACAATGTTCCAGCTGCTCCATCCCCTGGCGAGACCAACGCGCTTCAAGCGCTCGCGGACCACCTCGAACGCGCCGCTCAGGGGCGGATCGTCTTCACCTCGAATGCAATCGCGCAATGGAAGAAGGCGGACAAGTACCCAACACCGGCAGATATGCGCGACAGCCTAATAAAGCTCGCCAAGGTGGCCGCGGACATCTATGGCGAGCAGGACCTGACGGTGGGCCATATGGACAACTGGATCCGAGAAAACTTCGACCTTAAGGTCTCGCTGCAAGATGACAACTTGCCCAAGCAGTGGGCCAAGTTTGAGTGGCAAGGGGTCCAACTTGATCGCACGCCGCACGTCAAGGTAAACGATGGCGTCCCGCCATACGCGTGCGGCCGAATCTACTTCGCATTCGACAGCGCCCGGAAGCAACTTGTCGTAGACCACGTTGGGCTTCACGCGTAGGTCGAGGCTCGGAGGCGTCGGCGCTACTTGGCGGTCTCGCTGAGGCCGAGGTCTCGCCCCGCCAAGGCGAAGACGAGCGAAGCCGCCGCGCTTCCGCCTACAGCAGCGACGATGGACCCGGTCGGCCCGAACGCGTCGCCAACAACACCCCCGAGGAGCGCCCCGACAGCAGCTGCGCCGATGCCCGCGACACGAGTCGTTGCACTGACGCGACCCAACAGTTCGTCACGCGTCAGCCGCTGGCGGGCCGTGCCACCGAGCACCGTTACTGACATCGAAGCTGCGCCAACCAGGGACAGCGCCACTCCGCCGAGCCACGCATTGGGTGCGACCAGCACCAGGAGCCATCCGACGCCTTGCGAAGCCAGTCCCGCGCCGTAGATCGCCCGGGCGGGCGGCTGAAAACGAAGCTTGGGCACGAGATACGCGGCGACGAGTCCTCCCACCGCTGACGCAGCCAAAAGGAACCCGAAGCCTGTCTCCGTGACATGCAGACGTTCGCGAGCGAAGAGCACGAGCGTCGAGTACGCGATGTTGTACACGAAATTGAAGGCGGCCATCCCGATCGTCAGCAACATGAGCTCACGCTGGCGCGAGAGGTAGCTCAGGCCTTCGCGCACTGAGCGGAGCACGGGAGGGTGATCGGCGACTGTCGTAGCCGGCGCCATGCGGCCGAGGCCTATCAGCAGTACGGCTGAGAGCAGAAATGCGACCGCGTTGCCGAAGAAGGGGATCGACGCTCCGAGCACGAAGAGCGCCGCTCCGAGCGGCGGTCCGATCATGCTCCTACCCAACAGGTCCAGTGACCAGATGCGCCCATTGGCAGTCGCGAGCCGTCGCTGGTCGCGACCTACGACAAGCGGCAGGGCCGCCTGGGCTGCGGGGTCGAAGAAGCACCCCGCGACGCCGAGCAGGAAGACACATGCAACGAGCGTCCACAGCTGTGCCACGCCCGTGAGGACCGCGACTGCCAGGCCGCCGACGAGGACGGCGCGGACCAGATCGGCGACGACCATCGTGGTTCGCCGTGGCCACCGGTCCACGAGCGCTCCCGCAGGAAGGCCCACGATGAGCCAGGCGGCATACGAGGCGGCAACCGTCAGGGAGACCTCGAAGGGATCAGTGGTCAAACGGGCAGCGAGGAGCGGCACCGCCGCGAGCACCATGCCCTGTCCGGCGATGGAGACGCCAGTGGAGGCCAGCAGCCGATTGAGACCTCGACCCGGCGAAGCTTCGATCGGCTGCTGGCTCTCCATGGCTGTGGTCATCCCGTCGTCTTCAGCAGGTCGTACTCGAACTCACCATCGCGTGCGCCGGCGACGAACGCCCGCCACTCCGCCTCCGTAAACTCGAGGACCGGTCCACCTCCGTGCGCCTTCGAGTCCCTCACACCGATCCTGCCGGCGGACTCAGCAACCTCGACACAGGCGCCGGTGTCGCTGTGGACGGACTTTCGCCATGCCGCGGTGCTCCAATCGGGTTTCATCGGTATCCCCTTCCTTGCGTCACGACGCCCAGTAGCGCCGCGCGTCCTCGATCGCCGTGCGTGAACTTGGGGCGTCGAGAGCGTCCTTGTGCAGCCCTCGGAAGAGCTTCAGGTAGGCCGTGATGTCACGATCTGCGGACAGGTAAAGATCCGCAGTCTGGTTCTCGCAGAGCACAACCGGTGATCCCGCCTTGAACTCATAAAGCACAAACGAGCCGACCGCGAACGTCGGAACGACTGCGCCCAGCTTCAGGACTCGCAGGTCGGCGTAGCCAGTGTCGAGCAGGTCGAGCAGGTGAGTCATCTGATCGACCATGTCTGCGGACGTGGCACGCGGAGAACGACGCAGCGTGGACTCGTCGAGGACTGCTTCATATCGAACGCCGCGGCGTTCTGCCAGCAGCCGTTGGCGCTCGAGTCGTGCTGACACGACCACGTCTGCGCTCAGGCCGGCTGCCTCGCAGATCGCCGTGGCGTACGAGGCGGTCTGGAGCAGACCCGGGATCCAGGCCGTCTGGTACTGCCTGAGCCGCTTGACCCGGGATTCCACGGCCTCGACGGCAGCCTGTCGACGCGGCGCACCGCCGGCACTCACCACCCAGGCACCCTCGAGACCACTGCTTCGGGCGACTGAGCCGAGGATCTCGGCCCGGACCTCCTCTGCGACGCCGTAATAGGCCAGCAGCTCGGCCACTTCGCTCAGACTGGCGCCGAAGCGGCCCGTCTCGACGCGCGAGATCTTCGACTGTGACCATCCGAGGTCGCGCGCGACAGCCGACCCCGAGATACCAGCTGCTTCCCGGATCCGCCGTAACTCGAACCCAACCTCTGCCATTTCGCCCTTCCATGCACTGATGAATAGGACGACGATATAGACCTTGAGGCTCAGTGCACGACTGGCCGCGCCGTGTGACCTGGTGCCGCACGCCGTATGCATCACTCGACCCAGACCTCCTCCGCGGGGATGTGGCCCACGCTTCGGTCCGAGTCCGTGTAGCTGCCCTGGTGCCAGCGGTACCACTGCTCCTCGGTGACCGCAGCGATCGCGAGCGTTCCGTCGCGACTCATGAGTGGACCCGAGACAGCGCGCAGGTCGACGTCGAACCGCCCGTCCTCTAGGGCCCTGACCAGGCGCGAGCCGATGAGGTGCTTCCGTCCCGGCACGGGGCTCAATGGTTCGACACGCGGTTCGTTCGGGTCCTCGAGCACGGGCCGGAGCCATGAACCGGCTTGAGTGAGACGACTTCGCGGGACTCGGACGAGTTCCTCGACCCAGACACGCGACATGTCGACCACCACACCGCCATCACCATCGCTGAGGTAGTGCTCGCGCTCCTCGACGAGCCGGATTCCGGGCTCCTTGAGGCCCGGCAGGTTGAGCAGGTCGCCCGAGGCGACTCGCAGGTCAGTGCGCCAGCCGTATGCCGTCAATTCACCGTTGTCGTAGGTGGTCATGAGAAACCGGGCCCGCGCAGCGACCGGAATGCTGTCCCCGTCGCGGAGCCGGCGGACGAGCAGGGCTGGGGCCCCTGGCGCTGAGTTGCCCACGTTCTCGTCGTCCCAGCCGAAATCGCCGACGAGGGCGCCGAAGCGTCGATCGACGTCACGGGGAGTCAACTCATCCACGGTTGGCCACCACCTGGACGGCGCCCGTGGGCGAGGACACTCGACCCACGAAGGCGAGCTCACGCTTGTAGTAGTCCACCGTGAGGAAGTCGTGGACGACCTCGACCGTGAGCCCTGGCCGTGGCGCGTGCACGATGCCGCCCTGCCCGTCGTACATCGCGACGTGGTGGAAGTAGTCAGGTGGGTCGCCTGGTGTGTGGAGGAAGACGAGGTCACCGGCACGCCATGCAGAGGGGTCAGGAGGAAGCCGCTGAACGCTTGCCGCTTGGGCGCTGGCGAGTCGTGGCAGTGCGATGCCGGCTTGGTGCCAGGCGTACTGGACCAGCGATGAGCAGTCGAAGCCGATGACGCCGGCACCGACCCCGAATCCGCCGCTCGGACCGCGAGGTGTCCCCCCGCCCCAGGAGTAGGGCACGCCAATCTGGGCCAGTGCGGCAGTGACGGCCTTGCCTCCCGCGGTGCCGTCGCTGAGGAAGGCCGCGTTTGCGTAGCAGGCTGCGGAGAGGACGGTGGGGTCGCCGACGACCTGCATCGCGAGTGGCTGCCACTTCGCATAGGCGCCCGGGAAGGCACTGCGCTGAACGGCCTGAGCGGCGTCGGTGACCGACATCCGGTCAAAGCCCGAGATGTCAAGCAGGCCTGGCTGCCCTTGCTGGCCGCCCGTGTAGAACATGCGTGCGGACGTGGCGGGGTCCATCCGGTCGGCGGCGCTCCCCCATGCGGTCCGCTGCTGGAAGAGGCCCACGCTGTCGCGGTCGCCGTAGGGCACGTTCACGAGGTTGGACTCCTGCATCGCGGTCGCCACGGCGATGACCCAGCCGTAGGAGGGGACCTTCAGGTCACGGCCAACCGCCACGATGGTGCGAGCATTCGCCGCCTGCTCCTTCGTGAGGCCTTCGATGCTCGTGACAGTGCCCACGCTGTCGATCGCCGCTCCGGGGCAGCCACCGCCACCGGCGGGCCCTTCCTGCTGCTGACCCGCGCCGCCGACGAGCGCGAGCATCAGGACGGTCGCCAAGCCGCCGACCAGGAGGAGGGGTAGGACGACCAGCAGGGCTCGCCGGAGCCTGCGCCACAGCAGGGCACGGCCAGCGACGACGAGCGGTGCGACCATGTCAGCCGCCTGCCTGTGCGGGCGTCAACGTCGGTGTCGGCGCTCCGGGGACGTCGTTGGCTGGCTCGAGACTGCTCACGAGACATGCCGCACCCGACTTCTGCGTCGTGACGTCGACGCGACCGCCGTCAGTCGCGAATCGGTATCCGCTCGCACCGGGCCGAGAGAGCACTTGAACAGGATTCGGTGAGACCTGGCTTGCCGGGACGCTGCTCGGATCCGTGTGACTCAGCTGGTCGATGAGCTTGGGCACCGCATAGGGGCGAAGCCCGTCCAGCCACCTCGCCGGCGGCAGGTTCGTCTTGACCCAGACACCCATGAACGATGCTGCCGCGGCTTGGCATGAGGCGTCCGTTGATGGCCCCACGCGAGATGGGCCGGTGGAAGCGCTCGGCGTCGCCCTAGGAGTCCGGACAGTGGTCGGTGTCGCCCTGCTCGTCTCGACGTGGGGCACTTGCGTAGGTGGTGGTGACGTGCCCGGGGTGGCGGCCGGGGCCGCCGCGGGGCGCGGATCCAAGAAGCTCGCAGCCTGGCCCAAGAGCGCGAGCACGATGAGCAGCGCAACAACGCTGACGCTCAGGTGCCGCCACGACCAGAGCGGCCACGCGATGAGTCGAGTCAGACGGCTACTCATTGCCACGGCCCCGCTCGGACTTGCCAGGCTCGACC
Source organism: Intrasporangium zincisolvens (assembly GCF_034724055.1). Taxonomy (NCBI): domain Bacteria; kingdom Bacillati; phylum Actinomycetota; class Actinomycetes; order Micrococcales; family Intrasporangiaceae; genus Intrasporangium; species Intrasporangium zincisolvens. Next base: position 124,545 of record NZ_JAWIIL010000010.1, read on the forward strand.
GTCACCATCGACTTCGTGTTCGCGTCGAACATCCGCACGCGCAGGCCTTGCCCGGTCACCTCCGTGTGCGAGTCATGCGTGCGCTCGATGGGGGTCAGCACCTTGACCCCAGAGGGCACCTCATCGACGAGCTGCCCTTCAAGGCCGCGGGTGGGAAGGCTGTGGCGTGGCGCACGCGCCGTGGGGGTGTCGAGGCCGCTCGACTGCACTCGACTGACCGTCGACACCCTGGCTGAGCCAGCAGCCTCCGGGTCGGATTCGCGTTGCCGCCCTGTCGGGCCCACCGGCGTCCCCGGAAGTTCGTGACGCGGACCCACGACTCGACCGGACACATACCGCTGGGCGTCTGGAACGTCGGGTTGAGTCACGGTGACTGAGTCGAAGCGCCGGCCGATCGACTCCGGCGGAAGGTTGACCCGCCGCACGTATCGGGCGGGGCCGACATCGCGCGGACCGTGGCGGCCGTTCTGCGCATCGTCGTCCTCGTCGGAGGTCTTCCCGGTGGCGATCTTCTTCTTGGCAGCGTCCTCGTTGCCGTCATCGACGGCCTTGCGCCCGACGAAGTAGCCGAGGGTCGTGCGCCCGACGTTGCGCAGCATGGCTCGCTGCGAGGTCTGGCCGAGCATGCTCGTCAGCGACAGGAGCGGCATCAACAGGATGAAGGCGGCGAGCGAGACGACGAGGCACATCACCAGGGCCAGGATCCCCATGCCGGCACCGTTGGCCTCCTTGATGATTGCGGCGATCGCAACGCTGTGGATGGCTGAGCCGACTCCGAAGGCGATGACGTTGACGACGGATGCGCCGGCGATGTTGCCGATCCGCCTGACGATGCTGGCCATCGGGGCGATGACGCCGAAGACCGCGGCAGCGGGAAAGAACATCACCAAGAGGCGCAACATGACGAGTCCCGCGAACATGAAGATGTCTGCGATGAGCCGGAACACCGCCGTGAAGGTGACGCCGATGAAGCTCATGAAGCCGGCGCCGGCGCGGCCCTTGGCCTTGCCTTGGACGGCGGCGTACGCGAGCGGGTCCTGGTCTTGGATCTCCTGGGTTGTTGCGACCCAGTCGTCGGCCTTCTGCTGGGTCATCTTCTCCATGCCGTCAGGGGTGGAACGCGCAGTGGCGAGTTCGGCGCGGCTGAACGTGGACTCGCGGAAGAGCAGCGGTCCCCACTTCTTGGCTGCTGGGCTGTCGGGGTCGCCGAACTCTCCGCGCAGCCAGGACTGGTAAAGGATGTCGTCGACAATGAGGGCCCCTTGTGCGCGAGTGGGGTCGCCGGCGCCCGGGCCGGTGAGGCCGGCTGCGCTCTCGTTGACGGAGGCCACCGAGCTCGTGATGGCCTGGTCGAAGAAACTCGCGACGCGGGTGGGGTACTGCGAGATGCCAGACAGCACCGCAAGGACGAAGATCGCCCAGACCGCACCGGACATGACGGACGAGAGCCGTCCGCTCAGTGAGTAGAAGAGCAACAGGACGGCGACACCGAGGAACGACACGATGCCCCACGGGGACCAGATCGCGTCATGCAGTCGCGTGGTCACGGTCGCGACGACGTTGTCGAGCGGCTTCATGTACTGCTCTGGGTGGGCGACGCGGTTGTGGATTCCGTTGGTGGCCGAGCTGATCCACACTCCTCCACCCAGGAGTGCGTTGCCGATGAACGTGTCGATCGTTGCGTCCATCTCGCCCAAGCCACCCATGCAGCCGGTGTCGTAGGTGCTCCAGCCGAGGCCGGCATAGCCGTACTGGTCGTAGATGGTCGTCCTCCGGCCGGCAGCCCACGGATCGCCCTTCGGCGGGGCGGGCGTGGGGGCCGGGTCGAAGAAGCCCGGCAGCCCGGTGTCGGGAAGCGATGGTGTGGGTGCCGACTTGCAGTCCCATGGCGCGGCAGGCAGCGCAGACGCAGCCTCGGGTGAGGCGGGGCTTGCGGACGCCGAGCCACCAAGGGCCAGCATCCCGACCGCCGCGACGACAAGGGAGAGGACGATACGGCGTACGCGCGTTGCTGACATGTCAGGCGCTCGCTCTCTCGTCCTGCTCGTCTGCTTCGTCCACGTGCCCGCCCTCGTCCAGGTCCGAGTCGTCGACGGACGTGCTGGCACGCGCGACCCGGTTGCGGGCCTTGTCGGGGGCAGCGGTGGTGTTGAGCGCCTCGAGAAGCTCTGGGTGGGCGGAGAGGTCCATGCGGATGCGCTCGATCCCGCCGGACCCGTCACTGAACACGAACTCCCTCGGTCCACGCAGACCGTCACGCGAGGGCCGGGACAAGGTGCCGAAGATCTGCTCGTAGCCGAGGCCGTCGCGGATGCCGGGGATGAACCGCAGGGCATCGCGCTGCGCGTCCTCACCCGTGAGGCGACCGATGAAGGCGGCCGAACAGAGGTTGGCCAGGTCGAGCTTGAGCAGGTCGGCCGGGTTCTGGGAGGCCATGAGGACGCGCGTGTTGTGCTTGCGCGAGTCGCGCGCGGCCCGGTCGATGAACCTGCGCCCGCTGGAGAAGGTGGAGAGGGCCCACGCCTCGTCGATGAAGATGCCCTTGCGAGCATGCACGTCGCCGAAGTACATGCCGCGCTGGGTGAGCCAGGCGGCGAGGTACATGACGCACATCGACAGCCGCTCGTCGAGGTCTTCACCGCCACGGGTGCTCTCGTCGGGCAGTGCCAAGCCCCGCAGGGAGTACACCGTGAGAAGCGGCTCGAACCCGCCCTCGCCCGCGGGTCGCCCGGCGGGGAAGATCAGGCGGCCATGGCTGGTCTTGGCCGCCTCACGCAGGAAATCGGCCATGTAGCCGGCGTGCCTCGCTAGGTCGGCGTCGCCGGTGGGCTCACCGTGAGGGCCCCGGTCCAGCTCAGCGAGAGCGTTGACGACCTGGTCGCAAGAGGACCACACGTTGGCCGGCACGGACCCGACGGCGCGCATCAATGCGACCTCGGAGAGGACGTGCTCCTGCAGCTGCTTGGGCAGCATCGCGCGCAGGACACTGCTCGTCAGGAGTCGCCTGGTGTCCTTCGCCTGCTCCATCGCAGCCCGCCATGACGCCTCGTCGGGGTAGTGTTTGCGGTCCGGTTCCGCGATCACGCGATAGGTGGACAGCGACCCGGGCGCGGCGTCGAGCAGGTCGACAGCGCGTGAGTAGGCCGCGAGCTCGGGCAGCTGCGTCAGCGCCGTGAGACGGCCGGACGGGTCGAGCACCGTCCACGGGACGCCTTGGATGACCGTGCGGTAGATGATGTTGCCGCCGGCAGTCGACTTGCCGCCGCCGAGGCCCGCGCAAAGGACCGCGAGACCGGACTCCTCCTCGCGCTCGGTGGCGAGCCATGGTTCCCACGTCACCACCCGGGCGGAGGTGCCGGACGTCTGGCCCAAGTGGATGCCGATGCGGTCGCCGACGGTGGCGGTCGCGGCAGGGACGGCGGCGGCGAGGGTCGTCACCGGCATACGGCGTCGGTATGCCGTTGAGCCGAGGCGTTCGCCGGGGATGAACTCGCGTGCAACGACGTACTGGTCCTGCGGGCGGGCGATTGTGATCTGTGGCGCGTACAGCTTGCGCACGAGGCTGGCCCGGTCGATGGCCTCGTCCTCAGTTGCTCCCGCGACAGCGATGCGATACCAGCCGGTGGTGCGGGTCGACAAGCCCGACAGGCCCATCGAGATCTCGTCCTCGACGGCGAGGGCGCGGTTGGCCTGACGTTCCAGCGCCCCGGGCGCGGGCTCGTGGTGCTCGAGCTCGTAGTGGTTGGCCTGCGCGCGGATCTTCTGGATGTTGCGACGCATGGCGGCTCCGACCTTGGCGGCGTCCTCGACGAGGATGCGGCCGGACCACTCGACCGGAAAGGGCAGCTCGTCGGTGCGCTGCATCCAAGGGATCCCCGGAGGGATGTCGAGATCCGTCATGCGTCCGACCGACAGGACGCACACGTGTCGTTCGATCCGTCGGTCGTCGTGCTCACCCACGACGCGGATCGTGCGGCCGTAGGGGGTCGCGAACCAGTTCACCCGGTCGGTGAACTCGCCCAGGTCGTCGAGGTCCCAGGCATCACCTTCGACCCCTCCCAAGGTCAGCGGGGCCGGCAGCCCGAGAGAGCAGGAGCGGTGCAGCAACCACTCGAGCTGCCGTGGCGTCGCTGGCACCGCTTCGAGGCCGGGCGAGCTCATCAGCTCGTCAGTGGCGCGGATCTGCTTCTCGAGCGCCGTGACCTCTCGTTGCGAGACCGCTCCGGCGAACGTGTCGCTGAAGGTGTCACCGATGGAGCCCAGGGCCTTGAGTAGCGGGCTTCGGCTCGGGATCTCGACTCCGAGGTAGACCTCCTTGTCGGCCATGGACAGGGACGCGAGCCGGTGCTGATCCGTCGTGAGGTGCTGGGCCCAGGCAGGGAGCGGTGCCGGAGCGTTGGCGTCGTGGTCCCGAGCCCATTTCGCGACCGGGTAGGGGCGGGTCGTGACGCGCAGGTGCACTTCGCGCTTAGCGAGCTGTGACAGCACGTCGGCCCCGTCGACGATCAGCTGCTCCCGAACACCGTCCGGTCTGAACGACCAGCCTTGCGGGTCGAGCAGATACCAGGCCATCACCTTCTGCCCGGTGACCGTGCAGTGTCCGGAGATCCGGCGCAGTGCCAGGCCTCGCTTGCCGCTCATGCGCTCGTCCCCTCAGTTATGGGCTTCCGGTCGACGGCAGCTGCCTCTGCTCGCGCTCGGCGTTCGGCCTTCCGTAGGGCCCGGCTCGGGCGCGAGGGGACAGCACGCACTCGAGCCGGGCGGACTGTGTGCGCCGTGACCTTCTGGTCATCGCGGGGCGCAGAGACCTCGTGCGCGAACGCGGCAAGGACGGCTCCGAGTGGCCGGTCCGGATTGACCACCGACAGGATGAGCCGGGTCAGGGCGACCGTCGCGAGGAGGCTGTAGGCGAGGGAGAAGAAGCCGAGCCCGATGCCCAGTCGGCGCTCGATCATCTGCAGCAGCACGAACACGACCGCGCCGACCATGTAGGCGCTGTATCGGGCTCGGAAGGGCAGGGTCCGGTTGGGCGGGCCGAGCCAGACGGAGTTGACGTTGTAGATCTCGTCGTCGACCGGTAGACGCATAGTCAGCTCATCCCGTGACGAGCGAGGCCATCCACGCCCCGATGCTGTCCGCCTTGCCACTCGTGGCGAGGCCTAGGACTGCCAGCGCGATGACGACTCCGGCGACCACGCGCATGGCCTTGGCGTTGTCTCCGCGCTGCGCGAGGACGAACAGCATGGTCGCGACGAGCAGGAGGAGCAGCGGGATGATGTTGGACTTGATCCAGCCCTGGAGGCCGGTCGTACCGGCCGCGGCGGCCAGCGTCGAGATGGTGCTCATGATGTCCCCTTCTGGGTGGAATCGGGCATATCGCCCAGTTGAGAGCACCGCGCTCCGCGCGGTTGGGAAGAAGGAACACGCCGAGGCCTGACGAACTCTTGAACCACCGCTCACCGGCTGTTCACCGACTCGGGGGGAGGGGGCTTCGTGCGCCAAGCGGCCCCATGGGGCCGAACCAATTCAGCTCGGTTGACGGCGTGGGCGCTGAAGACAAGATGAGTGGTCGGAGGGGCACGCAGAGCGGCACGACGTTGCCGCCGCACAAGTCGGCCGCGGCCTCGCTCCGGCCGGCGAAGGCGGGACTAAGGTGCCGAGAAAACTCCACCGAACGTTTGCACCCGCCCGAGCGAGTTCAACCTTGCCGTGCGACGCAGAACCACGCCTTAGCGGCCCTCCCACGAAGCAAGACAGTCACAGTCGACGTGGCCCAGCCACGCTGCGATCGTTCCAATGCGCTCATCGTGGGCGGCGTTGTGGCGATGAAGACCCTCGAGCAAGTAGTACGGGCTCGCGTTATGCGAGCTATGAAGGAGGTACACCGGAGGGAGTACCTCTTGCGCGCGCATGGCCGCACGCAGGCTGTGGATCTTGTGGGTGGAGAACTCGTCCCTGTGTGACGGAGGAACCAGCTGGCTCTGATCGATTTGAGAGACGGGCACGGACTCGAAGGACCAGACTGGGTCTTCCTCGGTGAAATCAGTTTGATCCACGAAATTCTGCACTGTGGACTCGTAGTGTTGCTCGTCAGGGAACAGCTTTTGCGTCTGCGCGAGCGTGAAAATCGGCTGAGCATCAGACATCTAGCTCTCCTCGTAGGAACGTTGGATAAGCGGCAAGGCGTTCCCCAGGGCCTCAGAGTCGTTCACCCGAATCTCAAGGCCTCCTGTGCCGAAGTGTCCAATCTGCCGCACATCACGCGTGAAGCCATCGACTAAGTCGACCGTGTCCGGGTCCACCTTGACGTACAGCGCGAGCTCGCCGCGCTGGGCCAGCACCTCCACGCACAGAAAGTTCTTTAACCTACGATATGCGACGTAGTACTTAAGCGTCTTTTGACTCACGTCATCGCCCAAGGCAGTGGCGAAGGCCTCTAACTGTCCATAGAGATCCTTAACGCGGTCAGATGACTGTTCCAACGCTTCGGTGACCGTCTTGTACGCCTGAGGCTTACCAGCATTGGCTACTCGCGGCTTGGCATCCGGGGCGTCAGTCGACGTAGTGGTTTCCACCTTGCTCGAGTGCACCAGATCGAGAGCGAGCAAGTCGCCACCGAAATCGCGGTATCGGACTAGGTCGATGCTCCGATTCATCTGCTGCACGGCGTACTCGTCGTAGCGCGTGAAGCCACTGGCCACGCAGATGAGTCGAGGGTTTCGCCAGTCGATGCTCTCGGCGCCTTCTGCTCCGAGCCGATCCAGCACTAAGACCTTGAAGTCGCCCCGGTGATCCATGAGCCAGTCAAGATAGAAGAGGCCTTGGTTGATGACATTCTCGTTGACCGCCCGCTTGTACTCGAAGATGACGGGACTGCCATTCTCATCGATGCCCAGTGAATCCATGCGTCCGCCGTGGCGAATTCCGGTCGAGAACTCGGACGCAAGAAGTCTGACCCCGAACAAGACCTCCATATTGCGCTCGATGGTTTGCTGAAGTGATCGCTCAAGAGCGACCGAAGAGCTCTGCAACTCGGTCGCCAAGCCTTGGGTTATGCGGAACAGTTTTAGGTCGGACACCACGCACCTCCTTGTTGGATTCATCATGACCCGAATAGCCCGTTGCGGTTGCCCTGAGGCGCCGTCCTCAGCCAACTGGTCCATCGCCATTACTTTGCCGGACCAGACAACGCCAGACGACAACCATGCACGCTGTACAACCATCGTGGTCCCCCTCACGCACGGGAGCGTGGGGCCATACAAGGTCTAGTCGGCACCGGGTCCCGGGAACGGTCACATGCTTCGTGGATGGCTAAAATCCGGTCACCCGGGCCCTTATCCTGCAAGCTCCTCGATCACATGGCCCTTGTTGATAGTCAAATCGGGCACGGCGCCCAACCTCGGCCGTGCCTGAATCACTTCGAATGCTCCGCCACCCCGCCAAGCCACGTCGGCAGTGATGCCGCCAGGATCGGTGCCCTCAACCACGCGCGTGAGCCGAGGGATGAGAACGTTGCTTGCTGTTGCCACAAGCCGCTCGGAGGTTACCCAGCGTCGACCAAGTTTGTGTGCTGTGGCTGCCGTAGTACCCGAACCCCCAAAGATATCGACGACAAGGTCTCCGGGGTTCGTGGCGATATGAAGGATTCGCTGAATCAGGGTTTCCGGCTTCGGCGTGTCAAAGACAACGTCCGAGGACGGGAAGAGAAGGGCAAGGTGCTTCTTAGCTTCATCATTAGTGCCCACATCACGGCCACCCCAGATGGTCCCGGGGACCTGAAGAGAGTCAATGTCAAAGTTCTTCATGCGAGGCTGTCCGGCGCCGCGCTTCGTCCACCAGATTCGGTCGTCGGCTAGCAGGCGCCTGAAGACAGGTTCGGTCGCGAACCACGACCGACCCCGCGGTGGTACGAGGTCGACGCCAGCCGGATTTCGGATGACGTACTGCTGACCAGCCCTAAATCCAGGCGCGGTGAAGGGGGCGTCACGCCAGGGCCCACGTGGATCGCCATCGCGGTTAGCCGCGGACACGCCACCAGGAACTCTATTCCGAACCTTCTTCCACTGCCTCTGTCCAGCGGGCGCGTACACAAGGATGGGATCATGCCCAGGCGATATCGCGGTACGTGACTCAACAGTGAGACGCTTCTGCCAAACGATCGTGGCGATGTATGCGCCCGCGCCAAACACATCGTCTAGGATGAGCCTCGCCTTGTGGGACATTGTCTCATCTAAGTGCACCCACACGGAGGATTCGTCGGACAGCAAGGGTTTAAGGGCGAGCAGCCGGTCGCGCATCATGGAGAGCCAAGCGGACTCTGCCATCACATCGCTGTAATGTCCGAACCGCTTTCCTGTTCCGAAAGGGGGATCGATATAGACACATCGAATGGATTTCTCCTTGAGGACGCATCGCTCGACGAGCGCCTCGATGGCGTCGAGCCCATCGCCGCAGACCACTGTTCCAGTGGGCGCGTCATCGCCGATGAGTCCACAATCTGTGGTCTGTGGTGGATGGGGCGTGCGGGCCACCCACTCGTAGTCGGTCTCGTTACGGGCAAGAAGGAGCTGCTCGCGGTTCGGCCAGGTCAGGGAGGCGGTGGAGGTCACGTGTCACAGTGAACCACCCGGCACCAACAGCGCCATCGGAGAAACTCCGCGCGAGGACGACCAGAGATCAGTGCGCCTCCGCGACGACGTCACCAGCCACCTCTAGAGTCCTGTCCCATGGCCGCCCTCCCCACTAGCCCTCCCGTGACTGCTCCCCCCCTGCGTCCCTTCCTCAAGTGGGCTGGAGGCAAGACGCGACTCCTGCGGCACATCCTTCCGCACGTACCGACGGAGTTCGTCGACTACCACGAACCCTTCTTGGGCGGCGGGGCAATGTTCTTCGCTGTTCGCGATCGACTCCTTGGAGCAGCGCATCTACACGACCTCAACGAGGTACTGGTCAACGCCTGGCAGCGGGTGCAGGAGGATCCAGCTGGCCTCAACGAAGCCCTAACTTGGTATGCGGAACGGGACTGCAAAGAGTTCTACTACTCGCAGCGGACCGCCCGGCCAGACACACTGGTGGGCCAGGCCGCTTGGTTCATCTACTTGAATCAAACGTCATGGAACGGTCTGTGGCGAGTCAACAAGCACGGCGTCTTCAACGTGCCATGGGGCGACCGCCCCTTCAGGGGAATCGAAGAAGAGACTCTTTTTCGGCTCTCCGATTCCCTGATTGGAGCCACGATCGACGCGAATGATTTCCGAGTGACGCTCGAAAAGCCCAGCGCGGGAGACTTTGTGTATATCGATCCACCGTATCTCCCGCTCTCGGACACGTCGAAATTCTACCTTTACACGGAGAAGCGGTTCAGGGGTCCTGACCTATGTGAGTTGGCCGAGCTTTGCCACCAGCTGACTGGGCGAGGCGTCCACTGGATCATGTCGAACCGCGACACTCCGCAGGTCCGCGACCTGTTTCCGGACAACGAAGTCGTCCGCTTCACAACCCGGCGATCCGTCGCAGCCCAGAACCGGCGAGACGTTGAAGCGGCGGACTCGCCGGAAGCGCTCATCTTGGGACCCGCGCGGTGACGTCCCAGCTCGTCGACGCAGTATTCTTCTGGCGAGCAGATGGCGTCACCAATTTCAAAGTCGCATATGGACGAAAGCCCAAGCGTGTCGACGGAACTTCGTCATACACGAAGGATTTTCATCACCCCCGTAACGAGCTCGCCCGCGCGCGCGCGCGCGCGCTTGGGACCACGCCTGGCGGCGAGACTCCCGTGGAATGGCGATGGCCGGGAGGCGCTTATCCAAGCGGAAGACTGAAGCCGGCAGCAGACTTCGCCCTCCCGAGTGGCCGAATGAACTTGCGCTGGGAAACCGACAGCGCGCCCCCACCGTGGCGGTTGACGCAACATCCGACTGAGCACACCCTGTCTACGTTGCAGGGAGTTCCTGACCTTACAAGCGAGACGCAGGCGGACGCGCAGCGAGAGGCGATCGTCAGGTCTGGCGAAAAACCTTGGCTGTTAGCCATCCACTTGGCCGGCGAAGGCGCCGTGCTCCACGCTCGCCTTGTCCTCGAGAACCCGTTGCCTGGCCGAGAGTTTGCTTCATGGGACAACCTCCCAACGGAAGTGCGCGCGGCAATCGCCCAATTACCGTCATCCAGCCCCGGTGGGTTCTACGAGTTCGTCCAAGGAGCAACGTACATGTCGAATGAACTCGCGACTCGCATCCTCGAAGCGTTCGAAGACAGCCCGAACGTCCTCTTGGTCGGACCCCCCGGCACCGGAAAGACAGTCGCTATGGACCTGGTCGCCGCGCTCTACCGGCCGGGGGCATCCGCCACGGTGGCAACGTTCAACCCGAACATGCTGCACGGAGGATTTGGCCAACAGGGCTTCCAGCTGGGGCAACACCGGCGGTACGCTTCCCTGCTGTTCCACCCCTCATACTCATATGAACATTTCGTGATGGGTCTTCTTCCTGACCTACAGGGAAATAATGTAATCGTGAAGCCGCATGTAGGACCACTTCTCGAACTGGCTCAATACGCGTCTCAGCCCGACCACGAGGCCCTCATCGTGCTGGACGAATTCAACCGAGGAAATGCTGCTGCGATCTTTGGCGACACCTTGGGGCTGCTAGATAAGGACAAACGAGACTCGGCTTTCGTTGAGACGCCTTTCCACCACCTCAGCCCGGCTACCTCCTCGGGTCCCCTTGGCCCGACCGTCACGATGCCGTCCACGCTGCGAATCCTTGCTGCGATGAACTCCGCGGACCGATCCGTCGCCCCGATCGATGCAGCGCTCCGACGGCGGTTCGCAATAATTCACGTAGACCCAGACCTCAACGCTCTTGGGGTCCACCTAGGCGCCGACCGCAGCGGGGGCTACGTAGCAGCCGACCCACGTACCTGGACCAAACCAGAACATATTTACGCACTGGCAGTCGATATCCTCGAGGCGCTCAATAGCCGGATCGAGTTCATTCTCGGCCGTGACTTCCTCATCGGACAGTCAGCTTTCTGGCACGTCGCTGGCAACGACGTCGATGAGGCTCTCAAATCCTTGGCATCGGCGCTCGACAACCGCGTTCTCGGCACCCTCTCCCTCACGTTCACCGACGACGACGACGCCCTCGCAGCGGTGCTCAACGTGGGCGAAAGCGGAGGATCGGCCGCAGCAAAGTGGGAGGAACCGACCGGGGCAATGTCCCGGTGGGCTAAACGCCTGCGGGTCAGCCGGTTTGCTCAGCATGCGGACCCGAGGGCCGCCCTTCTCTCCCTTCTCAACATCTCCGTCCAGCCCTCCGCCGCATTGGGATCGCCACCGCTGGCGGTCCCAGTTTCGGGGGCGGCATCGTCGCTACTCGAGCCCTCCACAGGGGCTGCCCCGCCCGCAGCGCCGGACCCAGACAGCACGGCAGTCACACCTGGGGAAGACGACAATCAGGACGACGCAGAGGTTGAAGGCGCGACAGAGTGACGCGACGCGTCCTGGTCACCGAAGGTGACCCCATCCCGGGCCTAACCCTGATGGAGGCGCACCTGGTCCGCGCCCGGATAAGGGAGCTACAGGCCGCTATGCGGCCAAGGATGCCGTTCCTCGCAGGCGACTCGGAACCGCGGATCAATAACCTCGTCGGTTCTGTTCAGGTCACCCCTGACCTGGTCCTAGACATAACCCCAAAGACAGCGCCAGGGGCTGACTGGGCCGGTGCCTTGGTGGACCTTCTGTCTCCCCCCACTCGAGTGGAGTTCGGCGGCGAGACCGAGCATGGCGAGTCCCGAGCGGTTCGAGTCCTGCCGGATGCTTTCGCTGCCCTATTCGCCCGACAGTTGGAGACCGCGGTCAAACGCGAGGGGCCGCTTACGCTGATCCAGCCCCAGCACGCGATACGAGCTGCGCTGTCTGGCCGCCTGGATGTCACCAACTGGCTCAGAAGCAGGGCGCTGCAACCCGCTCATTTCCCCCAGTACTTAAGCCGGATCACCGCCGACAACTCCTACACGGCAGCGATGGCGTATGTTGCCAACCTCTTGGCGCGACGGACGACGGACCCGAGGGTGGCCTCACGCTTGCGGCATACGGCGACGCTGCTCCGTCCCGGTCTGCCGCAGCACGCCGTTGTCGACCCGGGTGTGGCGCTCCGCCCGATCCCGCCGCAATGGCGCGCCTATGGACATGCCTGGGCCACAACCTGTGCAGTGCTCCGCCGCCTTGCTCCTCTACACCGTGACGGAGCAGTCGACGGCCTCGGGCTCGCCGTGGAGCCATGGCCACTTCTGGAGACGCTGCTCGAGCGATCATTGAAGGCGGCAGCCGAGATCGGAGCGCTGAGCGGTTGGACTGATCTGCAAGGAGGCGGACATACAGGGATTTACCCACTGAGGGCGGTCACAGGGGCCACACCCGCTGGCGTCCGCTTCCACGTACCGGGAGGCGTTGACCCCGATGGCCTGCTCTCTGTGAACGGAACCGCCGTCGCTACCTTCGAAGCGAAGTACACCCGGCCAACGACAGAGAAGATTCGAACACATTCGTTCCAAGCTCTCACAACGGCCGCGGCCCTTCACTCGCCGATCGCAGTGCTGGTCTATCCGACGCTGTTCGCCCCAGTCACTTGGTCCATCAGCGGCTTCCATGGCCGACCAGGCCTATTGGCGGCTATCGGCCTCGACCTGTACACATATCGGCACGGCTCCGGTGATGTTGCCCGCGGCAAAGCCCTGTTCGAGATGGTGAATGCCGCGACATTGCGTCCCTAGTTGACCACGCGGCCCCATAAAGTCAGCGAGGGAACGCGCGTCAAGGCGCGATGGCAACTCTGTCGGTGAGAAATGTCTTTTCTCCGTCAAGGCGCCGGCTGCGCCGGCGCACGGCCCAGCTGCGGGCGGCGCTGGCGCGCCGTCCTCGCCGGGCCCACGCAGTACTGGACCGGGGAGGACGGAGCCGACACCCTGCAGCCAAATCGTCCGGACCCCGGCCAGCGCGTCAAGGGCGCAAAGCGTCGCTTCGCGATCGAGCAAGCTCGACCCTTGACCCGCTGACCGGGGTCCCGGTGCTGGCCGCTATCAGGGTGCCGGGTAGATGTGGCGCGTGCACCGCGCTGATAGCGCGTCTGATAGCAACACGACCACACGGAGGCGGCCCTGGCTGGGACGCCGACGGCCTGCCCTGACTGGGATGACGACGCATCGGGACGCAGCCGAGGAACCGCCGACACCTGAAAATCGGAAGGTCGGCGGTTCGACCCCGCCCCTGGCCACCACCCGAAACCGCAGGTCAGCACCACGCTGACCTGCGGTTTCGTCGTCTGGCGCTGGGTCCGACGGGACGGGCGCAGTCCTTCCGCCTACCGCCCGCCGACCTACTCCTCGATCTCCGCTTCGCTCTCCGCGACCTCGAGCGCGACGCCGAGCGCCTCCACGATCCGGCCCGTGGCCGCGACGACGCGGGTGGTCCCGACGATCGGCGCGATGGCCGACAGGACGCCGCGGACGTCGTCGACGTCGAGTCCTGCATCGCTCGCAGCGGCCAGGTTCGTCAGGTACGAGAAGGGCGGCGCGTCGACGGCGACGAGCGCCGCGATGCGGACGAGCATCAAGGTCCCGGGGTCGAGGCTGGAGGTTTCGACCGAATCGGCCGTCATCCGGGCCAGCAGGTCGAGGACCGGCGCCTCCGTGGCGGGTTCCGTCATGGTTCTGCCTTTCGTTCGGGGACCCATGGGCGGGCCCAGATCCATGACAGCCGCGTCGACGGCCGCTGGCATCACCCGGCCCGGATGAGCGGCCCCGCCCAGCAGCTCGTCCTGCTCGCTGCGGACGCTCGGCATGAGTCCGGCGATACGCCCACGGCCGCTGACACCGGTCGGTCATGATGGGCTCGAGGTCGGCACGAACGGCCGCACCACGGCGTCCACGTTCCACGGCCGGGCCTCGCGACGCGTGGGCGGTGATGTGGTGGACGCGGAAGCGACGCAGACCGGCAGTGGCACGCCGGCGGAGGCGCCCTTCAACGGCAGGCTCGCGATCCTGCTCGCGATGGCGATGTTCGTGCTCGTCGTCGACACCTCCTTGATGAACGTGTCGATCTCCGCGGTCGTGCGCGACCTCGACACGACGGTGAGCGGGGTGCAGTCGGCCATCGCGCTCGAGGCGCTGGTGTCCGCGGCGTTCATCCTCATCGGCAGCAAGGTCGGCGACCTCTTCGGGCGCAAACGGGCCTACGTCCTCGGCCTGCTCGGGTACGCCGTCGGCGCCGTCGCGATGACGCTCGCCCAGGGCCTGACGGCGATCATCGTGTTCTGGGCCGTCATCGGCGGCATCGGCGCGTCACTCCTGCTGCCGGCGATGCAGTCGCTGATCCACGGCAACTTCGAGGGGGCCGCGCAGAAGCGCGTCTACGCCCTCGTCGGGGCGGCGGCGGCGATCGCGGCCGCCGTCGGACCGCTGCTCGGTGGGTTCATCACGACGTTCCTGTCCTGGCGGGTCGGCTTCCTGCTCGAGGCCGCGATCATCGCCGTCGTGCTGTCCGGGATCGGGCTCGTCAAGGACGTCCCGTACACCGGGGAGCGCAAGATCGACCTCATCGGCTCGGCGATGTCCGTCGTCGGGATGGGCGGCCTCGTCCTGGGCATCCTCGTGTGGCAGGAGGGCGGCGAGTTCGTCCTGATCCTGCTGCTGCTCGGCTGCGCCGGCCTCTCCGGGCTCGCGTTCTGGCTGCGGCGGCGCAAGAGCCAGGGCAAGGCGGCCCTCCTCGACCCGGACCTCTTCAGCTCGAAGCCGTTCCGGCTCGGCATCTCCGGGCAGATGATGCAGCAGATCTCCCTCGGCGGCACGATGATCGCCCTGCCGATCTACCTGCAGATGGTGCTCGAGTACAACGCCCTGGAGTCGGGACTGTCGATCGCGCCGCTGTCGCTGAGCATGTTCGCCGTGGCCGTGCTGGCCGGCAGGCGCGCCGCCGACCGGCGACCGGCCGGGATCATCCGCGCCGGGTTCGTGCTGCTCCTGCTGGGGATGCTGGCGATCGTGCCGATCGTGCCCCGCGCGACGTCGGGCTGGGCCCTGACGCTCCCGCTCCTCGTCGCCGGGTCGGGGCTCGGGCTGCTCGTGTCGCAGCTGAACAACTACACGCTGGCGCCGATCACGGAGGAGCGGGTCAGCGAGGCGGCCGGTGTGAACTCGGCGGGCGGGTCCTTCGGCCTGTCGTTCGGGCTCGCCTTCGCCGGGGCGATCATGCTCGCGACCCTGTCGTTCACCTTCACGAACCTGGCGGAGTCGAGCTCCGTGCTACCGCCGGAGCACCAGCAGCAGGTCGCCGTGACCCTCGAGGAGGACGCCGAGGTCATGAGCAACACCGCGCTCCAGCAGCAGATCGCCGGTCAGCCGCCGGAGATCCAGGCCGAGATCATCCGGATCAACACCGAGGCGAGGCCGCGAGCCCTGCAGGTGGCGATGCTGGTGCCGATCCTCGCCGCGCTGCTCGGGCTGGTCACCTCGTTCCGGATGCTCCGGCTGCCCGACCCCAAGCCGTCCAGCACCGCGGACGGCACCCTGCTCGGCTGACGCGACTCGCGCCGGACGACGCGTCGGGTCTGGCCGCGCGACGCGTCGAGGACCGAGCGCTCGAAGCCGGCGCGGAAGACCGTGACCGCCCGCTCGGCCACGAGGCCGGCAGCAGGCTCAGGCGTCGACGAGACCGCCGTCGACGCGGATGAGGTGCGGCTCACCATCGACGCTGACCCGCACGCGGGAGCCGACGCTCGGCGTCCGGCCACCGAAGGTGCGTGCCGACAGGAGGGTGGACGCGCCCGACGCATCGTCGAGGCGCAGCTCGACGAGGGCGTCGTGGCCGTAGAAGGCGCACCGCGTGACCTCGGCGACCGCGCCACCGGCGCCGGCGGGCCCTCCGGTGCCGGCATCGTCGAGGCGCAGCTGCTCGGGCCGGATCAGCACCTCGCACGGCCCCGTGCCGCGCGCGGACGCCATCGGCAGCGTGCCGAGGGCACACGTGACGGCACCGTCGCCCAGCTGCCCGGACAGGAAGCACGCCTCACCGAGCGAGACGGCCGAGCGACGGTCCGACGGCGCGCGGTACACCTCGGCGGGCGCCCCGACCTGGCTGAAGCGTCCGTCGTGCATGATCGCCACCTGGTCGGCGAACGACAGCGCCTCGGCCTGGTCGTGGGTCACGAGGACGACGGTGGCCTGCTCGTGCGCGAGCGCGGCCGCGACGGCGTCGCGCGTCGCGACGCGCAGCTCGGGGTCGAGCGCGGAGAACGGCTCGTCGAGCAGGACGATCCGGGGGCGTCGGGCCAGGGCCCGAGCGAGCGCGACGCGCTGCTGCTGGCCGCCGGAGAGCTGGTCGGGGCGCCGTGCGGCGAACTCGCCCGGCAGGCCGACGAGCTCGAGCAGCTCGGCCACGCGCGCCTGGGCCCGGCGCTCGCGGCGCGGCAGGCCGTAGGCGATGTTGGCGGCGACGTCGAGGTGCGGGAAGAGGTTGCCCTCCTGGGCGACGTAGCCGAAGCCACGGCGCTCGGGCGCGACCCACGCGCCGGGGCCGGCCACGACGTCGTCGCCGAGGCGCACCTGGCCGGCGTCGGGGCGCAGGAAGCCGGCGACGACGCGGAGCAGGGTGGTCTTGCCGCAGCCCGACGGGCCGAGGACGGCGGTCGTCGTGCCGGAGGGCACCGTGAGGTCGATGCCGTGGAGCACCGGCGTGCCCGCGTGCGAGGCGGTGATGCCCGAGAGCTGGAGCGTCTTCACGTCTGGGGTTCCTCGTTCTTGCCGTGGAGCAGCAGGTAGGTCAGGGGCGCCGACAGGAGCACGAGCGCGGCGGCGTAGGGCGCGGCGGCGGCGTAGTCCAGCGACGCGCTCGCATCCCAGAATGCCGTGGCAAGCGTCTGCGTGCCGGTGGGTGCGAGAAGAAGGGTGGCCGTGAGCTCGGTGCTGACGGCGATGAACACGAGGGCGAAGCCGGCCATCGTGCCGCGGAGCATGAGCGGCAGCTGGACCCGCAGGAACGCCCGGACGGGGCTGTCGCCCAGGGCCCGTGCGGCATCGCCGAGCTCGGGCGGGACGGCCGCGATGGCCGCGCGCGTGCCCACCATGGCCCGCGGGATGAAGAGCACGACGTAGGCCAGGACCAGCACGGTGGTCGTCTGGTAGAGCGGGCGGGCGAAGCCGATGGTCAGCGTGATGAGCGCGAGCGCCACGACGACGCCGGGCAGCGACGCCGCGAGGTAGGTGACGCGCTCGACGGCGACGGCGAACCACGTGCGGTGCCGCGCGATGAGCCACGCCGCCGGCACGGTCGCGACCGTCGTGACCAGGGCCGCCGCGAGGGCGAGCGCGAGCGTCGACCAGAGCGTCGGGCCGAGGTTGGCTGGCTCCATCGCCTCGTCGGAGCGCAGCAGCCACGTGCCGAGGCTCCACGCCGGGACCCCGACCGCGAGGGCGGTGAGGGCGGCTGCGAAGACGAGCGCGAGCGGCGTCCAGCGGCCCAGCGAGGCCGGAGCGGCCCGGCGAGCGGTGCCCGACCCGACGCGCGCGTGGCGGGTGCGGCCGCGGGCGAGCAGCTCGACAGTGAGGACGGTGACGGCGAGCGCGATGAGGACGACCGCGAGCACGCTGCCCGAGCGGCTGTCGAAGGCCACCTCGAACTGGTCGAGGATCGCCGTGGTGAACGTCGGGAACCGCAGCATCTCCAGCGCCCCGTACTCGGC
Source organism: Intrasporangium zincisolvens (assembly GCF_034724055.1). Classification (NCBI taxonomy): domain Bacteria; kingdom Bacillati; phylum Actinomycetota; class Actinomycetes; order Micrococcales; family Intrasporangiaceae; genus Intrasporangium; species Intrasporangium zincisolvens. The sequence goes on from NZ_JAWIIL010000010.1 coordinate 142,277, forward strand.
GAGCAGGTGCAGCGCGACGAGCAGGACGCCACCGAGCAGCGCCGGGCGCATCTGCGCGAGGCCCACCCGCAGGAAGGTGCGCCACGGGCCGAGGCCGAGTGCCCGGGCCGCCTCCTCCAGACCGCGGTCGCCCGAGCGCAGCAGCGCGGCGACCGGCAGGAACACGAACGGGAAGTACGAGAGCGTCGTGACGATGACGGCGCCGGCGAGACCCTCGAGCCCGGGCACGAGCGCCGACCACGCGAAGCTGTTGACGAACGCCGGCACCGCGAGCGGCGCGACGAAGGCGATCCGCCAGAACGAGGCGCCCGGCAGCGAGGTGCGCTCGACGAGCCACGCCGCCGCCACGCCGAGCACCGTCGAGGCGACCCCGGTCAGTACGACGAGCGAGACGGTGTTGCCGAGCAGCTCACCGACGCGGGGGCGCCACACGAGCGCGAACGCGTCGCCCGCGCCCGACTCGAACGCCTTGACCACGACGACGACGAGCGGCAGCGCGCACAGCAGCGCGACGACGAGCGCAGCCGCCCGCAGCGGCAGCGACGCCCGCACCGACACCCCACCGGACGCGCCGATGCCCCGTCGCCCTCGCGTGGGGAGCTTCGGGGCGGCCGGGCCGTCGACCGGGGTCGTCGGGCCCGTCGGGTTCGTCGGGGTCGCGGGCGCGGTGGTCACCTAGAGGAGCCCGGCCTTCGTCATCAGCTCGATGACCTTCGGGCCGTTGAGCGTGAACGGGTCGATCTCCGGCGCCTGCAGCGAGTCGAGCGGCGGCAGCGCGGGGTCGGAGGCGACGCCGGTGCCGACCGCGTACTCCTTGGCGTCGGTGGTGCCGAGGACCTTCTGGCCCTCCTTGCCCGTGACGAACGCGAGGAACTTCTGGGCGTCGGCGGCGTGCTTGCTGCTCTTGAGGACACCGCCGCCGGAGAGGCTGACGAAGGCGCCGGGGTCCTCGTTCTTGAAGTAGTGCAGCTTGGTGTTGCCGCTGCTCTCCTTGTCGAGGGCCTGGTCGCGGTACCAGTAGTAGTGGTAGATGACGCCCATGGCCGACTGGCCGGAGTTGACGGCCTTCATCGTCGCGATGTTGTTCTGGTAGACCTTCGCGCCCGACTTGAGGCCGGCGAGCCACTCCGCGGTCTTGGCCTCGCCCTGCGTCGCGAGGACGGCCGACACGATGGCCTGGAAGTCGGCGCCGCCTGCGGCCGCGCCCCACGTGCCGTTGAACTCCGGCTTGGTGAGGTCCATGAGCGAGGCCGGCAGCTGTGACTCGGAGATCTTGCTCGGGTTGTAGACGAGCACGGTCGAGCGGGCGGCGATGCCGACCCAGTCCTTCGACGAGGGCGCGTACTGCGGGCCCACCTTACCGAGCGTCGCCGCCTCGACGGGGGCGAGCAGGCCGGCCTTCTGGACGGTCGTCATGGCCGGGGAGTTCTCGGTGAGGAAGACGTCGGCGGGCGAGCTGGCGCCCTCCTGGACGATCTGGGCCCCCATCGAGGAGTCGTTGCCGTAGCGGACCTGCACCTGGATGCCGGTCTTGTCCTGGAACTCCTTGCCCCACTCCTCGGTGAGGTTCTTGTGCTGCGCGCTGTAGATCGTCAGCTTCGAGGCGTCGAGGTCGCCGCTCGCCTCGAGGCTGCTGCCGCACGCCGACAGCGCGACGGTGGCGGCGGCCGCGGTGGCGGCGAGGAGGACGGTACGGCGGCGCGTCACGAAGGGCTCCTGGTTCTGCGGCTGGGGGCACGGGGCGTTCGGGTCGACCTGCGTCAGAGCCAGGACGAATTAGGACAGGCTTGCCTGACGTAATGCAGGTTAGCCGACCCTTCCCTCGGGTCCGAATCGACCCCCTGCATTTGCCTTAGGTATGCCTAACCTTATTGACTGTGCCGCGTGACCGCGACCGCCCTCCCCCTCCGACCAGCAGCCGGGCTGCCGTGGGTGTCGCGCCTGCACGAGCACGGGACCCGCACGGCCCTGCACACCGACGCGGGCCCGGTCACCTATGCCGACCTCGCCCGACGCGTCGACGACCTCGCCCACCGGCTCGCCGGGTCGCGTCGGCTCGTCCTCGTCGAGGGCCGCAGCACCGTCGAGACGGTCGTGGCCCACCTCGCCGCGCTGCGGGCCGGGCACGTTGTGCTCCTCACGGCCCCGGGCGAGGCGGCACAGCGCCTGGCCGCCGCGTACGACCCCGACGTCGTCCTGGACGCGTCCGGCGGGCTCGACGAGCGCCGCGCGGAGTCGGCGCACGAGCTGCACCCCGACCTCGCCCTGCTGCTCAGCACGAGCGGCTCGACGGGCTCGGCCAAGCTCGTCCGGCTCTCGCACGACAACCTCGCCGCGAACACCGCCCAGATCGACGCCGCTCTCGGCGTCCGCACGGACGACTGCGCGGCCCTGACGCTGCCGCTGACCTACTGCTACGGCCTGTCCGTCCTGACGACCCACCTCGCGCGCGGGGCGGCCGTGCTGCTCACCGACCGCTCCGTCGTCGACGAGTGCTTCTGGACGCGCTTCCGGGCCGTGGGCGGCACGACGTTCCCGGGCGTGCCGCACACCTTCGAGCTGCTCGAGCGCAGCGGCTTCGCCCAGCGCGACCTCCCGACGCTGCGGTACGTCACCCAGGCCGGCGGTCGCATGGACCCCGCCCGTGTCCGACGCCTCGCCGAACTCGGTCAGGAGCGCGGCTTCGACCTCGTCGTCATGTACGGCCAGTGCGAGGCGACGGCCCGGATGACCTACCTGCCCCCCGACCTCGCCGTCGACCACCCCGACACCGTGGGCCGGCCGGTGCCGGGCGCGTCGGTCGAGGTCGAGGACGGCGAGATCGTCTTCCGCGGACCGAACGTCATGCTCGGCTACGCACACGGGCCGGACGACCTCGCGCTCGGTCGCACCGTCGACGCGCTGCGCACCGGTGACCTCGGCGAGGTGACGCCGGAGGGGCTCGTGCGCGTCACGGGCCGCCGCGCACGGTTCGTCAAGGTGCTCGGCCACCGCGTCGACCTCGACGCGCTCGAGGGCCGGCTGCGCGACGAGGGTCACGACGTGCGCTGCGCCGGGCGCGACGGCCTCGTCGCCGTCGCCGCCTGTGGCGCCGTGGCTGCCCCAGCTCGGGAGACCCTGCGGCGCACGGCGATCCGCGCCTGCGGAGTGCCGCGCGAGGCGCTGCGCGTCGTCCCTGTGGCTGACCATCCGGTGCTCGCGTCGGGCAAGCCGGACTACCGCACCGTCCTCGCGCTCGCGTGCGAGGACTGCCCGGCCCGACCCGACGTCGCCCCCGACGCGAGCCCCGACGCCACCCACGACGCGGCAGTGCCCGAGCGGGCGGTCGCCGCCGTGTACGGCCGGCTGCTCCAACGGAAGGTCGCCGACGACGCCACCTTCGTGTCACTCGGCGGCGACTCGCTCTCCTACGTCGAGGTGTCGATCCGCCTCGAGCAGCTGCTCGGTCGCCTGCCGGAGAGCTGGCACGTGACGCCCGTCGCCCACCTCGAACGGATGCGCGCCACCACCACGTCCTCGGCGACGCCGGGTGCCGGCGCCGCTCCGTCTCCGACGCACGCGTCGAATCGCCTGTGGCACAGCCTGACCCGCGGTGCGAGTCGGGCCAGGTGGCGCACCGTCGAGACCGGGGTGTGGCTGCGCGCCCTCGCCATCGTCCTCATCGTCGGCACGCACGCCGGCCTCTTCGCGCTGCAGGGCACCGCCAACGCGCTGCTCGTCGTCGCCGGCTACCAGCTCGCCCGGTTCCAGCTCGCCGACGCCGACCGCCGGCGCCGCACCCGACGCGTGCTGGGTGCGGCGGTGCGCATCGCCGTCCCCGCGCTCGTCGTCATCGTCTTCGCTCACGCGCTCGTCGGCGACTACGAGACACGCAACCTGTTCCTTGCCAACTGGGTGTTCGGCCAGGAGCGGCTCGGGCCGCCGTGGCGGTTCTGGTTCGTCGAGGCCATGGTCGTGGCGCTCGTCGCGGTCGCGGTGCTCACCGCCTCGCGTCGGGTTGCCGCGCTCGACCGGCGGTACCCGTTCGGTCTCCCACTGGCGCTGTCCGCCGCCGCCTTCGTCCTCTTCCGCCTCCCGGTGCTGCCCCTGCCGGTGCCGCGGATGCACGGGTCGGCGCTCGTCGTGCTGCACCTCTTCCTGCTCGGCTGGGCCCTGGCGCGGGCGACGACCCCCACGCAGCGACGCGTCGCCACGGTCGTGGCCGTCGCCATGGTCGGCACGTTCTCGTTCAACCCGGCCCGCGACGGCCTGACGGCCGCGTTCGTCCTCCTGCTGCTGTGGCGTCCGGTCACCCGCGTGCCGGCCCGGTTCGTGCCCGTCGTGCAGGTGCTCGCCTCGGCCTCGCTCTACGTCTACGTCGTCCACTGGCAGGCGCTGGAGCTGCTCTGGGGCCACCCGGTGCCGGCGTTCGCCGGCTCGATGGCGCTCGGCCTCGCGTACTGGTGGGTGTGGACGCGTCCGGTGACGGCGGCGTGGCGGGCCGCCCTCGCCCACGTGGGACGCTCGCGCGTCGCCACCCGCGTCCGTTCGCGCGTCGCCACCCGCGTGCCTTCGCGCATCCGTCCGCGCGTCGGTTGGAGCGCGCGGACGGATGCAGGCGCGCGCCGGGAGGTCAGGCCACGGGCAGCAGCAGGGTGACGCTCGTGCCGCGGCCGAGCTCGGACGCCACCTCGAGCCGGCCACCGTGCCGCTCCACGACGCGGTGCGCGATCGACAGGCCCAGACCCGTGCCGGGCACCTTGAGGCCCTCGGGGTTGGTGCCGCGGAAGAACTCGGTGAAGAGCCGCTCCTGGTCGTCGGCCGAGATGCCGATGCCGTCGTCGGCGCAGGTCAGCGCCAGACCCTCGTTGCGCCGCTCGAGCGACACGCTGACGGCGCCACCCGCGGGCGTGAACTTCACGGCGTTGCTCACGAGGTTCTGCACGACGCGCTCGAGGTCGTCCGCGCTGCCCCGCACGGCCGGGAAGCCCATCGGCTCGTCGAAGGTCAGGCCGACCTCCTGCCCGTCGGCGCGTGGCCGGAACATGTCGACGACGTCACGGGTCAGCTCGCCGAGGTCGACGTCGGTGAACGGCATGGCGCGGTCGGGATCGCTGACCCGCGAGAGGGTGAGCAGGTCGTCCACGAGCAGCTGGAGCCGCTCGGTGTTGCGGCCGATGACCCCGAGCGACCACGCGAGGTTGTCCGGCTCGCCGCGCAGCAGCTCGACGTGCCCGACGATCGAGGCGAGCGGGTTCTTCAGCTCGTGCGAGACCGTCGAGAACAGCTGGGTGCGGCTGCGGTCGGCCTCGCGCAGCTCCTCGGCGACGCGTCGCTCGGCCGAGTAGAGACGGGCGTTGCGCACGGCGCGTCCGAGGTCGCGGGCCATCTCGAGGGCCGCCTGGGTCTCGGCGTCGGTCCACGACGCGTCGCCGGCGCTGCGCACGGCGGCGAGGTAGCCGTAGCACGCGGAGCCCGACCCGATCGGGGCGAGCAGCAGCGACCCGGCGGCGGCCGCCGCGAGGAACTCCGAGGCGAGCGCGACGTCGGCCGGCGACCACTCGCGCGCCGGCTCGCACCGGCCCGGGCGGGCCACCGCCACCTCACCCTCGGCCCAGAGGCGGGCGCTGAGGCGGCGCGCGAGGTCGATGAGGGACGGTGCGACGACGGCCTCGCCGCTGCGGGCCGACACGCTCTCGCGCTCGTCGTCGCCCTGCACGCCGAACAGGCGCAGCCACAGCGTCTCGGAGGCGAGCCCGGCAGCGATCCGCGGCGCCGCGACGTCGACGACCTGGGCCGGCTCGAGGTCGTCCTGGGCGATGCGGGCCACCGACTTCACGGCCTCGCCGAGACGCACCCGCTCGGTGAGCGCGTGGCGCTGGCGGGCCGCCTGGATGGCGATGGCGGTCTGGTTGGCGAACAGCTCGAGCACGGCCCGCTGCGTCGGGTCGGGGCGTCGGCCGCTCAGCGGCAGGTCGACCGACAGGTGACCGAGCAGGTCACCGACGGCGTCGAGCAGCGGCGCGAGGAGCGTGTCCTCGGGGTCCCACGCGTCGGGGTCGTCGGTGTCGCGGCTCCAGTCGGTGGCCACCCACCCGTCCTGCGACTCGGCGGGCAGCCGGTCGGCCGGCACGAACCGAAGGCTCCCCCAGCGCTCGGCCACCGCGAACTCGCGATCGATCGCCGCGCGCGGCGTGTGCCGGCCCATCAGCTGCGTCTTCGCGCTGTCGTCGCCGGCGACGGCCACGACGACGAGGTCACCCGTCGCGTCGTCGACGAGGCTGATCGCCGCGACGGTGAACCCGACGACGTCGGCCGCCCCCTCGACGACCATCTCGAAGAGGCTGCCGAGGTCGTCCTGCGCACTGACCCGGTTCATCAGCTCCGTGAGATGACGGAGAGCCTTGACCTCCCACGTCTTGTCCTGCACCCGTTCCACGCTCCCCCTGAGCACTCCCCGCGCTCCCCTGTCCAGCGGCCCCGTTGCCGCTGCTGCTCCTGCTGGCTTCCGTGTCGGCACCTCGGCGCGGCGCCACCGGGGTGGGCCGTCGCGCGTCATGACGCCGCCCCCACGGGCAGCGCCGGGATGGTCACCGTGAAGGTCGCGCCGGCCCCGGGCGCCGACACGACCTCGATGGTGCCCCCGTGGCCCTCGACGATGGCCCGGACGATGGACAGACCGAGGCCGGTGCCCTGGATCGCCTGGTCGGTGGCCGTCTTGGACCGGTAGAAGCGTCGGAAGACCTTCTCGAGGTCGGCGGACGGGATGCCGATGCCGGAGTCGCGCACGACGAGCCGGGCGCACGGCCCGCCGAGCTGCGCCGGCGCGGCGCCGTCCAGCGACACCTCGACCGACCCGCCGTCGGGCGTGAACTTCACGGCGTTGGACAGGAGGTTCATGGTGACCCGCTGGAGGGCGGCCGCGTCGCCTCGGACCCACAGGGGCGCGGGGTGGACGTCGATGGACAGGTCGAGGTCGCGACGCTCGCTCAGCGGCCGGAGACCGTCCCACGCGTGCGCGACGATGTCGGCGAAGTCGCAGCGACGCAGCTCGAGGTCCAGCTGGCCGGACTCGATGCGCGAGTTGACGAGGAGGTCCTCGATCAGCTCGAGGAGGCGGCGCCCGTTGCGGTCGATGCGCGCCACGAGCTCGCCCTGACGACTCGTCAGCTCGCCGGCGGCACCGTCCTCGAGCATCTCCGTGTAGCCGAGCACGCTCGCGAGCGGGGTGCGCAGCTCGTGGCTGACCGAGGACACGAAGTCGTTCTTCGTCTGGTCGAGGGCGGTGAGCTCCTCGACGACGCGACGCTCGCGCTCGAGCGCGGCGCGGGACTCCGTGACGTCGACGCCGGTCTTGACGAGGTGGCTGCGACGGCCGAGCTCGTCGGTGAGCCACCGGTTGGACCAGACGATGTTGCGGCGGCGCCCCTCGGGGGTGACCCACTCCTGCTCGTCGGTCTCGGGGAAGTCGTGGTCGCGCAGGCCGGCGAACCGGCGCACGAGCCGGTCGCGGCCCTCGGCGACGGGGAAGGCCTGGGCCGCCTCGAGCCCGACGAGCTCGTCCTCGTGCCCGCCGATCCACGAGGCGGCGGTGCGGTTGAGCCGGCCGATGCGACCGTCGGTGTCGACGACGACGATCGCCGTGGCCGCGGTGTCGAGGACGACCGCGGTGAACTGGGCCTCGGTGCGCAGCTCGGCGATGGCCCGACGCCGCTGCGTCGAGGCGACGGCCAGCGACAGCGTCGTGATGGCCGCCGTGACGAGGAAGGCCTGGGTGAGGGCGCCGACGGTCTCGGGGCGGACGTCGGTGCGGGTGCCGGCGTAGGCGAACGGCCCGCCGCCGGTGCTCGTGCCGTACACGGCGAGGACCCCGACGGTGATGAGCTGGGCGGCCACGGCCCGCAGGCCCTGTCGGGTGGCGGCCCACGCGAGGGTGGGCAGCGGCAGGAAGGCGAGCGGAAGCCCCTGCCCCTGGCGGAAGACCCACAGCGTCATGCCGACGACGAGGAGCATCTGGGCGACGTCCTCGAGGCCGAAGGCCCGCACCCGCGGGCTGACGACGGCGATGCCGAGCGGGCCGATGACGAGGATCGCGGCAGCGTGCGACGCCGTCACCGTGTACGCCGTCGGGAAGAAGGTGCTGTGCAGCCCCACCGTGACGACGAGGCCCGCGAGGACGCCGAAGGTCAGCGCGCCGGCGAGCGCGGCCGCGAGCAGACGGAAGAGGTCGTCCATCGACGCGAGCCGCGGCTGACGCCCACCGCGCGTCATGAGGCGGTGGACGACGAAGGCCTCGAGGGCGTTGGCCACGCCGAAGGCGGCCGCGACGAGCGGCGGCCGACCGCCGTAGTAGTTGGCGAGGCCGCTCGCGACGAGGACGCCCGCCACGAACACCGCGGCCCGTCGCCGGTCGGGACCGGTGACGAGCAGGAAGGCGACGGCGAGCCCCGCCGCGGGCCACCACACCGCGACGGACGATCCCGGCGGGGCGAACTTCACCGCCGTGGCGCCGAGCACGACGACGCCGAGCAGGACCGCCAGGGCCGTCGCGACCCAGGCGCGACGGCTCGACAGGAAGGTGGTCACCACCGCGTCGCACCGCCAGAGTGCTCGGCGGAGGCTCGACCGAGGGACGGTGGGACGCGGAAGTCTCGGGTCGTCTCGCGGGCCACGCTCCATCCTTGCGCACGAGGCTGCGATACCGGGGCAAAACGGACCCAGCCGTCGCGTGTCGCCGGGTGCCCGCGTCGGTGGCGACGCGTCAGGCTGCGGGAGGCGTCAGGCGGGACGACGCGTCAGGCTGCGGGAGGCGTCAGGCGGGACGACGCGTCAGGCGCAGGAAGCCGCCCGGGGGGTCCATGCGCGTCAGCACCCGACGCAGCACCGGGCCGGNGCAGGAAGCCGCCCGGGGGGTCCATGCGCGTCAGCACCCGACGCAGCACCGGGCCGGCCGCCGCGAGCGCGACGTCCTTGCCGACGAAGGTCGGGTCGGTGCAGGCCCACTCGCGGCCCCTCCAGCGGACCGTGCAGCCGCCCGCGGCGCGGGTGTTGCGCACCCAGTCGGTGCCGCGCCCCCACGGCAGCGCGATGACGAACGCGTCCGGCGTCGAGAGGACGGCGAGCGGTACCGCGTGCTCGGTGCCGGTGCGGCGGCCCCGGTGCCGCAGCACCGCCCACAGCGGGAAGAGGCGGTGCCCCGCGGCGCGCACGGCGAACCGGTTGAACGTCCTGACGCCGGCGGGTGGTTCGGGCACCCGTCCAGCATGCGCCCGTCGACGGCACGCGTGGGGGCTGCCGACCCACCGAATCTCGGCGCGCTGCGCTCAGCCGAGGTGTCCGCGTACCGACGCGTGCCCGCGCAGCAGGTTGCGGGCGATGGTGCGCCGCTGGATCTCGTCGGTGCCCTCGTAGATGCGCAGCAGCCGCAGCTCGCGGTACCAGCGCTCGACCGGCAGCTCGCGGGTGTAGCCCATGCCGCCGTGCATCTGCAGGACCCGGTCTACGATCTCGTTGGCCTTGACGCCGCCGAAGAGCTTGGCCATCGACTGCGACTGGCGAGAGTCGAGGCCGCGGTCGACCTGCCAGGCGGCCGTGAGCACGAGCCACCGCAGCGCCTCGATCTCGACCGCGGAGTCGGCGACCATCCACTGGATCGCCTGCCGGTTGGCGATGGGCTCGCCGAAGGTGACGCGGTTGCGGGCGTGCTCCATGCCCATCTCGACGAGCCGCTCGCACGACCCCAGGGCCCGGGCCGGCAGCATGTAGCGGCCCTTGCCGATCCAGCGCATCGCCAGCTCGAAGCCCTTGCCCTCCTCGCCGAGGATCGCCGAGTGCGGCACGCAGACGTCGTCGAAGACGAGCGCGGCCGGGCCCCACTCGCCCATGGTGTCGATGGGCCGGCTCTCCCAGCCGCGGTCGCGATCGACGAGGAAGCACGTGACGCCGCCGTCGGCTCCCAGCTCCTTGTCGGTCACGGCGAACACCATGACGAAGTCGGCCTCGTGGCCACCGGTGATGAAGGTCTTCTCCCCGGTGATGAGCCAGTCGTCGCCGTCGCGCCGGGCGCTGGTGCGGATGGCCCGCGCGTCGGAGCCGGCGCCCGGCTCGGTGATGGCGAAGCACGACCGCAGGGTGCCCTCGATCGTCGGCCGCAGGTAGCGGTCCTGCTGCTCCGGCGTGGCGCTGAAGAGGATGTTGTCGGCCTCGCCGGCGAAGCGGAAGGGCACGAACGAGCGGCCGAGCTCGATCTCGACGAGCGCCGCGACGAGGGCGCCCAGGCCCATGCCGCCGTACTCCTCGGGCGTCTGGATGCCGAAGAACCCGGCCGCACGAGCCTTGTCCTGCAGGGATTTCAGCATGTCGGCGGGCAGGCCGCGCTCGTGCCGACGCTCGCGCTCGAGCACCTCGGGCTCGAGCGGGAGGATCTCCTTGCGCACGAAGGTGCGGACCCAGTCGCGGATCTCGCGCTCCACGCCGGAGAGGTCGAAGTCCATGGCGCGTCCTTCCTGTCGGCCGGTTGCCCTGCCGCGAGTCGGGTGGATGAGCGGGGTGGATGAGCGGGGTGGATGAGGGGTGTTTCAGCGGGTGTGGCGGCGCAGCTCGGCCTTGGCGAGGGCGTTCTTGTGCACCTCGTCGGGGCCGTCGGCGAAGCGGAGCGTGCGGATGCCGGCGAAGGCCGCCGCCAGCTCGGTGTCCTGGCTCAGGCCGGCCGCACCGTGGGCCTGGATCGCCTTGTCGAGGATCCACTCGACGGTCTTCGGGGTGGCGATCTTGATGGCCTGGATCTCGGCGTGGGCACCCTTGTTGCCGACGGTGTCCATGAGCCACGCGGTCTTGAGCACGAGCAGGCGCAGCTGCTCGATGCGCACCCGCGACTCGGCGATCCAGTCGCGGACGACGCCCTGCTCGGCGAGCGGCCGCCCGAAGGCGACGCGCTCGGAGACGCGTCGGCACATCGCCTCGACGGCGACCTCGGCGAGGCCGATGGATCGCATGCAGTGGTGGATGCGGCCGGGGCCGAGGCGTGCCTGGGCGATCGCGAAGCCATCACCTTCTCCTGCAATGAGATTCGCGACCGGCACCCGGACGTCGGTGAAGCGCAGCTCGGCGTGCCCACCGTGGTCGTGGTCGTCGTAGCCGAAGACCTCCATGCCGCGGACGACCTCGAGCCCCGGGGTGTCGCGTGGGACGAGAACCATCGACTGCTGGCGGTGCCGGTCGGCGCCCGGGTCGGTCTTGCCCATGACGATGAAGATGTGGCAGTCGGGGTTCATCGCGCCCGTGATCCACCACTTGCGGCCGTTGATGACGTGGTCGTCGCCGTCCCGCCGGATCGACAGCTCGATGTTCGTCGCGTCGCTGCTCGCGACGTCGGGCTCGGTCATGGCGAACGCCGAACGGATCTCGCCTCGCAGCAGGGGCTCGAGCCACTGCTCCTTCTGGGCGTCGGTGCCGAACTGGGCGAGCACCTCCATGTTCCCGGTGTCGGGGGCCGCGCAGTTGAGCACCGCGGGGGCGAGCCGGATGCAGCGGCCGGTGAGCTCGGCGAGCGGCGCGTACTGGAGGTTGGTCAGGCCGGCGCCGTGCTCGCCCGGCAGGAAGAGGTTCCACAGGCCCCGCTCGCGCGCCTCCTCGCGCAGCTCACCGAGAACCGGGACGCGGCTCCACGCCCAGCGGTCGTCGCTGCCCGCCAGCTGCGCGTCGAACTCCGGCAGTGCCGGCACGACGCGGTCATCGAGGAACGAGCGGAGGTCGCCGAGCATCTGTTCGGTGCGGTCGTCGTGGGCGAAGTCCATGGGTCCTCCTGCGGCTCAGGCCGGTTCAGTCGTGGTCAGGCGTCGTCGAGGGCACGCAGCCCGGCGGCCACGAGCGGTGCGGTGGCCTCGCCGATGCGCGAGAAACCCTCGCCGACGGTCTGACCCTTGGTGTAGCGGTAGTGGATCCCCTCGAGGATCACGGCGAGCTTGAAGTAGGCGAGCCCCAGGTGGAACGACAGGTGCGTGAGGTCGCGACCGCTCGCGGCGGCATACCTCTGGCGCAGCTCGGGCCCGGTGATGAAGCCGGGCGTGCGCGAGACGTCGGAGACGGCGACGCTGTCCATCATGAGCGGGAGGGTCTGGTACGCCTCGAGCAGGGCGACGTCGGTCAGCGGGTCGCCGAGCGTGGCCATCTCCCAGTCGAGCACCGCCGACACCTCGTCGGCATCGGTCACGAGCAGGTTGTCGAGCCTGAAGTCACCGTGGACGATGGCCGGATCTCCTTGTGACGGGACCGAGTCCGCCAAACGCGCATGCAGCTCGTCGATGCCCGGCAGGTCGCGACTGCGGGAGGCGTCGAGCTGCTGCCTCCACCGGCGCACCTGGCGCTCGAGGAACCCCTCGGGGCGACCGAAGTCGCCGAGCCCGACCGAGTCGGGGGCGACCGCGTGGAGCGCGACGAGCGTGTCGACCATGCGCTCGCTGATGGCGCGCACCCGTTCGGCGCCGACCGTGCCGAGCTGCGCGGAGAACCGGTAGGGCGTGCCCGCGACGCGCTCCATGACGTAGAACGGCGCACCGACGACGTCGGCGTCGGCGCACACGGCATACGTCGTCGGGACGGGCACGGCGGTGTCACGCAGGGCCGTGATGACGCGGTGCTCACGGCCCATGTCGTGGGCCGTCGCGAGCACGTGGCCGAGGGGCGGGCGGCGCACGATGACGGTCCGGCTGCCGTCCCCGACCTCGTAGGTGAGGTTGGACTTGCCGCCGGCCACGACGCGCCCGCTCAGGGCGCCCGTGAGCAGGCCTGGCGCGGCAGTGCCGAGCCAGTCGGCCAGCCTCTCGAGCGGCAGGCCCGGCGGGTCCTCGGGTGCCTGGTCCGGCCCGTCGGAGCGGGCGCGTCGATCCGGGTCGGTCACGCGTCAGTCCTTCGGGCCGCCGGCGACGTAGATGACCTGGCCGGAGACGAACCCGGCGCCCTCGCTGACGAGGAATGACGCCGTCGCGGCGATGTCCTCGGGCTGGCCGACCCGCGCGACCGGGATCTCCTTGGCCGCGCCCTCGAGGAACTGCTCGAAGGTGATGCCCATGCGCTCGGCGGTCTGGCGCGTCATGTCGGTGGCGATGAAGCCCGGGGCGATGGCGTTGGCGGTGACGCCGAACTTGCCGAGCTCGATGGCGAGGGTCTTCGTGAACCCCTGCAGGCCGGCCTTGGCGGCCGAGTAGTTGGCCTGGCCGCGGTTGCCGAGGGCCGACGTCGAGCTGAGGTTGACGACGCGGCCCCACTTGGCGTCGATCATGTGCTTCTGGGCCGCGCGCGTCATGAGGAAGGAGCCGCGCAGGTGGACGTTCATGACGGCGTCCCAGTCGTCGGCGGTCATCTTGAAGAGCATGTTGTCGCGGATGATGCCGGCGTTGTTGACGAGCACGGTCGGCGCGCCCAGCTCGATGGCAACCCGCTCGACCGCCGCGGTGACCCCGGCCTCGTCGGACACGTCGACGCCGACCGCGAGGCCGCGCCCGCCGGCCGCCTCGATCTCGGACACCACTGCGTCGCAAGCGGACTCGTCGAGGTCGAGGACCGCGACGGCGAACCCGTCGGCGGCGAGGCGCTTGGCGACGGCGGCGCCGATGCCGCGGGCGGCGCCCGTGACGATGGCGGTGCGCGTGGTGGTGGACTGCTCGGTCATGCGTTCTCCTGCGTCGGGGTGGTGTTGGTGGTGGGCGTGGTGTCGGGGGGCGCCCCAGCAGACTGCTCGAGCTTCTGCTGGAGCCGGTTCATGCCGGCGAGCCACGCGTCGGGGTGGCTCACGCGCTGGACGTGGTACTCGGCGACCTCGGGATGCGGCAGCACGAGGAAGGTGCCCGACGACATGGCCTCCCAGAGCGCGTCGGCCACCTGCTCCGGGCTGACGACGCGCTCGCGGGTCAGCAGCTCGCGCAGCGGCCCGGCGTCGGCGAGCATCCGCGTGTCGACACCCTGGGGGCAGATGGCGTGCACGGTGACGCCGCGGTGGCGGTAGGTGGCGTCGAGCCACTCGGCGAAGGCGACGGCGGCGTGCTTGGTCACCGAGTAGGGCGCGTCGCCGAGCATCGTCAGCAGGCCCGCCGCCGAGGCGGTGACGACGAACCGGCCCGGCACGCCGGCCCCGACCCATCGGGGCACGAGCTCGCGCGCCGCCCGCACGTGGGCGAGGACGTTGACGTCGAGGGCGCGAGCCCAGACGTCGTCGGACGCCTCGAGACCGAGCCCGGTGCCGATGCCCGCGTTGGCGACGAAGAGGTCGATGCGGCCGAGGTGACTGGACGCGGCGTCGATGAGGGCCCGGTTGCCGGCGTCGGTCGACACGTCGGCGACGAGGGGACAGGCGGCCACCTCGCGGGCCACCTGCTCGAGCGCGTCGGCGTCGCGGTCGGAGATGACGACGTGCCAGCCCTCGTCGACGAGGCGCTGCGCGACGGCACGACCGATCCCCCGGGCGGCCCCGGTGACGACTGCGGTGTCGGGCATGACGGCTCCTCGCGATGAACTAAGCGCTTGCTTACCTTGGCCAGTGGACGGGGTCCGCGTCAAGTGTCCGCCGGCCCCGAGCGTCCCGGGGTACGTTCGGGGCCATGGCCGGACGCGCGGGAGGCACGGTCGGGCGCGTCGCCGGCGCGGTCGTCGCGGTCGTCGGGGCGGTGGTCGGGGCGGTGGTCGCCGCGAGCCGGGTGTCGCCGTGGCCGTCGGTGCTCGTCATCCGCGCACTCTTCGACGCCGGTGCCCGCAGGGCCGACGCCGCTCTCGCAGCCCGCGCGACGACCGGCGTGACCGGCGTGACCGGCGTGACCGAGGTGCGGGACGAGCCCTACCTGGCCGACGACCCCGATGCCCGACTCGACGTCCACCGCCCGTCCGACGCGTCCGGCCCCCTGCCGACCGTCGTGTGGGTGCACGGTGGCGCGTTCGTCTCCGGCAGCAAGGACCTCATCGCGAGCTACCTGAAGATCATTGCCGCGCAGGGCTTCACGGTCGTCGGCGTCGACTACTCGATCGCCCCCGAGGCGCGCTACCCGATGCCGGTGCGGCAGACGGCCGCCGCCCTCGACCACGTGCTGCGCGAGGCCGACCGTCTCGGCGTCGACCCGACCAGGATCGTGCTCGCCGGCGACTCGGCCGGCTCGCAGGTGGTGGCGCAGGTGGCCTGCCTCACGACCGACGCCGACTACGCCGACGCGCTCGGCATCCGGACGTCCCTGCCGCCCGACCACCTGCGCGGCCTGCTGCTGTACTGCGGGGCCTTCGACTTCGACCTCGCCCGCGGCTCGACACCGCTCGGCTCGTGGCTCGTGCGGACCGCGCTGTGGGCCTACTCCGGGCGGCGCGATGCCCGCAGCGACCCGTCGTTCATGCTCGGGTCGGTACCGCAGCACGTCGGGCCGGGCTTCCCGCCGGCGTTCGTGTCGGCCGGCAACGCCGATCCGCTCCTGCCGCACTCCCTCGGCCTCGTCGAGGCGCTCGAGCGGCTCGGACTGGACGTCGACACCCTCTTCTTCCCCGCGGACCACGAGCCGCGCCTGGCACACGAGTACCAGTTCGACCTCGACGGCGACGCCGGCCGCCTCGCCCTCGAACGGGCCGTCGCGTTCCTGCGCCGCGTCACCGCCTGAGCCCTGCCCCACGCCGGCACGCCCGCGCGCTGCTGGCCGGTGTCGGCGGCGCGGGGCAGGATCGGGGCATGCTCCTGTCCGACGTCGTCGACACCTCGCGCGCGGTCGCGGCCACGTCGTCGCGCACCGCCAAGGTCGAGGCCCTCGCCGCCTGCCTGTCCCGTGCTGCCCTCGACGGTCCCGACACCGTCGAGGTCGTGGCCGCACACCTGTCCGGGGCGCTCCCCCAGCGGCGCATCGGCGTCAGCTGGCGCGGCCTCCGGTCGCTGCCCGAGCCGGCCGACGGGCCGACGCTCACGGTCGCCGACGTCGACGCCGCTGCAACAGCCATGGCCGGCCTCGGCGGGTCCGGCTCTGCCGCAAGCCGTTCGGCCGCCGTGAAGGAGCTCTTCGCCCGCGCCACCGCCGACGAGCAGCGCTGGCTCCGCGGTCTCATCACCGGCGAGACGCGACAGGGCGCGGGCGACGGCGTCATGCTGCAGGCCGTCGCGAAGGCGGCCGACGTGCCCGACGCCGCGGTGCGCCGCGCGGTCATGCTCGCCGGGTTCACCGGGCCGGTCGCACGGGCCGCCCTCGACGGCGGCGTCGCAGCCCTCGAGGCGATCACCCTCGAGGTCGGGCGGCCCTTGCGCCCGATGCTCGCCGGCTCGGCCCCCGACGTCGCCGCGGCCCTCGACACGCTCGGCGGCGAGGTCGTCGTCGAGACGAAGCTCGACGGCATCCGGCTGCAGGCCCACGTCGACCGACGCTCCGACCCGGGCACCGTGCGCCTCTTCACGCGCACGCTCGACGAGGTCACCGACCGGATGCCCGAGATCACCGAGGCCCTGGCCGGTCTCGACGTCGACACCGCGGTGCTCGACGGCGAGGTCATCGCCCTCGGTGAGGGCGGGCGCCCCCAGCCCTTCCAGGTCACCGGGGCCCGCACGGCGAGCACCGCCGACGTCGAGCGCCTGCGTGCCGAGGTGCCGCTGACACCGTTCTTCTTCGACCTGCTGCACCTCGACGGCCGCGACCTTCTCGACGCGCCGTCGCGCGAGCGCTGGTCGTCGCTCGCCGCCACGGTGCCCCCGGCGTGGCTCGTGCCGCGCCTCGCGACCGACGACGCCGACGCCGCGTCGGGCTTTTTCGCCGACCTCGTCGCGGCCGGGCACGAGGGCGTCGTCGTCAAGGACCCCGACCTGCCGTACGCCGCCGGCCGGCGAGGGCCGGGCTGGGTCAAGGTCAAGCCGCGGCACACCCTCGACCTCGTCGTCCTCGCCGTCGAGTGGGGCAGCGGCCGGCGTCGTGGCTGGCTCTCCAACATCCACCTCGGGGCCCGCGACGCCGACACCTGCGAGCTCGTCATGCTCGGCAAGACGTTCAAGGGCATGACCGACGAGATGCTCGCCTGGCAGACCGAGCGGTTCCGCGGGCTCGCGGTCGAGGACCCCGACGCGGGCGAGTGGGTCGTGCACCTGCGCCCCGAGCAGGTCGTCGAGATCGCCTTCGACGGCGTCCAGCGCTCGAGCCGCTACGCGGGCGGGATGGCCCTGCGCTTCGCGCGCGTCCTGCGCTACCGCGACGACAAGCCCGTCGACGAGATCGACACGGTGCAGGCGGTGCGCGCGCTCGCCGGGTGGTGACGCTGCAGGTCTGTGCAACGCGGCCGCTTTTGTCACCTTTCGCGCAGGTTGCGCCGGTAACCTCGGGCGCGCAGGTGGTCGGGGCCCCCTGCGTCCATGACAGATCCACGGCGTGCGCGGCAGGTCCACGACGACCCGTGGCGGCGAAGGGTCCGGCATGCGTTCTCCAGGGGTGGGCCGCCTGCGGCCGACGACGTCCGTGCTGCTCGCGACGGGTCTCGCGGTGACGCTGGGCCTGGCTCCGACCAGTGCCGCAGGAGCCGCGGACGCGACCACCGCACCGACCGCCTCGTCGGGCCCGGCAGGGACGGCGGCGACGACGGGCGCTCCGGCGTCAGCCCCCCGCGGTCCGGCCGCCGCACCGGCACCGCGCGAGGTGACCTACCGGGGCGTGCACCTGCGGGTGCCTGCCGACTGGCAGGTCGTCGACCTCGACGCCGACCCCACCCGCTGCGTCCGGCTCGACGTCCGCGCCGTCTACGTCGGTGAGCCGGCCGCGCAGCAGGACTGCCCGGCCCACCTCGTCGGCCGGTCCGACACGGTCTGGCTGCACTCGACGACCGCACGCGACACCCGCCCGACCTCCTCCCGGCAGACGCGCGTCGGCTCGCTGCCCGCCCACACGGCGCGCAACCCCGAGGGCCGCACGAAGCTGGTCCGGTTCACGACGCCCGGCGTCACCGTCGACGCCGCCTGGTCCGGCGACGAGGCCGTCGTCGACGACGTCCTGTCCACCGCGAGCACCGCGCCGACCTCGGCGCCCACCTCGACGGGCACGGCGAGCACGCCGGCGGACCGGCTGACGACGAACGTCAGCCGTGCGGTGACGCGTCCGGCCCTCTCCACGACGAGCGCAACGAGCGCGACCACCGCTGCGACCGCCGGCACGGGAGTCTCGAACGGCTTCCGGGGCATGGGCTTCGACACGTGCGCCGCCCCCGCTCTGACAACGATGCAGAAGTGGCACGACTCGTCGCCCTACCGGGCCATGGGCATCTACATCGGCGGGTCGATGCGCGCCTGCGGCGACGGCAACCTCTCGTCGTCGTGGGTGAGCCAGGTGACGGGGATGGGCTGGGGCCTCATGCCGATCTACGTCGACCTGCAGGCCCCGTGCGTCAACCAGCCGGGGCTGGCGAAGATCGACCCGACAAAGGCGTCCGCACAGGGCACCACGGCCGCCGGGGCCGCCGTCGCCCGCGCCCAGGCCTTCGGGCTCGGCGCAGGGACGCCCGTCTACTACGACATGGAGGCGTACGGCTCCAGCGACCCGACGACGGCCGCGTCCTGTCGCCAGACCGTTCTGACGTTTCTCACGGCCTGGACCACCGAGCTGCACCGCCTCGGCTACAAGTCCGGCGTCTACGGCAGCACGTCCTCCGTCATGGTCGACATGGCGAACGCCGTCGGCACGAGCGGGTTCACCCCTCCCGACGACGTGTGGTTCGCCCGATGGAACGGGCTGCAGACGCTCTCGGACGCCGCCGCCTACCCGGCGTTCAAGGACTCCTACTGGGCCTCCGGCCAGCGGATCCACCAGTACCAGCTCACGACCGAGACCTGGGGCGGGGTCAAGCTCGACATCGACGCGAACTGGGTCGGCGGCCACGTCGTCGGCACACCGGTCCCGGTCGACTACGGCACACGCGCCTACGGGCCGGGCAGCACGGCCTTCGTCTTCACGGGTCGGATGGACTACTGGCACTCCATGGCCCCGAAGGGAGTCCGCCAGCGCGCCTACTACACGAACGCCAACGGGGCCGCCGAGTCGAACGGGGCCACGTGGTCGCCGGTGCTGCCCCAGGGCTTCTACGCCGTCAGCGCCTCGGTCCCCGCGGCGACCTCGCCGGCTCGAGCCACGTACACCGTCACCGACGCCAACGGCTCCCGGACGCAGAGCCTCGCGCAGCCGGCCGCCGGCGGGACCATCGCCCTCGGCACCTACTCCGCCACGTCCGGCCGCTCGGTCAGCGTCCATCTCGGCGACAACGACACGAGCGCGACCCCCAGCCCCACGACCGCGACCGTCGCCGTCGACGCCATGACCTTCCAGCTCGTCGCCACGGCGCCTGCCGCGCCGGGCTCGGTCTCGGCCGTGCCGGGCGACGGGCAGGCGACGGTCCGGTGGGCCGCGGCCACGGACAACGGCAACCCGGTCACGGGCTACACGGTCACGGCGTCCCCGGGCGGCGCGAAGGTCTCCACGAACGGGTCGGCACGGTCCGCCGTCGTGACGGGTCTGACCAACGGCACCTCGTACACCTTCACGGTGACGGCGACGAACGCGGTCGGCACGGGCCCGGCCTCGACGCGCACGCCGGCCGTCACGCCGCTGCCGCACGGGCACCTCGTCCCCGTCGCCCCGGCGCGGCTGCTCGACACTCGCACCGGCACGGCGAGCAACCCCGTGAAGACCGCGCTCGCGCCGCGAGCTGCCCTGACGGTCCGGGTCGCCGGGGTCTCCGGCTCGCCGGTGCCCTCGGGCTCCTCGGCGGCAGCGGTCAACCTCACGGTGACGGCGCCGACGGCGGCCGGCTTCCTCAGCGTCGACGCCACGG
>NZ_JAWIIL010000011.1:0-144659 GCF_034724055.1 Intrasporangium zincisolvens
AGAGGCCCTGACCAGCGGAGACGCCGGTCAGGGCCTCTCGCCTTACCAAGCGGGGTATGCGAAGCCGCGGCTTCCGAAGGCAGGATCGCAGGCCCGCTGACCTGCGCCCCGCGAATCCTGCCGACTGCAAGGCCGCTGCTCATCCGCTGCGGGCGATCAGAGCGGCGTCCACGGGTGGCAGGGTGGAACCGTGGCTTCTGACGGAAGGCCGGTGCAGCCCGTAGGGCAGTCTCCTGCTGCGCCGCGCGGCAGGGTCACGGTCAGGCAGCGCGTCTGGGCACGCATCGCGTCGGTGGCCGCGCGTCGGATGGCGCCCCTGGCCGCCGCTCCCGTGCCTGAGCCCGAGGCGGTTCCCGCCCCACCACCAGAGGCCGTCCTCGACCTTCTGCGGCATCTGGGAGTCGCGATGTCGCGCGCGGGAGACCCTGCGGACCGTGTCGCCCTGATCCTGGGACGGGTCGCTGAGGTGTACGGCGCCACGGGTGTGACCTTCTTCGTGGTCCCGACCGGCGTCCTCGTGCGCATCGACCTGGGCACGTCGAGCAGTGTGGACTTCGAGACCGGGGGCAGCAGCCCCCTGCGTCTGGACCAGGTGGATGCGCTGTACCGGCTCATCGACGACATCCGTTACGGACAGGTGAGCGCCGAGGCAGCGATGGCACGCCTGCAGGACCTGCTGACGGCCGAGCCGCGGTTCGGCGCCGTCATCGCGGTGCTGGGCGGTGGAGTCCTCACGGTCGGTCTCGGGCTCATGCTCGACCCCACGGCCAGTACGCTGCCGGCGTTCCTGGCCCTGGGCTTCCTCGTGGGACTGCTTCGCTGGTGGGCCGATCGCGAGCCCATCCTGACGCTGGTGCTGCCGGTCGTCGCCGCCGTAGCCGTCACCTGGGTCGTGTTCGCCTGGCTGGCGCCCGCGCTCGACGTCGATGCCCTGCACATCGTCATCCCCGCCCTCGTCACCTTCCTGCCGGGGGCGGCGCTGACGATGGCGACGGTCGAGCTGTCGACCGGCGACATGCTCGCGGGATCGGCACGACTGGTCTACGGACTGGAACGGCTGCTGCTGCTGAGCTTCGGGATTGCCGTAGGGGCCCAGCTCGCCGGGCGGCCACAGTCATCCACCCAGGGCGGCTCGGCCCTGGGCGCCTGGGCTCCCTGGCTCGGGGTGCTCATCTTCGGGTTGGGCCAGTACATCGCCTCCTCAGCGCCCCGACGCACCCTCGGGTGGTTGCTGGTCGTCCTCTACATCGCGTACGGGGTGCAGGCGCTGTCCGGGCACCTGTTGGGCTCTCTCGGTGCCAGCTTCCTGGCGGCCGCGGTGATCCTGCCGGTGTGCTACGCGATCCAGAGCCGTCGCAGCGGTCCACCGGTCCCGGTCACCTTCCTGCCCACGTTCTGGCTACTGGTGCCCGGGGCGCTCGGGCTCGCCGGCGTCGCGCAGATCGTCGGCGCCGACCAGGCCGCTGGCCTCGGCGACTTCCTCAACGCCCTCCTGTCGATCGTCGCCATCGCTGTCGGCGTCCTCGTCGGGTCGGGGATCTGCGAGCGGATCGGACGGACGACCTCCACCTGGAGAGGGATCTAGCACCATGACGCCCAGCGGTGATCGCGCGTGACCGTGCACAGCGGGGGCGTGAAGGACGGAGGGGACGTCGCCTTCGACGTGCTCCACCGGCTGGCGGAGGTGCTGCTGGCCAACAGCGGCGAAGGGGTCGTGCTCGTCGAGGGCGAGCTGCGTCGGGCCGCAGCAGCGCTCGGGTCCGACCTCGAGCCGCTGGCCCTGCCCGAGCAGCTGGTGCTCTCAGGTGTGTCGCGCCCTGGCTCGGTCGGGCGCCAGGCGATGGTCGTCGTGCACGCGACGCCGGGCATCGCTCGGTTGGACCGGGTCAGTGCCGCCCACGAGGTCGTCGACTCCCTCGGGCGTGGGCTGCCCGCTGCGACCGCATTGGCTCGGCTCGAGGCCATCGCCGCCGCGCCACCACCGTTGGGCTGGTGGGCTCGCGTCCTCGGGGTGGCGCTGTTCGCCGGCGGCTTCGCCCCCAGTGTCGTGGCGACGGCGTCGGAGGTCGTAGCCGCCATCGCCCTCGGGCTGCTCATGGGCCTGATGCTCGTGGCGGCCGAGGGACGCATCCTGGACCCTCTTCTGCCGGCCATCTCGGCGGCTGTCCTGACCGGCGTCGCCTTCGCGATCCGACCGGGCATCGTCGACCTCGCCGGGCCGGTACTCGTCGTGCTGCCCGCCCTCTTCGTCGTGCTACCCGGCGACACGCTCTCCGCCGGCGCGGGCGAGCTGCTGGCCGGGCGGATCACCTCGGGCACCGGACGGGTCATGTGGTCCTTCTTCATCCTCGCCCAGATGGTGGTCGGGATCGTCGCGGCCGCCGAGGTCGCCGGGGCGGGGGCGGCCGCCCTCACCGAGCAGGAGGTCCCGGCCGAGCTGCCGTTCCTCGTCGTCCTGCTTGCATGGATCCCGTTCACGGCGGGCCTGGCCCTCGTGTTCCGGGCGCGGACCGCCGACCTCGGCTGGGTCCTGGCCGGTGTCCTCGGCACGTTCCTGCTGCAGCAGGCGGTCACGCGGGCGGTCGGCGACGTCTCGGGCACGCTCGTGGCAGGTGCGGCGCTCGGTGCGTACGCGACCTGGGCCTCGCGCAGCCGCTGGCGGCCGCCTCGTCTCGTCGTCGTGCTCGGAGGTTTCTTCGTCCTCACCGTGGGCGGCCTCGGACTGCGCGGGGCCACCGCCCTCGTCGGTGGCCATGCCATCACGGGAGTGCGCAACCTCGTCGACTTCGCCCTGCAGATGCCGACGGTGGCCCTGGGCATCGGCTTCGGGTTCCTCGTCGCAGGGCGACGCTGGCTGTCGGACTCCCAGAAGTCCGCCGGGCCGAACGACGCCGCTGACGCAGACCAGTGACGCAGACCCGTGACCAGTGACCCGATCTCACCCCCATCGGATGAACGCCGCCAGAGACGCCGGCCGTAGCATCGTGGCGCGGAACGGAGACTGCTCATGGCTGCAGGAGAGAACGGGGCACCGGCCCCCTTCACCGCCGAGGACTACCGGGCCCGAGCACGAAAGGTCGCGACGGCGGCGTCGGAGCACGGCCTCTCCGGCGTGCTGGTGACACCGGGTCCCGACCTGGTCTGGCTCACGGGCTACCGCCCCACAGCGATCACCGAGCGTCTGACGGTCCTGGTGCTGCGCCCCGACCTGGAGCCGACCCTCGTCGTCCCGGCCCTCGAACGGCACGATGCCGAACAGGCAGAGGGCGTCACGGGGATGGAGGTCATCGCGTGGTCGGACGCCACCGATCCGTACCAGGCCGTCGCGCCCCTGCTCCCGCCGGACGGCGTCTACGGGATCTCCGACTCGGCGTGGGCACTCCACCTCATCGGCCTCCAGCAGCGCCTCCGAGGGACGACCTACCGCGCCCTCACGAACGCGCTGCCACTGATGCGTGCGGTCAAGGGACCGGACGAGCTGGCCCGCCTCGCCGCCGCGGCCGCCGCGGCCGACGCGACCTACCGGGAGATCCTCGGGGCGCGCTTCGCCGGGCGCAAGGAGACCGACGTGGCCGCCGACCTCGCCGACCTGCTGCGCAGCTTCGGGCACGAGCAGGTCGATTTCACCGTGGTCGGGTCAGGCCCCAACGGCGCCGACCCGCACCACGAGGCCGGGGACCGCACCATCCGTGACGGCGACGCGGTCGTGCTGGACTTCGGGGGTCTCCGGTACGGGTACGGCTCGGACACCACCCGCACCGTCTGCGTCGGTGAACCCACCCCGGAGATCCGGGACGTCCACGAGATCGTGCGGCAGGCGCAGCAGGCCGGCGTCGATGCGGTGCGGCCGGGCGCGACCTGCCAGGACGTCGACCGTGCCGCGAGGGCTGTCATCACGGAGGCCGGGTACGGCGAGGCCTTCATCCACCGGACCGGTCACGGGATCGGCGTCACGACGCACGAGCCGCCCTACATCGTCGAGGGCGAGGAGCAGCCCCTCGTGCCGGGCATGTGCTTCTCCGTCGAGCCCGGCATCTACCTCTCCGGACGTTTCGGTGTGCGGATCGAGGACATCGTGACCGTGACGGACTCCGGGGTCGCTCGTCTCAACGACACCGACCACGGGCTCGGAATCGTCACGTGAGCCGCGTGTCGGGGCCGATCAACCCCGGCGAGTGATGCCGTCTGCGGCGTGCGGTACCAACCTGATGCCGTCGAAGGACAGCTCTGCATGAGGTGGTGGTCAGCATGGTCGCTGTGGGACCTGACCCGTCGGGCATGGGGTGGTCGCGATGAGCACGGTGGAGGGCGCCAGCGGACAGGCGGTGCCTGTCGGTAGAGCGAAGACCCGAGCCGCCGCCGCGCCCTACATCTCGTGGATCGCGCTGGCGATGATGACGACCAGCTCGGTGGCCAGCCTGCGCGCGGCACCGACCATGGCCGTGTACGGGCTGGCGTGCGTCTTCCTCTACATCGTGCCGGCCATCGTGTTCCTGATCCCCACGTCGTTGGTCTCGGCCGAGCTCGCCTCCGGCTGGGAAGGCGGTGTCTACAACTGGGTGGCGCGCGGGATCTCCAAACCGATGGGGTTCCTGGCGGTCTGGTGCCAGTTCGCGATGACGATCTTCTACTACCCGAGCCTGCTCGGTTTCGTGGCCAGCACCTTGGCGTACGTCATCAATCCCGCGCTCGCCTCCAACGGCGTCTGGACGGCACTGGTCATCGTCGTCGTCTACTGGACCGGTGTCTGGGTCTCCTCCCGTGGCACCAAGGGAGTCGCCGGCCTGGCCAGCGCCGGCCTCGTCATCGGCACCCTGATCCCCGGGGCCATTCTCGTCACCCTTGGCGCCGTCTTCCTCGGGCAGGGAAACCCGTCGGCCGCCCCGATGGACGCCTCGCACCTCCTCCCCGTGTGGGCAGGTCTGTCGAGCCTGGTCCTCATCGTCAACAACTTCCTGTCCTACTCCGGCATGGAGATGAACGCGGTGCACGTGGGCAGCCTGAGGAACCCGGGCAAGGAGTTCCCGAAGTCGATGTTCCTGGCGATGGGGCTGGTCCTGCTCATCTTCATCCTGCCGGCCCTGGCCATCGCCTGGATCGTGCCCGCCCAGGAGCTGTCCCTCACCGCCGGGGTGATGCAGGCCTTCGACGCCGTCCTGGCGAACTTCGGCGCGCAGTGGCTCACCCCGATCTTCGGGATCATGCTCGTGTCCGCGTCCCTCGGAGGCATGCTCACCTGGCTCGCGGGTCCGTCCAAGGGGCTCCTGCTCATCTCCCGCCAGGAGGGCTACCTCCCGCCGGTGCTGCAGAAGCTCAACAAGAACGGCGTCCAGCAGAACATCCTGGTCGCCCAGGGCATCGTGACGACCGTCATCGGTCTCGGCTACGCCTTGATCCCCAACGTCTCGAGCGCCTACTGGATCTTCTCCGTCATCACCACGCAGGTCTACCTCATCATGTACCTGCTGATGTTCGTCGCCGCAGTTCGACTGCGCCGCAACGATCCTGACCATCCGCGGGGGTACCGCGCCCCGATCCTCGGGGCTCTCTGCGGGGTGGGCTTCGCTGCCTCCCTGGCCGCCCTGCTCATCGGGTTCATCCCGCCCTCGCAGTTCGAGTCCGGCAGCCCGGCCCTGTACCTGCTCATCGTCGCCGGTGGCGCGCTCGGCCTCGGTCTGCTGGTGCCGTTCCTCTTCTACCGGCTGCGCAAGCCCTCCTGGAAGCAACCAGAGGCTGCGGAGGTGAGCGAGTCATGACCGTCACGGAAACCTCCTCGGACAAGGAGACTCGAACCACGTACATCGTCATGGGGGCCGTGGTGCTGGTGCTCGCGGTGATCGCGTTGTTCACCTTCCATTCCGGCAAGACCTCGCAGGAGGCACAGCAGAAGGCCGTCCAGCTGTCCGCCGCCCTCACCGCCGCCGGCGCCCGTGCTCCCAGCCAGGAGACGCTGGTGCGACTCTTCGGCAACGACGGCGGCTCCGTGTGCGACGACCCCAACGGGGCCCTGCGCCGCGGAGTCCTGACGCAACAGCTCATGAACGGCGCGGCCGGACCCGGCATGCGACCGGTCATCGCGGACCGACGCGTCGTGGGCGCCCAGCTGCTCGTCATGAAGGTCTACTGCCCCGGCGAGGTGCCGACGTTCCAGGAGTTCGTCAACAGCCTGAACCTCGGCGACACCGTGAAGAGCTGACGAGCCGTGGACCTGCGTGACCGGGTGACCGGGCTGATGGGACGCGCTCGGACGGACCTCGCCGAGCTGGTGGCGATCCCGTCGGTCGCGGATCCCCGGCAGTACCCGCCGGAAGGGTGCGCGCGGGCCGCCCAGTGGGTCGTGGACGCCTTCATCGAGGAAGGCTTCCGCGACGCCCACCTGGAGGAGACGGCGGATGGCAGCCAAGCCGTCATCGGCTCACGACCGTGCGCGGACCCGGCCGCCCCGACCGTCCTGCTCTACGCCCACTACGACGTCCAGCCACCCCTCGACGAGGACGCCTGGCGCACCCCGCCGTTCGAGCTGACCGAGGTCGACGGACGCTGGTACGGGCGCGGAGCGGCAGACTGCAAGGGCAACATCGTCATGCACCTCACCGCCCTGCGAGCCCTGGGTGACGACGTGCCGGTCAACCTCAAGCTCGTGGTCGAGGGCTCGGAGGAGCAGGGAACCGGCGGCCTCGAGGACTTCGTGCCCAAGCACGCGGAACTGCTCCGAGCCGACACCATCCTCGTGTGCGACACGGGGAACGCGGCCGTCGGCGTCCCAGCCGCGACCGTGAGCCTCCGTGGCATGGTCAACGTCGTGGTCAGCGTCGACGCGTTGTCCTCGGAGGTGCACTCCGGGATGTTCGGCGGAGCCGCCCCGGACGCCCTCGCGCCCCTGGTCGCCATGCTGGGGACCCTGCGCGACGCCAAAGGCGACACCACCGTGACAGGGCTGGATCACAGCCAGACCTGGCCGGGCGAGCCCTACCCGCCCGAGCAGTTCCGCACCGACGCAGGGCTGGTCGAGGGTGCGGACCTGCTGGGCAGCGGAACCGTCTCCGACATGCTCTGGGCGCGTCCGGCGCTCACCACCTTGGGCATCGACTGCCCACCTGTGCTCGGCTCCGCGGCGGCCATCCCACCGCACGCGCGTGCGCGGCTCAACCTCCGGATCCCTCCCGGGACCGAGCCGGCCGCCGCCGAGAAAGCCCTCCGTGAACACCTGCTCGCGGTGGCGCCATGGGGTGTGCACGTAGACGTCGAGACGGAGGCAACCGGATCGCCGTTCCTGGCGCGTACCGACGGCCCCGCCTACCGGGCCATGGGCGAAGCCATGGACGAGGCCTTCGGACGACCCATGGTCCATCTGGGGCAAGGCGGCTCCATCCCCCTCTGCAACGTGTTCGCCGAGACCTACCCGGACGCCGAGCTCATCCTGATGGGCGTCGAAGAACCGCAAGCCGCGATCCATGCGCCCAACGAGAGTGTTGATCCGCGGGAGATCGTCGACCTCGCTCTGGCAGAGGCGCTCTTCATGCAGCGCCTGGCCAGCTCGTGATCCCGCCGCGAGGGACTCGCAACCAGTCGTTCCGGTCGGTTGGCCGCGCGGCCCCGATTGTGGACTCCCAGACCAGGACGCCGGCGGTGAAGGCGTCCACCCCGGACAGCGCAATGACCTCGTTGCGCAGCAGCACGAACGCCTCGTGGTCGTCCGGGACGCCACGTCCGGACCGCTGCATCGCCGCCTCGACGACGGCCCGACCACGGCTCGGGAGGGTGCATGCCTGCATCACGCGCAGACCGTGCTCGCGCAGCTGCCCACGCCAGCGTGCGACCCGCCAGACGCCCCAGGCGCAGCATGCGTGGAACACCACCGCGGCTGCGACCACGGTCTTGACGTTCAGCGACCCAGTGCCTGCCGGCCACGCCTGCACGATGGCCGGTGTCAGCAGGCCGACGAGCAGGCTCACACCCAGCGGAAGGTACGCCAGAAAGGCCCGCCGGGCCCGTGGAGCCTCACGTGCCTGCCACGCAGATGCGGCCCAGACGTGCAGGTCCGGGTCGTGGGGAGTCGACGGGAGGGAACCAGCGCCGGTGGGGTCGCCCAGAAGCATCGTGGGGGGTTCCTCGGGCGTTGCAGCTCCGCCGGGGGCATCGAGGACCGCGGTCAGGGCGGCGGCGTTCGCGTGGTTGACGGTGCCGGTGCGGTCGTAGGTGAAGAGAGCGATGTCGAAGGTGTCGGCGTAGGCCAGCGCCGTCTGCGAGTAGGCGCCGGACGTGAAGTAGAACAGCCGCAGCTCGCGGCGACGCGCATCGGTCACGAGGTCCCGAAGGGCCTCGACGTGCGTGACCGCAACCCCCAACCTCAGGCGAGCCAGCGCTGAGGTCGAGGAGAGCGTGCATGCCGTCCGCGGGGCCCTCCCGGACAGGTAGCACCGCGAAGCGCCTGAGTGACCGAGCGAGGCGAGCCAACCGATCGCCGCCTCGTGCACGCTGGCCTGCGTGGTCAGCCAGACGGATGAGCCTGCGGGCCGGTCACCGGCGCGGGCACCCCACTCGTCGCTTCCGTGAAGCGCGGGTGCGGGGGGCGCTGCGGGTAGCCACGAAAACCCCCGACTGCGCCGCCCGGCCCGATGGCGTCGCCACCTCACTGTGGGCCGCCGACCCCGACGCTGCTGCGGTCGGCGTGCAGTTGTCGCGTCGGCGCATGAGGAGCAGCGCAGTGACGGCAACCAGGGGGAGTGAGGATCGAGGGGATCACGGACGTTCTCCGTCGGTACTTGGGCTTTCAGAGCGCTCCGCCCCTGACGGAAGCGCGACCAATGACCTGCCCATACCCACCAGTGGGCATCTGAGCCACGGGTCAGGTGTTCGGCCGGACCCGGGGCAAGATCGTCCTCACTCTGTGACCCCGCAGCCGGTATGCCTGGTGGCCGGGTCCCCGACTCAAGCGGTGGCTCTCTGCGGCGGAGCCGCAGCGGCCGGGTCAGACAACACCGGGCGCGAAGCAGCCGGGAACAGGTTCTGCGGAACTCCCAGCACGGCGTCGACCTGCTCGAGGGTGAGGTGGCTCCCGATCCCTGACAGGGAGGCCATCACGTCGGCCAGCAGCGCGATCTCCTGCAGGAGCGTCGTGTCCACCAGCTCCGCCCCGGGCCGGCCGAGAGATGCTGCCTCGCCGTGTGCAGGGGGCTCCACCAGCCGCGAGCGCGCCGAGGGTGGCCGCTCCAGGTCGCTGTCATCGAGGGTGCACATGTCACCGGACCCCACTGCACCGTTCAACCGCCAGCTCACCCCATGGCTCGAGGCGCTGACGAGAACAGGCTATGCGCGTACCGCTCCGGCGTCCTCGATTCGCCACATCCGGGCCGCCCGTCCGCGTCTCATCCTGGTGGCGGTCGAGGGCTCAGCCCAACGTCGACGCGCGGGCGACGATCTCCGGGGTGAACTCGACGTGCCGGTGGCAGTGGTCCGGGTCGGTCGTCTCCTCGAGCAGGAGCTCTGCCGCGCGCTGACCGAGCAGGTGCCGTGGCTGGCGCACGGAGGTGAGGGGCACGGCTGCGGCACCGGCGAACTCGATGTCGTCGTAACCGACGATGGCGAGGTCGCCGGGCACGTCGACGCCGAGTGCGACGCACTGCTGGAGCAGGCCCAGGGCGAGCAGGTCGTTGGCGCAGAAAGCCGCGCTCGGGCGGCGCGAGCGAGGTAGTCCCGCGATGCGCGCCCCCGCGAGTCGACCGGCTGCGACGGTGAGGGCGTCGGTCCCGATCGGGACGAGATGGTCCGCCGGGAGCCCCGCCTCGCGCATGGCATCGGCGGCGCCGGCATGGCGGTCGCGGACCTGGCCGATGGAGGCCGGCCCGCCGACGAAGGCGATGCGTTCATGGCCGCGGTCGATGAGGTGCTCCACGGCGAGGCGGCCACCGAACACGTCGTCCACCGACACGCTGCAGAGCAGCTGGTCGTCCCGGGTGCGGTCGACGATGACCACAGGGGTGCCCCGTTCGGATACCTGGACCAGCGTGGGGTCGTCGGGCTGGACCGGCGTGATCAGCACCCCGGCGACGCGCTGCTCCTCCAGCCGGCTCAGGTACACGTGCTCCCGCTCGAGACTGTTGTCGCTGTTGCACGTGTAGAGCACGAGGTCGGCGTCGCTGGCGGCGTCCTCGATGCCCCGCGCGACGTCGGTGAAGAACGGGTTCGCCACGTCGAGCACGACGTAGGCCAGCGTGCTGCTGCGTCCGGCCCGGAGCAGCCGGGCGCTCTCGTTCCGGACGAAGTTGAGCTCGGCCATGGCGCGCTCGACGCGCTGACGCGTCTTGGCGCTGACGCGCTCGGGACGGTTGAGCACGTTGGAGACGGTCCCGAGCGACACTCCCGCAGCGAGGGCGACGTCCTTGACGCTGACCGACATGGCTCTTCCTAAAACTATTCAACGAGGGCTCGGGTCGCCTCACCCTATCCCGGCTGGCGGGCGAACGTGCCTTTGGCGCAACGGTTTCTGTGGATTGCCGCGAATCCCTTGACGCTCCTGCAGAGCCTCGGTACCTTCGGCGTATTGAAACCTTTCAATGAGGCAAGGTGCACTATGAACGAACCGCGGACCACCGCGATTCTGGAGCTGCGCGAGGTGTCGAAGTCCTTCGGCCCCGTCGTCGCACTGAGGTCGGGGAGCCTCCTGGCCCGCGCCGGCTCGATCCACGCGCTCGTCGGTGAGAACGGTGCCGGCAAGTCGACGCTGGTCAAGATGGTCGCCGGCGTACACCGCCGCGACAGTGGCGAGTTCCTCCTCGACGGCCAACCGGTCGACTTCGGCTCCACGGCCGAGTCCAAGGCCGCGGGTGTGGCCGTCATCTACCAGGAGCCGACGCTCTTCCCGGACCTCTCGGTCACCGAGAACATCTTCATGGGCCGGCAGACGCTCGGCCGCGCGCGACGTATCGACAAGCCGGCGATGTACGCCGAGGCCGCGCGGCTCTTCGCGGGACTCGGGGTGCACATCGACCCGCGCCGGCCGGCGCTGGGCCTGTCGATCGCCGACCAGCAGATCATCGAGATCGCCAAGGCGATCTCCCTCGACGCCAAGGTCCTCATCATGGACGAGCCGACCGCCGCCCTGTCCGGCGTCGAGGTCGAGCGACTCTTCACCGTCGCCCGCCAGCTGCGCGACGAAGGCCGCGCCATCGTCTTCATCTCCCACCGGTTCGACGAGGTCTTCTCCCTCTGCGACACCGTCACCGTCATGCGCGACGGCGCCTACATCGACACCCGCACCATCGCCGGGACCTCCGTCGGCGAGATCGTCAACCTCATGGTCGGCCGCGAGGTCGAGGACCTCTTCCCCAAGGTGGTCGCGAACGTCGGCGAGGTCATCCTCGACGTCGAGGCACTCAGCTCCACCGGCACCTTCCACGACGTGTCGTTCTCGGTCCGACGCGGCGAGATCGTCGGGCTCGCCGGCCTCGTCGGCGCCGGACGCAGCGAGATCGCCCGCGCCGTCTTCGGCGTCGACCGCTACGACTCCGGCACCGTCACGATGAAGGGCGACGCGGTGCCGGCCGCGAACCCGACCGCCGCCATCCGGTGCGGCATGGCGTTCATCCCCGAGGACCGCCGCAAGCAGGGACTCGTCACCGACGCGTCGGTCGCCGACAACATCTCCTCCGTCATCCGGCACAAGCTGACGACGGCCGGCCTCATCACCCGCTCCCGGGAGAACCGCGCGAGCGGCCCCTGGGCGGCGCGGCTCGAGGTCAAGACGAACGCCCTCGACATGGCGGCCAACACGATGAGCGGCGGCAACCAGCAGAAGGTCGTCATCGCCAAGTGGCTCGCCTCCGAGCCCGACCTGCTGATCATCGACGAGCCGACCCGCGGCATCGACGTGGGCACCAAGGCCGAGGTGCACCGGCTGCTGTCCGAGCTCGCCGGCCAGGGCATGGCGATCCTCATGATCTCCTCCGAGCTGCCCGAGGTCCTGGGCATGGCCGACCGCGTCCTCGTCGTCTGCGAGGGACGGCTCACCGCCGAGCTCTCGCGCGAGGACGCCACGCCGGAACGGGTCATGCGCGCCGCCACCGCCACGTCGAGCCAGGAGGCCGCGTCATGACCCCCCAGACCCAGACCGCCTCGGCCCCCGACGCCCCCGACGCGCCGAGCCACGCCGAGCACGCCAGCGAGGAGGTCGCCCTCCTCGTCGAGCCCAGCGCCCTCTCCGACCGTGAGCGGATCCTCAAGACGCTGCTGCGCTCGCGCGAGCTGTCGATCTTCATCGTCCTCGTGCTCGTCATCGCCGCTGCCACGATCAAGAGCCCGACGTTCCTGTTCAGCCCCAGCGGCTGGCGCGACCTGCTGCTGACACCGGCGATGCTCGTCGTCCTGGCCGTCGGGCAGACCGTCGTGATCATCACGCGCAACGTCGACCTGTCGGTCGGCAGCGTGCTCGGCCTCACGGCGTACATGACGGGCCGGCTGTTCATCGACCACCCGGACCTGCCGGTCGTCGCCGTCTTCGTCGCAGCCGTCGTGGCCGGGGGAGTGCTCGGCCTCGTCAACGGCGTGCTCGTCGGGTACGGCCGCGTGCCTGCCCTCGTCATCACGCTGGGCACGCTCTACATCTTCCGCGGCGTCCTGCTGACGTGGGCCGGCTCGAGCCTGGTCTCCGCCTCCGAGATGCCGTCCGGCTTCCTCGACCTCGGCACGGCGCAGATCCTCACGATCCCGGTGCTGTTCGCGCTCGCGGTCGTCATCACCGTCGCCGTCGGCTACTACCTGCAGACCGCCCGGTCCGGGCGCGAGCTGTACGCGGTCGGCTCCGACCCCGACGCGGCGGTGCTCTACGGGCTGCCGGTCCGCAGCCGCGTCATCGGCGCGTTCGTCCTGAGCGGCGCGCTCGCCGGCCTCGCCGGCGTCATCTACGCCGCCCGCTACGGGACCGTCTCCTCCGACGCCGGCACCGGCATCGAGCTGCAGGCCGTGGCCGCCGCGGTGATCGGCGGCGTGGCGATCTTCGGTGGCTCCGGCACCGTGTGGGGCGCCGCCATCGGCGCGGTCCTGCTCGTGACGATCAACCGGGCGCTGCCGATGGTCGGCATCTCCGACTTCTGGCAGCAGGCGCTCGTCGGCGCCCTCATCATCGCGGCGATCATCCTCGACCGCGTCCTGTCCGCCCGACAGGCCCGCAAACTCATCGAAGCAAGGGACGAGTCATGAGCACCAAGACGTACGCGGCCTACGCCCGTCCGCTGTGGCGGCGGCTCCTGCTCAGTCGCGAAGCCGCGATGATCGGCCTGGTCGTCGTCGTGTACCTCTGGGGCTACAGCAACATCCCGTACTTCGGTGACACGCTGACGCTGACCT
This sequence comes from Intrasporangium zincisolvens, assembly GCF_034724055.1. Lineage (NCBI taxonomy): Bacteria > Bacillati > Actinomycetota > Actinomycetes > Micrococcales > Intrasporangiaceae > Intrasporangium > Intrasporangium zincisolvens. The sequence continues at coordinate 13,345 of NZ_JAWIIL010000011.1, forward strand.
ACCTGCTGCTCGACGTGACGACGATCCTGCTCATCGCCCTGCCGATGACCCTCGTCATCATCACCGGCGAGATCGACCTGTCGGTCGCCAGCGTCGTCGGCCTCTCCAGCGCCACCCTCGGGCTGCTGCACGAGCACGGCGTCGGCATCGTCGCCTCGTTCGTCATCGCCCTGCTCGTCGGGCTGGTCTGCGGGGCCTTCAACGGCTTCCTCGTCGCCTACGTCGGGCTGCCGTCGCTGGCGGTCACCATCGGCACCCTGGCCCTCTACCGCGGCGTCGCCGTCGGCCTGCTCGGCACCACCGCCGTCACCGGCTTCGCGAACGACTGGACCAAGCGCGCGTCGCAGGTCCTCGGCGGCAGCGGCGTCCCGAGCGTCATGCTCGTCTTCCTCGTGCTGCTCCTCGTCTTCTCCCTCGTGCTGCACTTCGCCCCGTTCGGCCGTGGCGTCTACGACATCGGGCTGAGCAGCGAGGCCGCGGTGTTCGCCGGCGTCAAGGTCAAGCGCACCAAGTTCATCCTCTTCTGCCTCACCGGCGTCGTGTCGGCGCTGGCCGGCGTCTACTTCACCCTCCGGTTCGGCAGCGCCCGTGGCGACAACGCCACCGGCCTCGAGCTGCAGGTCATCGCGGCGGTCCTGCTCGGCGGCGTCTCGATCTTCGGCGGACGCGGCAAGCTCCCCGGCGTCGTCGCCGGCGTCCTGCTCATCGGCGTCATCTCCAGCGCCCTTCGCCTGCAGGGCGTCACGGTCAACGTCATCAACATCATCATCGGACTGCTCCTCGTGCTGTCCGTGATCTCCACAACCGTCCTGGCGTGGGTCTCCGACGTCGCAGCCAGGCGTACCCGGGCCAGAGGCCCTCGACAGACGCCACTCAGCGTCGGAACCAAGTGAAAGGACATCAACGAAGATGCACACCATGACGCGACGCAGCGCGGTCCTCGGCGCTGCAGCCCTGTCCATGGCCCTGGCCCTCACGGCCTGCGGCAAGGCCGAGACGCCGACCGCGGCCGCCGGCACGGCGGGCGGCACGGGCGGTGGCAAGGCCCTCAACGTCGTCTTCATCCCGAAGAACCTCGGCAACCCCTACTTCGACGCCAGCGACGCCGGCGGCAAGGAGGCCGTCGAGTCCCTCGGCGGCACCTACTCCCAGGTCGGCCCGCAGACCGCGAGCCCCGACGCGCAGGTGCAGTACATCAACACGGCCGCCCAGCAGCACGTCAGCGCCATCGTCATCTCGGCCAACGACCCCAAGGCCATCGGCGACGCCCTGACCCAGGCCAAGCAGGCCGGCACCAAGGTCGTCACCTTCGACTCCGACACCGACCCCCAGTACCGCGACCTCTACGTCAACCAGGCCTCGCCCGAGGGCATCGCCAAGGCGCAGGTCGACGGCATCGCCAAGCAGATCGGCGACTCCGGTGAGATCGCGATCCTGTCGGCCGCCGCCAACGCGACCAACCAGAACACGTGGATCGACCTGATGAAGAAGGACCTGGCCTCCAGCCACCCGAACATCAAGCTCGTCGACACCGTGTACGGCAACGACGACGACCAGACCTCCTTCGACAAGACCGCCGCGCTCCTGCAGACCCACCCCAACCTCAAGGGCATCATCAGCCCGACCACGGTCGGCATCGCCGCCGCGGCCCGGTACCTGTCCACCTCGGACAAGAAGGGCAAGGTGGCCCTGACCGGCCTCGGCACGCCCAACCAGATGCGCGAGTACGTCAAGAACGGCACGGTCAAGGAGTTCTACCTCTGGAACCCGACCGACCTCGGCTACCTCGCCGGGCAGGCGGCCGCGGCCCTCGTCAACGGTTCCATCACCGGCAAGGAGGGCGACTCCTTCAAGGCCGGCCGGCTCGGTGACTTCAAGGTCGGCGCCAACGGTGAGGTCCTCCTCGGCGACCCGACGGGGTTCAACGCCGACAACATCGACCAGTTCAAGTTCTGACCGGTCGCTCCCACGCTCGACCCGCACCGACCGGGGCCGCCACACGCCGGCGGCCCCGGCCGGAGCCCCCGCCCCGACCCCACGTCGTGACATCCGAAGGAGGTCGTGATGCCCCGCGTCTGCTTCCAGCTCCAGGTGCGCCCCGAGCGCCTCGAGGAGTACACGGCCCGCCACCGCGCGGTCTGGCCCGACATGCTCGCGGCGCTGCACCGGACCGGCTGGCACAACTACTCACTCTTCCTGCGCGGTGACGGCCTGCTCATCGGCTACGTCGAGACGCCCTCGCTCGAGGCGGCACAGGCCGGCATGGCACAGACCGAGGTCAACGCCCGGTGGCAGGCCGAGATGGCCGAGTACTTCGTGGACCTCGACGACACCACCCCCGACCAGGGCTTCCTCCGGCTCGAGGAGATCTTCCACCTCGAGGACCAGCTCGACCATCTCCAGCTCGACCAGCTCCATCCGCTCCGGCAGCCGCCCCACGACCCAGATGTGAAGTGACGCCATGACAACGTTCGAATCGATCTCCGACCGGCTCGGAGAGCTCGCCATCGAGGTGCCCTCCTGGGCCTACGGCAACTCCGGCACGCGTTTCAAGGTCTTCGGCTCCGCGGGCACGCCCAGAAGCGTCGAGGAGAAGATCGCCGACGCCGCCGCCGTGCACCGCTTCACCGGGCTGGCGCCGTCGGTCGCCATCCACATCCCGTGGGACACGGTCGATGACTACGCCGCCCTCGGACGCTTCGCCCAGGACCACGGTGTGCGGCTCGGCACCGTCAACAGCAACACGTTCCAGGACGACGAGTACAAGCTCGGCAGCCTGACCAACGCCGATCCCGGGGTGCGGCGGCGTGCCGTGGAGCACAACCTCGAGTGCCTCAAGATCATGAACGAGACCGGCTCGCGAGACCTCAAGATCTGGCTCGCCGACGGCACGAACTACCCGGGCCAGGGCGACATGCGCCAGCGGCAGGACTGGCTGGCCGAGGGGCTCGCGGAGATCTACGCGCACCTGGGGGAGGAGCAGCGGCTCGTCCTCGAGTACAAGTTCTTCGAGCCGGCGTTCTACCACACGGACGTCCCGGACTGGGGCACGTCCTACGCCCACGTCGTCGCCCTGGGCGAGCGGGCGATGGTGTGCCTGGACACCGGTCACCACGCGCCCGGCACGAACATCGAGTTCATCGTCGCCCAGCTGCTGCGCCTGGGTCGGCTCGGTTCGTTCGACTTCAACAGCCGTTTCTACGCCGACGACGACCTCATGGTCGGGGCGGCCGACCCGTTCCAGCTGTTCCGGATCATCGTCGAGGTGATCCGCGGTGGCGGCTACGGGGCCGGTTCGGACGTCGCGCTCATGCTCGACCAGTGCCACAACATCGAGAAGAAGGTGCCGGGCCAGATCCGCTCGGTGCTCAACGTCCAGGAGATGGTCGCCCGCGCGCTGCTGCTCGACACGGCGGCCCTCGAGGTGGCACGGCAGACCGGCGACGTGCTGCTCGCGAACGAGATCTTCATGGACGCCTTCTACACCGACGTCCGCCGGCCCCTCGCGCAGTGGCGCGAGAGCCGCGGCCTCCCGGCCGACCCGATGCGCGCCTACCTGGCGAGCGGATACCAAGAGCAGATCGAGCGCGACCGCGTCGGCGGTGCGCAGGCAGGATGGAACTGAAGCATGTCCCCGAACACCAGCACCACCCCTACGAGCAGCGCTGTCGCAGAGCTGATCTCGCGCTCCAACCGGCTGGGCAGCGACCCGAAGAACACGAACTACGCCGGCGGCAACACCTCCGCCAAGGGCATCGAGACCGACCCGGTGACCGGCCAGGACGTCGAGCTGGTCTGGGTCAAGGGATCCGGCGGTGACCTCGGCACGCTCAAGCCCGAGGGGCTGGCCGTCCTGCGCCTGGACCGGATGCGCGCCCTCGTCGACGTGTACCCCGGCCTCGAGCGCGAGGACGAGATGGTCGCCGCGTTCGACTACTGCCTGCACGGCAAGGGCGGCGCCGCCCCCTCGATCGACACCGCGATGCACGGCCTCGTCGACGCCCCGCACGTCGACCACCTGCACCCGGACTCCGGCATCGCGATCGCGACGTCCACCGACGGTGAGGAGCTGACCGCCAAGATCTTCGGCGACAAGGTGGTCTGGGTCCCGTGGCGCCGCCCGGGCTTCCAGCTCGGCCTCGACATCGCCGCCATCAAGGAGGCGAACCCGCAGGCCATCGGTTGCATCCTCGGCGGCCACGGGGTGACCGCGTGGGGCGCGAGCAGCGAGGAGTGCGAGCAGAACTCGCTCTGGATCATCCAGACCGCCGCCGCCTACATCGAGCAGAACAGCAAGCCCGAGCCGTTCGGGGCCGAGCTGCCCGGCTACGGTGCGCTGCCCGCCATCGAGCGTCACGCGCGGGCGGCTGCCATCGCAGCGACGATCCGCGGGATCGCCAGCACCGACCGCCCGATGGTCGGCCACTACACCGACTCCGACGTCGTCCTCGACTTCCTCGCCCACGCGGAGCACCCGCGCCTGGCCGACCTCGGCACCAGCTGCCCGGACCACTTCCTGCGCACCAAGGTCAAGCCGCTGGTGCTCGACCTGCCGGCCACCGCCACGGCCGAGGAGATGACGGCCCGGCTCAAGGAGCTACACGAGCCCTACCGCGAGGACTACCGCGGCTACTACGAGCGCAACGCGACGCCCGACAGCCCGGCGATCCGCGGCGCGGACCCGCTCATCGTGCTCGTGCCCGGCGTCGGGATGTTCTCCTACGGCAAGGACAAGCAGACCGCCCGGGTCGCTGGCGAGTTCTACGTCAACGCCATCAACGTGATGCGCGGCGCCGAGGGCCTGTCGAGCTACGCCCCCATCGACGAGGCGGAGAAGTTCCGCATCGAGTACTGGGCGCTCGAGGAGGCCAAGCTGCAGCGGATGCCCAAGCCGAAGCCGCTCGCGACCCGCATCGCCCTCGTCACCGGTGCCGCGTCGGGCATCGGCAAGGCCATCGCGAACCGCCTTGCCGCGGAGGGCGCCTGCGTCGTCGTGGCCGACCTCGACCTCGGGAAGGCCCAGGACGCCGCTGCCGAGATCGGTGGCGCGGACGTCGCCATCGGAGTCCGGGCAGACGTGTCCGACGAGGCGGCCGTGCAGGCGGCCGTCGACGCGGCCGTGCTCGCCTTCGGTGGCCTCGACCTCGTCGTCAACAATGCCGGCCTGTCCCTGTCGCGATCGCTGCTCGACACGTCGGTGGCCGACTGGGACCTGCAGCACGCCGTCATGGCCAAGGGGTCCTTCCTCGTCTCCCGCGCCGCGGCCAGGGTGCTCATCGACCAGGGCCTCGGCGGCGACATCGTCTACATCTCGAGCAAGAACTCGATCTTCGCCGGCCCGAACAACATCGCCTACAGCGCCGTCAAGGCCGACCAGGCTCACCAGGTGCGGCTCCTCGCCGCCGAGCTCGGCCAGTACGGCGTCAAGGTCAACGGCATCAACCCGGACGGCGTCGTGCAGGGCTCGGGAATCTTCTCCAGCGGATGGGGTGCCAACCGTGCCGCCGTCTACGGGGTCGAGGAGAAGGACCTCGGTGCCTTCTACGCCCAGCGCACCCTGCTGAAGAAGGAGGTCCTGCCGGAGCACTGCGCGGCGGCGGTCTTCGCGCTCGTCGGGCCCGACATGACCCAGACCACGGGCCTGCACGTTCCCGTCGACTCCGGCGTGGCCGCAGCGTTCCTCCGGTGACGGCATGAGCTCGAACTCGTCAGGGACGGCCCTTGTCGCCGCGGTCGACCTCGGTGCCACGAGCGGCCGGGTCGTCCTCGCCGAGGTCGGCCCGGACCGGCTCGAGCTGCGAGAGACCGCACGGTTCGCCAACGGTCCGCTGCGCCTGCCGTCCGGGTTGCACTGGAACCTGCCGTCGCTGTACGCCGGAGCGCTCGGCGGCCTGCGGGCCGCCGGGCGCGAGGCCTCCGGCGCCGGCGGCCTGGCCAGCGTCGGCATCGACGCCTGGGCCGTGGACTACGGGCTGGTGCGCGGCGACCGGCTCCTCGGGCTGCCGTTCCACTACCGGGACGAGCACCGCCTCGCCGTCGGGCCGGCCAACGCGCACGCCCTCGTCGGCCAGGACGAGCTGTACGCCCGCAACGGGCTGCAGTTCCTGCCGTTCAACACCGCCTACCAGCTCGCGGCCGACCCGTGGACCGAGCTGGCGGACCGCCTGCTGCTCATCCCCGACCTCCTCGCCTGGTGGCTCACCGGACGGATGGTCGCCGAGCGCACCAACGCCTCCACCACCGGTCTGCTCGACCCACGCAGCGGTGCCTGGGACAGCGAGCTGCTCGACCGTCTCGGGGTGCCTTCGCACCTGCTGGCCGACCTCGTCGACCCGGGGACGACGATCGGCTCGATGACCGACCAGGTGGCCGGCGACACCGGCCTGCCCGGCGTGCCCGTCGTCGCGGTCGGGTCGCACGACACGGCCTCCGCCGTCGTCGGCGCCCCGTTGCAGGGTGACGACGCGGCCTACCTGTCGCTGGGCACGTGGGGGCTCGTCGGCGTCGAGCTGGCCGACCCCGTGGTGACCGACGCGGCGCGCGCCGCGAACTTCACCAACGAGGGGGGCGTCGACGGACGGACGCGCTTCCTCACCAACGTGATGGGCACCTGGATCCTCAGCGAGGCGCTGCGCGCCTGGGACCGCGAGGACGGCCTGGCCGCCGGAGGCAACGACCTGGCCGGGTTGCTCTCCGCCGCAGCGGAGGTCGACCCGGCGTCCGTGCCAGTCGTCGACGTGCAGGACCCGCGCTTCCTGCCCCCGGGGGACATGGGCGAGCGCGTCGCGAAATGGTGTGTGGACCACGACCTGCCGGCGCCGACGACGCGGCCGGCGATCATCCGGACCATCCTGGAGAGCCTGGCCGACGCGTACGCAGCGGCCCTGGACACCGCTGCCCGACTGACCGGCAGGCGTGTCGGCACCGTCCACGTCGTCGGCGGTGGATCCCAGAACCGGCTGCTGTGCCAGGCGATCGCCAACCGGTCGGGTCGGCGCGTCGTGGCCGGACCGGTCGAGGCCACGGCGCTCGGGAACGTCCTCGTGCAGGCACGCGCGGTGGGGGTCGTGGGTCCCGACCTGGCCGAGCTGCGGGCGCTCGTGGCCCGAACGCACGACCTTCCGCGGTACGAGCCTCGCTCGTGACCACCTCGACGCCAAGGAGCCTCCCGTGAAGGTCGCGGTGCTCGTCACCTGCATCAACGACGCGCTCTTCCCCGACGTCGGCAAGGCCGTCTTCCGGCTGTTGCGCCGCCTCGGGGTTGATGCGGACTTCCCTGCAGCCCAGACGTGCTGCGGGCAGCCGATGGTCAACACCGGCTACCTCGACGAGGCCGTGCCCGTCGTGCGGAACTTCGTCACGGCGTTCGAGGCCTACGACTACGTCGTCACGCCGTCGGGCTCCTGTGCCGGGTCCGCCCGTCACCAGCACGCGATCGTGGCGCGCCGGTCCGGCGACGCGACACTGCAGGACGCAGTCACGCGGACGGCGCCGCGCGTGCTCGAGCTGACCGAGTTCCTCGTCGACGTGCTCGGCGTCACCGATGTCGGAGCCTCCTTCGCGGGCCGGGTCACCTACCACCCGACGTGCCACAGCCTGCGGATGCTCGGCGTCGGAGACCGCCCCACGCGGCTGCTGCGGGCCGTGCGCGGTCTCGAGCTCGTCGAGCTGCCCGACGCCGAGTCCTGCTGCGGCTTCGGCGGCACGTTCGCCGTCAAGAACGCCGACGTCTCGACCGCCATGGGGCGGGACAAGATCCGCCACGTGCGGGACGCCGGTGCGGACGTTCTCGTCGCGAGCGACTCGTCGTGTCTCCTGCACGTGGGCGGGCTGCTGTCGCGGGACGGCTCGCCGATCCGGGTCATGCACCTCGCCGAGGTCCTGGCCTCCGACGCGTCGTCGACCGCGGGGGCGCCGGGGCAGGGGCGGACCGCGTGAGCGCCACCTTCGTCGGCATGCCGCCGTTTCCGGACGCCGCCCGAAAAGCACTGGGGGACAGCCAGCTCCGTCACAACCTTGCGCACGCCACTGGAACGATCCGCCGCAAGCGTGCTGCTGTCGTCGCCGAGGTGGACAACTGGGAGGACCTGCGTCTTGCCGGCGCCGCCATCAAGGACCGCACGCTTCGCCACCTGGACGAGCACCTCCTGCGGCTCGAGGAGTCCCTGACCAGGAACGGCGCCGTGGTCCACTGGGCGCGGGACGCCGCCGAGGCCTGCGCCATCGTCGCCTCGATCGCGAAACGTCACGCGGTCGACGAGGTCGTCAAGGTCAAGTCGATGGCCACCCAGGAGATCGGCCTCAACGAAGCCCTCGAGGCCGACGGCATCGCTGCCTGGGAGACCGACCTCGCCGAACTGATCGTCCAGCTCGGTCACGACCTGCCCTCCCACATCCTCGTGCCGGCGATCCACCGCAACCGCACGGAGATCCGCGACATCTTCCGGAGGGAAATGGGTGCCGTCGGACGTCCGGCCCCCGACGACCTGACCGACGACCCGGCCCGCCTGGCCGAAGCCGCGCGCCTGCACCTGCGTGACAAGTTCCTCACGGCCCGCATGGCCGTCTCCGGCGCGAACTTCGCAGTCGCCGACTCGGGGACGCTGGTCGTCGTCGAATCCGAAGGCAACGGCCGGATGTGCCTGACGCTGCCCGAGATCCTCGTCTCGGTCGTCGGCATCGAGAAGGTCGTGCCCATGTGGAGCGACCTCGACGTGTTCCTGCGCCTCCTGCCGCGCTCGTCCACGGGGGAGCGGATGAACCCGTACACGAGCACGTGGTCGGGCGTGACTCCGGGCGACGGCCCGCAGGAGGTGCACGTCGTGCTCCTGGACAACGGCCGCACGCGCGCCCTCGCCGACGAGGTCGGCCGGCAGGCCCTGCGCTGCATCCGGTGCTCGGCCTGCCTCAACGTCTGCCCCGTCTACGAACGCACCGGCGGGCATGCCTACGGCTCGGTCTACCCCGGGCCGATCGGCGCGATCCTCAACCCGTTGCTGCACGGGGTCGGCGCGGACGAGCAGGTCGACTCGCTGCCCTACGCGTCGACGCTCTGCGGCGCCTGCTTCGAGGCCTGCCCGGTGCGCATCGACATCCCCTCGGTGCTCGTCGAGCTGCGTTCCCAGGTGGTCGACGCCCACCGCCCCGGACGCGGGCACCTGCTGCCCAAGCCGGAGGCCATCGCCATGAAGGGCGCCGCGTGGGCGCTCGGACAGCCCAGCCGGCTGCGGGCCCTCGAGCGCGTCGCCGCCCTCGGCTCCGCCGTCGTGCCCGGTCGCAAACACACGAACGCCTTCCCGTCGGCGGTGCTGCCGCGTCTGCCGGGGCCAGCCAGTCGGTGGACTGACGCCCGCGACCTGCCCACACCGCCCAAGGAGTCGTTCCGCACCTGGTGGTCGAGGACGGCCGGCGGTCGGCACGAGGAGCGAGGTAGTCGATGAGGGACAGTGCAGCACAGGCACGCTCGGGTGCGGCGGCCGTAGCGGGTGCGACGGTCGAGGCCGTGCCGACACCTCCGGCATCCACGGTGCCCGCCCGTGACGCCGTGCTCGCGGCCGTGCGCACCGCCCTCCGCGATGCGGCCCCGGCCCCCGCGGCCCCCCGCACCGTCCCCGGACGGGGTGGGGTGGCCGACCTCGTCGCCCTCTTCATCGAGCGCGTAGAGGACTACCGGGCCCTCGTGACCAGGTGCTCGGAGGAGGAGGTCCCGGCCGCGATGGCTTCGGCGCTCGACGGTGCGGCGTCGGTCGCCGTGCCGGAGGGGTTCCCCTTCGACGTGCCTGGCGGAGCCCCCGGCGCCGGTCTGACCGCCGCGCAGCTCGACCGGCTGGAGGCCGTGGTGACCACGGCTGCGGTTGCCATCGCCGAGACGGGCACCATCGTGCTCGACCACGGACCGGGCCAAGGGCGTCGCGCCCTCTCGCTCGTACCCGACCACCATGTGTGCGTCGTCCGCGCCGACCAGCTCGTAACGGACGTCCCGGACGCCGTGGCGCTGCTCGACCCCTCGCGTCCCCAGACGTGGATCAGCGGCCCCAGCGCCACGAGCGACATCGAGCTGAACCGCGTCGAAGGTGTTCACGGGCCCCGGGTGCTGCACGTCGTCGTGGTGGACGCGGTCTGACAGGCGCATGGCGGACGACCCCTCCTCCGCGACGCCTCGTGCGCCCGGGGTCCCAGCAGGCGTCCGACCCCGGTCGTGCTGCAAGAGAAGAGCTCTCGCCCCACGGGTGGATGTGGGGGCTGGCTCCGGCCCCGTAGCGTCCGAGCCGAGCGGGGCGGAGCCGCGCCCGTCCCGACCTACCCGAGGAGCCCCCCGATGCCGCCCGCACGACACCGCCCACCGCCCAGTCGGGCGCGCGCGCCCTGTTCCGCCCGGCTGCGGGCGTCGCCCTCGCTCTGCTCGCCGTCGCCCTCCTGCCGTTCTCCGCCGCCTCGCTGTGGCCCGGCGGCGGGTACCCGGACGTCGCCGCCCTCGGCGCGGCCGTCGCGCGCGGACTCGATCACTGGTGGCGATCCGGTGCGGTCGACGCCGGCCCCGATCTCGAGCGCGCCGTGGCGTTCTGGGCGCGGTTCCACGTGGTCAAGGCTGTCCTCGGTGGGGTCCTGCTCGTGCTCGTGGTGCGGCTCGCCCGGCGCACGTGGCACGAGTACGTGGGTTCGCGGGCTCGCGGACGCCGGGCCCGGCTGGCGGTGGCCGGGGTGCTCGAGGCGCCGTTGCTCCTCCTCGCGGTCCTGCTGGTGGCCGCGAACGTGCAGGGCGCCCTCGCGCCGATGTCCTCCGCCCTCGGCCTGCTGCCGGTCGGCCGGGGCGGCACCGCGCCGGACGGAGTCGCCGAGGGTGGGATGGCGCTCACGGTGCGCGAGATCAGGCGGGCGCTGCAGTCTCCGGACGCGGCCGTGCCCCCCGCGTTGACACGCCTGGTCGGCGACTTCGCCGCCTACCACGCGGTCATGGTGGGGGTCGGTGCCGTCGTGACGCTCGGCCTCGCCGTCCTGGCCGTGCGGGTGTGGCCACGCCGCGGGGTCGCCGCCGAGCCGTGGCACCTGCGCGGGCCGCGCGTGGTCACGGCGGTCTCGGTCCTCGGCCTCGCCGCTGCGTTCGCCGTCATCAGCGCGGCCAACCTCAGCACCTTCCTGCACCCGGCACCGGCGCTCCTCGGCTTCTTCGACGGCGGGGCCTGACGCGCTTCGTCGGGTGCCGTGCCGGGGCGGGCCCGACGTGTGTCGCGAAGACGGCGTCGGGTGCCGGAGCCGCGGAGTAGCGTGCGATGTGCCAGGCATTCCGAGTTCGGCCGCCGCCGCTGAACCCTTCTCTGAACGAGGAGACGCCATGTCAGAAGATGCAAGCAAGGCCGCGGAGCCCCCGGTCACGGTCGTCGGTGCCGTGTCCGACGGCGCCTACACGCTGCTGATCGCGGACTTCGCGGACACGACGAGTGCGCAGGAGGCGTACGCCGCCCTCAAGGAGGTGGAGGACGGCCGGCACGTCGAGATCGAGGGCGTCATCGTGGTGAAGCGCGAGACGGACGGAAAGCTCGAGGTCCAGCGGGCGACCGACCACACGACCCGTCGCGGCCTGACCTGGGGAATCGTCGGTGGGGCGGCCCTCGGGCTCATCTTCCCCCCGTCGATCATCGGGGGCGCGGCGCTGTTGGGGGCGGCCGGGGCTGCGGCCGGCAAGGTGGGACAGCTGCATCACCGGCGTGAGCTGGCGGACGATCTGGAGTCGGCGATCGAGCCCGGGCACTCCGGCATCGTCGCCCTCGTCTCCGACCCTGCCGCCGTGGAGCTGCAACGAGCCCTCCAGAGGGCCAACGCGATCGTCCTGACCGCCATCGACGACGTCGTCGCCAAGGACGTCGAAGCCGCGGCCAAGGAGGCCGAGGAGGCCGAGGACAACGCCGCCGAACCCACCGACACCAAGGAGTCGTAGGCAGGGGGCGACTGCCGGGGACTGGTTCTCCGCGCCGTGAAGGAGGGGTGGACTCGGCCCTGCCCTAGCTGCCGCTGACGTCCTTGGGGTCGACCATGCCGGTGATCTCCTCGGAGCGACGGTCGACGCCCGTCAGCAGGTAGTAGGTGGCCCCGGCGATCGCTGCGCCGACGATGGGTGCCACCCAGAAGGCCCAGAGCTGCCCGGGCGCTCCGTTGCCGTTGAAGAACGCGACGGCAGTGGAGCGGGCCGGGTTCACCGACGTGTTGCTGATCGGGATCGACACGAGGTGGATGAACGTGAGCCCGAGACCGATGGCCAACGGTGCGAACCCGACGGGCGCCCGGTCGTCGGTGGCCCCCAGGATGATGTAGAGGAAGATCGCGGTCAGCAGGGCCTCGGCGCACAGCACCGAGAAGAGGCCGTAGCCGCCGGGTGAGTGCTCGCCGAATCCGTTCGCGGCCAGATTGCCGGTCACGTCGAAGCCGGGCTTGCCGCTCGCGATCCCCCACAGGGCCAGGCCGGCGAGCAGTCCCGCGGCCACCTGGGTGATGACGTAGGCGGGGACGTCCTTCCACGGGAAGCGCTGGGCGACCGCAGCCCCGATCGTGACCGCCGGGTTGAAGTGGGCGCCGGACACGTGCCCCACGGCGTACGCCATGGTCATGACGGTGAGGCCGAACGCGAGGGCGACGCCGGCGTGCCCGACGCCGAGCTGGACGCTCTGACCGGCAGCCTCGTTCGGCTGGAGGTAGAGGGCCGCATAGACGGCGGTGCCACAACCGCCGAAGACGAGCACGAAGGTGCCGAGTGCCTCGGCGACGAGACGGGATACCAGTGCAGGTGTGCGCATGCCACGACTTCCTTCCGATCTCCTTGGTGCCTCCCACGGGCACACTCGCAGCGTGACGCACCCGGGTTGCCCTGAGAACCCCCAGGCGGATCACCGCGATCAGCGCACAATGACTTCATGGGGGACCACGGCAACCGCGTCCTGAGACGGTCCGCAGCGGCCGCCGCTGCCGCCGCTGCCGCCGCTGCCGTCGCGGGCGCGCTCACGCTCGCCCTGGCCGGATGCGGCACCGCCGGCACCGCCGCTCCCGGAGGGACGCCGGCAGGAGCGCCGACGGACCCTTCCACCGGTGTGGCGTACGGCTGGTTCGCGTACGCCGGGACCGCCACGGGGGAGACCGTCGGCGTCGCCGGCGGGCACGGGGTTCCGGGGCCGTTCGACGCGCTCGAGCGCGCCGACCTGCGTCTGCCCGACCGCGCCGACGTCCGCCAGGTCGCGACCCGGGCGTTCGCCGGGTTCGCCGAGAGCTACCTGTTCGTCTTCCGGGTCTCCGCGGCCGACGCCGCAGACTTCTGCGACCAAGGCGGTCTCGGCGGGGAACGGCCAGCACCGGCCATCCCGGAGGCGGTCGCCGAGGGGCTGGCCCACCCACCCGTGACGGTTGGCTCACGCTGGTGCGCCGGCCCCGCTCCCACCGATCCGCGCTGGTCCCGGTACGTCCTCATCGACGCCAGCACGCCCGATGCGCCCGCGACCGTGAACCTGCTGCTGCAGCGTGCCCCCTGAGCGAGACCCGACGCTGCACCGAACGCCCCGCCGGCTGTGAAAACCCGCGGTTTCGGCCTGGACCGAAGTGGTGGCGCTCCCCAACGAGCGTCCGACACCCTGTGCCGACGGGTCCGGACCGCGGACTCCTCGCTGCACGAAAGGCCTTCTATGACCTCGATCGCGCACCTCGACGCTTCCGCGAGTGGCACCTGGACGCTCGGTGACCGCACCGTGAACCGCCTGGGCCTCGGCGCCATGCGGCTCACCGGCACCGCCGCCTTCGACCTCGGCGAACGCCGAGACCGTGACACCTCGATCGCGGTACTCCGGCGCGCGGTCGAGCTGGGGGTCAACCACATCGACACTGCCGCGTTCTACTTCTCGCCGTGGCTGTCGGCCAACCACCTGATCCACGCCGCGCTCGCGCCGTACGACGACGACCTGACCATCGTCACGAAGGTCGGCCCCCGCCGTGACCCGTCAGGCGAGTGGATGCCCTGGGCCGGGCCGGAGCAGCTGCGCGGGCAGGTGGAGCAGAACCTCCGAGAGCTCGGCCGCGACCACCTCGACGTCGTCAACTACCGCCACAACGGGCCCGGACGGCCCGTCGCGGGCCACGTCGGGGCCTTGTCCGACCTGGTCCGGGACGGACTGGTGCGACACGTCGGCGTGTCCAACGTGACGCTCGAGCAGGTCCGGGAGGCGCAGGCCGTCACCGAGATCGTCTGCGTCCAGAACCGCTGCGCCGTCGGCTACCGGGCCGAGGACAGCCGAGCCATCGTCGACCACTGCGCTGAGCATCGCATCGCCTTCGTCCCCTTCTTCGCGATCGCGGGCCAGGGTCGCGAAGGCGGTCCGGCAGCGGAGCAGGCCACCGAGGACGCGGTGCGCGAGGTCGCCGAGAGGCACGAGGTCAGCCCCGCACAGGTCCGACTGGCCTGGTCGCTCGCCCTGGGCGCGCACGTGCTGGCCATCCCCGGCACCGGCGACCCGGTGCACCTCCAGGACAACGTCGCTGCCGCGTCGCTGCGGCTCACCCCCGATGAGGTGGCACGCCTCGACGCGCTGGGGTGACCCGCGGCCGGCCCTGCCGGTGCGTCTCGTACATGCGCACGGCCACGACGACGCCGGAGGCGGCCGTGAGGGCGGCGACGACCCACACGGCCGGCCGCAGACCGTACGCATCGGCGATGATGCCGCCGAGGACCGCCCCGACCGCGAAACCGCCGTCGCGCCAGAGCCGGTACACCCCGACCGCCCGCGCCCGCCACGAAGGGTGGGCGACGTCGCCGATCGTGGCGAGGAGCGTCGGGTAGACCATGGCCGTGCCCGCGCCGAGCGCCGCGGCGGCGACCAGCCAGACGGTGAACGTGCCTGCCACGGCGACGAGCCCGAGTGCCAGTGCCTGGGTCATCATGCCGGCGACGATGAGCCACTTGCGGCCCCATCGGTCTGACAGCGCACCGGTGGCCAGCTGCCCGAGGCCCCACACGGCGGGGTAGGTGGCGACGAGGATGCCGATCTGCTGCAGCGGCAGACCTGCGGTCGCGAACAGCAGGGGGAACAGGCCCCAGGCCAGTCCGTCGTTGAGGTTGTTGACGAGCCCGGCCTGGCTCGCCGCCGACAGCGCCGGGTCGCCAAAGCTCGTGCGGACAGCCACGTCCCGGTCGGTGAGGTGGTGCGGTGTCGCAGTGCTCCCGCCCCGGGCCGCGTCGTGCTGCGCCGCCTCCAGGCGGGCATGGTCCCGGCTCTCACGGACCGCGAAGGTCGACAGACCCAGCCCGAGCGCGGCGAACGCGAGGCCGAGCAGGAAGGGAGCCGGGCGCAGGCCGTAGGCGTCGGCCAGGTAGCCGGTGGCCAGGGCGGTGGCGGCGACGGCGACGTAGCCGGCGGCCTCGTTGAACCCCATGGCCAGGCCTCGGCTGCCCGGGCCGACGAGGTCGATCTTCATGATCACCGTCGTGGACCAGGTCAGCCCCTGGCTGATGCCGAGCAGGACGTTGGCGGCGATGACCACGCCCCAGCTCGGGGCGACGATGAGCAGCAGGGGCACGGGGACGGCGACGAGCCAGCCCGCCAGCAGGACCGGTCTGCGGCCGAACCGGTCCGACCACGTGCCGGCGACGTAGTTCGTCACAGCCTTCGACAGCCCGAAGGCGACGATGTAGGTGAGAGCGGCGGAGTACTTCTCGACGTGGAACTCGCTGCTCGCCAGCAGTGGCAGCACGGTGCGTTCCTGCCCGAGCATGCCGCCCACGAGCCCGTTGACCGCGACGAGGAGCGCGAACTGGGCGAGGTTCGCACGAAGCCCGAGGCGGATCGGCGGGAGCAGGCCGGTGCGTCCGCTGCTCATGCGAGGCTGAGGAAGAGCTTCTCCATGAGGGCCCGGTCCTCGGGGGTGCCGCCGTCGGGGCTGGTCAGGCACTCGCGCAGGCCCGAGGAGACGATGGCGAAGCCGGCCCGGTCGAGGGCGCGGTTCACGGCGGCGAGCTGTTGGACGATGTCCTGGCAGTCCCGACCCTCCTCGATGAGGCGGATGACGCCGCCCAGCTGGCCCTGGGCGCGCTTGAGGCGGTTGACGACGGGGGTGAGGTCGTCGGTGTTGAGCGTGACCATGTTCGGTTCCTTCGGAAGCGCCTTGCGGCGCAGCGGTTTTCGGGTCAGGGACGCGTTTGCGCCGGGTCGACGGCACCGCTCGTCATCGGGCGCCTCACGCGGACGTGGTGCTCGAGGGCTGCTGGGCGGCGACCTGGCGGCGCACGTCGTCCATGTCGAGCTCGCGGACGGCGGTGATGACCTGCTCGAGGGCGGCCGCCGGCAGGGCGCCCGGCTGGCTGAAGACGAGGACGCCGTCACGGAAGGCCATGAGCGTGGGGATCGAGGTGATCCGCGCGGCGGAGGCCAGGGCCTGCTCGGCCTCGGTGTCCACCTTGCCGAAGACGATGTCTGGGTGCTGCTCGGAGGCGGCCTCGTACACCGGCGCGAACATCCGGCACGGGCCGCACCAGGAGGCCCAGAAGTCGACGAGGACGATGCCTTCGTCGGTGACGGTCGACTCGAAGTCCGACCCGGTGAGGTTGCGGGTGGTCATGGTGTTCTCCTTCTGGCGAGGTGTGTGATACCCGCCGGGGTATCCAACCAAGGCCCTCGCTGGTTCATTCCGGGTCGCGAGCCTGTTTGGCGCGGCGACCCTTCCCGGGTTATGGTCGGGTCCATCATATACCCCATGGGGTATCGAGTCGGAGCTGAAGGAGTGCCCATGAGCGTCACCGTCACCATCGAGGAGCTGGCCGCGGCCCGCGCCGACGGCGCGTCCGTCGTCGACGTGCGTGAGCCCGGCGAGTATGTCGGTGGCCACGTTCCCGGCGCGCGCCTCGTGCCGATGGGCCAGCTGGCCTCTCGCGTCGGAGAGCTCGACGCCTCGCGTCCGGTGTACGTCATCTGCGCCAGTGGCAACCGCAGCCGCGCCATGGCCGACCTGCTGGTCCGCCTCGGCTACGACGCTCGTTCCGTCGACGGCGGCACCTCGGCCTGGCAGGCGTCCGGGCGACCGCTCGTGGCGGGTGCACGCGGCGACGCCGCCTGACCCTGCCGCCCATGTCCTGATCCCCTCGACCGAACCGCGCGACCCCGCGCACCCGTCCCGCCGCCTCGCCGGCATCACCGAAGGAGAACCACCATGTGCCGTCCCGCCACCTGCCGGACCTGCGGCAAGACGACCTGGGCCGGCTGCGGCCAGCATGTCGACCAGGTCATGCGCAACGTCCCGGCCGCCCAGCGCTGCGCCGGGCACCAGAAGGACCCGTCCGCCTCCGGTGGCGGCCTGCTGTCGCGGTTGTTCAACCGCGGCTGACCGCCGGTCGACGCGTCCCCCTCCCGGCACGCGTCCCGGCGACCGAAGCCCTGCCGGCCGCGCGGCCCCCTACGCGCGGTCGGCAGTGGCGTCCCCGGGACCTCATCCCGCGGGTCGGGTCAGCGCGAGGAACTCCGAACGCGAGCGCGAGTCCTCGCGCAGGACGCCGAGCAGGCTCGAGGTGATGGTGGTCGTGCCTGCGGCCTGGACCCCTCGGAGGGTCATGCACAGGTGCTCGGCCTCGATGACGACTCCGACGCCGACGGGGGAGAGCTGGGCGCTCAGCCAGTTGGCGACCTGGGTGGTGAGCCTCTCCTGGACCTGTGGGCGGCGCGCGAAGTGCTCGAGCGCCCGGGCCAGCTTGGACAGGCCCAGGATGCGGTCGCCCGGGAGGTAACCGATGTGGGCCACTCCCACGAACGGGAGCATGTGGTGCTCGCAGAGCGAGCGCAGCGGGATGCCCCGGGCGACGATGAGCTCGTCGTAGCCGCCGTCGTTGGGGAAGGTCGTCAGCTGGAAGGGGCGCGGGCTCATCAGCTCGGCAAGGGCGGCGGCCATCCGTTCGGGCGTGCGGCTCAAGGACTCGTCGCTGAGGTCGATGCCCAGCGCCTGCAACATCGTGCGGGCTCCTGAGGCTGCCTGCTCGACGTCGGGCACGGTGACCGCGCCCGTACCTGTCCATGGACGACGTCGAGCTGGCGCCAGGTGCCCCTGGCTCTGTGGGTGGGGTGCGTGCACCGGACGGTTCCTTCCTCGTGGCGGGCTGGTGGACGGGTTCAGGGTTCGGTGACCGGTCGCCGGTCATGGGTGTGCAGGGCGAGGACGCTCGGATCGCCGGTGAAGGCGCGGTCGTCGCCGCGCCCGTGCAGCCAGGCGCGGGTGCTCCGGTGAGCGCGGTGCACCAGTGCCGACGTCTGGGTGAAGTCGGCGGGAGAGGTGGCGAGGGGACAGAGCGGCGGAATGATGTGCAGCCGCGCTGCGCCCGTGTAGGCGCGCACCTGCCCGATGAGCCCACGGTGCAGCAGGAGGCTCAACGAGGTCAGCGCGATGCCGAGCGCGGACGTCGGGGGGCTGCCGGCGCAGGGGTAGCCGCCGGGAAGCAAATACAGGTCGGTGACGTCGTGAGCAGCCGTGCGGGTGAGCACGTCCAGCTCACCGATCGCGCCGTCCACGAACGTGCTGCCCTGCAGGTGGACCGGGGGCAGGACGCCCGGGATGGCAGCGCTCGCGCGAACGGCGTCGGCCGAGGGGCCCTGGTACAGAAGGCTGCCGATGCCGGTGACGAGGTCGGTCACGGTCACGGCCACGGGGATGTGGGCCTCTTCGAGGGTGTCGTAGCCGAGGTGGCGGTGGAGCAGCTGCGCGAGTCCGTCGCCGGAGAACATAGATGGCTGGCTGCCCCGGGCCGCATCCCACCAGCGGTGCGGCTCGAGCCGGAAGACGTCGCGACGGTGCAGGTCCTGCCAGAGGCGGGCCAGCGAGCTCACGCGTGCTCCGAGCGAAGACGCGTCCGGGCTCGCCGCGCCGGCGACATACGCGGCGTTGACGGCTCCCACGGACGTGCCCACGAGCAGGTCCGGACGGATCCCGCTCTCGTGCAGGGCTGCCAGCATGCCGACCTGGACGGCTCCCAGGCTTCCGCCGCCGGTCAGCACGAACGCCGTGGCCACGACGCATTCCTCCCGGGGTGGCTGTCGATGGTGGCCATGGGGGCTCCAGGGGTCGACGGGGTGTCGCGGCTCCGGCGAGATGACCAGGGCGCGGACGAGGTGGACGACCTGTTGGTGGCATCGGCCGCGAGGAGTCTTACCGGCCTGCCAGTGCGGTAAGAGCCAGGTGCCGCAGCGACACCAACAGCACGACCTCTCCTGCCGTCCCCGTCGCCGAGTCCTCGCCTCCCGCGGCGGCGACCACCTCGTCAGCAGTCACAGC
This sequence comes from Intrasporangium zincisolvens, assembly GCF_034724055.1. Classification (NCBI taxonomy): domain Bacteria; kingdom Bacillati; phylum Actinomycetota; class Actinomycetes; order Micrococcales; family Intrasporangiaceae; genus Intrasporangium; species Intrasporangium zincisolvens. The sequence goes on from NZ_JAWIIL010000011.1 coordinate 32,626, forward strand.
AGCACCAGGGAAGGACCACCATGAGCGCGAAACAGTCCCCGTCCCCGTCCCCGTCCCCTCTGGCCGCCGAGCAGACCGACCTCAGATGGCCCGCCCTGGTGCTCCCCGTGGTGGCACTGGCCCTCGTCGGCGTCCTTCTCCTGTGGGCCTTTCCGCGAAGCAGCGCGGACGCCGCCCAGCCCGTCACGCTCAGCCGCACGCACGAGGTGGTGCCACGGACCGCGAGGCAGCAGGCGTTCCACGACCAGATGCGCAAGCTCTGGGAGGACCACGTGACCTGGACGAGGCTCGCGATCGTGACGTTCGCCGACGGCTCCGCCGGGTTCCCGGCCGCCGCGGGCCGGCTGCTGCAGAACCAGTCCGACATCGGGGCCGCCATCGCGCCCTTCTACGGCGACGCGGCCGGTGCACGGCTGACCGCGCTGCTGCACGACCACATCACGATCGCCGTCGAGATCCTCGAGGCGGCCAAGGCCGGTGACACGGCCGCCTTCACCAGCGCCAGGACCCGCTGGTACGCGAACGCGAACGACATCGCCGACTTCCTCTCCGCGGCGAACCCCCGGTTCTGGCCTGATGCCGTCCTGCGGGACGACATGCGGGTGCACCTCGACCAGACCCTGGCCGAGGCGGCCCACGAGCTCGCAGGCGGCTACGCCACCGGCGTGGCCGACTACGACGCCGTCCACGCGCACATCCTCCGGATGGCGGACATGCTGAGCGGCGGCATCATCGGCGCCTTCCCGAGCGCCTTCCGCTGACGATCCACGACGCGTACCGACCCGGGCCGACGGCAACGGTGCGTCGCGCCACGCGCTCGGCTCAGCCGGGTGTGGTGCTGCGGCGCCGGTCGGGGCGGGCGACGACGGCCGCGGCCGAGAGGATCACGGCTGCACCGACCAGCTGCCAGACGCCGAGCCGCTCTCCCAGCAGAAGGTAGCCGAGCGCCACCGACACGACCGGGATCAGGTAGGTGACCAGCGAGCCGACGTGCTGGCCGACCGCACGCACCACGTCGAACTGCAGTAGGTAGGCCAGGCCCGTGCCGAGGATCCCGAGCGCGAGGAGGGCCAGCACCGGCTGTGCCCAGCCGCCGGTCGCCCCCGGGCTCGGCGACCACGGCGCCCTGACGGTCTCCCGGTGCAGCATCCACCAGACGGACAGCACGACGACCATCTGCCCCGAGGCGACGAGCAGCAGCGCCGCGGGCAGCTGTAGGCCGCCGAGGTCCCCCTTGGTCAGGTACTTGCGCACCCACGTCCAGCCGACGCCGTAGGAGACGCCGGCGACGAGCGTGAACCCGAGACCCAGCAGGTCCGGGCGCCCCGCCGACTGCCACGGCTGGGCGATGACGAGCACGCCCGCGAACCCGGCGACGACGGCGGCGACCTTGCGGCCCGGCAGTCTCTCGGCAGGAAGCATCGCCGCCGTGGCGACGACCGTGGCGAGCGGCGTCGTGGCGTTGCCGATACCGGCCAGCGCCGAGGCGATCCGTTCCTCGCCCAGGGGGAACAGGACGAAGGGCAGGCACGCCAGGAAGAACCCGACGACGAGCAGGTGGAGCCACACCTCGCGCGAGCGAGGCAGCCGCCCGCCGAGCAGGTGGAGCAACAGCGTCACGGTGGCGGCGCCGAGGAGGACCCGGGCCGTCGCGATCTGTGGCGGAGCGAACCAGCGCAGGCCGACCTTCATGAGCAGGAAGCTCGACCCCCAGATCAGGGCCAGCGCGGCGAACTTCGCCTGCCACGGGACGAGGCGCCGAGTGGCCCCGCGCGGCGAGACGACAGCTGCGACAGCTGCGCCGACCGGGGCGACAGGGGCGGCAGTGGCGCTCTCGAGCGGCCGGGGCGTCGTGCTCTCAGACACCCGCACACCGTAGCCCGCCGGGCCTCTACGCCCCTCCGAGGGCGGAGCCGGGGCTACGTTCGAGAGCATGGGCGACGATGCGGCACCCCGGCGGCCGGCGACAGGGCCGGACATCGTCATCGTCATGGGGGTGTCCGGCAGCGGGAAGACGACCCTCGCCAAGGGCATCTCCACGGTCATGCGCTGGGAGTTCGCCGAGGGCGACGCCTTCCACTCCGAGGCCAACGTCGAGAAGATGCGCAGCGGGCAGGCGCTCGTCGACGACGACCGCTGGCCGTGGCTCGAGGCGATCGGCAGCTGGATCAGCGCAAAGGAGGCCGCGGGGGAGTCGGCCGTCGTGACCTGCTCGGCGCTGCGTCGCGCCTACCGCGACGTCCTGCGCCGTGACCGCCCCCATGTGCGCTTCCTCCACGTCACGGCGCCCGCCGGACTCATCCGCGACCGCATGGAGCACCGACCCGGCCACTACATGCCCGCGTCCCTGCTCCCCAGCCAGATCGCCACCCTCGAACCGTTGGACGACGACGAACCGGGTATCTCGGTGACGAACGAGGGCACCGCCGCCCAGGTTCTCGATCGCGCCCTCGCCGCGCTCGGTCTGCGAAAGGACAACCAGGCATGATCCTGCACCCCGCCATCGCGCCCCTGAACCTCCCGTTCGCGTTGCCCGCAGACCCGCCGGCGGTTCCCTACGCCGGCGACGGTCAGCTCGTCGCCGCCTGCATCCTCGGCATCCTCGCGGTCGTCCTGCTCATCACCCTCGGCAAGGTGCACCCGTTCCTGTCGCTCATGCTCGGCTCGGCGGTCCTCGGCGCCGTGGCGACCATGCCGCCGGGCGACGTCGTCTCGAGCTTCCTCGACGGGTTCGGCAGCACGGCCGGAGCGGTCGGCGTCCTCATCGCCCTCGGCGCGATGATCGGCAAGCTGCTCGAGGACTCGGGCGGGGCGAACCGCATCGTGTCGACGATCGTCGGCCGCGTCGGGCCCGGGCGGCTGCCGTGGGCCATGGCGCTCATCGCGGCGATCCTCGGCCTGCCCCTCTTCTTCGAGGTCGGGGTCGTGCTCCTCGTGCCGGTCATCATCCTCGTGGCCCGGCGAACCGGACTGTCCCTCATGAAGATCGGCATCCCGGCCCTGGCCGGACTATCGGTCCTGCACGGCCTGGTACCCCCGCACCCCGGGCCGCTGACCGCCATCGGCCTGCTCAACGCCGACCTCGGTCGCACCCTGCTCTACGGCGTCATCATCGCCATCCCGACCGTCATCGTCGCCGGCCCCGTGCTCGCGCGCTACGTGGACCGGTGGGTTCCCAAGTTCGTCGACGCCGACGCCCGGTTCCTGGAACCGGTGGGCGCCGGTGTGGGTGCCGGACGCGTCGGCGGTGCGGGCAGCGCCGACACCACCGACCGCGCGTCGGACGTTCGCGGCGGCGGTGGGTCGGACGCGCGGCTCGCGCGCAGCGCCCCCGGCAACGAGGAAGCGGCCCGAGGCCGCAAGGCGACGGGGCCGGTCGCGACGTACGAGGACCTCGAGGCGCCGCTCGCTCCCGGGCGTCGACGCGTCTCCTTCGCCGCCGCGATCATCGGCATCACGCTGCCGGTGGCGCTCATGCTCATCGACGCCATCGTCAAGCTGCTCGTCACGGACAAGAAGAACGGCGCCCGCACCGTCATCGACTTCTTCGGCACCCCGACCGTCGCCCTGCTCATCGCCGTCCTGTTCTGCTACGTCGTCCTCGGGCTCGGCTCCGGCCTGGACAAGAGCGAGGTCAGCGCGTCGGTGGGCGCGGCCCTGCCGCCCATCGCCGGCATCATCCTCATCGTCGCCGCCGGGGGCGGCTTCAAGCAGACGCTCATCGACGCGGGCGTCGGCAACGTCATCAAGGACTGGGCCACCGGCGTCAACATCTCGGTGTTGGTGCTCGGGTGGCTGGTGGCCGTGCTGATCCGGCTCGGCACCGGCTCGGCCACGGTGGCGACGATCACTGCGGCGGGCATCGTCGGGCCCCTCGCCGCCACGCTGACGACCAGCCACCTGGCCCTGCTCGTCCTCGCGATCGGCTGCGGCTCGCTCTTCTTCAGCCACGTCAACGACGCCGGCTTCTGGCTCGTCAAGGAGTACTTCGGCCTCACCGTCGGGGAGACCATCAAGTCCTGGTCGGTGATGGAGACCGTGATCTCCGTGTTCGGCTTCGCGCTCGTGATGGTGCTGAGTCTCGTCGTCTAGGTCCGATCGCGAACTCGCTGACCCGTGGCCACGAATCCTCGCCACGCGTCAGTGCTCGACGCGTCCGTGCCGTGGCAGGATCGCCGGGTGCTGCGACTCACCGACGTCATCATCGACTGCCCGGACACGATGGGCCTGGCGGCCTTCTACTCCGAGGTGATGGGTCGCCCGGTCAAGGAGGGCAGCACCGGCAGCTGGGCCGGCATCCAGTGCGGCGAGATCGAGCTGGCGTTCATCCTGGTCGAGGACTACCGCGCCCCGCAGTGGCCCGACGGTGAGCACCCCAAGCAGTTCCACCTCGACTTCGAGGTCGATGACATCGAGGCCGAACAGGGCCGCGTCCTGGCCCTCGGCGCGACCCTGCGGCAGGACTCCGTCGGCCCCGACGGGTACGGCTGGCGCGTCTACACCGACCCCGTCGGCCACCCGTTCTGCCTCTGCCGCAACAAGGGCGTCACCTGGACCGACCATGGCCCCGTCTGGCCAACGGGCGCGTAGCGACCGCGAAGGAGTGATCGAGGTGAGCGCGTTCCTCGACCTCATGCGCGCTGCCCGGACGGACTGGCGTGACGTCCTCGTCGGGGCCGGCCTGGGCAGTGCTGACTGGCCTGCCCGGTTGGACGACGAGCTGGGCGGCGACTGACCTACTCAGGCGCCGCCATGACCGTGATGGTGGCGGTCGAGCGCCGCTGGAGGGGCTGGGGCGTGACGTCTGCCGCGAGGCGGGCGCGGGCGGCCTCGTCCACCCAGAAGACGCGTCGAGGGCTCCGAGGCCGGGTGGGTCGCCACGGGTTGCCGGTGCGGTCGAGACCGCCGCCGAGCATGTCGAACATCGCCCCTTCGGGGACCTCGACGTTCATCCCCGAGCGAACGGCGCCGACCGCGTCGCGGGCCAGCGCGCCGTACTCCCGGTCGTCGACTCGTCTGGTGTGCAGGTCGTTCACGAGCAGCCAGACGCAGAAGGCCAGGAACACGAAGAAGCCGACGTTGCCGACCCAGCTCCTCCACGCCATGCCGACGGCGCCGAGGCCGATGATCGCCGCGAAGCCTCCCCACAACGTCAGCTGGTAGCGGCGCTCGCGCCCCGGGTCCAGGCGTGCGAGGTCCGGCACTCGGACCTCGACCGTGCCGATGACGCGCCCGGTCGGCTCCGGCCGAGGCATCGCGGGCCGCAGCGTCGTCGCCACGGTGACGCCGTCGGACCGCAACTGCCCTGCGACCGCGAGCGCAGAGCCCACGGCGAGGCTGACCTCGTCGACCTGGTCTGCGTGCGCTATCGGCAGGAAGACCCGGGCCGCCTCGACGTGAGGTTCCTGACCGGACTTGAGCCAGAACGCGATTGCGGGCTCGCCGTCCAGCTCGGTCCGCTCGACGGGCCCGGCGACGGTGCCCTCACAGGTCCAGGGGGTGCTCACCGGAGGATCATGTCAGGGCGCGGTGCGGTCGGCTTGCCCGACGCAGCCATTCACGGGAGTCGTGGTGCAGGTGGCTGCTGGCCTGCCAGCTCGAGGAGCCGGTCACGCAGCCACCGGTGCCCGGCATCCTGGTCGGTGCGAGAGGTCCAGGCCATGATCTCGGTGATCGGTTGGAGGCGGGGGATCGGCGGCTCCAGCAGCCGGATCCCGGCGGCCTCGCCGATGTGCAGGGCCAGACGCTCGTGGACCAGGGTGATGAGACGGGTTCCCCTGAGCAGGAAAGGCGCCAGGCCGAATCCGGCCGTGATCTCCGTGTTCCGCGGGACACCCAGGAAGTCGAGCTGCATCTCGGCGAGCGACCGCCGATGGCCCGAGGAGGTCGCCAGGTAGGGCAGCGCGCCGAACTGCTCGAGGGTGATCTGCTCGCCGACCTCCGGGTGGTCCGCGTCGACGGCCACGACGTACCGGTCGCGGAAGAGCATCCGGTAGTGGAACTCCGCGTGCTCCTCGAAGGCCTCCTGGGGGATGACGAGCAGGTCGGCCCGGTGGCCGCGCAGCTGGTCGGCGAAGTCATCGCCCGTCGGGAAGATCTTGAGCCGGATGCCGGGCGCCTCGGTCGAGAGGGTGGCGATCAACGGCTGCAGGAACGTCATCGTCAGGTAGTCGTTGGCGATGACGGAGAAGGTGCGTTCGGCGGTGGCAGGGTCGAAGCGATCCCGTTGTGACAGAACGCCTTCGATGCCGGTGAGGAGCTCGCCGACCGACACGGAGAGGGACTCGGCGAGGGGGGTGGCCACGAGCCCGCGGCCGTCCCGGATGAGGAGCGGGTCGTCGAAGAGCCTGCGCAGCCGGGCGAGCGTCGACGACATCGCGGACTGGCCCACCGAGAGCCGCTGGGCGGCGCGGGTGACGCTGCGTTCGGTCATGAGCATGTCGAAGGCGACGAGCAGGTTGAGGTCGACGCGGCGCAGGTCCATGAGCCGATGCTATCGATCCAATCAATGTCGGGCATCACAAATGATTGTTTGAACGCGAGGCCATGGCCCGCTTAACGTCCTTCCCGTGACCTGCACCGCCGCGGTCACCACACGGCGGTCGGGTCCTTCCCGGAAGGAGACCCCTGTGACGAAGCCCCTGATCACCCACCTGCGGCACGTGGCGATCGCGGCGCCCGACCTCGACCGGCAGCTCGCGTTCTACCGCGATCTGTGGGGGCTCTCCCCAGCCCAGTCGGACAGCGGCGTGCACTTCCTCGCCGCCGAGGGTTCACCGGAGAACTACGTCCTACGTCTGCGCAGGGCCGACGAGAAGCGGCTCGACCTCGTGGCGTTCGGTGCGGCATCGTCCGCCGACGTCGACGCGCTCGCCTCCCAGCTCGCGCGGCAGGGCGTGCAGATCGTCCACGAACCGCGCCTGCTCGACACCCCGGGCGGCGGCTACGGGTTCCGCTTCTTCGACGGGGACGGCCGTGTCGTCGAGGTGTCGAGCGACGTCGAGACCCGCGCCTTCCGGACGATCGAGGAGCGCGAGTCCATCCCGGTGCGCCTCTCTCACGTCGTCGTCAACTCCGCCGACCCCCAGGCCACGGTCGCCTGGTACGTCGAGCACCTCGGCTTCAAGCTGTCCGACACCCTCTGCCTCGGCGCCCGCGGCGACTTCATGTGGTTCCTGCGGTGCAACGACTGGCACCACTCCTTCGCCGTCTCGCGGGCGCCGCACGTCGCCGTCAACCACATCTCGTTCGAGCTGCGCGGCGTCGAGGAGTACCTCCGCGGCACGGGCCGCCTGCTGCGAGAGGGCATCCAGAAGGTCTGGGGGCCCGGGCGCCACTACGCGGGCGACAACACCTTCTCCTACTTCATGGACAGGGCCGGCAACACCGTCGAGTACACGACCGAGCTGCAGACCGTCGACTGGGACGAGCACCACCCGTCCGTCTACGACGTGAGCAAGCCCGAGTTCATCGACCAGTGGGGTACCGCGAACCAGATGAACGAGTTCGTCGCCAAGCAGATGTTCAACGACCCCGACCGCGGCGTCCACGTCGCCCCACCACTCTGACCCGCCGTCTGACCGCACCGCAGACCCCTCGAGAAGGACCACCGAGATGACCACTGGCGAGTACAAGTCCGAGGCGTTCGCCACGCCTGTCGACTCCCTCCTCGACCGCGTCGAGAAGAGCATGCAGAACGACCTCGTGCCGGCCGAGATCTTCAACAGCGAAGAGGTCTTCCGCGCCGAGATGGAGCGCATCTTCACCCGGGTGTGGGTGTTCGTCGCGCACGAGTCCGAGATCCCGAACGCCGGCGACTTCGTGCAGCGGCGCATCGGGATGGACCCCGTCATCGTCACCCGCGGCGGCGACGGCGCGGTCAACGTCCTGTCGAACTACTGCCGCCACCGGGGCTCGCAGGTGTGTCAGACGGACGCCGGCAACTCGCGGTTCTTCACCTGCCCGTACCACGGGTGGACCTACTCCAACGACGGCACGCTCGTCGGCACCCCGATGATGCACAAGGCATACGGCGAGCCCCTCGACCCGAACCTGTGGAGCCTCAAGAAGGCGCCGAAGGTCCAGTCGCACAACGGTTTCGTCTTCGCGTCGCTCTCCGACGACGTCCCGCCGCTCGAGGAGTGGCTCGCGGGCGGCGCGGGCTGGATGCTCGACATCATCACGAAGCTCAGCCCGGCCGGCATGCGCGTCGCCGGCCCGCCGGAGCGCTACATCGTGCACGGCGACTGGAAGACCGCCGGCGAGAACTTCGCCGGCGACGTCTACCACCTGCCGACCCTGCACTTCTCGGTCCAGGAGGTCGAGATGATCCAGGGCATCCAGGCCACCTGCGACATCTCCGCCACCTACGAGTTCGACAACGGCCACTCCTTCATCGGGCACAAGTGGACCGAGGTCATCGGCGACTTCTTCAGCTACTGGGGCTACGGCGCCGTGCCCGGCTACGCCGAAAACTTCGACCTCAGCGAGTACGACGACACCGCCAAGTGGGTCGCCGAGCACTGCCCGCCCACCGTGGGCACGATCTTCCCGAACTTCTCCTTCATCCGGATCTTCTCGCCGCTGCCCGACGGGCCGCCCGGGGTCTTCACGAGCTTCCGCCAGTGGCAGCCCGTGGCCCCCGGCAAGATCGAGCTCTGGAACTGGCAGTTCGTCTGGAACTTCCAGGACGAGGAGTCGGCCCAGCGCGACTACGTCGGCGGGCAGTACTGCTTCGGCTCCGCCGGCCTCTTCGAGCAGGACGACACCGTCGCGTGGGAGGGCGTGCAGCGCGCCGCCGCCAGCCCGTGGATGCGCAAGGAAGGCCTGGAGTTCAACTACCAGCAGGGGCAGAAGTCCCCGATCGACCTGAGCCCCGACCCCGAGTGGAAGGGCCCTGGCATCCACCGCAACACCACGTACGGCGAGTACGTCCAGTTCAACTTCCTGCGCCAGTGGCTCAAGACCATGCGCGAGAACGCACCGAAGGGCATCGAGAAGGGCATCGAGTCATGAGCACCCCCACGACCACCGGCAGCAGCGCGGTCCATGCGACCGAGACCGGACGCCCGGTGTCCCCGGCGACGTACGCGCTCGTCGCCCAGTTCCTCGCCCACGAGGCGCGCCTGCTCGACGAGGGCAGCGACGACGAGTGGCTCGACCTCCTCGACGACGACCTGCTCTACACGGTCCCGGTCCGGCAGGCGATGCTGCCGCAGACCGACGAGGTCAACCGTGACGCGTGGCGCATCCGCGACACCAAGGCCCACGTCGTGACCCGCGTCCGCCGCGGCGACCAGGGCCACGCCTACTCCGAGGTGCCGCCGTCCCGCGCCCTCCGCGTCGTCGGGTCGGTGGAGGTCGCCCACACCGACGTCGACGACGTCGTCGCCGTCCACTCGGCCCTGCTCGTCTACCGCCAGCGCGGCATCGACGTGCACTTCGACCTCATCCCGGCCCGCCGCAACGACCTCCTCCGGCTCCTGCCGGACGGTCCGCGTCTGCTGCGCCGCGAGGTCGTCCTCACAGAGACGACCCTCAAGACGCCGAACCTGGGGGTGTTCCTGTGAGCAAGGTGCTGCTCGACCAGGGCCTGTGCCGCGCCTACGGACTCTGCGTCACCGTCCACCCCGAGGTGTTCGCGCTGCCGCCGGGCAGCCCCGTAGCCGTCGTCGTCCGCGACATCGTCGACGACGACGACCTCGCCGACGTGCGCGAAGCCGTCCGGGCCTGCCCCGCCCAGGCGATCAGCCTCGTGGAGGAGTGATGGCACGCTTCGCGACCGGGGTCGTCATCGTCGGTGGCTCGGCCGCCGGTCTCTCAGCCGCCGACGGGCTGCGCGAGGGCGGCTACACCGGCTCGATCACCATCGTCGACGAGAACCTCGAGCCGGGCTTCGACCGGCCCATGCTCTCCAAGGGCCTGCTCGCGTCGTCCGACGCCGCACCCGCGCCGCTGCGCACGCCCCAGCGGCTCGAGGACCAGGCGGTCACCGTGCTGCCCGGCCACCGGGCCATGGGCCTCGACATCGACCGGCGGCTCGTCGTGACGAGCTATGGAGAGGCCATCCCCTACGAGCAGGTCGTCATCGCCAGCGGAGTCGACGCGCGTCGGATGGTCACGACGTCGGGCGACGCGCTCCCGGCACTGCGCACCCTCGCCGACCTCGAGACCGTCCGGGCGATGGTCGCGGACGGCGGTCCGCTCACGATCGTCGGCGGCGGGTACATCGGCCTCGAGGCCGCGGCCGCGCTGCGGCCCTGCGGCAGCGAGGTCACGGTGCTGTGCCCCAGCGACCTCCCGCTCGTGGGCGTCCTCGGTCCGCTGGTCGCCGGCTGGCTGCGGGACCGCCACCTCGAGGCCGGCGTCCGGCTCGAGCTCGGTGCACGCGTCCGGACGGTGGAGGACACGCCCGGCGGGTACCGGTTGACACTCGCCGACGGACGCGTCACGACGGCGCACCACGTGCTCGCGGGCGTCGGCACGGAGCCGAACACCGAGTGGCTGATCGGCTCCGGCGTCGCCCTCGACGACGGCATCCTGACGGACGCGGCCGGGCGCACCAACGTCCCCGGGGTCTGGGCCGCCGGCGACGTCGCCGCAAGCCTCCGGCCCGACACCTCGGAGCACCGACGCGTCGAGCACTGGACGCGGGCCATCGAGCACGGACGCCGCGTCGGGCTCAACATCGCCCGGGGGGAGGCCGTCGCGCCGGACGCCGTGCCGTACGTCTGGACCGAGCAGCCCGGCACGACGCTGCACCTCTTCGGCGAGCGTCACGCGGACGACGAGGACCTCCTCGTCCGCGGCAGCCTCGCCTCCGGCGAGTTCGTCGTCCTGCACGGACGCGATGGCGAGCTGCACGCGGTGACGCTCAGCGGCTTCCCGGCCGAGGCCCGCACCTACAAGCGGCTGCTCCGCTCCCGCGCCACGCTCGCCGACGCCCTCGACGTCGCCCGCACCTGACCGTCCCGACGCGTCCGACGCGCCCCGGTGACCCACCCCGACCCACGGAAAGCCTCTCTCCCATGACGCTCCTCGACGACCACGTCGTACTCATCACCGGCGGCGGCTCCGGCCTCGGCCTCGGCATCGCCCGCCACTTCCGCGAGCAGGGCGCCCGGCTCGCGATCCTCGAGATCTCCGAGGCCAAGCTCGTCGACCTCAAGGCCGAGTTCGGTGACGACGTCCTCCTGCTGCAGGGCGACGTGACGCGGGTCGAGGATCTGCGAGCGGCTCGCGCCGCCGTGCTCGACCGCTACGGCCGCGTCGACGCGCTCGTCGGAGCCCAAGGCATCTTCGACGGAAACATCCCGCTGCGCGACATCCCGCTCGAGAAGGTGAAGGGCACCTTCGACGAGGTGATGCACGTCGACGTGCTCGGCTACATCTACTCGGCCCGCGTCTTCCTCGAAGACCTCGAGAAGACCAACGGCGCAATGGTGTTCACGTCCTCGACCGCCGCGTACGCCGCCGACGGGGGAGGGCTGTTCTACACCGCTGCGAAGGGTGCCGTCAGGTCGGTGATCAACCAGCTCGCCTTCGAGTTCGCCCCCAAGGTCCGGGTCAACGGCGTCGCCCCGTCCGGGATCGCGAACAGCCAGCTCCAGGGTCCGCGCGCGCTCGGGCTCGAGGACCACAAGCAGTCCGACATCCCCGTCGAGGACTTCACGCGCCAGTTCCTGTCGCTGACTCTCATGCCCACCCTGCCGACGCCGGAGGAGTACGCGCCGCTCTACGCCTACCTCGCGTCGCGCCACAACACGACGATGACCGGGCAGACGATCGTCGCCGACCAGGGCCTCTTCAACCGGGCCGTGATCAGCAACGGCCAGGCCGACCGGCTGGGGCAGTGACGATGTTCCGCTACTTCCCGACGAACTACGTGTGGAGCCTGTCGGTCAGCATCGCGATGAACTGCGGCGGCCTCATCGGCGAGATCGAGCAGATCTGCGCCCCACTGCGCGACCTCGCCGACGAGGGCGACGCCGGCACGGAGAAGTTCTTCGAATCCTGGTGCGACTTCGCCGACGGTCTCGTCGCGCAGGCCGAGCAGGACCTCGCCGACGGCCACCCGCTGTCCGCGGGTGCGCGCTACGCGCGGGCCTCGGTGTACTTCCTCGTCGCCGAGCGGATGCAGAGCCGCCACTACGCGCCGCGGAAGGAGGCGTACCGCAAGTCGGTCGAGACCTTCGCCCTCGCGATCGAGCACAACCGCGAGCACGCCGAGCTCGTCGAGATCCCTTACGAGGGGACGTCCTACCCGGCGGTCCTCCGGCTGCCGGAGGGGGAGCGCCCCGAGGGCGGCTGGCCGGTCATGGTCTTCTGCAACGGGCTCGACTCGATGAAGGAGATGCTCTACCGCCTCGGCCTGCCGGCCGAGCTCGCCCGACGCGGCATCGCCACCCTCTGCGTCGACCAGCCGGGCACGGGCGCCTCCCTGCGCGAACGCGGGCTGCCCGCGATCCACGACAGCGAGCGCTGGGCCGCTGCGGCGGTCGACCACCTCGAGTCGCGCCCGGACGTCGACCCGGCCCGCATCGGCATGAGCGGCGTCTCGCTCGGCGGCTACTACGCGCCGCGGGCTGCGGCATACGAGAAGCGGTTCAAGCTCTGCGCGACCTGGGGGGCGAACTATGACTGGGGGCAGCTGCAGCAGCGGCGGCTCCAGCGCGAGGGGGAGAACCCCGTGCCGCACTACTGGGACCACGTCCAGTGGGTCTTCGGCAAGGACAGCCTCGAGGAGTTCATGGCGTTCGCGCCGCAGATGAGCCTCGAGGGGGTCGTCGAGCGGATCATCGTGCCGTTCCTCGTGACCCACGGCGAGGACGACCGGCAGATCCCCATGGAGCTCGCGCTGCCGGAGTACGAGAACGCGGTCAACAGTCCCGACCGCCAGCTCAAGGTCTTCACCCTCGCCGAGGGCGGCTCCTCGCACGCCGGCGCCGACAACGAGTCCGTGCCGGCCAACTTCATCGCCGACTGGGTGGCTGACCGGCTCTAGCCGCCACCGTTCGCCCACACCACCTTCCAGCCCTGAGGTCCCGTGCCGCAGGGTCGGCCCCGCCATGCGACCGAAAGACACGACATGACCACCACCGCACCGCCCGACCGGGGCTGGACGATCGGCACCGACGTCGGCGGCACCTTCACCGACCTGTGGCTGCGCTCGCCCGACGGGGAGTCCTGGGTGTGCAAGTCGCCCACGACCTCCGACGTCGTCACCGGCGTCGTCCGGGCCGTCCACCTCGCCGCCGACACCGTGGGCGCCGACGTGCGCGAGCTGTGCTCGCGCGTCACGCGATTCGGCCACGGCACGACCGTCGGCCTCAACGCCCTGTTGACCGGCCGCACCGCGCGGACCGGCCTCGTCACGACCTCCGGCTTCGGTGACGTCCTCGAGATCGGGCGCCTGCGCCGGGGGACCGCCGGGCTCACGGGCCTCGACCTCGGTGACTACCACCTGCGCGGCCAGGTGCCGCCGCTCGTGCCCCGCACGCACGTCGTCGAGGTGGACGAGCGTATCGACGCCGACGGCGTCGTGCGGACGCCGCTCGACGAGGCGTCCGTGCGGGCGGCGGCGGCGCGCCTGCGCGACCTCGGCGTCGAGGCCGTCGCCGTCTGCCTGCTGTGGTCGACCGAGAACCCCTCGCACGAGCTCGCCGTCGGCGCACGGCTCGCGGAGGAGCTGCCAGGCGCGTTCGTCTCCCTGTCGCACGAGATCGCCCCGTCGGTCGGGGAGTACGCGCGGGCCTCGACCACCGTCGCCAACGCCGCCCTGGGCAGCACCGCCGGGCACTACCTGACCCGGCTCGAGGACGAGCTCGCCGCGCTCGGCATGACGGCGCCGATCATGATGACGACCAGTGCCGGTGGCGTCGTCCCCGCTCGCACCGTCACCGAGCGGCCCGTGTCGAACCTGCTCTCCGGCCCTGCCTCATGCGTCGTCGCCGGGCAGAAGCTCGGAGCCGCGCTCGGGGCGACGCACGTGCTCACCACCGACGTCGGTGGCACGAGCTTCGACGTCGGCGTGGTCGTCGACGGCGTCCCCCTCATGACCGACCAGATCACCTTCGGCGGCGCCGACATGCGGGTGCCGAGCATCGACATCGCCTCGATCGGTGCCGGGGGCGGCTCGATCGCCTCGGTCGCGGGTGGTGTCCTGTCGGTCGGGCCGCGCAGCGCCGGTGCCGAGCCGGGGCCCGTCTGCTACGGCAAAGGCGGCACCGAGCCCACGACCACCGACGCCGACCTCGTGCTCGGTGTGCTCGACCCCGAGCAGTTCGGCAGCGGCGGCATCGTGCTCGACCGCGACGCCGCGGCGGCGGCGATCGAGGAGAAGGTCGGCCGCCCGCTCGGGCTCAGTGCCGTGGAGGCGGCGCGGGCGATCCGCGTCGTCTTCGACAACGCCATGGCCGACCTGCTGCGCGCCGTCACCATCGAACGCGGCCACGACCCGAGGGAGTTCACGCTCGTCGCGGGCGGCGGCAGCGGACCGTCGCACGCGTGGGCGCTGTGCCGCGAGACGGGCCTGGCCGGGTTTGTCGTGCCGCCCACGGCGACGGCCGCCTCGGCCTTCGGCGCCGGCACGTCCGACCTGCAGACCACGGCGTCGCGCACGGCGTACCGCCGGATCCTGCCGCAGGTGGGCGTCACGGACGACGACGCCCGCGTCGTCGGGGCAGCGGTCGCCGAGACGAGCGAGCGGGCGCTCGACACCCTGACCGACGCGGCCGGTGGAGGCGTCCACGTCGTCACCCACACGGCGTCGATCCGGTACTTCGGGCAGGCGCACCACCTCGACGTCGACCTTGCCGGCGGGGTCGACCGCGACACGGTCGTCGACCTGCTGCGCACCTTCGAGAAGTACTACGAGCAGCTGTGGGGGCAAGGCTCCGGCTTCAAGGAGGCCGGCTTCGAGATCCTCTCCGTGCGCTCCGTGGCAGCGCTGGCGGCGACGCCCGTCACCGCCCACGCGTCCGGCGATCTCTTCCGCGAGGTCGACACGCGTCCCGTCGTCTTCGACGACCCGGACCAGCCGGCGCAGACGCCCGTGCTCGAGGCGCGCCGGCCCGCAGGCGGCCAGCAGGTCACCGGGCCCGCGCTCATCTGCCTCCCCGGGTGCGTCGTCGTCGTGCCGCCCGACGCCACCGCGAGCACCGACGCCCTCGGCCTGATCCACGTGAAGGTGAGCTGATGACCACGACCACCGACGTCTCCCGCGTGTCCACCGAGGGAGCCAGCACCGACCCCGTCGTCCGGCAGGTGGTGCGCTCGCGCCTCGTCGCGATCACCGACCAGATGCGCCTCGCCCTGCAGTCGGTGAGCGGCAGCCCCACCGTGACCGACGCGAGCGACTTCTTCACCGGCATCTACCTGCCTGACGGTGCGTTCGTCACGATGGGCCACCAGGTGACCTTCGAGGCGCCTCCGGTCGGTGCTCTCATCCGGCACCTGCTCGCCAAGGGCACGGCGCTGCGCGCGGGCGACCGGATCATCGGCAACGACCCCTTCGTCGGTGCCCTGCACCAGAACGACGTGCAGATGTGCGCACCTATCGTCGTCGACGGCGAGCTGCTGGGCTGGGCCGGCGTCATGGCCCACGAGACCGACGTCGGCGGCATGGACTTCGCCTCCTGGTCGCCCAAGGCCACCGAGGTGTGGCAGGAGGGGCTGCGCATCCCCGCGGTCAAGCTCGTCGACGCGGGCGAGCTGCGCGAGGACGTGCTCGAGATGATCCTCACCGCCTCCAGGCTGCCCGCCCAGGTGGGGCTCGACATCCGAGCCTTCATCGCGACCCTCAACGTCGCGGCCGAACGCCTCACCGAGCTTTCGCACCGCCATGGCAGGGCGACCGTCCTGTCGGTCATGCACGCCATGGTCGACGACGCGGAGGAGCTCGTCCGCGCGCGGCTGCGCGAGCTGCCGGACGGCGTCGTGCACACGCGCGACTTCCTCGAGCACGATGGTCACGAGAACGTGCTCCACGTCGTCGACTGCGTGCTCACCAAGCGCGGAGACTCGCTGTCGTTCGACTTCTCCGGCTCGTCGCCGCAGGCGCACGGCTTCGTCAACTGCTCCCGCGCCGGGCTCGTCGGCGGCGTGGCGGGCGCCGTCATCCCGACGCTCGGCTTCGGGATCCCCTGGAACGAGGGGATGCTGAGGCCGGTGTCGATCACGGCACCCGACGGGTTGGTCTGCACCGCAGTGCCGCCCGCGCCGGTCGGCTCCGCCACCGTCGAGGCCGTGTGGACCGTCAGCAACGTCGTCTCTGCCGCCCTCAACCGGCTCCTGCTCGCATCGCCGGCGTACGCCCACCGGGCCCAGGCGGTCAGCAGCGGCACCATGGCCACCTTCAACCTCTCGGGGCGCGACCGGCACGGTCAGGTCTTCGGCCTGCACCTCATGGACCCGCTCGCGGGCGGTTTCGGGGCCTTCGCCGACCACGACGGCCAGAACGCGGCCGGGCCGATCAACGCCCCTTGCCCGTCCATCGCCGACGTCGAGGTCAACGAGCAGAAGAACCCGCTCTTCTACTCCTACCGGAGGCTCGCGCCCGACACCGGCGGCGCCGGCCGACGCCGCGGCGGGCTCGGCGCCGAGGTCGGGCTCACAGTCTCCGTGCCCCAGGCCGAGGCACTCGTCATGACGCACGGCGCGGAGGTACCGAACTCGGCCGGCCTCGGTGGGGGCCTGCCCGGTGGGCTCATCCACCAGCGCTTCACGGCGGCGGGCGAACCGGTCGCCGAGCTCGGGCCGAAGCCCGGCTCGTTCCCGATCAGCCCGGACGACCTCTTCGAGGTCACGTGGCAGGGCGGCGGCGGACTCGGCGACCCCCTCGACCGCGACCCCGCGGACGTGCTCGCCGACGTCCGCTACGGCGTCGTCTCGGACGGGACCGCTCGCGAGACGTACGGCGTCGTGCTCGAGACGTCGGGGGAGGCCGTCGACACCGAGGCGACGACCCGGGCGCAACGCGCCATCCGCGCTGCCCGGATCGGGGTCGCCGTCGACGCGGTGGATGACCCCACGCCGGTACGAGATGACCTGGCGGCCGGAGCGATCCGCCTCGCGGACCGCGTCGTCGCGACGCACGACGCGGCAGGCGGTTGGGAGGCGCGCACCCTCGACGGCGTCGTCCTGTCCACCGGGTCCACCCGCTGGCGCGAAGGAGCCCACCGCTTCGAACTGACGCTCCCCGCGGCGTCGGGCCGCTCGTTGCACGCCGACCTCACGGTCACCGGGTGGGCCTGCCCCCGGACGGGCGCACTGCTCGGCGTCGACGTCCACCGACGTGACGAGGAGCCGTTCCACGACCTCGACCTCGAGCCGATCGACGACCACGAGACACGGAAGGAAAGCACCCGATGACCCGCAAGGTGATCCTCACCGTCGCCCCCACGGGCGGCATGGCGACGAAGGCGCAGTCGCCGCACCTGCCGGTCACCCCGCAGGAGATCGCGGACGACGTCGCCCGGTGCTGGGAGGCCGGCGCCAGCGTCGTCGCGGTGCACGCGCGTCGGGCCGACGGGCTCGCGACGTGCGACCCCGACGTCTACTCGGAGATCAACGTGCTCATCCGCGAGCGCACCGACATCGTCATCAACAACTCGACGGGCGGTGGCATCCACGGCGACCTGCCGATCCGGCTGAACGACGACCTGTGGGAGCTCGACTGGGCCGAGCGGATCAAGGGCATCGAGGGCGTCGGCTGCGAGATGGCCACCCTCGACTCGCACACCATCACCGCCACCTTCGAGGGGCGCGAGCACCTCGTGACCACGACGCCTGCACGGTCGCGGTGGCTGGCCGAACAGATGGCGCAGCGCGGCATCAAGCCCGAGTGGGAGGTCTTCGACCTCGGGCACATCCTGTCCGATTTCACGACCCTGACGGCCGAGGGGCTCGACACCGCTCCGTACTACTGCAACATCGTGCTCGGCGGGCAGCGGGCGTTCCAGGGCGGGCTGCCCTACACCCCGAGGATCCTCCAGCTGCTCGTCGAGCACCTTCCCCCGGGGACGGTGTGGGGCGTCTCCGGCATCGGGCCCACCCAGCTGCCGGCGACCACCCACGGACTGCTGCTCGGCGGACACATGCGAGTGGGGCTCGAGGACAACCTCTACTACTCCAAGGGTCGTCTGGCGACGAACCTCCAGCTGGTCGAGCGGGCGGTCCGGATCATCACAGAGCTCGGGTACGAGCTGGCGACGCCGAGCGAGGCCCGCGACATGCTGGGGCTGAGGCCGCTCGAGTCGGTGACGGCGTGAGCGCGCACCGGGCCGGTGGCGTCGTCCGCTTCTCCGAGACCGACGCGTCGGGCCGGTTCCACCACACCGCCGCCCTGACGTGGGCCGAGAACGCCGAGCACGAGCTCTACCGGGCCGCGGGCCTCGCCGTCGAGGCGTTCCCCAGGCGGGCCGTCAGTGCGACCTTCGAGCGGCCGCTCGAGCACGGTGACGCGTACGTCGTCGAGCTCGCGGTGGCGAAGGTGGGCACGTCGTCGATCACGTGGACCTGGCGCGTGCTGCACGACGGGTCGGTGGCCGTGACCGGAGCACACAGCGTCGTGCACGTCGACCCGGCCGGACGGCCCACGCCCGTGCCGGGGCAGCTGCGGCGCGTGCTCGAAACCCACCTCGATTCGGGGACGGTGGACCCCGGCCCCTGAGTCGGGCGTCGCCCACCGTCGACTTGCATATCTGTCGCCTGTTCACTGTCGGAAAACAACGTGGTTGTGGCAGCGGCCCCACCGGGGGCTCCAGAGGGCGCACAGGACGCGCGCCCTTCACTCAAGTCCGCTCCGTCGCAACCTCGGCGACGAGAACAGGGACCGGCTGGCTCGGGTGCGGCTCATCGCCGACGGCCTTCTGCGCCAGCCACATCCGCGCCTCTAGGTCGCGACGGACGTCGCGGTAGATGGGGTCGTCCGCGACGTTGTTCAGCTCCTCGGGGTCGGCCGACAGGTCGTAGAGCTCCCACTCCGGAGGGTAGGTCCGGTCCGAGCTGCCGGGGATGCCGAGACCGTCGTTGTAGAAGTAGATGAGCTTGTGGTGGTCCGTGCGGAAGCCGTAGTGCGCCGGCGCGTGGTGGCTCACGTCGTCGTGCTCCCAGTACCGGTAGTACAGGCCGTCGGCAGGGGGACTGGGCTCGTTCCCGGTGAGGTCACCCCAGAAGCTGCGCCCCTGCATCCGCTCGTGCGCCGGCACGCCCGCCGCGTCGAGGAGCGTCCGGGCGAAGTCGACGTTGGTCACGAGGCCCTCGAGCACCTGCCCGGGTGGGACCAGCCGGGGGTAGCTGACGAGCAGCGGCATCCGGAGGGACTCCTCGTACATGAACCGCTTGTCGAACCAGCCGTGGTCGCCGAGGAAGAATCCCTGGTCCGAGCTGTAGACGAACAGGGTGTGCTCGAACTCGCCCCGCTCGTCCAGCCAGTCGACGACGCGTCCCACGTTGTCGTCCACCGATGCCACGCAGGCGAGGTAGTCCTCCATGTAGCGCTGGTACTTCCACAGTGCCTCCGCCTCCGGGTTGAGGCCCTCGGGGACCGGCTGCTTGAGGTCCTCGGCGGTGAGGTGCTCGGCCACGCGCATGGCCGCTCGGCGCGCCGAGTCGGAACGCGTCGACAGGTCGTCCGTGAACGTCGCCGGCACCGGGATCGGGTCGCTGTACATGCCGCGGTGCCGCTCGTCGGGCTCCCACGACCGATGGGGAGCCTTGTGCCAGATGAGGACGCACCACGGGTCGTCGCCCTCGAGTGACTCGAGCCACTCGAGGGCGAGGTCGGTGATCCGGTCGGTGGCGTAGCCCTGCTCGGTGCGCAGCCCGTCCGCCGACAGCAGCCGCGGGTCGAAGTACTCGCCCTGGTCGATGAGCACCTCCCAGTGGTCGAACCCTTGGGGATCGTGCCCGTCACCGTCGCCCATGTGCCACTTGCCGACGATGGCCGTGCGGTACCCGGCACCGCGCAGCTGGCTGACGAACGTCGGCTGCGACGCGTCGATCGGGGTGAGGAGCGTCCGGACGCCGTTGACGTGGCTGTAGGTGCCGGTGAGGATCGAGGCCCGACTGGGCGCGCACAGCGAGTTCGTGACGAAGCAGCTGTCGAAACGCGCACCCCGCGCACCGATCTCGTCGATGCGCGGGGTCTGGTTGACGACCGAGCCGTAGGCGCCGATGGCGTGCGCGGCGTGGTCGTCGGTGAGGACGAAGACGATGTTCGGCCGCTGTGCCGCCCGGCCGGGGGATGTCACGAGGTGGCCTCCTGCTCCTGGTAGGTCGCCTCGTCGAGGCCACTCAGGGTCGGGTCGTACACGACGTCCCCGGCGTCGGACGTCGACGTCATCCAGTGGTTGACCTTGTCGTCCCGCTCGCGCAGCACGCCATACGGACGGCGCATCATCGTCGAGCGTACCTGCGCCATCTCCTGGTGCTCGTCGACGGTGAGCAGCTGTCGCACCCCCGCGGCTCGTGTCTCGCGTCCAGTTGCGGCACTTGGCCTGGGACGGCTGCCGGTGCGGCCGTGGTGGGTGACGGCCGTGAGGTCTCGGAATGATCGACGTGAAGGCCCTGCTCGTGGCGCGGCCGCACGACCTGACGGAGGCGACCGAACGCGAGCAGGTCTTCACCCGACCGCTCGGCCTCGGCCGTCGTCCCTGAAGTCCGTGGGCGCGGGGCATCACGCTCTAGCGTGGGTGGATGGTCCACACCCCTGACGGCGCCACGGCGCGCACGGTCACCACGCCCGACGGGCGGTCCCTCGACGTGCTCGACTCGGGCGGCGACGGGCTGGCGCTCCTCTACCACTCCGGCACCCCCGGGGGCGCCGTGCCCTGGCCCGTCGGAATCGAGGCGGCGCGGCGGTCCGGGCTGCGCTGGGTGACCTACGGCCGACCGGGCTACGGCTCGAGCACCCCGCACCCCGGACGAACCGTCGCCGACGCGGCAGCGGACAGCGCAACGGTCCTCGACGCGCTCGGGATCGACGAGTTCGTGACGATCGGCTGGTCCGGTGGCGGACCCCACGCGCTCGCCTGCGCCGCGCTGCTCCCCGAACGGTGCCTCGGGGCGGCGACCATCGCCGGCGCCGCCCCGTCGACCGAGCCGGACCTCGACTTCGTCGCCGGGATGGGTGCGGACAACGTCGAGGAGTTCACCCTGGCGTCCCGGGGGCGCGAGGTGCTTGTCCCGGCGATCGAGGAGATGGCGCAGCCCCTCCGGAGCGTGACCGGCGAGCAGATCGTCGAGGAGATGGGCGGCCTGCTCAGCGAGCCCGACGTCACGGCCCTCGAGGGACCCCTCGCCGACTACGTCGCGGGGATGGCCCGGGAGGCGGTCAGGCTCGGCGTCGACGGCTGGGTGGAGGATGACCTCGCCTTCTGCGCGCCGTGGGGATTCGACCTCGACCCCATCACGGTGCCGGTGGCGGTGTGGCAGGGCGGTGAGGACCTCATGGTGCCCGCGAGCCACGGCGAGTGGCTGGCCGACCACGTGCCCGGGGCCCGGCCGCACCTGCTCGCCGGGGTGGGCCACGTGTCGCTGGTGGCCCGTCTGGACGAGGTCCTCGACGACCTCGTCGAGCACCGGGTCCGGTAGCCCATCCGGACCACCGCTCCTCCAGCCGCAGGACTGGCGCTTGCTGCGTCGTGCCCGGCCGGCGCCGCGGATCGTGACGGTGAACTTCCGTCTCCCTGTCACCCCGGGGCTTGACAGGTGTGCACTGAAGACGTTTACAGTAGCGGTGCTGTAAACGATTACAGTCTGAGATCTGGAGGCGATGATGCTTCGACGGGCCACCGTGACCGAGGTCGCTCAGCGGGCAGGCGTCTCGGTCGCGTCCGTGTCGCGAGTGCTCAACGGCATCCCGGCCCGCCCCGAGACGGAGGAGCGCGTTCGCCGCGCCGCCGAAGAGCTCGGCTACATCCCCGACGCAGCCGCCAAGGCGCTCAAGCTCGGGCGGTCGCTCCAGATCGCGTTCGCCGTCGACGACATCGCCAACCCCGTGTACGCGCTGATGATGCACGGCGTCGAGTCGGGACTCGTCGGCTCCGGCTCCCGGCTGCTCGTCTCGTCGACCGGTCGCCACCCCGAGGACCTCGTGGAGCTCGTCCAGGGCCTGTCGCGAGGCATCGCCGACGGACTGATCATCAGCCCCCTGCGTTCGACTCCGGAGCTCACCGAGGCCCTCGCCTCGGCCCCGGTCCCGGTCGTCGTCATCGGTGACGTCGGCGACGACGTCCGGCTGGACCGCGTGCGCACCGACTCGGCCCTCGGTGTCACCCTGGCGTTCGACCACCTGGTGGCGAGCGGCCGCCGGCAGATCCTCTTCGTCAACGGCCCTCGTGACACGACGCCCGGTCGCTCGCGTCTGTCCGGCTTCGAAGCCGCCGCGACCGCTCACGCCCGGGACACACTGCTCGCCGAAGCCGACGACTTCACCGTCGAGGCGGGCGAGAGCGCCTGGAGGGCGATCGCCTCCGACCCCCGGCTCCGCACGGTGGACGCGATCATCGCGGCCAACGACCTCATCGCCCTCGGTGTCGCACGCGCTGCGCTCGACGACGGTCGGAGCATCCCCGAGTCGCTCGGCATCGTCGGTGTCGACGACATCGGGATGGCGTCGATCTTCCGGCCGGCCCTCACGAGCGTCTCGCTCGGCGCGCACCAGCGTGGCCGGCTCGCCGCCGAGCTGCTGATGCGCCGTCTCGAGTCTCCCAACGCCCCGGCCGAGACGCGGTCCGTCGCCCCCCAGCTGGTGGTTCGCCAGTCGACGCTGCCACACGCCACGAAAGGTCGCGCATGACCATCACCTCAACCGTGGGCACGACGCCCGCGAACCCGTTGGGCGCGCCGCCCCGGCGGCGGCAGGACCGCTCGAGCCAGCAGCGACGAGAGGCGATCGCACTCGTCGTTCCCTCGCTCATCCCGATCGTCATCTTCAGCGTCCTGCCCCTGTTGCAGGGAGTCTGGTACGCCTTCACCGACGCGACCCTGCGCCGCAACGACACCGCCGACTTCGTCGGGTTGGAGAACTTCGGCCGCCTGGCAGGGGACTCGTTCTTCTGGTCCTCGTTCCGCATCGGCATGATCTGGGCGGTCTCGGTGACCGTGATCCAGCTCGTGGCCTCGCTCGGCCTCGCGCTGCTCCTCAACTCGAACCTGCGGTTCCGTTCTCTGACAAGGCTGTTGGCCCTCATCCCATGGGCCATGCCACCGGTGGTCGTGGCCATCATGTGGACGATGCTCTACGCGCCGAACGGCCCGATCAACTCGGTCCTGGGCGCGTTCGGCCTCCCCGACGACACGAACTGGCTGGGCAACTTCGACACCGCCCTTCCGGCCGTCATCGTCGTCGGCGTGTGGGTCGGGATGCCCCAGACCACGGTGACGCTGCTCGCCGGCCTGCAGCAGATCCCCACCGAGCTGGTCGAGGCCGCTGCCGTCGACGGGGCATCGGCGTGGCAGCGCTTCCGCAACGTCGTGCTGCCGAGCCTGCGCCCGATCATCCTGTCCATCACCTGCCTCAACTTCATCTGGAACTTCAACTCGTTCGGCCTCGTGTACGTCATGACCGAGGGCGGTCCGGGTGGCCAGACGATGCTGCCGATGCTCTTCACGTATCTCGAGGCCTTCAAGA
Organism: Intrasporangium zincisolvens; assembly: GCF_034724055.1. Lineage (NCBI taxonomy): Bacteria > Bacillati > Actinomycetota > Actinomycetes > Micrococcales > Intrasporangiaceae > Intrasporangium > Intrasporangium zincisolvens. The sequence goes on from NZ_JAWIIL010000011.1 coordinate 56,261, forward strand.
ACCGCAACCTCGGGTACGCCGCGGCGATGGGCGTCGTCCTCGTCATCGTCGTGATCCTGATCCTCGCCGGGCTCCTGCGGTCGCAGTTCAGGAAGGAGCGGTCATGAACCGCACGTCCAGGACCGTCCGCGCGCTCCAGTACGCGGGCCTCGCCTGCTTCATCCTGTTCCTCGGCTTCCCGCTGCTCTGGCTCGTGTCGGCCTCGGTCAAGTCGTCCCAGGAGCTGGCCGCGCTCGACATGAGCCTGATCCCGAAGCAGTTCCACTGGGACAACTTCGCGGTGGCCCTGCAGAAGCAGGGGATCCTGCGCTCGGCGCTCAACAGCCTCGTCGTGGCCCTGCTGTCGATGGTGCTCGTCGTCGTGCTGTCGCTGCCGGCGTCCTACGCCCTGGCCCGCTTCAGGGGCAGGCTGCGTGCCGTCGGCGTCGGGTGGATCCTGGTCAGCCAGGTCTTCCCGGTGATCCTCATCATCATCCCGTTGTTCGTCATCCTGCGGAACGTCCACCTCGTCGACACCCTGGTCGGACTCGTGTTCGTCTACACGACGTTCACCATGCCGTTCGCGCTCTGGATGCTCCAGGGCTTCGTGGCCGCGGTTCCCGCCGAGCTCGAGGAGGCAGCGGCCATCGACGGAGCCTCACGGTTCCAGACGCTGCGTCGGATCGTGTTCCCGCTGCTCATGCCCGGCATCGTCGCCACCGCGATGTTCGCCTTCGTCGCAGCCTGGAACGAGTTCTTCTTCGCCCTGGTGCTCATCCAGTCGCCGGAGAACTACACCCTCCCGGTGGCTCTCAAGATGTTCGTCGGCGGCGAGGGGAAGGTGGCCCTCGGGCCGTTGGCCGCCGGCGCCGTCCTCGCCACGATCCCCAGCCTGATCGTCTTCTCGATCCTCCAGCGCCGCCTGACCGGGGGCCTGCTCGCGGGCTCGGTCAAGGGCTGATCACCTGCCACCCACGCACCACCATCCACCACCCGAAACACCCGGACAACCGGAAACATCCGGCACCACTCCCATCTCGCAAAGGAGCAACCATGGGAACCCGACGTCTGGCCTTCGCCGGCATCGCGATCGCCACCGCCACCGCCCTCCTCACCGCCTGCTCGCAGGGGTCGGCCACCAACACGGGCGCCGACTCCGGCGGCACCGGAGCCGGGGGGGCGGTCACCCTCAAGTTCCAGTCGCTCCAGGACCAGCCGCAGGCTGTCGACGCCGTCAAGGGCATCGTCGACTCCTGGAACACGAAGCACCCCGAGGCCAAGGTCGAGATCATCCAGGCCGGCTGGGACGGCGTCTACGACAAGCTCGTGACCCAGTTCAACGGCAACGCCGCGCCCGACATCATCCACTACGAGGCCGCGAGCATCGTCACCTTCGCCCGTGACGGCTACCTCGCCGACCTCACCTCGAAGGTGCCGGCCGACCTCAAGAGCGACGTGTCCGACGGCGTGTGGAAGTCGGTCACCGTCGACAACAAGATCGTCGGCATGCCGACCGAGCTGCAGACCTACGTCGTGTTCGCCAACAAGAAGCTTCTCGACGCCGCAGGCGTGGCCGTCCCCACCGGTGACTCGATGACGCTCGACCAGTTCCGCCAGATCGCCAAGGCCACGACGAAGGGTGGCAACTTCGGTGTCGCGTGGGGACTGAAGAGCCCCACGGCCACGTTCATGAGCCTCGGCCTCGGCTCGAACGGCACCTACTTCACCGGCACCGGCAAGGAGGCCAAGATCAACGTCGCCGCAGGTGAGATGACGGTCCCGAAGCTCGTCAAGGACATGGCCTACACCGACAAGAGCATCGACCCGGTCTCGCTGACCCAGTCCGGTTCGCAGGCGCTCTCGTCGTTCTACGCGGGCAAGGCCGCGATGACGGTGCAGGGCTCGTTCCAGGCCGCCAACATCAAGAAGGACGCCCCGGCCGGGTTCGACTGGGTCGAGCTGCCGCCGCTCGCCGGCGCGGCGGGCACGGCCCAGGCGGCCAACCCGCAGACCCTCTCGGTCAACGCCGACTCGCCGAACGCCGACAAGGCCGCCGAGTTCGTCACCTACTTCGCCGACGCCGAGAACATGGCCAAGCTGAACCAGGCCGACGCCCTGATCCCGGCGTCGAAGAAGGCCCAGGACCTGATCCTGCAGCAGACCGGTGGCAAGGACGGCTGGGACATGACGATGAAGTCGGCGCAGGGCCTCACGGGCGCGCCGTTCCTCACGGTCGACGCGTACACGCAGTGGAAGGACACCGTCGCGACGCCGAACTACCAGAAGTACCTCGCGAACCAGCTCGACGACGCCGGCCTCCAGAAGGCCCTGTCCGACGGCTTCGCCCAGGTCAACCGCTGACCCGCGACGGGTGGGGCTGCGCTGCAGCAGCAGGCTGCCCCACCCGTCCCGGTCCGTACGACACCGCGATTCGGACGAAACGACATGAAGGACCTGACGTGAACAACTTGAGGCGGCGCATCCAGGGCGTCATCACCGGCGCGGCTGTCGGGGACGCCCTCGGCGGCGCGACGGAGGGCTACACGCCCGAGCAGATCCAGGCGAGGCACGGGGGATGGGTCAGCGGCATCGTGCCACCGTGGGCCGCCGACGAGTGGGCCACCGCCCGGCCGATCGCCCCCTACCACAAGGGTGACGGGCACATCACCGACGACACCCTCATGACCCGCGCGCTCATCGAGACCTATGCCGCGCGCCCCACGCACCTCGATGCGTACGCCATCGCGGAGGAGTTCGTTCCGCGCCTCATGGGCTCTCCCACGTGGATCCCCGAGCTCGAGCGCGAGGCGATCCTGCTGCAGCGCATCTTCCTGGCCGAGAAGTGGCTCGTGGCGCGGCTGCACTACGGGCACGTCGACCCGCGCGAGGCCGGCACCGGCAACATCGTCAATTGTGGTGCGGCCATGTACATGGCTCCCGTCGGCGTCGTCAACGCGGCCGACCCGGCTGCGGCGTACGCCGAGGCCATCGACCTCGCCGCACCCCACCAGTCCAGCTACGGCCGTGAGGCGGCCGGCGTCTTCGCCGCCGCGGTGGCGGCCTCCCTCGCGCCGGGAGCCGACGTGACCGGCGTCGTCGACGCCTGCCTGGACGTCGCCCACGACGGCACGCGCGCCGCGATCGAGGCGGTCGTCAAGGCGGCCACCTCGTCGGCCGGTGCGCCCCGGACCGAGCTCGGCGCGGCCCTGCGTGCCGCCGTCGAGCCCTACGACACGGTCGGGCCGGACTACCGTCAACCCGCGCTCGACGCCCGACGCCCCTCGCGCACCAAGGCGATCGAGGAGCTCCCGGTCGCGCTCGGCTTCGTCGTGGCGCACGACGGCGACTTCACCGGCGCAGTGCTCGGTGCCGTGAACTACGGCCGCGACTCCGACTCCATCGCCACCATGGCCGGCGCCGTGTGCGGTGGCCTGGGTGGCGCCGACGTGGTGCCGTCCGAGTGGCTGACGACGATCGAGACCAACAGCAGGATGGACGTCACCGCGTCCGCGGACCAGCTCGCCGGCATCGCGTACCGCGTGCTGGAGGGAGACCGGGCCCGCCACCTCGCGCGTGCGGCCCAGATCGACACCCTGCTGGGCACGGCATGAGGCTGACCTGGGTCCAGCCCGAGGACCTCCTGCTCCACGCGTTCGTCCAGGCCCGTGCGGAGGGTGCCGACGTGTCGGCGCTCGAGCGGGAGTGGGTCCACGCGGGTGGCTCGCGCGACGTGCCCGTCAGCGGGGCGGCCGAGGTGCCGGCCACGCCCGAGCAGCGCGCGCTCGCGGCTCGGTTGCTCGACGACGTCGACGACCTGGCCCCGGCGCGACCCGCCGAGCTCGAGCCGGTCCTGGAGCGGCTCTCGGGGCTGCAGGATCCCACGGTGCCTGCCGTCCACGAGCTGACCCGGCGCGTCCACGGGGCGTGGCTCGGCCGTTGTGCCGGCTGTCTGCTGGGCAAGCCGGTCGAGAAGATCCCGCGCTTGGGCATCGAGGAGATCCTGCGCGGCACCGGCCGGTGGCCGCTCGACGACTGGTTCACCGCCTCGGGCTTGCCGCCCGAGGTGGCGGCCCGCTGGCCGTGGAACCGGCGCAGCGCCCCCACCAGCCTCGCCGAGAACATCGACGGCATGCCCGAGGACGACGACCTCAACTTCGCCGTGCTCGCCCTGAGGATGCTGCGCCAGCACGCGGACGGTTTGTCCACCGACGACGTCGCGCAGGGCTGGCTCGACAACCTCCCGGGTGGCCGGGTCTTCACTGCCGAGCGGGTCGCCTACCGCAACCTCCTCGAGGGTGCGGAGCCCGAACGGGCCGCCTTGGTGCGCAACCCGTTCCGCGAGTGGATCGGGGCGCTCATCAGGGCCGACGTCCACGGCTGGACAAACCCGGGCGACCTGCGCTCGGCCGTCGCGTCAGCCTTCGTCGACGCGCGGCTCAGCCACACCGGCGCCGGGGTCGAGGGCGCCCTGTGGGCCGCCGCGCTCGCCTCCGCGGCAGTCGTCAGCGACGACGTGGACGACGCGCTGGCTCGCGCCGCACACGTGCTCGAGCCCGGAGGCAGCCTCGAGCGCGCAGTGCTCCGAGGCGTGGAGCTGGGCCGTGGATCGCTCTCCGACAGCGAGGCGCTCGACGCCCTCCACGCCGACTTCGGGTCGCTGCACTGGGTGCACGTGCTCAACAACGCCGCGACGATCGCCTTCGCGCTCGCCCGCGGACGCGGCGACTTCGGACGCAGCATCGGGCTCGCGGTGACCGCCGGCTGGGACACCGACTCGGTCGGTGCCACGGTCGGGGGAGTCGTGGGAGCGCTGCTCGGGGTGGACGGCCTGCCCGAACGGTGGATCCGACCGCTCGACAACCGTCTGGCGACCAGCCTGCCCGGGCCCGCGGAGCTGTCCATCGACGAGCTCGCTCGGGAGACCGTCGCGCTCGCCGGGGTCCTGCGATGACGGGCCGGGTCGTCGTGGTCGGCAGCGTCAACCTCGACCTCTCCGTCCGGGTCGGGAGCCTGCCCGGGCCCGGAGAGACGCTGCTGGCCCACTCCCTCCGGCGCGGGGGTGGGGGCAAAGGGGCCAACCAGGCCGTCGCCGCCGCGCGTGCCGGAGGCGTGCCGACCGCCATGGTCGGGTGTGTCGGCGCCGACGCCGACGGTGCCGCCCTGCGTGCGGCCCTCGAGGCCGACGCCATCGACTGCTCGGGGCTGGACGTGAGCGACACCGAGCCGACCGGGACCGCGCTGATCACGGTCGACGATTCCGGCGAGAACACCATCGTCGTCGCGGCGGGCGCCAACGGCGCGGTCACCCTCGGGGAGGCTGCCCTGCGGCTGGTCCGCGAGGCGGACGTGATCCTGGCACAGCTCGAGATCCCGCAACCCGCGGTGGCACGGGCCGCGCGGGAGCGGCGCGCGGGAGCGCTGCTGGTGCTCAACGCCGCCCCGTCCGCCGCCATCGACCCGGAGCTGCTCGACGAGGTCGACCTGCTCGTCGTCAACGAGCACGAGGCGCGAGACCTCAGCGGCGCCCCGACGGTGGAGGAGGCGGTGGCCACGCTGCTCGACCGCGTCCCTGCGGTACTCGTGACACTGGGCGCGGCGGGCGCGCTGCTTGTGCGACAGGGCCGGCCGCCCGTGTCCGTGCCGGCCGTGGCCGTCCGTGCAGCGGACACCACCGGCGCCGGTGACACCTTCTGCGGCGCCCTGGGCGCTGCCTTCGCACGCGGCCTCGGCGACCGGGCCGCGCTGCAGTTCGCCTCCGCCGCAGCATCGTTGGCCGTCGAGAAGCACGGCGCACAGGATTCGGTGCCAGCCCGTCAGGAGGCCGTCGCACGGGCCGAGTCCGCGTTCGGCCGCGACGTGCCGGCTCCGGGTCCAGAAGGAGTGAACGTCCGTGGATGACGCCCTCGACCCGCTCGTGCCCCGTCCGCTCGACCGCCCGCGTCCCGTCCCGCTGGACCACGACGCCGACCTCACCTCGCTCGACACCGGGAAGATCCTCGCCGCGCCGGACGATCCCGCAGACTGGCCGCGGTGGCGTGAGCAGCTCGCTCGGTGGCGGGACGAGGCCCGCGACCAGCAGAACCACGACGGCACGCTCTACGAACGCGATGACCTCCGCTGGACGAGAGGCTGTTTCGTCGTCTCCCAGGTCTGGCTCTGGGACGAGCTGCTGTACGACTTCGAGACGCACCAGTTCACCCCGGAGCGCCTGCTGGCCGACGCGCGGGAACGGTTCGGCGGTTTCGACGGGGTCGTGCTGTGGCATGCCTACCCCGTCATCGGCATCGACGACCGCAACCAGTGGGACTACTACCGGTCCGTGCCTGGACTGGGCCGCCTCGTCGACGACCTGCACGCCGCCGGTGTCCGGGTCTTCGTCGACTACAACCCCTGGGACGTCGGCACGCGGCGTTCCGGCCCCGATGCGGAGGAGCTCGCCTCGCTCGTCGCGGACCTCGACATCGATGGCGTGTTCCTCGACACGCTCAAGCAGGGTGGCGCCGAGCTCCTCGAGCAGCTCGACGCCGCACGCCCGGGCGTCGCCGTGGAGGGCGAGTCGACGCTCGCCCTGGAGCGGCTCGTCGACCACCCGCTCTCCTGGGCGCAGTGGTTCGCCGACTCCCGCGTGCCGGGCGTCGTGCGGTCACGCTGGTTCGAGCAGCGCCACCAGATGCACCACGTGCGCCGGTGGAACCGCGACCACAGCGACGAGCTGCAGTCAGCGTGGCTGAACGGGATCGGCGTCATGGTCTGGGAGGTCGTCTTCGGGGTCTGGGTGGGCTGGAACCAGCGCGACGCCGGGACCCTGCGCCGCATGGCCGCCGCACAGCGTGCCCTCGTCGACGTCCTCACCGACGGGACGTGGACCCCGTTGCCCGATCTCGGCGAGGAGGCCGCCGCGTCAGGGGTGTACGCCGCGCGATACGAGCATGCAACCGGCGTCTTCACGCCGATGGTCAACCGCTCGGGAGCCGACGCCAAGCTCGTCGTCGCGGGCCGCGACGGACTCACCGCCCACGACCTCTGGTCAGGCAGTCGGCTCGGTGAGGGCGAGGTCGAGGTCATCGTCCCGGCCCATGGCATCGGCGGCGTCTGGCAGACCGCGGCGGACGCCGACGTGAGCTGGTTGTCGCCGCTCTCGTTGGAGGTACCGACGGCGCGCTTCGAGCACCGGCGGTCGCGACTCGTCGCGCGGCGCGGCCCGTCGTGGGCCGACGGACGCGCGGGGGCCGGCGCGCCGTCCGTCCGAGTCCCCGCCGGCGAGCACGTCGTCACCGTCCGCTACCGCTGCCGCGAGACCGGCCTCTACGACGACGCGCCGTTCGTCGACGAGTGGAAGCCGCTGCACCCGAGGCTGCACGACCAGCGCACCCTCGACAGGGTCGTCAGCCTGCTTGATGACGTCGGCGTGGCGACCACCGAGGTGTCCGAGCGCGACTTCGCCGTCTTCGTGTCGGAGACCGGACATGAGCCGGTCGTCACGGCCGGGGATGGCCCGGCCTGGGTCGGCCGCTCGGCGGCCGAGAGCGACGATGACCGGCCGGTGACCGAGGTCGACCTCGGTGACGCGCGCGCGTACGCCGCCTGGGCCGGCGGACGGCTGCCGACCGAGGACGAGTGGCAGCTCGCGGGGGAGGCAGGGGGTCTGGCCCGCCTCCAGCCCGAGGTGTGGAACCTGACTGAGAGCGAGCGCACCGACGGCCGCACCCGGTACGCGATCCTCAAGGGAGGCTCGCGGCACCGTTCCCAGGGATCAGACTGGTACTTCGACGGGGGTGTGCGCGGGCCGGAGTTCTCGGCGAAGTACCTCGTGCCCGGGCTGGGCCTGGGGCGCTCGACGAGCATCGGTTTCCGCGTCGCGTGGGACCTGGCAGAGGAGACGCCATGACCGAGGACGACACCACGCGGGCCCCACAGGGCTCGCTCTCGGATCTTCGGGTGGTCGACGCATCGACGCTCTTTGCGGGCCCGATGACCGCCATGCACCTCGGCGACCTCGGCGCACAGGTCGTCAAGGTCGAACATCCCAAGCGCCCCGATCCGGCCCGCGGCCACGGGCCGGAACGCGACGGGCACAACCTGTGGTTCAAGACGCTCGGCCGCAACAAGCAGATGGTGCAGCTGGATCTCGGCTCCGGAGGCGGGGCCGACGCGTTCCGGCGGCTCGCCGCGACGTCGGACGTCGTCATCGAGAACTTCCGTCCCGACACCCTGGAACGCTGGGGACTGGGCTACGACGTGCTCTCCGCCGACAACCCCGGGCTCGTCCTCGCCCGGGTCACCGGTTTCGGGCAGATCGGCCCGTACCGCCGTCGCCCGGGCTTCGGCACCCTTGCCGAGGCGATGAGCGGGTTCGCGGCGTCGAGCGGTGAGCCCGACGGCCCGCCCTTGCTCCCGCCGTTCGGCCTCGCCGATGGGATCGCTTCGCTGGCAACGGCCTTCGCGATCATGAGTGCCCTGCACCAGCGCGCGGCCACCGGTCGGGGGCAGGTGATCGACGTCGCCATCGTCGAGCCCATCATGGCCATGCTCGGCCCGCAGATCTCCCGATGGGACCAGCTCGGCACGATGCAGCCCCGACTGGGCAACCGGTCGAGCAACAACGCCCCCCGGAACCTCTACCGCACGGCCGACGGTCACTGGGTCGCGGTCTCCACCAGCTCGCAGAACATCGCCGAACGCGTGGTGCGACTCGTCGGTCGACCGGACCTCGTCGACGAACCCTGGTTCGCCACCGGTCGTGCCCGTGCGGAGCACGCCGATGAGCTCGACGACGCGGTCGGCGGGTGGATCGGTCGTCACACCCGCGACGACGTGCTGGCCGCGTTCGAGCAGGCCGAGGCTGCGGTCGCACCGATCTACACCGCCGAGGACATCACGAGGGACCAGCACCTCCAGGCGCTCGGCACGGTCCGGCGCGTGCCCGACCCGGACCTCGGGGAGCTCGCGATGCAGGGGCCTCTCTTCCGGATGTCGGAGGGCGACGCCCCGACGAGGTGGACCGGCCGGGCGCCCGGCGCCGACACCGTGTCGGTCCTGGGCGAGCTCGGCTACACCGCCGCCGAGATCGACGCTCTCGTCGCAGCGGGTGCGGCTGCCGCCGGGGACCCGTCCGAGCGCGCCCGAGGAGAGAACCCGACATGACGGCGCCACTCACGTTGCTCTACGTGCCGGGCGACCGCGAGGACCGGATCGGCAGGGCGTTCGCGGCGGGGGCGGACGTCGTCATCGTCGACCTCGAGGATGCCGTAACGGTTGACCGAAAGGCAGTGTCCCGTCAGGGCGCCGAGCGTGCTCTCTCGTCCCGGGCCTCTTCCGCGGGCGGTGCCCCGGGGTGCCAGGTGCGGGTCAACGCGGTCGGTACGCCATGGTCCACACGCGACCTGGAGATGGTCAGGCGGCTGCCGGCGCACGTCGGGCTCCGCATCCCCAAGTGCGAGGAACCGCGAGATGTCGTGCGCATCGCCGAGGCCGTCGGCGACCGGGCGCTGCACCTGCTGATCGAGTCGGCTCGTGGGGTGGAGGCTGCGTACGCGCTGGCCTCGGCGCACCCAGCCGTGGCATCGATCGGCCTCGGCGAGGCGGACCTCCGTGCCGACCTGGGCGTCACCGACGACGCGGGACTCCTCTGGGCCCGATCGCGCGTCGTCGTCGCCGCGGCAGCAGCGGGGCTCGCGGCGCCCGCGATGTCGGTGTACACCAACGTGCGCGACCTCGACGCTCTGCGCGAGTCGAGCCTCGTCGGCAAGTCGCTGGGGTTCGTCGGTCGGACAGCGATCCACCCGGCGCAGCTGTCGGTCATCAGGGAGGTGTTCAGCCCGTCCGCGGTGGAGCTGGACCTCGCGCGTGAGCTGGTGTCGGCTGCAGAGGCCGGGGCGGCCGCGGGACGGGGCGCGATCGCCCTCGCCGACGGCAGGTTCGTCGACGAGGCCGTCGTGCGCCAGGCCAGACGGGTGATCGCACGCGCCGGTACCGAGTCGTAGGCCGCGCTGGCGCCCCGACCGCGGAGACCCGCGGGGCGTCCGAGACACCGGTGGGGCTCGACCTGTCTGCGGGGGGCCTCGCCGGGGAATGTTCATGGCATGGATGACGAGGTGCTGCTCTGCGAGTGGCAGGCCGCCCGTGAGGCCTACGACGAGCTGCTCCAGAAGCTCTTCTCTCCGGTGGGCCGCGAGCGTGGCCAGCGTCCCGCGGCCCGGCTGCTCCGGGAGGCGACGCGTCGGCGCGACCTCGAGGAGGCGTCGCGGCGCGCCTACTACGCCAGCCGAGGCCTCGACGGCATCTGAACCGTCAGCCGGGCACCTTCTCGAAGAGCTCGTTCGGAGTGTCGTAGTACCTCGCCGTGGAGCCCAGGTGGGTCATGCCGAGCCGCCGGCAGACGGCCTGGGACGCATGGTTGTCCGGACTCGTGACCGCGAGGACCTTCCCGAGACCCCGGCCGAAGGCGTCGTCGAGGACGGCCCCCGCCGCTTCGGTGGCATAGCCGTGGCCCCAGGCGTCCGGATGCAGGTGCCAGCCGATCTCGACATCGACCGGGCGGTCGGAGCGTTCACCGCTCGACAGAGGGATCGGCTTGAGCAGGAGGTTGCCCACGAGGCGGTCGTCAGCCGCCACGGTGATGGCCCAGATCCCGTGGATCGGGTCGTCGACAGCGCGCCGGCGTGCGATGGAGGCGAGTGCGTCCGTGCGGGTGCTCATGGTCGTGGGATGCGCACCGAGGAAGCGCACCACCTCCCAGCGCGACTCGAGATCGAGGAGGAAGTCGGCATCGTCAGCGCGCCAGGGGCGAAGCAGGAGTCGGTCGCTCGTGATCGTGCGCACCCGACCGAATCTAGCCACAGCCGCGCAAACACGACGCCGACGCCCGGCGCGTCAGGTGACCTGGTCGAGGCGGTGGTCCTCGCCGCGGAAGGTGAAGGAGTCGCCCACGTGCTTGCCCGCGATGGCGGCGTAGACGGGGGAGCCGGCGCCTATGCCCTCGTAGCTGACTCCGTCGCAGTCGAACCCGTCGCTGATCGCTCCGACGACGTAGTGGCCACCGCCGAAGGCCACGACCGCGCCCGGGCGCACCTCGGTCGTCGGGGCGAAGTCGAGCGCGCGGATGGCGTCCAGGGACTCACGCGAGTGCGCCGCAGACCTCTCGAAGAGACCCTCGAGGTCGCCCGCCTCGCTCGACTGGGACGAGTCGCCGGACTCCGGCACGGCGTCCGGGTCCTGGCGGGCGGCGTCACGCTCCGCGGTGCTCTGGCTCGTGAGGGCCGCGAGGGCCGACTCGGCGTGCGCGATGAGCGCGTCGCGCACGCGGAGCTTGCCCGCGGCGTCGAGGCTCATGGGCTGCGTCATGGATCTCACCTGCCTGGGGTCAGGGAACGCTGGAGCAACGTCCCAAAGTAGATCCACGGCACGGTCGGCGTCGAGCACGCGGCCGGCACGTGACGGTCGGCTGCGCGCGTCCACCGCCGTGTCGCCGGGTCGCGGGGTCGCGGGGTCGCCGGGTCGCCGGGTCGCCGGGTCGCCGGGTCGCCGGGTCGTGTCGCTACTCGTTGACGAGGACGGTGACGCCGACGGCGGCCGACACAGCGGTTCCCCTCGCCTCCGCGGGGACCGTGATGCTGAAGGTCCTGACCTCGTCCGGGGTGCCGTCGGCGCCGTGGGCGTGTGCGTCGGGGTGGTCCTCGTCGAGGTGGTAGGTGTAGGTGGCCGTGGCGACCAGGCGACCCGAAGCGTCGTAGAAGCCTGCCCGAGAGGCGAACTCGAGCACGTCGCTGACGTCCGAGGTGACCCGGGCCGACGCGTGGAGGGCCTTGCCGTCGAAGCGCAGGCCGGTCAGCGTGAGCCGGTCGTCGAAGGGACCGGCAGCCCGCACCGCGTCTCCGCGGCGGGGGTGGAGGCCGGACAGCGACGGCAGCTCGGGGTCACCCGTCGGCGCGGCCAGGCCGGTCAGCACGGTGACCGGTGTCGCGACGGCCCGGGAGATCGGCGCGGCCACCGGTGACGACGCGTCGCCCGGCGCGTGGTTGGTGAGGCGTACCGCAGCCAGGGAGATGCCGAACACGACGGCGAGGGCACCGAGTGCGGCGAGGGCCCTGAGCGCGCGGCGTGGAAGCGGTCCCGAGGCGTCGATCGTGGTCATGGCGCTCCTGTCGGGAGAGTCGTGGGGGCCCGGGCCCGAGGCGGATGGTGACCGCCTCGGGCACGGGCGAGGTTGCGGCGTGGGTCAGCCCAGCCGCAGGGCCGACCCGACGATGTCGAACAGGTCGGTGTTGTCGATCGTGCCGGCGAGCTTCTGCGAGCCGGGGCCGTAGCCGTACACCGGCACGTCGGCGCCGGTGTGGTTGCCGGACAGGTAGGTCAGCCAGAGGCTGGCGTCGGTCGAGCCGTCCTGGACGCCGGCCGGGTCGTCGGCGGTGCGGAACGTCGCCGGGGCGAAGTTCTTGACGTTGCCGGCGCCGGAGCCGTTGATCGGGCCGGCGGAACGGGTCGCGTCCTTGGTGTTGCCCGACGCGCGGACGGTCGCCGAGTTGTTGGCCGTGTTGCCGCTGTCGACGTTGGTCGGGGGAGCGGCGGCCTCGGCGTTGGTGAACGTGCCCTTCTCGATGATGTTGAAGCCGGCGCACTCGTGGTCGGCCGTGACGACGACGAGGGTGTGGCCGTCACGTTTGGCGAAGTCGAGGGCGACCTTGACGGCGTCGTCGAAAGCCTTGGTCTCCTCGAGCGTCTGGGCGGCGTCGTTGGCGTGGGAGCGCTTGTCGATGAGCGCACCCTCGACCTGGAGGTAGAAGCCGTTGCCGGCGTTCTTGCGCCCGTCGAGCAGCGAGATGGCCTTGGAGGTCATCTCGGGCAGCGACGGCTCGGCGGCCTGCGGCGCGCTCGGGTTCTCGCGCTTGAACTTCTCGATGGTGAGGTTGCCGCGGTTGAAGAGGCCGAAGACCTTTGCGCCGGAAGCCTTCTCGAGGTCGGTGCGCGTCGCGACCGTCTGCGACGCGGCGGAGCCGAGCACCTGGTAGCCCTGCGCGCCCAGCGCCTGCTCGTCCGCGGCGTCGAAGCGGGACAGGCCGCCGCCGAGGATGACGTCGGCCGTGCCGTTGCGCGCGATCTGCTTGGCGATCGGAGTGACGCGCACGTCGCTCGTCGGCAGGGGCTGGCCGGTGATCGTCGTGTCCTGGCACGCCGCCGCGCTGTAGCTCGGGCCTTGGCAGCCGCGGGCGAGCGTGTGGCTCATCTGGCCGGCCGGGGTGGCGTCGGTGATCTCGGCGGTGGACACGTTGCCCGTCGCGTAGCCGGCCTGCTTGGCCATCTCCATGACGGTCGGGACCGACGTGCCCTTGGCGTCGACGCCGAGGGCCGCGTTGTACGTCTTGACGCCGGAGGCCCAGGCCGTGGCGGCCGAGGCGGAGTCGGTGACGAAGTTCGGCTTGAAGTCGGCCTCGCCGGGCTGGCCCGAGTTCTTCTCGACGGAGTACGTCTGGTTCTGGCCGACGACCGGCATCTGCTCCATGTTCAGCTTGCCCGCGGCGCCGTAGTAGCGCAGTCGCGCGGCGTCGACGTGGGTGCGGCCCATGCCGTCGCCGAGCAGGTAGATGACGTTCTTCACGCGTCCGTCGTTGCCGGCGACCGCGGCGGGCGCGGAGGGGCCGGCCGTGGCCGGGAGGGCGGTGGCGGTGGCGACGCCCGCCGTCGCGGCGAGGACCGCGAGCGCGGCCGTGGCCGCAGTGGTGCGCTTGCGCATGTGAGACCTCACTGTGCAGTTCGGTTGCGCCCGCTCCGGGCGCACCGAGCACGCTAGGAGCGCCAGGGGCTCCCCGGGCCAGCACGCGATGGCCGCTGGGTGAACGTTCGCCTGCTCCGACGCCTCACCGACGCCTCACCGACGCCGCACCGACGTCCCACGACGTCGTCCGCGCCGCACCCGCGTCGTGGCGGACCTACTGCCCCTGCACCACGGACACGCTCGAGCCCCGACCGGTCGCGATCTGCGCGATCGCGCGCACCGAGTCGGTACCCGCGGCCAGGTAGCCGTTGTGCCCGTGCGCCCCGGCGACCGGGAGCGGCCGGGCCCCGAACGACGGGGACGTCGGGTCGGCGGCGTGGCCGAAGCCCTCGACGCGGGTGTGCGGGACGAGCCCGATCGGGTCGTCGGCGGCGACGCCGGCCCACACGGTGGCCCGGGTGTGCAGGGCCGAGCGCGTCCACACGTCCATCCCCGGCGAGCCGACGACGACGAGGTTGGCGACCCGCAGGTGGGGCGCGGCGTAGGCGCAGACCACCGAGCCGTAGCTGTGGCACACGAGGCTGACGGTGGCCGACCGCGAGAGGTGGCCGACGAAGGAGACGAGCCGGGGAGCACCGTCGACGGCCCGGTCGGAGCGGGCGGCGTCGGCGTCGATCCCCGAGGGCGGGTCGTAGCCGAGCCAGACCACCACGGCCGCCGGCGTGCCGGGGTCCGACCGCTCCATCTCGGCCAGGAGGGTGCGGGCCTGCACGGCGGGGTGCCGGCGCCCGGCGTCCCGTTCGTCGCGCAGGAGCGGGCCCGTCCAGCCGACGCCGGGGACGATGACGGCGATGTGGCGCGCCCGGCGCACGTCGCCGAACGCCTCGACGAGCCGGCCGTGAGCTGCGTCGGCGCTGAGCACCGTTGCTGCCGGACCGGTGACCGCGACCGGTGCCCCGTCGCTGATCGACTGGCCCACCGCGGGTGCCGCCCCGACGAGCAGGGTCGCGAGCGTCACGCCGGCGAGGGTGAGCCGGTCGCGGAGTGACCACCGGGAGGGTCGGGTCGAGGAAGCGTGCCGTCGGTGACGGCGGGGGCGTCGATCCACTCAGGTTCCTTGTCGTCGGTCAGGCGGCAAGGTCGTGAGTCTGACGCAGAAGCCTGTGAGGGCCTCACAGGCGGGTGAACGAGGCCGCACAAGGCGGAACGGGGCGGACATCTCGGACACCGGCTGGGGTGGGCAGGGGCTCCCAACTCTGGGAGCCTCGAGGGAGCCGGGTCCGACCCTGTGCACAGTCCGGCTCGACTGCCACCGACCTCAGTCCAGCACCTGGAGGCGCCATGCCCACCTACGACGTCGGCTACTTCGTCGGCAGCCTGTCCTCGACCTCGGTCAACCGGGTCCTGAGCCGCGCCCTGATCCGCCTCGCGCCCAAGGACCTGACCTTCACCGAGATCCCGATCGGCAACCTCCCGCTCTACAGCCCGGACTTCGACGCCGACTACCCCGCGGAGCCCCAGGCGCTCAAGGACGCGATCGCCCGCTCGCAGGCCGTGCTCTTCGTGACGCCGGAGTACAACCGGTCGATCCCCGGGGCCCTGAAGAACGCCATCGACTGGGCCTCACGCCCGTGGGGCCAGAACTCGTTCGACCACATCCCCGCAGCGGTGATCGGGGCCTCGCCCGGCCAGATCGGTACGGCGCTCGCCCAGCAGAGCCTGCGCGGCGTGCTCAGCTTCTGCAACGCCCGGCAGATGACGGCACCCGAGGCGTACGTCACCTTCCGGCCGGGCCTGTTCACCGACGACGGCGAGGTGACCGACGAGTCCACGGCGGACTTCCTGTCCGGGTTCATGCAGGAGTTCCGCGACCACATCGAGCGGGTCCTCACCGTCCTCCCACGGCCCTGACGCCGTCCCCACCTCGTACCGACCCGGCCGGAGGACACACCGTGACGACCGAACGACTCGACGTCGACCTGCTCGTCGTCGGCTGGGGCAAGGCGGGCAAGACGCTGGCCCGGCGGTACGCGTCCACCGGGCGGTCGGTCGTGCTCGTCGAGAGGGACCCGGCGATGTACGGCGGCACGTGCATCAACGTCGCCTGTGTGCCGACCAAGGACCTCGTCGTGTCGGCGGAGGCCCGTCGTCCGAGCGATGACCCCCAGGCCTGGTTCACCCGGTCCGTCGCTGACCGGGACGCCCTCGTCGCGACGCTCAACGCGGCCAACCACGCCATGCTCGACGGGGTGGCGACGCTGCTCGACGGCACCGCACGCTTCACCGGGCCGAAGGAGGTCACGGTCCGCACGGCAGACGGCGAGGTCCTCGTCACGGCGGAGCACGTCGTCATCGGCACCGGAACGGTGCCCGCCCGTCCGGACATCCCGGGGGCCGACCTGCCCCAGGTGTACGACTCGACGACCATCCAGCACGCCGACCCGTTTCCTGGACGGCTCGCCGTGGTCGGCGCCGGCTTCGTCGGGCTCGAGATCGCGAGCATGTTCCGCCTCTTCGGCTCCGACGTCACGCTGCTGAACGCCGGACCGGCTCTCCTGCGTGACGCCGAGCCCGTCGTCGCGCGCGCCGTGGCCGACGTCCTCGCGCGGCGTGGAGTGAAGGTGCGCCACGACGCCCGGGCGCGGGCGATCGAGCGGGCGGGGGAAGGCCTGCGGGTGGTGCTGGCCGACGGCAGCATCGAGGCCGACGCGGTTCTGCTCGCCACCGGGCGCGCACCGGTGACCGGCGGGCTGGGCCTCGAGGTGGCCGGGATCGCCACGGACGACAGGGGATTCATCGTCGTCGACGAGCACCTGCGAACCTCGGTCGACGGCGTGTTCGCCGTGGGCGACGTCAACGGCGGGCCCCAGTTCACCTACATCTCCCTCGACGACAACCGGGTCGTCTGGGACCAGCTGACCGGCTCCGGCCGGCGGTCCACGACCGACCGGGTCGCGGTGCCGCGCACCACCTTCATCACGCCGCCGCTGTCGCAGGTCGGGCTGACGCCGTTGGAGGCACGCGCCGCCGGGCACGAGGTCCTGCATGCCGCCAAGGAGGTCGCGCGGATCGCGACGATGCCGCGGCCGAAGATCGTCGGTGACGCCGAGGGTGTCATCACCGTCACCGTCGACGCCGCGGACCGCACCGTGCTCGGGGCGACGCTCTTCTGCATCGACTCGCAGGAGCTGGTCAACCTCGTCGCCCTTGCCATCCGGACCGGCGCCACGGCCGACGAGCTGCTCGACGGCATCTGGACCCACCCCTCCACCACCGAGGCCCTCAACGAGGTGCTCGCCGAGCTCGCGCCGTACGAGGCCTGAACGCCGACAGCATCGCGGACCCGGACCCGGACCCTCCGGGCGCGGTCGGTCACTGCCAGGGAGCGCCGGCCTGGGAAGCGAGCCGGACCGGGGTGTTGGCGGCCCCGAATCCCTCGTAGCCGCCGCGGCGCTCGAGGAGCTCGACGTAGAAGTGGCCGGCCACGAGCGGCGTGTAGAGGTGGAAGAGCTCCCCGCCCTGGTCGTCCCTGTCGTAGAGCACGCCGAGGCGGCGCAGCCGTGCGAGGAGGTCCGGGTCCGGGTCGAGTCGGGCGGCGAGGTCGTCGTAGTAGCTCTCGGGCACGGGCATCAGGGCCGCACCAGCCGCCTGCAGCTGTTCCGCCCGGTCGAGCAGGTCGGTGCAGGCGTAGGCCAGCTGGTTGACGCCCGTCCACGTCGGTGAGCCGGACCGTCGCACCGCGATGTTCAGCACCACGCGCAGCGAGCCGGACTCGGGCCGCATGACGCGGCTGCGCAGGCGTCCTGCCGGGTCGATGAACTCGCTCACCGGGCCGGGCCGCAACCCGAGCAGGGTGCGGTGGAACGACACCTCGGCGTCCGACCGGTCGGCGTCGACCGCGATGCCGAGGTGGTCGAGCGCTCCCCAGCCGTCGGCGGCATCCGTGGCGGCGGCAGCGGCTTCGAGGTGGACCTCGACGCCGGCCGGGCTGCGCGTCGCCCGCGTGAGACGGGTCCCGTTCGTCGCCTCGACGACCGGCCAGTGCAGCGACTGTGCGCGCGCGGGAAGGTCGGACTGGGCGTCGCCCGTGACGCCGATGGCCGCGACGTGCGGACGCTGGACGGCGGCGGAGCGCCGCAGCTCGAGGTCGGACCGGGCGTCCAGGACGACGACAGCCGCCCCGTTCCGCAGGACGGTGCGCCCGTGCGCGTCGGTGGGGGTGCCCGGCGCGCACTCCTCGGCGGTGAAGCCGAGCCGCGTGAAGAATCGGTGGATCGCCGCGTCTCCCGGCGCGACCGAGATCTCGACCACCTCGACGCGCGGCGCCTCGGGGGCGGGAGGCGGGTCGAACAGCTCCACCGGCGGGCGGCGCGGACGCCCACCCACCTGCGCCTCGGGCGTCCCCTCGGGGGCGGTGTCGGCATGGACCCACCGGCGGCGCAGCTGCTCCTCGAGGTGCAGCAGGGACCGCATCGCGTCTCGTGCGGTGTCCCTCGGGTTGGCCTCGCGCACGATGTCGCTGAACACCTCCAGCGACAGCGGCCCCCGGTAGCCCGCCTCGACCACGGCCCCGACGAGTCCCTCGACGTCGAGCACGCCCTGGCCCGGGAAGCACCGGTGGTGCCGGCTCCACTCGAGCACGTCCATGCTCAGGCCGTGCGCGTCGGCGATCTGCACGAAGGCGATGCGGTCGCCCGGGAGGCCGGCCAGGGCCTGCGGGCCGTCGCCACGCGCGAGCATGTGGAAGGTGTCGACGGCGACGCCGACGTTGGGGAGGGCGACCTGTTCGACGACGCGCCGCGCCTGCCCGAAGCGGTTGACGTGAGTGCCCCAGGCCAACGCCTCGTAGGCCAGCGTGAACCCGTGCTCGGCCGCCGCGGCGCCCACCGTTCCGAGCTGCTCGGCGGTCAGCTCGGCGTCGCCGACGGAGGCCGGGTGCACGGCGGAGCAGACGAGGGCCCGCGTGGCGCCGAGGCGCTCCATCAGCTCGAACTTGGCCCGCGCGAACCGCAGTCGGTCGGGGAACACCTCGGGGGAGAGCCCGACGAGGTCACGCAGCGGCTGGAACAGGTCGATGTCGAGGCCGAGGTCGGCGCACCGGCGGGCGATCTCCTCCGGTCGCAGCGGTGACGCGACGATGTCGGCGTCGAACAGCTCGACGGAGTCGAAGCGCGCCGCGGCGATCGCCTCGAGCTTCGCCTCGAGGCTGCCGCTGATGGAGACGGTGGCGATTCCCTTGCGCATCAAGGCTCCTCATCCAGCGATCGAAGAGGCGGCCGGCGCAGAGGCGTCGGATGAACCAAGCACCCGCAGGCCCGTGAGCCGGGTGAAGTGCTGGGTCATCCGGACCACGTCGGCCGGTTCGCCCGTGAACAGCTCGTAGGCCGCCGCGTGCTGGTGGATGGCCATGGCGCCGCCGGTCATGGTGCTGCACCCCCTGGCCCGGGCCGCCTGGACGAGCTCGGTCTCGAGCGGGAAGTAGATGATCTCGGCCAGCCACTGGCCCGGCTGCAGCAGGGCGGGGTCGAGCGGCATGCCCGGGGTGCCCGTCATCCCGACTGGAGTGGCCTGGATGAGCCCGCCGACGCCGTCCAGTGCGGACGCGACGTCGAGGTGCACGGTGGCCCGTCCGGGGCCGACCGCCGCCTCGAGGCGGTCGACGACGGCCTGGGCCCGCTCCGGCGAGGTGTCGGCCACCCGCAGGTGGCGCACCCCGGCCCGGAGCGCGCCGTAGCCGACGGCGACGCCGGCCCCGCCGGCCCCGAGCAGGAGGGCGTCCTGGCCGACCGCGTCGGGCAGCGTCGCCGACAGGGCGGACGCGAAGCCGACCCAGTCGGTGTTGTGACCGACGGTGCGCCCGTCGCGGATGACGATGGTGTTGACCGCCCCGAGCGCGGCTGCCTCGGGCGACACGTCGTCGACGAGGTCGAGCACGACGTTCTTGAACGGGTGCGTGACGTTGAGGCCGTCGAAGCCGAGGCGGACCGCCCAGCGCAGCACGTCGGCGGCGTCGCCCGGACCGAGGCCGAGCTCGGCCGCGTCGACGAGGCGGTAGGCGAACGCGTGGCCCGCCGCGGCCGCCTCGGTCTCCTGCAGGGGAGCGGCGAGCGAGCTGCCGATGTGCTCTCCGAGGAGGCCGATGGCGAACGACCTACGGTGCTGCTGTGACGTCATGATCTGCACTCTCTCCGTTGTCCGTGCTCTGACCCGGTGCTGGAACCGGTGCTGCTACCTGGTCGCCTCACGGGTGACGGCTGCCGTCCTCACGGGCGCCGAGGCCCGGACGGTGCGTCGCCCCAGCTCGCTCGTGGGCACCCGGTGGGTACCCCGGGGGCCGGTGGCCACCGCGATCGCCGAGATGGCGCAGGCGACGACGGCGAAGCCGGCGACCTTGGGCCACCCCGCGCCGGTGCCGCCGAGCAGGGCCGCGGCGATCGTCGGGGTGAACCCCGCGAGGGCGAAACCGAACTGCGTACCGACCGCCATGCCCGAGAGCCGGACGCTGGTCGGGAAGTACTCGGCGTACGTGGAGGGCCACACGGCGTTCGTGGCGCTGTACACGATCCCGGCGAGCAGGATGCCGACGACGGCGGTCATCGCGCGGTTGCCACTCGCGATGACGGCCACGTAGGCGGCCGACAGCACGGCGGAGCCGGCCAGGCCGCCGAGGAAGACCGGCTTGCGGCCCACGCGGTCGGAGACGCTGCCCCAGAAGGGGATCACGGCGATGGCCACGAGGTTGGAGATGATCGCCACCCACAGCATGAAGGTCGAGCTGAAGCCGACGCCGTAGGTGTCCTTCGTCGCGAAGGCGAGGGCGAAGACCGTGTAGAGGGTGTTCACCATGGCCACGAAGGCCGCGAACATCACCCGGAGCACCGCACGCCAGTGGTCGCGGAGAAGGATGGACAGCGGGGTGCGCGGGACGCCCCCGGACTGCACCTCGGACTCGAAGGCGGGGGTCTCGTCGAGCCGGCGGCGGATGACGAACCCGACGGCGACCACGACGGCGCTGAGGAAGAACGGGACGCGCCAGCCCCACGACAGCAGCTGGTCCTCGGACAGCAGGGCCGCCAGCGGCAGGAAGATCGCCGGGGCGATCACCTGGCCGCCCTGGGTGCCGCTGAGGGTCCAGCTCGTGAAGAAGCCGCGGCGGTGGTCAGGCGCGTGCTCGAACGACATCGAGTTGGCCCCGGCCTGCTCGCCGGCCGCCGACAACCCCTGGAGCAGGCGCAGCACCACGAGCAGGATCGGGGCGAGCATGCCGATGCTCTGGTAGGTGGGCAGGCAGCCGACGAGGAACGTCGAGATGCCCATGAGCAGCAGGGTGAAGATGAGGACCTTCTTGCGGCCCAGCTTGTCACCGACGTGACCGAGCAGGAAGGAGCCGACGGGCCGTGCGACGTAGCCGACGCCGAAGGTGGCGAGCGAGGCGACGGTGGCGGCGGCCGGGTTGCCCTCGGGGAAGAAGATCTTGGGGAAGATCAGCGACGCGGCCGTGCCGTAGATGACGAAGTCGTAGTACTCGAGCGCGCTGCCGACCCAGGCGGCGACGGCCGCCTTCTTGGGGGTTCGGGCGTCGTGCGCCGTGGCCGTGCCGGACTGCGAGGTGGCCGCGTCGGGCCGCGGCTCGGGTGCTGCCGGACTGGGGACTGGCGTCATTGTCGATCCTCCTGTGCCTGGCCACCTCGTCCGGGCCCGCGAGGGCCTGCCTCTGCCGAGGGACGAGAACGGCGGTGTTCTGGTGGTGGCCCCGGAGGGCCTTTGGCTGTCTCGACGGTAGAGACGCCTTGCGAAGGGTGGCAAACGTTTGCCAAAATTTGCCACATGCCGTCACCGAGGCGTCCGCACGCCGTGACCATCACCGACGTGGCCCGCGAGGCGGGGGTCGCGGCCTCGACCGTGTCACGAGCCCTGACGAACCCGGACCGGGTCAACGTCGTCACGCGGGAGCACGTGCAGCAGGTTGCGGCCCGTCTCGGATACCGCCCGAGCCCGGCAGCCCGCGCGCTCGGCACGGGCCGCACCGCCACGCTCGCCCTCGTCCTGCCCGACATCACCAACCCCTACTTCGCCGGCCTGATCCGCGGCGCGGAGCGCCAGGCCGAGGCGACCGGCCACATCCTCGTCATCGGCGACAGCGAGGAGAACGCCCGCGCGGAGGCGCGAATGGTCGAACGGCTCACCCCGGGCGTCGACGGCTTCCTGCTCGGCTCGAGCCGGCTCGCGGACGCGAGGATCCTGCAGTTCAACGCGGCGATGCCGGTGGTCCTCGTCAACCGCCGCGTCCCCGGCGTGTCCAGCGTGAGCCCCGACCAGCAGAGCGGGACGCGCCAGATCGTCGAGCACCTCGTCGCCCTCGGGCACCGCCGGGCCATCTTCCTCGCCGGGCCGCCGGAGTCGTGGCTCGGCCGACAGCGCTGGGCCGGGATCTCCTCTGCGGCAAAGAAGCACGGACTCACGGTGCGCCGGCTCGGGCCGTACCACCCGTCGATCGAGGGCGGTCTGCTCGCCGGCGAGGCGGCCCTGGCCGACGGCGCCACCGCGGTCATCGCCCACAACGACCTCATGGCCATCGGGGCCCTCAAACGCTTGAAGGCTCGCGGTATCTCGGTGCCGGAGGAGGTCAGCATCGTCGGCTTCGACGACATCTTCGGCGCCGACTTCTGCGACCCGCCCCTCACCACGCTGAGCGACCGCACCGAGCAGGCCGGCCGCTCGGCGGTCGACCTGCTCGTGGCCCTGGTGCGCGAGCAGGCCCGGCTCGAGCGCGAGTCCCCGGCCGACATCGTCGCCCCGACGCAGCTCGTCGTCCGCGGCTCGACCGGACCGGCACCCCAGCCGGCGCGCGCGACCGCAACCTGACCTCGACACCGATACGTGCCCCGCCCGACCGCTCAGCCCGACCGCCACCCGGCCGACCGAAGGATCACAACCACCATGACCGAACGACCCCGTGTCGCCGTGCTCAACGGCCCGAACCTCAACCTCCTGGGGGAGCGCCAACCCGAGGTCTACGGCCACGAGACCCTCGACGACGTCAGGCAGCTCTGCGTGCGGGCCGCCGACGCCGCAGGCTTCGACCTCGACTTCCGGCAGTCCAACCACGAGGGCGTCCTCGTCGACGCGATCCAGGAGCTGCGACACTCCACCGTCGGTCTCGTCGTCAACGCCGCCGCCCTCACCCACACGTCGGTGGCGATCCGCGACGCGCTCGCGGTCGTGACGGCGCCCGTCATCGAGGTCCACATCAGCAACGTCCACCGCCGCGAGGCCTTCCGGGGGCACTCGTACCTCTCCGACGTGGCCGACGGTGTCATCGTCGGTTGTGGCACCCAGGGCTACGTGCTCGCCATCGCCCGGATCGCGCAGCTCGCCGCGACCACCGCCGGGGCGACGATCAGCGACTGACGCGGGGCGCGCCCCAGCGCTGGGGCTCGTCGGCCATCTCCGGGCGGGCCAGCCTCAGGTCGTCGCCGATCGCCCGCGCGGTCGCGACGAGGCGCGAGGCGAGCTCCTCGTCGGCGAACCGCCCCGAGGACGCGGCGGTCGTCGACACGTTGATGGCTGCGATGGCCTCGCCGCGGGGGTTGAAGACGGGTGCCGCCAGGGAGCGCAGGCCGACCTCGAGCTCCTGGTCCACGAGCGCCCAGCCGCGCTCACGGACGCGCCCGAGCTCCTCGCGCAGGGCGGGCGGGTCGGCGACGGTGTGTGGCGTCAGCGGCTCGAGCACGACCCGGCCGAGGTAGGCCTCGAGCGCCTCCTCCGGCGCGAAGGCGAGCATGATGCGGCCCATCGACGTGGCATAGGCGGGGAACCGGGTGCCGACCCTGATCTCGACGGCCATGATCCGGCGGGCGTGCACCCGGGCGACGTAGACGATGTCGTCGCCGTCGAAGACGGACGCCGACGTCGACTCGCCCACCTCGGCGGTGAGCGCCTTGAGGTGCGGTTCGGCCACGTCGGGCAGACGCAGCGACGACAGGAACGCGTGGCCGAGCGAGAGCACCCGCGGGGTGAGCGAGAAGAGCTGCCCCTGGCTGCGCACGAAGCCGAGTGCCTCGAGCGAGAGCAGGAAGCGCCGGGCGCTGGCCCGGGTCTGCCCGGTGCGCCGCGCGACGTCGCTGAGGGTCAGGTCACGGTGCTCGGCGTCGAACGCGCGGATGACGTCGAGCGTCTTCGCGACGGACCGGACGATCTCTCCACCGCCGGGTGCGTCAGCCATGGTCTGCCTCGTACCGCGTGAGCTCCTGCTCGGCGATCGCGAAGGCGTGGTTGGCGGACGGCACTCCGAGGTAGATCGCCGCCTGCAGCAGCACCTCCTGGATCTCCGCCGCGGTCATGCCGTTGCGCCGGGCGGCCCGCACGTGCATGGCGAACTCGTCCCAGTGGTCGCGGGCGACGAGGGCCGTGAGCGTGATGGCACTCCGGGTGCGGCGGTCGAGGCCCGGGCGCGTCCAGATCTCACCCCAGGCGTAGCGGGTGATGAGGTCCTGGAACGGCTCGGTGAAGGCGGTGGTGCGCTCCTGCGCGCGGTCGACGTGCGCGTCGGACAGGACCTCGCGGCGCACGGCCGTGCCGTCGGCGTACGCCTCCTCCGCGGTGCGCGCGCGGCTGTCGTCGGTCATGGGATCCTCCGTTCGGCGACGCGTCCGGCCAGGAAGGCGGTGAGCTCGCGGGCAGTCGTGGCGGGTTGTTCGGCGGGCGGCAGGTGGGCGGCGTCGGCGACGAGCCGAAACGTGCCGCCGGTCTCCGCGGCGACGAGCTCGGACAGCTCGGGCGGCGCGGCCTGGTCGTGCTCGCCCGCGAGGGCGAGGACGGGGATGCGCACCCGACCGAGGTCGGCCCGCACGTCGAACTCGGCGAGGGCCTCGCAGGACCGCGCGTAGCTGGCCGCGTCGGCGTGCTGCAACGAGTCGAGCAGGGCCGCGGCGCTCGCGGGGTCGCGCTCGACCGAGCCCGGCGCGAACCACCGCTTGGCCGACCCCTCGACCATGACCGGCGTGCCGGCGCGGCGGACGAGGTCGGCCCGTTCGTACCAGCCGGCAGCCTCGCCGATCTTCGCGCCCGACGCGATGCTGGCGACGCCGTGGAAGGCGTCGGGGTGGTCGATCGCGAGCGCCAGCGCGACGGCCCCGCCGAGGGAGACGCCGGCGTACACGACGGGACCTCGGGCCTCGGCCCGGAGCGCGTCCGTCGCGGCGACGACCGCTCGGGCGAGGTCCTGGACGGTGAAGGGGTGGTCGTAGGGCGCGCCGGCCCCATGGCCCGGCAGGTCCCAGCCCACGACCGCGAGGTCGGGCAGCAGGGCGGCGCAGGCGGACCAGAGCGGTGTCACCGCGGTGCCCAGCGAGGGGCCGACGACGAGCAGGCCGGCGGGCCGCTCGGACGCCGTCAGCCGCGTCAGGGTGATCGGGATCGTCATGCGGGGCTCCCCGGTGCAATGGCCCGGTGGCGGGCGACGGCGCGGTCGACGAGCTCGCCGGCGGCGCCGAGGTAGTGGGCCGGCTCGAGAAGGTCGGCGATGGCGTCGTCGGGCAGGACGTCGTCGGGCAGGTAGGCGCGCAGCACCGGCGTGAGGTGCCGGGCCCGCGCGCCGCCCACGAGGGCCGGGCGCAGCGCGCTGACGGCCGACGCCCCGCCGGGCAGCCGGGCCACCTCGCGGAGCAGGCGCTCGGCCACGAGCGCCGGACCCACGGCGTCGACGTTGCGTCGCATCGTGGTGGCGTCGACGACGAGGCCGTCGAGGACCTCGCGGGTCTGGGCGGCCGCGACGACGACCCGGCGGAGCAGGCGCAGCAGGGCACCCCACTCGGCGTGCCAGGAACCGTCGGGCCGTTCGTCGACAGCCAGACCGGCGGCGCTGTGGAGCGTCGCGCCGAGGTGGGGAGCCTCGATCGCCACCGCGCGCACGAGGACGGACAGGACGGGGTTGCGCTTCTGGGGCAGGGTCGAGGAGCCGCCCCGCCCGTCGCCGGACGGCTCGTGCACCTCCGCGATCTCGGCGCGCGACAGCGTGATCACGTCGGCGGCCACCTTGCCCGTCGCGTCGGCCACACGCACGAGGCAGTCGCCGACGCGCGTCATCGGGCCGCGGTCGGTGTGCCAGGGCCGGCCCGGGTCGGCGAGGCCGAGCTCCTCGGCCAGCATCGCCGCAGCGTCCCCCGAGCGGCCGGGCGAGAGCGCCTCCACGGCGGCGAGCGTGCCGGCCGCACCACCGCACTGGACCGGCAGGCCGCGCCGGACCGCGGCGAGCTCGTCAATAGCGTCGTCGAGCGCGCCGAGCCAGCCGGCTGCCTTGAGTCCGAAAGTGGTCGGCAGGGCGGGTTGCGCGAGGGTGCGGGCGACCTGCACGGTGTCGCGGTGCTCGACGGCCAGGTGGGCCGCTGCGTCGGCGGCGCTGCGCAGATGCTGCTCCAGCGCCTCGCCCGCCCGGGCGACGAGGAGCATGACGGCGGTGTCGACGACGTCCTGGCTCGTCAGGCCGCGATGGATCGCGGCCACGGCGTCGGTGGCGGCGGCGTCGGTCGCGGCGACGACGGCGTCGGCGTGGTCGTGCGGACGGCCCGAGAGGCCCCGGGCCCGCTCACGCAGCGCTGCGAGCGTCGGGATGACGGGGTTGCCACCGCCCTCGGCCTCCGCGGCGATCGCCGCGGCGTCGAGGTCCTCGGCGACGCAGGCCTGCGCGACGGCAGCCACGACCTCGTCGGTGACGAGCCCGAGGCGCCGCTGGACGCGGACCCAGGCCGCCTCGACGTCGAGCATCGCCTGGAGCACCGCTCGGTCGTCGGTGAGGCCGGCAGCGCGGGGAGCGCCGGGCTCGAGGAGGCCGCTCACACCTCGTGCCTCGGGAACCGCAGGAAGACGGTCTCGCCGTCACCCTGGAGACGGACGTCGAAACGCAGCGACCCGTCGGCTTCGCGAGACGCCACCAGCGTCGCCCGCTCGGCCGGCTCGAGGGAGGAGAGCAGTGGGTCGGACCCGAGCGCCGACGCCGGCTCGGGCAGATAGACCCGGGTGAAGAGGCGGTTGAGCAGCCCGCGCGCGAAGACCGTCATCGCGATGAAGGGCGCCGCCCCCTCGGCCATGGGCCCGGGTTCCACGGTGGTGAACGAGTAGCCGCCGTCGCGCCAGGTCTGGGTGCGGCCGAAGCCCGTGAAGACCCCGGGGTCGCGGCGCAGCGAGCCGGCTTCGCGCACGACGCGGCCGTCGGCGTCCGGCTGCCAGATCTCGAGGAGCGCGTCCGGCACCGGTGCGCCGTTGCCGTCGGTGACGGTGCCGTGGAGCCGCACCGAGCCCGGCGTGCCGGCGGGGACGAGGTGCTCGCCGTCCTCGAAGGGCAGGGCGTAGTGGTAGAAGGGTCCGACCGTCTGGCCGGGCGTCGGCGCGAGGACCGGCTCAGCGCTGCGTGGCGGGTTGGCTTGTGCCTCAGGCATGCTCGCCCTCCTCCATCGGAGTCGCGTGGGTGCCGGTCAGGACGATGTCCCACCGGTAGCCGAGCAGCCACTCGTGCTCGGAGGTGTCGTGGTCGTAGGCCGCGACGAGCCCGTCGCGGGCCGGCTGGTTAGTGATCGCCTGGTAGATGGGGTCGAGCGCGAAGAGCGGGTCGCCCGGGAAGTACATCTGTGTGACGAGGCGCTGGGTGAACTCGGTGCCGAAGAGCGAGAAGTGGACGTGGGCCGGCCGCCACGCGTTGCGGTGGTTGCGCCAGGGGTAGGGGCCGGGCTTGATCGTCACGAAGGAGTACGAGCCGTCGTCGCCGGTGATGGTGCGGCCCACCCCGGTGAAGTTCGGGTCGACGGGCGCCGGGTGCTGGTCGCGCTTGTGGATGTAGCGTCCGGCCGCGTTGGCCTGCCAGACCTCCACGAGCTGGCCCCGGACCGGGCGGCCGTCGCCGTCGAGCACCCGGCCGGCGATGCGGATGCGCTCGCCGATCGGCTCGCCACCCGCCTGGATGGTCAGGTCGGACTCGAGCGGGTCGACGTCGCGCTGGCCGAAGACCGGCGCGACGAGCTCGATGCCCTCGGGGTCGGCGTGCCGCAGGTCCTTGGTCGGGTGCCGCAGCTCGGCGCTGCGGTAGGCCGGGAAGTCGAGGCGCGGCTGCAGGCGCACGACGCCCTGCGCCTCGTCGTCGGCGTGCGCCGCCGCGATCTCGGCGCTGACTGCCGCCTGGCTGTCGCGGTCGGGCGCCTCGGGCCTCTCCGACCGCTCGGTGAGCATCTCGCTCATGGTGACCTCCTCGTCTCCGTACCCGAACCGTAGCAACGTGTTCGCATAATGCACAACAGTTCGCTATGCGAACACTCGGGTGCCCGGCCGTCGGGGCGCCGGCTCATCCGGGGGGCCTGCCCCGGGGCGCCGGGGCGTTGAGGTCGTAGCGGATGCCGACGACCCGGATGCCGAAGCACAGCCCCGCGGCGACGAGAGCCCCCACGAGTCCCTGGACGCCCAGCTCGTGCGCGGTGACCAGGGCGGTCGCGCCGACGAGGGCCGGGATCGCGTAGAGGCCGCTGGTCAGAACCGTGGGCACGTGCCCGAGGAGGACGTCGCGGAGCGTGCCACCGCCGACGCCGGTGATCGCCCCCAGCAGGACCGCCGGCAGCGGAGCCATTCCCGAGTCGAGCGCCTTGAGCGAACCCGTGACGGCGAACAGGCTCAGGCCCATCGCGTCGAAGATGTTGATGGACAAGGCGATCCGGTCGAATCGCGGGCCCAGGAAGAAGGCGAGGAGGGCGCCCACGGCGGCGACGACGAGGTACCGCCAGTCGCTGAAGGTGGCCGGGGGCAACGACCCGATGAGCACGTCGCGGATGATGCCACCGCCCATCGCGGTGAACATGCCGAGGGCCACGACGCCGACGATGTCCAGGCGGGCTGCCCGGATGGCGGTGAGGGCTCCGTTGAGCGCGAACACGAAGGTGCCGGCGAGGTCGAGCACGAGCAGGAGGACGCTCGACGTGCTCATCGACGCGGTCGCCGAGCCGCTCATCGACGCGGTCAGCGTCCGAGCCAGGCCAGCGCGGCGACGACGAGGGCCGAGGTGCCGGTGTCGAGCGTCGGTTGCACGACGGGCGCGAAGAACGGGGAGTGGTTGACGGGGACGTCCTTGGCCACGGTGCCGGCCTCGACGGCCGCGCCGTAGGCGTCGGGGTCGGTGCCCCCGATGCCCCAGTAGGTGTACGGGACGCCGAGGGCTGTGGGCAGGTCGCTGAAGTCCTCGCTCGCGCTCTGCAGCGGCAGCTCGGTCGCGAGGTCGCCGAACTGGCGGGCGAACGCGGCGCGGACGCGTTCGGTCGTCGCGTCGTCGTTGACCGTCGGCGGGAACCGGTCGAAGAGCTCGAACTCGGGCTCGGCGGGCGAGTCGGACGCCTGGCACTCGGCCACGACGATGCGTCGGATGGCCTCGAGGACGGAGGCGCGGGTCTGCTCGTCGTAGGTGCGGACGTTGAGCTCGAGGACGGCGTGGTCGCCGATGACGTTGCTCTTGGTCCCGGACCGGATGCTGCCGACGGTGAGGACGGCCGGCGTCGTCGGGGCGACTTCGCGGGAGACGACGGTCTGTAGCCGGATGACGATCATCGCCGCCAGCACGACGGGGTCGACCGCCGCCTGCGGCATCGAGCCGTGCGCGCCGCGCCCGTGGACCGTGACGCGCATGCTGTCGGCCGCGGACAGGACTGCCCCCGCCCGGGTGCCCACGGTGCCGGCCACCCCAGGCAGGACGTGTTGGGCCAGGGCAACGTCGACGGATCCCATGACACCAGCGAGGCCGTCGTCGACCATCCGGCGTGCGCCGTCGCCCAGCTCTTCCGCCGGCTGGAACAGCGCCACCAGGGTGCCGCTCCAAACCTCGCGGTGCCGGGAGAGCAGGTCCGCCGCGCCGAGGAGGCAGGTGACGTGGACGTCGTGCCCGCACGCGTGCATCACCGGGACCGGCTCGGCGGCGTCGGTGGCCGACGCCGTGGCCGTGCTGGCGTACGGCAGCCCGGTCGCTTCCTCGACCGGGAGCGCGTCCATGTCGGCGCGCAGCAGCACCGACGGGCCGTCGCCGTTGCGCAGCAGACCGACGACGCCGGTGCCACCGACGCCCTCGGTCACCTCGTAGCCGCTGCCGCGCAGTCGCTCGGCGACGGCCGCCGCGGTCTGCCGCTCCTGGTGGGACAGCTCCGGGTGCTGGTGCAGGTGACGGTAGAAGTCCTCCTGCCAGGGCCGGCAGGTCTCGAGGTCGGACAGCACTGCGGCAACGGCGGACTCGGACATCGTTTTCCTCTCCTGCTGCTCTCGCGACGCCTCCGCCCACCGTAGGCCTTCGGTCTGGGCGCCGGCAGGGTGAGGCATCCGGCCGAACGACGGTGCTAGACCGAGCCCAGGGGGCGCGGAGCGGTGGGCCAGCCGGTATACGCCTCGGCGAGGTAGCGGGACCCGGCCTCCGACCCGGTCACCATGGACAGCTCGCCGAGCTGTCGGCGTCGGTCGAAGTCGCTGGCCCCCGGGACGGTGTGCAGCATGCTCGTCATCCAGTAGGAGAAGTGCTGGGCCTTCCAGACCCTCGCCTGAGCCCGCGGGCTGTAGGAGTCGAGCACGTCCTTGTCGCCGGTCTTCACCGCCTGCTCGAGCACCTCGGCGAGCACCGCGACGTCGGCGAGGGCGAGGTTGAGGCCCTTGGCGCCGGTGGGCGGGACCGTGTGCGCGGCGTCGCCGGCGAGCAGCATGTTGCCGTGGCGCATCGGCTCGCACACGAAGCTGCGGAAGCGCAGCACCGTCCGGTCGGTGATCGGGCCCTCCTTGAGGGTGAAGCCGTCGGGACCGCTCACCCGGGCCTGCAGCTCCTCCCAGATGCGGTCGTCGCTCCAGGCGTCGACGTCCTCGTCGGGGTCGCACTGGAAGTACATGCGCTGCAACGTCTCCGAGCGCTGGCTGATGAGGGCGAAGCCGCGGTCGGAGTGGGCGTAGACGAGCTCTGGTGCGCTGTGCGGGGCCTCGCAGAGGATGCCGAACCACGCGAAAGGGTACTCCTTCGAGAACTGCCGGCGCTGGGCCTCCGGGATCTCGTGGCGGCACATGCTGCGCGACCCGTCGGCCCCGACGAGGTAGTCGCACTCCACGACCTGCTCCACGCCGGAGGAGTCGGTGAAGTGGATCCGTGGCCGGCTTCCGAGGACGTCCTCGACGCGGGTGTCGGTGACGCCGAACCGGACGTCGGCCCCGTCGCGCTCCCGGGACGTCGCGAGGTCGATGAACACGTCGGTCTGGGGGTAGAGCCAGGCGGACTCGCCGACGAGGCCCTTGAAGTCGAAGCGGTGTCCGACGCCGCCGAAGCGCAGCTCGATGCCGTCGTGCGCGTGGCCCTCTCGCAGCACGCGGTCCGAGACGCCGGTGTCGACGAGCAGGCGCACGCTGTCGGCCTCGAGGATGCCGGCGCGCACCGTCTGCTCGATCTCCTCCCTGGTGCGGTTGTCGACGGCGACCGACTCGATGCCGGCCCGGTGCAGCAGGTGCGAGAGCATGAGCCCGGCCGGGCCCGCGCCCACGATGCCGACGGTGGTCCTCGTCGTCGACGCGCTCATCGGTTCTCCTCGGTCGGCGTGCGGCGGTGGATCGACTTGAACGTGACGTAAGCGGCGAGCCCCTCGAGGCCGTACTCGACGCCGAGCCCGGAGTCGTGGCGACCACCGAACGGTGCGCTGTGGTTCGAGGCGAAGAAGTTGATGCCGACCGAGCCG
The DNA here is from genome assembly GCF_034724055.1 of Intrasporangium zincisolvens. Lineage (NCBI taxonomy): Bacteria > Bacillati > Actinomycetota > Actinomycetes > Micrococcales > Intrasporangiaceae > Intrasporangium > Intrasporangium zincisolvens. Next base: position 87,674 of record NZ_JAWIIL010000011.1, read on the forward strand.
GTGTCCATCATCTCCGCCACCGCCTGGGCAGCAACCGGGTCGCTGGAGAAGACGAGCCCGCCGAGCCCGAAGCCGGTGTCGTTGGCGAGGGCCACGGCCTCCTCGACCGTCTCGTAGCGCAGCACCGTGATGACCGGGCCGAAGATCTCCTCGCGGGCGACCCGCATGTCAGGGGTGACGTCGGCGAGGACCGTCGGCTCGACGAAGTAGCCGTGCCCGTCGCGGGCCCGTCCGCCGGTCGTGGCGCGAGCGCCCTCCTGGCGCGCCGACTCGAGGTGGCCGAGCACGCTGTCGTACTGGGCCTTGGTGGCCACCGGGCCGAAGACCGTGTCGTCGTCGAGGGGGTCGCCCTGCAGGCCCTCGCTGATCGTGCGCGTCACCATGTCGACGACCTCGTCGTAGCGCTCGGAGGGGGCGAGGATGCGGGTGCTGATGTAGCAGGTCTGGCCGGTGTTGCGCATGCACGAGCGGATGAGCACGGCCGACATGGCCTCGAGGTCGGCGTCGGGCAGGACGACCGCCGACGACTTGCCCCCGAGCTCGAGCGTCACCGGCCGCAGCAGCTCGCCGCAAGCGGCCGCGATCCTGCGACCGACCGGCGTCGACCCGGTGAAGGCGACCTTGGCCGTCCGGGGGTGGCGCACGAGGGCGTCGCCGACGGCACCCGACCCGGTGAGGAGGTTGACCACCCCGGCCGGCACCCCGGCCGCCTCGACCGCCTCGACGACGAAGCGGATCGACAGCGGCGTGGGCGAGGCCGGCTTGACGACGACGGTGCAGCCCGCCAGCAACGCGGGCGCGAGCTTGATGGCGACGAGGTTGATCGGGAAGTTCCACGGGGCGATGAGCACGCACACCCCGACGGGGTCGCGGCGCACGACCGACTCGGAGCCTGCAAGGGCCGGGAACGGTCGGACGTCCTCGGCGTCGAGGTGGTCGGCGATGCCGGCGAACCAGCGGAAGATGCCGGCCGCGTTGCCCGCCGCGCCACGGCTCTCGGACAGCGGCGTCCCGTTCTCCCGTGAGATCGTCAGCGCGAGGGGCTCGGCGCGCTTCTCGATCTCGTCGGCGATGCGCCGCAGGTGCTCGGCGCGTTCCGTGGCGGTGAGCCTCGGCCACGGGCCGCTGTCGAAGGCGCGGTCGGCGGCCGTCATCGCGGCCTCGACGTCGTCCGGCGTCGCGTCGGGGACCGAGCCCCAGACCTCCTCGGTGGCCGGGTCGACGACCTGGGTGCGGGCGTCACCGGTCGACGGCGTCCACCGACCGTCGACGTAGTGGTCGTCGACGTGGGTCCAGGGCAGGTCGAGGTCGGCTCGGCGCAGGGTCATCGCAGCACGTCCGTCTTGAGCAGGGCCGTGGCCCGGTCGAGGGCCGCAGTCGCCATGTCGATGCCGGCCTCGGTGAGCAGCTCGGGAATGATCTCGGCGCGCAGCCGGTCGGTGTACGTCGCCGGGTCCATGCCGAACCAGCCTGATGCCAGAGCGATCCCGGCCGGGTCGAAGCGCCACAGCCGGTCAGCGTCGCGCATCATCGCGTCCTCCAGGCTGTACGCCTCGTGCCGGGTGTCGTGGCCGTCGATGATGGCGCAGACGTCGTCGACGAACTGCTCGTCATAGCCCAACGGCGGCAGCACCTCGCGGGCGATGACGCAGCCCTGCTTCTCGTGCTCGAAGCGGATCGCGGCCTTGCGCCAGTCGCCGCCGAAGCCCTCGGAGATGATCCGGCTCTCGTCGACCCGTCCCCAGCCGGTGTCGTGCAGCAGGATCGCGACGCGCACGAGGCGCGCGTCGGCCTGCGGGTAGGCGCGGCACAGGCGTTCGGCGTACGCGAGCGAGATCGGCAGGTGGATGTCGTTGCCGCGGGTGCGGGTCTCGGGGACGACGCTCCTCCACACCGGGTCGAGGTCGACGCCGCCGGCGGGCGTCAGGGTGATGGGTGAGGTGTCCACGGGGCCGGCGGCGGCCACGGGTGTCTGGGGCAGGGGGTGAGTCATCGCGGGTCGTTCCTCGTGATCGACTTGAGCGGGGTGTCAGGGTCGGCGGCCTCATCGGGCGGGATCGAGGCGCCTTGTGCGAGAGCGGATTTCACCGCCATGAAGTCCAGTGGGGTGTTGACGCAGTCGGCGGCGATGATGCGCCCGCCGCGGTAGTAGAGGACGGAGAACTTTCCCCGGGCGTCGTCGCGGCGCACGACGGTGCGGTCGTGTCCCGAGCTGAGACCGGCGATCTGCAGCTTGAGGTCGCCCTGGTTCGACCAGAACCACGGGATGCCGGCGTACTCCTCCTGGCGCCCGGTGATCGAGTAGGCCGCGACCTTGGCCTGCTCGACGGCGTTGTTGACGCTCTCGAACCGCACCCGGTCGCCCTCCGGCGCTCCGGCGACGGGGTTCGGCTGGTTGGCGACGTCGCCGAGCGCGAGGGTCACGCCGTCGGACGCGACGGCGTACCTGTCGACGACGATGCCGTTGTCGCACGTCAGGCCGATGCTCTCGGCGAGCTCGGTGTTCGGCACGACCCCGACGCCGACGAGCACGAGGTCGGCGGGAATGCTCCGGCCGTCGACCTCGACGCCGCCGACGCGGTCGCCTCGCTCAGCCCGCGGCGTGATGCGGTCCACCGTGGCGTCGAGGATGACGTCGATGCCGGCCGCCGCATGGTGGGCCCGGAGGAACTCTGCCGTCTCGTCGCCGACGGCGCGGCCGACGAGGCGGGGCCCGGCCTCGACGAGCGTGACGGTCTTGCCGAGCTTGCGCAGGCTCGCGGCGGCCTCGATGCCGATGAAGCCGCCGCCGATGACGACGACGTCCTGGACCGCTGGGACGCGAGCCTTCAGCTCGAGGGCGTCGTCGGCGTTGCGGAGGTAGAGCACCCCCGGCAGGTCCGCCCCGGGCAGCGACAGGCGTCGGGCGCGGGCGCCGACGGTGAGCGCGAGCCGGTCGAACGGGAACTGCGCCCCGGAGATCGCGTGCGCCACCCCGGAGCCGTCGGCCGCCTTGTCGATGCGCACGACCCGCTCGTTCTTGACCACCGTGATGCGGTGCTCGTCCCAGTACTCCTGGGTGCGGAAGATCAGCGACTCCTTGGTGATGACGTCCTGGAGGAACTCCTTGGACAGGGCAGGTCGCTGGTAGGGACGGTGGTTCTCCTCGCCGAGCAGGGTGATCGGGCCCTCGTGGCCGAGGGCCCGCAGCGACACCGCGAGCTGCACCCCTGCCTGGGACGAGCCGATGATGAGCAGGCCGGACATGTCAGACCTGCGTCTCGGGGGTCGTGACGTGCAGGTCCATGTCGTCGACGACCTTGATCTGGCACGAGAGCCGCGAGGTCGGGCCGCGGTCGACCGCAGCGCCGTAGAGCATCTCGTCCTCCATGTCCTCCATCGGAGGCAGGCCGGCGAAGTCGGAGTCCTCGACGAAGACGTGGCAGGTGGCGCAGGACAGCGACCCGCCGCACTCCGCCACGATGCCGGGCACGCCGTTGCGCACCGCGGTCTCCATGACGGAGTCCCCGACGGTGGCCGTGACCGTGCGCGCGTCGCCGGTGGTGTCGGTGTAGGTGATCTGTGCCATGGGTCTGCTCCTGTGGTCGGGTCGCTGGTGTCGGTGTGGCTGCTCAGATGAACTGGCGGCCGCCGTCGACGACGAGGGTCTGGCCGCTCATGTACGCGCTGTCCGGGCCGGCGAGGAAGAGCGCGGCGCCGACGATGTCCCCGGGCTGGCTCGAGCGTCGCAGGGCACCGCGGTCGACGCCGTACTGCTCGGCGTTGGCCATGAGCCCGAGGCTCGCCTCGGTGAGGGTGAAGCCCGGCGCGATGGCGTTGACGGTGATGCCGCGCCGGCCCAGCTCCTTGGCCATGACGCGGGTCATGGCGATGACCCCGCCCTTGGAGGCGACGTAGTGCAGCCACTGTTCCGACCCGCTGTAGACGGTGGCCGACGCGAGGTTGACGACGCTGCCGCCCTCGGCCAGGTAGGGGCTGCAGGCCCGCACGACGAGCCAGGGGCCCTTGAGGTTGACCGCCATGACGGTGTCCCACTCGTCGGGGTCGATGTCCTCGAGGAGCGACCGGTTGAGGGTCGCGTAGACGGCGGCGTTGTTGACGACGACGTCGATGCGGCCGCTGCCGAACGCCGCGACCTCCCGCGCCAGCTCCTCGGTCGAGGCCGCCGACGTCACGTCGACCGTTCCGTGCCAGGCCTTTCCGCCCGCCTCCTCGATGAGGCGCGCGGTCTCGGCCACGCCGTCGGCGTTGATGTCGGCGACGGCGACGCGGTAGCCGCGCTCGGCGAACCCGAGGGCGAAGCTGCGGCCGAGCCCTCCGGCCGCGCCCGTGACGAGCACGGTGCGGTCGGAGGCGTCGGTGCGCCCTGAGCTGGTGCCTGAGCTGGTGCCTGAGCTGGCGCCGGAGGTGGTGGGGGTGGGGTCGGTCACGACGGCTCAGTCCTCGAGCAGCTCGACGCGGCCGGTGTTGCCGTCGACCCGGATGCGCTGGCCGGTGCGGATCGTCGTCGACCCGTTGCCGGTGCCGGTGACGGCGGGGAGGGCGTACTCCCGGCAGACGATGGCTGCGTGGCTCATCATGCCGCCGATGTCGGTGACGGTCGCCTTGATCTTGCCGAAGATCGGACCCCACGAGGGCGCGGTGATCGTGGCGACGAGGATCTCGCCCTCCTGCACCTCGCCGAGCTGGTCGGCGTGGGTGATCACGCGCGCCGGGCCCTCGGCGACGCCCGGGGAGGCGGCCATGCCGGTGATCGTGCCCGACTCGGCGGAGTCGTCGTCGCCGAGCCACTGCTGCACCTGCTCGGTCGTGATGCCGTAGAGCATCATCGTGAACGGCTCGGTGATCTCGGCGGGCGGCGTGTTGAGGGCCGGCTGCGGACGCTGGGTCGACAGGGCGTCGATGATGCCGCGTCGGCGCTCGATCTCCTGGGGCCAGTAGTGCGGTCCGGTCGGCTCGGCGCCGACGGCCCAGCCGGTGACGAGGTCGAAGATCGCGTCGCGCACCTCGCCGCGGGTCAGGTACAGCAGGTCGCTCTGGTCGGCCCAGAAGCCGGCGTCGGCGAAGACGCGCCCGAGCTGGCGGACCTTGCGCCAGAAGACGCCCATCGTCCAGTGCTCGATGTAGAAGTTGTGGTTCTCGACGTACGGGTAGGCGGTCGCGGCCAGGCCCACCTTCGCGTCGAAGTCGGCGACCAGCTCGGCCGGCACGAGGTCTCGGTACTCCCTCACCACGCGGTCGCGCTCGGCGACGAGCTCGTCGACCGGGCGCAGGATCTGGTGTCCCTCCTCGACCCGACGGATGTAGTCCTTGACGTAGCCGAGGGGGATCTCGAGGTGCTCGATCCAGTACTTGTCGTGGCCGTAGAAGCCGTTGCCGACGGTGAAGTTGAACCACGGGTCCTGCGCGTCGGTCCACGCGGTGAGCCACTCGGCGCCGCCGTCGATCGCCGCGATCCGGCCGAGGGTGCCCTGGACGTCGTCGGTGTCGGAGAACGCCGGCTGCAGGCCCTTCTCGACGGCGAGCAGCGCGAGCTTCTTGAGCTCGTCGTCGGGGCGGAACAGCTCCATGTCGACGCCCTGCACCATCTTGGCGATCGACTGGTCGGGGATGCCGGGGAAGAGCTGCTTGCAGAAGCCGAAGAAGTCGAGGTACGCGAGGTAGCCCAGGTTGAGGAACTCGAAGTGGTACTGCCAGTTCTGGTAGCACAGCTGGATGAGGCGGTCGTAGCTCTCCATGAGCTTCTCCGACCCGTCCTTGGCCACGCCGCCGACGATGTCGTCGAAGGGGACGGCGTCGGGCAGCGACTCGAACGAGAGAGCCTCCATCTCGGCGATGGTGGCGCGCACCTTGGTGTGCCAGCCGTCGAGCATGCTGTCCCAGTTCTGGAAGTAGTGGCCCGCACGTCGCTCGAACTCGGGCACACGGGCAGCAACCTCTGCCTCGGGCACGGGCACGGGGCTCATGTAGAGGTAACCGAGGTGGATCTTGAACTCGATGCCGTTGGCCGGCGGGATGAGCAGGTGCCGGGTGTTGTACTGCCCGAGGCACTTGACCGCGAACTCACCACCGATCGTCTCGAACGGCTTGAACACCGTCGGCCAGTGCTGGCTGTCGCAGAACCAGAACTTCTCGTCCTCGTCGCCGCTGAGGTTCCGGAACGACAGGAAGTACGGGTAGAGGTCCTCCCAGCCCTCGGCGCCGGGAGGCACGGCCAGCTCGGAGGGCTTCGGGAAGGACTTCATCGTGGGGGCGGGGGCGGCCGTGAGGTCGGTGGTCATGTCGGACTTCCTTGTCGCGAGTGGGAGAAGCAGGGCTTGGGCGGACGTACGGCGTCGGCCCGGTGGGCGTCAGTGGCCGGACTGGCCGCCGGTGAGCCGGGAGGTGAGGCCGGAGAGGCTGAACCCTGTCGTCGGGGCAGTCGGGGCGGCAGGAGTACTGGCCTGCTGCGCGTCGGAACCTGCCGTGGAGGTGCGCGGCGCGGAGTGCACCGTCTCCGGGCGGGCCTGCAGGAGAAGGAGGTCGGAGCCCTCTGGCAGGTCGCGGTCGAAGGCCCACTCGACGTCCTGAGGGCAGCCGTAGTGCTTCTCGGCGGCCTTCGCCATGGTGGCGACGGCCGTCACCTGCTCCGGGGTGAGGCTGAGCCGGGCCCGACGTTCGGCCTCGACGTCGCGCTCCACGAGCCGGCCCAGCGCGAAGTCGGGGACGAGCTCTGCGTGCTTGTCACCGACGGTCTGGCTCACCGTGGAGAGGACGACCTTGTCGACGACGATGTTGTCGGGGGTCACCTGACCGGAGACGACCATCTCGCCGACGCCGTAGGACGAGTCGATGGTCACCTTCGACCGGTCGCCGTTGGTCGGGTTCATCGTCATGGCGACGCCGGACACCGCGGAGTTGACCATCTTCTGCACGGCCACCGCCATCGACAGGCCCTCGTCGGTGATGTCGTTCTTGAGGCGGTAGAGGATGGCCCGGCTCGTGTAGAGCGAGGCCCAGCAGGCGCGGATGTGCTGCAGCACCGTGTCGATGCCGGTGAGCCACAGGTAGGTGTCCTGCTGGCCGGCGAAGCTCGCTCCCGGCAGGTCCTCGGCCGTCGCGGACGAGCGCACGGCGACCGGCACCTCGGACTCGAACCGGGACTGCAGCTGCTCGTAGGCTGCGACGACCTGGGTGTTGACCTCGGGCGGGACCGGCCGCGAGCAGATCGCGTCGCGGATCGAGGCCGACACGGAGTCGACCGCGGAGACGTCGTCGGGCGAGAGCGTCGCGAGCTTGGAGTGGATCTCGGCGGCGATGCCGGCCACCTCGACGAACCGGTCGTAGGCGAGCGTCGTCACGGCGAACCCGGGTGGCACGGGCATGCCGGCGGCCGTCATGGTGACGAGCGAGGCGCACTTCCCGCCGAGCAGCTCGTGGCGGGGCTCGGCGCCGCCGTCGAAGAACTGGACGTACGCGTCGGGCGTGGTGGTGGTCATGTCAGGCCTCCCAGGTGACGGGGACGGCGAGGGGGACGCGGAAGGACAGGTTGTCGCCGAAGTGCACCGGCTCGTCCTGCACCGGGCGCAGGCCGGGCGCCAGGCGCGCGACCTCCTCGACGGCGATCTTGGCCTGGAGCTTGGCGAGCATGTTGCCCAGGCAGTAGTGGATGCCGAACCCGAACGCGAGGTGCTCGCGCGCGTTCGGGCGGGAGATGTCGAACGACTCGGCGTCGTCGAACCGGGACCCGTCGCGGTTGGCCGACCCCATGACGAGCAGGACGTTCGCGCCCTCGGGGACGTCGACGCCGCCGATCGTGGCCGCCCGCGTGGCGCGCCGGCGCCACGCGACGATCGAGGGGCTGTAGCGCAGCACCTCGTCGACGGCCGCGGCGATGCGGGTCGGGTCGGCCACCACCTGCTGCCACTGGTCGGCGTGGGCGAGCAGCACGCGCAGGGTGTTGGCGATGAGCGTCGTCGTCGTCTCGTGCCCGGCGAAGAGCAGGCTGTAGCAGATCGAGGCGATCTCGTGGTCGCTGATCGGGTCGCCGTCCCGCTGCGCCCGCACGAGGTCGCCGACGAGGCTGTCGGGCTGCGTCGCGTGCGCCTCGGCGACGAGCCGCAGGCACTCCTGCCAGTACTCGACGAGGTTGTGCGCGTGCGGCACTTGCTCGTCGTCGGACAGGTCGCCCCACGTCATCGCGGCGCGCGAGTCGGACCACCGCTTGTAGGTGTCGACCTGCGACACGTCCGCGCCGATGAGGGTGAGGATGGTGACCGTCGGCACGGTGTACGCGAGGTCGCGGACGAGGTCGGCCCGACGCCCCGGGCGGGCGAGGAAGGCCTCCACCTGGGCGTCGACGTTGGCGCGGATCGTCGGCTCGAGGGCCTTGTAGCGACGCGGCGTGAACGCCTTCGCGACCACCTTGCGGATGCGGGTGTGCTCCGGGGGCACCCGGGCCGACAGGCCGGAGTACGCCGTGAACCCGCCGTCCTTCATGATCTGCGCGGCCTCGGGACCGCGCTCGCGGACGGGTGCCTGCGCGTTCTCGCTGCTGAAGGTCTCCCAGTCGTCGAAGACGGCCTTGACGTCGTCGTAGCGGGTCACCACCCAGTAGCCGATCCGCTCGTCGTACATGACCGGCTCCTCCTGACGGAGCTCGGCGTACGCCGGGAACGGGTCGTCGAGCTTGAAGGGCTCGTAGCCGTGGTGGACCGGACAGCCGGCCTGCGCCGTGGAGGTCTGCGTCGTCTTCGACATGCCCTCATCGTGACCGTGCCACGAGGTTCCATACAACGGCCGACTTCCACTGGACGGAAGTGACTTCACGCTCTCCAGCGGGAGACGGCCGGCTCGATGCGTGCCGCCACGCCCCGCAGGGTGGGCAGGTATCGCACCATGCGGTCGGCCTGGGTCGACAGCATGACGAGGCCGATCGAGGCCGCGACGCGCCCGTCGCCGGCCTGGACCGGGACGGCGATCGAGCACGACCCCGGACGCACCTCCTCGTACGTCGTGGCATAGCCCTGGTCGCGGATGGCGTCGAGCTCGGCCAGCAGGCGCGTGGGGTTGATGTGGGTGCGCCGGGTGGGGGCCTCCAGGTCGCGGGCGACGTAGGCGTCACGGACCCACGGCTCCTCGAACGCGAGGAGCACCTTCCCGACCGCCGTCGCGTGCAGGGGCAGCCTCCCCCCAACGCGCGAGGCGCGGGGGACGCGCTTGGAGCTGTAGATCCGGTCGATGTAGAGGGCCTCGTGGCCCTCGCGCACCGCGAGGTGGGCCGTCTCCTGCGTCAGTGAGAAGAGGTCCTGCAGGTAGGGTCGCGCCGCGTCGCGCAGCTCGCGCTGGGCGTTCTGGGCGATCTCCCACAGGCGCAGCCCCACGGCGTACCTGCCGTGCTCGTCGCGCTCGAGGGCGCCCCAGTCGACGAGCTCGGCGACGAGCCGGTGGGCCGTCGGGAGCGGCAGCTCGGCCCGCTCGGCCAGCTGCGTCAGCGACAGCGGACCGGGCGCGCTCTCGAAGGCGGCCAGGAGGGCCAGCGCCTTGCTCGTGACGGTGCGCCCCGGCGCGGAGGAGTCCTCGCCCCGACCGGCCATTCTTCAGCCGAGGGCGATGCGCTGGGGGAGCGTGTCGGCGCCCGCGACGGCCGACAGGGCGCGCGCCATGGTGCGTGCGGCGTCGGTGAACAGGTGGTCGTGGACCCGCGCGTCGATGAGGCGGTGGGCCTGCGCACGGGTCAGGCCGAACCAGTCCATGACGGTGTCGACGCCGTGCGGCGTCAGGCGCCAGAGCTTGTCGGCGTCCTTGACGATGGCGTCCTCGACCGAGAGGGCCTCCCGGCGGCTGTCGTGGCCGTCGACGATCTCGACGACCCGGGCCGCGCGGGAGGCGTCGTGGCCCACGTCGGCGAGGATGGCCATGGCGATGCGGGCGCCCTCCTTCTCGTGGCGCAGGACCGTCTCGGGGTTGCCTGCCCCGGGGGCGATCGCGGCGAGGACCTCCGGCTCCGGCACCTGCGACCACCCGGTGTCGTGCAGCAGGATCGCGGGCAGGACGACTTCCGGGTCCGCCTCCGGGTGGTGCCCGAGGAGGGCACGCGCGAGCCCGTGCGCGTAGAGGGTGTGCACGTCGTTGTCGCGCACCGCGAGGTACGGGGCTGCGCGGTGCCAGATGTCGGCATGGTGGGGGTCGAGGGCGGCGCCGGTGGGGTCGGGGACGGACCGGGCGACGTCCTGGCCGTAGTGGTTGGCACGGGGCTCGAGCTTGGGCAGCACGCCGCCATTGCACCGCGGCCCGGGCCGCGCGGACAAGGGGCCGGTTCCACCCAGTGGAAGTGGGCCGGTGTCGGTCGGGGTCGCCCGGGCCGCTCGCGGTGGTCAGGCGGTGCCGACGGCGGACGGGAGCCCGAGCCGTTCGCGCAGCTCGTCGGCGCTCGTGCCGTACGTGGCGACGAGGTCGACGCCGTCGGGGCCGACGCGGAAGACGCCGTGGTCGGTGTAGACCCGGCTGACGCAGCCGACGCCGGTGAGCGGGTAGGTGCAGCGCGGGACGAGCTTGGGGGTGCCGTCCTTGCCGAAGAGCCGCATCATGACGAAGACCTGCTTCGCGCCGATCGCCAGGTCCATCGCGCCGCCGACGGCGGGGATCGACCCCGGTTCGCCGGTGTCCCAGTTGGCGAGGTCGCCGTCGAAGGACACCTGGAACGCGCCGAGCACGCACACGTCGAGGTGGCCGCCGCGCATCATCGCGAAGGAGTCGGCGTGGTGGAAGTAGGAGGCGCCGGGCAGCTCGGTCACCGGCACCTTGCCGGCGTTGGTGAGGTCGGCGTCGACGTCGTCGCCCGACGCCGCCGGACCCATGTTGAGCATCCCGTTCTCGGTGTGCAGGACGACGCCCTGCTCGGCGGTGAGGTGGTCGGCGATCTTCGTCGGCTGCCCGATGCCGAGGTTGACGAACGACCCGTCCGGGATGTCGGCGGCCATGACCGCGGCCAGCTCGTCCATCGACAGCGGTCCGCGGTCGAGGTGCTCTGTGGTGGTCGGCATCAGCGGGCTCCCTGGACGGTGTAGTGGCGGGCCTCGACCCGGACGACGCGGTCGACGAAGATCGACGGCGTGACGACGGCCTCCGGGTCGAGCGCGCCGGTCTCGACGATCTCGGAGACCTGGACGATCGTCGTGTCGGCGGCGGTGGCCATGACGGGCCCGAAGTTGCGGGCGGTCTTGCGGTAGACGAGGTTTCCCATCCGGTCGGCCCGATGTGCCGAGACGAGGGCGTAGTCGCCGCGGATGGGCAGCTCGAGCAGGTACTCGCGTCCGTCGATGACCCGTGACTCCTTGCCCTCGGCGAGCGGGGTGCCCACCGCCGTGGGGGAGTAGAAGCCGCCGATGCCCGCGCCCGCCGCCCGCATCCGCTCGGCGAGGTTGCCCTGGGGGACGACCTCGAGCTCGACGCGCCCGGTGCGGTAGAGGTCGTCGAAGACGTAGGAGTCGACCTGGCGCGGGAAGGAGCACACGACCTTGCGCACGCGGCCGGCCTTGAGCAGGGCCGCGAGGCCCACCTCGCCGTTGCCCGCGTTGTTGGCCACGACGGTCAGGTCGGTCGCGCCCTGGCGGATGAGGGCGTCGATGAGGTCGAAGGGCATGCCGGCGAGCCCGAAACCGCCGACGAGCACCGTCGAGCCGTCCTCGATGCCCTCGACCGCGGCGTCGGCGGACTCGACGATGCTGGTCCGGCCCATCAGCTCGCCTCGACATTCTCGAGCACGACGGCCAGGCCCTGGCCGACGCCGATGCAGATCGCCGCGACGCCCCAGCGCTCGCCCCGCTCGCGGAGGACCTTGGCGAGGGTTCCGACGATGCGGCCCCCGGACGCGCCGAGCGGGTGGCCGATGGCGATGGCGCCACCGCGGGTGTTGACGATGTCGGGGTCGACCTTCCACGCGTCGAGGCAGGCCAGCGACTGCACCGCGAAGGCCTCGTTGAGCTCGACCGCCCCGACGGCGTCCCAGCCGATGCCGGCTCGCTCGAGCGCACGGTTCGCGGCCTCGACCGGCGCGTAGCCGAACTCCTGCGGCGTCAGGGCGTAGCCGGCGCGGCCGGCGATGCGGGCCAGCGGGCTCGTGCCGATGGCGTCCGCCGCGGCCTCGGAGCCGAGCAGGACGGCGGACGCTCCGTCGCTCAGCGGGGAGGCGTTGCCGGCGGTGATGGTGCCGTCCGTGCGGAAGGAGGGCTTGAGGGTCGCGAGCGTGTCCACCGTGCTGCCGGGGCGGATGCTCTCGTCGCGGGTCAGCTCGGACCCCTCGAGGGGCACGACGAGGTCGTCGTAGAAACCGTCCTCCCACGCCTGGTACGCGAGGGTGTGCGAGCGGGCGGCGAACTCGTCCTGCCGCTCGCGCGAGATGCCGAACTTCTCCTGGAGCTGCTCGTTGGCCTCCCCGAGGGAGACGGTCCACGCCGGGTTCATCCGGGGGTTGACGAGGCGCCAGCCGAGGGCGGTCGAGACCGCGGTCATGTCGCCGGCGGGGAAGGGCCGCGACGGCTTGGGCATGACCCACGGGGCGCGCGTCATCGACTCGACGCCGCCGGTGAGCACGATGTCGGCGTCACCCGTCTCGATGGCCCGGGAGCCGATGTGGACGGCGTCGAGGCTCGACCCGCACAGCCGGTTGACGGTCGTGCCCGGCACGCCGACCGGCATCCCGGCCAGCAGCGCCGCCATGCGACCGACGTTGCGGTTCTCCTCCCCGGCGCCGTTGGCGTTGCCCCACACGACGTCGTCGACCCGGGCCGGGTCGAGCCCGGGCGTGCGGGCGAGGAGCGACGAGATCGCATGGGCGGCAAGGTCGTCGGGGCGCGTCGCGGCGAGGCTGCCGTTGAACTTGCCGAAGGGAGTGCGGAGGGCTGCATAGACGAACGAGGTCACGGTGCGAGCCTACGAGGCTGCTTCGATATGGTGAAGTATCAAGATCAGACATGACTGAGTATCTTTGATGTATGGATCTTCTCCGCCACCTCGACTACTTCGTCGCCGTCGCCGAGGAGCGGCACTTCGGCCGGGCCGCCGAGCGGCTGCACATGGCCCAACCGCCCCTCTCGCAGCAGATCCGCCGGCTCGAGGCCGAGGTCGGCGCGCAGCTGTTCGTCCGGACCACCCGACGCGTCGACCTGACGCCGGCCGGGGCGGCCTACCTCGTCCGCGCCCGGGCCATCCTCGGCGCCGTCGAAGAGGCCGCCGCCGAGGCCCGACGCGTCGCGGCCGGGAGCCTCGGCCGGCTCGTCGTCGGCTGCGTCGGCTCCGTGACCTACAGCCTGCTGCCCGAGCTGTCCGCCCGGCTGGCGGAGGAGCTGCCCGGCGTCGACTTCTCGTTCCGCGGCGAGATGCTCGCCTCCGAGCAGGTCCAGGCACTGCGTGAGGGCACCATCGACCTCGGCTTCCTCCGGCCACCGGTGGCCGACCCGGCGCTCGCGGTCACCCAGTTGCGCAGCGACCGGCTGGTCCTCGCCCTGCCGGCCGCGCACCCGCTGGCCCGACGCGCCCGCGTCGACGTGGCCCACCTGCGCGGGCAGGACCTCATCGTCCACTCGGCCGACCGCCGCTCGGCCATGTACGACGTCGTGCTCCGCCTCTGTCGGGACGCCGGGTTCGAGCCGACGGTCCGCCACGAGGTGGGCGAGACCTCGACGCTGGTCACCCTGGTGGCCGGCGGCCTGGGGGTGGCCGTCGTGCCCGAGCCGGTGCAGGCGCTCGCCCTCGAGGGGATCGTCTACCGCCCGCTCGGGCGCCCCGCCACGAGCGTAGAGCTCGTCGTCGCCCACCGGGCGGACCGGCACGAGCCGCACCTGACCCGCACGCTCGACGTCGTGCGCGAGGTGGTGGGCTAGGTGGTGGGCGAGCGCCCTCCGGTGCTCAGGCCCAGATGTACTCCTCGGCGATGGCGCCGTCCTTCCACTTCGCGACGGTCACCATCCGGCCGCCGCCCTCGAACTCCCCGATGACACAGGTCCACTCGCCGGACCCGAAACCGATGGGGTGCGCCGTGATCTGCGGCGGCGTGCCGCCGGCGGACTCCACGTAGGCCTTCATGGCGTCGATGTGCTCCTCGATGCCGTGGGTCGGCGGCGTTCCCTTCCAGTCGACGAGGACGTCGTCGGTGTGGTGATGGGCGAACACGCCGTGCCAGTCCGCGGTGTTCCAACCCGTGAAGTCGAGATCGTCCATGCCCTTGAGGTTGCGGGCCACCTGGTCATCCCTCATGCGACGCCTCCGGTTCGGTCGATGGTGCAGTGCCGGTCGCGGGATGCGGCCATCTCTCGACGGTACGCGTGCGCGCGGACCCGCCGACAGGGCTCCGCGGCCCGGCACGGGACCGGCTGCCTCAGTGGCCGCCCCGGGTGGTGAAGGGGAGGACGAGACGGGACGGGTGTGCGGCGTCGCGGTAGACCTTGTGGGTGACGGGGCGGCCCACCGGCAGGTGGAACGCGTCGGGCGGCAGCAGCGCGTTGTGCTCGTCGGCGAGGGGCTCGTCGTTCGAGAGCTGCACGACGAGCCGGTGCCCCGGTAGAAACGTCGCCGCGAACGGGTAGAGCCGCACGACGTACTCCTCGACGACCCCGGGCTCGACCGGCACCGAGCGCGTGTGCGGGTGGTACGGGTTGCCCTCGGTGGTGCGCTCGTCGAGCTCGCGGTGCGACGCCTTGAGGAAGCCGGTGGTGACGAGCTGCCTTCTGCCGGTGGGTGACTCGTCCCAGAGCCTCAGGATGAGATTGGTGTCGGGCTGGTCGATCTCGACGAAGAGGTGCGCCGCGCCGGCGCCGACCATCTCGGTGGGCTCCTCGAACGGCGGCGTGCTCCAGTCGAGCATCTCGACCGTGTCGGTGACCGTGAGCGGCGCCTGGTAGAAGCCGTCGGGTGCTGCGTGCTCGACGCCCATGAGCTCGGGGGAGAAGGAGAGCGTGCGGCGCGGACGCAGGTACAGCGGGCGGTAGGAGACGTCCCTCGGCGGCCACTGGTCACCAGTGAGCACCTCCCGCGTGCCCTCGACGAAGACGCTGACGGCGGGCTCGTCCATGATCCCGTTGTCGACGCCCTTGAGCCAGTACTCGTACCAGCGGAACATCGTGTCGTGCTCCTCGACCCACGGGCGCGACTGCATGGGCGGGTAGGAGCCGATGTCGAGGCGCTTCGGGCCCTTCAGCTGCTCGAACAGCTCGATGTGCCCGTCGACGGTCCAGCCGCGGCCCTGGTCGATCTGCAGGTACACGGGGATGTCGATGTTCCGCGCGAGGTTGACCGGGTTGCGCTCCTCGTACCAGTCGCCGTCGAGCTCGTTCATCACGATGTCGAACCACGCCTCGTGGTTCGTCGGGTAGTGCAGCAGGTGCACGAGGTTGGGCCAGGCCGCGATGTCGGGGTCCTCGAGCCGCTTGGCGACCCGGGCCTCGATCTCCTCCGGTGAGTACGTCTCGAGCATCCGCGACCTCACCCGGTCGGTGAACGCCCAGCCGGAGTCACCGCCGCGCCCCTCGCGTGCGGCGCGCGGCATGAACCACATGACGCCGCCGTGGTAGGTCGTCTCGTAGAAGTCGAAGTGGCCGCCGCTGACGAAGATCGCCTTGAGGCTCGGGGGCCGCTCGGCCGCGGCGAAGACCTGCATCGAGCCGAAGTAGGAGATGCCGATCATGCCGACGTTGCCGTCGCACCAGGGCTGCGCCGCGACCCACTCGATGACGTCGTACGCGTCCTGCCCGAGCGAGACCCCGCCGGCGTTGTAGTTGCCGACGTGCTCGCCCTCGGACGCGCCGGAGCCGCGCAGGTCGCCGATGACGTGGACGTAGTCCTCGGCGACGACGCGGGCGATGTCACCGGCCTCGATGCAGCCGTCCCACATGGGGGAGGGCCGACGCTGCGGCGGCGTCGTCAGCGCGAGCGCCTGCAGCTCCTTGCCGTAGGGGCTCAGGGCCACGAGCGCCGGACGGGGCCGGTCGTCGACGCCGTGGTAGGCGTCGGCGGCCAGGGTGACGCCGTCGCGCATCGGGACGGCGAGGTCCTTGCGGACCACGATCTTCTGCACGCCGGCGGTGATGGTCTGGACGTCAGCCATGGTCGAGGGGCTCCGTTCGTTCACGACGTCTGGTCGAGGCGGGTGTGGTGGGTGCGGTAGCCGTGCATCGAGGTGAAGAACGGCGACGGCTCGAGGGTGGGGTCGCCGGAGTAGCCGAGCGCATCGGCCACGGGGGCGAAGGGCGAGTAGGGAGAGTCGGACTCGCGCAGGCCGGCGCAGAGGCAGTCGTGTGCGGCCCTGGCGACCCGGGCCTCGACGGCGAGGCTCTCGTCGAGCGCGGCTCGCGCCTGGTCGGCGTCGAGCTCGACGCCGTAGGGCGTGCCGTCCGTCGTCCGGTAGGGGTGCCCGAGGTAGAGGTGGTTCGAACGGACCTCGTCGCGCAGGCGGACGAGGCTCGCACGGTAGGCGTCGGGGTCGACGAAGCCGGGGAAGCCGTTCGCGGCGCCGTGCACCTGCACGGCGTCCCCGACGAAGACGTCGTCCTGCCCGTCGAGCACGTAGGCGACCGAACCGGGGGTGTGCCCGGGCACGTGGTGGACCGACACCGTGACGTCGCCGCCGAGCGACAGCGTCTCGCCGCCGCGCACGAGCACGGCCGGCTCCATCTCACCCGAGATCGCGGCACGCCCCGCGGCGGCGACCGTGGCGGCTCCGTTCGCGCCGTGGAGGTACCGACCCCGCCCGGCGGCGTACTCGTCGACGTGCGCGGCGCGCGAGCGCAGCATCGGCGCGTCGGCCTCGTGGATGACGACCTTCGCCCGGCGCCCTGTCAGCTCCCACAGCGCGTGGGCGCCCCCGACGTGGTCGATGTGCCCGTGGGTCAACAGGATCCACCGCACGTCCTCGATGCGGCGGCCGATGGCCTCGAGCGCCGGAGCCATGCCGTCGGCGGGGGAGGACGCGATGCCGGTGTCGACGATCGCCGGCTCGGGAGCGTCGATGAAGAAGCTGTAGAGGTGGAAGCGGCCCCACGGGGAGGCGAGCGGGTGGACGGCGACGGTCATCGCTCACCGCCGTCGATGAAGGCCGCGGTCTCGGTGAAGACGCGGTGGTACTCCGGCAGCCATGAGAAGTGCTGGACGAAGCCGTGACCTGCTTCGGCGTACCGGCTCACGGTCGCGGCGACGCCGGCCTCGCGCAGCCGCTGCCCGTAGAGCTCGCCCTCGTCACGCAGGGGGTCGTGCTCGCCGGTGACGACGAGCGCGGGCGGCAGCCCGCTGAGGTCCTCGCGCTTGATCGGCGACACGAGCGGGTCGGCGGGGTCGGCACCGGACTCGACGTAGAAGGCGTTGAACGGCGCCAGGCCCGCCGTCTCGAGCCCGTAGCCGACGGCGTTCTCGCGCAGCGACGGGTAGCGGTCGACGTCGAAGTCGAGGTCGAGCGAGGGGTACCAGAGCACCTGGTGGGTGATGCCGTCGAAGCCGTCGTCGTGGGCCATCGCGGCGACCGCGGCGACGAACGTGCCACCGGAGCTGTCGCCGACGAGCGCCAGCGGCTCGGTCGGGCGGTGCGCCCAGCGCACGACGGCGTACGCGTCGTCGAGGCCCGCAGGAAAGCGCGCCTCGGGCGCGCGCCGGTAGCCGACGGAGACGACGGGGCGCCCGGTCTCGGCCGCCAGCGAGCGCGCGAGGTGGTCGTGCGTGTCGAGGCTGCCGAGGAAGAAGGCACCGCCGTGGAGGTACACGACGACGCCGGGGCGCGGCTGGGCGCTCGCCGTGTAGACGCGCACGGGTACGTCACCCGCCGGCGTCGGCACGGTGGTGTCGTCGACGGCATGCAGCGGCAGGCGGTCGGCGAGTGGCGGTGCCTGCGACTCCTCGGCCGCGCGGAGCGCCGCGGGATCGAGGGGCCCGTCGGGCGGTGGAGGGAGCGTGGCGAGGACCTTCGCGATCTCGGGGTGCAGGGCCATGGGTCAGCTCCGGACGGTCGCGGCGACCTGACCGGGCTTCTGGCCGGGGAAGACGTCGTCGAGCTCGTCCTCGGTCCAGCCGTGGCGCGAGATGCGCTGCAGCTCGTCGGTGACCGGCTTGCGGGTGGCCTGGAACGTGGCGAGCGCCTCGGGCACCGAGCCGGCGGCGACGAGCACGTCGGCCAGCGCGCCGGCATCGAGGATCGCCGAGTTGGCGCCCTGCCCCTGGTGGTGGCACATGGCGTGGGCGGCGTCGCCGATGAGCACGACCGAGTCAGAGTGCCAGCGCTCGACGGGCTCGATGTCGTACACCGCGCGGACGTTGACGGTGTCCATGTCGAGGCCCTCTGTCATCCGGACGATCCGCTCGTCGAAGCCTTGGACCGTCCCGACGATGTCGTCCTTGGTGACGGCGGGTGCCCACGTGCCGTCCGCGTTGAGGGCCGTGACGTCGAAGGAGACCTGGCGGCGGTGGAGCAGCGGCAGCAGGTAGACCTTGGTGCCGCGACCGATGAACATGCGCAGGTCGCCGTCGTCGGCCATCCCGAACGCCTGGTCGATGTCGATGACGGCGCGGTAGGCGTGCTCGCCGGCGAAGACCGGCTGTGCGTCGGTGAAGAGCCGCTCGCGGACGACCGACCTGATGCCGTCGGCGCCGATGACGAGGTCGGCGGTGGCGGTCTCGCCGTTCGCGAAGCCGAGCGTCGCCGAGCCGCCGTGGTCGGTGACGGTCTCGAGCTTGTGCCCGAGCCGGACCATGCCTGCTGGGAGGGAGCCGACGAGGGCGTCGATGAAGTCGCCGCGGTGGATGAGGTGGGTGGTCTCGCCGTAGGCGGCCTTCTCGGGCCACTCCTCGCGGGCGATGCGGTGGTCGTCGGCGGTGAGGATCTCGAAGCCGTCGCTCGGGGAGCTCACGGCCTTGATGGCGGCGCCGATGCCCCACCGCTCGAACTGGGCCATCGAGGAGGGGCGCAGGCCGATGCCCGCCCCGACCTCGCGGATCTGCGAGGCCTGCTCGTAGACGGTGACGTCCGCCCCGGCGTTGGCGAGGGCCCGGGCGGCGGCCGCGCCTGCGTAGCCCGCGCCGACGACGGCGACGCGGAGGTTCTTCAGCTCTGAAGTCTTCATGGTGGTCCTCGGGTCAGCTCTGGTCGGTCGTGAGGGACAGGAAGTCGGCCGGCAGGTCGACGAAGATGCGGGTGATGGTGGCCTCGTCGACGCCCTCGTCGCGCAGGGCGGGAAGGAGCACCTCGAAGAGGTAGTTGACGGTGTGGCCCTTGACGCCGGGCCAGCCGAGCGGGCTGCAGTTGGCGTCGGCGGAGGCGAGCACGCTGTCGACGCGGCCACCCTTGACGTAGCGCAGGAAGTGGTCGAGGCGCTCGCGGCGGGGGCGGCCCCAGAAGGGTGGGTCGGGCAGCTCGAGGTCGTAGCCGAAGGTGTCGAAGCCGATGCGGCCGCCCTGGTCGGCGATCCACGTGTCGCGGACCTTGCCCTGGCTGACGCCGTCGTCGGCGTGGCCGAAGAGCACCCGGTCCAGGGGCAGGCCCTCCTCGCAGAAGACGTCGAGCGCAGGCTCGACGTCGACGGCCAGGTGGGTGAAGATCGGCACGCCCGTGGCGAGGGCGGCCCGGGCGGCGGCCCGGTAGATGCGCAGGTCGAGGGGCTTCATGCGGAAGCCGCGGCTGACGCCGACCTTGATGATGCCGGCGCAGGCACCGGTCGAGCCGATGCCGACCGTGATCTCGTGGACGAACTGCTCGGTGAGGTACCCGACGGAGGCCCGCTCGAAGAAGGCGAGCGCGGTGTCGCCGCCGACGAACCCGGTGGAGGCGACGATGTGCACGCCGGTCTTCTCCGAGAGCGACTGGTAGTAGCTGACGTCGCGTCCGTTGCAGATGCCGGTGGCGTCGACGAAGGTCGCGCCGCCCCACGGCTGGGTGTTCTCGTGGAAGGCTCGCAGCTTGGGGACGGTCTCCTCGTAGCGCTGCTCGGGCGTCTTCCACCACTGGGTGTCGAGCTCGGAGCCGGGCATGCCGTAGCCGATGTGCTCGTGGACCGCGACGAATCCGAGCTCCGCTGCAGGGACGGGGCCGAGGACGGTGTTGACCCGGGACATGTCAGTGCTCCTTGACGGTGAGCAGGGCCCGCGGGTTGGCGACGAGGATGCGCTGGACGTCGTCCTCGCTCACCCCCTCGGCCTTCAGGGCGGGGACGAACGAGGTGAGCACGTGACTGTAGGGAGTGTCGATGCCGTCGTGCCCGAAGGCGGCGCCGGTTGCGCTGCAGGACAGCAGGATCCGATCGGTGTGGCCGGCATCGACGAGCTCGGTGACGAGGGCGACGCGCTCCTTGTCGGTGACGTGGTCGCCGCCTTCGGAGCCGACGTGGTCGATGGCGACGTAGGCGCCGCGCTCGGCCACCGCGAGATGGGCTCCGGCGTCCACGGCGTCGGTGCGGTCGAGGCCGCCGACGACGACGCGGTCGGCGGCGAGGCCCTCGTCGAGCAGGACCCGCAGGTCGGCCACGGCGTCGGCCCCGAAGCGGATCGACACGGGGACGCCCGTGGCCAGGCCGGCGCGCGCGGCGCCGCGGAACAGGCTCTCGTCGGTGGCCGTCATGCCGGTGCGGGTGGCCGCGGTGGCGACGAGTCCGGCGGCTGCCCGTCGCTCGACCCGCGGAACGACCATGCCCTCGGTCACCTCGCGGGTGAAGAGGTCGGCGAAGCGCTCGGCGGGCCAGGGGGTCGGCGGGTTCGTCTGCGGCGTGAGGAAGTAGCCGCCGAGCAGCTCCTCGGGTCCCTGCCCGGTCGAGGCCACGACGTGCACCCCGGTGGCGCGGGACAGGGCCTCGAGGAGGCGCAGGTCGCGGCCGTGGAACATGCCCGTGGCGTCGACGACGGTGCCACCGCCGGCGTCGCGGAAGTCGGAGAGCCGGCGTTCGAGCCCCTCGAAGACCTCGGCCCGGTCGATCGTGACGTCGTAGGCGTACTGGGCGCCCGGAAGCACCGACAGGAGGCTCTCCTGCACCGACACGACGCCGAGGTCGTCGGCGGGGACCGGGCCGAGGACCGTGTTGACGGTGGGGCGCGGGGCGTCGGTGGTGGAGGGGCTGCTCGCAGTCATCGGAGTCCTTTCGCTGCGGCAGCGGCGCCGCATGGCGTGTCACGTTAACCGTTGACTTTACAGAGCGTCAATAGAGTGATCGCTACGATGTTTGGGTGTACGCGGTTATGCTGCGTGCCATGTCGCTCCGCGCCGCCCAGAAGCAGATGACCTACGACCTGTTCCTCGAGAAGGCGCTCGAGCTCTTCGGCGAGAAGGGCTACGCCGCGACGACGGTCGACCACATCGCGCAGGCGGCCGGCTCCACGCGGACGACGTTCTACCTGCACTTCGCCGGCAAGGCCGAGGTCATGGCGGCGCTGCTCGAGAAGGTCGACCACATCCTCACCTCGGCCGACGACCCGTCACTGTCCGAGGTCGTGGAGTCCGGTTCGCGTGAGCTCGTCCATGCCTGGATCGACCTCAAGTTCTCGCAGTGGGACGAGATCAAGCCCTACCTCACGGCCTCGTTCCAGGCGACCCACGAGCCGGCCGTCAACGAGCGCACCGAGAGCTGGTTCGAGCACGCGGTCGGCGAGATGATCCGGGGTCTCGAGCGGGCCGGACGCTTCACCCCCGACGTCCGGCGGGTGCGCTGCGTGCTCGCCTTCGGCCAGCTCGAGTACCTCTCGCGGCGCTACTTCGCCACCGGCTGGCGCGCACCGCGCGAGGTGTACCTCGAAGAGCTCACCGACTCCTGGATGCACCTGCTCACCGACTGACTCGCGCGGGCGTCACTGTGCGGCAAGCGTTCTGACGCTGCCCGCATCTTCACGTCGTCGCCGCGCCCGGGTGTCTTCGCCTGGGCGCCCTGTCGGCCTGGCCGCTTGTCCGGAATTGCCCAGACCTCGGGCGGCGTCCGCCGAGATTTTCTGGTCAAACCGTTGACAACACTTACGTCCAGCACATTCACTTTGCAGCATGTCAACCAAAGCCCCCGCTGCCGTGGGCGATCTGGACCTCTTCTCCGACGAGGTCCTGCTCGACCCGTACCCGACCTATGCGACGCTCCGCGAGACCGCCGGGGTGGTGCACCTGCCCGCCAACGACGTCTACGCCCTGACGCGCTACGACGTCATCCGTGACGCCCTCGCCGACACCGAGACCTTCTCCTCGGCCTCGATCGGCTTCAACCCGATGGTCAACGAGGCCCTCCAGGGCACCTCGCTCGCCTCGGACCCGCCGGTCCACACCCAGCTGCGGGCGACGCTCAGCGCCAACCTGACGCCTCGCTCCCTGCGCGACCTCAAGGGCCAGATCGAGGAGAAGGCCGACGCCCTCGTCGCCGAGCTCGTCGAGAGCGGCTCGTTCGAGGCGATCGACGCGCTCGGGCGGGTCTTCCCCATCCAGGTCGTCGCGGACCTCATCGGCTTCACCGACGAGATCCGCGCCACGATGCTCCGCTGGGGCCAGGCGGCGATGGAGGTCATCGGCCCGCTGAACCAGCGCACCGCCGAGAACTTCCCGGTGGCCGGCGAGCTCTACGGCTGGTGCTCGCAGGTGACGGCCGACGACCTCGCGCCCGGATCGGTCGGGCGGGGCATCTTCGAGGCCGAGGCGCGGGGCGAGATCCCCCCGAACACGGCCGGCCACATCATCCACCAGTACCTCGGGGCCGGCGTCGACACGACGGTCGCCGCGATCGGCAACATCGTCGCGCTCCTTGCGCAGCACCCCGACCAGCTCGCCCTCGTCCGTGAGGACCGCGCCCTCGTCGGGTCGGCCTTCAACGAGGTGCTCCGTTACTGGGCGCCGGTCCACGCGTGGGGCCGTCGCGTGACGAAGGACGTCGAGATCGACGGGGCCCTCGTGCCGGCCGGTGCCCAGGTCGCCGTCCTCTTCGGCGCCGGCAACCGGGACCCACGCCACTACGACGCGCCCGACACCTTCGACGTGACGCGCAACCCCGTCGACCACCTCTCCTTCGGCTACGGCCCGCACGGTTGCGCGGGCCAGGGACTCGCCCGGCTCGAGGCGCACGCGATCATCGGCTCGCTCGCCGCACGCGTCGAGCGGCTCGTCGTCGGCGAGGCTCGGCGCGTCCCGAGCAACATCACCCGGAGCATCGACGCACTCCCCGTCCTCGAGGTGGTGCCGGCATGAGGATCGAGCTCGACCGGCCGCGCTGCGAGGGTCACGGACTGTGCGAGGAGGAGGCCCCGAGCCTGCTCCACCTCGATGACGAGGGCGAGCTCGTGCTCGACCGAGACGAGGTGGACGCTGGCACGCCCGAGGCCGCAGCGGCGAGCGCGGCGGTGCGGGTGTGCCCCGTGGCGGCCCTGAGACTGGCATGAGCGCGATGCGGCGGATCGTCGTCGTCGGTGGGGGGATCGCCGGCGTGACGGCCGCGGATGCCCTGCGCCAGAACGGCTTCGACGGTGAGCTCACCATCGTCGGCGACGAGCCGCATGCCGCGTACAGCCGGCCGGCGCTGTCGAAGGCGCTCCTGCGTGACCCCGACGGCCTCACGGCGCACGAGCTGCCACCCGCGTCCCACGGCGGCACCGAGCTGCGCGGCGTCGCCGCCGTGGGACTCGACATCGAGACGCGCACCGTGCTGCTCGACGACGGCGACCGCCTGCCCTACGAGGGCGTCGTCATCGCGAGCGGCTGTCGGGCCCGCCGGCTCGGTGGTGGGGAGCAGGACGCGTCTTCTGAGCTGACGCTGCGCACTGTCGACGACGCCTGGCGGCTGCGGTCGCGGGTGGCCGACCGCCCGTCCGTCGTCGTCGTGGGCGGAGGCCCGCTCGGCATGGAGATCGCCTCGTCGTGCCTCGACAACGGGTGCGAGGTCACCCTGGTCTCGCAGGGCCCGCCGCTGCTGGCCCAGCTCGGCCCCCACCTGTCCGACCTGTTCGTCTCCGCGGCGACCCACCGCGGCCTGCGCGTCGTCGAGAGCGCCGGGGCGCGCCTGCTGCGCGACGCGTCCGGCACGCGCGTCGCCCTCGCCGAGGGCCCGGTCGTCGAGGCAGGGCTCGTCATCACGGCCGTCGGTGACCGCCCCAACGTCGAATGGCTCGACGGCAGTGGGCTTCTCGAGAACGGCGTGCTCGTCACCGACGCATGTGGCCGCGTCCGCCCGGAGGTCGTCGCCGCGGGCGACGTGGCCTCGGTACCCACGCCGCGCGGCGTTCGTCGGGTGCCGCTGTGGAGCTCGGCCATCGACCAGGCTCGCACGGCTGCCGCGGCGCTGCTCGGCGTCGACCCGGTGCCCGGCGACCACCGACCCTACTTCTGGACCGAGCAGTTCGGGCTCTCGCTCAAGGCGGTCGGACACCTGCCGCTGCCCGGCGACCCGGAGCTCCTCGACGGTGAGCCTGGCGAGGACCGAAAGCTGCTGCGCTGGAACGCCGCTGACGCGTCGATCGGGAGCGCTGCCGTCGCCCTCAACTACCGCATCCCGATCCCTCGGCTGCGCCGCCTGTGCGAGCCCGCCGTCACCGGCTGAGGCCACCCCCACTCCCCGACACACCCACGACCCGGAGACGCTGCCATGAGCACCACTGACGTTGCCACTGGCCCGGAGCCGCAGGCCCCCGACCAGCACGCCGCGGCGCCACGCCTGCAGGTGCGTGGGCTGTCGAAGACTTTCTCCGGCGTGACCGTCCTCGACGACGCCCACCTGACGCTGCACCCCGGCGAGATCCATGCCCTGGTCGGGCAGAACGGCTCCGGCAAGTCGACGCTCATCAAGCTCGTCAGCGGCGTCCACCGCGCGGACCCCGGCGGCGAGATCCTCGTCGACGGCGTGCACCTCGGGCCGCCGGTCAACGCCGGCCGGCTGCACCGCCAGGGTCTGGCGTTCGTGCACCAGGACCTCGGGCTCGTGCCCGACCTCTCCGTCCGCGAGAACGTCCGCGTCGGGCTCAACGCCGTGGGCCGCCTGACGCGTCGGGTGGACCACGCGGCCGACCGTGCGGCGGTGCGCCGCACGCTCGAGTTCCTCGGCGTGCCGATCGACCCTGAGGCCGCCGTCGCCTCACTCACCCCGAGCGAGCGCGTCGCCGTCGCCGTCGCCCGGGCCCTGCAGGAGCGCGAGCCCGGCAGCGGGGTCATCGTCTTCGACGAGTCGTCGCGGGCCATCCCGCACGAGGCGCTGCCCGCCTTCTACGGCATGGTGCGCTTCCTCGCCGAGCAGGGCACGGCCGTGCTCTTCGTCAGCCACGACCTCAAGGAGGTCCTCGCTCTGGCGCACCGCGTGACGGCGCTGCGCAACGGCCGGGTGGTCGAGGCGGGCGTACCCGTCGCGGGTCTCGACGAGGCGATGCTGACCCGGATGGTGCTCGGCCGGGAGGGCGCCCCGGGCGACCTCGTCGGCCGGTACCCACCCAGCCCCGGCGAGGCATCGATCGAGCTCATCGGCATCCGCGGCGGGCGGGTCCGCGACGTGACGGCGAGCCTGCGCCCCGGCGAGGTGGTCGGCGTCACCGGCACCGTCGACTCCGGCATCCTCGACCTCCCCTCGCTGCTCGGCGGAACCGCTGCAGCCGGCACCATCCGCCTCGACGGCCGCGGCCTCGACCTCGACCTGGCACGCGTCGACGTGGCCGACCTGCTCGCCGCGAAGGTCGTGCTGATCCCCCAGGACCGGCACGGGCGCGGCCTCGCCATGGGGCTCACCGTCGAGGAGAACATCACCATCCCGCACGTCGGGTCGCGGTCTCGGCCGTGGTCGCTCGGGGCCGTCTGGCGCCGCCGAGAGACCGACGCCGTCATCGACCGGTACGACGTGCGCCCCCGCGCCCGGCACACCGTCGTCGCCACGATGAGCGGCGGCAACCAGCAGAAGGTCCTCTTCGGCAAGTGGCTGCTCGAGCGTCCGCGCCTGCTCGTCCTCGAGGAGCCGACCCAGGCCGTCGACGTCGGCGCCCGCGCGGCGCTGCTGGCCGCCAGCCGGCAGGCCGCGCAGGACGGCGCCGCCGTGCTCTACGTCTCGTCCGAGGTCGAGGACCTCGCGGCCGTCTGCGACCGCCTCCTCGTCCTCGAGGACGGGGTCGTCGCCCGCGACCTCGCCGGCCCCTTCACCCCCGAGGCCGTCCTCGAGGCCGTCTTCGCCAGCCCCACCGGAGGAACAGCATGACCACCACCACTGCCCCCGATCTCATCGAGAAGGAGCCCGGGCCCGACGCGAGCACGAGTGCGGCCGGCCGACGGCGCGTGGACCTCGGCGACCTCGCCCGCCGGTACAGCCTCATCCTGCTCTGGCTGGTCATGGGGACCGGCTTCTTCCTGCTCGCCGACGTGCCGCTGGGCAACTTCCTCCAGGGGATCTTCGCCCGGCAGACGCCGCTCGTCTTCCTCGGCATGGCGGTCGTCCTCACCATGGCGGTCGGCGAGTTCGACCTGTCGTTCCCGTCGGTATACGCACTGTCCGGGGCGAGCGTCTCCGCGCTCGTCGTCCTGCAGGGTTGGTCCTTTCCCATGGCCGCGCTGGCCGCGGTGGGACTCGCCCTGGTCTTCGGGGCGGCGAACGCGCTGCTCGTGGTCCGCGCCGGGATCAACCCGGTCATCGTGACGCTCGGAGTCGGCAGCCTGGCCATCGGGCTCGGCGGCTGGGTGTCGCAGGAGACGTCCGTCAGCGGCCTGGACTTCGGTCTGTCCAACATCGCGCTCGCCCGCGTGCTCGGGCTGCCGATGGTCTTCTGGTACGGCGTCGTCCTCGTCCTCGTCTTCGGCTACGTCATGAGTGCGACGCCGCTCGGCCGGCGGATCCTCTTCGTCGGCGCCAACCGTGAGGTCGCCCGGCTCGCAGGGATCCCGGTGGCCCGCGTGCGTGTGGGGGCGTGGCTCACGTCGTCGCTGCTCTGCGGCGTCGCCGGCGTCATCAGCGCGGCCGGGCTCGGCGGCTTCAACGCCACCTCGGCCCGCGAGTACTTCCTCCCGGCCTTCGCCAGCGTCTTCCTCGGCACGGTGGCCGTCGTGCCCGGGCGGTTCAACCCGATCGGGATGTTCATCGCCGTGTACTTCCTCGTCACGGGGATCTTCGGCCTCCAGCTCCTCGGCTACCAGGGCTGGGTCACCGATGCCTTCTACGGCGTCGCCCTCGTCGGTGCCGTCGCCGCGTCCACGTGGGTGCAACGACGCGTCCGGGGATAGCCGGCAACCCGCTCGCTCTCCCAGTCCTCCTGTGCACCAACTCTTCTCGAAACCGGAGTACCGCATGAATTTCACGTCCAAGTCGCTGCTCGCGGCGCTCGCCGTCAGTGCGATGTGCCTCACCGGCTGCAGCTCCGTCGAGGAGCAGAGTGCGGCAGCGGGCCGCGCCTCGACGTCCGCGCCCAGCCGGGCCGAGGCGTCGGCCGCCCAGCGCGTCGTCGACAAGGCCACCCAGGCCGTCGCGTCCTTCACGGCACCCGGCACGCCCCTGAAGGACATCACCGCCCTCAAGGGCAGGACGGTGTACTTCGTGCCGGCCACCTACCAGGTGCCGGTGTTCCAGGCCGTTGCTGCCTCGCTGAAGACCGCCCTGGGCTCGGCAGGCGTCGGGGTCGAGGTGTGCGACGGCAAGTCCAACCCCGCCAACATGGCCAGCTGCATCCAGCAGGGCATCGACGCCCGTGCCGGTGCCATCGTCACGGGGTCGATCCCCACCGAGCTCGTGTCCGTCGCCTTCGAGAGCGCAGCGAAGGCGGGGATCCCCGTCGTCAACACGATGACCGCCCCCGCCGGGCCCGGCGACCCGACCAAGGTCGCCTACCTGACCCCGGACTACGTCGGGCTCCAGTCGCTGTCGGCACAGTCGGTCATCGCCGACTCCGACGCCGCGGCGCACGTGCTGTACGTCGAGATCACCGACACGCCGGCCACCGTGCTGTGGGCCGAGCAGGGCGCGCTCGCGACGTACGAGAAGAGCTGTCCCGACTGCACGGTCACCGTCGTCAAGGCCAACACCGGCCAGTTCGACAAGCTGCCCAGCCTCATCACGAGCGCGCTGACGAAGGACCCGAAGATCACCCACGTGCAGACCGAGGTGGACTTCGCGGTCCAGCCGGTCGTCGAGGGGCTGCAGGCGGCGAACGCCACCGGCGTCAGGATCGCCAGCATGGACGGCGTTCTCGCGACGATGCAGATGCTCAAGAGCGGGCAGTTCGTCCACTCCGAGGTGGGCTTCAACGCCGACGCCCTTGCCTGGTACGCAGCTGACCAGGCTCTGCGCATGATGTCCGGTGCGCCGGCGACCGCGAACGTGCAGTTCCCGTACCGGCGCATGGTCACGGCGTCGAACGTCGGCACCCTCGACCTCACGGCCCAGGGGGAGAAGTCAGGGTCGTGGTACGGCTCGACCGACTACCAGGACGGCTTCCGCGCGCACTGGGGCCTGGGCGGCTGACGCGCTCTCGGCGCCCCGTCGGCGTCCCCGGCCCTCGCGGGGGTGCACGGCGGTGACGCAGGTCGGGCCCGTCCGGATGGACGGGCCCGACCGTGCGTCTCACCGATGAGGTGAAGGACGGTTCACCACAGGTACGAGGTGCCGTGGGCGATGTTGTAGTACATGCCGATGTGCGTGTAGAAGTTCATCGCACCGAAGAGCAGGAACACCACTCCGCCGACCAGCCAGGCGCGGGCGGCCCACAGCAGCAACGACGCCCGGTCGGTCAGCTGTGCCACGGCGAAGAGCAGGGCGCCGATGGCGACGATGCCCCACAGGCCGCCGAGGAAGAGGGCTTCGAGCAGCGGCAGGTGGCCGAAGCGTCCGCTGATCGGCTCTTCCGGGGGAGCGGCGCCGAGCTGGAACCGGACGAAGGCGATGGCGAGCACGGCCATGCCGAGCCCGAGGGCCCCGACGAAGATCGAGACCGGCTTGAGCGGACGCAGGGCGGTCGCGTTGGCCGTGTCGTCGTCCGCCGCGAACAGGGCGCGGTGACGCCAGAGGTAGACCGCCGCGAAGACCAGCAGGGCGCCGAAGCCGGCTGCCGGCTGGCCGAACGCGACGTTGGCGTACTCGAAGCCGTCGCCGCCGAACGGCCAGGTGACGGTGGTGTGCAGGCCGAGGGTCAGCAGCAGCAGGCCGGTGACGCCGAAGAACCCGGCCCACCCCTCGCTGTCGACGTGCCTGCCCCGGATGAGGTGGACCAGGAACCACGCGAAGCCGATGAGCCCGGCTCCTGCGGTGACGGCCACCAGCTCGTTGTAGACGACCATGTCGCCTCTCCTCCTTGCTACGGACCGGTCGGTCCGGCTGTCGTGTCTCTGAAAAACGTGGGGTGGTGGCGCGGCCACGGTGCCGGCGCCACGGTCGGATGCCGTTGGGTCTCAGCGGTGGTGGGTGCGCGCGGTGTGGCGCGCCGGCTGGGGGAGTGTCCGGCGGATCGACCCGACGCCGGGCGGGGCGTCCTCCCGGTTGGAGTCGCGTCGGGTGGCGTCGATGAGGCCGAAGACGAACCAGCCGACCACGAAGACGATCGCGATGGCGCCGGGGACGAGGACCTCGCTGGGGGTCATGATGGGCTCCTTCCTCGTGAGGTGACACCTCACGATTATCGCTACAGTGTCTGTAGCGTTAATGAGCTCGTCTTTGTTCCCGGAGGCACTGGCATGACCCCTGCGCGAGGCCGTCCCCGCGACCCGAGGGCCGACGACCGGATCGCCGGCGCGGCCCTCGGCCTGCTGCGCGAGGAGGGGCCGGGCGGCGTCCACATCGATGCGGTGGCGTCACGGGCCGGGGTTGCCCGCACGACGGTCTACCGGCGCTACCGGAACCGCGAGGCTCTCCTCGCCGCAACCCTCGGGCAGCTGGTCGAGGCGCCGTTGCCCGCTCGCGAGCTGCCCCTGCGGGACAAGCTGCGCTGGCTCCTCGAGCAGGCGCTCGACCTCGTCGACGAACAGCTCGGGCGGGGCGCGGTCGCGTCGGTGCTCACCGACTCCGACCCGGCCTTCAGTGCGGCCCTCCGCGCCCACCTCGTACGGCAGCTGACGGCGCTCCAGGGCGAGATCGCCGCGGACATCGAGGCCGGACGCGTCCGCGCCGGTACCGACGGCGAGGCGCTCGCCGACCTCGCCCTCGGGGCCTACCTCGCCCAGGTGCTCCGCCACGGGCGTGCCCGTAGGGGATGGGCGGACGGGATCCTCGACCTGCTGCTCCACGGCACGGACCCGGCGCGGTCGCGCGCGTCGTAGGCGGAGGCGTCGGCCCGCTCGCCCTGCCGGTCGAGAGGTCCTGACCGGAAGCTCCCTCCACGGCGCTACCGGCCAGGACGTGGTGCCCGTACCCGTTTCACCCGAAATGTCCCGATCCGGCCCCGGTGTCCTCGGCTGCTCTCGCGCGGGACGCGCCCATCCGCTTGGGCTACTATCTGCGCATGGACGCAGATGTGCAGGAGATGGTCCTGCCGGACGAGCAGGTCGAGCTCGCGGTCGAGATCTTCCGGATGCTGGCCGACGGCACGCGCATCCGGCTGCTCTGGGCGCTCAGCGAGGGAGAGCTGTCGGTGAACGAGCTCGCAGACCGCGTGGGCAAGCCCGGCCCGTCGGTGTCCCAGCACCTGGCCAAGCTGCGGATGGCGCGGATGGTGAGGACGCGTCGCGACGGCAACCAGGTGTTCTACCGCGTCGACAACGAGCACATCGCCAGCCTGGTCCGCGACGCGATCCACAACGCCGAGCACGCGGCCGACGGCATTCCCCGACACCACCGCTCTGCCGACGTCGCCGCGATCGCGACCGCCGGCGGGACCACGCCACGGACGACGGACTGAGATGCACGAGAACGACCACCCGCACGACCACCCGCACGACCACCCGCACGACCATGACCACGCGAACGAGCACGGGCACAGGCACGAGCACGCGCACGAGCACCGAAAAGGCCTGCGGGCCAGCCTGACCCACGCCTTCACCCCGCACTCGCACGACGCCGCCGACTCGATCGACTCGGCCCTCGAGTCCAGCGCCCGCGGGGTCCGCGCCGTCAAGGTCGGCCTCGTCGGCCTCGGCGTCACCGCCCTGCTCCAGCTGGCCGTCGTGTCCGTCTCCGGCTCGGTGGCGCTGCTCGCCGACACGATCCACAACTTCTCCGACGCGCTGACGGCCGTGCCGCTGTGGGTCGCTTTCGTCCTCGGCCGGCGCGCCGCGACCAGGAGGTACACCTACGGGTACGGCCGCGCCGAGGACCTGGCGGGCCTGTTCGTCATCGCGATGATCGCCCTGTCGGCGGTGCTCGCCGGCTGGTCGGCGCTCGACCGGCTGCTCCACCCCGCACCCGTCACCGACCTCGGCTGGGTCGCGCTCGCCGGCTTCCTCGGCTTCCTCGGCAACGAGGCCGTGGCCACGTTCCGGATCCGTGAGGGTAGGGCCATCGGGTCGGCCGCGCTCGTCGCCGACGGCCACCACGCGCGCACCGACGGACTCACCTCCCTCGCCGTGCTCGTCGGCGCCGGCGGCGTCGCGGTCGGCTGGGACTGGGCCGACCCGGTCGTGGGCCTCGTCATCACCATCGCCATCGTCCTGGTCCTGCGCACCGCTGCCCGCGACGTGTTCCGCCGCCTCATGGACGGAGTCGAGCCCGAGCTCGTCGAGCAGGCCGAGGCCACCCTGGCCGCGGTGCCGGGCGTGACCGGGGTGCGCGGCGTCCGGATGCGGTGGATCGGGCACCGCATCCACGCCGAGGCCGAGCTCGACGTCGACGCCGACACGAGCCTCGTCGACGCCCACGCGCTGGCGCACCGTGCGGAGGCCGAGCTGGTCCGCACCACGCCGCGTCTGACGGACGTCGTGGTGCACGCCTACCCGGCCCACCCCGTCGCCGCTGCCGCCGGGGCGGCGCGGCGCCGACAGGAAGGGAGCCCCTGACGGCGCCACGCCGCGACCGCATGGCGGACGGGCAGGCCTCAGTGGTGGTGGTGGCCACCCGCTGGTGCGCCGCCCGACGCGCCACCCGACACGTCGCGGGACGCGTGGGGTGACGCGTCGGTGCCGCACCCCTCCCGCGGGGCGAGCTCGTGCACCGCAGCGCGCGGGACCCAGCCCGTGGCCGACCCGCGGGCCACCTGGACGCGGGCGCGGCCGTCCCGGACGTCGAGAACGACGGCCTGCTCCCCGGCAGCGAGAAGGTGCCCGCCGAGGGTCGCCCGGCAGGTCGGGCCCGCGCCGACCAGGTGGATCTCCCGCCGGAGGTAGAAGTCGTCGACCCAGCCCTCGACGCGCGGCCCCTCGAGGGTGCGAACGTGCAGCCACGTGCCCTCGAGGGCCACGACACGCGCCAGCGTCCCGTCACGCACCTCGCCCACCGGGCGGCTGCCGCCCGGCGCGGAGAACACCGCGACGTCGGGTGAGGCCAGCTCACCGTGGTCGTCGCGGCCACTGACGAGCACGAGCGGCGCCGTGGAGGAGACCGCCGCTACGACGGGTGTGGTCAGCGGCGCCGCGTCGGGGCGGACCACGTCGCCGCTGCCGGTCGAGGCGGTCGAGGCGGTGGAGGCGGTCGCAGCCACCCCGCCGGCCACGAGGACCGCGCCGGCGAGGCCGGCCACCAGCCGGCGCCTCACGGGCACGTCGCCGGGTTGGCGGTGCCCTTGGTGACGTTCGCGGAGACCGTGGCGCACCACGCCCCGCCGTCGGACGTCCGGTGGAACACCTTGTCGTACTGGGTCGAGCCGAGCGAGTAGGTGTACGTGTCGTAGACCGTCTCCACGCCGCCGGCGATCTTGAGGAAGCGCACGGACTCCGAGCCGGTGTTGTTGAGGTAGCTCGTGCCGACGTCCATCACCCAGCGGCCGCCCGCCGGGATCGTCGTCCCGGCCGGGATCGGCTTGGGGGCGCCACCGCCGCCCGCGAGGTCATCGACGTAGTAGCCGCCGACGTCGACGGCGCTGGTCGTCGGGTTGTACAGCTCGACCCACTCCGTGCCGGTCCCGGAGGGGGCCATGAGGAACTCGTTGACCTGCACCTTGGTGGGGTCGCCTCCGGTGCCGCCCCCGCCGCCTCCGGTGCGGGTGGTGTAGGTCTTCGTGCCGCCGTCGTAGTCGACGGTGAAGCCGGCACCGGCACCGGTCGTCGCGAGGTGGACCGTGCCGTTGTGGTTCAGCGTGCCCGTGTAGTCGATGGGCACGCCGCTCGGGTCGGTCGTGTCGCAGGGGTTGTTGGCGAGGAAGATGTCGGCGCCGACGGCACGGAAGGCATCGAGGGTGCGGTTGCCCGGGTGGCCGAAGGAGTTGGTGCCGCACGAGATGAAGCCGACCTGCGGCCTGGTCGCGTCGAGGTAGGCGGTCGAGGACGAGTGCCCCGACCCGTGGTGGTTGGCCCGGAGGGCGTTGACCGCGCCCATCTTCGTGCTGAGCAGTGCCTCGATGTTGTTGTAGGTGTAGCTGTTCGCGCTCGTTGCGTACTCGCCGTCACTGTCGCCGGCCGTGGCGTAGACGAACGGGCCGAAGGCGGTGCGCAGGCCGATCGAGTAGTCGTTCTCGCTCGGCGGGAGCGCGTCCGCGCTGTGGTCGCCACTGACCGGGGTCACGCCGTCGGCCTCCGTGACGTCCTTGCCGTTGGCCTCCACGACGCCCGACCCGACGCCGGTGCCGAGGTCGAGCGTCGGCCACGCGGCCGCGTTCGTGATCCGCAGGACCTTGCCGTCGATGTTGGCGCGGTCGGCCTGGGTGCTCGGGCCGTACAGCCAGCAGATCCAGCGCTTCGAGGTCTGCGACGTGGTGCCGACGTTGTGCCACGCGGTCTCGGTGCTCGGCGTGGCCGTCGTGCCCACGTCGCAGTCCTTGTCGCCGTTGCTGTCGGTCCAGACGCCGCCGTCGTGGTCGAGCACCTGGCCGACGGTGAACCCGAGGCCGCCGACCGACGTCGGGGTGAGCAGCTGGTAGAGGCCGTTGCCGTAGGTCGTCGGGGCGTCGTTCGGGTTGCCGGCGTAGCCGATGTGGTCGAGGTGGTGGTGTGAGGCCATGACGTAGTCGAGGTGCACCGGCCCGGACGCGACACCGCAGATGCTGCGGATCTGGGCGGCCACGGCCGTGGCCCGGGTGCCCGAACCGGTCGAGTTCCAGGACGTCTCGCCGAGGTCGATGAGCAGGGTGCGTCCTGTGGGGCCGACGACCAGCTGGGAGTCGCCCTGCTCGACGTCGAACCAGTAGACGTTGAGCTCGCCCTGGCGCCAGGTGCCGGACGTCGAGCAGTGCGGCGCGTCCGCCACGGCGGCGGACGCGGGGTTCGGGGTGAGGAGGGTGGCGGGAGCCGCGAGGGCGGCGCCCAGGAGCAGCAGGGCAGCAAGGCGGGGTCGGAACACGGGCAGGGCCTCCGTGGGGTGCGTCGTCGACGGCGCGGGGGGATCCGCGCGGGCAGGAACGTAGCCGCGGCGACGTGTCCCCCGAGGAAAGAGAACGTCCGGGTTTGGTGTGGTCGGGTAAAACTCCCGGCGTCAGCCGCGGGGATCGACCATCGTTATGCCGGCGACCGTCGCCGTGTCGAACCCCGGCAGCAGGGCGGCGGCCTCCTCGAGACCGACCGTCCGCTCGACGAGCCGCTCGGGTGCGAGCACGCCCTGCTCGACGAGCCGCATCAGGGCCGGGTAGTCGCGGGCGGCCATGCCGTGGCTGCCGAGCAGGTTGAGCTCCCAGGCGATGACGCGTGCCATGGGGACGCGCGGGTGCCCGTCGACGGGCGGCAGCAGGCCCACCTGCACGTGCCGACCGTGGCGGCGAAGGCTGAGGACGGCGTCGGCGCAGGTCTGTTCGCTGCCCACGGCATCGACCGCGACGTGGCTGCCGCCGTCGGTCAGGTCGGCCACGGCCGCCGGTACGTCGAGGACGTCCGTAGCGTCCGTGGAGTTCGTGCCGTTCGCGAGCAGCGTGTGGTCGGCGCCGAGCGCCGCTGCCGCAGAGAGGGCCTCGGGGTTGCGGTCCACCGCGATGACGCGTGCACCGAGCGCCCGCGCGATCATGACGCAGCTGAGGCCGACGCCGCCGGCACCGACGACGGTGACCCACTCGCCCTCGAGCACCCGCGCGCGGGCGGCCAGCGCCCGGTGGGCGGTGGCGAAGCGGCAGCCGAGGGCGGCCGCAGCCGAGAAGCCGAGCGAGTCCGGCAGCGCCACGAGGTTGGTGTCGGCCGCGTGCAGCGCGACGTACTCGGCGAATGACCCCCAGTGCGTGAACCCCGGCTGCTCCTGGTCGGGGCACACCTGCGCCTGCCCGGACCGGCACCACTCGCACCGTCCGCACCCGCAGACGAACGGCACGGTCACTCGGTCGCCGACCTGCCAGCGCTCGACGTCGCGACCCACTTCGCGGACCACACCGGCGAGCTCGTGGCCGGGCACGTGGGGAAAAGCGATGTCGTCGTGGCCGGCCCACGCGTGCCAGTCGCTGCGGCACAGCCCGGTCGCGACGACCTCGACGACCACCCCGGCGTCCGGGGCGACGGGGTCAGGGACCTCCCGCACCTCGGGCCTGGACCGGACGGCATCGACGACCATCGCACGCATCGCGCCATCATGACAGCGTGAAGCGGTCGCCCCGCGGAGCGCTGTCCTAGGCTGTCGCCGTGGCCGTCCCGCTGATGCGTACCGAGCGCCTGGTGCTGCGTGGCTGGACCGAGGGCGACCGCCGGCCCTTCGCGGAGCTGAACGCAGACCCCGAGGTGATGGAGCACCTGCCCACGCGGCTCGCCCCAGCCGAGTCGGACGCGTTCGCCGACCGCATCGAGCGGCACTTCGAGGAGCACGGCTTCGGCCTCTGGGCGGTGGAGGCGCGTGGAGAGTTCGTCGGCTACACGGGCCTGTCGGTGCCCCGGTTCCATGCCCATTGGATGGAGGGGCGCGAGCAGCCGATCGTCGAGGTGGGGTGGCGGTTGCGGCGGGACGCGTGGGGGCTCGGCTACGCCACCGAGGCGGCGATGGCGTGTGTCGGTCACGCCTTCGAGGTGCTCGGGCGGTCGGAGGTCGTGTCGTTCACGGTCAGGGGCAACCGGCGGTCCCGAGCCGTCATGGAGCGCCTGGGCATGCATCCGATCGCCGAGTACGACCACCCCGTCGACGGGCATGTCGGCGTCCCCTCGGTGTGCTACCTCCTTCGCGGGTCCGCGCCCGTGACCGTGCCGGGTGCCTGACGCTCTGCGACCGAGGGCTGTTTCCGGCGCACGTCGACACGATCGGCCCGGCCTCCCGCGCGACCCGCCGTCCGCTGCGTATTCTCGCCCGGTGCACGGCCGGTACCAGGGGTGATGATGACGCGGGGAACCCGGCGGCAGGTGCGCGGCACCCCCCGCCCCGTAGCCGGCAGGACCGGCTCGCGCCGCGGTCCTCGCGGGACGTCGAAGAGCCGGCCGGCTGGTGCGCCGACCCGATCACGGCGACTGCTCGCGTCCGTCCCGGTGGCCGGTCTGGTGCTGGGTGCGGCCTTCTTCGGTGCCTCGTGGCTGGTCGGTCACGGCGCCCGCGCCCCGGTCGAGCAGCCGGCGACGGGTTCGTTGGTCGACGTCGTCGACACCTCGGCGCTGACCGCTCCCGCAGACCGGGGCACGACGGAGCGCTCGTCGCGCGCCGGAGCTCACGGCAGCACGGGCGGCGCCCTTGTGGTGCAACCGGATCCGCAATGGGTCTCGCGCATCTCGGCACGCACCGGGATCCCCGCCGTGGCGCTCCGGGCGTACGGGAGGGCCTCGATCCTCGGGGCCGCCGATCTCCCCGACTGCCACGTCGGCTGGACGACGCTCGCCGCCATCGGGCAGGTCGAGTCGGCCCACGGGACGGTGGGCGGCGGACGACTGCTGAGGAGCGGGCGCACCTCGAAGCCCATCGTCGGGCCTGCTCTCGACGGGCAGGACGGCTTCGCCGCCCTTCGTTCCGACGCCGACGGGGTGCGCCTGCACGGTGACGCGACGTGGGACCACGCCGTCGGCCCGATGCAGTTCCTGACGAGCTCGTGGCAGCGGTTCGGCGCCGACGCGGACGCCGACGGGGTGGCGGACCCCGCTGACATCGACGACGCGGCGTGGGGTGCAGCCAGACACCTGTGCGCCGGCGGGGCCGACCTGCGCGACGGACGCGCCTGGACGCGGGCGATCCTGGGGTACAACGCCTCCGACGCGTACGTCCGCCGGGTGCTCGACCTGGCCGAGGGGTACGCCCGCTCCGCCGCACGACGCTGACGACACCGCTTGTCCGCAGTGCCTGACAGGGCGTGTCCGGTGCGATGTCCGAACCGGACAGGCTGGCGACTCGCCTTGTGGCTCGTTCTCGGGCCCTCCTAGCGTGGCCCGGGCCGGACCGCCCCCGAGGTCCGGGTAGAAGGAGCGACAACGATGTCCGAACCCCTGACCGCGAGGAAGTGGGCCGTCCTGGCCACTGCCCTCGGGCTTCTCGCCGGCGGCTCTGCCGCGACCGCCCGTGCCGAGGGCCATCCGGCGGTACCGCCCCAGCACCGGCCGGTGCTGCCGCTGACCCAGTACGTCGACCCGTTCATCGGCACGGCGGTGTCGGCGACGAGCGGCTACGCCGGCAACGACAACCCCGGCGCCAAGGTCCCGTTCGGCTTCACGAACTTCGGCCCCGACATGCCCCGGACCAACTTCAACGGGTCGGGCGGCTACCTCAACCCGCCCGGAGCCACGACCGGGCGCATCAACTTCTTCAGCCTGACCCACCTCAACGGCGTGGGCTGCCCCGGCCAGGGTGCGGTCGGGATGATGCCGGCCTCGACGCCGACCCCGGTCGCCTCGGCCAGCGGCGTCCCCACCGGGGTCGGCTTCCACACGAACACCGAGTCGGCCGAGCCCGGGTACTACGGCGTGACGATGGACAACCGCGTCAAGGTCGAGCTGACGGCGACGACCCGCACCGGCATGGCGCAGCTGGGCTACCCGGACGGCGGCTCGGGCTACTTCTCCATCGACACGCGCCTCAACGGCAACAGCAACCGCCGCACCGAGGCCGGCAAGATCACCCCGGACCACGTGTCCCTCTCCGTCAGCGACGACGGCCGCGTCCTGTCCGGCCAGTCGGTCGCGCCGGCCTTCTGCACGCCGTACGGCACGCCGTACAGCTCGCCGGTGTACTTCTACGCCGAGATGGACCGGCCGCTGACCAAGACGGCCGAGAGCGGCGTCAACGCCGTCAAGGACGGCGCAGCCCTGCTGCACTACGACCTGCCCGCGTCGGACCCCACGCTCCGGATGCGCGTCGGGATCTCGGCGGTCAGCGTGGCCAACGCGAAGCTCAACCTGCACACCGAGAACGCCAGTGCCGGCTTCGAGCAGACGCGCACGGCTGCCGACTCCGCCTGGAACACGCGGCTCAACACGATCCAGGTGGACCGGGCCGCCGACCCGGGCCGGCTGACGTCAGCTCAGCGCGACAAGCTCGTCAAGTTCTACACCGCGCTCTACCACGTGTTCGGTTCTCCCACGGTCTATTCCGACGTCAACGGTGACTTCCGGAGCATGCGGGCGCAGCGCCCGTTCGCCACGGGCGTCGACACTGCCGGCGGCGTCGAGCAGCGGGACGTCGCCAACGTCGCCGACTACCGCTACACGCGTCCCGACGGCAGCACGGGCGGCTACGGCACGCACTACAGCAGCTTCTCGCTGTGGGACACCTACCGCTCCCAGGCCCAGCTGCTCGCGCTGCTGGCCCCCAAGGAGTCGAGCGAGATGATGCAGTCATTGGTCGTCGACGCCCAGCAGTGCGGCGCCTTCCCGCACTGGGTCGACGCGAGCGACGACTCCACGCCGATGGCCGGCGACAACGCCCTGCCGGTCCTGGCCGGCGCCTACTCCTTCGGCGCCAAGGACTTCGACGTCACCACCGCCGCGCGGCTGGTCAAGCAGTCGGTCTTCGACCCGACGAGCTCGTGCAACGCCAACAAGAGCATGAGCAATGCCGAGCAGTACCTGCGCGACGGCTACTACCCCAGCCCCGAGTGGTCCTCGAGCAACATCGAGCGGTGGAACAGCGACCGGGCCGCGGCCGCCTTCCTCGCCGAGGTGCCGGCGTCGGTGCGGAGCAACCCCCGCGTGGCCGTCACGCAGGCCGACCTGGCGAGCCTCGACGAGCGAACTGGCTGGTGGCGCAACATCTTCGACGAGTCCACCGGCACCATCGCGACGCGTGAGGCCCCGACGACGCCCGGCACCCCGGGAGCGCTCAAGCCGGGCACGTTCCACGAGTCGACCGAGCCGAACTACTTCTGGTCGTTCGGGTACGCCTGGACCGACCTCATCACCGCGATCGGCGGCAAGGACCAGGCCGTTGCCCGCCTCAACCGGCTCTTCTCCGTCGACTCGTCGCTGTCGACGACACCCACCATGCAGCAGCTCAACGGCGGACAGGACGCCCAGACCTACTACATGGGCAACGAGATGAGCTTCAACGCGCCGTGGGCCTACAACTGGGCCGGCGCCCCGGCCTCGAGCCAGTACGTCGTGCAGAAGCTCATGGACGTGACGTTCGGGACCGGGCGTGACGGGCTCCCCGGCAACGATGACATGGGCGCCCTGTCCAGCTGGTACGTGTTCGCCGCCCTCGGCATGTACCCGACGGTCGGGTCCTCCTCCGGGCTCGCGCTCTCGACGCCGCAGTTTCCCGCGGCGACGGTCTGGCTGAAGAACCAGGGCGTGCGCATCGTCACCGACGGCGACGCGGCCACCAGCCCCTTCATCGCGGGCATGACGATCGACGGCTCGGCGCACTCAAGCTCGTGGCTGCCGCTGCGCGACATCCGGACCGGCGCCGACCTGGGCTACACGCTGTCGACCCGGCCCACGACGTGGGCGGCCGCGGACGCCCAGACCCCACCCTCGGGCGCGGACGCCGACTACACCAAGGCGACCGCAGCCGCCGCGAAGGGACGCTGACCGACGGCGACGCCCGTCGGCTCGCTCATCACCCGGCTCGTCACCCAGCTCGTCACCGCGCACCCTGCGTCTGGTCGCTCACCAGGCGCAGGGTGCGTAGTGCGGGGTCTGCGGCGTAGGCGATCCGGACGCCGGCGCGTCGGGCCGCATCGAGGGCTCCGAGCGCCTCGGCCGTGACGCGCTCGCCGGGGGCGAGCACCGGGATGCCGGGCGGGTAGGGCGCCACGAGCTCGGCGCTGACCCGGCCCACCGCGTCCTCGACGGGCACCGTGTCGGTGCGGGCGAAGAACGCCTGCCGTGGCGGCATGGCGGCCACCGGCTCGACGCGGTAGGACGCGGGACCCGCCACCGGGCGCGGCTCGCCACTGTGTCGATGCACGGCGGCCGTGATCGCGTCGGTGAACGCCGTGAGCGTGTCGGTGGTGTCGGCGAGCGAGACGACCGCGACGAGCACGTCCCGGTCGGCCGACTCGACCGGCAGCCCGGCGTCGAGGAGGTCCTGCTCGACGGCGTTGCCGTCGGCGCCAGCGCCCGACAGGACGAGCGTGAGCTTGAGCGGGTCGACATCGGGTCCGTCGAGGACGACGAGGCCCTCCACGTCCCCGAGCCGGTCGCGGGCCTGCCGGGTCGCCGCGACCGCGGCCCCGAGCAGCGCTTCCCCGTCGCGCTCCAGCAGGGCGCGGGCGGCGTCGGTGCTCGCGAGGATCGCGCCTGCCGGGCTCGTCGTCGCGGTCGCCTCGACGCCGGCGTCGAGCCGCGCTGCGTCGAGGCGATCGGTGCGGGCGAGGACGAGAGCGGCCTGGCTCCACGCGGGCAGGGTCTTGTGCGCGCTGACGACCATGGCGTCGGCGCCGAGCTGCAGGGCGTGGCGGGGGAGGTCCGGGTGGAAGCCGAAGTGCGCCGCCCAGGCGGCGTCGACGACGAGCGGCACGCCGTGGGCGTGCGCCGCCTCGGCCAGGCCGGCGACGTCACCGACGGTGCCGACGTAGGAGGGGTCGCCGACGAACACCGCTCGCGCGCCGGGGTTCTCGGCCAGCGCGCGCCGCACCGACGCGGGTGCGACGCCCAGCGGCAGCCCGGTGGACGCGTCGACCTCCGGGCGCACCCAGACCGGCCGCAGGCCGGCGAGCACCAGCCCGAGCAGGAGCGAGCGGTGCAGGGTCCGGCTCACGACGACCGTGTCACCGTCGCCGGCCACCGCGAGCGCGACGGCCTGGTTGGCGTGCGTGGCGCCACCGGTCGAGAAGCGGCACACGTCCGCGCCCCACAGCCGCGCCGCGCGCCCCTCGGCGTCGGCGAGCACCCCGCCGGTCAGCTTCATCGTGTCGAGGCCGGCGTAGAGGGGGACGTCGCCGGCCACGACGTCGCCGACGAGGTCGGTGCGCTGCTTGTGGCCCGGGATGGTGAACGGCGTGGGCGGTCGCTCCTGGAAGCGCAGCCACGCGTCGAGCAGCGGCGCGTCGGACCGGAGGCCCCGCGGGTCAGTCGGCATCGGGCCTCCAGTCGCCGAGCACCGCGACGAGCGCGCTCGTCAGCGCACGCACCTGGCGCAGGTCCACCCACTCGTCGACCGCGTGCAGCCCGCCGCCGGAGGGGCCGCACACGAGCGTCGGGCACACCTGCTGCCACAGGGGCGCCTCCATCCAGTACGGAGCCTCGAAGGTCGGCCCGGTGCCGAGCTGCGCCCCGAGGCGGCCGGCGAGCGCGGCGGCGGGCCCGTCGTCGTCGAGGCGCCAGCCGTCACGGTGGGCGACGAGCTCGGCCTCGGCCTGCCACTCCGGCTCGAGCAGCGCACGCACCCGGGCGAGCGCGTCCGAGCTCGGCTGCTCGGGCGTCGTGCGCAGCTCGACGAGGCACTCGGCGTGGTCGGGGACGACGAAGGGTGAGCTGCCCCCGCGGGCGAGCGTCACCATGAGGTCACCCCCGGCAGCGCGGACGCCCGGGGCGGCCGTGTCGACGGCGTGGAGCAGGCGACCGAGGTGGGTGACCGCGTTGACGCCCAGCTCGGCCTGCGAGCTGTGCGCCGCGCGTCCGGCGAAGGTGACTCTCACGACGGCGAACCCGCGCAGTGAGCGGCACAGGGCGTTGTCGGTGGGTTCGGCCACGAGGCACGCGTCGGGCCGCACCCCGAGGCCCGGGAGGGCGGCGATGACGGCCTCGCTGCCAAGGCTGGCGTCCTCCTCGTCGGCGACCAGGGCGAGCACCGGGCGCACCGGGGCACCGGAGGCGACGAGGTGCTCGGCGGCGGCGACGACCGCGGCGATGCCGCCCTTCATGTCGGCGGCGCCGCGGCCGTGGAGGCGGTCGCCGTCCACCCGCGGTGCGAAGGGAGCCGGCATGCCGGCGACGCCGACCGTGTCGAGGTGGCCGTTGAGCACGACGGTCGGCCGGTCGGTCGGGCCGGGAGGCACCGCGACCAGGCTCGGCCGGCCGGGCGGACCGAGCGTCTGCACCACGGTCGTGACGAAGCCGGCGCGCGTCAGCCGCGCGTCGAGGTGCCCGACGATCTCGGCCTCGCCCGCGGCTCCGGGCACCAGGGCCGGGTTGACGCTGTCGACGGCGACCAGCTCCTCCAGCAGCTCGACCGCCGAGCGCTCCACGTCTCCCATGGGGCGAGACTAGGGGGAGAGACCGGGCGCGAGGCGATGCGGCTCGACGCTCGCCGGGACCGTTCGTGCTGGGCCACCTAGTCTGGCCGGGTGGGACGAATCGGACAGGCACTGCCGACGCCCGGTGACCGGGCCGCGCGCCAGGGTGCGTGGCTCTTCCTCGTCGCGGGGGTGCTCGCCCTGCTGGCCATCGCCGTCGGCTCGCCGCGTCCCGGAGTCCTCGTCGCGGTGGCGGCCGCGGACCTCGCGACCGCGGAGACGTGCCTGCTGCTGCCGTGGGGCCGCTGGCCGGTCACCCGGATCGCCGGGCTGTCCCTCATCGCCTTCTTCGTCCTCGGGGTGTCGACCTGGGCCTTCGGTGGCCAACCGGGCGGCACCATCCCGTTCTGCGTGCTGACCTTCGCGTGGCTCGGCCTGCACCAGCCGCCCCGGCTGGTGGTGTGGGCGGCAGTCCCTGCCGCGGTGTCGTACGTGGTCGGGCTGGTCGCCGCCGGAGCCGCTCCGGAGGCCATCGGCGGCAGCGTCGTCCTCGTCCCGGTCCTCGTCGCCGTCGGGTACGTCATCGCGCGGACCATGCACGACCTGCGCGAGAGCCAGCTGCGGCTCCAGGCGCAGGAGCAGTGGCG
Source organism: Intrasporangium zincisolvens (assembly GCF_034724055.1). Lineage (NCBI taxonomy): Bacteria > Bacillati > Actinomycetota > Actinomycetes > Micrococcales > Intrasporangiaceae > Intrasporangium > Intrasporangium zincisolvens. Next base: position 130,747 of record NZ_JAWIIL010000011.1, read on the forward strand.
GGCGGCGATGACGGCGACACTGGCCCACGACGTCCGCTCGCCCCTGACCTCCATCACCGGGGCGCTCGAGCTGCTCGCCGACGACCCCGGCACACCACCCGCCCTCGCGCCTCTCGTCGAGTCCGCGAGCCGGCAGGCAGAACGCATCGCGCGGCTCGCCGGCGACCTGCTCGACCTCGAACGCATCGACCAGGGCCGGCTGCGACTCGACCGCACGCAGGTCGACGTGCGCGCCCTCGCCGAGCGTGTGGCCGAGCTGACCGACCCGCGTCAGGTGCGCGTCGAGGTGCCGGCGGGGCTGTCGGTCCTCGCCGACCGCGGCCGTCTCGAGCAGATCCTCGTCAACCTGACGAACAACGCGGTGCGCCACGGAGCGGGGCCGGTGTGCATCGGGGCCGAGCAGGAGCCCGGCGCCGTCGTGCTGTCGGTCCGCGACCACGGGCTCGGCGTCCCGCCGGAGGCGACGTCACAGCTGTTCACGCGGCTGGCCGACGGCCGGCCGGGCACCGACTCGGTCGGGCTCGGCCTCTGGATCGTGCGGATGCTGACGGAGGCGCACGGCGGGTCCGTGTCCCAGGAGAACACCGATCCCGGGGCGGTCTTCCGGGTGCGGCTGCCCCAACCGGGGCCTGAGGCTACGCCGGCGGGAAGGGCCGAGGCGGCTTCGGCGCCGGCCGGCAGCGGTCGCAGCACGCCGGGCGGCGGGACGCGACCTGCCGGCTAGTGCGCGGTCCAGTCGTAGAGGAGCAGGGCGCCCGCGTGGACCAGCGTGAGGAGGAGGAACAGCAGACCGGCCAGCATCGCGACGGCGATGACCAGGGGCGCGAAGTACCCCAAGCGTCGGCGGCGGTCCCTGGCCACGATTCCAGTGAAGCGCAAGGGAATCCGTGAGGGGGTGGATCAGCGGAAGAGGCGGGCCGCTCCGTCGAGGTGCGCTGGCGTCGGGCCTGCACGCACGGACGGGCCGTCCCTTGGGGGACGCGCGGGTGGGTCAGTCGTCGTCCTCGGTGACGCCGATGCGGATCTTGCCCTTGCCCGGGCAGTCGTCCTGGTGCTCGCGGGCGTCCTTGCGGGCCTTGTCGCGGGCGCGCCGGGCCGGACCGGTCCAGTCGCAGCTCTTGCAGTACCCGAAGGCGAAGGCGCCGTCCTCGTGCGCCCCGAACGCCTCGGCCTTCGCCACCTTCTCGATGGTCGCGCGGTACTGCTCGCCCTCGGCGTCGCGCACCGTCAGCTCGTGTCCGTCGCGGGCCAGGAACCGGAGTCCGCGTTTGCGCGCCATGGGCCCATGATGCATCGCGGCGCCCTCGCACGGGGACGCGGCCCAGGAACCGGGCCATCCCGCCCCCCGCAACACACCGAGCAGCCGCCAACCCGCCCTGGTTGCTCCCTGCCCCGTTGGCAGCTACACGGTGTGTTGCCGGGGCCGACGCGTCGGCGGATGGTCGGGCCACGGCGCCGCGTACGCGTCGGGGCGGCCGGTGCGCAGGCGCGCGTACCGCAGCAGCTCACGCAGGATGCCCGCGTTGCCCATCGCCCAGCCCGGGCGGGGGTCGAGCTCGGCCGGCGTCGACCGGTGCTCGTGGTTGGACCAGCGCGCCCCCGACGCGTCGATCGTGGCGCGGGCGAGCAGGTCGTCGACGAGGACGTCGGTGAACGCCGGGCCCTCGCCCAGCTCGACCTCGCGGTCGAGGGCGAGCGCGAGGACTCCGGCGGTGCCGCAGCATCGACCGTGGTTGTCCCAGAAACCGGGTCGCAGCCTCGCCGGCAGGCCTGAGCTGGTGACGGTGTGCCAGCAGCGATCGGCGAGGCGGAGCCAGGACGTGTCACCGGTCACCTGGTGCAGCAGCCGGAACACCTGGGCGTCGCCGGCGGGACCGTTGCACCAGCCGAGGCTGTACCGCTCGACGATGTCGGGTCGGTGCGGCGGGTCGGAGTGCGGCACGAGGAAGCCGGAGGGGCCCTGCTCGTCGCGGCTCACGACGTCGGACGCGCCTCGGAGGGCGAGGTCGAGCAGGTCGGGTCGGTCGGCTGCCGTGCCGACCGACGCCAGGGCCAAGACGATGCCGAGGGTTCCGTGCGCGACGTGGTGCGAGCGCGGGGGCGTGGGCCGCACCGCCCAGTTGACGCCATGGGGTGTCGGTGTCGCGGCCGCGACGTAGGGCGCCACGGCGTCGACGGCGAGGTCGAGGTCGCCGACGCGCAGGGCGGCGAGACCGATGCCGGCGTTGCCGGCGAACAGTTCGAACATCTCGCCCCACCGGCCGTCCCTGCTGCGGGACCGCACACGTCGCAGGGCCGCCCGGGCGTCGTCGTCGCGGCCGACCGCGTGGAGGGCCACCGCGACCCCGGCGAGGCCGAAGTAGAGCGAGGAGCCCGCGACGGCCTCGAGGTCGGCGAGGGCGTCGGCGCCGGCCTCGACCGCGTCGGTGTAACGGTGCTCGCCCGTGTGGGCCGCGGCCTCGCGCAGCGCCAGGATCAGGCCCGCCCGACCGTGGTAGAGCGAGGGGTCGTCCCAGTCGGACCCGGCGCGGCGCTCGCGTGCGTGCGTGATGCCCTCGAGGAGCCAGTCCGCCGCCGCGAGCCCGACTCCTTCGGCCGCTGCGGCGCGGTCGTCCGGCCGAGTCACCTCCATGCCACGAACGTAGCCGCCGCGGACGGACCCGGCCCGCGGGCGCGAGGAGCACCTACCGTGGCTGCATGCAGCTCGAGGTGGACGCGATCCTGTTCGACATCGACGGGACCCTCGTCGACTCCACGGCGGCGGTCGAGCGGACCTGGCGGGCCTGGGCCGCCGCGCACGGCGCCGACGCCGAGGAGATCCTGCGCGTGTGCCACGGCCGCCGCGCCGAGGACACCATCGCGCTGTTCCTGCCGGCCGAGGAACGGGCCGCCGCCGTCGAGGAGCTGGAGCGCCTCGAGCTCGACGACCTCGCCGACACCGTCGCCCTCCCGGGCAGCGGTGCGCTCCTGTCCGGCCTCGAGGCGGGGCGCTGGGCGGCGGTCACGTCAGGCCCGCGGGCGCTCATGCAGGCCCGGCTCCGTGCCGCCGGCCTTCCGGAGCCGGCCGTCCTCGTCACCGCCGAGGACGTCGCGGTCGGCAAGCCCGACCCCGAGGGCTACCTCAGGGCGGCGGCCGCGCTCGGGGTCGACGCGCGTCGGTGCCTCGTCATCGAGGACGCGCCGGCCGGGGTCGAGGCGGGCCGCGCGGCAGGAGCGGCCGTCCTGGCCGTGGCCACCTCGCACGACGCGTCCGTGCTCGGTCGCGCCGACGCCGTCGTGCACGACCTGACGCGCTGTCGCGTCGGGTCGGCGGGGGAGCGGCTCGGGGTCACCGTCACGGCCTGACCGGCAGCTGGCCCGTTCGCGTCGGGGTGCTCCAGGACCCTGCGACCACCCGCCGATGCGACGCGAGCGGGGCTGTGCACGGGTACCTCCCAAACGGCCCCCTTACGGGACGAGCCATGGCCATCCGGACATGTCGCATTCCGGCCGTTGAGTGGTGAATCCTCCTGCCAATTCAGCGAATTGATGGCCCGAATTCACCGAAACGCCGGGTGTCCGGCATGGCGGTCGTAACCTGATGTGGCTGGAGAGGCGCGGTGGCCCGGGGACATCGCAACAGCCTTCCAGCGACACAAGCTGGACAGTCGGGGGCGCGCTCGGGGCGCGAGTGTCAGCCCAAGCTTGAGGGGGGTCTTCGAACCATGGTGGAGTTCATCAGTCCGACGCATGTCGAGCGCGGTGCAGGCACGATCGAAGCGGATCCGGTCCGCGGCCTGCTGCACGACCTGCGGGAGCCGCTCGCGGCCATCCTGCTCCTGTCGACCTCGGCCGCAGGGGACGTCCAGGAACGGCTGGGGCACATCCGGGAGCAGGCGAGCTGGCTCGCCGAGCTCGTGGCCTCCAGCCTCGAGGGCGCGGCCGGCGACGACCCGCTCGTCGTCGACGCCGTCGCGGTTGCCCGCGAGGTCGCGGGCCGGGCCCGGATGACGACGACGGCGGCGATCACCGTCGAGGTGGCCGGCGACGGGCTCGTGCTGGCCCGACCGATCGCCCTCGCCCGGGCCCTGGGCTGCGTCGTCGACAACGCGGTGCGCGCCGCCGGTCCCTCCGGGCACGTGCTCATCTGGGTCGGCGACGACGACGACGGCGTGCACGTCCGCGTGCTCGACGACGGACCGGGACTCGGCCACGTCGTGCACCGCACGTCGATCGGCCTGGCCACGACGCGGGCCATGGTCGCCGCCTGCGAGGGCGCGTTCCTCCTGGGCCCCCGCCCGGACGGTGGTGCGTCGGCGGACATCGCGCTCCGGCGCGGCACCCACGTGCTGGCCTCCTGAGAGGGGCGGGGAGATGAAGCTGGTCGTCTGCGACGATCACCGGCTCATCCTCGACACGCTCGGCGCCGCGCTGTCCGACCTGGGCTACCAGGTCACGACGGCGAACGGCCCCGCCGAGGCGCTCGAGGCCGTGGCCGAGGTCCAGCCCGAGGTGTGCCTGCTCGACGTCAACTTCCCGGGTGCCTCCGGTCTGGACGTCATCGCGAGCATCCGGGCGGTCTCGCCCGTCACCCGCGTCATCATGTTCTCGGCCGACGCCTCGGACGTCTCGGTGCGCCGGGCCATCGCCATGGGCGCGTCGGGCTACGTCCGCAAGGACCGCGGCCTGCCGCAGCTCGTCGAGGCCATCGGCCTGGCCGTCAGCGGCCACCTCGCCGTCGAGCCGCGGATGCTCCAGAGCGCGATGCGGACGGGAGACCCCCAGGAGAGCCCGACCTGGGTGCTGTCCTTCCTCACGGAGCGCGAGTGGCAGGTGCTGCGGTGCATCACCGACGGCCTCGGCACCGACGAGATCGCGAGCGCCCTCAACGTCCGCCGCAGCACGGCCCGGACGCACGTGCAGAACGTGCTGACGAAGATCGGCGTGCACTCGCGGCTGCAGGCCGTCGCCCTCGTCGCGGCCCACGCGGACGAGATCGAGTGGCCGGCGCACGTGCGTCCCGCCTGAGGACAGCCTGATGACACGCTGAGTCATCCGTTTGACGTAGCGCGCGGTCGTGCCCGCGTCGGGTCCGCCCCGACGCGGGCACCGGCACGCTCAGGGCATGGAACAGGACGTCCGTGTGGTCATGGTGGACGCGCGTCAGGGATTCCTCGACGCGGTCGCCCTGGTGCTGGCCGAACATCGCACGCTGCGCCTCGTCGGCAGCACGGCGACCGTCGGGCAGGCACTCGCCCACGGGCTGGCCGAGCGGTGCGACGTCGTCGCGGTCGGCCTCGACGACACCAACGACATCCTGGCGCTCGAGGGTCTGTGCCGCGAGTGCCCGACCCTCGGCATCGTCGTCATGGCCTCGAGGGACGGAGAGGCGCACCTGCCCCGGGCCCTCGGCTGGGGTGTCCGTGGCTGGGTGTCGCGCCAGGACGGCGTCAACGACCTGCTCGACGCGCTCGTCGACGTCGCCGCCGGCGAGGCGCACCTGCCCGCCGAGCCGCTGCACGCGATGTTCGCGGCAAGCCTGCGCGACCGACCCGACGCCATACCGGCCGGCACCCGGCCCCTGACCGGACGTGAGGCGACGGTGCTCGACTGCCTCGCCGCCGGCATGTCGCGGCACGACATCGGCGTGGCGCTCGACCTGTCGGACAACACGGTCCGGACGTACGTGCGGCGCATCCTGCGCAAGCTGCACGTCCACTCCGCCGCGGCGGCGGTGGCGATGACGCGAGGCGGCCGGACGTCAGCAGTGCTGACAGCAGTGCCGACCGCAGCGACGACAACAGTGCCGACAACAGTGCCGACAGCAGTGCCGACAGCAGTGACCGTGACCGGTGAGGAGAGGACAGGGGAGATGGCAACGGGGGAGATGACGGAAGGGATGGCGGAAGAGATGGCGGGGGAGATGCCGGGGGAGATGGCGGGGGAGATGGCGATGAACGAGGTCCAGGTCCATGGTTGAGATCGCCCGACGAGCCGTCGCGCCGTCCAGACGCCGTGCCCGCCACGCCGACCTGACCGCGACGCCTCCGGTCGTGACGCCGGCCGTCCCGGAGGCCGCCGCACCGACGCCGCTCGTCCCGGAGCCCGCCGCGCCGACGCCCGAGGAGTCGCCGGCCCCGCACGTCGTGCCCTTCACCCGGACACGGATCTGCCCCGAGGCGCGTCAGGCCGTCGCCGACGTCCTCGAGTCGGGGTGGGTCACCTCGGGCCAGCAGGTGGTCGAGTTCGAGGCCGAGCTGGCCGCCTACGTCGGCGCCGAGCACGGCATCGCCGTCAGCTCGTGCACCGCCGCGATCGAGCTGGCGCTCCGGGCCATGGACCTGCCGGAGGGCTCGAAGGTCCTCATGTCGACGGTCACCTTCTGCGGTGCGGCCGCGGCGATCCGGCACGCCGGGCACGTGCCGGTCCTCGCCGACGTCGACCCCGTGACCGCGATGCCCTCACCGGCCACCGCGGCGGCCGCGGCGGCGGGCTGCGGGGGCGTGGACGCCCTCGTCGTCGTGCACCTCGCCGGCCTGCCGACCGACGTCCGGGCCCTGGCCGAGGCCGCCGGCGTCGACCTCGACCACGTCGTCGAGGACGCCGCGCACGCCCTCGGCACCGTCGTCGGCGACGAGCCGGTCGGCACCATCTCGCGGGCCACGTGCTTCAGCTTCTACGCCACGAAGAACCTCGCCATCGGCGAGGGTGGCATGGTCACGACCGACGACCCCGACCTGGCCCTTCGCATGCGGCGGGCCCGCCTGCACGGGATGTCGGCGGACGCGTGGCGTCGCTACCTGCCGGGCGGCGGCTGGCGCTACGACGTCGACGCCGAGGGCCTCAAGGCGAACATGACCGACGTCCAGGCGGCGATCGGGCGGGCGCAGCTGCGTCGGTTCGACCTCGACCAGGCCCGACGCGCCGCGGTGGCCGCGCGCTACGACGAGGGCCTGTCCGGCATCCCGGGGCTGCGGCGCCCGCCACGGCCCGTCACCGGCCGGCACGCGTGGCACCTCTACACGGTGCGCGTCGAGCCGGCCTACGGGATGGAGCGCGACGAGCTCATCGACGTGCTGCGGGCCCGGGGCGTGTGCACGTCGGTGCACTTCATCCCGCTGCACCAGCTCACGTGGTTCCGGGACCACTGCATCGTCCCCGCAGAGGGGCTGCCCGGTGCCGACCGGGTCTTCGACCGCATCCTGTCGCTGCCGATGGACGCGGTCATCACGGACGCGGAGGTCGACCAGGTCTGTTCAGCCCTGGCCGACCGCGCACGGAGGGGAGCCAGAGGATGACCACGTCACTGAGCTACGGATGGACACCGGAGGACATCGGCTTCGTGCCGACGCTGCAGAAGGGGCTGCGCACCCTGATCGTCGGTGCGGGGGAGGCCGGCCGCGCCCTGGCCCGTGACCTCGAGAGGGTGCGCGACTTCGGCCTGGCGCCGATCGGCTTCCTCGACGACGACACGAACAAGCGCGTCGTGCGCCGGCTGCCGGTCCTCGGCGCCCTGTCCGACCTGCTCTCGGTCGTCACGGTGCAACGCGTCGACGTCGTGCTCCTCGCGATCCCGGGCCTGCCGGCCGACCAGGTGCGCATCCTGGCGACGACCGCCGCGCGCGTCGGTGCGAGCGTGCGCCACCTGCCCTCCTTCATCTCGATGCTGCAGCGCGACGTCGTCGGCACCGACCTGCGCTCGCTCGAGGTCGGGGCGCTCATCGGCCGGCCCGAGATGCACGTCGTCTCACCGGAGGTCCAGGCCACGATCCGCGGCGCCAGGGTGCTCGTCACCGGTGCCGGCGGCTCGATCGGCAGCGAGCTGTGCCGGCAGGTCAACGGGTTCGGGCCCGAGCGGCTCGTCATGCTCGACCACGACGAATCCAACCTGCACCGCCTCCAGCTCGAGCTGACCGGCGAGGGGCTGCTCGACTCCGACGACGTCGTCGTCGCCGACATCCGCGACGCCGGGCGGATGCGCCAGATCATCGCCGACGTGCGCCCGCACGTCGTCTTCCACGCGGCCGCCCTCAAGCACCTTCCGATGCTCGAGCGCCACCCCTGCGAGGGCGTCAAGTCCAACGTCGCCGGCACGCTCAACGTCGTGCGGGCCGCGGTCGAGCACGGCGTCGACCGGTTCATCCTCATCTCGACCGACAAGGCGGCCGACCCGACGTCGGTGCTCGGCGCGACGAAGCAGCTGGCCGAGCGGGTCACCCGGCACGCCTCGCGTGCCCCGGGGGGGACGATCGTGTCGGCCGTGCGCTTCGGCAACGTCCTCGGCAGCCGCGGCTCGCTGCTGCACGTGCTCGCCGAACAGGTGCGCAACGACGAGCCGTTCACCGTGACCGACCCTGACGTGACCCGGTTCTTCATGACGATCGAGGAGGCGGTCGGACTCGTCCTCGAGGCGGCCCACCTGGCCCGTGGCGGCGAGACGTTCGTGCTCGACATGGGCCAGCCCGTGCGGATCGTCGACCTCGTGCAGAACTACTCGCGCCAGCTCGGCCTGCAGGAGGTCGATATCCGCTTCACCGGCCTGCGGCCGGGGGAGAAGCTGCACGAGGTGCTCTTCTCCGACGCGGAGGACCGCCAGCAGACGACCCACCCGCGGATCTTCAGCACGTCGAGCGCGACGACGGACCCCGACTTCGACGGCCACCTCGACACGCTGTTCGACGCCGCGTCGCGCAACGCCGTCGACGAGGTCAAGTCGGCCCTGGAGCTGCTCCTGGGCAACTACCAGCGGGCCCGCGACGACCGGCGCCTCGTCGTCGCCGCGCCCTACCCGGACGACTACTGAGCCGACCCGCACTCCAGCAGGGCACCGCGCACGGTGTCCGCACCGCAGCACACCAACGCCTGACCACATTCACGCACACCACGAGGAAGAGGGGACGATCGTGGACCTCACCGTCATCGCCGGCACCGGGGCCGAGCACCCGGGACCCGGAGCCACCGGAGCCACCCACCCGACGCCGATCGTGCCGGGCACGCGCCGGGCACGGACCGCCACCGTCATCGAGGGACCGGGCCTGCTGGCCGACGAGGCGGTGCTGGAGTCCTTCGAGATGGGGGCGGCCGGCCTCGACCTCGCGGCACCGCCGGTCGTGCTTCCGGACTTCCACCACAAGCGCAAGATGGAGATGCCCTCGAGCATCGCGGTGGCCACGCGCGGCACGATCCGCCCGACGTTCACCAGCTCGTCGGTCAACTGCGGCATGGCGCTCATCGCGCTCGGCACCGACAAGCCCGCCGACCACGCGGTCGACGCGTTCTACCGGGCCGTCAAGGAGAAGTACCCCTACCCGACGCGCGGGGCCCGCGAGCTGACGGCCTCCGAGGTCGTCGCGGCCGCCACCGACGGCGCCCAGTTCGCCGCCGAGCGGTGGGGTGTCGACGCCGAGGAGCTCGAGCGCATCGAGGAGTCCGGACGCGTCGACCTCGAGCCGTGGGGCGGTGGGGCCCGGCTGCGCAAGGAGATCCCGGCCCTGACCTGGCAGCTGGCCCGGCTGCGCTTCGGCACCGTCGGCCCGACGAACCACTTCGTCGAGCTGCAGCAGGTCGAGGAGATCCTCGACCCCGAGGCGGCCGAGCTGCTCGGCATCCGGCAGGGGCAGCTGACGCTGCAGTACCACGCGGGCGGCGGCGTCCTCACCGGCGAGATCGGCCACCTCTTCCAGCGTCGCAAGGACACCGCGCGGGCGATGAAGGCGGTCATGGCGGTGCAGAAGCCGCTCTACCACCTGGCCACGGCACGGTCGGCGGCCCAGCTGCGCGAGCGGATGCGCCTCTACTTCGCCAAGGGCTGCGCGCCCGTGGACCTCGACAGCGACGAGGGCCAGCGGCTCATGCTCGCCAACGCGTCGGCGATGAACTACGGCTACGCCTTCCGCGTCGCGACCTACGCGGCGCTGCGGCGCCTCGCCCTCGACGCGTTCGGCGGCGAGCCGGGCCGGCTTGTCGTCGACTCGCCGCACAACTCGATCTACGAGGAGAACGTCGGCGGTCAGCGGGCCGTGGTCCACCGGCACAACTCGTGCCGGGCGTTCCCGGCCGACCGGATGCCCGAGGGGTCGGTCTTCGCGACGACGGGCCAGGCCGTGCTCCTGCCCGGCACGCACCGCACGTCCTCCTACCTCGCCGTCGCCGGCGCGCGCAGCAGCGACAGCCTCCACTCGGCCTGCCACGGCGCCGGCACCGTCATCGAGCAGTTCGAGAAGGACGGGCGCTCGACGCTCGACCCGGGCGGCCGCTCGACGCGTCGGTACCGCTACACCGACGAGGCCCCGTCGTCCGCGCCGCACCTCGACGACCACGGCGTCAACGCCGCCATGTCGGTGCTGACCCGGCACGGGATCGTGCGCCCGGTGGCGCGGATGAGGCCGTTCGCCGTCCTGCACTGCCCCCCCCCCCCCCCGGATCGCGCCGGGTCTCTCCTCCACGTCTCCGCGCCCGACCCTTCCAGGAGCCGACCATGAAGCCTCGAGCCGTCATCGCCGCCGTGTCCGTGGGTGCCCTCGCTCTCGGCTGGCAGCTCGTCGTCGCCCCCGCCGCGTCCGCCGCGACGTCCTGGTTCGTCGACGGCTCGTCGCCGACGTGCACCGACTCCGGCACGGGCACGTCGGCGGCGCCGTTCTGCACCATCGGCCGCGCGGCGGTCAGCGCGGTGACGGCCGGCGACACGGTGACGGTCGCGCCGGGCACCTACCGCGAGCAGGTCACGGTCGGTGCCTCCGGCGCGGCCGGCGTACCGATCACGTTCACGACCTCGGGGCCGGGGGTCGTCGTCTCGGGCACGCGCGACCTGTCGGCGGCCACGTGGACCGGCGTGTCGGGTGGGACCTTCAGCACGCCGTACGCACCCCCGAGCGCGCCCAAGCAGGTGTTTCTCGACCGAGCCCGCCTCGCCGCGGGTGCGAGCGCGACGACGCTGACCGCCGGGTCGTTCTTCTACGACTCGACCGCCAAGGTGCTCTACGTCAACCTCGGTGGCTCGTCGCCGACCGGCCGCGCGCTCGAGGCCGGGGCCCAGACGTACGGCTTCAACCTGGCGGGGCGCAGCGACGTCGTCGTCGCCGGCTTCACCACGACCGGGCAGAACGGCGTCGGCCTGCGGGTGAGCGGGGGCAGCGCCGTCACGGTGCGCGACGTCACCAGCACCTTGAGCGGGGGCTCCGGCATCCTGCTCGAGGCCTCGAGCACGAACGTCACCGTGGCGAACGCGACGGTCCGCTCGGCTGCCTCGATCGGGATCAAGCTGGCCGCCACGACCGCCTCGACGATCACGGGGGCGGACGTCGCCGGCTCGGGCAACCACGGCATCTCGCTGCAGGGCTCGGTCGGCAACGTCGTCCAGGGCTCCGAGTCGGCCGACAACGCCGTGGCCGTCGGCACGGCCACCGCGGCCGGCATCGACGTCAGCTCGGCCTCGACCGACACCGTGCTGCGCGGCAACCTCGTGCACGGCAACCAAGACACCGGCATCCAGGTCTACAGCGGCTCCGCCCGCGCCCTCGTCGTGCGCAACACGAGCTGGGGCAACGGCAACCACGGGTTGGACACGCTCGCCTCCACCGGCGTGACGTACGTGTCGAACACCTCCTACGGCAACCGCGACGACGGGATCTCCGTCGAGGGCAACAGCACCGGTGCCACCCTGCGCAACAACATCTCGGTCGACAACGGGCTGGCCACCGGGCGCCACGACCTCTACGTCGAACAGAGCTCGATGACCGGCTTCACCGCCGACAGCGACGTGTTCTGGAACAGCCGATGGGTGCCGGCCGTGCGGATCGGCCTGACCCGTTACCAGACGATGTCGGACTTCGCGTCCGGCACGGGCCTCGAGCCCACGGGCCTGGGCAGCGACCCCCAGTTCGTCGACGCCGCGGCCCACGACTTCAGGCCGGCCGCGCAGTCCGCGGCCATCGACTCCGCCGACGCCGGCGCGCCCGGCTTCGAGCCGGCGGATGCCGCGGGCAACGAGCCCACCGACGACCCGACGGTCCCCGACCGAGGTGTCGGCTCGCCGACCTTCGCCGACCGCGGCGCCCTCGAGCGGCTGCCGCGTGCCGGCGACGTGGCGACGAACGCGCCCCACGCGGCCCTCGTGCTGTCGACGACGACCGGGCAGGTGCCGCCGACCGCCACCGTCACGGCCGACGCCCGGGGCTCGAGCGACGTCGACGGCCAGGGCATCGCCGGCTACACGTTCGACTTCGGTGACGGCACCGTCGTCGGGCCGCAGACCTCGCCGGTGGCCACCCACCCGTTCACCACGGCGGGGACCCACCTCGTCAGCGTCACCGTCGCCGACACCGGCGGGCTCACCGGGCGCAGCGAGGTGCCCGTGACGCTGACGGACCGGGCGACGCTGACCTACCACGTCGACAGCCGCAACGCGTCGTGCTCCGACGCCGCCGACGGCACGACGACGCCGTTCTGCTCGATCAGCCGCGGTGCCTCGGTCGCGGTCGCCGGGGACACCGTCCTCGTCGAGGCCGGCGACTACCGCGAGCAGGTGACGCCCGCCGCCACCGGCCTGCCGACGGCGCCCCTCACCTTCCGCGCCAACGGCGCCGTGCGCGTCCTCGGCTCGACCGACCTCGGCTCGACCGCGCAGTGGACCGCCACCGGCACGACCGCCTGGAAGGCCACGGTCACCGCGGCCGCGCCCGTGAGCCAGGTGCTGCGCGGCGGGACGCGCCTCGCCTCGGCCTCGAGCGCCACGACCACGACGCCCGGCACGTTCTTCTACGACGCCCCGACGAGCACCCTCTACGTCGACGCCGGCGGTGCGAACCCGGCATCCGGCACGACGCTCGAGGCCTCGACGCGCTCGTACGGCTTCAAGCTGTGGAACGCCCGTTCGGTCGTCGTCGACGGGTTCACCACCCAGGGCCAGAACGGGGTCGGCGTCAGCATCCAGGACTCCGCCGACGTCGTCGTCTCCTCGGCCACGGCGACCCTCGCCTCCAGCTACGGCATCTCCTCCGACCGGTCGAGCCGCACCCGGGTGTCGGGCTCGACGACGGCGACGAACGGCTCGATCGGCATCCGCATCGCCACGAGCCCCGACGCCGTCGTGTCGGGCAGCACGAGCGCCTCGAACGGCTACCACGGCATCAGCATCCAGGGCAGCGCCCGGGCGACCGTCGCCGACAACGTCACCCACGACAACGCCCAGGCGACGCAGCGCCTCGCCACCGGCATCGACGTCAGCGTCGGCTCCACCGGCGCCGTCATCGAGCGCAACACCTCCTACGCCAACCAGGACTCGGGCATCCAAGTGTACACCGGGTCCGACGACGCGACGGTGCGCCGCAACCTCGCCTACGACAACGGCGACCACGGCGTCGACTGCCTCAGCTCGCTGCGCGACCACGTCGTCGGCAACACCGTCGTCGGGAACGCGACTGCCGGCGTCAACCTCGAGGGCGGCTGCGCGAGCGCGATCGTCGCGAACAACGTCAGCATCGACAACGCGGTCGGCAGCACCCGCACGACCGGCGACATCCGGCTGGACGCCAAGTCGTCTCCCGGCTCGACCGTGGACCGCAACCTGGTGTTCCAGACCGCCGGCGGGCCGCTGTACGAGTGGAACTCGCTGCGATACGCCACGGTGGCGGCCTTCCAGGCCGCGAGCGGCCAGGGCGCCCGGGACCTCGGCAGTGCTCCCCGTTTCGTCGACCAGACCGCGCGCAACCTCGCGCTGACGATCACCTCGCCCGCCGTCGACAGCGCCGACCTCGGTGTCGCCGGTGCCTCGGTCACCGACCACGACGGCCTCGCCCCCGTCGACGTGCCGGGCGTCGCCGACACCGGCGCCGGCACGCCGGCCTACGGCGACCGCGGTGCGCTCGAGTTCCACGACCTGCCCAAGCCGGTGGGCCCGACGGCGGCGCTCTCCGCCAACCCGGCGTCCGGTGCCC
>NZ_JAWIIL010000012.1:0-143656 GCF_034724055.1 Intrasporangium zincisolvens
CCAGCGTTCGTCCTGAGCCAGGATCAAACTCTCCGTTGATGTTCAAACAACCCACGAAGGGCAAAAATGATCCAGGCTGAGCCGAACAACCAGCAAAAAATACTGATCGTCGTTGTCAACCAAAGAAATATAAATCATCCAAGAAACCAGCAACCCGCGACCATGAAGTCACAAGCACACGCCGGCTCCTCGAGACGAGGTATTGGCATCGATTTTTGACACGCTGTTGAGTTCTCAAGCATCAGACACACACCATCAACCACACCCACACACGCGGGCCCGGCCTCCGGGGCAACCCTTCAAACTTACCCGNGCGAACGACCATCGCGTGGTCGTGGACCCACCGGATGTCTGCCCCGGGACCGGCCAGCTTCGCGATCGATTCACTCGATCGCCGTGGCGTCCGTTCCTCCCTGTCGGGCTGACGAAGAGAACAGTAGCCCGGGCCCCGCGGGAAACACAAATCCCGCCCCCTACAGACGCAAGAACGGCCGAATCCCGTTGCATCACAACGGAATCCGGCCGTTCAGGTGCCTACGGAGCCCTTTGGGGCGCCTGGGCGAGCCTGTCGACACGCACGGAGGACGTCAGCCCGAGCGTCGCGCCGCCGCCAGGTTGCGGCGTCCACGCTTGAGCACGGCCACCTCACCGTGCAGGAAGTCGCCCTCGCCGAGCACCAGCTCGGGATCGGTGACCTTGGCGTTGTTGAGCGAGGCTCCCCCGTCGGCGATCGCGCGGCGGGCCGCGTTGCGCGACTCGACGAGGCCCACCGCCACGAGGGCATCGACGAACGACCCTCCGACCGCGACGTCGGCGCCCGGCAGCTCGGAGGTCGCGTCCTTGAGCGTCGAGGCGTCGAGGACGCCGAGGTCTCCCTTGCCGAAGAGCGCCTCGGAGGCCACCTGCACCGCCTCGGTCGCCGCGGCGCCGTGCACGAGCGTCGTGACGTCTGCGGCCAGGGCGCGCTGGGCAGCCCGGCGGAACGGTTCCTCGGCCACCTGCCGCTCGAGCTCGCCGATCTCCTCACGGGAGCGGTCCGACAAGGCCTTGAGCATGCCCACGACCGAGGCGTCCTCGACGTTGAGGAAGTACTGGTAGAAGGCGTACGGGCTCGTCATGTCGGCGCTGAGCCACACGGCGTTGCCCTCCGACTTGCCGAACTTGCGGCCCGTCGAGTCGACGAGAAGCGGGGTCGCGAGCGCGTGCACCGACTGTCCCTCGACCCGGTGGACGAGGTCGACGCCGGCCGTGATGTTGCCCCACTGGTCGCTGCCACCGATCTGGAGCACGCACCCCCGGCTGCGATACAGCTCGAGGTAGTCGAGCGCCTGGAGCATCTGGTAGCTGAACTCGGTGTACGAGATGCCCTGGTCGCTCTCGAGGCGCCGCGCCACGGCCTCCTTGCGGATCATCTGGTTGACCCGGAAGTGCCGGCCGACGTCGCGCAGGAAGTCGAGGGCGCTCATCGGCGCCGTCCAGTCGAGGTTGTTGACGAGCACCGCCGCGTTGTCGCCGTCGAAGTCGAGCAGCGGCCCCACGAGCTGCTGGATGCGCGCCACCGCTGCGGCGATCGTGTCCTTGTCCTGCAGGACCCGCTCGGAGTCGGGCTTCGGGTCGCCGATGAGCCCCGTCGACCCGCCGACCAGGCAGATGACGAGGTGCCCCGCCGCCTGCATCCGGCGCATCACGGAGAGCTGGACGAAGTTGCCGAAGTGCAGCGAGGGCGCGCTCGGGTCGAAACCGCAATACAGCGTGATCGGCCCGTCGGCGAGTGCCTCGCGCAGCGCCGCCTCGTCGGTGGTCTGCGCCACCAGGCCGCGCCACTGCAGCTCGTCGAAGATGTCGGTCACGGGTATCGGTTCCTCTCGGTCGGGCTTCAACCGGCGACCCAGCCGGCTGGGGGCCGGGTGCCCACGCGCACAGCCTGCCCTACGGGCACCGGCTGCGGCGAACGGGTTGCCGGTCGTCCCACATCACGGCCGGCGCTGCCGCACGACGCCCGGCCGGTACGCCGACACCGTCGGCTCGCCGTCGAGCCAGAACCGCCACGGGAACACCGAGCCGTCACCGCCGGCGCCGCTGACGCCGACGCGCGGGCCGGTACGCACGCGGGCGGCGTCGGTCGCGGTGGCCGGCGCGCGCACGACGAGGTCGACGGGGTCGCCGACCGGCGGACGGCAGAAGTCGCGCCCCGTCTCGGACGCGCCGAGCGCGAGCACCTGACCCAGCCGGCCGGGACCGCGGGCCCAGTCGCGCTCCCGCTGCCCGACGCGTCGGCCGGCGGCGACGTCGTGGCCGTCGACGACCTCCCCACCTCGCAGCAGCACCGCCGACGCGTTGCCCTCGTCGCCCGCGACGAGGTTCGCGCACCAGTGGTGGCCGTAGGTGAAGTAGACGTAGAGGAACCCGGCAGGGCCGAACATGACGCGGGTGCGCGGCGTCGGGCCCCGGAAGGCGTGCGAACCGGGGTCGACCTCACCCGCGTAGGCCTCGACCTCGGTGAGGCGCAGCGTCACGCCCCCGTGCGTCACGGTGCACCCGAGCAGGTCGGGGGCCACCTCGAGGACCGGCCGGGCGAAGAACGAACGGGGCAGCCGCCCCCCAGGCGCACGAGCAGGCCCGCGTCGGCGCGGAGGTGCTGCGGCGTCGGTCACCTGTCAGACGCTAGCGGCCGTCCACTCGCGCGCGGCGGCCAGGCGCCCGCGAGCAGCCTCGAGCTGCTCGGCGACGCGGACCGGCGCGGTGCCGCCGGCGGCGTCACGGGACGCGAGCGAGCCCTCGACCGACAGCACCGAGCGGACGCCCGGCGTCAGGTGCTCGCTGATCGCCGCGAAGTCGTCGTCGGTGAGGTCCCACAGCTCGATGTCGCGCGACTCGCAGACCCGCACGCACTCCCCCGCCACCTCGTGGGCGACGCGGAACGGGACGCCCTCGCGGACGAGCCACTCGGCGACGTCGGTGGCGAGCGCGAAGCCCTGCGGCGCGAGGGAGGCGAGGCGGTCGGTGTGGAAGGTCAGGGTGGCGACCATGCCCGAGAACGCCGGCAGCAGCACCTCGAGGGTGTCGACGGCGTCGAAGACCGGCTCCTTGTCCTCCTGGAGGTCGCGGTTGTACGCGAGCGGCAGCGCCTTGAGTGTCGTGAGCAGCCCGGCGAGGTCGCCGACGAGGCGACCGGCCTTGCCCCGGGCCAGCTCGGCGACGTCGGGGTTCTTCTTCTGCGGCATGATGCTCGACCCCGTCGAGTACGAGTCGTGCAGGGTGACGAACGAGAACTCCTTCGTCGCCCAGATGACGACCTCCTCGGCGATCCGGGAGATGTCGACGGCGGTCATCGCCGCGACGAAGGCGAACTCGGCGACGAAGTCGCGCGAGGCGGTGCCGTCGATGGAGTTCTCGACGGCACGGCTGAAGCCGAGGTCCCGGGCGACGGCCTCGGGGTCCAGGCCCAGCGAGGAGCCGGCAAGGGCGCCGGACCCGTACGGCGAGGCGTCGGTGCGGGCGTCCCAGTCGCGGAGCCGGTCGACGTCGCGCAGCAGCGCCCACGCGTGCGCGAGCAGGTGGTGGCCCAGGAGGACGGGCTGCGCGTGCTGCAGGTGGGTGCGCCCGGGCATCGGCACGCCGTGGTGGCGCTCGGCCTGCGTCACGAGCGCGTCGACGACGTCGAGGACGAGGCCACCGACGACGCGTGCGTGCTCGCGCAGGTACATCCGGAAGAGCGTGGCGACCTGGTCGTTGCGGGAGCGGCCGGCGCGCAGCCGCCCGCCGAGGTCGGTGCCGACCCGGTCGATGAGTCCGCGTTCGAGGGCCGTGTGGACGTCCTCGTCGTCCTGCGCCGGCACGAAGGCGCCGGACCGCACGTCGGCCTCGAGCCGGTCGAGGCCCTCGAGCATGCCGGCGAGGTGATCGTCGGAGAGCAGCCCCGCAGCGGCGAGGACCCGGGCGTGGGCGCGCGAGCCGGCGATGTCGTGGGGCGCGAGACGCCAGTCGAAGTGCGTGCTCTTGCTCAGGGCGGCGAGGGCCTGGTCGGGACCGCCGCTGAACCGGCCGCCCCAGAGGCTGACGCGGCCCTCGCCGGACTCGCCCTGTTCGACGCCGTCCGGCGTGGTGGGGGTGGCGTCGGTCGGCATCAGGTCCTCCTGGGAAGTGACGGGAGTGGTTCGGTCGAGGCTGCGCGAGGGCGTCACTCGCGGGTGCCGGCGAGCGCGAGGAGGCGGTCGGCGACCGCGAGGGCGCGCTCGGCACCGTCGGTGACGATCATGATCGTGTCGTCGCCGGCGATGGTGCCGACGACGTCGGGGTCGCGCGTCTGGTCGATGGCCGACGCGAGGTAGTTGGCCGCGCCAGGCGGGGTGCGCAGGACGACGAGCTGGCCGGCTGCCGTGGCCGACACGAGCAGCTCCTCGCACGTGCGCCGCAGCCGGGCCGACGAGGAGTCGCCGAGCGAACCGACGGCGGCAACCTCGCCGCCCTCCCCGGGCACGGCGTACACGAGGGCGCGGTCGCGGCGGACCTTGACCGCACCGACCTCGACGAGGTCGCGCGACAGCGTCGCCTGGGTCACGTCGATGCCGTCGGCGACGAGCAGGTCGGCGAGCTCGCCCTGGCTGTGCACGGGGTGCTGGCCGAGCAGCTCGACGATGCGGCGCTGCCGCTGGGTGCGGCTCACGGCGTGCCCTGCTCGGCCGCGCGGGCGGCCGCGAGGATCGCGGGGAGGTCGTCGAGGAAGCCCTGCAGCTCGGCCTCGGTGATGACCAGGGGCGGGGCGAGGCGCAGCGCCGTCGGGGTGACCGCGTTGACGATGTAGCCGGCCTCACGGGCCGCGACCATCGCGGCGGCCGAGGAGACGCCGTCGAGCTCGATCGCCCGGAGCAGCCCGCGGCCGCGCGTGCCGCTGACGCCGGGGACGTCCACGGCGTCGAGGAGGGCCCCGACGCGTCGGACGTTGCCGAGCAGGTCGTCTCGCTCGATGGTGTCGAGCACGGCCAGCCCGGCCGCGCACGCGAGCGGGTTGCCGCCGAAGGTCGTGCCGTGCTGGCCGGCCGAGAGCATCGCGGTGACGTCGCTGCCGAACGTCACGAGGGCGCCGATCGGCACGCCGCCGCCGAGGCCCTTGGCGAGCGTCATCGCGTCGGGCACGATGCCCGAGCGCTGGTGGGCGAACCAGTCGCCGGTGCGGCCGATGCCGCTCTGGATCTCGTCGAGGACCAGCAGCGCACCGTGCGCGGACGTCAGCTCGCGCGCCAGGCGCAGGTAGTCGTCGGACAGCTCACGGACGCCGGCCTCGCCCTGCACCGGTTCGAGGAAGACCGCGGCCGTGTGCTCGTCGATGACGCCGCGCAGGGCGTCGGCGTCGCCCGGACGCACGAAGACGACCTCGGGGATGAGCGGCTCGAACGGGGCCCGGTAGGCCTCCTTGTGCGTCAGCGCGAGGGCCCCGGTGGACCGGCCGTGGAAGGCGCCCTCGAGCGCGACGATGCGCGTGCGCCCGGTGCGGCGCGACAGCTTGATCGCGGCCTCGGTGGCCTCGGTGCCGGAGTTGGCGAAGAAGACGCCGGAGCCCGCGGGGGCGTTGGCGAGCCCGAGGAGGCGCTCGGCGAGGAGGATCGCCGTCTCGGAGGTGAAGAAGTTGGAGACGTGGATGGCCTGCTCGGCCTGCTTGGCGACGGCCTGCACGAGTGCCGGGTGCCCGTGGCCGAGCGCGTTGACGGCGATGCCCGAGAGCAGGTCGAGGTAGCGGTTGCCGTCCACGTCGGTGACCCAGCAGCCGTGGCCGGAGGCGAGGACGAGCTGCGGCGTGCCGAAGACCTGGACGAGGGAGCCGGCGTACCGGTCGAGCAGCTGCCGGCCGGTGGCGTGGGAGGTGGCGGTCATGACGGGCTCCCGTCGGTTCCGGCGCCCTCGGGCGTCGAGCGGATGTCGGGCAGGACCATGGTGCCGATCCCCTCGTCGGTGAAGATCTCGAGCAGGATCGAGTGCGGCGCGCGCCCGTCGACGACGTGCGTCTGCGGCACTCCGCCCTCGACGGCGCGGATGCACGCCTCGAGCTTGGGGACCATGCCGGCGTCGACGCGGGTCAGCAGCTCGCGCGCGGCGGTGAGGTCGATCGTCGACAGCAGCGAGCTGCGGTCGGGCCAGCTGGCGTAGATGCCCTCGACGTCGGTGAGGACGACGAGCTTCTCGGCCTGCAGGGCCACGGCGATCGCGGCCGCCGCCGAGTCGGCGTTGACGTTGAGCACCTGGCCGTCGACGTCGAGGTCGGGGGCGACGGTCGACACGACGGGCACGCGCCCGGCGTCGAGGATGTCGAGGATCGCCGAGGGGTTGACGCTCTCGACGTCGCCGACGAGGCCGAGGTCGACCTCCTCGCCGTCGACGAGGGTGCTGCGCCGCCGCGCCCCGAGCAGCGACGCGTCCTCGCCGGAGAGGCCGACGGCGATCGGGCCGTGCTGGTTGAGCAGGCCGACGAGCTCGCGACCGACCTGGCCCGTGAGGACCATCCGGACGACGTCCATGACCTCGGGCGTCGTGACCCGCAGGCCGCCGCGGAACTCGCTCTCCAGGCCGACGCGGTCGAGCATCGCCTTGATCTGCGGGCCGCCGCCGTGGACGACGACGGGCCGCAGACCGGCGTAGCGCAGGAACGCGACGTCCTCGGCGAAGGCCTTCTTCAGCCCCTCGTCGATCATGGCGTTGCCGCCGTACTTGACGACGACGAGCGCGCCGCGGAACCGCTCGAGCCACGGCAGCGCCTCGACGAGCGTCGCAGCCTTGCCTGCGGCGACGCGGATCGAGGCGGCGTCGATGAGGCCGCGCAGGTTGCGCTGGTTCGGGTGGGTCGGGCTGCTGCGGGTCATGTGCTGTAGGCCGAGTTCTCGTGGACGTAGTCGTTGGTGAGGTCGTTGGTCCAGACCGTCGCGGTCTCGGGGCCGGCGTGGAGGTCGACGAGGACGTGGACCTCGCGGGCGGTGAGGTCGACGAGCGAGCGGTCCTCGCCGACGCCGCCGGCGCGGCACACCTGGACGCCGTTCATCGCGACGTCGAGCGTGGTCGGGTCGAAGGCGGCGCGGGTCGTGCCGACGGCGGCGAGCACCCGGCCCCAGTTGGGGTCGTTGCCGAAGACGGCGCACTTGAAGAGGTTGTTGCGCGCGACGGCGCGGGCCACCTCGAGGGCGTCGTCGACCGACGCCGCGCCGCGCACCTCGATGGCGATGTCGTGGCTCGCGCCCTCGGCGTCGCCGATGAGCTGGCGAGCCAGAGCGGCGCTCACCGCGGTGAGCGCGTCGGTCAGCGTTGCGGCGTCGACGCGGACGCCGGAGGCACCGGAGGCGAGGACGACGACGGTGTCGTTCGTCGACATGCACGCGTCGGAGTCGATGCGGTCGAACGAGACGCTCGTGGCGGCGCGCAGGGCGGCGTCGAGGTCGGCGGGGTCGACGACGGCGTCGGTCGTGAGGACGACGAGCATCGTCGCGAGGGCCGGGGCGAGCATGCCGGCGCCCTTGGCCATCCCGGAGACGCTCCAGCCCTCCCCCACGTGCGTGGCGACCTTGCGCACGGTGTCGGTCGTCATGATCGCGACGGCGGCGTCCTCGTGACCCTCGGGGCTCAGCCCGGCTGCAGCCGCGTCGACGCCGGCGAGCAGACGGTCCATCGGGAGCAGCTCGCCGATGAGCCCGGTGGAGCAGACGACGACGTCGCCGGCCGAGGCTCCGACGACCTCGGCGACGTGCTCTGCCGTGCGGTGGGTGTCGAGGAAGCCCTGGGCGCCGGTGCAGGCGTTGGCGCCGCCCGAGTTGAGGACAACGGCGTCGACGCGTCGGTCGGCGACGACCTGGCGCGACCACGTGACGGGCGCCGCCTCGACGCGGTTGCTCGTGAAGACGGCGGCGGCGTGGTGGTCGGGCCCGTCGTTGACGACGAGCGCGACGTCGGGGCGACCGCTGGCCTTGAGGCCCGCAGTCACGCCGGAGGCGCGGAAGCCCTTCGGCAGGTGGACGGCGGGCCGGGGGTCGGTGGCGCTCACGGGGCCACCCCCGCGACGGGCAGCCCGAGCGTCTCGTCGAGGCCGAGGGCGAGGTTGGCGCACTGCACGGCGGCGCCGGCCGTGCCCTTGGTGAGGTTGTCGACGGCCGACACGACGACGACGCGGCCGAGGCGCTCGTCGACCGCCACCTGGATGAGGACGTTGTTGCTGCCGATGACGCTGCCGGTGGAGGGCCAGCTGCCCTCGGGCAGGACGTGGACGAACGGCTCCGACGCGTAGGCCTTCTCCCACGCCTCGCGCACGGCGGCCGGGTCGGTGCCTGGCACGAGCCGGGCCGTGCACGTCGCGAGGATGCCGCGCGGCATCGGGGCCAGCGTCGGGGTGAAGGAGACGGTGACCGGTGCCCCGCCCGCGCGACCGAGGTTCTGCTCGATCTCGGGGGTGTGCCGGTGTCCGCCACCGACGCCGTAGGGCGACATCGCGCCCATGACCTCGGCGCCGAGCAGGTGCGGCTTGAGCGACTTGCCCGCGCCGGAGGTGCCGGAGGCCGCGACGACGACGACGTCGTCCGGCTCGAGGACGCCGGCTGCGAACCCGGGTGCGAGGGCCAGGGAGATGCCGGTCGGGTAGCAGCCGGGGACGGCGATGCGCGTCGCGCCGGCGAGCGCTTCGCGCTGGGTCCCGGACGCCAGCGGCAGCTCGGGCAGACCGTAGGGCCACGAGCCGGCGTGCGGGGTGTCGTAGAAGGTGGTCCACGCGTCGGCCGACTCGAGCCGGAAGTCGGCGCCGCAGTCGATGACGACGACGTCGTCCGGCAGCGCGGCGGCGATGGCCGCCGAGTGGCCGTGCGGCAGGGCGAGGAAGACGACGTCGTGACCGGCGAGGGTCTCGGGTGTCGTCGCCTCGAGGACGCGGTCCGCGAGGGGGGTCAGGTGCGGGTGAACGCCCCCGAGCCGTTCACCCGCACTGCTGGCCGCCGTGACGGCCCCGACCTCGATCTGCGGGTGGGCGAGCAGCAGCCGGAGGATCTCTCCTCCGGCGTAGCCGCTCGCTCCCGCCACTGCTGCCCTGGTCACGATGCATGACTATACACCGCGATGCATACTTCTGCATGCCGCCACCGCTGGACGACCGCGGCCGCAGATCAGCGCTGGACGGCTCCCGTGGCCTCGGCCGCCGACGCCACCGCGGCGTCGCGGAAGGCGTTGACCTCGTCGGTCGTCAGCGTCCGGTCAGCGGCGCGGAAGGTGAGCCGGTACGCGAGGGACCGGTGCCCGGCCTCGACGCGCTCGCCCTCGTAGACGTCGAAGAGCACGATCGACTCCAGCGCCTCACCCGCCCCGGCCCGCAGGGCCCGCTCGACGTCGGCTGCGGCGACGTCGCTCGCGACGAGCAGGGCGACGTCGGTCAGGGCCGGTGGGAACGTCGAGAACGCCGTCGCCTGGACCGGCTCCTCGCTCGCGGCGATGAGCACGTCGACGTCGAACTCGGCCGCGACGGTGCGGGCCGGCAGGTCCAGCGCCGCAAGGACCTTCGGGTGTAGCTCACCCGCGTGGCCGACGAGCGTGCCGTCGGCGAGGCTGATGCGGGCGCACCGGCCCGGGTGCCACGGCGCGTGGTCGGCGTCGGCCGCGACGACGACCGGCACCGCGAGCGCCGCCGCGACGGCCTGGACCGCCGCCACCATGTCGCTCCAGTCGGCAGTCCGCCCCGAGCCCCACCAGCCGGCGGGCTCGACCTGGCCGGTGGCCACGACGGCCGCCCGGCGCGGTTGGGGCGGCACCGCCGCGTAGAGGTCCTCGAGCGTCGCGTCGTCGGGGCGGGCGCCGACGCCGGGCACGGGCGCCTTCGCGAGCGGACCGCCGGGACGGAACACGAGGCCGAGCTCGTAGAGCGCGACGTCCTTGTGACCGCGCGCCAGGTTGCGGCGCAGGACGTCGACGAGGCTGGCGAGCACCGTCGTGCGCAGCAGCGGACGCTCCTCCGACAGCGGGTTGGCGACCCGGACCGCCTGCCGGCGGTCGTCGTCGGCGGACAGACCGAGCTGGTCGGAGAGCTCCTCGCCGACGAACGGGTAGCTGAGCACCTCGGTGTAGCCGGCGCCGGCCAGCGCGTCGGCGACGAGCCGCCGCGTGCGCTGCGCGTGCGTCAGACCTCGACCCTGCGAGGGCGTCGGGGTGATCGAGGGGATGTTGTTGTACCCGTCGATCCGCGCGACCTCCTCGGCGTAGTCGGGCGCGTCGACGAGGTCGGGGCGCCACGACGGCGGCGTCACGAGGACGTGCCCGGCGTCGGTGCCCGGCCCCTGCTCGTCGACGGTGCAGCCGAGGTCGCGCAGGATCTGCACGACCCGCTCGCGCGGGTAGTCGATGCCGATGATCCGGCCCGGCTCGGTGAGGTCGAGCAGGTAGGCCTGACGGTCGGTCGTGGCGTCGAGGTCGGTGACACCGGGGTCGACGGTGCCGCCGCCGAACTCGACGAGCAGGTCGACGGCGAGCTGGGCCGCCGCCGCCGTGACCTTGGGGTCGACGCCGCGCTCGAAGCGCTTGGACGCCTCGGTGACGAGGCGGTGCCGGCGCGAGGAGCGGGCCACCGTCGTCGGGTCGAAGTGCGCCGCCTCGACGAGGACGTCGGTGGTGGCGTCGTCGACCTCGGAGGACGCGCCACCCATGACGCCCGCGATGGCGAGCGGCCGCTCGCCGGAGTCGGTGATGAGCAGGTCCTCCGTGGACAGGGTGCGCTCGACGTCGTCGAGGGTCGTCAGCGACTCCCCCGCCCGCGCCCGGCGCACGACGACCGGGCCGTCGAGCTTGGCGAGGTCGTACGCGTGCAGCGGCTGCCCGACGGCGAGCATGACGTAGTTCGTCACGTCGACGGCGAGGGAGATCGGGCGCATGCCCATCTGCGTCAGGCGCTTCTGCATCCACGGCGGCGACGGACGCGTGGGGTCGATGCCCCGCACGACGCGCGCCACGAACCGGTCGCAGCCGACGACGCCCTCGAGCGGCTCGTCGTCCTCGACGCGGATCGGGTGGCCGGCGTCGTTGCCCTCCGGCACGTCGACGGCCGCGGGGTCGCGGAAGCCGCCGGCCGGGCTGCCCTGGCTGTGCCAGTACTCGCGGGCCAGGCCACGGACCGAGAAGCAGTAGCCGCGGTCGGGCGTCACGTTGGTCTCGACGGTCTCCTCGGCGAGGCCGAGGAGGGCGATGGCGTCGTCGCCCGGCTGCACCCCGGCGGCCTTCTCGGCGCCGAGCAGCCGCTCGAGCACGATGATGCCGCTGTGGTCGTGGCCGATGCCGAGCTCGTCCTCGGCGCAGATCATGCCGTTGGACACGTGCCCGTAGGTCTTGCGCGCGGCGATGTGGAAACCGCCGGGCAGCGTCGCCCCCGGCAGCACGACGACGACGAGGTCGCCGACGGCGAAGTTGTCGGCGCCGCAGACGATCTCCTGGTGCTTGCCCTCGGAGACCATCTGGCCGTGCTGGCCGACGTCGACCGTGCACCAGCGGATCGTCTTGCCGTTCTTCTGCGGCTCCTCGACGAGCTCGAGGACGCGCCCGACGACGAGCGGGCCGGTGATGTCGCCGCCGTGGAGGTCCTCCTCCTCGAGGCCGACGCCGACGAGACCGGCCGCGACGTCGGCGCCGGTGGCGCCCGCGGGCAGGTCGGTGTACTCGGCGAGCCAGGTCAGTGGCATGCGCATCGGGTCAGGCCCCCATTCCGAACTGCTGCGAGAAGCGGACGTCGCCCTCGACCATCTCGTGCATGCCCTGCACCCCGTGCCGCAGCATGAGCGCGCGCTCGATGCCGAGGCCGAAGGCGAAACCCGAGTAGACGTCGGGGTCGATGCCGCACGTGCGCAGCACCTTGCGGTTGACCATCCCCGAGCCGCCCAGCTCGATCCAGCCCGAGCCGCCGCACGTGCGGCACTGCTCCGGTGTGCCCCAGGTCTCGGCCCCGTGGCAGGCGAAGCAGAGGAAGTCGGTCTCCATGCTCGGCTCGGTGAAGGGGAAGTAGTTGGCGCGCACCCGGGTGCGGGTGTCCTCGCCGAACATGATGCGCACGAACGCGTCGAGCGCGCCGCGCAGGTGGGCCATCGTCAGGCCCTTGTCGATGGCGAGGCACTCGATCTGGTGGAAGACCGGCGTGTGCGTGGCGTCGAGGTCGTCGGTGCGGAACACCTTGCCCGGGGCCACGATGTAGATCGGCGGCTCCTTCTCGAGCATCGTGCGGATCTGCACCGGGGAGGTCTGGGTGCGCAGCACGAGACCGGAGTCGACCGGGTCGAGGAAGAAGGTGTCCTGCATCTGCCGGGCCGGGTGGTCGGGGCCGAGGTTGAGGGCGTCGAAGTTGAGCCACTCGCTCTCGAGCTCGGGCCCCTCGGCGACCTCCCAGCCCATACCGACGAACGCGTCGACGAGGCGCTGGGCCGTCAGCTCGATGGGGTGGCGCGACCCGAGCGGCCGGCGGGACACGGGGACCGTGACGTCGACGCGCTCCTCGACGAGGATGCGCTCGTCGCGCTCGGCCTCGAGCTGCACCTGCCGCGCGGCGACGGCCTGCCCGACGCGTCCGCGCGCCTGGCCGACCCGCTTGCCGGCCTCGGCCTTGGCGCTCGGCGGCAGGGCGCCGATCTCGCGGTTGGCGAGGGCGAGCGCGCTCTTCTCACCCTGGTGGGCGGTGCGCACGGCCTTGAGGTCGTCGAGAGAGGTGGCCGCGGCGATCGCGGCGAGGGCCTCCTGGACGGCGGCGTCGATCTGTGCCGGGTCGAGCGCGGAGACCTCGACCGGGTCGTAGTTCGTGTTGGGTCCGGACATCGGCGTGCGTGGCTGCTCTCGCTCGGGTGCGGGTCGGTTCTGGGCTGCCAGTCTAGGGGCGGCGTCGAACCGGTTTCCGCGGCGTCCGGCCGACCTGCCCGGCTGCCTGCCTACCTACGGGCGTCAGGGGCCGACGACCGCCGGCAGTCCCGCCGGCAGGCGAACGACGAACCGCGCACCGCCGGCCTCGTTGTCGGAGACGTGCACCGTGCCGCCGTGCGCCTCGACGAGGCCGCGCACGACGTAGAGGCCGAGGCCGGTGCTCGCGTTCGAGGGGCCGTGCCAGAAACGACCGAACACCTTGTCGCGGTCGGCGGGCGCGATGCCCTCCCCCTCGTCGTCGACGTGGACGACGACGCACTCGACGCCCGACGCGTCCCGCGCGCCCTCCCGCGCCCCGTCGCGGTCGA
The DNA here is from genome assembly GCF_034724055.1 of Intrasporangium zincisolvens. Taxonomy (NCBI): domain Bacteria; kingdom Bacillati; phylum Actinomycetota; class Actinomycetes; order Micrococcales; family Intrasporangiaceae; genus Intrasporangium; species Intrasporangium zincisolvens. Next base: position 13,212 of record NZ_JAWIIL010000012.1, read on the forward strand.
GGGTCACCGTGACCGGGCCGGAGCCGTGCTGGAGGGCGTTCTCGATGAGGTTGAAGAAGATCTGCTCGAGGCGGTCGGTGTCGGCCCACATCTCCGGCAGCCCCCGGGCGCCGGCCGCAGGGCCCAGCCGCAGCGCCACGGCGCCGGGCGCGCGTCCGACCTCGTAGCGGACGACGTGGCCCCGCAGCACTGCCTCGAGGTCGACCGGACCGAGGCGCAGGTTGAGGCTGTCGGAGTCGAGGCGCGAGATGTCGAGCAGCTCGGTGATGAGGCGGGTCAGGCGCGTGGCGTCGGACTCGATGGTCTCGATCATGAGCCGCTTCTGCTCGTCGGTGAACCGGTCCCACCGGCGCAGCAGGCTGCTCGTGAAGCCGGTGACCGACGTCAGCGGCGCCCGCAGCTCGTGGGCGACGGTCGACAGGACGGTCGCCTGCTCGCGCTCGGCCCGCTGACGGGCCTCGGCGTCGCGCAGCCCGAGCAGGATCCGCTCGACGCGACCGTCGCCGCCTCTGACGTACCGGGCCGTGACGAGGACGTCCTGGCCTGCCGGGGCCACGAGCAGCTTCTCCCGGTGGCCGGGGCTCGAGGCGAGGCCGCCCCACGGGTCGGTGTGCTCCCACCACGGGCGGCCGTACTTGTCCGTGAAGGGCAGGCCCTCGTCGAGGGGCCGGCCGACGAGCTCGTCGGGCGTGCAGGTCAGGATGCGCGCCGCCTCGGCGTTGACGAACCGGATGCGCCGGTCGGAGCCGACGACGACGAGGCCGTCGGGCAGCAGCTCGCCCATCATCGCCACGGGGGCCATGGCGTCCACGGACCGGGGCAGGTGGTCGCCGGAACCGTCGACGCGGGTCATGGAGCGAGGATAGTCATGACCAAGGCGACCGTGCCCCACCAGGACCGTGCCGAAGCGGCGCGTCAGCGTCCGGTGCGGCGGGCCTCGGCGGACGCGTAGAGGCAGACCGTCGCTGCCATGGCGAGGTTGAGCGACTCGGCGGCACCGTAGATCGGCACCCTGACGACGTCGTCGCAGGCGTCGCGGATCTCGGCCGGCAGGCCCCACGCCTCGTTGCCCATGACCCACGCGTGTGTGCGGTGCAGGTCGGTGTCGTGCAGCAGCGTCGTGCCCGCGCCGTCGGCGGCGAGCAGCGCGACGCCGCGGGAGCGCAGGGCCTCGAGGATCTCCGGAACGGGCACGCCCACGACGACCGGCAGGTGCCAGAGCGAGCCGACGGTCGAGCGGACGACCTTGGCGTTGTAGACGTCGACGCTGGCGTCGCTGACGACGACGGCGTCGGCACCCGCGGAGTCGGCGCCCCGGATGACGGTGCCGGCGTTCCCGGGGTCGCGCACGTTCGTCAGCACGCAGACGAACCCGCCGTCGGGCACCCGGTCGAGCGCCTCGTCCAAGGGGACGTCGACGGTCAGGCAGACCGCGGCCAGGCCCTGCGGCGACTCGGTGTCGCACATGGCGGCGAGCACCTCGGGGCTCACCTCGTGGACCCACAGGTCGGCAGCGCGGGCGGCCGCGAGGATGTCCGCGTGCCTTTGCGCCGCGTCCGGCGTGACGTAGACGTCGCGGACGGCGCCGGGCCGGTGGGCGACGGCCTCGCGGACCGCCTGGGGACCCTCGGCGAGGAACTGGCCGGTGCGTTCACGCACGGAGCGCCGGGACAACGCCCGGACCGCCTTGACCCGATCGGATCGGGTGTTGGTCAGCACGGGGTGTCCCGGCGCTCGGGTGCGCTGCGGGTGACGCTCAGGCGGCGTCGCCGGCCTTGTCGGCCGTAGCGGGGACGTTGGCCCGCGAGAGCTCGACGAGGGTGGCGAAGGCCGGCGCGTCGTTGACGGCGAGGTCGGCGAGGATCTTGCGGTCGACCTCGACACCGGCGGCCTTGAGGCCCTGCATGAACCGGTTGTAGGTCATGCCGTTGGCGCGGGCCGCGGCGTTGATGCGCTGGATCCAGAGGCGACGGAAGTCACCCTTCTTGGCGCGACGGTCACGGTAGGCGTAGCCCAGCGAGTGGGTGACCTGCTCCTTGGCCTTGCGGTAGAGACGCGACCGCTGACCGCGGTAACCGCTCGCGCGCTCGAGAACGACGCGACGCTTCTTCTGGGCGTTGACCGCCCGCTTCACGCGTGCCACGTGAACACTCCTTCTTTACTGGAACACACTGAGGTGTTGCTGGCCTGACCGAGACGTCCCGGCTGCTCAGCGGATGCTGTGGGGGTCTCGGCTCACTTGCCGAGGAGCTTCTTGACCTTCTTGGCGTCCGGGGCGGAGACCTGGACGTCGTTCGCGATGGAACGCATCTTCTTGCTCGACTTGTGCTCGAGCAGGTGGCGGCCGCCGGCCTGCTCTCGCATGACCTTGCCGGTGCCGGTGAGGCGGAAACGCTTCTTCGCACCGCTGTGCGTCTTCATCTTCGGCATGGTGGCCGATCTCCTTCGTGTTGCGTGCGTACGTGAGGCGTACGTCGTCCGTGGTGCGGCAGGCTCGGGGAGCCCGCCGGGGAGTCCGGACCGCCGGTCACTCGGCGGCGGCGGTCTCGGTGGTCTGTTCGGGGGTGTGCTCGGGGGTGTGCTCGGTCGTCTGCTCGCCGGCCTGCTCGGCCTGCGGGGCGACCTCACCCTCGGCGCCGGCCGGGGTGGTGGTGCGGGCCCGGCGCTGCTCGGCGCGGGCCTCGGCCTTCTTCTTGGTCGGGCCGATCACCATGATCATGTTGCGGCCGTCCTGCTTCGGTGCCGACTCGACATAGCCGAGCTCGGCGATGTCGTCGGCGAGACGCTCGAGCAGACGGCGGCCCAGCTCGGGACGGCTCTGCTCGCGACCGCGGAACATGATCGTCACCTTGACCTTGTCACCGGCCTTGAGGAACCGCTCGACGTGGCCCTTCTTCGTGCCGTAGTCGTGCGGGTCGATCTTCGGGCGGAGCTTGATCTCCTTGATGACCGTGTTGACCTGGTTCTTGCGCGCTTCCCGTGCCTTCATGGCGGCTTCGTACTTGAACTTGCCGAAGTCCATGAGCTTGGCGACCGGCGGCTTCGCCATGGGGGCCACCTCGACGAGGTCGAGGTTCGCCTCCTCGGCCAGACGCAGCGCGTCCTCGACGCGCACGATGCCGACCTGCTCGCCGTTGGGGCCAACCAGACGCACTTCCGGGACCCGGATGCGCTCGTTGATGCGAGGCTCGCTGATGTGGTGCTCCTAAGTTCGATGACTGGTGTGACCTGCAGGAACTGCTCTGCCGGCGCCTGACCCAGGACGAGAAAAAGGCTCCTCGTGAGTGCACGAGGAGCCCTGGGTTCACACGCGCGGTGTCGTCGCCGACGCCGCACGCGGCTCGACGGTGCCCACCACACACCAGTGGGGTGATCCTCCGTCGAGCAGACCTGGGACCCGGCGACCTGCTGGTCGACGCGGGTGGAAGCGAGCTTCTCTTGCACGTCGTCCGCGCTCCGGCCCGGGGGCACGATGCGTGGACGACTGGTCAGTGCTCAACAGTAGCAGCCGGAGCGCCGGGGACCGAATCGACGCCGGGGGCCAGGGCCGCGGGCTGCACCGGAGCCTCGGCGCCGGGGCGGACGCGCCGGCGTCCCCGGGGTGCGAGGGCCCCGGCGAGTGCGACGACGAGGCCGATGGCCGACACGACGAGGAAGCCCCACTGCCAGCCGCCGCGGTCGATCGCGAAGCCGGCGATCGGGGCCCCGAGCGCGGACCCGGCCGTCATCGCCGACCCGTGCCAGCCCATCATCTCGCCGCGGTGCCTCTCGGGCACCAGCCGGCTCAGCTGCTCGACGGTGGCCGTGACGGTCGGCGCGCAGAGCAGGCCGCACACGGTGACGAGGACGGCGAAGCTCGGGACGCCGGCGGCGAGGGCGACCGGTGCGGTGCTGGCCGCGAGGCCGGTGAGCAGCCAGAAGACGGAGACCGAGCGGTGCCAGGCGCCGTAGACGAGACCGCCGACGAGCGAGCCCAGGCCCCAGAGCGCGAGCACCCAGCCGATCGAGCCGGTGGAGCCGAAGCTGCGCAGCGCCGCGACGACCGAGACGTCGGTGCCGGACAGCACGAGCGTCGAGCACGCGGCCGCGAGGAGCACGGCGGCGACCGGGAGCGTGACGAAGCCGTGGATCGCCCGACGCGGCGCCGGCGCATCCCCGTCGGCATCCACGGCGTCGGTGGCGTCGGTGGCGTCGGCGCCCCCAGTGGCGGGCGCGGCCGTCAGCGGCGGGTTGACGAGCCACAGGACACACCCGGCGGCGACAGCCGCCATCTCGCAGACGAACAGCGCCCAGCCGGTCTGCCAGGAGGTCGCGAGCCAGACCCCGATCGCCGGGCCAGCCATGAAGGACAGCTCGGTGGCCGAGGAGTCGAGCGACAGGGCGGTGCGCCGCTGCTCGCTCGGCACCGACCGGATGATGACCTGGCGCAGGATCGAGAACGTCGGCACGACGAAGAGGCCGGCGAGCGCCGCGAGCCCGATGAGGGGCGCGTAGCCGACCCAGGGAGCGATCGACCAGCAGACGACCTGTACGGCGAGCGAGGGACCGACGGTGCGGCGCAGGCCGATTCGGTCGAGGAGGCGGCCGCGCCACGGACCGGAGATCGCGACGGCGATGGTCGCGGCGGCCGAGACGAGCCCGGCCGCGCCGTAGCTGCGACCGAGGCTCGTGACGACGTGCAGCGTCAGGATGACCCCACCGGCCCACATCGGCACGCGGATGAGGAAGCCGAGCAGCAGCGCGCGTCGGGTGTCGCGGTTCGCGAGCACCGGCCCGTACTTCCGGAGGTCCATGGACCAAGCCAACCACCCGCCACCGGCACGTCGCACCCGCGTTTCACACCTGCGATCCATGGGCGTCGGGGGGCGCCTCGCGCATTCCCTTGTGGCCGCCGGGCTGGAGGAGAAAGGTGGGGTCATGGCAAAGACGCCCGGCAGATCAGACCTTCCTGCGGCCCCCAGCCCCGCCTCGCCGCAGGACATCCGCAACGTCGTGCTCGTCGGCCCAGGCGGCGCCGGCAAGACGGCCCTCTTCGAGGCCCTGCTCGCGGCGCGCGTGCCCGGCCAGCGCACCAGCGGACCCGGCACCACCGACCACGTCCGCACGACGACCCTGACGACGGCCTCCTTCGACAGCGGGGGCATCGCCCTCAACCTGCTCGACACCCCCGGCTACCCCGACTTCGTCGGCGAGCTGCGCGCCGGGCTGCGGGCGGCCGACGCGGCGGTGTTCGTCGTGTCCGGCGCCGACGACATCGACCGGCCGGTCTCACTGCTCTGGCGCGAGTGCGCGGCGGTCGGCATGCCGCGGGCCGTCGTCGTCACCCACCTCGACCAGCCACGGGCCGACTTCGGCGCGACCGTCGAGACGTGCCGCCGCACCTTCGGCGACGCCCGGGCCACGCACTGGCCGGTCCTCGAGGGTGGCCAGGTCACCGGCGTCGTCGGCCTGCTCACCGGCGAGACGTCGGACGAGCACGAGGACGCCCGCAGCGCGCTCATCGAGTCGGTCATCGAGGAGTCCGAGGACGCGACGCTGCTCGACCGCTACCTCGAGGGCGAGACCCTCGACACCACGTCGCTGCTCGCCGACCTGCGCACCGCCATCGAGCTGGGCTCGTTCTTCCCGATCCTGCCGGTCTCGCCGCTGACGGGCGCCGGCGTCGAGGAGCTGCTCGGCATCATCGAGCGCGCCTTCCCCGACCCCACCGTGCACCCGCTGCCGATGGTGACCTCGCCGGCCGGCGGCCAGGTCTCCGGCGTCGCCTGCGACCCCGACGCGCCGCTCGTGGCCGAGGTCGTGCGCACGACGACCGACCCCTACGTCGGGCGGCTCTCCCTCGTGCGGATCTTCTCCGGGAGCCTCCACGTCGACGACACCGTCCACGTGTCGGGCCACCTCGGCGACTTCGTCGGGCACGAGGTGGCCGGCCACCCGGCGCACGACGACGACGAGCGCGTCGGGCCGCTCGCGTCGCCCTTCGGCGACGCGCACCGCCCGCGGGGCAACGCCATCGCCGGCGAGCTCGTCCTGGTGTCGAAGCTGACCCGGGCCGAGACCTCCGACACCCTCTCCTCCCCCGACCGCCCCGCGGTCGTCGCCCCGTGGCTGCTGCCCGAGCCGCAGCTGCCCGTCGCGATCCGCGCGGCGACGAAGTCCGACGAGGACAAGCTCGCCGGTGCACTGCAGCGGATCGTCGCCGAGGACGTCACGGTGCGCCTGGACCACTCCGTCGAGACCGACCAGGTCGTCCTCTGGACGATGGGCCAGGCCCACGTCGACGACCTCATCGCTCAGCTGGCCGACCGCTACGGCGTCACGGTCGAGGCGGAGCCCTACCGCACCGCCCTGCGCGAGACGTTCGTGCGCACCTGCTCGGTGCAGGGACGCCACGTCAAGCAGTCCGGCGGTCACGGGCAGTACGCCGTGTGCTCGATCCGCATCGAGCCGCTCCCCCGGGGCTCCGGCTTCGAGTTCGTCGACAAGGTCGTGGGCGGCTCGGTGCCACGGCAGTTCATCCCCTCGGTCGAGAAGGGGGCCCGCCACCAGCTCGAGAAGGGGCTGCTCACCGGGCACCCCGTCGTCGACGTCCGGGTGACGCTCGTCGACGGCAAGGCGCACTCGGTCGACTCCTCCGACGTCGCGTTCCAGACCGCGGCCGCCCTCGCCCTCAAGGAGGCCGCGAACGAGTCGACGATGGCGCTGCTCGAGCCGATCGACCGCGTCGACATCACCATCGCCGACGAGTACCTCGGTGCCGTCATGTCCGACCTGCGGGGCCGGCGCGGCCAGGTGCTCGGCACGGAGCCGGCGGACGCCGTCGGCGACGGCGGAGGGTGGACCGTCGTGCACGCGGAGGTCCCGGCGTCCGAGCTGTCCCGCTACCCCATCGACCTGCGCTCGGTGTCGCACGGCACCGGCTCGTTCACGCGAGAGCCGGTGCGGCACGACCTGCTGCCGGCGGACAAGGCCAAGGAGCTGTTCAAGGGCTGAGGCCGCAGCGACCGCAGCGGGTCAGGAATCGAGAAGCGCCGCAGTCCTGCTCGTGTCTACCGTGGGACCGCCCCGGGCCACCTACGCTCGGGACGGGCCGCGCCGACGACCGCGCGCGGGCACCGACGAGCAGCGACGAACTGCGACGAACACGGGGAGACACGATGGGCAACGGCACGACGACGACCGACGCGCGCACGACGGGGGCGCCGGCGTCGGTCGGGCACGCCGCCGACCGGCACGACCTCATCCGCGTCCAGGGCGCGCGGGAGAACAACCTCAAGGACGTCAGCGTCGAGATCCCGAAGCGGCGCCTCACGGTGTTCACCGGGGTGTCCGGCTCGGGCAAGAGCTCGCTCGTCTTCAGCACCATCGCCGCCGAGTCGCAGCGGATGATCAACGAGACGTACAGCACCTTCGTCCAGGGCTTCATGCCCTCGCTCGCCCGGCCCGAGGTCGACGTCATCGAGGGCATCACGACGGCGATCCTCGTCGACCAGGAGCGGATGGGGGCCAACGTCCGCTCGACCGTCGGCACCGCCACCGACGCCAACGCGATGCTCCGAGTCCTCTTCAGCCGCATCGGCGAGCCGTTCGTCGGACCGCCGACGGCCTTCGCCTTCAACGTCCCGACGCGCAAGGCGAGCGGCATCATGACCTCGGACACCGGCGAGAAGCGCATCGCGCGCAACGTCGTCTACCTCGGCGGCATGTGCCCGCAGTGCGAGGGCCGCGGCAGCGTCTCCGACCTCGACCTCACGGCCATCGTCGACGAGAGCAGGTCCCTGGTCGAGGGGGCGATCCTCGTTCCGGGCTACACGGCCGACGGCTGGATGGTGGCGGCGTACAAGGTGGCCGTGCCGCCGGACGTGCCGATCAAGGACCTCACCCCGGAGCAGCGCGAGGACTTCCTCTACGCCGAGCCGCGCAAGGTCAAGGTCGAGAAGATCAACGTCACCTTCGAGGGCCTCATCCCCAAGATCCGCAAGTCGATGTTCAGCAAGGACGTCGACTCGCTGCAGCCGCACATCAAGGCCTTCGTCGAGCGGGCCGCCGTGTTCGCCCCGTGCTCGGCCTGCGAGGGCACGCGCCTCAACGAGGCCGCACGCTCGTCGAAGATCAACGGGCAGGGCATCGCCGACGTGTGCTCGATGCAGATCACCGACGCCGCCGAGTGGGTGCGCGGGGTCAAGGACAGCTCCGTCGGGCCGCTCATCGGCAACCTGCTGCACCTCTTCGACTCGTTCGTCGAGATCGGGCTGGGCTACCTGTCGCTCGACCGCCCCGCGGGCACACTGTCGGGCGGAGAAGCCCAGCGCACCAAGATGATCCGCCACCTCGGCTCCGCGCTGACCGACGTCACGTACGTCTTCGACGAGCCGACGATCGGCCTTCACCCGCACGACATCCAGCGGATGAACAACCTCCTGCTCGAGCTGCGCGACAAGGGCAACACGGTGCTCGTCGTCGAGCACAAGCCCGAGACGATCGTCATCGGCGACCACGTCGTCGACCTCGGCCCGGGCGCCGGCACCGGCGGCGGCAGGATCTGCTTCGAGGGCGACGTCGCGGGGCTCGAGGCCTCCGACACCCTCACCGGACGGCACCTGCACTACCGGGCCCAGCTCAAGGACGACCTGCGAAAAGCCAAGGGGGCCATCGAGATCCGTGGGGCGTCGACCCACAACCTCAAGGACGTCGACGTCGACGTGCCGCTCGGGGTGCTCTGCGTCGTCACGGGCGTGGCCGGGTCGGGCAAGAGCTCGCTCATCCACGGGTCGGTGGCGGGCCGCGAGGACGTCGTCGTCATCGACCAGGGCGCCATCAAGGGCTCGCGGCGGAGCAACCCGGCCACCTACACCGGCCTGCTCGAGCCGATCCGCAAGGCGTTCGCCAAGGCCAACGGCGTCAAGCCCGCTCTCTTCAGCGCGAACTCGGAGGGCGCCTGCGAGAGCTGCAACGGCAACGGGATGATCTACACCGAGCTGAGCTTCATGGAGACCGTCGCGACGCTGTGCGAGGAGTGCGGCGGCAAGCGGTTCCAGGCGTCGGTGCTCGAGCTGACCTTCGGCGGCCTGAACATTGCCGAGGTGCTCGACCTCCCGGTCGCCGAGGCGCACGCCTTCTTCGCCGCAGGCGAGGCGAAGACCCCTGCGGCGGCGTCGATCCTGCAACGGATGGAGGACGTCGGCCTCGGCTACCTCAAGCTCGGCCAGCCGCTCAACACCCTCTCCGGCGGCGAGCGCCAGCGGCTCAAGCTCGCGATGCGGATGGGCGAGAAGGGCGGGGTCTACGTCCTCGATGAGCCGACGACCGGCCTGCACCTCGCCGACGTGGACAACCTCCTGCGCCTGCTCGACCGGCTCGTGGACGCCGGCAAGTCCGTCGTCGTCATCGAGCACCACCAGGCCGTCATGGCGCACGCCGACTGGATCATCGACCTCGGCCCGGGCGCGGGGCACGACGGTGGCACCGTCGTCTTCGAGGGCACGCCCGCCGAGCTCGTCGCGTCTCGGTCGACCCTCACCGGCCGGCACCTCGCCGACTACGTCGGGGCCTGAGCGGCGCGGCCGACCGACGCCGGACGCACGAACGGCCGGCCGGGCAGGTGCCCGGTCGGCCGTTCGTGGTGCCGCGTGACGACGCGCGGGCGTCGTCAGCTGGCCTGTGCGTGCTCGGGCTGCTCAGCGTGCTCGAGGACGCCACGGCCGGACGCCTGGGCGCGCCGCGCGTCGAGGTCGACCGGGGTGGTGTGGCGGTCGCGGGTCGGCACAGTCGGGCGGTCGGCGGCGGGGTCGGCCTGCGCAAGGTAGAGCAGGTCGGTCGAGATGCGGTCGAGGTCGCGGTCGGCGGCCGGCCGGAGCAGGCCGGCGAGGTGGCCGCGGCGCTGCGTGGCGGCCATGGACCGGAGGGAGGAGAGGGAGGCGCGGGAGAGGAGGCGTGTCGTCATGCCTCCATGATCCAACCCTTAACTATTCAGCACAAGCGATGTTTGCTACACAAACCTTAAGTCTCGCTGTACTGTCAGATGGTGCTCGACACCCACCGCATCCGCGTCTTCCGGTCGGTCATGGCCAGCGGCTCGATCCAGGCCGCCGCAGACAACCTCGGCTTCACGCCCTCGGCCATCAGCCAGCAGATCTCGGCGCTCCAGAAGGAGACCGGACTGACCCTCTTCGCGCGCGAGGGCCGGGGCCTGACGCCCACCGCCGCAGCCCGCGCGCTCGTCGCCAACACCAACGAGCTGATGGGCCAGCTGACGCGGCTCGACGGCGTTGTCGCCGACCTGCGCGAGGGACGCTCGGACCGCCTCACCATCGGCTACTTCGCCTCGGCGGGTGCCGAGTGGATGCCGATCCTCGCGCGGCGCCTCACGACCGAGCTGCCCGACCTCACCCTCGAGCTCGTCCTCACCGAGGCCCCCGACCACGCCGGCCCGACGCCCGACCTCGACATCGTCGTCGACGTCGCCGGCGCCACCGACCCGCAGGGCTCGCGGCGGGTGCCGCTCACCGTCGACCCGTACGTCGCCGTGCTGCCCGCCGACCACCCGCTCGCCGGCGAGGACGAGGTCGGCCTCGCTCAGCTCGCGAGCGACACCTGGATCCGCAACGACCTGCCCAACACGGCCTGCTCGCGGATCCTGTCCAGCGCCTGCGAGGCCGCCGGCTTCCGGCCGCGGTTCGCGGTCCAGGCCCAGGACCACTACACGGCGATCGCGTTCGTCAAGGCGGGCGTCGGCATCACGGTCGTGCCGCAGCTGGCCGCGCACGTCGTCCCGAAGGACGTCGCCGTGCTCCCCCTGGCCGCGCCCCGCCCGGTGCGACGCATCGCCGCCGTCGTGCGCGACCCCGCGGGCAACGCCGCCGCGGGCCGCGCCGTCGAGCTGCTCCAGGAGCTCATCGGCTGACAGGACGCGCGAGGGCCCGACGCGTCGGTGCGACGCATCGGGCCCTCGGCCGCTCACTCGCGTTCGTCAGAGGCGGACGAGCATCTTGCCGGTGTTCTCGCCCCGCAGGACGCCGAGGAAGGCGTCGACGGCGTGGTCGATGCCGTCCGCGAAGGTCTCGCGGGTCGTCAGGGTGCCGTCGGCGAGCCAGCCGGCCGCCTTCTTGGCGTACTCCCCGGCGAGGTCCCAGTGGTCGCCCACGAGGAAGCCGGTGATGGTGCCGCGCGTCTGGATGAGGCGGGCGAGGTTGCGCGGGCCGGGGGCCGGCTCGGTGTTGTTGTAGACCGAGATCGCGCCACAGATCGCGATGCGTCCGCCGAGGCGCAGCGAGCCGATGGCGGCCTCCAGGTGGTCACCGCCGACGTTGTCGAAGTAGACGTCGATGCCCTCCGGGGCGGCCTCGCGCAGCAGGTCCGAGACGCGTCCGTCCTTGTAGTTGAACGCGGCGTCGAAGCCGAGGTCCTCGATGAGGTGGCGCACCTTCTCCTGGGAGCCCGCGCTGCCGATGACGCGGCTCGCACCGAGCGCCTTGGCGACCTGGCCGACGACGCTGCCGACGGCCCCGGCGGCGCCCGAGACGAAGACGACGTCACCCTCCTTGAGGCCGGCGACCCGCGTCAGGCCGGCATAGGCGGTGAGGCCGGTCATGCCGAGGACGCCGAGGTAGGCCGACGCCGGGGCGATCGTCGTGTCGACGACGCGGACGGCCGACGCGTCGACGACGGCGACCTCGCGCCAGCCGAGGCCGTGCAGCACGTGGTCACCGACGGCGACGCCCTCGGCGCGCGACTCCTCCACGACGCCGACCGCTCCCCCGTGCATCGCCTCGCCGAGCGCGTAGGGCTCGGCGTAGGACTTCGCGTCGCTCATCCGGCCGCGCATGTACGGGTCGACCGACATGACGACGTTGCGCACGCGCACCCGGCCCTCACCGAGCTCGGGCAGCTCGCTGGCGACGACCTCGAAGTTCTCGGGCGTCGGCCAGCCGACAGGGCGGGACACGAGGCGCACCTCGCGGGGTGCGGTCGTGCCGGCGGTGGTGGAGGTGGTGGCGGGGGTGGTGGTGCTGTCGATCATCGGGTCTCCTTGTCGTGCAGTGGTTCTCGTGGAGGGGTCGGACTGGTGGGGTGTCGGGCTGGAGGGGTGGTGGCCTTCAGCTGACGCGCAGCTCGACGGGGATGTTGCCGCGGGTCGCGTTGCTGTACGGGCACACCTCGTGGGCGCGATCGACGAGCTCGCGGCCGAGGTCGGCGTCGAGGCCGTCGGGCAGCTCGACGTCGAGGACGACGCCGAGCGAGAAGCCCTGCCCGGGCGTGCCGGACAGGCTGACGTCGGCCGTGACCGCGGCGTCGAAGCCCTCGACCCGACGCTGGCGGGCCACGAGGCCGAGCGCGCTCGCGAAGCATGCGGCGTACCCGGCGGCGAACAGCTGCTCGGGGTTGGTGCCCTCCCCGCTGCCGCCGAGCTCGCGCGGCGCGGCGAGCATGACGTCGAGGCGGCCGTCGGAGGTGACGGCGCGGCCCTCGCGGCCGGACGCGGTGGCCGAGGCGAGATAGCGGGCCTGCTGGGTGGGCGCGGCGGTGGTGGTCATCGGGTTCCTTCGGTCGAGTCAGGTTGTCAGCAATTCAATTGTGCGCAATTGAATAGTAGACTGGATCCATGGCTCGCACCACTTCACCCCCGGACGACCTCCGTCTCGAGCAGCAGATCTGCTACGCGATGCACACCACGGTGCGCGCCTTCGACGCCGTCTACCGGGCGCTGCTCGCCGAGCACGGCCTGTCCTACCCGCAGTACATCGCCCTCATGGCCCTCGGCGAGCACGGACGGGTCACCGTCGGCGACCTCGGCCGCCTCATGCGCCTCGACTCCGGCACCCTGTCCCCCCTGCTCAAGCGGATGCAGGCCGCCGGCCTCGTCGTGCGCGAGCGGGACCCCGAGGACGAACGACGCGTCGTCGTCGGCCTCACGACCACGGGCCGCGAGCGCCTCGACGCCCTCACCGGGCTGCCGACGACCATCGCCGAGCGCAGCGGTCTGACCCACGCCGAGATGCTCGAGCTGCACCGCGTGCTACGCACCGTCTCCGAGCGGCTCGACGCCGTCGCGGCCGAGGCGTCGGCCCCCGCCCCCGTCAGGGGATGAGGACCGAGACGGCGTGGATGAGCACGCCGATGAGGCCGCCGACGAGGGTGCCGTTGATCCGGATGAACTGGAGGTCACGGCCCACCTGGAGCTCGACGCGCTCGGCGGTCTCCTTGCCGTCCCAGCGGTCGATGGTCGCGCTGATGACCTGGGTGACCTCGGTGCCGTACCGCTCGACGGCGTAGACCGTCGCGTCGCAGATCCGGGCGTCGATGCGGTCGCGGACCGCCTTGTCCGCGAGCAGGCGCTCGGCGAGCCCGGTGACCTCCTTGACGGCCCGGGTGCGCACCGGCCCGTCCCCGTCCTCGAGCGCCGCGACGACGACGGACCGCAGTGAGGACCACAGCGCCATCGCGGTGTCGGGCACCTGGGGGTGCGACAGGAGGCGCTCCTTGAGCCGCTCGGCCTTGGCCTGCGTGACGGGGTCGTGCTGGAGGTCGTCGGCGAGGTCGACGAGCAGCTTGTCGAGCGCCTGGCGCACGTCGTGCCGAGGGTCGTTGCGGATGTCCGCGAGCCACTTGAGGGCCTCGGTGTGCACCTTGCGGGCGACGAGGTCGTTGATCGCGTCGGGCACCCACGCGGGGGCCCGCTGGGTGATGAGCGACTCGAAGAGGTCCTCGTTGTCGACGAGCCACACCCGCAGCTCGTCGAGGGCGAGGTCGACGAGGGCCACGTGGGCCTCGTCGCGCACGACCTGGTCGAGCAGGCCCCCGGCGAGCGAGCTGATCGGCTCCTGCTTGAGCCGGGGCAGGACGGCCTGCTCGATGACGGCGCGGACGTCGGCGTCGGGGATCCGGTGCAGGGCGTGCACCGTGACCGTCGCGACCTCGTCGACGAGCCGCTTGGCGTGGCCCGGGCCGAGGACCCACTCGGCCGCACGACGCGTCGGCTCGGCGTCGAGCACGCGCTCGCGGATGATGTCCTCGCGCATGAAGTTCTCGCTGACGAACTCCTCGAGGCTCTTGCCGATCATCTCCTTCTTGCGCGGGATGAGCGCCGTGTGCGGGATCGGCAGACCGAGCGGGTGGCGGAAGATCGCGGTGACGGCGAACCAGTCAGCGCACGCGCCGACCATCGAGGCCTCGGCGCCGGCGTTGACGAAGCCGAGCACTCCGTCGTCGTGGCCGCGCGTCAGCAGGTAGACGATGGCCGCGAAGACGAGCAGGCCCGTGGCGACGAGCCGCATCTGCCGCAGGTCGTGGCGGCGCTGGGCGTCGAGGGCGGGGTCGACCATGAACCCCAGGGGTCCGCTCGGGGTCTGCACTCGTTCGGGCACGGCCCTCCCCTCCCTGCTGACGCTGCGTGATGCTGCCTGTCGCTGCTCCTACCCCTCCGAACGCGCGAGCACCCGCCGACGCTCCCGGGACCGGGGGCCGACGCGTCGCTCAGCCCGCGGGCTCGAGCGCGAACGTCAGGGCATCGATCCTCGCACGCGTCTCGCCGTCGGTGGCGATGCGCTCGCCGATGCGCGTCGCGACGGCTCCGACCTCGTCGGCGCCGAGGCCCGCGCGCAGGGCGAGGACGACGCGCAGGACGCCGGCCCCGGCGGGGTCCCCCGCCTCGAGGCGGTGGCCGGCGACGGCCTCCTCGGAGGCGACGGCGGCCGCCACGGCGGCAGCGACGTGCGCGTCGGCGTGGCTCGGGACCCACGGACGCTGCTGGGCCAGCGCCCAGAGCATGCTCGGGCGCAGCACCGTGGCGCGCGGTGAGGCCACGTCGACGACGAGCACCTGGCACTCCTCGGTGATGGCCGCCCGTGCGGCCGACGACGCCGGTACGGGCACCGGGCGCGCCGTGGGGTCCCACTCGGCGAGGCTGGCGAGCGAGGTGAACATCGGTAGGGCGCGCGAGCCGTCCGGGGCCGTCAGGGTCACCGCGGCCATGTCGCTGCGGGTGTCGGCCGCGTGCTCGCCCGACTCGTCGACCTCCGTGGCGACGGCGACGACGGGCACGAGCCAGCGGGCTGCCGCGACCGCGGCGACGAGCGCCTCCTCGGTCTCGGGCGTCGGGGCGGAGTGCAGGGCCTCGACGGCCGCGAGCACGGCGGCGTCGGCCTCCCCGGTGTCGCCGGAGAAGCCGTGGCTGGGGATCGACTTGCCCTCCCAGGCCTGACCGGCGGAGTCGGCCGGGCGGCCCTCGGCGTCGTGGAAGGCGCCGGGTGCCTCGCTCACGAGCGGGCCTCCGGGCGACCCGCCACCTCGAGCGCCTCCGGGAGCGTGAACGCGCCCCGGTAGAGGGCCGAGCCGACGATGGCGCCCTCGACGCCTGCCCCGACGAGGCCACGGATCGCCGTGATGTCCTCGAGCGTCGACACGCCGCCACTCGCGACGACGGGTCGCTCGGTCCGCGCGCACACCTCGCGGAGCAGGTCGGTGTTCGGGCCCTGGAGCATGCCGTCCTTCTGCACGTCGGTGACGACGTACCGGGCGCAGCCCTCGCGGTCGAGCCGGTCGAGCACCTCCCAGAGGTCGCCGCCGTCACGGGTCCATCCCCGGGCCGCGAGCGTCGTGCCGCGCACGTCGAGCCCGATGGCGACGCGGTCGCCGTGCTCGGCGATGACCGACGCTGTCCACTCCGGGTTCTCCAGCGCCGCCGTGCCGATGTTGACGCGGCGGCAGCCGGTGGCGAGGGCAGCCTCGAGCGTGGCGGTGTCACGGATGCCGCCGGAGAGCTCGACCCGCAGGTCGAGGCGCCCGACGATCGAGGCGATGAGGTCGTGGTTGGTGCCCCGACCGAACGCAGCGTCGAGGTCGACGAGGTGGATCCACTCGGCGCCCTGGTCCTGCCAGGCCTTCGCGGCCTCCCACGGGTCGCCGAACTCGCCACCGCTGCCGGCGACGCCCTGGACGAGCTGGACGGCCCGGCCGCCCGCGATGTCGACGGCGGGCAGCAGCTCGAGTCGGGGGTGGGCGGCGGTGTGCTGGCCGGTCATCGGTCGACTCCTCGGGTCGGTCACGACGGTCGTGGTCGTGGTCGGTCGGCAGGTGTCGTCGGGGGCCTCGCGCCGCCCGACGTGCGACCACCGAGTATGCCGTGTGATGGCGGGGGGCCTCCCCCGCGTGTCGGTCCGTGGATCCCCGAGCAGACTCACGGCGGCGCCGCCTCGTACCGTTCCGCGCGTGCCCCGACATGGCGTCTGGTACACCGGGAAGAGTCCGATCCTCGCGACGCACGGGAGCCGACATGGATCCACTTCCGCAGGTGGCCGGCCGGCCGATGGTCACCGACGGCGGGCTCGAGACCGACCTCATCTTCAACCACGGGGTCGAGCTCCGGGAGTTCGCCGCCTACCCGTTGCTCGACGACGCAACCGGCCGTGGGCTGCTCACGACGTACTACGACGCCTACGCGTCCGTCGCAGCACGAGCAGGAGCCGGGCTGCTCCTCGAGTCACCGACGTGGCGGGCCAACCCCGACTGGGGTGCACGGCTCGGCCACACCCCCTCCGACCTGGCGCGAGCCGACACGGACGCCATCGACCTGCTCCGCAGTCTCGGTCGCCGGTATGCCGACGAGCACGGCCTTCGAGACGTCGCCGTCGTGGGGGTGGTGGGTCCGCGCGGAGACGGCTACCGCAGCGCCGGTGCACCGAGCCCGGCCGAGGCCGCCGACTACCACCGCGCCCAGGTGGCGGCGTTCGCCGAGGCGGGCGCCGACCTCGTCACGGCCTACACGCTCACGACGGCGGGCGAGGCGGTCGGGATCTCACAGGCGTGCCGCGAGCTGGAGCTGCCCGTGGCGATCTCGTTCACCGTCGAGGTCGACGGCCGGCTGCCCGACGGGTCGACGCTCGCGGCCGCGATCGCCACGGTCGACGAGCAGGCGGCCCCCGACTACTACCTCGTCAACTGCGCCCACCCGGAGCACGTGCTCGCTGCTCTGGCGACCGATGGCGGTGACGACGGGATCGACTGGCGCAGCAGGATGCTCGGTCTGCGCTACAACGCGTCGACACGCAGCCATGCGGAGCTCGACGAGGCCGACGACCTCGACGCGGGCGACCTCCACGCGATCTCGGCAGGACACGACCGAGTGGTGGGACAGCTGCCGGGTGTGACGGTCGTCGGCGGGTGCTGTGGCACCGACGCCTCCCACGTGGCCCACCTCTGGGGCGTGGGCCGAGACCTCGGTGGAGACGCCCCCACGACCTGAGCGACGTCGCGTACCCGGGGTCATGTCCCCGGCGCCACGGGCGGGCCGCTCGCTGCCGGCGGCTCCGTCGCAGGAGGCGTGGCCGGCTCACTTGCGCCGCTCGCCGCCTCAGGCGCGGGGTCGGGGCCTCGTGCGCCGGTGGTGAGCTCGGCACGGTGGCGCCACAGCACGTAGCCGAGTCCGAGGACGACCACGACGACCAGCAGGCCGATGCGGGCCGGCCACGACAGGTCGAGCAGGGTGGTGACGGCGAGCGTGCCGAGGGCGGCACCGACCGTCGTCGGCAGTCCCGGGCGGGTGCCCCGGCGCGTCGCGCCCGTGCCGGTCGTGCGCGTCGTGCGCCGACGCGTCGAGGCGGCGCGTCGCGTGCCGCTGGACGTGCGCTTCGGCGTCTTCCTCGTCGCCACGGTGGACCTCCTCGTCCGCCCGGGTCGGGTCACAGGCCCCTGACCCAGTTCTCCAGCAGGTGGGCTCCGGCGTCGCCGGACTTCTCGGGGTGGAACTGGGTGGCGCAGAGCGGACCGTTCTCGACGGCCGCCACGAACCGGGCGCCGTGCTCGGCCCACGTGACGTGCGGCGCGACCCGCGCGAAGGCGCCGGTGGCCTCGAGCGTCCAGCGCTGCACGGCGTAGGAGTGCACGAAGTAGAAGCGCTCCTGCTCGACGCCGGCGAACAGCCGGGTGCCCTCGGCGGCCTCGACCGGCGACCAGCCCATGTGCGGCACGACGTCGGCGGGGAGCCGCTCGACGGTGCCGGGCCACTCCCCCAGCCCCTCGACCGGCGCGTCGGACGGCTCGGCCGAACCGTCGAAGAGCACCTGCATCCCGACGCAGACCCCGAGCACCGGGCGGCCGCCGCTGATCCGCCGGCCGATGACACGTGGGCCGTGCGCGGCGGCCAGGCCCTTCATGCACGCGTGGAAGTTGCCGACGCCGGGCACGAAGAGGCCGTCGGCCTCGAGGGCCGCGACGGGGTCGGCGGTGAGGGTGACCGTGGCACCGACGCGCTCGAGGGCGCGCACGGCCGAGCGGACGTTGCCGCTGCCGTAGTCGAGGACGACGACGCCGCGGCCGCCAGCGGTCACAGGGCTCCCTTGGCGCTGGGGATGCCGACGACGCGCGGGTCGCGGGCCACGGCGGCGCGCAGGGCCCGCGCGACCGCCTTGAACTGGGCCTCGACGATGTGGTGCGGGTCGCGGCCGGCGAGGACGCGCACGTGCAGGCACAGACCTGCGTTGAAGGCGAACGACTCGAGGACGTGACGTGTCATCGACCCCGTGAAGTGGCCACCGATGAGCGCGTACTGCTGGCCCTCCGGTTCGCCCTCGTGCACGACGTAGGGCCGCCCGGCGACGTCGACCACGGCGTGCGCGAGCGCCTCGTCGAGCGGCACGGTGGCGTCGCCGAAGCGGGAGATGCCGGCCTTGTCGCCGAGGGCCTCGCGCAGCGCCTGGCCCAGGACGATCGCGGTGTCCTCGACGGTGTGGTGCACGTCGACGTCGACGTCGCCGGTCGCCTTGACCGTGAGGTCGATGAGCGAGTGCTTCGCGAGCGAGGCGAGCATGTGGTCGTAGAACGGGACGCCGGTGGACACGTCGGCGACACCGGTGCCGTCGAGGTCGAGGGTGAGCTCGACGGACGACTCGGACGTCGAGCGGCTGATCGTCGCGGTGCGGTTCATGCGGGCTGCTCCTGGGTCGTCGTGCTGCTCGGCGTGCTGCTCGTGCTGCTCGTGCGGGTCAGGTGGGTGGGTGCGAGGCGGGCGAACGCGTCGAGGAACGCCGTGGTCTCGTCCGGGTCGCCGGCCGTGACCCGCAGGTGGTGGGCGATGCCGACGTCGCGGACGAGCACGCCCGCCTCGAGCAGCGCCTGCCACGTGGCCTTCTCGTCGGCCAGGCCCCCGAAGAGGACGAAGTTGCTGTCGCTGGCCACCGGGGCGGCTCCCAGCTCGGCGAGGCGCTGGACGATGCGGTCGCGCTGGTGCTTGATGACCTCGACGGTGCCGAGCATGACGTCGGCGTGCTCGAGCGCGACCCGCGCGATCGTCTGGGTCGGCGTCGAGAGGTGGTACGGCAGCCGGACCAGGCGCAGCGCGTCGACGACCTCGGGTGCCGCGACCAGGTAGCCGAGGCGTCCACCGGCGAAGGCGAACGCCTTGCTCATGGTGCGCGTGACGACCAGACGCGGGTGCTCGGCCAGCAGCGACAGCGCGGATCGCGTTCCGGGACGGGCGAACTCGGCATACGCCTCGTCGACGACGACGATCGCGTCGGGCGCGGCCTCGAGCACGGCACCGATGACCTCGAAGGGCAGCGCGGTGCCAGTGGGGTTGTTCGGCGAGCAGAGGAAGACGACCGACGGGTGGTGCCGCCGGGCCTGCTCGGCTGCCGACTCGGGCGTGAGGTCGAAGGTGTCGGTGCCGCGCAGGCCGTCGACCCACGTGGTGCCGAGGGTCTCGCTGATGATCGGGTGCATCGAGTAGCTCGGGGTGAACCCCAGCGCCACCCGGCCCGGCCCGCCGAACGCCTGCACGACGTGCGAGAGCACCTCGTTGGAACCGTTGCCCGCCCAGACCTGCTCGGGCGTGACCGTGACCCCGGACTGCTTCTCGAGGTAGGCAGTCAGTGCCTTGCGCAGGTCGGTGAAGTCGCGGTCCGGGTAGCGGTTGAGGTCGCGGACGTCGGCTGCGAGCGCCTCGACGATCGCCTCGACGACCTCCTCGGGGACCGGGTAGGAGTTCTCGTTCGTGTTGAGCCGTACCGGCACGTCGAGCTGCGGCGCACCGTAGGCGGTGCGCCCGCGCAGGTCGGGGCGCAGCAGCCGGGCGACCTCCTCGGCCGGGGTGGGGGACGCGTCGGTCACCGCGGCACCTCGTCGCCGAACCGGGCCGTGACGGCCTCGCCGTGCGCCGGGAGGTCCTCGGCCTGGGCGAGCGTGACGACGTGCGCCGCGATGCCGCGCAGGGCCGACTCGTCGTAGTCGACGACGTGGATGCCCCGCAGGAACGACTGGACCGACAGGCCGCTCGAGTGCGCCGCGCAGCCGGCCGTGGGCAGGACGTGGTTCGACCCGGCGGCGTAGTCGCCGAGGCTGACCGGCGCCCATGGGCCCACGAAGACCGCTCCGGCGTTGCGCACCCGGGCCGCGACCGCCGACGCGTCACGCGTCTGGATCTCGAGGTGCTCGGCGGCGTACGCGTTGACGACGTCGAGGCCGGCGTCGACGTCGTCGACGAGGACGATCCGCGACTGGGTGCCCTCGAGCGCCTCGGTGACCCGCTCGGCGTGCTTCGTTGCCGGCACACGGCGCGCGAGCGCCCCGCGCGTGGCCTCGGCGAGCTGCTCGCTGTCGGTGACGAGCACCGACGCGGCGAGCGGGTCGTGCTCGGCCTGGCTGACGAGGTCGGCGGCGACGTGCTCGGGGTCGGCGGAGTCGTCGGCGA
This sequence comes from Intrasporangium zincisolvens, assembly GCF_034724055.1. Classification (NCBI taxonomy): domain Bacteria; kingdom Bacillati; phylum Actinomycetota; class Actinomycetes; order Micrococcales; family Intrasporangiaceae; genus Intrasporangium; species Intrasporangium zincisolvens. The sequence goes on from NZ_JAWIIL010000012.1 coordinate 33,892, forward strand.
GCACGGCGATCTCGGTGGGGCCGGCCTCGGCGTCGATGCCGATGAGCCCTTTGAGCAGGCGCTTGGCCGCGACGACCCAGATGTTGCCGGGGCCGGTGACCATCGACACGGGGTCGCACGTGACGGTGACGCCCTCCGGCGTCTCCTCGGAGAAGCCGTAGGCGAACATGGCGACGGCCTGGGCGCCGCCGACGGCGTACACCTCCTCGACGCCGAGCAGGGCGCACGTGGCGAGGATCGTCGGGTTCGGGTAGCCGGCGAACTCGCCGGTGTTCTCGCGCTGAGGCGGCGAGGCGACGGCGAGCGAGCCGACGCCGGCGAGCTGGGCGGGCACGACGTTCATGACCACGCTGCTCGGGTAGACCGCGAGGCCGCCCGGCACGTAGAGGCCGACGCGGTCGACCGGGACCCAGCGCTCGGTGACGGTGCCGCCGGGCACGACGGTGGTCGTCGAGTCGGTGCGCCGCTGGTCGGCGTGGACGAGCCGGGCGCGGCGGATGGCCTCCTCGAGGGCGGCTCGCAGGTCGGGCTCGAGGCTCTCGAGGGCCGACTGCAGCACGGCGGCCGGCACCCGCAGGTGCGTCGGGCGGACCCCGTCGAACCGCTCACCCAGGTCGCGCAGGGCCGCAGCACCCCGATGCTCGACGTCCTCGCAGATCGGCCGCACCTGCTCGAGGGCGGCCGTGACGTCGAACTCGGCTCGGGGAAGGGCGCCGCGCAGGAAGCGCACGTCGAGCGTGCGTCCGCGCAGGTCGAGGGTGGACATCATGGGTCACCAGTCTAGGAGGCGCGTTCGCGTGCCCCTGCAGCGTCTCAGCGTGCGGGTCGGTGCTGCCGCCACCCCCCGTCGGGGCTGTCCAATCCTGAACCGCCGCTGACCAAGGCCAGACCCCCGCCAGACCCTCGCCCCACCGGGGCTCCGCCACGCTCGGAGCGGTCCCGGCCGGGCGCCCACGACCTCCTGGTCAGCTCATCCTCCGAGTCGTCCACGCGAGCGTCCGGCCGGGGTCGCGCCCCACCTCCTCGCACCGACTGCACACCGTCCTCACACGTCTTCTACGCCCTCGCACACCCCAGGAGAACCCGTGCCCGTCGTCATCAGCAGGCGCCGGATCGGCGCCGCCCTTCTCGGCCTCGCCGTCGGCGTCGTCCCGCCCTCCATCGCGCTCACCGCAGCCTCGAGCGCGTCCGGCGCTCCCGCGTCGGGGACGCCACGCGTCGTCGCGGCGCCCGCGCCGGCCGGCCTCGCGGCCGCCGCACCGCTCACCGTCTCGCAGGCCGTCTCGACGCAGGACGGCCGCTCGGCGACCGTGCGCGGCTACGTCGTCGGCCAGCCGACCGCGACGAACACCGTCGTGCGGTCCGGCTTCCCCAACGACTACGCCCTCGCGATCGCCGACACCGCCTCGGAGACCGGCACGAGCCGGATGCTCTACGTGCAGATCCCGTCCGCGTTCCGCGCGCAGTGGGGCCTGCAGAGCAACCCCTCGCTCATGGGGCGGCAGGTCGACGTCACCGGCACCCTCACGGCGTACTTCTCGCACCCGGGCATGACCGGCACGACGGCGTTCGCCTTCAGCGGCTCGTCCACGACCACACCCCCGCCGACGACGAGCACGACCACCTCCCCCAGCCCCACTGGCACCACCGGCCCGTACGACTCGACGTACTACGCGTCGGCGATCGGCAAGTCCGGCTCAGCGCTGCACACCGAGCTGCACCGGATCATCTCGAGTGGCGTCACGACCCTGACGTACGACCAGGTCTGGACGGCGCTCAAGGACACCGACCAGGACCCGAACAACACCAACAACGTGATCGAGGTCTACTCGGGCCGCTCGATCGCCAAGTCCGACAACGGTGGTGGCGTCGACCAGTGGAACCGCGAGCACGTGTGGGCCAAGAGCCACGGCGACTTCGGCACGGTCAACGGCCCCGGCACCGACGTGCACCACCTGCGTCCCGAGGACGTCACGGTCAACAGCACCCGCGGCAACCTCGACTTCGACAACGGAGGGTCACCGGTGGCCCAGTGCACCGGCTGCCTCAGCGACGGCGACTCGTTCCAGCCGCGTGACGCCGTCAAGGGCGACGTCGCCCGGATGATCCTCTACATGGCGGTCCGCTGGGACGGCGGCGACGGCTTCGCCGACCTCGAGCCGAACGACCTCGTGGGCAACGGCACCGCCCCGGCCATCGGACGTCTGTCGGTCCTCAAGCAGTGGAACCTGCAGGACCCGCCGGACGCCTTCGAGAAGCGCCGCAACCAGGTCATCTTCGACACGTGGCAGCACAACCGGAACCCGTTCATCGACCACCCCGAGTGGGTCACCGCCATCTGGGGTTCGTGACCGACGGCTACCCGGCGGCCGTGCTCACGACGTCTGGTCGATGAGCACGGCCGTCTCCCAGGCCCACTGCCGCCACGTGTCGTAGCGCCCGGAGCGGCCGCCGTGGCCGGCGACCATCTCGGTGCGGAACAGCACCTGCGGGCTCTGCGTACCCGCGGGCAGCTGGGCGTCGGCGTACCGGATCGCAGCGACCCACTTGGCCGGCTCGGTGACGTACACACGGGTGTCGTTGAGGCTCGTCGTGACGAGCAGGCTCGGGTGGGCGCCCGGGCGCACGTTCTCGTAGGGCGTGTAGGCCTTCATGAGGGCGTAGGCGTCGGGGTCTTCGAGCGGGTTGCCCCACTCCTCCCACTCGACGACGGTCAGCGGCAGGCTCGGGTCGAGCACCGTGGTGAGCGCGTCGACGAACGGCACCTGCGCGTGGACGAACCGGAAGCGCTCGGACGCCTGGTTGACCACCGCACCCATGAGCAGACCCCCGGCCGAACCACCCTCTGCCGCAAGCCGGTCGGGCGCCACGATCTTTGACTCGACGAGGTGTTCGGCACACGCGACGTAGTCGGAGAACGTGTTCGGCTTGGCCTCGAGCTTGCCGTCGTCGTACCAGGACCGCCCCATCTCCGAGCCGCCGCGCACGTGCGCGACGGCGAAGACCCAGCCCCGGTCGAGCAGGGACAGTCGCAGCACCGAGAACCACGGGTCGCTCGGGATGCCGTAGGCGCCGTAGGCGTGGAGCAGGCCCGGGGCCGTGCCGTCGGCCGCGACGTCGTGGCGGTGCACGACGGAGATCGGCACCCGCGTGCCGTCGGGGGCGGTGGCCCACTCCCGACGCTGCCGGTAGCGCGTCAGGTCGACGTCGCCGCGCACGTGCTGCTGCTTGAGCAGTGTGAAGCGGCGGGTGCGCACGTCGTAGTCCTCGACCGTGCGGGGCGTGACGAGCGACTCGTGCACGACCTGGAGGGTCGGCGTGGCCGACTCCGGGTTGGCCCCGACGACGAGGGTGCCGATGGGCTCACCGACCGCGATGTCGTGGGCCTCCCCCAGGCCGTTCGGCGCCTCGGGGTCGTGGAGCACGATCCTGACGCCAGTGCCGCCCTCCCGGCGCAGCGACACGGCGAGGAAGTCGTCGAAACCCTCTGCGCCCGTGACGTACTCGTCCTCGGTCGTCAGCTCGAGCGACACCCACTCCTCGGCCGAGGCGCACGTGACCGGGGCGAGCGCCAGCTCGAAGTTGACGCGTCGGGCGTTGTGCACGACGAGCAGCTGCTCGCCCCACGGCTCGACGTCGTACTCGACGCCCTGACGTCGCTCGGCGACGACCCGTGGTGTGTCGAGGGGGGTCGCGGCGTCGAGGAGCCGGAACTCGCTCGTCGTCTTGGAGCCGATCGCGATGATGACCCACCGGTCGTCGCGCGAGGCGCCGACTCCGATGTAGAAGCGCTCGTCGGTCTCCTCGTGCACGAGGACGTCGCCGTCGGCGTCGGTGCCGACCTCGTGGCGCCACACCTGGTGCGGGCGCCACGCGTCGTCGACGCGCGTGTAGAACAGGTAGCGGCCGTCGAGCGACCACGCGAGCGAGCCGCCGGTGTCGCGGACGGCCTCGTCGAGCACCTCGCCATTCGCGATGCGCCGCACGCGCACGTCGTAGCGCTCGTCACCCGCGAGGTCGACGGCCCACGCGAACAGGTCACCAGCCGGCGACACCTCGCTCGCCCCGACGCCGTAGAACTCGTGGCCCTGCGCCTCGGCGTTGCCGTCGAGGAGCACCTGCTCCCCCGCCGGCGGGGCGCCGTGGTCGAGGGCCGGTCGCTGCGGGTGGTCGGCCACGAGGACTCGGGCATCGACGGCGTACTGCTCCCCCTCGATGGTGCGCGAGTAGTACCACCAGCGGTCGTGGCGCACAGGGACCGACAGGTCGGTCTCCTCGATGCGGGAGCGGAACTCCTCGAACACCTGGTCGGCGAGCGGCCGCAGGTGCTCGGTGCGCTCGGTGGCCCAGGCGTTCTCGGCGACGAGCAGCTCGCGCAGCTCGGGGGCGTCGCGGTCGGCCATCCAGGCGTAGGGGTCCTCGAAGGTGTCGCCGTGGTGGACGCGGACCTTCGGGTCACGCCGGGCGAGCGGAGGGTGCTGCATTCCGCGCAGTCTACGGGCGCACGCGCGAGCGCCCCGGAGCCGTGGGGCTCCGGGGCGCTCGTGTCGGTGCGACGCGGGTCAGCCGGTCAGTGGACCTTGACCTGGCCCTGGACCCGCTGCGTACCGCCGTCGTAGACGACCGCACCGGACGCGTCGCGCACGACGACGCGCAGCGTGTCGGTCGCGGCGTCGGTGGCCGTCACCTCGAAGCGGTAGCCCGGCGCACCGCCGACGGTGGCCTGACCCGCGAGGCGGGCGGTGTCACCGGTGACGACGAGCCAGTCGAGGCCCGTCGAGGCGAGCGTCAGCCCCGGGGTCGCCAGGGTGAACGACCCGGCCGGCCGGCTCGCGCCCGACGCGTACTGCGCCGACACCTGGAACTGCGCCTTGCCCGTGGCCGACGGGTCGCCGGCGACGGCACCCTTCGGCGAGGTGAACCAGCCTCCGCCCGTGAGGAACCCGGCCGCGCGGTCGTAGACGACGACGGTCGTCGTGCCGCTGCCGCTGTGACCCCACTCGTCGCTGACGGTGACCGTCACGGTGTAGACGCCGGCCGCGGCGTAGACGTGGCCGCCGGAGACGGTGCCGCCCGTGACCGGCGCGGCCGTCGTCGAGCCGTCACCCCACGCGATGGTGGCCGTGTGGGTGTCGAGGGCGTCGGCGTCGGTGAACGAGGCCGAGACGGCCGCCGTGGCGCCGACCGACGTGGCGTCCGACGGGCCCGTCACCGATGTCACGACGGGAGCTGCGTTGGCCAGGTCGAGGCCGACGACGACCGGGTCGTGGTCGGAGATGCGGAACTGGTCGGGGCTGTAGAGGCTCGCGACCTGGTTCGCCGACTTGAACTCGGTGTTGTAGTCGAGCACGGACGGCTCGTCGGCGTTGACGTGCCAGTCGGCGACGCCGGTCACCTGACGCGACAGGGATGCCGAGCCGAGCGCGTGGTCGAGGTAGCCCCACTGGCCGTCGAAGACGTAGGAGTACGCCTCGGCGCCGTTGCGGGCCGCGATGAGGTTGGTGAACCCCTTGCCCTCGAACATCGCGATCGGGTCCTCCTTGGCGTAGGAGTTCATGTCGCCGAGGAGCAGCACGTCGTCGTCACCGGTCTTCGTCGGGTCGGTGGCGAGCCAGTCGGACAGCAGCTGGGCCGCCTTGGTGCGCACGGCGGCGCAGTTGCCCTGGCCGTCGCCGGTGTCGGGGCTGTCGCACGCGGAGCCCTTGGACTTCAGGTGGTTCGCGACGGCGACGAAGACGCCACCGGTCGTGTTGTCGCGGAACGCCTGCGCGAGCGACGGCCGGTTGCGCGGGCCGCTGTCGCCACCGGTGACGAACGCGTCGGTGTTGAGCGCGGCCGTCGTGCCGACCGGCGTCACCGCCGCCGGCTTGTAGAGCATCCCGACCTTGATGGCGTCGGTGCCCATGGCGTCGACCTGGCCGGTGCGTGCGTCGGCGTCGATGAACGCCCACGTGCCGGCGCCGTCCTTCTCGTTGAGCCGGTCGACGAGGAACCGCTCGGCGCTGTCGGTGCCGTAGCCGTCGTTCTCCATCTCCATGAACGCGACGACGTCGGCGCCGGTGCCGCTGACGGCCGTGACCGTCTTGTGCCACTGGCGGTCGAACTCGGTGGTCGTGTTGGCCCCGCGGCAGTCCATGACCGCCCCGATGACGCCGCCACGGCAGTTGTTGCCCGTCGTGTCGAGGGTGTTGAAGAAGTTGAGCAGGTTCATGCCGACGACGCGGACGTGGCCACCGACGGCCGGGGCCGAGGCGGGGCGCTCGTTGACGGCCTCGAAGCGGGCCTGCCCACCGAGGGCGCCGATCGGCCGGATGCGGTAGGCGTTCGGGCTCGACGCGTTGCCGCCCCACGTGTAGTTGAGCACGCCCGTCAGGTTCGTCACCGTGTCACCGCCGCGCAGCGTGTTCGCGGCCGTCAGCGGCTGCCCGCCCCGGGCGAAGACGATCGGGTCGGGGTTCTGGGCCTGGCTCGCGTCGTCGAGGACGATCTTGCGCAGGTTGTTCTGCGTCTGCAGCGCGGCCGCCGCGGCGCCGGGCGCCACGACGTTGGTCGGCTGGGCGAGGCGGCCGTCGGCCGAGAGCGTGACCTGGCCGAAGCGGCCGAGCTGGAAGTGCTCGGTGACGCTCATCGGCTGCGGGACGCGCACGAGCATGCCCTCGTAGCGCTCGAGCGTCGTGTCGTCTGCAACGGGGAAGGCGACGTCGGTCGGGGCGACGGTCTGGTCGCTCGCGCACACCGTGACCGTGCCGACGCTGATCTGCGACTGGCCCTGGTTCTCGGCGGCCGTGCCGGTGACGGTGACGAGGTCACCGAGCTTGACCGCGTTGGCGTTGCTGCCCTCGAAGACGAAGATGCCGTCGGAGGTGGCCGGGTCGTCGTCGCCGACGGGGTCCTGCAGGAAGAAGCCGCGCAGGTTCGGCGAGGCACCCTCGTAGTCGCCGACGACGACACCACGGGTGGTGACGGTGCCGGTGCGCGTGACCACCGGGCCGCTGCCCTGGATCTCGTAGATCGGCGTGATCGGGGCCTCGCACGGGTTGGCCGCGGCCGTCGTGAAGCGCACGACCTTGTCGGCGGCCATGGTGTCGGGCGGGTCGACGGCGTCGACGTCCGAGACCGCCGCGGCGCTGACGGTCAGCGTGCAGGAGTCACCGGCGACGAGCGGCGCGGTGGGGGTCAGGGTGTAGGCGGTCGGCCCACCGGCGACGGTGAGCGCGCGGGTGCCGCCCGTCGTGCAGACCAGGGAGAAGGCGCCGGCACCGGCGGTGACCGGCTCGGAGAAGGTCACCGACAGCGGAGCGGTGGGGGCGATCCCCGACGCGCCGTCGGCCGGCGTCGTGGCCGTGACCGTCGGGGCGGCGTCCGGGGCGGGGCCGCTGTCGATCGAGTGCGCGCCGAGACCGTCGACGGTGTCGACGGCGTAGCCGTCCCACTCGACCGACGGGTCGAAGGCGTCGGAGCCGTTGGGGTCGCCCACCTGGACCGAGGCCTTGCGGCGCAGCGTGTTGTCCATCGTCGAGGTGAGGCCGGTGCCCCACTCGTTGACCGGACGGAAGCCGACCTGGCCGAACACGTCGAGCACCGTGGTGCCCTTGCGCAGCACGACGGCGTCGTCGCCGTTCCAGTTGGCGTTGCCCGAGGTCAGGTCGGCCGCGGACAGGATCGCCGCGTTGGCCGAGGGGTTGGCGAGCACGAAGACGTCGCCGTTGGCGACGGTGCCCGTCAGGTTGGTCGTCGACGTCGCGGCGGCGGCGCCATTGGCGAAGACCTGGACGTTGTAGCCCCCGGCGGTGAGGTCGACGGGCGCCCCGGTGCCGTTGTAGACCTCGAGGGCCTTGTTGTTGCTCGTGCCCTCGACGTACTCGCTGATGAACAGCTCGGTCGGGGCCGCCGACGCGCTCGGCGCGACGACGAACGGGACGACACCGACGGCGAGTGCGGTGGCGGTGGCCCCCGCGACCCGACGCACGGTCGGTCGTGATGACAGCATGTGAATCCTCCTGGCGACCGGCTCCTCCGCACGGTCGGGGGTCACACTAGACCGGCCGGGCCCCCTCGGCGCGTCGAGCGAGGCGTCCGATTCGTGAACGTCAGGAGTTGGATGGTTCCGCCCGGCTCAGGGGCTCGTCGGCGGGCTCGGCCACGCCCCGGGCCAGGCCTCGAGCCGACGCCGCGAGACGAAGCGTCGGGGCCTGCCGTCGACGGGGTCGGCGAACGCGAGGACGGCGGCGAGCAGCTGCAGCGGCGCGCCGAAGTCGTCGGGTGCGACGTCGACCTCGACCGGGTAGAGCGGGTCCTGGTGGATCGGGAGGCCGAGCCCGGACAGCTGGCAGCGCAGCTGGTGGGTGCGGCCGGTGCGCGGCACGAGGCGGTAGAGGCCCAGCCCGTCGACGGCGTCGAGCAGCTCGACGAGCGTCTCGGCGTTGGGCTCGGCACCGGGCACCTCGCGGGCCTGGTGGGTGCCGTGCTCCTTGACCAGGTGCGTGCGCCGGACGAACGCGGTGGGCAGGTCGGCGCGCACCGGCGCGACGGCGAGGTACTCCTTGTGCACGAGGCCCGCCGCGAACACCTGCTGGTAGGCACCCCGCCACCGCTGCTCGGTGGTGAGCAGCAGGACGCCGGCGGTCGGCCGGTCGAGGCGGTGCGCGGGCGCCAGCCGGGGCAGCCCGGTCAGCACGCGGGTGCGAGCCAGGGCGCTCTGCACGACGTGCCGACCGCGCGGCATCGTCGAGACGAAGTGCGGCTTGTCGACGACGACGAGGCGCTCGTCGCGGTGCAGCACCTCGATGTCGAAGGGCACCGGCACCTCGTCGGGCAGGTCACGGTGGGTCCACACGACCGACCTCGGCACGAACGGCGCGTCGGGCGCCACCGGGGCGCCGGACGCGTCGACGACCTCCCCGGTCGCGAGCTTGCGGTCGACCTCCTGCGCCGACAGGCCCGGGGCCAGCCGCTCGACGAGGTGGTCACGCAGCGTCGGCCACGGCCCGGTCTGCGGCATCCGGATGCGCTGGGCGTCGACGCCGTGGCGCGGTGGCAGCGGCGAGGGCGGCACGCCTCCGCGCGCCACTCAGCCCCGCCCCGCGTCGCCCGCGGCGGGCGCGAGGAGCCGCACCTCGACGTCGGTGCCGAGGAAGCGCTCGTACCCGGCGGCCGCCTGCTCGAGGCCCCGACGCGTTACGCCGTTGAGGGGTACGAAGGGGCTCACGTCGAGCATCGTGCGCCGGCCCGACGCGGCGCGCCGCCACGTGCCGGCGACCTCGCCGTCGACGACGAGCGTCGGCTTGAAGACCATGTTGCGGCCGGGCACGACGCGGTGGAAGTGCTCGGACGGCAGCGTGACGTCGCGCGACTTGTAGCCGAGGAGGAACTCGTCCCACTGCGGGAGCAGGTGGACTCCACTGTGCCCCAACAGATTCGAGGACTCCGAGGCGTCGGCGTGCGACAGCCAAACCTGCCCGTCGACCTCCTCGCGCACGAGCCGGTCCTCGACGAGGGCCAGCGCCTCGCGGGTGAGGCCGAGCGGCTTGAGGAGCCAGCCGGCGAGGTCCTTCTCGGTGACCGGGCCGTGGCTGCGCACGTACCGCTCGGCCATCGTGGCGAGGGCCTCCTCGCGGGACAGCTTGCGGGAGTGGGGAACCCAGCTGTCGATGAGGACGAAGCTCGGCTGCTTGCCGATGAGAGGCCCCTGGCAGATGAGCCCGCTCATGCAGTGGTACCCGATGAGGTGGTAGTTGCGCTGGTCGGTGGGGTCGATGCCGTGCTCGACGAGCATCGCGGCGACGTCGGGCCTGCTCATCGGCTCGCGCAGGTGCTCCTCGAAGAGGGCGCCGGACCGCTCGACGTCGGCCTCGGTGAGGCCGAGCTGGGCGAACCGGGTCGCGAGCGTGGTGCTACGCGGCGCGGCGAGCAGCTCGCACATCCAGCGGGCGTCCTCGGCGGGGACCCAGTGGATGGTGCCGCGCATCGGCCACGTGCGCACCACCTCGCGGTCGTGGACCGCCTGCTCGACCTGCTCGAGCGTCAGCCCGGACCGCACGCCGAGCGACCAGGCGCCGCTCCCGTAGTCCTGGGCCTGCAGCGCGCCGAGGTGACGGGTCACCTCGAGCGCGCTGACGGGCGTCGACGCGTCGCCCAGCGAGGGTGCGAGGCCGAGCGCCGCGAGCCGGGTGCGCCGCATTCGGCGGCGGTCGGCGACCTTCACGCTGTGCCCACTCCCCCGACGCCCGTGCTCAGCCGAGGCAGGCCGGGCCGAGGAGCGCCTTGAGGTCGCCGAAGAGCGCGGAGGTCGCGGTGACCCGCAGCGAGTCGTCGAGCGACATGAGCACCGAACGGCCGGGCTGGGTCAGCTTCACCTGCACCTCCGTGGCGCCGGGGTGCTCGCCGAGGACACGCTTGAGGCTCTCGGCGACGGCCGGCGTGGCCCGACCGAGCGGGAGGGTGACGACGACGGGGCCGCGCGGGCCCTCCTTGATGTCGGGGATCGTCAGCTCCTGGGCGAAGATCGAGATCGAGTCGTCGCGCGCACTGACCCGACCCTTGACGGCACACACGGTGTCCTGGGCCAGCATCGTCGAGTACGTCATGTACGACGAGGGGAAGAAGAGGCACTCGATGGCGCCGTCGAGGTCCTCGACGGTCGCGATGGCCCAGAGGTCGCCCTTCTTCGTGCGCTTGAGCTGCAGGCTCGTGATGAGCCCCGCGACGGTCACGGGCGTGCCATCGGGCTTGGCGTCCTCGCCGAGGAGCGAGGCGATCGGGGTGTCGGCGTGGGCCGACAGGATGTGCTCGATGCCGAAGAGCGGGTGGTCGGAGACGTAGAGCCCGAGCATCTCGCGTTCGTAGGACAGCAGCACCGACTTGTCCCACTCGCTCGGCGGGACCGGCGGCAGGCCGGCGAACGGGTCGACCCCGGACGCCTCTCCGTCGGCGTCGCCGAAGCCGAACGAGGCGAAGAGGCTGTCCTGGCCGATGGCCTGCTGCTTCTTGACGTCGACGAGCGCGTCGACGTACCGCTCGTGCACCTCGACGAGCCCGCGGCGGCTCTCGCCGAGCGAGTCGAACGCGCCGCCCTTGATGAGCGACTCGATGGTGCGCTTGTTGCACACGACGGCGTCGACCTTGTCGAGGAAGTCCTTGAACGAGGCGAAGGCGCCCTTCTTCTCGCGGGCCTCGACGATCTTGTCGACGACGTTGGCCCCGACGTTGCGGATCGCGGCCAGGCCGAAGCGGATGTCGGTGCCGACGGCGGCGAAGTTGGCGACGGACTCGTTGACGTCGGGCGGCAGCACCTTGATGCCCATGTGCCGGCACTCGTTGAGGTAGAGCGCCGACTTGTCCTTGTCGTCGCGCACGCTCGTGAGCAGCGCCGCCATGTACTCGGCCGGGTAGTTGGCCTTGAGGTAGCCGGTCCAGTAGGACACGAGGCCGTACGCGGCGGTGTGGGCCTTGTTGAAGGCGTAGTCGGAGAACGGGACGAGCACGCCCCACAGCGCGGCGATCGAGGCCTCGTTGAACCCATTGGCCTTCATGCCCTCGGAGAAGGGGACGTACTCGGCGTCGAGCACCTCCTTCTTCTTCTTGCCCATCGCGCGCCGGAGCAGGTCGGCGTTGCCGAGCGTGTAGCCGGCCAGCTTCTGGGCGATCTCCATGACCTGCTCCTGGTAGATGACCAGGCCGTAGGTCATCCCGAGGATCGGGTCGAGGGCCTCGATCATCTCCTGCTGGAGCTTGCCCTTCAGCTGCGGGTCGAGCGGGATGAGCTCCTGCTTGCCGTTCTTGCGCAGCGCGAAGTTCGTGTGCGCGTTGACGCCCATCGGGCCGGGCCGGTAGAGCGCGAGAGCGGCCGAGATGTCCTCGAAGTTGTCCGGCTGCATGAGGCGCAGCAGCGCGCGCATGCCGCCGCCGTCGAGCTGGAAGACGCCGAGGGTGTCGCCCCGGCCGAGGAGCTCGTAGGTGGCCCGGTCGGTCATGTCCTTGGACAGGGCGTCGAGGTCGATGTCCTCGTCGCGGTTGGCCTTGATGTTCTCGATGGCGTCGTCGAGGATCGTCAGGTTGCGCAGGCCGAGGAAGTCCATCTTGACCAGGCCGAGCGACTCGCAGCTGGGGTAGTCGAACTGGGTGATGACCTGGCCGTCCTGCAGCCGCTTCATGATCGGGATGACGTCGATGAGCGGCTCGCTGCTCATGATGACGCCGGCGGCGTGCACGCCCCACTGGCGCTTCAGGCCCTCGAGGCCCTTGGCGGTGTCGACGACCTCCTGGAAGTGGGTCTCGGTCTGCACGAGCGCGCGGAAGTCGACACCCTCGTTGTAGCGCTTGTGCTCGGGGTTGTAGATCTCGGCGAGCGGCACGCCCTTGCCCATGACGTCCGGCGGCATCGCCTTGGTCAGCTGCTCGCCGACGCTGAACGGGTGGCCCATGACGCGGGCGGCGTCTTTGACGGCCTGCTTGGCCTTGATGGTGCCGTAGGTGACGATCTGCGCGACGCGCTCCGAGCCGTACTTCTCGGTGACGTAGCGGATGACCTCACCGCGCCGGCGCTCGTCGAAGTCGACGTCGAAGTCGGGCATCGACATGCGCTCGGGGTTGAGGAACCGCTCGAAGATCAGGCCGTGCGGGACCGGGTCGAGGTCGGTGATGCCCATGGCGTAGGCGCACATCGAGCCGGCGCCCGAGCCACGGCCCGGGCCGACGCGGATGCCGTTGCGCTTGGCCCAGTTGATGAAGTCGGCGACGACGAGGAAGTAGCCCGGGTAGCCCTTGGAGACGATGACGTCCTCCTCGAAGGCCGCCTGCTTGCGGGCGTAGTCGGGCACCCCCTCGGGGAAGCGGCGCTGCAGGCCGGTCTCGACCTCCTTGATGAACCACGACGTCTCGTCCTCGCCCTCGGGCACCGGGAAGCGCGGCATGTAGCGCCCCTCGCCCTCGGTGAAGGAGACCTCGCAGCGCTCGGCGATGAGCAGCGTGTTGTCGCACGCCTCGGGGAGCTCGCGCCAGAGGTGGCGCATCTCCTGGGCGGACTTGAGGTAGAAGTCGTCGGCGTCGAACTTGAACCGGTTGGGGTCCATGAGGGTCGAGCCGGACTGGACGCAGAGCAGGGCCGCGTGCGCCTTGGCGTCCTCGGCGCGGGTGTAGTGCAGGTCGTTGGTGGCCACGAGCGGCAGCTTGAGGTCGCGGGCCAGGCGGATGAGGTCCTTCTGGGTGCGCCGCTCGATGTCGAGGCCGTGGTCCATGAGCTCGACGTAGACGTTGTCGTTGCCGAAGATGTCGCGCAGCTCGCCGGCGACCTCACGGGCCTCGTCGTACATCCCGAAGCGCAGCTTGGTCTGGATCTCGCTCGACGGGCAGCCGGTGGTGACGATGAGGCCCTTGCCGTATGTCGAGAGCAGCTCGCGGTCGATGCGCGGCCACTTCGTGTACACCTGGTCGAGGCTCGCGATGGAGGTCATGCGGAAGAGGTTGTGCATGCCCTCGTTGTTCTCGGCGAGCATCGTCATGTGCGTGTACGCACCGCTGCCGGAGATGTCGTCGCGGCCGCCGTCGCCCCAGCTGACCTTGGTGCGGTCGGTGCGGTGCGTGCCCGGCGTGATGTAGGCCTCGACGCCGATGATCGGCTTGACGCCGGTGCCCTGGGCCTTCTTCCAGAACTCGTAGGCACCGAAGGTGTAGCCGTGGTCGGTGGTGGCGAGGGCCGGCATGCCCATCCTCGCCGCTTCGCTGAAGAGGTCGCCGATGCGGGCCGCCCCGTCGAGCATCGAGTACTCCGTGTGTACGTGCAGGTGCACGAAGTTCTGGTCGTTACGCGGGGCGGGCTGGCTCGACATCGTGGATGAGTCTAAGCCCGCCCACCGACGCCCCTCGGCGTGTCGGTGCTGGTGTCGCGGCTGGTGTCGCGAACCGATCGGCGCGCTGCGGTGTATCGACCGTGTCGGGGCGCGACGATGGGGTGGTCCGCACCCGGCGCGTCACCGGAACCGCAGCGGAGGGAGGCCTCGATCAGCGCGATCGACCGCACGACCGACCGGCCCGGCGAGCCCGGCGGGCCCGATGACGGGGCCGTCGACGACGCCGTGGCCCTGGCCCGCGTGCGCGCCGGGGACCCGGCCGCGTACGCGGTCCTCGTCGTGCGGCACGCCCCGATGGCCAGACGCCTCGCCGTGCTGTCCGGGGCGGGCGACGACGCCGACGACGTCGTGCAGGAGGCCTTCGTCAAGGCGTACGCGGCGCTGCCGCGGTTCCGGGCGGGGGCCGGGTTCCGGCCCTGGCTGCTGCGCATCGTCGTCAACGAGACCCGCAACACCGTGCGTGGCCGGTCGCGGCGCCTGCTGCGCGAGCTGCGCGTGGCCGTCCGCGAGGTCGCCGAGGGCGGTCGCGGCGACCGCACCGACCCCGCCGACGCGGCGGTGGGCGCCGACCGTCGGGCCGGACTGCTCGAGGCCCTCGACGCCCTGCCGACCGAGCTGCGCGAGGTCGTCACGTGCCGCTACCTGCTCGAGCTGTCCGAGGCCGAGACGGCCACGGTCCTCGACCTTCCCGCGGGCACCGTGAAGTCACGGCTGCACCGCGCCCTCGCCACCCTCCGGGAGGTGCTCGCCGATGCCTGACCTCGTTCCCCGTTCAGGACCGGATGCCGGTTCCGGCCTCGAGCGCGAGCTCGTCGAGCTCGGCCGGTGGCTCGTCACCGGGCCGCCCCGCGACGACCTCGCGGCGAACGTCCTCGCGCGGGTCACGGCACCGGCCCCCGTGCAGTCACCGGCGTCATCGTCTCGGCCCACCCACGCTCAGCGGCCCGCACGTCGCCGCCTCGCGTGGGCCGTGGCCGCGGCCGTCGCCCTCGCGCTCGCCCTCGTCCCACCGGTGCGGGCGGCCGTGCTCGAGCTGCTGCGCCTCGGCGGTGTCGTCGTCCGCGAAGAGCCTCGCCCGGTGCCCACGTCCACCGCGACGGCGCCGACGTCGACACCCGCTCCCGGGGCGTCCGGAACGCCGGTGACCCTCGCCACGGCGGCACGGGCCGTCGGCGCCCCGGTCGCAGTCCCGTCGGTGCTCGGGCCACCGGACGCCGTCGTGCTGGTCCACGGTGGACGCGTCGTCGAGCTGTCGTGGGGACCCCGGGCCGCGACGGGAGGCGCCCCGACGCGTCTCGACGTCTTCGTCGGGTCGCTCTCGTGGGGCTACGTCAAGACGGTGTGGGACGCGGTGACGCCGACGCAGGTGTCGGGCCACGACGCGCTGTGGTTCGGGGCTCCGCACCGCATCGAGTGGGTGGACCGCTCGGGCGGGACGCATGCCGAGCAGCCGCGCCTCGCCGGCCCGACACTCGTGTGGGTCGTGCCGTCCCCTGCGGGCGAGGTCACCTACCGGCTCGAGGGCCCGGCCGGCCTCGACGCCGCGCTGCGGATCGCCGGCACGGCCCGGTGAACCGACGGCGGTCCGGCGGTGTTGAGGGACTGACGCCCGGACGCCGCCGGGCCCGCCCCGAGGAGGAAGCCGTGCGCAGACCCCGCACCCTGGCCCTGCTGTCCGTCGCCGTCACCGCCGGCCTCGCCGTGCTCGTCGCGGCCGCGGCCCCTGCGTCCGCCGGCGGGCCCACCTCGGTGCTCGTCGTCGACTACGACGGCGCCCGCGCCGGCGCCGCCCTGACCGGCAGCGCCGCCTACGCCGACCTCGAGAAGGCGCTCTCGCCCTACGACCCTCCGCGCGGGGACCGCACGGCGCCGGCGTCGTTCATGGGGACGAGCCTGCGCCTCACCTGGCTCATCCACGACGTGACGCCCTGGCGCGTCGACGCCGTCACGCTCGACGGCGACGACGTGTGGGTCGAGACGACGATGAGCATCGACGGCAGCACCGACCTCTTCTCGGCGCCCTCGGTCCGTCACCGTCCCACCGATGCCGCCCTGCTGCTGCGTACCCTCCGCTCGCTCGGTGTCATCGGGGACGCGACACCGGCGAGCGCGGCCGGGAGCACACCGACGCCCGGCGCTGCGCCCGGGACCCACGTCCCCGTCGCGGCGGCGCCACCGACGGGTGCGGCCACGGCGACCGGTCTCCCCTGGCCGGCGACGGTCGGGCTGGCGGGGCTCGCGCTCGTCCTCGGCGTCGTCACCGGCTTCGTGGCGCGCCCTCGCGTGCGTCGACGCTTCTCGGCTCCGGCACCTGCGGCACCTGCGGCAGCTGCGGAAGCTGCGGAAGCCGAGGCGGCGGGCGTACCCCGACGGCCCGAAGCGGTCGGCTTCTCGGCCGACCCGCGCGGGGCCGACGCGCCTTCGCCGTCGGCGCGCCGACCTTCACGCTCAAGTCGAACCTGAAGCCTCAGAAGGTCGCGGCGACGTCGAGCGCACGCTGCAGGTCGTCCGGGTACGAGCTCTCGAAGTGGACGTACTCCCCCGTGCCCGGGTGCTCGAAACCGAGCCCGACCGCGTGCAGCCACTGGCGGTCGAGGCCGAGCCGGGCGGCGAGCGTCGGGTCGGCGCCGTAGAGCGGGTCGCCGCAGCACGGGTGGTGCAGGGCGGCCATGTGCACGCGGATCTGGTGCGTGCGGCCGGTCTCGAGGTGGATCTCGAGCAGGCTCGCGTAGCGGAACGCCTCGAGCACCTCGTAGTGGGTCACCGACGGCTTGCCGGTGCTCATGACGGCGAACTTGAACTCGGCGCCCGGACGGCGCCCGATCGGAGCGTCGACGGTGCCGACGAGGGGGTCGGGCAGGCCCTGGACGAGCGCGTGGTAGGTCTTGTCGACCTGCCGGCTGCGGAACAGGTGCTTGAGGCGGCTGTAGGCGTACTCGCTCTTGGCCACGACCATGAGGCCGGACGTACCGACGTCGAGCCGGCTGACGATGCCCTGGCGCTCCGGGGCGCCGGAGGTGGAGATGCGGTAGCCGGCCGCTGCCAGGCCACCGACGACGTCCGGGCCGGTCCAGTTGAGGCTCGGGTGCGCCGCGACGCCGACCGGCTTGTCGACGACGACGAGGTCGTCGTCGTCGTGGATGATCCGCATGCCGGGCACCGGCTCGGCCACGACCTGCAGGCTCGGGCTCGCCTCGGCGCGCGGCAGCGACACCTCGAGCATGGCGCCGGCGACGAGCCGCTCGGACTTGCCGACCGGACGTCCTGACTGCGCCACGTGACCCGCCGCGGCGAGCTCGGCGGCCTTGGTGCGCGACACCCCGAAGAGGCGCGAGACGCCGGAGTCGACACGCTCGCCCTCGAGGCCGTCGGGCACGAGGACGGTGC
Organism: Intrasporangium zincisolvens; assembly: GCF_034724055.1. NCBI lineage: Bacteria > Bacillati > Actinomycetota > Actinomycetes > Micrococcales > Intrasporangiaceae > Intrasporangium > Intrasporangium zincisolvens. The sequence goes on from NZ_JAWIIL010000012.1 coordinate 51,126, forward strand.
GGGCCTCCCCCGCGGACACGGACTCACTCATCGCCGTGCTCCGTACCCTCGATGGTCGACGCCTCGGCGGCGCGCTTGTCGCGGTCGCGACGGCCGTCGACGCCGATGCCGAGCATCGCGAGGACGACGACGAGGCAGGCCGCCCCGACGATCCAGATGTCGGCGACGTTGCCGATGAACCACCGGTAGTCGATGAAGTCGACGACGTGCCCCTGGCCGCCGCCGGGCGGCCGCACGAACCGGTCGGTGAGGTTGCCGACGGCGGCGCCCAGCAGCAGGCCGAGGGCAAGGGCCCAGGCGCGCGAGCCGAGGTCGCGGGCCACGACGACGATCGCGACGAGCACCGCGAGGGCGATGCCGGTCATGACCCACGTGTTGCTCGCCCCGAGCGACAGGGCCGCGCCGGGGTTGCCGATGAGCTTGAAGCGGATGAGCTCGCCGATGAACGGGCGCGGGCTGCCGTCGGACAGCGTCGCGAGCGCGACGGCCTTGGTGAGCTGGTCGCTGGCGTAGGCGAGCACGGCGACGACGGCGAGCATCGCGAAGAGTCGCCTCCGTCGGGTCGGGGACGGACGCTCGGACGTGGTCCTCGCGGTGGGCGGTGCGCTGTTCTCGGTACTCACGGTCTCTCGGTCGGACGCGGCACCGGCTCCCACTCCGTGCTGGGTGGGGGTCGGCGCCGCGTCCCGGGTTGGTGCGTCGGCGCGGCTGGGCGCGCCGGCGGCGTTGTTCAGTGGCGGTCCTGCTTCTCCTGGCATGACATGCACAGGGTCGCACGCGGACGGGCCTGGAGTCGAAGCTTGCCGATCGGGTTGCCGCAGTTCTCGCACACGCCGTACGTGCCCGCCTCGAGCTGCTCGAGGGCGTGCTCGGCCTGGACGAGCCCGGCGCGGGCGTTCGCCGCCACCGACATCTCGTGCTCGCGCTCGGCGGTCTTCGCACCGGCGTCGGCCTGGTCGTCGCCCGCGCCGTCACCGGACGAGCGCAGGAAGCTGTCGAGCTCGTCCTCGGCGATCCTGAGCTCTTCGCGGTGCTGGTCGATCTCCTCGAGGAGGACGCCGCGGACCTCCGCGATCTCCTCCTCGCTCCAAGGGCTCTCGTCGTCCTTGACGCGCAGCGTCTCGGCGATCTTCTTCGCGCTCGTGCGCGAGGTGCCGGTCCTGGCCCGGCTGCTGGCACTCGTCGCGCTCCGGGTACCGGTGGTGGGGCTCGTCGTCGTCACTGCTGCCTTCTCGGGTCGTGCGGCCGAACGCTGAGGAGCGCTCGGCCGAGGGGTCCTGGTGCGCCGGGGCGCCGTGCTGGTCGCCGACGTCGTCTTCGTCGTCGGCTTCGGGGCGGTCTTCGTCGCGGTCTTCGTCGCCGTCTTCGTCGCCGTCTTCGTGGTCGGCTTCGAGGTGGTCTTCGGGGTCGTCGTGCCGGTCGGCGTCGAGGCCCTGCCCGCAGTCTTCTTGACCGCGGTCTTCTTCACCGTGGTTTTCGCCGATGCGGTCGCCTTCGTCACGGTCTTCGCCGGCGCGGCCTTCTTCGCCGTGGCCTTGGCGGGCGCGGCCTTCTTCGCCGGAGCCTTCGTCGCTGCAGTCCTCGTCGGCGCCGCCTTCTTGGCTGCGGCCTTCGTCGTTGCGGCCTTCGTCGTCGCGGCCTTCGTCGTCGCAGCCGTCGCAGACCGTGTCGCCGCCTTCTTCACCGCAGGCTTCGACGCGGTCTTCGACGAGGCAGCCTTCGTGGCCGAGGCCTTCGCTGCGGGCTTCGACGCGGTCTTCGACGGAGCGGTCTTCGTCGCGGTCTTGGTCGCGGTCTTGGTCGCGGTCCTGCTGGTGGCCTTCGCGGGGGTCGCCCTGGTCGCGGCGGCTCTGGCCGTGCGACCCACCGCCGTCACCGCCCGCTTCGCTGCGGTCGTCACCGCCGCCGTCCTCTTCGCCGCCATGGCGTCACCTCCGTCGCTCGTGCCGTCGACGCTGCAAGTGCGGCTGACAATAGGCCCCGCGCGGGTCCCGCACAAACACGAAACGCGCACGGGCACAAAGAGTCACCCAGCACGTACAACGCGGGCCGACCGGGAAGGTTCCCGGTCGGCCCGCGTGCGAGCGTCTGCGTGTCTCGAGGACGGGCTGAGGGTGCGCCTCAGCCCTGGCTGTCGCCGGCGCCGGCATGCGCCGGCTCCTGGACGTTGCTGTCGAGGTCGTGCAGCTGGCCCTCGATGTAGTTCTTGAGGTTGCTGCGGTAGTTCTTCTCGAAGCCGCGCAGCTCGCTGATCTTGCGATCGAGCAGCGACTTCTGCTTGTCGAGCTCCTCGAGCAGCTGGGCCTTGCGCTGCTGGGCCTCGGCGACCATGCCGGTCGAGCGCTCGCGCGCCTCGGTCAGCATCTCGTCGCGCTTGGTCGCGGCGTCGGCGAGCATCCGGTCGCGCTGCGAGGTGGCCTCGGCGATCATCTGGTCGCGCTGGGCCGTCGCGGCGGTGGCGATCTGCTCGGCCTGACGCGTCGCCTCCTCGTGGCGGGCCTGACCGGCGTTGATGAGCTCGTCGTGCTTGGTCTGGCCGGTGTTGATGAGGTCGCGGTGGCGGTTCTCGGCCTCCGAGATCAGCTCGTTGCGACGCGTCTCGCCGGCGGCGACGTGCTCGTCGTGGAGGCGCTGGGCCAGCGCGATGACGCCGGCGGCGTCGGTGCTGCCCGCAGGCGCGGCGGCCGCAGCGGCAGCCGCAGCGGCCGGCTGGATGCGGGCGGCGGCCTCGGCGTCGGCGTTGGCGCGCGCAGCGCGCTCCTCGGCGGCCCGGGCGTTCTCCTGCGACTTGGCGAGGCGGGCCTCGATGTCGCGGGCGCTGTCCTGGGACTTGGCCAGGCGCGACTCGGCGTCGGCGACCTTGGTGTTGAGGTCGTTGAGCTTGGCCTGGGCGTCGTTGAGGGCCTTGGAGTCGACCGCGGACTTCGCGGCGGTCTCGGCCCGCTCGGCCTCGGCCCGGGCCCGCTCGATGCGCTCCTTGGCGGCGCGCTCGGCGTTGTCGGCCTCGGCCTTGGCCTTGGCGGCGCGGTCCTGGGCGGCCTTGAACGCGCGCTCGGCGTCCTGGATCTTGGCCGTCAGCCCGCCGAGCTTCGCGTCGTCACCAGGACGGCCCACGGCCGGCATCGCGGCCGTGGCAGCCTCGGCGCGCACCGCCGACTGGTTCTTCGACGCTCGGCAGTCGTTGAGCTGCTTGAGGTAGTCGTCGCGCTGCTCGATGAGAGAGCGCATCTCGGCGACGATCTCGTCGAGGAAGTCGTCGACGTCCCGCTCCTCGTAGCCCCGGCGGAACTGCGTGGTCTGGAAGTGCTTGTTGAGCACCTGTTCCGGCGTAAGCGCCATGTCTCACCTCGATGCAGACGTAGTGGTTCGGGTCCAAGGTATCTAACGTTCCGGTCACGAACCAAAGCCGTGCTCGGCGTGGTGCGTGTCGTATCCCACGTGCCGCCCGGCTCGCACCCCGGGTTCGACTGTCCTCGTGGCGGGCTCGGCCGGCCCGCAGGTCCGTCCCGCTGTCAGAAGAAGCTGGGGACGTTGAGCGCCAGCGACGTGAGCAGCATGAGGACGAGGAAGCTGAGGTCGAGCCGGACCCCGCCGAGGTTCGGCGACGGGATGACCTTGCGCAGCGCCTTGAGCGGAGGGTCGGTCACCGTGTACACGGCCTCGGCGAGGACGAGCACGATGCCCGTGGGGTGCCAGGACCGCGCGAGCATCTGCACCCAGTCGAGGACGAAGCGTCCGATGAGGGCGATGAAGAAGGTGAAGACGACCACTCCGTAGATCGTCCAGAACGCGTCCATGAGGTCAGTGTCGCCGATGCGGCCGCATCCCGAGCAATCGGGGTGCTGTGGGGTCGCTGTGCGTGGGTGTCCGAAGGTGGCCGGGCCGCCGCGTCAGCTCTGGTTGAAGAAGCCGCGGGTGGAGGGCGACGGGGCCTCCGGCTCGTCGGCCGCGATCTCGACGTGCGCCGGCGACAGCAGGAACACCTTGGAGGTGACCCGCTCGATCGTGCCGTGCAGACCGAAGACGAGACCCGCCGCGAAGTCGACGAGACGCTTGGCGTCGGAGTCGTCCATGTCGGAGAGGTTCATGATGACCGGCACCTGGTCGCGGAACCACTCGCCGATGTTCTTGGCCTCGTTGTACGTGCGAGGGTGGATCGTCGTGATGCGGTTGAGGCCACCGACCTCGGGCTCACGCACGACCGCCGCGACGGGACGACGCGTCGGCAGCTGCGTGACGGCCGCGGTGTGCTCCGGCTCGTCGTCGTAGCGGTCGGACTCGTCGTACGCCTCGTAGTCGTCGTACCTCTCGTGACGCTGGTCCTCCTCGCTCAGTCCGAGGTACACCATCGTCTTGCGCAGTGCCCCTGCCATGGCCGGCTCCCAACGTTCGGATCGTGCTGAATCGTTGCCGACGTTACAGAAGTGACGGGCGTGAACCGAGGATTGCCGTTCCGACACGCAGGTGTGTCGCGCCGTGGCGCAGCGCGGCCTCGAGGTCGCCGCTCATGCCGGCCGAGAGCCAGCTCGCGCCGGGGTGTCGCTCGCGCATGTTGCGGGCCAGGTCGTACAGGGCCGCGAAGGACGCGTCGGGGTCGGCCCCGAGCGGCGCGACCGCCATGAGGCCACGGAGCCTCAGGGCCGGCTGCCCCTCGACGACCGCGGCGATCGCCTCGAGGTCCTCGGGCAGGGCTCCCCCGCGCGAGGTGTCACCGTCGAGGCTGACCTGCAGGAGGACCTCGAGGCCGCCGTCCCTTCGCCCGGCCCGGTGCGCGCCCTTGGCGAGACCGGCGACGAGCTTGACCCGGTCGAGGCTCTCGACGACGTCGGCGTACTGCGCGACGTGGGCGGCCTTGTTGCCCTGGAGCCGGCCGATGAAGTGGAGCACGGGCGCGTCGGACCCACGGGCGGCTCCCCCGGCCCGCTCGTCGAGCGCCTCGCGCACCTGCGCGTACTTCTCGGCCGCCTCCTGGTCGCGGTTCTCGCCGAAGCTGCGGACCCCGAGCTCGTGCAGGAGCAGCACGTCAGAGGCCGGGAAGAACTTCGTGACGACGACGAGGGTCACCCCGGCCGGGTCGCGACCCGCGTCGGCGCAGGCGCGCTCGATGCGTCCGTTCACGGCGTCGAGCGAGGCACGCAGCTGTTCGCGACGCACGTCGGGGTCGACGACGCCGACGCCCGGGGCGCTCACGCGAGGGCCTCGCGGCGCACGACGACGCCGGCGAACCGGCCCGTCGTGCCGTCACGGCGGTAGGAGTAGAGATCGGCGTCCTCGCGAGTGCACCCCGCGACCCACTCGACCTCGACACCGGCGTCGGCCAGCTGCTCGACGACCCCGGCCGCGACGTCGACGGCGGGGGTGCCCTGCCACGAGCGGGCCGCTGCGGCGGGCGTGACACCCGCCGCCGCCCGCGCCATGTCGGCGGGAACCTCGTAGCAGCGTCCGCAGACCGACGGCCCCACGGTGGCGCGCACCCGGCTGGCGCCGAGGTCGCGCATCGCGGCGACCGCCCTCGGGACGATCCCCGCGACCATGCCCGGACGCCCCGCGTGGACCGCCCCGACGACGCCCGCCTCGGCGTCGTGGAGCAGCAGCGGCACGCAGTCGGCCACGAGGACGGCGAGAGCGAGTCCTGTTGCGCGTGTGACGATCCCGTCAGCCTCGGGCGGCTCGCCCGACCACGGCCCCGAGACCTCGACGACGTCGGTCCCGTGCACCTGGTTCATGAAGAGCAGCTGCCCGCGCGGGACGCCGACCTCGCGGGCCAGCGCCATCCGGTTGGCCTCGACGACCGCGGGGTCGTCGCCCACGTGTCCGCCGAGGTTGAGGCCGGCGTAGGGCGCCCTGCCCTCCCCCGCCGACCGGCCGGTGAACGCGAGGTCCAGGCCGCCGCGGGCCGCCCCGGGCGTCGGGTCGTCGTGGGGATCGGATCGCCAGAAGAACACGAGGGCCAACCTATCCGCCGGGCCGGGGAACGCCGACGGGAGGCGCCGCGTCGGCGCCTCCCGTCGGTAGGTCGTGCTTCGTGCTGACGACGTCTCGGACTACTTGAGGAAGTCGGGCACGTCGAGCTCGTCGCTGTCCTCGAACGTCACCTGCCGCGGCGGCTGCTGGGAGGGACGGGGCGCCGCGGGCGGCTGCTGGCCCTGGTGCTGCGGGGCGGCCGGCTGCTGCGTGGGCAGCTGCTGCGGGGCGGCGGGCTGCTGGTGCACCGGCTGCTGGTGGACGGGCTGCTGGTGCACCGGCTGCTGGTGGACGGGCTGCTGGTGCACCGGCTGGGCTGCGGGCTGGGCGGCGACCCCGTTGCTGTGCTGCTGCGCCTGGTGGTTGCCCTGGTGGTTGCCCTGGTGAGCGGGCGCGGCGGACGGGGTGGACCGGCCCATGACCTGGCCGAGCGCACGGTCGTCGTCGCGGCGCGTCGGGCCGCCACCGTCGAAGCCGGCCGCGATGACCGTGACCCGGACCTCGTCGCCGAGGGCGTCGTCGATGACCGCACCGAAGATGATGTTCGCCTCGGGGTGCGCCGCCTCCTGGACGAGGCGGGCGGCCTCGTTGATCTCGAAGAGGCCGAGGTCGCTGCCGCCCTGGATCGAGAGCAGGACGCCGTGCGCGCCGTCGATCGAGGCCTCGAGCAGCGGGCTGCTGATGGCGAGCTCGGCGGCCTGGACGGCACGGTCCTCGCCGCGGGCCGAGCCGATGCCCATGAGGGCCGAACCCGCACCCTGCATGACCGACTTGACGTCGGCGAAGTCGAGGTTGATGAGGCCGGGCGTCGTGATGAGGTCGGTGATGCCCTGGACACCGGACAGGAGCACCTGGTCGGCGGAGCGGAACGCGTCCATCATCGAGACGTTGCGGTCGCTGATCGACAGCAGCCGGTCGTTGGGGATGACGATCAGGGTGTCGACCTCCTCGCGGAGGCTGCCGATGCCGGACTCGGCCTGGTTGGCGCGGCGACGGCCCTCGAACGTGAAGGGGCGCGTGACGACACCGATGGTCAGTGCGCCGAGCTGGCGGGCGATGCGGGCCACCACCGGCGCGCCGCCGGTGCCCGTGCCGCCGCCCTCTCCGGCGGTGACGAAGACCATGTCGGCCCCCTTGAGGACCTCCTCGATCTCCTCGGCGTGGTCCTCGGCGGCCTTCTTGCCGACCTCGGGGTCGGCGCCGGCGCCGAGGCCACGGGTCAGCTCGCGGCCGACGTCGAGCTTGACGTCGGCGTCGCTCATGAGCAGCGCCTGCGCGTCGGTGTTGATCGCGATGAACTCGACGCCCTTGAGGCCCACCTCGATCATCCGGTTGATGGCATTGACGCCGCCGCCGCCGATGCCGACGACCTTGATGACGGCCAGGTAGTTCTGCGGTGCTGCTGCCACGGGAGTGGGCCTTCCTGAGTGGTGGTGCCGGTACTGCGAAGTTCGCGGGATCGTCCGGTGGGTGCGGCTGGGGGTGGCTTCGGGTGGTGCGGTGGCCCAACCTTAAAGGTCGACCTGACGGTTACGGTTTGGTCACGGAACCAGTGCCCCGACGGTATGCCGTGGCCCGTGGCCGATCAACACAACTCGCGGCGTGTCGTCGCGTCGGTTGCCCCATTTCCCGAGGCACCGGCACACCGGCCACATCCACACCATCGGCACCATCCGGCAACGCCGGTACCAACTGCCGCGCACACTGTCCCACGCCGCGTCGGCAGGCGCGCGCCGGGGTCGGCGCACGGGCCGGCCAGCCGCCTCAGCGCGTCACGGGTGAGTCCGGGACGCTGACGTCGATGGTGTCTCCGGGCTCGCCGAGCAGGACCGTGACGAGCTGTGCCTTGCGGGCGCCCTCGCCGGCCCCGCCCCACACGACGGTCTTGCGCTTGGACTTCGAGGAGACGGTGAAGCTCACCTGGTCGGCCGCCGACACGGTGACCCCGGAGACGTCGCCACGCACCGACGCCGGCAGCGAGGTGAGTGCCTGGACCGCCGCGGCCACGCCGGACTTCGTCACCGTGTCGCTGCTCGAGCGCACGAGCGGCACGCTGTCGGGCGCGGCGGAGAGGGTGCGGAAGGCGAAGCCCTCGGCGTCGACGAGGTCGACGCTGCCCTCCGGCGTGCGCACCGCGAGGACCGCCCGTCGTGGCGACACCTCGATGACGACCGTGTGCGGCAGGCTCCGGGACACCGTGACGTCGTCCCACGCCTTGCCGGCGACGAGCCGCTGCTCCGCCGCACCGGTGTCGACCCGCATGAGCGGCCCACCGAGAGGAACCGCGGCGACCCGACGCACCTCGGCCGCGGCCGCGCCGGTCACCCCGCGCACCTGCACCTGGGTGGCCGTCAGCACGCCGCTGAACCAGCCGAGCCACGCCACGAGGCCGAGGACGAGGAGCAGGACGACGCCGACGCCCGCGAGGACCCGGGGCCGCCGGCGGGCCGCAGCGGCCCGACGCTCGAAACGGGCGCGCGAGGACGACAGGCCGCGTCCGGCGACCTGGCGTCCGTGCGACCCGTCGTGCATCACGCCTCCTCGTCACCGAGGGCGAGCAGGACCTCGGGGCCGATCATCGTGACGTCGCCGGCGCCGACCGTGAGGACGAGGTCGCCCGGGCGCACGAGCCCGGCGACGCGTCCGGCCACCTCGGCCCACGAGGGCACGTAGAGCACCTCGACCCCCGGGCGCGCCTCGCGGACGGCGTCGACGACGAGCTGCCCCGTGACGCCGGGGACCGGGTCCTCGCGGGCGGCGTAGACGTCCATGACGACGACGACGTCGGCAGGGGCGAGCCCCGCGCCGAGCTCGGTGGCGAAGTCGCGGGTGCGGCTGTAGAGGTGCGGCTGGAAGACGACGACGAGCCGTCCGCTGCCGGCCACGAGCCGGGCGGCGGTCTCGACCACGGCCGCGACCTTGCCGGCGTTGTGGGCGTAGTCGTCGACGACGACGACGCCACCGGCCTCGCCCTTGGGCTCGAACCGGCGACGGGTGCCGGTGAAGGACGCGAGGCCGGCGAGGACCCGCTCGGGCTGCTGGCCCAGGCCGTGGACCGCGGCGGCGTAGGCCGCCGCCGCGTTGAGGGCGTTGTGCCGGCCGGGCACCGCGAGGGTCATCGCGTGCTCGGTGCCGGCGTCGGTGAGCCCGACCGACGCCGTGAGGCCGTCCTGCTCGTGGTCGCGCAGGACGACGTCGGCCTCGGTGGAGAAGCCGTACGTGACGACGCGGGTGCCGGCGGCCCGGGCCCGGTCGGCGAGGGCGGCCGAGCCGGCGTCGTCGAGGCAGGTCACGAGCAGGCCGCCGGGACGGATCGTCGCGACGAAGGCGTCGTAGGCGGCCTGGACGACCTCGAAGGTGTCGTAGAAGTCGAGGTGGTCGGGCTGGACGTTCGTGACGACCGCGACCTCGGGGTGGTAGACGACGAACGAGCCGTCGCTCTCGTCCGCCTCGACGACGAAGACGTCGTCGGCGCCGTCGTGGGCGTTCGTGCCGTGCTTGGCGAGCTCTCCCCCGACGGCGAACGACGGGTCGAGGCCACAGCCCTGCAGCGCGACGGTCAGCATCGAGGTGGTCGTCGTCTTGCCGTTGGCGCCCGCCACGGCGACGGCATGGCGACCGTGCATGAGGGAGGCGAGCCCCTGCGCCCGGTGCAGGACGGGGATCCCGCGCTCGCGGGCGGCGACGAGCTCGACGTTGTCCTCGCGGATCGAGCTGCTCATGACGACGGCGTCGGCGCGCTCCTGGTGGGCGGGGTGGAACCCGACCCACACGTGCGCGCCCTCGCTCTCGAGCGCCTTGAGGACCGGGACGTCCTTGGCATCGCTGCCGGTGACGGCGACGCCGCGGGCCAGCATGATGCGCGCCACCCCGGACATCCCCGCCCCGCCGATGGCGAGGAAGTGGACGCGTCCGAGGTCGGCGGCGTCGGGCACCGGGGCCGTGAAGTCGAAGCGGGCGGCGGCGAAGGGGTCGGCGGCCGAGGGGGTCATCGTCGCGCCCCCGCCCGGGCCGAGCCCGCCGCGGCGTCGTCGACCATGTCGGCGAGCCGCTCGTCGGCGGCGCGCTCCCCCAGCGCGGCGGCGGCCGTCGCCATCCGGTCGAGGCGCGGCCGGTCGGTGGCGAGGGCGACGACCTCGGACCCGACCCACTCGGGGGTCAGGTCGGCGTCGTCGACGAGGAGGCCACCGCCGGTCGCGACGACGTCGGCGGCGTTGACGCGCTGCTCGCCGTTGCCGACGGGCAGGGGCACGTAGACGGCCGGCAGGCCGACGGCGGTCAGCTCGCAGACGGTGTTGGCGCCGGCCCGCGCGACGACGAGGTCGGCAGCGGCGTAGGCGAGCTCCATGCGGTCGACGTACGGCACGACGACGTAGGGCGCGCCACCGTCGGGCACGGTGACGTCGAACTCCTTGCCGAGGCCGGTGACGTGCAGCACCTGGACGCCGGCGGCGCTGAGCCGCTCGACGTTGGCGCGGAAGGCGTCGTTGAGGCGCTGGGCACCGAGCGAGCCGCCGGTGACGAGGACCGTGGGGTAGGACGCGTCGAGGCCGAACAGGGCCATCGCCTCGGCCCGGCTGCCGGCCCGGTCGAGGGTGGACACGGCCCGCCGCAGCGGCATGCCGATGCGCGTGGCGTTCTTCAGCGAGGTGACCGCGAAGGTCGTGGCGACGTGGGCGGCGAAGCGCGCCCCCAGACGGTTGGCCAGGCCCGCCCGGGCGTTCTGCTCGTGGATGACGACCGGCACGCCCCGGCGGCGGGCCGCGAGGTAGGCGGGCGTGCTGACGTAGCCACCGAACCCGACGACCACCTGGGCCCCGGTGTCGTCGATGGCCGCACCCGCGGCGTCGACGGCGGCCTTGAGCCGGCCCGGCAGGCGCAGCAGGTCGGCGCTCGGCCGACGCGGCAGCGGCACCTTCGGCACGACGCGCAGGTCGAGCCCGTGCGCCGGCACGAGACGCGCCTCGAGGCCCTCGGCGGTGCCGAGCGCGGTGACGAGCACGTCGGGGTGCCGGCGGCGGAGCGCGTCGGCGAGGGAGAGCAGCGGCGACACGTGGCCGGCCGACCCCCCACCGGCGAGCAGGACGGAGGTGGGCGAGGACAGGTGGATCACCGACTTCTGCGAGAGGACAGGGCGCGGGTGCGCGAGGGCAGCACCGCGAGCGACCGTCTGATCATCCCGCGTCGGGACTCGAGCAGTGCACGGCACCCCGGCTCGTTGCGGGCGAAGGACAGCAGGACGCCCAGCGCGAGGAGTGTCGTGACGAGCGAGGAGCCGCCCGCGGAGACGAGCGGCAGGGGGACGCCGATGACCGGAAGGAGCCCGATGACGGCACCGATGTTGATGATCGCCTGGCCGATGAGCCAGGCCATGATGCCCGAGCCGGCGATGCGCACGAAGCGGTCCTGGGTGCGGCTGACGAGGCGGAAGCAGGCCCACGCGAGGATGCCGAAGAGCACGAGGATCATGAGCGTGCCCGGCAGCCCGAGCTCCTCGCCGATGATGGCGAAGATGAAGTCGTTGTGGGCCTCGGAGAGCCACGCCCACTTCTCCTTGGAGGCACCGAGGCCCACGCCCCACCAGCCACCGTCGGCGAGGGCGTACATGCCGTGCACCGCCTGGCCGCACCAGCCGTCGGGGTTGGTGTTGCACGTCGGGTCGAGGAAGTCGGCGATGCGCTTGACGCGGTTGCCGCTCGTGGCGACGAGGGCGGCGACGCCGGCCGCACCGAGCAGGCCGCCGACGACGAAGACCCGCAGCGGGGCGCCGGCGACCGCGAGGATCGCGGCGATGACGACGAGGAAGACCAGGGCGGTGCCGAGGTCGTGGCCGGCGAGGATCAGGGCCAGCACGACGGCGCTGATCGGTACGAGGAAGGGCAGCAGGACGTGCAGTACGCTCGACATGCGCGAGGCCTTGTTCGCATAGATCGCGGCGCCCGCCAGGACGATGCCGATCTTGGCCAGCTCGGAGGGCTGGAACTGCACCGGCCCGAGCGCGAGCCAGTTCTGGTTGCCGTTGACCGAGACCCCGAGCGGGATGACGGCGGCGAGGAGCAGGACCGACACGACGAGGGCCGGGATCGCCAGCCGCTTCCACTTCTTGACGTCGAGGCGGCTGGCGACGGCGGCCGCGACCGCGCCGAGGACGGCGAACATCAGCTGGCGGGCGAAGACCGTGTAGGAGGCCTTGTCGGCGAGCAGCTGCTCGACGCTGGAGGCGCTGAACACCATGATGAGCCCGATGACGACGAGGGTCGTCGTGGCGCCGAGGATGAGGTAGTACGTCGTCAGCGGCGACTCGAGCTTGGCGATGATCGGCAGCGACCGGGTGGAGCCGGTCCGGCTCGCCTCGTCGGCATGCGCCTCCGCACGGGCGCGTGCCCGCTCCTTGGCGGCCTGCGCCGCGCGGGCGCGCTGCGCCGCCGACCCGCGGGCCGGCGTCCCCTTGGACGCCGAACCGGTCGAGCCCGCCGAACCCGTCGAGCGGCCCGACCGGTTCGAGGTCGTCGTGCTCACCTCGTGCTCACCCCATGGTTCGCCCCAGTGCTCACCCTTCGCCCCCGCTCGCGCTGGCGTGCCTGCGGACCGCCTCCTCGAAGGCGTCGCCGCGCGCACCGTAGTTCGTGAACATGTCCATGGACGCAGCTGCCGGGGCGAGCAGCACGACGTCGCCCGGCTGGGCGAGGCGCGCGGCCTGCTTCACGACGCGGTCCATGACCCCAGTGTCGGTCTCGGGCACGTCGACGACGGGGACATCCGGCGCGTGTCGGGAAAGGGCCTGGGCGATCTGGTCGCGGTCGGCGCCGATGAGCACGACGCCGCGCAGCCGCGAGGCGACGTCCTCGACGAGGGCGTCGACGTCGGCCCCCTTGAGCAGCCCGCCGGCGACCCAAACGACGGAGTCGAAGGAGCGCAGCGCGGCCGCCGCCGCGTGCGGGTTCGTCGCCTTGGAGTCGTTGACGAACCGGACGCCGCGGACCGTGGCCACCTCGGAGATGCGGTGCCGGTCGGGCCGGAACGCGCGCAGGCCGTCGCGCACGGCGATCGGCCCCACGCCGTACGCACGGGCCAGAGCGGCCGCGGCGAGGGCGTTGGCGACGTAGTGCGGCGGCGGGGGCGGCCCGTCGCCCTGGAGGTCGGCCAGCGTGCACAGCTCGGCGGCGGAGCGCTGCCGCTGCTCGACGAAGGCACGGTCGGCGAGGACGTCCTCGACGATGCCGACCATCGAGGGCGCGGGGATGCCGAGGGTGAACCCGACGGCCCGGCACCCCTCGACGACGTCGGCCTCCATGACCAGCTGCTCGGTCTGGATGTCGGCGACGTTGTAGACGCAGGCCAGGTGCGTGTTCTGGTAGATGCGGCCCTTGGCCCGGAGGTACTCGGCGTAGCCGCCGTGCCAGTCGATGTGGTCGGGGGCGACGTTGAGCACGGCCGACGCGACCGCCGAGACCGAGCGCTGCCAGTGCAGCTGGAAGCTGCTCAGCTCGACGGCGAGCACGTCGTAGGGCTCAGGGTGCAGGACGGCCTCGAGCAGCGGCGTGCCGATGTTGCCGGCGGCGGTGGCGCGCAGCCCGGCGTGCTGCAGGATCGAGGCGAGCATCTGCACGGTCGTCGTCTTGCCGTTGGTGCCGGTGACCGTGAGCCACGGCGCCGCGCCCTCCTCGGCGCGCATCCGCCACGCGAGCTCGACCTCGCCCCACACCGGGATGCCGGCGGTGGCCGCGGCGAGCATCAGGGGGTCGTGCGGCGGGACGCCGGGCGAGGTGACGACGAGCTCGGTGCCCTCCGGGGGCGCGACGACGTGCTCGGGACCGAGGCGCACGTCGACGCCGAGGATCTCCAGGATGGTGGCCCGCTCGCGGATGACGTCGGTGGCGTCGCGCGAGACGGCCGTGACGCGCGCGCCCCGCTCGGCGAGGGCGTCGGCGGCGGCGAAGCCGGACACGCCGAGCCCGACGACCAGCACCGCGATGCCGCTCCAGTCGGCGTCACGGTGGGTCAGGCCCGGGCGGGGCTCGTAGCTCGGGTCGAAGGTCACTGGGACCCCACCACCCACTCGGCGTAGAAGAGGCCGAGCCCGAAGGCGACGAAGAGCCCGGCGATGATCCAGAAGCGGACGACGACGGTCACCTCGTTCCACCCGACCATCTCGAAGTGGTGGTGCAGCGGTGCCATCCGCAGCACCCGTTTGCCGGTCAGCTTGAAGGAGGCCACCTGCGCCACGACCGAGAGGGTCTCGAGGACGAACATGCCGCCGAGGATGATGAGCAGCAGCTCGGTGCGGGTCGTGATGGCCAGGCCGGCCAGCGCGCCACCGAGGGCGAGCGAGCCGGTGTCGCCCATGAAGATCTTCGCGGGCGTCGCGTTCCACCAGAGGAACCCGAAGCAGGCGCCCATCCCGGCGGCGGCCACGAGCGCGAGGTCGTGCGAGTCGCGCACCTCGTAGCACTTGATGCCCGGGTTGGTCTGGCAGTTCTGGTTGAAGGTCCAGATGCTGATGAGGACGTAGGCGCCGAAGACCATCGTGGAGACGCCGGTGGCCAGGCCGTCGAGACCGTCGGTGAGGTTCACGCCGTTGGAGGCGCCGGCGATCATGACGTTGGCGAAGATGACGAACAGCACGACGCCGACGGCCGAGCTGCCCGCGACGGCGAGGCTGATGTTCGTCTCGCGGACGAACGAGACGAGCAGCGACGCCGGGGTGCGGTACTGCTCGTTCGGGAACTGGACGGCGAGCACCGCGAAGATGACGCCGACGAGCGTCTGCCCGATCAGCTTCTCCTTCGAGCGCAGGCCGAGGCTGCGCTGCTTGCTGATCTTGATGAAGTCGTCGAGGAACCCGACGAACCCGAGCCCGCCCATGAGGAACAGGACGAGCAGCCCCGATGCCGTCGGCGGGTTGAGCGTCAGCAGGTGCGCGACGAGGTAGGCCCCGAACGTCGCCGCGATGATGACAGCCCCGCCCATCGTCGGGGTGCCGCGCTTGGTGTGGTGCGAGGTGGGGCCGTCGTCGCGGATGAACTGGCCGTAGCCGCGCTTGACGAGGAACTTGATGAAGAGGGGGGTGCCGAAGAGGGAGATGAGCAGCGAGACGGACGCCGCGAGCAGGACGCCCTTCACCGCGTCACCCCCTGCGCCGCCGACGCGGTTCGGGGCTCGGGCACCGGGACTCCGGCGAGCCGGTCGCCGAGCCAGCGCAGCCCGCTGTCGCGGCTCGACTTGAGCAGGACGACGTCGCCGGGCTCGAGCTGCTCGGACAGCAGCGCGTGGGCCGCGTCGGTGTCGGGCACCCACGTCGCGCCGGGGAACGCGTCGGCGATCGGCCGGGCCCCCTCCCCCACGGCGACGACGCGGTCGACGCCCCGGTCGACGGCGTAGGCACCGACGCCGCTGTGCTCGGCGTCGCTGTCCTCGCCGAGCTCGAGCATGCCGCCGAGGACGGCCCAGCGGCGGCCGGTCGTGGCCATCGCGGCGAGGGCGTCGAGCGCGGCACGCATCGAGTCGGGGTTGGCGTTGTAGGCGTCGTTGACGACGACGACGCCGTCGGGGCGTTCGGTGATCTCCATCCGCCAGCGGCTCACGGCCTCGGCGGCGCCCAGCCCGGCGACGACCTGGTCGAGCGTGAGGCCCAGTTCGAGCGCTGCCGCGGCGACGGCCAGCGAGTTGCCGACGTGGTGGGCACCGCTCTGGCGCAAGGAGACCCGCGCGGACCCCTGCAGGGCGACGAGGGTGTACGTGGGGCGTCCGCGGTCGTCGAGCTCGACGTCCACGGCACGCACGTCGGCGTCGGGTGCGAGCCCGACGAGCACGACGCGGGAGGCGAGACCCTCGGCCATCGCGCGCACGAGCGGGTCGTCGGCGTTGAGGACGCTGACGCCTTCGGCCGGGACCGCCTGAGGCAGCTCGGCCTTGGCCAGCGCGATGTTCTCCTTCGAGCCGAACTCGCCGACGTGGGCCGAGCCGACGTTGAGGACGACCGCGACCTGCGGCGGCGCGATGCGCGTCAGGTACTCGATGTGGCCGATGCCGCGGGCGCCCATCTCGGCGACGAGGAAGCGGGTGGTCGGCGTGACCCGGCAGACCGTGAGCGGCACGCCGATCTCGCCGTTGAGCGAGTTGACCGGCGCGACCGTCTCGGCGACGGCCGAGAGGACCGAGGCGAGGAGGTCCTTGGCGCTCGTCTTGCCGGACGAGCCGGTGATGCCGACGACCCGCAGCTCCGGGGCCTTGTCGACGACCCCGCGGGCGACCTGCCCGAAGGCCGTCTGGACGTCGTCGACCACGACGCACGGCACGCCGTCGACGACGCGGGAGGTCAGGGCCGCCACGGCACCCGCTGCGGTGGCCGCGCCGACGTAGGCGTGCCCGTCGGCGTGCTCGCCGACCCGGGCGACGTAGAGGCTGCCGGCACCGCACTCGCGGGAGTCGGTGCTGACGGGCCCGTCGACGACGACGGCCTCGGGCGCGTCGGTGCCGTGGACGGTCCCGCCGGTGAGGTCACGGACCTCGGCGAGAGTCAGGGGGATCACGCGGTCACCTCCGGGCGCGCCGTCGCGCGGCGCGTCGAGGTGACGGCGGCGAGGGCGGCGCGGACGGCGTCGCGGTCGTCGAACGGGTGCTTCACTCCGAGGATCTCCTGGCCCTTCTCGTGTCCCTTGCCGAGCACCACGACGGTGTCGACGCGCCCTTCCTGCTCCCCCTGTTCCCCCTGTTCGCCCGACTCGACCACCGCGAGGGCGATGGCCTCGGCGATGGCGCTCGACCGGGCCCCGCCGTCGATGACGAGGGTGGCCGTGGCGTCTCCGGAGGCCACCTGCGCGCGGGCGCCCTCGGCGACCGCGGCACGGATCGTCGCGGGGTCCTCGCTGCGCGGGTTGTCGTCGGTGACGACGACGACGTCGGCGCGGCGGGCCGCGGCGGCCCCCATGGCCGGACGCTTGCCGCTGTCGCGGTCGCCGCCGGCACCGAGGACGGCGATGAGGCGCCCCTGCGTGCTCGGCCGCAGCGCCACGAGGGCGGCGTCGACGGCGTCGGGGGTGTGCGCGAAGTCGACGACGCAGCGGGGCGTGCCGTCTCCCCCGGCCGCGACGACCTCCATCCGGCCCGGCACGTCGGGGGCGACCGCCATGGCGGCCTCCACCTCGGCGTCGGTGAGCCCGGTGGCGAGCAGCGCGAGGGCGGCGAGGGCGGTGTTGGCGACGTTGAAGTGGCCCGGCAGGTGCGAGACGAGCGCCAGGCCGCGGCCGGTCGCCCGCTCGCGCAGCGTGAACGCGCCGGCGTCACCGTCCTCGACGGTCCAGTCGGCTGCATGGGCGGCGGTGTCGGCGGCCTCGGACGCGTCCGTCGTCGACAGCGTCGACAGCGTCGACAGCGTCGACAGCGTCGTCACCGGCACGCCGGCCTCGCGCGCCAGGCGGGCGCCCCACGCGTCGTCGACGCAGACGACGCCGGCGCGCGAGCGTTCGGGCGTGAAGAGCGAGGCCTTGGCCGCGAAGTAGGCCTCCATCGACGGGTGGAAGTCGAGGTGGTCCTGGGAGAGGTTCGTGAAGAGCGCGACGTCGTAGACGACCCCGTCGACGCGGTGCAGCTCGAGGGCGTGGCTCGACACCTCCATGACGCACGCGTCGGTGCCGCGCTCGCGCATGACGCCGAGCAGGGCGTGCAGGTCGGTGGCCTCCGGGGTCGTGCGCACCGACTCGACGCGGTCCTCGCCGATGCGGGTCTCGACGGTGCCGATGAGCCCGGTGCGCGAGCCGTGGGCCCGCAGCGCCGACTCGACGAGGTAGGCGGTCGTCGTCTTGCCGTTCGTCCCGGTGATGCCGATCATCGTCAGCCCCTCCGAGGGCCGCCCGTACACGGTCGCGGCGGCCTGCCCGAGCACGGCGCGCGGGTCGGCGGCCACGAGCACCGGCACGGCGTCGAGCCCCTCGCGCGCGACGGCCTCCTCGACGAGGGCGCGGCCCTCGGCGTCGGTGAGCACGGCGACGGCGCCGGCGCGGACGGCGTCGGCGGCGAAGCGGGCCCCGTGCACGTTGAAGCCCGGCAGGGCGGCGTAGAGGTCACCCGGAAGGACGCTGCGGCTGTCGAGGGTGACGCCGGTCACGAGGGTCTCGTCGGCGGGCCGGGAAGCGGCCTGCGGGGCGCCTCCCGTCCGGCTCGTCAGGTCGCCGAGGGCGCCCAGCGCAGGGAGGGGCACGCCCGACGTGGCGGGTCGAACGGTGGAAGGTGACACGTCATCCCAACTTACAGGCCATCCCGCTGGGCCCGCGCATTGCTGATGACCGTGGGGTCGTTCGGGGACAGCGGCTTGTCGGCCCAGACGTGGTAGTCGAGGGTCGACTTCGGGCTCGGCGGCGCACCGGTGCGCTCGAGGATGTAGGTCATGATCTGGTTGAACACCGGCCCGGCGAGCATGCCGCCGAACATGCCGGCCGACGGCTTCTGGATGAAGACGGCGACGACGTACTTCGGCGCCTCGGCCGGGGCATAGCCGATGAACGAGGCCGTGAAGCCGTTGTAGCGGCCGAGCTTCTCGTCGTAGCGGTCGGCCGTGCCGGTCTTGCCGGCGACGCGGTAGCCCTTGATGCGGGCCGCGCTGGCCGTCCCGTTCTGACCCGTGACCTCCTCCATCATCCGCGAGAGCTTGACCGCGGTGTCCTGGGTGACGACGCGCGTCGGGGTCGTCGCCGCCGACGGGATGAAGGTGCCGCTGTCGTTGTAGACGCCCTCGACGAGCGAGGGCGGCACCCGCACGCCCTTGTTCGCGATGGTCTGGAAGACGCCGGCCTGCTGGATCGCCGTGACGGCGTAGCCCTGGCCGAAGAGGATCGTGTAGCGGCGGCTCGAGACCCAGTCCTTGGCCCCCGCGAGGAGGCCGGCCGACTCGCCGGGGAAGGCGACGGGCGTCTTCTGGCCGACGCCGAACTTGCGGTAGTAGGCCTCCATGACGGTCGGCGAGACCCGCTCCCCGATGAGCATGGTGCCCATGTTCGAGGACTTGGCCAGGACGCCGGTGGCGGTCATGTTCTCGACACCGTGCGGCTCGTTGTCCTTGAACCGGACGCCGGCGCGGGGCAGGCGCTCCGGGACGATGACGCCGGTGTCGGGCGTGATGACGCCCTCCTCGAGCGCGGCCGCCATCGTCATGAGCTTGCCGGTGGATCCGGGCTCGAAGGCGACGTTGAAGGCCTGGTTCTCGAGGTTGGACGACTTGGCGTCGGCGAGGTCGTTGGGGTCGAAGGTCGGGTAGCTCGCGGCGGCGCGCACCTTGCCGGTGGCGACCTCCATGACGACCGCTGTGCCCGACTCGGCGCCCACCGCGGTGACCTGCTTGGCCAGGGCGTTCTGGGCGTACCACTGCAGGTCGGCGTCGATGGTGAGCCTGACGTTGCGCCCGTTGACCACCGGGGTGTCGACGCGCGTCGATCCGGGGATGACGTAGCCGTCGCGGGCCCGCTCGGCCACCGACTTACCGGGTGTGCCGGCGAGGGTCTTGTCGAGCAGCTGCTCGACGCCGCCTGCGCCGGTCTGGTCGGAGGGCAGCACGTAGCCGACGAGCTGGCCCAAGGCCATCGACGTCGGGTAGACGCGCTGGGCAGTGCGCTCGCCGGTGACGCCCGGCACCCCGAGCGCGCGGATCTCGCGGTAGACGGCCGGGTTGACGTTGCGGGCGAGCACGACGTAACGGGTCTTCTGGCGGTTCAGCAGCGGCGTCAGGTCATCGACGCTCTTCTGCAGCAGCGGCGCCAGGGCCGTGGCCGCCTTGGTGACGCCGTCGGAGGTGCACTCCCCCGCGACCTTGACGAAGCAGCCGATGATCGTCGGGTCGGCGGCGACGGTGTACCGGTCGACGGACTGGGCCAGCACCTGGCCCTTGGTGTCGAGGATCTCGCCGCGCATGGCCGGCGTGACCTGCGTGACGAGGCGCTTGTTCAGGGCGGCAGTCTGGGTGGCCGAGGCGTCGAAGGCCTGGATGCGCAGCAGCTGCCCGGCGAAGATCGTGAAGACGAAGAGGGTCACGACGAACATGACCCGCGCCCGGCGGCGCGGGTTGACCTTGGAGATGCGCAGCGGCCGGCGTGGCGTGGGTCGCCGGGCGGCCGGGGTACGGCGCGGCGCGGCACCACGGCCCGTAGCCGGTGCCGGCCGGGCACCCTGACGCGGTGCCTGACGCGGTGCCTGACGCGGCGCCTGACGGGGTGCCTGACCCGGTGCTCGGCGCGGTGCCTGGCGCGGTGCCTGGCGGGGCTGCTGGCCCGAGGCGCGCGACGCCGAGGCGTTCGACCTCGAGCTGGCGGGCGTCTTCGGGGACGCCGAGGCGCCCGCGCGGGGTGCGCCCGCGCGGGCTGCCGTCCTCGTCGGGGCGGCCCCGCGGCCGGTGCGCCGAGGGTCGCCGCCTCGGGTCTGCGTCACCGAGTCACCTCGTGTCACCTCGTGGTCGTCGGGGCCGTGCCCTGCGTCTGCTGGCTCTGCTGGGTCTGCGGCTGCGTCGTGCCCAGTGTGGAGCCAGACGGGGCCGAGTCCGTCGCACCCGGCGTCGTCGGCGTGGCGCCGGTGGCCTTGGCAGCGGCGGCCGCGGCCTCCTCCGCCGTCGCGACCTTCGTCGCCTTGGCGAGGACGCTGCTGACCTTCTTGGTCACCGTCGGCGGCGTCGGGCTCGTGACGATCGGGAACGCGTTCTGCTTCGTCGCCGCCTCCGGCTTGCCGGTCACCTTCCCGGTGCGCAGGTCGATGTAGCCGCGCGTGTTCATCCGGACCATGCCGAGCTCGGACGCGCTGCGCGCGAGGGCTCCGGTGGCCGAGGCCGCGTCGATCTGCTCGTGCAGGTTGCTCGCGGTGTCGTCGAGGCGGGCCGACTCGCGCTGGAGGTCACCGAGCGCCAGGGACCCCTGGGCCAGGGCGGTGTTGAGCAGGAGCAGGGCGATGAGGCCTCCGACGAGCAGGGTGATGCAGATCGCGGCGAACGCACCGTTGCCGGTGCGGGCGATCGAGCTCGGGATGACGCGGAGCGGGGCGGGCGCCGGTGCGCGTCGGGGGGCGCGGAGCGGCCGGGCCGTCGCGGTCATCTGGCTCATCGGGTGGGTCCCTTCCTGGTGGTGCTGCGGGCGGAGTGCGTGGAGGTGTCGCGCACGCGCTCGGCGACGCGAAGGCGGGCCGAGGCGGCCCGCGGGTTGGTGGCGACCTCGTCGGCCGAGGGCTCCTCGGCGCCCCGGGTCACGAGGGACAGGTAGGGGGCGTGCTCGGGCAGCTCGACGGGGAGGTCGGGTGGGGTGCTCGAGGTGGCGCCGGCGGCGAAGGCCCGCTTCGTCGTGCGGTCCTCGAGCGAGTGGTAGGACAGCACCGCGATGCGGCCCCCGACCGCGAGCACGTCGACGGCCTCCTCGATGGCGCGGCGCCACACGGCCAGCTCGTCGTTGACCTCGATGCGCAGGGCCTGGAAGGTGCGTTTGGCCGGGTGCCCGCTCTGGCGCTGCGACGCCGCGGGGATGACGCGTCGGAGCATCTCCACGAGGCGCCCGGAGGACGTGTACGGCTCGAGGGCGCGGTCGTGGACGACGGCCCTGGCGATCTTGCGGGCGAAGCGCTCCTCGCCGTAGTCGCGCAGGATCCGCGTCAGGTCCTGCTCGGAGTAGGTGTTGAGCACGTCGGCGGCGGTGAGGCCGGTCGACTGGTCCATGCGCATGTCGAGCGGGGCGTCGACGCGGTAGGCGAACCCGCGATCGGCCTCGTCGAGCTGCAGCGAGCTGACGCCGAGGTCGAAGAGGATGCCCTCGACGGCCGTGAGCCCGAGGTCGGTGACGACGTCGCGGATCTCGTCGTACACGGCGTGCACGGGACGGAACCGGTCGCCGAAGCGGGCGAGCCGCTCCCCTGCCAGGGCCAGGGCCTCGCGATCACGGTCGATGCCGACCAAGGTGCACTCGGGGAAGCGCTCGAGGACGCCCTCGGCGTGCCCGCCCATGCCCAGGGTCCCGTCGACGTGCACCGCACCGGGCCGCTCGAGGGCCGGGGCGAGCAGGTCGAGGATCCGGTCGCGCATCACGGGCACGTGCCGTTCCTGCGCCGGTCCTCGGTCGGTCATGTGCGTCCCTCTCACGCGTGGTGCGAATGTGCTCTGTGTTGCATGTGGTGCTGGTGTTGCTGGTGTGACGCGGAGAAGGTCAGACGTCTGCCGAGTCGGTCCGGTCGATCCGGGGATGGGGTGGGGATGGTGCGGGTGGAGGTGCGGCCGGCGACCAGGTGGAGGGAGCTGGTCGTCGCCGTCTTTCGGTCTCGTGGTGGACACCTGGGGACTGGTCCCCATCCGCTGCCTCGCCCGGGACGGGGGAAGTCGTCCCGGGATCGGAGCGGCTGGAGGCCGGTGCTCAGGTGCGGTGTGCCTCAGAAGAGGCCGGGGATCACCTCCTCGGCCGTGTCGGCGAAGGCCTGCTCGGTCCGCTCGAGGTAGTCGTTCCAGACGGTGCTGTCCCAGACCTCGAGGCGCGAGCCGGCACCGATGACCGTGACGTCACGGTCGAGGCCGGCGTACTGGCGCAGGTTGGCCGGGATGGTGAAGCGCCCCTGCTTGTCGGGGATCTCGTCGGAGGCTCCCGACAGGAAGACGCGCATGTAGTCGCGGGCGGCGCGGCTCGTCGTCGGTGCCTGGCGCATCTGCTCGGCGACCGTGACGAACTCGTCCATGGGGTAGATGAAGAGGCACCGCTCCTGGCCCCGGGTGACGACGAGCCCCCCGGCCATCCGATCGCGGTACTTGGCCGGCAGGAAGATGCGGCCCTTGTCGTCGAGGCGAGGCGTGTGCGTTCCGAGAAACACGGTCCGCACCTCCCCTTTTCGACCCGCGGGCGACCCCATTCCCTACCTTGTTCCTCCACAGTACTCCACTTCACTCCACCGTCAACGACGTTTGGCCGAAACTCGCGCCCGGCGCGTCGCGTTTGCGCAGGTCAGGAGGGGTGGTGCGAAGTGGAGGGGAGGACTCCCCGTCGGATCCGGCCCGCCGGCCGGGGCCGACGCCACTCCCCCGTCGGAAGCGAGATCGTGCTCAGCAGGCGCCCGCCGAGGCGTCGGGAACGAACCAACGAGGCCCGTTCGTCGTCCCCGTGGAGGAGAGTGGAGGAGGCCGGATGCGCCTTCTTCCGGCCACCAGCGCGTCGATCACTTCCGACACCCGGGGTCCATGGGAGAAGATCACCTGACGGAGTGCGTCGGCCGCCACGAGCGGGCCGGCGCATCGACATGGGGAAGAAAGCGGGTAGCAGTGACGACGACGCAGACCGGACTCGACACGACGGCCGGTGCCGGGGGGACCGACCTCGATCTCGTCCACGAGGTGGCCGACCGACTCGTCACGGCCATGACGAGCGTCATCGAGGGCAAGCACGAGGTCGTGCGCACGACCGTCACCGTCCTCTTCGCCGGCGGCCACCTGCTCATCGAGGACGTGCCGGGCGTCGGCAAGACGATGCTGGCCAAGGCCCTCGCGCGCTCCATCGACGCGACGGTGCGCCGTATCCAGTTCACGCCCGACCTGCTGCCGAGCGACATCACCGGCGTCAGTGTGTTCAACCAGGACGCCCGACGCTTCGACTTCCGCCCGGGCGCGATCTTCGCCAACGTCGTCGTCGGCGACGAGATCAACCGGGCCTCGCCGAAGACCCAGTCGGCGCTGCTCGAGTCGATGGAGGAGCGCCAGGTCACCGTCGACGGCACGACGTACACACTGCAGGCGCCGTTCATCGTCATGGCCACCCAGAACCCCATCGAGATGGAGGGCACCTACCCCCTCCCCGAGGCCCAGCGCGACCGCTTCATGGCCCGGATCTCGATGGGCTACCCGGCGCCACAGGCCGAGCTCGCGCTGCTCGAGACGCACGGCGCGCACTCGCCGCTCGAGGGACTCGTCCCGGTCACCGACGCCGACACCATCAACCGCGTCGTCGACGCGGTCACCCGCGTGCACGCGAGCCCGGCCGTGCGCCAGTACATCGTCGACCTCGTGGCGCGCACCCGCGCCACGACGGCGCTGCGCCTCGGCGCCTCGCCCCGGGCCGCGCTCCAGCTGCTCCGGGCCGCCCGTGCGCACGCCGCCCTCGAAGGTCGCGACCACGTCATCCCCGACGACGTGCAGGTCCTCGCCTCCCCCGTGCTCGCCCACCGGCTCATGCCCTCGAGCGAGACCCAGCTGGCCCGCCGCACCACCGCCGACGTCGTCGTCGACCTCCTGCGCCAGGTGCCGGTCCCGCCGGCCGCACGCTGAGGCGGGAAGGCCGCCCGTGCGTGCCCTGCGCAGCGTCCTCACGACCCGGGGGCGGGCGTTCTTCGGCTCCGGCATCGTGCTCGTGCTCGCGGGGGTCGTCTTCGGCTTCCGCGACATCACCCGGTTCGGCGTGCTCCTCATCGCGCTGCCGGTCATCTCCTCGGCGCTCGTGCGCACGCGCCGCACGCGGATGCGCATCGAGCGGCACGCGCACCCCGAGCGCATCAGCGTCGGGCAGGACGCCCACGTGACCCTGTCCTTCGAGAACGTCTCCGGCTCGACGACGCCGATCTTCCTGGCCGAGGAGCGCCTCGACTACGTCCTCGGCGACCGGCCGCGCTTCGTCGTCGGCCACATCCCGCCCGGACGCGTCCGGGCCATCGACTACGGGGTGCGTTCGCACCTTCGCGGCCGGCACCGGCTCGGCCCGCTCGGCGTGCAGGTGCAGGACCCGTTCGGGCTGGCCAACCGCCATGCCGTCCTCGAGGGGACGAGCGACCTCGTCATCCTGCCGCAGGTGCACCCGCTCGGCTCGAGCCGGCACCCGAGCGCCGGCGTCGGCTCCGAGGGCGAGCAGGCCCACCTCATCGCCCTGCACGGCGAGGACGACGTGACGATCCGCGAGTACCGCGACGGCGACGACCTGCGCCGCATCCACTGGCCGGCCACGGCCCGCACCGGCGACCTCATGGTGCGCCAGGAGGACCGCCCGGCCCAACGCCGTGCCCTCGTGCTGCTCGACCCGCGCCCCTCGGCCCACGGCGGGTCGGGGGCCACCGGCTCCTTCGAGTGGTGCGTCACGGCCGCGGCCTCGATCGCCGTGCACCTGGCCGAGTCCGGCTACGCCGTGCACCTCGTGTGCGCCGAGACCGTCGACAGCGGCAGAGCGGCCGAGCCGATGCCCGTCGACGAGATCCTCGACACGCTCGCCGTGACCCAGCAGCGCGACGACAGCGGCGAGGACGAGATCCTGCGTGCCGCCCAGGCCCTGGCCGCCGCGGGTGGGCTCGTCGTCGCCCTCGTGGGCCCGTTCGACCCCGACGTCACCTCGCGGGTGGCGAGCCTGCGCCAGCCGGGCACGACGGGCCTGGCCCTCGTCGTCGACGCCCGGTCCTTCGGCACGACCGACGCCGACGACGCCATCGGGCACGTCGATGCCCTGCGGATGGCCGGGTGGCGCGCGGTGGCGGCCACCCGGGACGACGACATCGCCCACGCCTGGGCCGTGCTGACCGCCGCGACCGTGGGAGGCAGCCGATGACCCGTCGACGCTGGCGCATCACCCTCCTCGGGGCCCTCGCGGTGCTCTGCGCGTGCTACCCCGTCACGAGCCTCTTCCTCGAGACGAGCTGGTTCGGCCAGGCCGTCCTCGTCGTCGCGCTCACCGCGGGCGTCGGGCTGCTCATGCGCGGCCTGACCCGGTCGCGGCCGCTCGTCGTGGCGGTGCAGGTGCTCGTGCTCGCCGTCTTCCTCGTCGTACGGTTCGCGGGCGGCACCTTCGCCTACCTCGTCGTGCCGACGCTCGACACCCTCGAGGTGCTCAACGGCCTCGGCCTGCAGGCCCTCGAGACCGTGCAGCGGTACAGCGCGCCCGCACCGCTCAACGACGGTGTCACCTTCTGCCTGCTCATCATCGTGGCTCTCGTCGCGATCAGCGTCGACGCAGCGGCCGCGACGTGGCGCAGCCCGGCCGCGTCGGGCCTGCCCCTGCTCGCGGCCTACCTCGTCGCGGCGGCCAACGGCGACTCCGCGCTGGCCCTGCGCTACTTCGTCCTGCCGGTCGTCGTGTGGCTGCTCATGGTGCACACCACGGCCCGGGCGCAGTTCGGGCGGTGGGGCACGGCTCGGCCCGCCGAGCACAGCGAGATCGACGAGGCGGCGCACGACCGCGCCGCCCTCCGTTCCTTCTCCGGTGCAGCGGTGCGCGTCGGCGCCGTCGGCGTCGTGGTGGCCCTGCTCGTGCCGGTCTTCGTCCCGCACTTCCCGCCCCGCTACCTCACCGACGGGCTCGGCCGCTCGGGCGGCGGCGGCCAGGGATCGGTGGGGTTCAACAACACCCTCGACCTCAGCCGCAGCCTCAACGACACCGACCAGACGCCGGTGCTGCGGTACACGACCACGGGCTTCACCCGGCCACCGCTGCGGGTCCTCGCGACGTCGTACTACTCACGGGGCCAGTGGCAGGAGGCGGGCACGAACCAGGGCCCCGCAGACCCGATGCCGCTGCCGCCGCCCTCGCAGCGTCGCGACTACGTCATCACGGTCACCGGCAACACGCTGTCCGCACCGCGCGTCGCCGCCCCGTTCCCCGTCGTGGCCGTCTCGATGCCGGGCACCCGGTGGCGGATCGACCCCATCACCCGCGACGTCCGCGTCGACACGGCCGTCGCGGACTACCGGGTCACCTACGCCGACGTCGCGCCGAACGCGGCCGAGCTGCGCGACTCCGGCACGCCGGACTCCCCCGACATCACGGACGACGACCTGACGATCCCGGACCGCTCGCGCGCCCTCATCGAGCGCTGGTCGACGGAAGTCACGGCGGGCGCCGACAACCCGCTCGACAAGGCCATCGCGATCCAGAACCACCTGCGTGACACCTCGCGCTACACCTACACCCTCGACCTCGGCGAACCGCTGCGCGACGAGGCGGGCCGGCTGCTCGAGCCGATCGAGAACTTCTACCGGACCCGACGCGGGTACTGCGTGCAGTTCGCGACGGCGATGATCATGATGGCGCGCGCGCAGGGCATCCCGGCGCGGATGGCCATCGGGTTCCTGCCGGGCAACCGTTCCGGCGACGAGTACGTCGTCAAGTCCTCCGACGCCCACGCCTGGCCCGAGCTGTACTTCCAGGGCTACGGGTGGCTGCGCTTCGAGCCGACCCCGGGCGCCCGTTCCGGCACGCCGCCGCCCTACGCCGTCCTCGGCGCCGGCTCCGGCGGGACCGGCGGCGGCCGCTCCGTCGACGACACCCAGTCCGGCAGCACCGCGACCGCGAGACCGTCGCGCACGACGACGGCGACCGTCGCCGCGGCACCGGTCCAGCCCTCGTTCACCGACACGCTCGCCTCGGTGTTCAGCCTGCGCAACGTCGTCATCGTGCTCGCGGTCGTCGTCGGCCTCCTCGCAGCCTTCGTCATGCCGCTGACGGCCTGGCTGCTCCGGGTGCGCCGGCGGCGCGCCGCCGTCACCCGCCAGGACCTCATCGAGGCGGAGTGGGACGCACTGACCTCGCACCTCGGCGACCTCGGCCTCACCGCCCCGCAGGGGGTGACGCTGCGCCAGCTCCGCGAGCGGTACGTCACCGAGGGCCACCTGGACCCCGAAGACGCCACGGCGATGGGACGCGTCACGGCGACGCTCGAGAAGGCCCGCTACGACCGGCCCGAGCGCACGACGCCGCAGGAGGCGGTGCGCCTGCACACCGACATCCGGTCGATCCGTCGCACCATCGGGCGCACCCGCGCGTGGCAGACGCGGCTGCGCTCGTTCATCTGGCCCGCGGCCGGGGTGAGCTGGTGGCGCGGGCTGCCCGACCGGCTCGGCTCCCGTCGCCGCTGAGCCATCGAGGTCTCGGCTCGTCGACCACACAGCGAAAGAGCAGCTCGTCCGCGAGGGACGAGCTGCTCTTTCGCGTGCCGGCGGTGGGGCCCGTCAGTCGAGGTAGTCGCGCAGGACCTGCGAACGGCTCGGGTGACGCAGCTTGCTCATCGTCTTGGACTCGATCTGGCGGATCCGCTCACGGGTCACGCCGTAGACCTTGCCGATCTCGTCGAGCGTCTTCGGCTGGCCGTCGGTCAGGCCGAAGCGCATCGACACGACGCCGGCCTCGCGCTCGGAGAGCGTGTCGAGCACCGAGTGCAGCTGCTCCTGCAGGAGCGTGAAGCTGACGGCGTCCGCCGGGACGATCGCCTCGGAGTCCTCGATGAGGTCACCGAACTCGCTGTCGCCGTCCTCGCCGAGCGGGGTGTGCAGCGAGATGGGCTCGCGGCCGTACTTCTGGACCTCGACGACCTTCTCGGGCGTCATGTCCAGCTCCTTGGCCAGCTCCTCCGGGGTGGGCTCGCGCCCGAGGTCCTGGAGCATCTGGCGCTGGACGCGGGCCAGCTTGTTGATGACCTCGACCATGTGCACCGGGATGCGGATGGTGCGGGCCTGGTCGGCCATGGCGCGGGTGATCGCCTGGCGGATCCACCACGTGGCGTACGTCGAGAACTTGTAGCCCTTGGTGTAGTCGAACTTCTCGACCGCACGGATGAGGCCGAGGTTGCCCTCCTGGATGAGGTCGAGGAAGAGCATGCCGCGACCCGTGTAGCGCTTGGCGAGCGAGACGACCAGTCGCAGGTTGGCCTCGAGCAGGTGATTCTTGGCCTTCTTGCCGTCCTGGGCGATCCACCAGAGCTCGCGCTTGAGCTTCATGTCGATCTTGTCGCCGGAGTTGAGCTTCTCCTCGGCGAACAGGCCGGCCTCGATGCGCTTGGCGAGCTCGACCTCCTGCTCGGCGTTGAGGAGGGCGACCTTGCCGATCTGCTTGAGGTAGTCCTTGACGGGGTCGGCGGTGGCACCGGCCGTGACGACCTGCTGCGCCGGCGCGTCGTCCTCGTCGTCGTCGCGGATGACGAAGCCGGACTCCTCGGCCTCCTCGGCCGGGGCGGCACCCTGGGCGGCCGGGGCCGCCTCGTCGCCGTCCTCGGACTCGGCGCCCTCGGCGGTCTCCTCGGCGGTGTCGCTGTCGTCCTCGTCGGTGACCTCGACGTCCTCGAGCTCGCTCTCGTCGGCGTCCTCGGGTTCGGCGTCGTCGCCGTCGGTGTCGGCAGCGCCGGCAGCGGTCTTCTTGGCCGCGGTCTTCTTGGCCGCGGTCTTCTTCGCCGCTGCCTTCTTGGCGGCCGGCTTGGCCGCAGCCTTGGCCACCCCGGCGTTCGTCGCAGCCTTGCGGGCCGTCGTCGTGTCCGCCGCGGTGTCCGCGGCGTCGCCGGACGCAGCCGCGGCCTTCGTCGTCGTGACGGCAGCCTTCTTGGCCGTCGTCTTGGCGGTCGTCGTCCTCTTGGCAGTCGTCGTCGCAGCAGCGGTGGTGGAACGTGCGGTGGCCACAGTGCCTCCCTTGGTCCCGGATCGGGTTCGCTTCTTCGTCTCGGTGTGCGGCGCGTCGACGACGATCTCGATGTCGTGGGCCTCGAGGGTGACGAGGACCGGCTTCATCTGCTTCAGGTCGAGGGCGGCCTCAGCCTGGGCTCGTGCGATCTCGGTGCCGGTGATGCTTCCGTTGGTGCTGCCTCTGACCAGGAGCTGCATGATCGCCTCGTGCTGGAAAACCTTCGGCAGGGTCTTGGGGGTTCCAGCGGGTGTTGCCTTCGGCACGGATGCAGTCGCCTTTCATCGCGGTTCTCGTGTGACGCGGGCCGACGTCGGGCACGCGGACATGCCACATCACAACGAACGAGAATGGGGGTTCGTGCCGGAAGTGCGTGGCCTGTCGGAGTCGGGTCCCTCGGACGATCTCTCGGTGTGCCTCATGCGATCCGGTACTCGGACATTATAAAACGCCCGGCGGCGTGCGAGCGAACGGATCCGCCCGGACGGCCGTGTCGCCGGTGTGTTGCGCATCCCGTTCGGGCCCTCCGAGGGCCCGAACAGCGATCCGAACGGGGGTCCGAACGGGGTCCGCGCGGAACGGTCCCGGCGGCGCAGACGGGGGTGGGCCCGGCTCAGCCGGCCTTGACCGCCAGCACCGGGCAGGAGGCGTCGAGCAGGATCCGCTGGGCGTTCGAGCCGAGGATCAGCTTGCCGACGGGGCTGCGGCGACGCAGGCCGATGACGATGAAGTCGGCGTGCTCCTCCTCGGCGACGCTGATGAGGTCCTCGGCCGGGTCGTTGCCGCGGACGAGCTGACGCACCTCGTGCTCGAGGCCCTTGTCGGCCAGCAGGGCCTTGACGCGGGCGAGCTCGGCCTCGAACGCGGCGGCCTCGTCGGCGTCGAAGTCCTTCCCACCTCGGTGGGAGCTGATGACGACGAGCTTGGTGCCCCGGAGGACGCACTCCTCGGCGGCTCGCTTGAGCGCCGCGCGTCCCTCCTTGGTGGCGACGTATCCGACGACGATGGCCACTTCCCGGACCTCCTTGGTACGGCAACAAACCGGTGGTCGCACCGTACCCGAAATGGGTCACCGCGGCAGCGGCACGACCGGACTGCCCCGACGCCGGTCCGGCACGGAGCCCGCGAGCGCGTCAGTGACGTCGGCGCCGGGCCAGCGCGTCGCGGACGACCGAGCCCACCTGCGCCTCCTCGATGAGGAAGCCGTCGTGGCCGAAAGCCGAGCTGATCGACACGCGTGTCGCGCCGGGCAGCGCGGCGTGGAGCTCGTCGGACAGCCGCGGCGGGTAGAGCCGGTCGGTGTCGACGGACACGACGGTGCAGTCGGCCGTGACGCGGGCCAGCGCCGCCTCGAGCCCACCGCGGTCGCGGCCGACGTCGTGGGAGTTCATCGCCTCGGTGAGCACGACGTAGGAGTTGGCGTCGAAGCGTCGGGCGAGCTTGCCGGCGTGGTGGTCGAGGTAGGACTCGACGGCGAAGCGCCCTCTGCCGGCGGCACGCTCGCCGACGCTGAAGGGGTCCTCACCGAGCTGGGCCTCGCGGCCGAACCGGTCACCGAGCTCGGCCTCCGTGCGGTAGGTGACGTGCGCGATGCGCCGTGCCAGGCCGAGCCCGGTGTCGGGGCGGTGCGCGGAGTCGTAGTAGTCGCCGCCGGCGAAGTGCGGGTCGGTGCGGATCGCGAGCAGCTGCGGCTGGCACCAGGCGATCTGGTCGGCCGTGGCGTACGGCGTCGAGGCGAGCACGACGCAGCGCTCGACGGAGTCGGGATGGCTGACCGCCCACTCGAGGGCGCGCATGCCACCCATGGAGCCACCGATGACGGCGGCGACACGGGTGATGCCGAGATGCGAGAGCAGGGCCCGCTCGGCGGTGACCTGGTCGCGCACCGTGACGTACGGGAAGCGGCTGCCCCACGGGCGGCCGTCGGGGGCCGGGCTCGCCGGCCCGGTCGTGCCCTGGCAGCCACCGAGGACGTTGGCAGCGACGACGAACCACTCGTCGGGGTCGACCGCCTGACCGGGACCGATGAGGCTGTCCCACCAGCCCGGCGACGGATGGCCCCCGCCGGCCTCGCCGACGACGTGGCTGTCGCCGGTCAGCGCGTGCTCGACGAGGACGACGTTGTCGCGGGCCTCGTTGAGCCGGCCCCACGTCTCGTAGGCGACCCGGACGCCGGGCAGGACTCCCCCGCGCTCGAGCTCGAGGTCGCCGAGCTCGGCGAACCGGCGCCGGCCGACGGGGTCGCCGTCGCGCCACACCCCGTCTCCACCCGGCGCATCCGTTCGGGCATCCGTTCGGGCGCCCGCTCTGTCCGGACCCTGCGGGGGACGGACGGGGCGGCGCGTGACCTGGCCGGGACGGTGGGTCACAGTCATGCGGAGAGCTCCTCGGATGTTCGCGCTTGCCGCGGTCCCATACCGGTGCGGCCTGGTCCTCACCCGGGGCACCCCACCGCGAAGGAGGGTTGCCGGCCAGCGAGCCGGGGCTTGTCGCTGGCGCTCATGACCTGCTCCCAACCATACGCGACGGGATGCGCACGCACCGCCCGCCGGTCCAGCCCGTGGACCGGCCCGGGCCGCCTCCTCAGGCGCACCGGGGCGGGCGGACGCCCTTCTCGAGAGCTGCCCGGACGAGCGTCGCCAGAACGTGCCCCGGGTCGGCGAGCAGGGCACGGTCGGCCGCGAACGAGGCATGGGCACCGTCGCCGAGCCACCAGGCGTAGGCGGCGGTCGCCGCGAGGACCGGAGCGGCGCACGCCTCGGGCGTGGCCCGGCACAACTGCTCGACGCGTGCCAGGACGAGCCGCTCGGTCTGGGCCTCGGTCTCGGCCCAGGCCGTGGCGCCCGCCCCGGGGCCGCCATGGATGTCGAGGGCCCGCCGCAGCCGGGTGGCGAGCTCGTCGGGGACGTGGTCACCGGGGAAGCCCGGGCAGAGCCACGAGACGACCAGGTCGCGCAGGCGCGTGTCGACGAGGGGCCCGACGAGCGCCGCGACGGCCCGGGGGGACGGGTCGACGTCGAGCCCGGACCGCACGAGCCGCACCCATGCTCCGAGAGCCTCGTCGACGAGCTCACCGCGGGCCCGACGGTCGGCGACCGAGCCGCCGCCGTCGGCTCGCTCGAGCCGGCCCACCCACTCCTCCACCGCGGCCAGCCGCCCGGCGTGGTCGGGGTCCTCGGGTGGGAGGGGCTCGACGAGCCGGGCCAGCTCCTCGCGGCTGGCGAGCACGGCGGTACCCATCGCGACGTACTCGGCGACGGCCGGTACATCGGCCGGCTCGGGCATGGGCCGCCCGGGAGACGGACAGCAGTCGCAGTCGAGCCCGAACCACTGCCCGTCGCGGACGACCAGTCGCTCCCCGACCGTCACCCCTCCCTCGTCGAGACCGTCCCGCAGCGCGTCGAGCAGCGGTACCGGATCGCCCGACTCGTCCGGCCCGCCCGCGAACCCGACGAGGACGACGCGGCTCGGGCGCTCCTGCACCAGGGTCGGCACGGTCTGCTGGGCCGCCCGCGCGGCGTCGGCCGGACCGACGAGGTCGAGCCGGGCCACCAACCCGAGGCGCAGCTCGTGGAAGCAGACGACGACGATGCTGCGCTCGGGCCGGAAGCCGAGGTGGTAGGGCAGAACCGTCAACAGCTCGGCGGGTCCGGACAGGGAGATCTTCGGCATGCCCGAAGGCTGCCCTCGGCCGGGTCGGGGCCGCAGCCCTGCAGACCCCGGCTGTGGACGCGCGTCCCTCGGCGCGAGGGGGTGTGGACGACGGCGACCGGGCCTTCAGCGCTCGAGCCGCTTGCGGACCGACTCGAGCACGTAGTCGGTCGCGGCCTGACGCGCACCCTCGGGGAGACGGACACGCCCGGTGCCCTCGGCGCGGCCGGGAACTGCCGACGGCGCGCCGGGCGCGGGTCGTGAGCCGGCCGCAGCGCCCTGCCTGCCGACGAGGCGCCCACGGGCGGCACCCGTGACGTCGCGGTCGCGGCGTCGGCTGTCGCTGACCTCGCCGGCCCACAGGCGGGCCCGGGCGTCGGCAGCCGTGCCGAGCGTGGTGCCCGACGGCTGACCCGCCGGCGGCGCCGAGGGAGCCGGCGCGGACGTCGGTACGGCCTGCCCGGGCACGGTCTGCCCGGTGGCCCCTGCCCGACCGCGGCCGTGGTGCCGGCCCTGGCCGATCTCCCAGGCGATGAAGCGATCGGTCTCCTCGAAGAACGCCCGGACGACCCACGTCAGCACGACGGCGTCGTCCACCGCCCCGATGACCGGCAGGATCGCCTCGGGCACGAGGTCGATCGGCGATGCGACGTAGGCGACGGCAGCGGCCACGAGCCCGAGACGCCGCAGGGACGTCCCGGTGTAGGCGTGGTCGAGCGTCGCGCGGACCAGTCGGGGCACCGCCTGGACGCGTTCGCCCACCCCGGGCGCACCGGGTCGGGTGGCGGCACGCACGACGGACGCGACGGTCGCAGCGAGCTTGATCCGGGAGGCAGCCTTCATGCCCGCCCCAACGTACGGGGCGCGGCCTGGATTCCCGATGTCATGGTCGTCTCGACACCCTCGTCATCGTCGCCCGGGGTCTCAGCGACCGAACGTCGCCAGGGACGGGAACTCCTTGGCCGCCTGCTTGCCGATGCGCCCGAGCATGTAGACGTCGACAGCGGCCCCGAGCAGGCCACCGACGACGGGCACGGCGCGACCGAGGCGGGCGAACGTGCCCTGGCCGATGCGCGCGAGCAGACGGAAGCCGACGGCCTTGTTGAGGACCATGACCGCTGGCGCGGGCAGACGGTCGAGGGCGAGGGCCGACAGCTTGCCCCCGGCTGCGTGCAGGCCCGCCTTCCTCAGCATGTCGTCGCTGTCGGCGCCGACGAGGGTCAGCAGGATCGCCGAGCGGATCTCGGGTTGGTCGATGTCGTAGCCGCGGACCTTCGCGGTGGCCGCCGTCAGGCGTGTGGCGAGGAGGTAGAACTCGAGGATGTTCGCCGGCAGGGACACCGGCATCGTGAAGAAGCCACCGAGGCCGGTGATGAATCCGCCTGCGGCACCGAGCTGCCGGTGGTCGCGCGCGATGATGCGCAGCGCCTGGTCAGCGTCACCGGAGGCGTCACGGAGGGCCTTGGCGGCGACCGTGTGCGCGGAGTCGAAGGGGCCCTTGCCGTCGATGCCGACGTCGAGGAGGCGCTCGACGAGGCGGGTCGCCGCACCTGTCAGCCCGCCCTCCGCGGACTGGTCGACACGGGCCGGCGCCCCGTTGCGCACCACCGCCCCAGCCTGCTCCGCCGCACTGTCCGAGGCCTTGACGGCCTCGGTCCTGTCCCAACCGAAGAAGCCCACCGGCTCTCACCCCTTGAACGAGTCGCGTCTTCCGCCGCACCCGGCGGCCTCCCCCGTCACCGTATGACGAGACGGGGCGCGCATGCGCCCCAAGGTGTCGTCGATCTGCGGCTCACGCACGGTCGGCGGCGTCTCGTAGGGTCGTGCCATGCCCGGACCGATCCTCGGCGCGTCGCTCGACGAGCTACGCCGCGACCGCACGAGCGTCAAGTGGCGGCGCTACGACCCCGACGTCCTGCCGCTGTGGATCGCCGAGATGGACGCCCAGCCCTGCCCCGCCGTCGTCGAGGCCGTCGGCGCGGCGGTGCAGCGTGGCGACACCGGCTACGCCTGGACGGTCGACTACGCCGAGGCGTTCGCCGAGCACGCCGCGGACACGTGGGGCTGGCGGCCCGACCCCGGCGCCACGGTGCGCGTCACCGACGTGCTCACCGGCGTCACCCACCTGCTGGGACTGCTCACCGACCCGGGCGGTCCCGTCGTGCTGACGACGCCCGTCTACAACGCCTTCTTCGAGGTCGTCGAGGCCGCCGGGCGCCGCGTCGTCGAAGCACCTCTCGGAGCCGACCTTCGCCTCGACCTCGACTCTCTCGCAGAGGCTTTCGCGACCGCCACCGCAGGCGGCACACGGGCGGTCCTGCTCCTGTCCAACCCGCACAACCCGACCGGCACGGTGCACACCGCCGACGAGCTGGCCGCGGTGGCACGCCTCGCCGAGGACCACGGCGTCCGGGTCGTGTCCGACGAGATCCACGGCGCCCTCGTCTACACCTCCAGCACCTTCACCCCGTACCTGACGGTGCCGGGCACCGGGCGCGGCATCGTCGTGTCGTCGGCCTCCAAGGCGTGGAACCTCGCGGGGCTCAAGGCCGCCGTCATCGCCCCGGGGCCCGACGCCGTGTCCGACGTGCGCCGCCTGCACCCGTTCGTGACCTTCGGCGCGAGCCATCTGGGTGTCGTCGCGCACGTCGCCGCCTGGCGCCACGGACGTGAGTGGCTCGCGCACCTGCTGGCCGAGCTCGACGCCAACCGCGCGCTGCTCTCGCGGCTCGTCACCGAGCGCCTCCCCGGCGCGCGCCTCGTCGTTCCCGAGGCCACCTACCTGGCGTGGCTCGACCTGCGCGGACTCGGCCTCGGCGACCGGCCCGCGACGCGGCTCGTCGACACGGCACGCGTCGCGCTGTCGGACGGCCCGACGTTCGGCTCCGTCGGGGCCGGGCATGCGCGGGTCAACTTCGCCACCTCCCCCGACATCCTCGCCGAGGCAATCGACAGGATCGCGGGATCCATTGCCTGACAACGCAGTCCCCCTCGTCGCACTCGTCGTCGGACCGACCGCCGCCCTCCTGCTCGGTGAGGGGGTCGACGAGCACGTGCCGCTCGAGGCCCTCGTCGAGCGGGTGGCGAGCGTCACGGCGACGACGCGTCCGCGGTGGGTGGTGTGGTCGGCGGCCTCGACGCTGCGGCCGGTCGTCGACGCCCGGGTGGACGTCCCGCGCACGTGGGACCTCGCCGAGGCGCACCGCCTCGTCAACGGGGGCTGGCGGGCCACCCCGGGACACGTCGTGGCCGCCTGCCGGGGTCTGCCCGAGGCCGAGGTGCCGCGCCCCCGGGCGCCCCGCCTGAGCGGTTTCGACGGCGACCTGTTCGACGTCGTCGCCGGCGACGACCCGTCCCTCTGGACCACCGACGCGCATCTGCGCCCCGATGCCCTCGCCTGGGCGAGCACGCCGGCGCGGCTCCGCGAGCTGGCCGAGCTCGCGCTGGAATGCCAAGCGGCACAGCGGGACTCGCTCGCTCGCATCGCCGGTGCAGCAGTTGCACGACTCGAGCGCACGGTGTGGTCCGAGTCCGCCGCTGCCGTGCTGTGCCTCGAGCTCGAGCGCGACGGCCTCCCCGTCGACCGCCCCGCTGCCGAGGGCCTCATCGCCGCCGCGGCCGGGCCCCGCCCCGCCGACGACGCCGACGCGGCACGCATCCGGGCCCGCCGTGACCAGGACGTCCTGCGCCACGCGCCGGGCCGCGCGGTCGCCGACCTGCGCAACCCGGGGCAGGTGCGTGAGCTGCTGCAGTCGGTCGGGGTCGACGTGCCGAACACCCGCGCCTTCGTGCTCGAGCCGTACCGGCACACGCACCCGTTCGTCGACGCGCTGCTGCGGTGGCGCAAGGACGAACGCATCGCCACGACCTACGGGTACCGGTGGCTCGACGACCACGTCGGTGCCGACGACCGGCTCCGCGGCGGCTGGACCGCCTGCGACGGCGCGGCGGGGCGGATGACCGCCCAGAACGGGCTGCACAACCTCCCCGCTCCCCTGCGCCCGGCCGTGGCCGCGGCGCCGGGTCACGTCTTCGTCCGCGCCGACCTCGGGCAGGTCGAGCCCCGCGTCCTCGCGGTCGTCAGCGCGGACCGCGCCTTCGCCGAGGCGACGCGTGCGGACGACCTCTACGCCCCGGTGGCCGCCAAGCTCGGCGCCGACCGCCCCACGGCCAAGGTCGCGGTGCTCGCGGCGATGTACGGCCAGCGTTCGGGCCCGGCGGGCGAGGCCCTCAAGGACCTCGAACGGGCCTATCCCGTGGCCATGGGCCTGCTCGACCGCGCCTACGCCGACGGCATCGCCCGGCGGCCGGTGCGCACGTACGGGGGTCGGCTCATCCGCTTCGGCGCCCCGGGGGTGACGCCGCAGGGGTTGGAGCCCGGTGAGGACGCCCTCGCCGGCGGCGCCTCGGCCGCCGCCGACGCGGGTCGGGGGCGCTACGCCCGCAACGCGATCATCCAGGGCTCGGC
This sequence comes from Intrasporangium zincisolvens, assembly GCF_034724055.1. NCBI lineage: Bacteria > Bacillati > Actinomycetota > Actinomycetes > Micrococcales > Intrasporangiaceae > Intrasporangium > Intrasporangium zincisolvens. The sequence continues at coordinate 88,563 of NZ_JAWIIL010000012.1, forward strand.
GGCCGAGCTGTTCAAGGCGTGGGCGGCCACGGTGCGCCACGCGGTCGCCCCGCTCGGCGGCCAGATCGTGCTCTGCCTGCACGACGAGCTGCTCGTCCACGTCCCCGAGGAGCACGCCGAGCAGGCCGCCGCGACCGTGGGAACGGCACTCACGAGCGCCGCGCGCACGTGGGCCGGGACGGACGCGGTGCGGTTCGTCGCCGACACCTCCGTCGTGCGGCGCTGGAGCGAGGCCAAGGGCTGAGGGCCCGGCTGAGGCGCGGACCGGTCAGCTGTCGGGGTCGTCCTCGGTGACGTCCTTGAGGAACGCCTCGAACTCGGCACCGATCTCGTCGGCGGTCGGCAGGTCGGACAGGTCGGTGGCGAGCAGGCTGCGCTGCCGCCGCCCCTCCAGGAACGTGTCGTACTGCTGCTCGAGCGCCTTGACGACCGCCGTGATCTCGTCCGACTCCTCCATCTGGCGGGCGATCTCGGCCCGGTTGAGCCCGGCCGTGGCGGCCAGCTCGCGGGTGTCGAGGTCGAGGCCGGTGGCGTTGCGCACGCGGTCGAGACCGAGGAGCGCGGCGTCGGCGTACTCGGACTGGCCGAGGTAGTGCGGCACGTGGACCGCGAAGCCGATGGCGTCGCGCCCCGCCTCGCCGAGCCGGAGCTCGAGCAGCGAGGAGAAGCTGGCCGGCACCTGCACGGTGCCGAAGGCCGGCTCGTTGGCGGGCACGAGGCTCGGGTTGGTGCCGTGTGCCGTGACGCCGAGCGGCCGGGTGTGCGGCACGGCCATCGGGATGCCGTGGACGCTGACGGTCAGGTCGACGCCGAACGCGTCCATGAGCGTCGTCGTGGCCTCGACCATCCGGGCCCACTGGTAGTCCGGCTCGGGACCGACGAGCAGGAGGAAGGGGACGCCCTCCTTGTCGACGACCCGGTGCAGCAGCAGACTCGGGTCGTCGTAGCTGCTCCAGTGGTCGCGGTCGAAGACCATGACCGGACGGCGGCCGCGGTAGTCGAGCAGCTGGTCGATGTCGAAGGAGGCGACGACGCGCGACTCGTGGGCCGCGAGGAGGTGGTCGGCGAGCAGCCGCTGCGTGCTGCCGGCGTCGATGAACCCGTCGAGGGCGACGACGAGCACCGAGGCCTGCAGCTCCTCGAGCATGCTCGGCGAGGTGTCGCTCTCGAACTGGAAGAGCTCGGTCGGGTCCTGCACGGGTCTGGCCTTTCGTGTGGCGGGTCGATGGGTCCAACGCCCCACCCGCCCCACGGATTCCCGTGCGACCGCAGGACGGACGGTCAGCCCCGGGCGGCCACGGAGACGACGTGGTCGAGGACGGCCGGCACGCACCCGGACACGTGTCCGCCGGGGAACACGTGCAGCTGCGCCCCGGCCCGCGTCAGCGACTCCCCGTACCGGCGGAACGGGTCCTCGGTGCCGACGAAGACGTCGAGCGGCACGGCGAACGCGTCGAGGCCGACTCCCCACGGTGCGCCCCAGACGACGAGCGCCTCGTCGGTCCAGGCGCCCGGCTGGCGTGCCCCCTCCTCCGCGGCCGCCTCCAGGACGCGCCGCACCTCGGGCCGCTCGAGCACCTCGGCGTCGGTGGGGTCGAGACCGCGCCGGCGGACCGCCTCGGCCACCCGGCCGAGCACGTCGGTGCCACGGCGTTGGGTCAGTCCGGCGAGGCCCCGGAACAGCCGAGGCCTGCTGCGGGCCAGCCGCATGGGCCCCGACACCGACGACGGCAGTAGGGCGAGCACGTCGGGCTCGGCCGGCGGCCCCGCGTTGACGACCACCGCGTGCCTCACGAGGTCGGGCGCCGACGCGGCGAGGACGAGCACGTGGCTGCCGCCCCCGGAGAGGCCGACGACGCCGACGCGCCCGGTGCCGAGCGCGTCGAGGACCGCCCGGGTGTCGTCGACGACGTCGCGCATCGTGCGTCCCGGCTGCGCCGGTGAGCCCCCCGCGCCGGGCCGGTCCCAGCAGAGCATGCGGACCCCGCGGGCGCGGGCCGCCTCGTCGTAGAGCGCGGCCTCGAGACGCGAGCTGCCCGTGCCGTGGAAGTAGACGACGGGCCGGCCGGTTGGGTCGCCGACCTCGCACAGGGCGAGGCTGCGCCCGCCGGGCCGTGCGACCGGGGGCAGGTCGCGGACGAGGGCGGCGCCCGGGTCGGCCGGACTCCCCTCGGAGTCGGCCTCGACGCTCACTCGAGCACCTTGCCGGGGTTGAAGAGGTACAGCGGGTCGAGCGCGTCCTTGACGGCGCGCTGCATGGCGACGGCGAGCGGGTCGAGCTCGCGGAGCATGCCGTCGCGCTTGAGCAGCCCGACGCCGTGCTCACCGGTGACGGTGCCGCCGAGGGCGATCGCCGCGTCGAGCATCTCCTCGAAGGCGTGCTGGGCCGCCTCGCGTGCGGCGTCGTCGCCGGGCGGGGTCAGCAGCAGCGGGTGCAGGTTGCCGTCGCCGGCATGGGCGATCGTGGCCATCCGGACGCCGTGGCGCCCGGCGATGTCGACGAGCGCCGACAGCATGGCCGGCACCTGGGAGCGCGGCACGCAGACGTCCTCGGTCAGCACCGGGCCGAGCCGCTCCAGCGCCGGGTAGGCGAGGCGTCGGGCGGCGAAGAGTGCCTCCGCCTCGTCGTCGTCGCTCGACACGACCGCCCAGAGGGGATCGCCGTCCGCGAAGGCCTCGACAACCGCCTGTGCCTCCGCGGCGCCGCCCTCCCCCGGGGTGTCGACGCGGGCCAGCAGGAGCGCCTCGGCGTCGGCCTCGATGCCGAGGTGCTTCCACTCCTCGACGGCGGTGAGGCACTCGCGGTCGAGCAGCTCGAGGGCGGCCGGCGTGAGGCCACGGCGGGTGACCGACGCGACGGCGCGCCCGGCGGTCACGAGGTCGGGGAAGGCGCCGACGACGGTGCGGGCGGTGCCTCGCAGGGCCGGCCGGAGCCGGAGCGTCACCTCGGTGACGACGCCGAGGGTGCCCTCCGAGCCGACCATGAGGCCCGTGAGGTCGTAGCCGGCCACGCCCTTGGCCGTGTGCCGGCCGAGGCGCACGACGCTGCCGTACCCGGCCGGTCCGCCGACGACGGCCCGCATCCCGAGCACGTAGTCGCGGGTGACGCCGTACTTGAGGCAGCACAGGCCGCCGGCGTTCGTCGCGACGTTGCCGCCGATCGTCGACCACGGCGCGCTGGCCGGGTCGGGCGGGTACCAGAGACCGTGCTCGGCCACGGCCGCCTTGAGGTCGTCGTTGACGACGCCGGGCTCGACGCGGCACAGCAGGTCGTCGGCGTCGATCTCGAGGACGCGGTTCATCCGCGACAGGTCGAGCACGAGGCACCCGTCGACCGCGTTGGCGCCTCCGGAGAGGCCGGTGCCTGCGCCGCGCGGGACGACCGGCACGCGCAGGTCGGCGCACACGCGGACGGCCTCGGCCACCTCGGCCTCGGACCGTGGTCGCAGCGCCGCGAGGGCCCGCCCCACGGGCGCCCACTCGGCGTCGTCGGACGACAGGCTCGCGACGACGTCGCGGTCGGTGACGACGCGCTCGACAGGGACCACCTGCCCCAGGGCCCTGGCGAGCCGACGCGTCGCGATGGCGTGCGCGTCGGGGTCGGCGTGGGCTCCCAGGGAGCGGTGCGGGCCGGGCGGCGGGGTGTCGTCGGTGGTGTGGCTGGTCACGCCACGGCCTCCCTCACGAGGTCGGCGACGAACCGGGCACCCTCGGGGCCCATGATCGTGCCGGCATGGTCGGTCTGCCGCGCCGCGAGGACGCGGACGCAGCGGGCCGCCCGTTGCTCGACGACCGGGAGCGGGTAGGCCGGCGGGCTGCCGGCGCCGACGCTCCACTCGGCGTGCAGGAAGCGTACCGGCGCGCGAACCGCGTCCCAGGGGTGCTCGCCGAAGAAGACGTCGGCGGCGTCCTCGACGAGCGCCCGGCCGCTGAGCCGGACCGTGCCGTCGGCGGCGAGGTCGTGGGACAGGTAGCGCCGGAGCACGGGGTCGTCGCGGTCGAGCAAGGGTGCCGTGGTGGAGCAGAAGTAGTCGAGGTACTCCTCGACGCCGGAGAACCGTCGCTCGAGGCGGCCGACGCGGTCGGCGAAGGCGGTGGCGACGGTCTCGCGCGTCAGCCCGGGAGGCGGGTCCATCGGGACGCCGCCGTCGACGAGGACGAGGCTCTCGACGCGCTCCGGGTGCCGGGCCGCGAGGTGCACGGCCACGAACCCGCCCATCGACATGCCCACGACGTGCACCCGGTCCAGGCCGGCGTCGTCGAGCACGTGCACGAGGTCGTCCGCGTGCACGGCCATCGAGAACGGGCCGGGGACCGCGACGCTGTCGCCCCGGCCGCGCAGGTCGGGCGCGACCAGGCGTACGCCGGCAGCCACGTCTGCGAGCGCGTCGGCCAGCCAGAGCCACAGCCGCCGCTGGCTCGAGACGCCGTGGACCGCGAGCACCGCGTGCCCCACCCCGGACGCGTCCGAGTCGGGGGACGCATCGAGGACCTCGTAGGCGAGCGCGCCTCCCGGTACCTCCACCGTCCGGACGCCGTCGATGGCGGGGCGCGCGCTCATGCACCAACGCTAGTACGCGCGACCGGTCAGGCGGCGGCCTTGGCGATGGCCTTGAGGACGCGCTGCGGCGACACGGAGTAGGCCGTGCCGAGGGTCTGGGCGAAGAGCGAGACCCGCAGCTCCTCGATCATCCAGCCGATGTCGACGACCTCGCGGGCCCCGCGTTGGGCCGGGCGCAGCGACTCGAGCAGGTCGGCGTACCGGCCCTCGACGAGGTCGACCTGCTCGAGGGACTGGGCGTCGCGTGCGAGGTTGGCCGGGGCCTTCTCGAGGCGGTGCTCGGCCGCGCGCAGATAGCGCTCGAGGTCGGGCAGGCGCGCGAGGCCGGTGTCGGCCACGAACCCCGGGCGCACGAGCTCGCGCAGCTGGGCGCGGACGTCGGCGAGCACGGGGCGGAGGGCGGGGCTTGCGGAGCGGTCGAGCTCGGCGAGGCGGTTCGTCAGGGCCAGGTGCCGGGCCAGGACCGGCTCGACGAGCCCGACGACCTCCACGACGCGGGCCGTCGTGTGGGTGCGCACCGCCGACAGCGCCCACTCGAAGTCCTCGCGGGTGCGCACCGTGTGGTCGACGCGTCCCGCGCCCGGGCCCGACGCGCCGGCGGCGTCGGCGCTGATGGCGTCGACGGCGCAGGCGAGGCAGTCGTCCAGCAGGGCCGGGACGCTGCCGTGCGGGTTGTGTCCGAGGGCGAGCTTCTGGGTGTTGGTGAGGCGGGCCAGGACCTGCTTCCACGGCGGCGTGATGCCGAGCAGGAGCAGACGCCGCAGGCCGAGGCGGTGCTCGGCCTCGGCCTCGCCGCGGGTCGGCAGCACGCGCAGGTCGACGGCGGAGCCGGTGTCGACGAGGGCCGGGAAGCCGTGCACACCGTCGGCGCTCTCGAACGTCTCGGGCACGCCCTCGTCCGGGAAGGCGGTCAGTCCACTGCGTTCGAGGCTGGAGCCGGCGCGTCGGACCTGCCGGCGCAGCTGGGGGGTCGCGGCCTCCCGGACGGCCTCGAGGTCCTTGCCCGTGGCCACCGGACGACCGTCGGGGCCGTCGACCGAGAAGGTGACCCGCAGGTGATCGGGGACGCGCGCCCAGTCGAAGTCTGCGGGCGAGACGGCTGCGCCGGCGCGTCGGCGCAGCAGCGTCGCGAGGGCCGGCAGGAGCGGGCCCGAGGTCGGGTCCAGCTCGGGCAGCACGGCACGGGCGTGGTCGGGCGCCGGCACGATGAGCCGGCGGATCTGCTTGGGCAGCGAGCGGATCAGCGCGGTGACGAGCTCCTCGCGGAATCCCGGCACCTGCCAGTCGAACCCGTCGGCGCTCACCTGGTTGAGGCGGTCAACGGGGACGTGCACCGTGACACCGTCGTCGGCGGCGCCCGGCTCGAAGCGGTACGTGACGGGCAGGACGTTCTCGCCCTGCGTCCACGTGGTGGGGTGGTCGGCGTCGGCGAGGCTGCCGGCGCTCTCGCGCAGCAGGAGCTCCTCGGTGAAGGTCAGCAGGTCGGGCTCGGCGCGTCGCGCCTTCTTCCACCACGTGTCGAAGTGACGTCCGGAGACGACCTCGGCGGGAATCCGCTTGTCGTAGAACGCGATCAGCGTGCTGTCGTCGACGACGATGTCGCGCCTTCGCGTGCGGGCCTCGAGCTCACCGAGCCGTTCGACGAGGGCCGCATTGTCGCGGAGGAAGGCGTGCTCGGTGTGCCAGTCCCCCTCGACGAGGGCGTGGCGGACGAAGAGGTCGCGGGCGAGCTCGGGGTCGACGCGGCCGAGGCCGACGACGCGTCCGACGACCAGCGGCACCCCGTAGAGCGTGACCCGCTCCGTCGCGACGGCCGAGCCGCGCCTGCCCGACCACCGCGGCTCGGAGTACTGCCTCTTGACGAGGTGCTCGCCGAGCTGTTCGGCCCACACCGGGTCGATCCGAGCATTGATCCGGGCCCACAGGCGACTCGTCTCGACGAGCTCCTCGGCCATGACGAACTGGGGCTGCTTGCGGAAGAGCGCCGACCCGGGACTGATGCCGAAGCGCGTGCCGCGGGCGCCGGCATACTCCCGCTTCTGCTCGTCGCGGACGCCGACGTGCGAGAGCAGGCCGGCGAGCAGCGACTGGTGGATCGCGTCGGCGTCGATCTCACCCTCGCCGACGTTGACCGTCCCGCGGCTGACGTCGAGGCCGGCCTGCTTGGCGGCCTGCCGCACCTGGCTGTGGAGGTCCTGCCACTCGCGGATGCGCAGGTAGTGGAGGAACTCGGCCTTGCACATCCGGCGGAAGGCGCTGCTGCTCAGCTCCTTCTGCTGCTCCTTGAGGTAGGCCCAGAGGTTCAGCCAGGTGACGAAGTCGCTCGTCTCGTCCGCGAAGCGCTTGTGCGAGGCGTTGGCGAGCTCCTGCTTGTCCTGCGGTCGCTCGCGCGGGTCCTGGATCGAGAGGGCCGCGACGATGACGAGCACCTCGCGCAGCACGCCGCGCTTGTCGGCCTCGATGACCATGCGCGCGTGCCGCGGGTCGATCGGCAGCGTCGCGATGGTGCGGCCGTATGCCGTCAGGCGGCGTCCCGGACGCCGGCGCCCTTGCCCGGTGGCGGGCTCGTCGTCGTCGGGCGAGAACGCCTGCAGCTCCTCGAGCAGCCGGACGCCGTCGGTGATCTGGCGGCTGTCCGGCGGGTCGACGAACGGGAAGCGGGCGATGTCGCCGAGTCCGAGGCTCGTCATCTGGAGGATGACGGACGCGAGGTTGGTGCGCAGGATCTCGGGGTCGGTGAACTCGGGCCGGCTGTCGTAGTCGTCCTCGGAGTAGAGCCGGATGGCGATGCCGTCGGAGACACGGCCGCAACGGCCCGAGCGCTGGTTGGCCGAGGCCTGGCTGACCGGCTCGATGGGCAGGCGCTGGACCTTGGTGCGCTGGCTGTAGCGGCTGATGCGGGCCGTGCCGGTGTCGATGACGTACCGGATGCCCGGGACGGTGAGCGAGGTCTCGGCGACGTTGGTGGCCAGGACGATCCGGCGTCCGGTGTGGGACGAGAAGACGCGGTGCTGCTCGGCGGCCGAGAGACGTCCGTAGAGCGGGACCACCTCGGTGACGGGCAGCTTCATCCCGTTCAGGGCGTCGGCCGCGTCGCGGATCTCGCGCTCGCCCGAGAAGAAGACGAGGATGTCGCTGCTCGTCCCGGAGTGCCGCTCGGTCCAGAGCTCCTCGACGGCCTCGCAGACGCCCGTCACCATGTCCCGCTCCTCGGCGTCGGGACGGTCGGGATCGACGAGCGGGCGGTAGCGGACCTCGACGGGGAAGGTGCGGCCGGACACCTCGATGATGGGGGCCGGCTCGCCCGTAGACGGGTCGGCGAAGTGCTCGGCGAAGCGCTGGGGGTCGATCGTCGCCGACGTGATGACGACCTTGAGGTCGGGTCGACGCGGCAGCAGCTGCTTGAGGTAGCCGAGGATGAAGTCGATGTTGAGGCTGCGCTCGTGGGCCTCGTCGATGATGATCGTGTCGTAGCGGCGCAGCTCGCGGTCGCGCTGCATCTCGGCGAGCAGGATGCCGTCGGTCATGACCTTGACGAGCGTGTCGCGGGTGGCGTGGTCGGTGAACCGCACCTGGTAGCCGACGGCCTGCCCCAGCTCGACGTCGAGCTCCTCGGCGAGCCGCTCGGCCACGGCGCGGGCCGCGATGCGGCGCGGCTGCGTGTGACCGATCTGCCCGTCGAGCCCGCGCCCGAGCTCGAGGCAGATCTTCGGGATCTGGGTCGTCTTGCCGGAGCCGGTCTCGCCGGCGATGACGACGACCTGGTGGTCGCGGATCGCGGCGGCGATGTCGTCGCGACGGTCGACGACCGGCAGGTGCTCGGGATAGGTGATCGGCGGGAGTGTGGCCGCCCGTGCCGCCCGACGCGCCTCACGCTGCTCCGGCGTCGGTCCGCGCCCGGCCCGGCGGTCCGGGCCGCCCCTCCCCCGGCGCCGCGGTGGCCGCGAGCGCGCAGGGGCGTTCGCGGGCTGGTCGGACATGCTCGACAGGATAGGCGGGCCGACGGGCGCGGGTCGCACGGGTTTCCAGTAGGGCCGCCGACGAGCCACCGACGAGCCACCGACGAGCCACCGACGAGCCACCGACGAGGGAACCGCGGGCGGACCCGCGGCCTCTCATGGGCGACCATCGCGGCGCCCACCTCTGGTTGGATGAGCCGTCACCGACGCAGGGGGAACGAACGACGTGACCGACTCGCCACAGCGCACGGACGCGCTCTCGCCGCAGTACGAGCCCGGCAGCGCGTCACCCGACCCGACGGCGCCCGTCCCGCAGGCGCCCGTCCCGCATACGCCCGTCCCGCATACGCCCGTCCCGCAGGCGGAGCCGGACCCGTCGGCGGACCGGTTCTCGGCGTTCGACGAACCGGCCACCGCGCCGCCGTCAGCTCCGCCCGTCACGCCCGCCTCACCGGTCTCGCTCAGCCAGGCCTCCCCGACACCCTTGCCGCCCGACACGCCGGCAGCGCGTGCCCGGCGCGTCCTCCTCGGCCTCCTCGCCGTCGGCGGCATCGTCATCGTGCTGCTGGTCCTCCTGGTCGTCATGGCCGCCCCGCGCTCTTCGGAGTCCGGCAGCTCGAGCACCTCGGCCGGCCGCCAGGACGACGACAAGGCCCTGCCGGTGACGCCGGTGTCGGTCGCGCCCTCGGACGTGCCGTCGGTGCCCCAGCGCCCGACGCAGGTGCGCGTCGAGTTCCACGGCACCGGACGCGTCGTGGACCTGCGTCTCTACAGCAGCGGCGGCCGCACCACGCAGCTGACCGGTGTGACGCTGCCGTACGCCGCCGAGCTCTCGGTCGACCCGGACGACGCGTACTTCTCCTTCAGCGCCGACGACTACGGCTACCGCGGCACCCAGGCGATGAGCTGCAGCGTGACCACTGGCGGCGTCGAGCTGTCCCGGTCGGTCGGCACACAGACCGTCGACTGCAAGGTCACCGACGGGTCGTGGAGCACGCGCCGGTGAGCGGCACCGACCGGCCGGCGCAGCCGGACCCGGACCGCGACACCCACGTCGCCTTCCCGGACCTCGACGACGCCACGACGCGCCGCGCGACCCCCGCCGTCCCGGGCCGACCCCGCCTGTCGCACACCACCGCCTTCCCGAGCGGTCGCCCCGTCCACCGACCCGCCTCGCCGGTCCGTCCGCCGGGCACCGGACGCCGTTGGGGCTGGTGGGTGGCCGCCGCCACGGCGCTGACGGTGCTTCTCGGGGTGGGCGGCGGGGTGCACGTCGGGGTCGGCGGCGGGGCGGGCTCGGTCTCCGTCGGGGTGGCGCCCGGGGATGGATACGACCCCGGCATGGACCCCGGCATGGACCCCGGCATGGACCCCGGCAGGGACCCCGGCATGGACCCCGGCATGGACCCCGGCATGGACCCCGGCTTCGGGAACGACTCGGGCGACACCCCGCCCGACTACTCCGGACCCGCGTCGCTGATGTCGTGGGTCGAGCTTCCCGACGCGCCCCCGCTCGGCGGCACCGCTCCCCTCACGGGCCGAGCACGGCAGGTGCACCCGGTGCCCGCAGGGGTGCGGCAGCTGCGCGTCGAGGTCGTTGCTGCCGGGCCGGCCGAGGCCACCACCGCCGTCACGGTCGACGACCAGAGCGCCGTCGACCCCCTCGAGCGTCCCGTCCCCTGGGTCGCCGAGGCCGCCGTCGACGGGGCGTCCGGCTCGTCGACGACCGCGAGGGTGCAGGTCGACGTCCAGTCGCCCGCGGGCACCGGGATCCTCGAGTGCCGCATCTTCGCCGGAGGAACGCTCGTGTCGCTGGACACCAGCGACACGGCGGTCACGTGCGCCGTCACGCTGCCGGCCCGCTCGGGCTGACTGACGGGTGCCGCCCGGGCGCCGACCTCAGATGTCGGCGTCGTCGGCGGACGCGCGAGCGGCCTTGCGACGCTTGTTGATCGCGATGCGCAGGGCCATCGCGCGCTCGAAGGCGGTGTGCCAGAACCGGCTGATGACGAGCTCGCGCTCGCCGACCATCTCGCGCACGTCGGCGCCGGCGCCGAGCTTGAACAGCAGCAGGCCGGTCAGCGGGCTCGTCGCGCCGAGCGAGGTGTTGAAGCCGCGGAAGTCGTAGGCCTCGCAGCCCTGCTCGAGGGCGTCCTGCATGGCCTGCCACTGCAGGGCGTTGGAGGCGCGGGCGTCGCGGTTGCGCTCGGTGGAGCCGCCGTAGAGGTAGGAGAAGGTCGGGCCGAAGCGGATCATCAGGGCCGAGGCGAGCACGTCGCCGTCGACGTGGGCCTCGTAGAACCAGGCGCGGGGGCGCGACTCGCGGTCGTCGCCGTCCTGCATGAACGAGCGCGCCATCGTCTCGAAGTAGGGCTTGGGCCGCGGCAGGAAGTTGTCGCGCTCCGCCGACTCGACGTAGAGGTCGTGGAAGGTGTCGAGGCCCTCGATCCCGACCGCGCGGACCTGCACCCCCGACTTCGCGGCCTTCTTGACGTTGCGCCGCCACTGCTGGTTCATGCCCTTGTTCAGCTCGTCGACGGTGCGGCCGCGCAGGTCGACGACGCAGAGCAGGCGCGGCTGCCCGACGGCGACGCCGTCACCACCGATCGGCAGCCAGCGGTTGCGGCCGAGCCAGGCCTCGAGCGAGCGGGCCACCGGGTTGTCGACCGCGGGCTCGAGCGTCGTGAAGCTGAGCAGGCCGCCCTCGGCCACCTGCTTCTTGACCGGCTCGCGGTCCCAGACGCGTGACACGACCGGGAAGCCGAGGCGCAGCGCGAACGCGCCGTTCCCCTTCGCCCACGTGACGAGCGGGTCGATCCACGCCGACGGGTCGGCGGCGACGGCCTCCCACGGCAGCCCCGGCCCCTCGGGGAGATAGGCGTACGTGCGTCGCAGCCGCGGGATCGTGCGCGACAGGACCATCCCGGCTCCGACGCGGGTGCCGGCGGCGTCGAACCAACCGAGCGGCGTGCGGCGCCAGCCGGCCTTGGCCCGCCCCCACGCGGGCGTCTGCAGGAAGCTGCCGCCGACGGCGTGGAGCGTGTCGAGCTCCTCGTCGGGGCTGATCTCGCGGACGGTGAGGGGACCGGTGGCCACGGTCGCGGGGGCGGCAGCGGGCTGCGAAGTCATGGCCGCAACCCTATCGGCGGGCGGTCGCTGCTCCGTCCGTGGCGTCTCCGGCGCGCGCGGTGTGGTGGATCCACCACAGGCCCACGATCGGCAGCACGAGGGGCACGTAGCCGTAGCCGGACCCGAAGTGCGACCACACGGTCTTGTCGGGGAAGGCGGAGGGCACGACGTAGGACAGCGTGCCCACGACGAGGACGCCGATCAGCTCGACGCTCAACGCGACCGTGGCGAGCCGGACCGACGCGCGGTCGCCGCGGGCGAGGCCGATCGTGGCGACGAGGTAGATGACCGCGGCGAGCGCCGACAGGACGTAGGACACCGGGGCCCGGTCGAAGTACTCGCTGATCTGCAGGATCGAGCGGCCCGTCGCCGCGAGGGCGAGCAGGCCGTAGACCGCGACGAGCACCCGGCCGAAACCGTGCCCGGTGTGCGGGGTCTCGTGCTGCTCCGGCTGCTCGTGGTGCTCAGGCTGCTGGGGCTGCTGGGGCTGCGTGGGCTGGTCAGGCTGCATGGAGGCTCCAGACCTGTTGGAGACGCGCGACGAGGATGGCGACGACGAACGCCCCGCCGAGGACGACGCCCATGGCCCACTGCGTCTTCTCCTTGATGGCGATGACGACGGTGGCCGGCGGCACGAGCAGGACGGTGAACAGGTAGGCGATGAACGTGGCGCGCTCGGCGCCGTCGGCGATGGCCGAGGCCTTCGTCAGGCCGACGACGAGCTGGACGAGCAGCGCGACCTCGAGGACGAGCGCGGTGATGACGACGGGGTCATCGACCAACCGGCGGCGCAGCAGGTGGTGGGCCGCGAGGAGGGCGAGCACGCCGCTGCCGACGAGCAGCACGACGGTGAGCGGTTGGAGCACGCGGCGAGCCTACTGCGTGGGTGGCGCCCGGCCCGCGACCGGTAGGTTTCCCCTCGGGTGGCGCGTGCGCGCCCACCTGGCCGGCCGTGACCTGCCGCGACCCACCGCGAACCACCAGTGACCCACCTTGTGACCCATCGAGGAGCTCCCGTGCCGATCCGCCCCATCGCGGTCGACCGCGCCGCCGGCGTGCTCCTCGGACAGGCGTGCGGCGACGCGCTGGGTGTGCCGTACGAGATGGCGGCACCGCCCGTCGGCGAGGCCGTCATGAAGGGCGGCGGCCTCGGTCCGTACGGGCCCGGCGAGTGGAGCGACGACACCCAGATGACGCTCTGCGTGGCGCGGGTCGCCGCGGTGGGGCTCGACCTCACCTCACCGCGCGGCCTCGACGAGGTGGCCGACGCCTTCACAGCCTGGCTCGACGGCGGCGCCAGCGACGTCGGCACCCAGACCCGCGTGGTGCTCACCGAAGCCCGGACCCTCGAGGGCCGCCCGCACGAGCGCCTGGCGCGCGCCAGCGAGAACCTCCACGCGCGCACCGGGCTCACCGCCGGCAACGGCGCCCTGATGCGCACCTCCATCGTCGGGCTGTCGGCTCTCACCGACCGCGAGGCGACGGCCCGGGCGGCGCGCGCCGTCGCCGAGCTGACCCATGCCGACCCGCTGGCCGGGGACTCGGCGGTGCTGTGGTCCGAGGCGATCCGCGTCGCCGTCACGGAGGGCCGACTCGACCTCACCGCCGGGCTCGACCTCGTCAGCGCGACGCACGCCGGCCACTGGGGCGACTGGATCGAGGCGGCCACCGGCGCCGACCCGGGCGCCTTCGGGGACAACGGCTTCACCGTCACCGCCCTGCAGGACGCGTGGGCCGCGATCACCTCGACCGACCGCGGCGACGGCTCGGCGATGCACCTGCAGCGCGGGCTGCAGGCCGCCGTTCGTGCCGGCCATGACACCGACACCGTCGCGGCCATCGCCGGGTCGCTGCTCGGCGCCCGCTACGGCGCGTCCGCCGTGCCGACGCAGTGGCGCCGGCTGGTCCACGGCTGGCCGGGCCTGCGCGCCCACGACCTCGTCGAGCTCGCCGTGTCGACCTCGATCGGCGGGCGACGCCACGGCGAGTGGCCCTCCGTCGAGACGGTGGCCGACTCCACCGTGCCGCCGCTCGCCCAGCCGCACCCGATCGACCCGGACATCCTGCTCGGCAGCATCACCGACCTCGGCCGGGTCCGTGAGCTCGGCGTCCAGGCGGTCGTGTCGCTGTGCCCGCTCGGGCTGCGCGACATCCCCGCGGAGGGCATGTCGGCGCGCGACCACATCGAGTTCTGGATCAACGAGCACGACGACCAGGAGCTCAACCCGCACCTCGACTTCGTCCTCGACGACGCGTCGTCGGCGCTGCGCCAGTTCCGCGCCGAGGGCAAGCGCGTCCTCGTGCACTGCCACCACGGCGGCGACCGTGCTCCCGCCGTGGCGCTGCGCTACGCCGTCGACCTCGGGGTCGCCCCGGAGCTGGCCGAGCGCTCGATCCGGGCGGCACTGCCGGGCATCCGCGGCGAGGGGCGGCTCTGGCACGTGGCGGCCCACGGCGCCTAGGTTGCGTCCATGACCGACCTCGACCACCGGCGTCTCGGCGTCGACCTCTACAACGCCACTTGGGAGCTGCTCGATCGGGACGACCGCTCCCCCGCCGACGACGACGCGATGCTCGGGCGCGCCTACGCGTCGCTGCACCACTGGAGCCAGGTGCCGCAGGTGCGGGCGGCGAACCTCGGTCGCGGCCACTGGCTCGTCTCGCGGGTGCACGCCGTGCTCGGGCTGCCCGACGCGGCCGCGCACCACGCGGCGCGCTACGTCGCGATCGCGCGCTCGGGCGGCGTCGACGACTGGGACCTCGCGGCGGCGTTCGAGGCCTCGGCCCGGGCCGCGGCCGTCGGGGGCGACTTCGAGGCGGCCGACCGTTTCGAGGCGCAGGCGCGTGAGGCCCTCACGACGGTGGCCGATGCCGAGGACCGCGAGGTGGTCGAGGCCGACCTCGTCACGCTCCCCCGCCGCCCCTGACGCCCACCCTGAGGCCCATCCCGCCGGCCGGCCTCCTCAGACGGTCTTGGCCTCGTCGACGAACCGGCACAGGGCGTTGACGGCGCGCAGCTCCTCCGGCGTGTGGACGGCGGCATCGAGGAGCGTCGGCGACCCGACGACGACGGCCATGGCCTTGGCGCGGGAGATCGCGACGTTGAGACGGTGCAGGTCGTAGAGGAACGACACGCCGCGCGGGGCCAGGGCCGCCGTGGTGCTCGCCATCGAGTAGACGACGACCGCGGCCTGCTGCCCCTGGAACTTGTCGACCGTGCCCACGCGCGCTCCCGGATGCAGCATGGCCGCGAGCGTGGCGACGTGGGCGTTGTACGGCGCGACGACGAGGACGTCGTCGAGGCCGAACCGGGCGGTGGCGCCCTCGGCATCGGTCCAGGTGCCGCGCAGCAGGTCGTCGAGCAGGGCAGCCACGACCTGTGCCTCCTGCACGCTCGACTGCTCGCAGAGCTGCTCGTGCTCGACGGGCACCCAGCGCAGGCCGTTGCCGGACAGCGAACCGGGCGCGTCGACCGCGAGCCTCTCGCGGCCCGGCGCCGACTCGAGCCTGCCCTCGTAGGCCAGCTCGGACACGAACTCGGTGAGCGCCGGGTGCATGCGGTGGGTGCGGTCGAGGAACACGCCCCGGTGCGGCGGGATGACGTCGTGCACGGTGCCGTCGTCGGTCCGCAGGTGGTCGAGCGCGGAGACGCCGGAGCCGTACGGGTGCACGGCCTTGGTGGGCTGGGTCAGCTGCTGGGGGTCGCCGAGCAGCACGAGCGAGCGCGCAGCGGGCGCGACGGCGACGGCGTTGGCGAGGGAGAACTGCCCGGCTTCGTCGATGACGAGCACGTCGACCGACCCGGCCATCTCCTCGCGGGACCACAACCACGCCGTGCCCCCGACGAGCCGCGCCTCCCCGGAGGCGAGGGCCGCGGCGACCGCCGCGTTGTCGGTGGTGTGGGTGATGAGCGCGTTGGGGTCCTCCGGCTCGTCGCCCTCCTCGGCGTTGCTGCCGTCCTTGTGCCAGGCGGGGCGGCCGACCTCGTCGAGGAGGTTGAGCACGACGGCGTGCGACTGCGCCGTGACGCCGACCCGCAGCCCGGCGTCGAGCAGCTCGCGCACGAGCGCCGAGCCGGCGTACGTCTTGCCCGTGCCCGGGGGGCCCTGCACCGCGAGGACCTCACCGTCGAGCGCGCGCCCGACCCGTACGACGACGTCCTTCGGGGTCTCGCCGGGGCGTACCTCGAGGGCCTCCCCGGCAGGAACCACGCGCCGCACGAGCCGGGTGGCGAGGTTGTCGCCCCCGGCCAGTGCGAGCTCGCCGGTGCGGGCGATGCTCTGCCGGAGCACCTGGTCCATGACCGGGCCGGGACCGCCGAGGCCGCGCGGGTGCGGTGGCTCGAGGCTCTTCTTCATCGACAGCTCGACCCAGCCCTCGACGGGGTCGAGCGCGACCACCTTGCCCACGGGCGCGTGCGTGTCGACGTCGGGCACGTACTTGCCGACCGACACCTTGCAGTCCTGGGGCGGGAACGGGTAGCGCCACACCCTGGAGAGCTTGACGAGCCGCATCTCCTCGGGCTCGCCGAGGTCGCCGATGGCGGTGCCGTCCTCGACGAGCTCGGCGGTGTCGAGCTCCTTGTAGCGGAAGAAGTCCCACCACTCGGGCCGCTTCTCGCGCCGGTGCCACCCGACGAGCCCCGCGAGCAGCGGCTCCTCACCCGCGACGAGGCGATCGGCGAGCTCGGCCTCGGCGCGCTCCTCGTCGGAGATCTCGCGCAGCGCCTCGGGCACGGGGCGGGCGAGCTCGTGGCCCTGCGCGGCGAGCTCGTCGCGACGCTGCTCGAGCCACACGTGCAGGTCGAGCGTGGAGCGGACGTCGT
This sequence comes from Intrasporangium zincisolvens, assembly GCF_034724055.1. NCBI lineage: Bacteria > Bacillati > Actinomycetota > Actinomycetes > Micrococcales > Intrasporangiaceae > Intrasporangium > Intrasporangium zincisolvens. The sequence goes on from NZ_JAWIIL010000012.1 coordinate 105,037, forward strand.
CGCGGTTGTAGCGGCGGATGTCGTCGAGGATCGACTGGTCGGCCTCGCCCGACTCCCGTCCGACGAGCCACCGCTCGTACTCGACGACCGACGAGAGCCCGTCGGCGACGCCGTCGCCCTCGGACTGGCGCGTGTGACCCCAGTAGAACTCCTCCAGCTTCTTGATGGAGTAGGAGCCCTTGCTGATGCGCACGCCCTGGCGCACGACGGCATAGAGGTCGACGAACACCTCGTGGCGCAGCAGCTGGTCGAGCTGCGCCTCACGCGTGGCGTGCTGGCCGACGAGTCGCTTGAGCGCGGTCGTCTCGTAGGGCGCGTAGTGGTAGACGTGCATGTCCGGGTGCTGCTGCCAGCGCGCGGTGAGCCAGTCGACGAGGTTGGTGGTGAGGCGACCCTCTTCGGCGAAGTCGTGGGCCCAGAAGTCGACGAAGTCGCCCTGCCGGGTCCAGGTGCCGGCGAGGTACTCACGCCCGGCCCCGCCCTCGGCCCAGGGGTCGCCCTCGAAGTCGAGGTAGACGTCGCCCTCGTCGGGCGCGGGCAGCATCTGCAGGCCACGGCCCGGCTCGGGGTCGAGCAGCTCGAACTGGGCCCGGCCGGTGTCACGCTCGGCGAGCTGCAGCCGGGCCTGCTGGAGCAGGCGCCGACTCGTGGACACCGACAGCGCTGGTGCCAGCTGCTCCTCGGTGGCCCCGGCGAGGGCGCGCAGCGTCGGGATGCCGAGCTGCACGAGGGCGGCCCGGTGGTCGGCGCGCATGCCGGCCACCTGGATGAGGTCGTCCCGGTCGAGCCACTCCTGTGCACACCGGTCCTTCCACCGGCACTGGCCGCAGTGCTGCACCCGAGCCGACTCGGTGGGCTGCGGGCGCTCGATGGCGTCAAGCAGCTCCTCTCGCCGGCGCCGGGCGTACGGGGCGACGTCGACGAGCCGCCACGGGTGCTGCTCCTGGTCGCCGGTGACGACGGTGAGCCACTGCGGCGCCACCCCCTGGAGGGTCTCGAGGCGGGCGGCGTAGGTGGCCATCTGCAGCAGCGCCGGCACCTTGAGGCGCCGCGCCAGCTTGGTGTCGGCGATGTCGTAGCGCCACGGCCCGAACGAGCTGCGCTCCCCCTCGGGCAGGTCGACCCGCAGGAGGAAGTCGGCCAGGCCCACCCAGTGGCCGTCGAAGAACGTGGCCTGGTAGACGACGTCGACGCCGCGGCGCATCGCCTCCACCGTGGCCTCCTCGGCCGCGGCGCCGGCCAGACCGAGGGCGGCGACGTCGAGCACCTCCCGGCCCTCGGAGCGCAGCCGGTCGAGGTAGGCGTGCTCGTGCTCGAGGCCCTTGGTGAAGACGAGGTTGAGCGAGTCGTCGGGGGCGACCCGCGCCGCCCGGGCCCCCTCCGGCGACCGCGGCGCACCCAGCGCCTCGAGGTCGAGCGTCGTGATGTGCGCGCAGGCCACGTGCTTGGTGAGGTCCGTCGGGGAGAGGACGAGGTGGCCGTCGATGCGCTGCATGCCCCGAGTATGCCGATGCCCTCCGACAGGCCCGGCGAGCCCGTGTCCTGCCCCCGACATATCGGGCAGATGACGAGGTCTGCGCTTCGCCGAGTGGGCGTCCCCGGTGTCCGATATGTTGCCCCCGGCGTGGCAGCACAGTTCGGGGGCGAGCGTCCCTGCGCACGGAGTGCCCGGGCGGGCTCGGTGCGGCCGGAGCCACGTGAGGAGGATGGGTGTCGATCAACTCTCGGGGGCTGCGACGTCGTCGTCGCGGTCTGGTTGGCACGGTGAGCGCAGGAGCCGCAACGGCCCTCGTCGCCGCGACCCTCGGGGTGACGCCGGCGAGCGCCACCACGCACACCACGAACACCACGCGCACCGCGGTCAAGCACCGCAACCACACGCAGCTGCCCAGCCACGTCACAGGGGCCGGCTCCCTCGCCCTCGGCATGCAGCGCACCGCCGGCGGCACGGTCGACCAGGACCTGCGCCGGGCCACCGGCCCGGTCGACGTCATGCTCGAGCTCGACGCCGTGCCGGCGGTCCGGGCGTTCGGCCAGGCCCGCGGTCGCGGGCTCGCCGCGGCCAGGAGCGCGGCGCGGAGCCAGACCTCCGCGGTCAAGCAGGCGCAGCGATCCGTCGAGAGCCGGTTCGGTGCGGGCTCGACGCGCGCCCGCACCCTCTACCGCGCCCACGCCGCGTACGCCGGCATCGCCGTGCAGACCGACGCGAGCCGCCTGGCCGCGCTCGCCGCGATCCCCGGGGTCAAGGCGATCCACCGGCTCACCCCGAAGTCCACGTCGAACAGCTCGTCCGTCCCGCTCATCGGGGCGCCGAAGGTCTGGGCCGGCACCGACGACACCGGTGAGGGCATCCGCGTCGGCATCATCGACACCGGCATCGACTACACGCACGCCGACTTCGGCGGTGACGGCACGACCGCCGCGTTCGAGGCCGCCAAGGCCTCCACCACCTTCGCCCAGACCGCCAAGGTCGTCGGCGGCTACGACTTCGCCGGCGACGCCTACGACGGCGCCGACCCCGCGTCGGTCCCCGTGCCCGATGCCAACCCGCTCGACTGCGAGGGCCACGGTTCGCACGTCGCCGGCACGACTGCCGGCCTCGGCGTCGCGGCCGACGGCTCCACGTGGACCGGCGGCTACGCCGACCCCATCGAGCCGGAACAGGTGCGCATCGGCCCGGGCGTGGCGCCCGGCGCGAGCCTCTACGCACTCAAGGTCTTCGGCTGCGACGGGTCGACGAACCTCGTGGGGCAGGCCCTCGACTGGGCCGCCGACCCGAACGGCGACGGCGACGTGTCCGACCACCTCGACGTCGTCAACATGTCGCTCGGCAGCTCCTACGGCTCGCCCCAGGACCCCGACTCGGTCGCCTCGAACAACCTCGCGGCCCTCGGCACGGTGGTCGTCGCCTCCATCGGCAACTCCGGCGACGTCTACGAGGTCGGCGGCTCGCCGGGCAACGCCCGCCGCGTCCTCGGCGTCGCGGCCTCCGACGACGGCTACGACGTCGTCGACGGCCTCAAGGTCGACTCCCCCGCCGGCATCGAGCCGGCCGACCCGATCGACGGCAAGCAGGACGACGTCTTCGCCGCCATGCGGTCCGACAGCTACGGCTGGGCGGCCGGGCCGGGCGTCACCGACGTCCCCGTCGTCACGGTCGGCGACTGGTCCGCGGACCCGGTCCAGGCCGAGGGATCCACGCCGGGGAACAACACCGACGGCTGCGACCCGTACACCGGTGACGACGTCACGAAGGTCGCCGGCAAGGTCGTCATGCAGATGTGGCTCGACGGCAACGGTCGCCGGTGCGGCTCCGCCGTGCGCGCCGCCAACGCCAAGACCGCCGGCGCCGTCGGCGTCATCTACGGCAGCGACTCCGACGCCTTCTCGGCCGGGGTCGCCGGCGACGCCGGCATCCCGGCGATGCTGCTCGTCAAGCAGGGCCGCGACGCCATCCAGGCGAAGCTCGACGCGTCCACCGAGGTCCGCGTCACGATGACCAACGCGCTGCGGAACGCGGTCACCGTCACGAACCACGGGGCGATCGACCAGGTCGCGAGCTTCTCCTCGCGCGGGGTCGGTGTCGCCGGCGGCGTCAAGCCCGACGTCGCGGCGCCCGGCGTCACGACGTTCTCCGTCGCGGTCGGCACCGGCGACGAGGGCATCGCCGAGTCCGGCACCTCCATGGCCTCCCCGCACGTGGCCGGCGAGGCCGCCCTCGTGCGCGCCGCGCACCCGTCGTGGACGGTCGAGGAGGTCAAGGCGGCCATCATGAACACGGCCACCCAGGACGTCTCCGTCGGCCCCGACCACACCGGCGAGGTCTACGGTCCCGAGCGCGTCGGGTCCGGACGCGTCGTCGCCGACGCCGCGGTCGACACGACGACGCTCGCCTACGTCACCGACGACCCGGGGGCCGTCAGCGTCTCGTTCGGTCCGGTCGCCGTCACCACGGCGACGAAGACGCTGACCAAGACGGTCCGCGTCGTCAACAAGCGGCCCGTCACGTCGGCGTCCTACACGCTCGACTACGTCGCCGCGCACCCGACGCCCGGAGTTGCCTACTCCTTCAGCCCGTCACAGGTCCGCGTGCCCGCGGGCGGCTCGGTCGACGTCACGGTCACCGCGACGTTCACCCGTTCACAGCTGCGCGCGGTCTCCGACCCGACGGCGTCCGCCGACCCGGCGGAGATCGGCATCATGCGCAACCAGCGCACCGACGCCGGCGGCCGGATCGTCCTGTCGCCGGTCGCAGGCACGTCCGGCGGCGCCCTGCGCGTGCCGGTGTGGTCGGCGCCGCGGCCAGCCTCGACCATGAAGGCGGCCGCGAGCACGACGGTCACCGGCTCGGGCTCGGTCCAGTCCTCGTCGCTGCCGCTGTCCGGCTCGGGCCTCGACACCGTTCCCTCGGGCGAGGACATCACGCCCGAGGACTACGAGTCGACGGTCTCGACGTTCCAGCTGCAGGCCACGAGCCCGCGCATCCCGGACTGCTCGTCGTCCCGGGTGCTCGACTGCCTCGAGACGGCCGACGACCGCGGGGCCGACCTGCGCTACGTCGGCTCGGCCTCGGACTGGGCCGGATGGGACGACCCCGCGGACGCGCTGCTGACCTTCGGGATCAGCACGCACGGCCCGTGGCGCACCCCGGCCAGCGAGATCGAGTTCGACGTCTTCCTCGACACCAACGGTGACGGCACGGCCGACGCCGTCGCGTACACGACCCGCTACGTGACGTCGACCGACGACCACGACTACTTCCTCACCGAGCTGGTCGACCTGCGTCCCGGTCACGTCGGCGACGTCCTCGACGACCAGCTCACCAACGGCGTCGACGGCTCGTTCGACACCGACCTGTTCAACAGCGACTCGCTGGCGATGCCGGTGGCGGTCAGCGCCCTCATGGACGCCGGCATGGTGTCCGGCTCGGCGCCGCGGGTGCGGTACTGGGTCGAGTCGTACAGCCAGCGCGGGCAGGTCGACGCGGCCGGAAGCGCGGCGGCGCCGATGACGATCAGCCTGGCCTCGCCGGGGCTGTCGGCGTTCGGCGACTACGGCACGCTGCTCAACACCGACCTGCCGGGGGCGACGCTCGACGTGTACCGCGACGCGTCGACCGCGGTGGTCGACAAGCCGCAGGGCCTGCTCCTGCTGCACCACCTGAACACCGACGGCTCGCGCGCCCAGGCCGTCGCCGTCAAGCGCCCCTCGAGCACGAGGCTCGCCGCGAGCCCGACGTCGATCACCTACGGCGGGCGCACGACGCTGACGGCGACGGTGGCACCGCCCAACGCCACCGGGTCGGTGACGTTCGGCTACAACGGCAAGGCGCTGCGGACCGTGCAGGTGTCCGGCGGCAAGGCGGTCCTGCCCGTCACCGGGCTGCCCCGCGGCACGGCGTCGTTCACGGCGTCGTACTCCGGCGACGCCTCGACGCTCGCGAGCCGCTCGGGCACCGTCACGGTCGCCGTCAAGGGCCTGGCGAGCCGGACGGCCCTCTCGGCCAACGTCACGAGCTACCGCTACGGCGGTCGCCCGGTGCTCACCGCGAGGCTGACGCCGTCGGGCGCCACCGGCACGGTGACCTTCCGCGACGGCTCGCGGGTGATCGGCACGAGCACGGTGCGCTCCGGCAAGGCGACGCTCTGGGCGCCCGTCCTGTCGAGGGGCACGCACCGTGTCACCGCCACCTACTCCGGGTCGAAGGCCTACAACCCCTCGACGTCGGGGGCGGTGACGCTCACGGTCCGCTGAGCCGCGGCTGACGCGTTTCGAGGGCCGCCCGGGAGCACCCGGGCGGCCCTCGTGCGTCACGACCGGGCGCTCCCGGACGTCGGACGCCGTGGGCGGGCGCCGCTACCGTCGGTCCATGGCGATCGCGACGTACAAGGACCTCTGCATCGACGCCGGCGACGCGCACGCCCTGGCGCGCTTCTGGGGCCCGGTGCTCGGCCTCGACGTCACCCTCCACGACGACGGCGACGCCGACCTCCGCCGCGCCGGCGAGGTGCTCGTCTGGGTCAACACCGTGCCCGAGCCGAAGACGGTGAAGAACCGTCTGCACCTCGACGTCCACGCGGCCGACCTCGACGGCGTCCTCGCCGCGGGAGCCCGCGTCGTCGACGAGCAGCCGCGCTGGACGGTGCTGGCCGACCCCGACGGCCAGGAGTTCTGCGTCTTCGTGCGGCAGGCCGACGACGAGCGGCTGCGCGCACCCCTCTACGAGCTCGTCCAGGACGTCACCGGCGATGCCGACGACGCGCACCGGCTCGCCCGGTGGTGGGCCGGCCTGCTCGGTGCCACCGCAGTGCGCGACGACGGGTTCAGCCACCTCGAGCACGTCGCGGGCCTGCCGTGCGAGAGCCTCGTCTTCCAGCCGGTCCCCGAGGCGAAGGCGGCCAAGAACCGCGTCCACGTCGACGTCACCACCCGTGACGTCGACGGGGTCCTCGAGGCCGGTGCGACGGTGCTGCGGCCCCGCGGCGAGGACGGTCTCGGCTGGACGGTGCTCGCCGACCCGGCGGGCAACGAGTTCTGCGCCTTCACCGTCGGCTGACCTGCCGGCCACGTGCGGGAGGCGGCCCTCCCGAAGGGGAGGACCGCCTCGCTGGCAGGTTGCCGGCCCGTCGTGCTGGGTGGACCGGTCCCGCGTGGTGGGCGGGTCGATGACCGGCCCACCGCCCCGCTCACCGCAGGAAGCCGTTACCGACCTTACGGCCCCACCACTTGCCCAGGCCCCACGTGTCCCCGGCGTAGGTCGCGGCGAGAACCGCGATGCCCAGAGCCTCGATCCAGTGGCTGTCGACGAGCGGGTTGGTCATGCCCGACTGCCCGAGCGGGAACTCGGCCAGGTACATGAGGGCGAGGAGGAGTACACCGGTCCCGGCCGCGATCTTCAGGCCGGCGCCGGCGATGAGGGCGATGCCGATGCCCAGCAGACCGGTCATGAACACCCAGTCGGCCCACGGGCCGGAGATGTTCTTGAAGAAGGTCGCGAACGGGCCCTCGGCGTGCGTCATGAAGCCCTGGGCCGGCGTGCCGCCGTGGATCCACGCCTTCGCGGACGGGGTGGCGTAGCCGAGGCCGAAGAGCTTGTCGAGGAAGGGCCAGAGGAAGGTGAACCCGAGGACGAGACGCAGGCCGGCGAGCAGCTTGCGAGCGATGTCCGAACGGACGACCTCCTCCTGGAACGTGACGACGCCCTTGGTCGGGTCGTGCGTCGGGGTGCCAGCGGTGCCCGAGTCGCCGCTGACTGGGGTGTCACGGTGGATGGTGGCCATGGTGCTCAACTCCAGAACTTCGAGGTGTTCCGGCAGCTACTCTGTCGGTACTACAAACGGTAGTAGTGGCCACAGCCCGTCACAAGGAAATGGCGTGTGATCCGTGGAACAGCCGTGCGGAGGCTGTGCGTCAGCGACGCGCGCGGATCAGCGTGGGCACCTCGAGCTCGCCCGGGGCGTCGGCCAGCTCGCGGACGAGCTCGGCCATCGCGTCGAGCGAGCTGCACACCCCCGCGTAGGTGCCGTCGAGGCGGATCGGCCGGCACAGGATGCGGGTGCCCGCGTTGCGGATGACCATCTCGGAGTCGGGCGAGCGGGCCGCGTTGCAGTGCACGAGCAGGCCGGTCGGCAGGCCCATCGCGGTCGTGTAGGCGACGAGGTCGACGTAGTCGCGAGAGGCGAGGTAGCCGTCGGCCCCCATCGAGTACTTCGCGTCGCCGACGAGCACGACCTCGCTCCCCCGGCGCACGACGAGGTCGGGCACCATCGTCACCGCCCGGCCCTCGTCGAGCCATACGTCGGACTCGGTCTCGATGCGCAGGTCCGGCGCGAGGCGCTGGTCGAGCTCCTGGACCATCCAGCGCCGGAAGAGGTCGTCCATGTCGACCATGAGGCTGTTGGCCTGCTGGTCACCCGACTGGTGCGACAGCGACATCGCCTGCAGCACGAGGCGCGAGAGGCGCATCGCGTCGTCGTAGTGCTCGTTGAGGCGGGTCACCGGCACCGGCACCGCGTGCAGCGTCGCCGGGGTGTCGCTGACCCCCTCGAACCGGCCGAGCACCCGGAGGGCCTCGCGGCGCACCTGCGGGGCCAGCTGGGGCCAGCTCAGCATCGCCTGGAGGGTGCAGCGGAACAGCTGGTTCTCGCGGATGTCGTTGGTGAAGTCGTCGTAGCGGCACTGCGGCTCGGCGGCGTTCCACGGCCGGCGCGCGAACTCCTCGACGAGCAGGCGGCCGCGGATGGTGCGCATCCGCTCCTCGCGACCGACGTAGCCGTGGACGAGGCCCCGCATCGTGGTGCTGTCGATGAGACGGATCGCGAAGTAGGCGACGCCGTCGATGAGCTCGTCGGTGTCGCTCCACGTCACGTGCTCGTGGTCGAAGGCGTCGGGCGAGACGCCGGCGCCGAGCATCGCGAAGAAGTTCGTCACCGACACCCGGGGCGTCACGCGGACGACGAGCCCGGGCACGGCGAGCGCGCCCACCCAGCTCGTGGCCCCGATCGTCACCACGTCGGGATCGGCCGTCGCGTGGATGACGAGCCGCTCCCCGGCCGCGTTGACGAGCGCGGCGCGGGTCTCGCGGTCGAGCCGGACCGGCCCCGAGCGTCCGTGCTCGGGGATCGGGGGCAGCTCGATGGTCATCGACGCGTCACGGCTGTCACGGGCGGGTCAGGTCGAGCTGGCCGTAGCGGGCGAGGACGTTCTCCCAGCGGAACTGCGCCAGCTCGTGCTCGCGGCCGTAGAGCTGGTCCTCGATGAACGGGTAGACGTTGTAGTCCCAGATCCGGCGCAGCGCCGACACGTCGTCGAGCCCCGGGCGCATGAAGTAGCTGTGCCCGATCTGCAGGTGCGGGCCGCGCAGGGCGCGGCGCAGGTCCTCGTTGACGCGGTCGACGAGGTCGGCCACCCACACAGGCCCGTCGTTGGCCTCGAGCCAGCGACGCAGCAGGCCCTCCATCGGGCCGTCGTGCGGCATGAACGGCACGAAGTCGAAGCGTCGGCGCAGGGCGGCGTCGACGAGTGCGATCGAGCGGTCCGCGGTGTTCATCGTGCCGATGAAGTAGAGGTTCGGCGGCAGCTCGAAGCCCTCGTCGGGCCGGTAGCTCGTCTTGACCGAGTGCGAGCGGTACTCGAGCAGGAAGAGCAGCTCACCGAAGACCCGCGGCAGGTTCGCGCGGTTGATCTCGTCGATGATCATGATGTGCGGCGTCAGGGGGTCGGCCTCGGCCGCCTCGGCGAGGAGGGCGAGCGGGCCCTTGCGCAGCTCGTAGACCATCTGGCCCTGGTGGTCGATCTGCGGCCGGAAGCCTTCGAAGAAGTCCTCGTAGCTGCTGCTCGGGTGGAACTGGACGATGTCGCGCTTGGCCGGGTCGGGCTGCAGTGCCGCGGCGAACCGCTGCGCGAGGTACGTCTTGCCGGTGCCGGGCGGCCCGTAGAAGATGACCTGCTTCTTCTCCTCGAGCAGCGAGCGGATCTCGCGCAGGAACGACTCCTGGATGAGCAGCTCCTTGGCTGCCTCGCCGATGGCGTCGTGGTCGGGCACGAGGGCCTTGTCGGAGCGGCGCATGAGCCAGTGCGCCAGCTGGCCCTGGCCCCACGGGTCGTCGGGCAGGAGCGGGTCGAGGGTCTGGCGCAGCAGGGCGTTGGTCTCGACGTGGGTCCGGCCCCGCGACTTGCCTTCGGACCAGCGGGCCGGGCCGCCGAGCCGCTTGAGCATCGCGACCTTGCCGGAGTCGCCGCCCAGGGTGAACAGCGGCAGCCAGTGCTCGGGGTGGGCGATGGCGAACAGCTTGAGCACGACGCTCTCGCCGAAGCCCTGCACCGGGAGGTCCTCCGAGCCGAGGACGCGGTTGATCCGCTCCTCGTCGCGCCCCTCGCCCCAGAGCAGCTCGCGGACCATGAGGCGCAGCTGGTCGATGCCGGGCGCGTCGAGGGCGTTGATCGAGCTGATGAGCACCGACTGGGCGCCGATGTCGCCGTAGCCGCGCGTCGAGACGATGCGCTTGAACGTCGGCAGGTCGAAGTCCTCGAGCCCCTCCTTGGACAGGCACGCGGCGAAGACGCGGCGCTGCTCCTGGTGCCAGGCGTCGCGCTCGTTCGGGTAGGGCCGCTCGGCGCGGAAGATCTCGACCTCGCTCTCGAGGTCGACCATGGCCGCGAGCTCGAGCTCGGGATCGTCGACGGTGCCGCGTTGGCTCGAGTTGAGGAAGCGCAGCAGCGGGGTCAGGGCCCGCGCGGTCGTGACGACGTCGTCGGCGAAGTCGGCGCGGCCGAGGGCCTCCTCGCCCTTCCACCAGCGGCCGGCGAAGACCTCGCCGGAGACGTACTCGCGCCCTGCCGGCTCGACCCGGTCGGGCCGGCCGTCCTCGTGGACGCGGACGAACGTCAGGCCGCGCGGCAGGTGCTCCTGCACGAGCGTCGCGACCTCGCGCAGCTGCTCGTCGCCCTCGCCCTCCCAGCCGCCGTGCAGGCCGAAGGCGACGCCGGAGGGCGTGACCCAGAGGCGGAAGCCGGGCGCGCCGGCGCCGCCGACGAGGATCCACGACGCGTAGAGGTCGGAGCGGTAGGCCGAGTCCTCGCCCGCGTGCTGCTGCAGCGCGAGGGTCGGGGCCTCGAGGTAGAGGCCGGTCTCGGTGGACAGCCGCTCGATGAGGCTGTCGGACACGTGGTCGGCCTCGCCGCGCAGCTGGCGCGCGAGGTCGGCGGCGCGCTCCTCGTGCCGGCCGCTGGCGTAGCCCGTGGCCGGCCGGAACTCAGCGGCGAGCTCGGCGGCCTCGACGCACACGTCGAGGATCTTCGGGGCGATGCCGACGAAGGCCTCGGTCTCCTTGAAGTACCAGAGGATGCGCGCGGCGTAGCGCGGGTCCTCGGGCCGCAGCGCCGCGCAGAGGTCGGCGTAGGCGACGTAGCGCTCGGCGTGGCTCAGGCCGCGCTCGAGCCAGCCGAGCCGCTGGAGCATGTGGGGGGCGTTCTCCCACATGAGCGGCCAGGCGCCGCCGTCGTCGGTGGACCAGAAGAGCGAGAGCACGTACGCGGTCTGCGCCGGGCTGGGGGCCCGGTGCCCGCGGGAGCCGCCACGGGCCAGGAACGCCTCGATGGCCTGCAGCTTGTCGGCGGCGTCCTGCGGCGAGGCCGGGGTCTGCAGGGTCAGCTTGAGCAGCCCGACGACCTCGGCGTACTCCTCGTCGGCGCGCCGCGCGAGGGTCGCGAGCCAGGGGCCACCGACCGGGCCGAAGCCGACGTAGGGGCCGTCCTTGCGGGCCCACTGGTTCATCGCCTCCTTGAAGGCGACGAGGTCGCTGCTCGCGACGAGGTCGGCGAGGATCTCGCGCAGCTCGCCGTTGCGTGCCGCGCGCTCGGAGTCGAGCTCGGCGAAGAGGGCCTGGGCGTCCTTGTCGGCCTCGGCGGCACGCTCGATGAGCGTGTACTTGGCGCGCCATCGCTTGACGTCGACGGTGTCGGTGCGTGTCATCAGGCTCCCTTGCACGCCCACTGCTTGGGCGTCGTAGTGACTGCGCGTGTGGAGGTGCGCACAGGACCGCGCCAAAGGTTACCTGCCGGTCCCCGCTGCTCCGAACTCGCCGCCTCCCCGAGCGGGCTGCCTTCGGATCCGGTGTCCTGCGGGCACTGATCCCACGGATCGGGAAGGTCGGCCGGTCAGTCGGGTGGCGGCGTACCCCGCCGGGTGTCGGTCGTCCCGCTGCCCGGCACGGTGGCGTCCGGCAGCAGGGCGTCCTCGTCCTCGGCGTCGCCCATCCAGCGCGCCCCGGCCACGCCGGAGCTCTCCCCCGACGGCGGACCGCCGAAGCCCGACGCGTCGGCGGCATCGGACGCGTCGGTGGCGTCGGTGGCGACCTCACGGGTGACGCGGTGCACGGTGAGCAGCCAGGTGAGGACGCCGCCGGCGACGAAGGCGATGAGCAGCAGGACCCCCTTCACGACCGACCCTCCTGACGAGCGGGGTGCGGCTCGCCAGTGAACGCCTCGTCCGCCGACCGGGCCGGGACGCGGGCCGCTGACACGGCGATGGCCACGAGCGAGCCGAGGACGAAGGCGACGACGCTCCACAGGAAGGGGCTCCAGAAGCCGCCCTCCGAACGCCCAGCGAGGCCGAGGAGCGCCGTGACGACGACGAGGGCCGCCCACCACGAGCCGCCGACCTCGGTGCGATACGCCCGCGTCACCCGCGAGGGTCCGGGCTCCCGGGTGGTGGTGGTGGTGCCGTCCGGCTGGGCCATTCGTGCTCCGCTCACACCCATCCCGTACCCGGCTCCGCGCGGGCGGACACACCCGACACCCGCCCGAGGCCGGACCGTGGCTCACGCGGCGGCGCACCCGCTCTCCGGCGCCATGGTGCGCACGTCGTCGAGGCCGGCGACCGCGACCGCGTGCAACCGGACGCCGGTGTCGCGGCAGGCGGCCTCGAACGCGTCGCGCCGAGCCCGGTCCTGGGCCGTGGGCTCGGACGTCCCGGGGCGGGCGAGGACGACGGCGACGTCGTGCACCTCGTGGCGGGTCAGCTCGGCGAGGAAGCGCCGCAGCACGTCGGGGGCCTCGGTGCCCTCGGGCAGGCGCACCGGCTGGAGCAGGCGCCCGTTCGGGTGGCAGAGCAGGACGTAGGTGGCGCCGTCGGACCTCGAGCGCTCGGTGGCGATGAGGTCGGCGACGCCCTCGAAGACGTCGGGGTGGGTCACGGGTCGCTGCGCCCAGTCCCTGGGCAGGTCCTCGAAGTGCATGACGACGAGCATCCCCTCGACCGGTGACAGTCGTCCCGCGTCGTCCACAGCCTCAGGTCGGCGGCGTGTACCGGCCGTCGATGACCGTCCACCCGCCGTCGACGAACAGCTGGCTGCCGGTGACGAACGACGACGCGTCGGAGGCCAGGTAGACAACCGCGCCGACGAGCTCGTCCGGGCGCGACCAGCGGCCGAGGGCGCTCTTGCCGGCGTACGCGTCGGACCACTCCGGCACGGCGCGGATCTGCGCGGTCAGGGGCGTGTCGACGATGCCGGGGGCGATGGCGTTGACGCGCACGCCCTGCAGGCCGAGCTCGACCGCGGCGGCCCGCAGCAGCTGGACGAGGCCGGCCTTCGTCGCGGCGTAGACCCCCTGCCCGGGTTCGACGGTGACGGCGCGGATCGAGCTGAAGCCGACGATGCTGCCGCGGCCGCGCTCGGCCATGCCCCGGCCGAAGGCGCGGACGAGGTCGAAGGAGGCCCGGAGGTTGAGCCCGACGACGCGGTCGAACTCCTCGGGCGTGTAGTCGAGGACGCGTTTGCGCACGTTCGTGGCGGCCGTGAAGACGAGCACGTCGACGGCGCCGAGCTCGTCCGCGGCCCGGGCCACGGCGTCGGTGTCCGTGACGTCGAGCGCGTACGCCTCGAGCGTGGCCCCGGCGGCCTCCCCCAGGGACGCGGTCTCGCGGGCGGCCTCGAGGTCACGGTCGGCGCAGACCACCTCGGCGCCGTGCGCGGCGAGGGCGAGCGCGCTCTCGCGGCCGATGCCGCTGCCGGCGCCGACGACGACGGCGCGGCGGCCGTCGAGGCGGAAGAGGCGCGCGTAGTCGGGCCGCTCGGTCTGCGTGCTCATCGCGCACCTCCGGTGGTGCGCGCCGCCGACGGGCGGATGATCGCCATCCGGGTCACGGTGAGCTCCTCGATGGCGAAGCGTGGCCCCTCGCGGCCGACCCCGCTGTCCTTGACCCCGCCGTAGGGCATGACGTCGGAGCGGAAGCCCGGCACCTCGTTGACGACGACGCCACCGGCCTCGATGCGGTCGATGGCGGCGAACGCGGTGCCGAGCGACTCGGTGAAGACGCTCGCGTGCAGGCCGTACCTCGACCGGTTGACGGCGTCGACGGCGGTGTCGAGGTCGGGCACGGTTCGCACGACCACGACCGGGCCGAACACCTCCTCGTCCCAAGCGTTCTCGCCGTCGGGGACGTCGGCGAGCACGGTCGGCTGCAGCACGCCGTCGACGACGTCGCCGCCGTGCACGAGGGTGCCGCCCGCGTCGACCGCCGAGGCGACCCATGACCGGACGCGCTCGGTGGACGCCGCGTCGATGAGCGCCGAGACGCGCGTCGACGCCTCCCGCGGGTCTCCCACGACGACGTCGCCGATGCGTCGGGCGAGGGCGTCGAGGAAGGCCCCGCGCGCGGGCTCGACGACGACGACGCGCTGGACGCTGATGCACGCCTGCCCCGACGCGTAGTACCCGCCGCGGACGACGGCGTCGGCGGCCGCCTCGACGTCGGCGTCGGCCGCCACGACGAGGGCGGCGTTGGAGCCGAGCTCGAGCAGCACCTTCGTCGGTGCGGCGTCCTTGGCGATGCGGTGGCCGACCGCGGCCGAGCCGGTGAAGGACACGACGGCCACGCGCGGGTCGGTCGTCAGCGCGACGCCGACGTCGACGCCGCCGGTGACGAGCTGGACGGCTCCGCGCGGGGCCCCGGCCGCGGCCAGCGCCTCGCGGACGACGTGCACGAGCCAGAGCGTCGCGAACGGCGTCTGCGGGGCCGGCTTGACGACGACCGGGCAACCGGCCGCGAGGGCCGGCGCGAGCTTGTGGGCGGCGAGCAGCAGCGGGTAGTTGAAGCCGGCGATGCCGACGACGACGCCCACGGGCTTGCGCACCCAGAACCCGACGAGGCCCTCGCCGCTCGGCAGCAGGTCGAGGGGCACCGTCTCGCCGTGGAGGCGCGCGACCTCCTCGGCCGCGATCAGGAGCGTCAGCAGGGTGCGGTCGACCTCGACGCGGCAGTCGACGAGCGGTTTGCCGGTCTCGAGGACGAGGAGGCGCTCGAGGTCGTCGCGCCGTTCTGTGAGGCGCCCGTGGGCCTCGGTCAGGGCGGCGCGCCGCACGTGCGAAGGCAGGTCCGCCACGACGCCCCGGAGCTCGTGGGCCACCGAGATCGCTTGTTCGGCAAGGACACTCGTGCCCACCGGCGCCTCCGCCACGAGCTCGCCGGTGTAGGGGAAGTGGACGGACGCCGTGGTCCCGGGGTCGACCCAGTCCTCGCCGATGGGGAGCCCGGCGGGGTGCTCGGGCGCGTAGGTCGTCGTGCTCGTCACCGAGGGTCTCCCAGGAGGTCGGAGGCGCCGGCGCCCTCGAGGGCGCGGCGCATGCTGGGCGCCGCCCGCAGGAGGCGCTGGGTGTAGGGGTGCTGCGGGTCCTCGAAGACCTGCGCGGTCGGCCCGGTCTCGACGATCTCGCCGGCGCTCATGACGGCGACGCGGTCGCAGAGGTGGCGCACGACGGACAGGTCGTGCGAGACGAAGACGAGGGTGAGGCCGAGGTCGGACACGAGGTCGCCGATGAGGTTGAGCACCTGGGCGCGCACCGACACGTCGAGGGCGCTGACCGGCTCGTCGGCGAGCAGGATCGACGGCTTCGGGGCGAGGGCCCGCGCGATGGAGATGCGCTGGCGCTGGCCGCCGGAGAACTGGTGCGGGTAGCGCGTCGCCGACTCGCCGGGCAGGCCCACGGCGTCGAGCAGCTCTGCCACCCGCTCCTCGCGACCCGGGATCCCTTGGGCGACCAGCGGTTCGGCGATGATGTCGCGTACCCGCATCCGTGGGTCGAGCGAGCCCATCGGGTCCTGGAAGACGAGCTGTAGCGTCGAGCGGAGGAAGGCGAGGTCGCGCTCGCGCCGGCCCGTCACCTCGAGCCCCTCGACGCGGATCTCGCCGCTCGTCGGCCGGTCGAGCGCGGCAAGGAGTCGCATGAGCGTCGACTTGCCGCAACCGGACTCGCCGACGATGCCGAACCGCTCGCCGCGCTCGACCTCGAAGGAGACGCCCTTCAGCGCCTCGACGACCGGGCCCGGCCGGCGCAGCGACGTCCGCGGGCGGCGGTACTCACGGCGCAGGTTCGTGACGCTGATCGCGGCGGTCATCGGGCCCCCACCTCCGTCGGCGCCTCCGTCGATGCCTCCGCCGGGTGGTGGCAGGCGTAGCCGTCGCCCGGGTCGGGACCGCTCCACGGCGGCACGATGGCGCACTCCCCCGTCGCGTGCGCGCACCGGTTGCGGAAGACGCACCCGTCGGGGAAGGCACCAGCCGCAGGCACCGACCCGCGGATCGTCGGCAGCCGCCCCTCGGCGTCGACGGCGTCGAGGTCGGAGGCGGCGAGCAGGCCCTGGGTGTAGCGGTGCCGCGGGCGGCGGAACACCTCCTGCACGGGGCCGGCCTCGACGATCCGCCCGCCGTACATGACGAGGACGCGCTCGCACACCGTCGCGACGACCGCGAGGTCGTGGGTGATGAAGAGCATCGCGGCGTCGCGGGCCGCCACCCCGCGCACGATGAGGTCGAGCACGCGCGCCTGGACCGTGACGTCGAGGGCGGTCGTCGGCTCGTCGCACACGAGCAGGGCCGGGTCGTTGGCGAGGGCGATGGCCACGACGACGCGCTGGCGCTGGCCGCCCGAGAGCTGGTGCGGGTAGGCGCGGGCGGCGTCGGCGGGGTCGGGCAGCCCGACCTGGTCGAGCAGCTCGACGACGCGGGTGCGCGCGGCCCGCCGGTCGCCGTGCGCGCCGATCGCCTCGCCGACCTGGTCGCCGACGCGCATCGTCGGGTTGAGCGCGGTCATCGGCTCCTGGAAGACCATCGCCACCTCACCGCCGCGGACGCGGGACCACTGCCGCTCGGACGCCGACGCGAGATCGGGGCCGACGCCGGCCAGGCGCACCGAGCCCTCGACGCGGGCGTCCTCGGGCAGCAGGCCGAGCAGCGCGAGGCTCGTCAGCGACTTGCCCGATCCGGACTCGCCGATGAGCCCGACGCGCTCGCCCCGGTCGATGGTGAAGGAGAGGTCGTGCAGCAGGTGGTGACGCCCGATCCGCACGTCGAGGTGCTCGACGTCGAGCACACGCGTCTGGCTCATCGGCGGTCCTCCAGCCGGGGGTCGAAGTGGTCGCGCAGGCCGTCGCCGAGCAGGTTGAAGCCGAGCACCGCCACCGCGATGGCGACGCCCGGCACCAACGCGAGCCGCGATGCGGTGAAGAGCAGCTCCTGGCTCTCCTGGAGCATCCGGCCCCACGAGGGCGTCGGCGGCGGCGTGCCGTAGCCGAGGAAGGACAGCGCCGCCTCGGCGAGCACGGCGATGGCGAAGGACACCGACGCCTGCACGATGACGAGGCCGCTGACGTTCGGCAGCACGTGCCGCAGCCCGATCGACCACGGCCGGCGCCCGGCCGCTCGCGCCGCGAGGACGTACTCGGTGCCGAGCACCTGCAGCGACCCGCCGCGCACGAGCCGCACGAAGCTCGGCACCGACGCGATGCCGATGGCGACCATCGCCACGAGCGTGCTGCCGCCGTAGACGGCGCCGAACATGATGGCGAGCAGCAGGGCCGGGAAGGCGAGGAGCAGGTCCATCCCCCGCATCAGCGTCTCGCCGAGCCAGCGGGTGCCCATCGCGGCGACGAGGCCGAGGGGCACGCCGATGATCCCGGCGACGCCGACGGCCACGACGCCGACGAAGAGTGTCGTGCGCGCACCGACGAGCAGCTGGCTCAGGACGTCGCGGCCGAGCTTGTCGGTGCCGAGCAGGTGCGCGGGGTCACCGATCGGACGCAGCCGGGCGGACGCGTCGACGAACGTCGGGTCGTACGGCGTCCACACGAACGAGACGAGCGCCATGAGCACGACGATCCCGACGAGGACGGCGCCGACGACGAGGGTCGCTCCCGGGCGGCGTCGGCTCGGGCCGGCCGCGACGATGCCGGGGTCGGGCGTGACGGTGTCGGCAGCGGCGGCGTCCGGGCGGACGGTGTCGGCGCTCATCGGGCACCCACCTTGAGTTTCGGGTCGATGACGAGGTAGAGCAGGTCGACGACGAAGTTGACGAGCAGGACCGCGACGACGAGGAGCATGACGATGTCCTGCACGAAGACGAGGTCGCGGTTGGCCACCTGGTCGAGCAGGAGGCTGCCGAGGCCGGGGATGACGAACACCCGCTCGACGACGACGGCGCCGATGAGCAGGGTCGCCAGCTGGAGCGCGAGGACCGTGACGACCGGGATCGCCGCGTTGCGCGACCCGTGCCGCCACAGCGCCCGCGTCGGGCCCAGGCCCTTGGCGCGCGCCGTGCGGATGTAGTCCTCGCGCCGCACGTCGAGCACGGCGCTGCGCACGTACCGCGTCAGCACGGCGCCCTGCACGAGCCCGAGCGAGAGCACCGGCAGGACGAGCTGGCGCAGGAACATCGCCGGGTCCTCGTTCGGGGGCGTCCACCCGTTGGCCGGCAGCCACTGCAGCTTCACGGCGAAGACGGTGATGAGCAGGATGCCCATGAGGAACGCCGGCACCGCGACGCCGACCTGCGAGAGCGCCGACAGCACGACACCGCTCGGGCGCCGGTGGCGCACCGCCATGAGCGTGCCGAGCGGCAGGGCCAGCACGAGCGCCACGACCATCGCGCAGACGACGAGCCACAGGGTCACCTGGAGCCGGTCGAGGATCTGCGGGGCGATCTCGGCCCGCGACACGTAGCTCGTGCCGAGGTCGAACCGCACGAGGCCCCCGACCCACGACAGGTACTGCGCCACGAGCGGGCGGTCGAGGCCGAACTGCTCGCGCAGCTGGGCGACGGACTGCTCCGACGCGTTGACGCCGAGGGCGACGCGCGCCGGGTCGCCCGGCAGCAGCACCATGAAGACGAAGACGATCACGGAGCTGACGACGAGGCTCGCGAGGAGGATCGCGGTGCGCCGGACGACCTGGAGCAGCATCGGGAAGGGTCCCTGTCCTTGGCGGGTCGGTCAGGAGCGCGCGAGGTCGCGCAGGACGAACGCCTCGGTGATGGCGTTCTTCGGCAGCCCGGTGATGCCCTTCTCGGCGACCATGAGGTTGGGCAGCAGGAAGAGGAAGTCGGCGGCGGCGTCCTGCGACAGCTCGCGGGCCGCCTTCTTCATGAGCGTCACCTGCTGGTCGGGCGTGCCGGTGTCGGCGGCGGCGAGGTCGGACTGCAGCTGCTTGTTGTCGTAGCGCGTGTAGTACTTCGGGTCGCCGAAGACGGCGGGCAGGTCGCGCGGCTCGACGTGCGCGACGATCGACATGTCGTAGTCGGCGTCGGTGAACACGGTGCCGAGCCACACCGCCGGGAACTCGAGCTGGTCGAGGGTCACCTGGAAGCCGGCCTGCTCGAGCTGGCTCTTGACTACCTGGCCGCACGAGACCGCGTAGGGCAGCGTCGGGATGCGCAGCCGGATCGGCGTCTTGCCGACGCCCGTCTCGGCGACCAGCGCCTTGGCCTTGGCCAGGTCGTGCGGGTAGAGGCCGGTGAGGTCCTCGTACCAGGGGTCGGTCGGCGGCACCATGCTGCCGATGAGGGTGCCGCGCCCGGCCCAGCACGTGTCCATCAGGGCCTTGTGGTCGATGGCGTAGCGGGCCGCCTGGCGCACCTTGAGGTCGTCGAACGGGGCCTTGCCGTTGTTGAACGAGAGGACGACCTCGCCGTTCGTCGTGCCCTCGACGATCTCGTACTTCGGGTTGTTCTCGAACTGGGCGAGCGACTCGGGCGCCTGGACGGTGCCGACGACGTCGATGGTGCCGGTGAGCAGGGCGTTGTTGAGGGCCGTCGGGTCCTTGAAGTACTTGAGCGTCACGTCCTTGAAGTACGGCTTGGCGCCCCAGTACGACGGGTTGGCCGACAGCGTGATGGAGTCGCCGCGCCTCCACGTGCCGAAGGTGTACGGGCCGGTGCCGACGGGCTTGTTCGCGAGGTCGGCGACGCCCTTCTCGGTCATCATGGCCCCGACGCGCGTCGACATCCGGTAGAGCCAGTTGTTGCTCGGCTTGCTCAGCGTCACCTGCAGCTGGGTGTCGCTGAGAGCCTTGGCGTCGGCGACGACGTCCATGGCGGACTTGAGCGAGATGGTCCAGTCGGTCTTGACGCGGTTGATCGAGAAGACGGCGTCCTTGGCGGTGAACTTCTGGCCGTCGGAGAAGGTCGCGTTCGGGACGAGGTCGAAGGTGTAGGTCTTGCGGTCCGGCGACACCTTCCACGACGACGCCAGCTCGGGCTTGAGGTCGCCGTTCTGGTCGACCTTGACGAGGGTCTCGTAGACGTTGTCGAGGAGGGCCTGCGAGATCGCGGCGCCGTCCTTGGTCGTGAAGTCGAGGCTCGCGGGCTCGGCGACGAGACCGACCGTGAGCTTCGTGTCACCCGAGCCGCCGGCGCCTCCGGTGCCTCCGTTGCCTCCGTTGCCTCCGCCGGACGCCCCGGAGCCGGCCGAGCAGGCGGCGGTGAGGGCGAGGAGCAGGACGCCGGCCGCAGCCGTGCCGATGCGGGAGTCCTTCATCGTGTCTCCATCTCGTGCAGGACCGCGGAGCCGAGCGTGGTGGTGCTCGCCGTGCCGCCGAGGTCGGGGGTGTGGTGGGTCGGGTCGGACAAGGTGGCGGCCAGGGCCTCACGTACGGCGGTGGCCGCCGCGGTGTGCCCGAGGTCGTCGAGCAGGAGCGCGCCGGACAGGATGCACGCGGTGGGGTTGGCGATGCCCCGGCCGGCGATGTCGGGTGCCGAGCCGTGGACGGGCTCGTAGACGCCGGGGACGCCCCCGCCCGGCAGGACGTTGGCGCTCGGCGCCATCCCCATACCCCCGGCGAGCACGGCGGCGAGGTCGCTGAGGATGTCGCCGAAGAGGTTGCCGGCGAGGAGCACGTCGAGCGAGTGCGGGTCCTGGACCATCCGGGCGGCCATGGCGTCGACGAGGACGACCTCGAGCTCGACGTCGGGGTGGCGCTCGGCGACCTCGCGCACGACGGCGTCCCAGAGCGGGTAGCCGTGGCGCATGGCGTTGGACTTCGTCACGAGGGAGAGGCGTCCCCGACGCTGCTCGGCCAGGGAGAAGGCGTGCTCGGCGGCGCGCTCGATGACGCGGCGGGAGTGCACGGCCACCTCGATGCCGAGGTCGTGCCCGGTGCCGGCGTGGGCGACGCCTCCGGCGCCGACGTACTCGCCCTCGGTGTTCTCGCGGACGATGACGAGGTCGACGCCCTCGACGTCGCGGACGCGGCTCGGCACCCCGGGGAAGGCCCGGACGGGTCGCAGGTTGACGGCGAGGTCGAGCTGCTGGCGCAGGCCGATGATGAGGCCCCACACGAGCTCGTGGTCGGGCACGTCGGGCCGTCCGACCGCACCGAAGAGGACGGCGTCGTGGGCACGGACGGTGTCGGCGCCGTCGGGCGGCATGGCGCGGCCCTCCCGGAGGAAGCGCTCGCCGCCCCAGTCGAGCTCGGTCGTCTCGAGCGACTCGCCCTGGGCTGTGAGGGCGGCCTGCAGCACCGGCACGGTGGCCGCGACGACCTCGGGCCCGACGCCGTCGCCGGGGATAACTGCGAGTCGCACCGTCATGGTCTGTTGGCTCTCCAGGGTTTCGTTCCGTGCACTGGTCTGACCAGTGGACTTTTCCGCGCTGAGAGGTACCGTTGCCCTCATCGAGCCCGATGTCAAGGGTTCGTCCGCCCGGCCGAAGCGCCACCACGCCGCTCGGCCGTCCGTCCGCACGGGAGGACATCGATGGCGAATCCGCTTGTCGCCCAGACACGCCCAGCCGCACTCACAGCCGCTGAGATTGTGGCGTACTACCGGTCGGGCGACCTCTCCCCCGTCGCCGTGCTGCGCGACGTGCGGCAGGTCGTCGAGGCCCGCGAGCCCGAGCTCAACGCCCTCTCGGTGCACGACCTCGACGCCGCCGAGCGCGCCGCGTTCGAGAGCGAGGCGCGCTGGCAGGCCGGCGAGCCGATGGGCCCGGTCGACGGCGTCCCCGTGACGATCAAGGAGAACCTGGCCCGCGCCGGCGTGCCGATGCAGGTGGGCAACGCCGGCGTCACCCCGGTGGTCCCCGAGCGCAGCTGCCCGGTCGTCGAGCGCGTCGAGGAGTCCGGCGGCATCGTCCTCGGCTCCACCGTCATGCCCGACTGGGGCATGCTCAGCTCCGGCGTCTCCAGCCTGCACGGCATCACCCGCTCCCCCTGGGACCCGACCCTGACGACCGGCGGGTCCAGCTCGGGAGCCGGCGCCGCCGCGGCCGGCGGCTACGGCCCGCTCCACGTCGGCACCGACATCGGCGGCTCGATCCGGCTGCCCGGCACGTGGCTCGGGCTCGCCACGCTCAAGCCGAGCGCCGGCCGCGTCCCCCTCGACAACCCCTACCTCGGACGCGTCGCCGGGCCGATGGCGCGCTCGGTCGACGACGTCGCCCTGCTCCTGTCGGTCATCGGGCGCTACGACCCGCGCGACTGGACGGCCCTGCCGCCCGCCGACCTCGACCTCGACGTGTCGGCCACGCCGCTCGACGTCGCGGGCCTGCGGGTCGGACTGCACCTCGACGCGGGCTGCGGGCTGCCGCTCGACCCCGAGGTGCGCGCCTGCGTCGAGCGGGCGGCGACGCTCTTCGCCGACGCCGGCGCCCACGTCGAGCCGCTCGGGCCGTTCCTGACGCCGCGCCTGCTCGCCGACCTCGACCAGTTCTGGCGCGTGCGCTCCCTCGTCGACCACGAGGCCCTCGCCCCCGAGGCCCGCGAGCGCGTCCTGCCGTTCATCCGGCGCTGGGTCGGCGCCGTCGCCGACGTCGACGGAAAGGCCGTCCTGCGCGACTACTCGAGCATCATGGCCATCCAGCAGGCCACGGTCGCCGCCACCGAGCGCTTCGACCTCGTCCTGTCCCCCGTCGCACCGATGGCCGCCTTCCCCGCCGAGTGGCCGATGCCGTGGGGCGAGGGCGACCAGGGCATGGCCCACATCGGCTACACGGCCCCGTACAACCTGTCCGGTCAGCCGGCCGCCACCGTCAACTGCGGGTTCACCGCCGACGGGCGCACCGTGGGCCTGCACGTCGGCGGCCGCCGCTGGGACGACGTCGGGGTGCTCCGCGCCGCTGCCTGGTACGAGCGACACCGCGGCCCCGACGCGACGCCGGCCTGGCCCATCCCCGAGGCGGTCCCGACCACCTCCGGCACGGGGCGCACCGGTGGCTGAGCAGGGCGCGTCCAGCGGAGGCTTCGAGGCCTTCGAGCAGGTCCGGCCGGTCCGCCTCTACGAGCGCATCGTCGAGCAGGTCGAGGAGGCCGTCGGCCGCGGCGAGCTGCGGCCCGGCCAGCGCCTGCCGAGCGAGCGCGAGCTCGTCGTCCAGTTCGGCACGAGCCGGGCCACGGTGCGCGAGGCGCTGCGCGTCCTCGAGAGCAACGGGGTCGTGCGCTCGCGCCCCGGCGACCCCAACGGGCCGGAGATCCTGCCCGTCACCTCCGGCCAGCTGACCAAGCAGATGCGGCGCCTGGCCCGCGCCGACGGCCTGACCCTCTCGCAGCTGCTCGTGTCGCGGATGATGCTCGACTCGACCGCCAACCGGCTCGCGGCCACCCTGCGCTCGGAGTCCCAGCTGGCCGAGATGGAGGCCGCCATCGCCCAGATGCGCGAGGCCGTCGAGGGCGGCTACGCCTCGTTCAGCGAGGCCGACTTCGCCTTCCACGAGGCCATCGCCCGGGCGAGCGGCAACACCCTGATCCAGGTCTGCAACGCCGTCGTGCGCGACACCGTGCTCTCGCTCATCTCCGACAAGATCGCGCACGCCCGCAACAGCAAGGCGCTCATGAAGCGCTCGCTCGGCCACCACGAGCAGGTGCTCGACGCCATCCGAACCGGCGACGGCGCGGGCGCGGCCCACGCGTCGCTGCACAGCCTCTACGACTACTACGCCGGGTACGTGCCCGCGCCCGAGCGGGCGACCCTGCGCGCCCTCCTCGACGACTGACGCCCGTTCGCCGCGGGACGGCGGGGCGGCGTCGGGTCGCGGGGCGTCACCGGGCAGAATGCGTGGCTCCACGCGTCGTCGACCAGGAGTGTGTGACCGGTGAGTGTGCAGGTGAAGGTGGGCTCGATCGAGCAGCGGATCGCCGAGGAGCTCGGGGTCCGTGAGGCCCAGGTGACCGCGGCCGTGGGGCTGCTCGACGGCGGGTCGACCGTGCCGTTCGTGGCGCGCTACCGCAAGGAGGCCACCGACGGCCTCGACGACGCGCAGCTGCGCGACCTCGAGGAGCGGCTCACCTACCTCCGCGACCTCGAGGACCGCCGCGCCGCCGTGCTCGCCTCCATCGAGGAGCAGGGCAAGCTCGACGACGAGCTCCGGGCCCGCATCCTCGCCGCCGAGACCAAGGCCCGGCTCGAGGACATCTACCTGCCGTACAAGCCGAAGCGGCGCACCAAGGCTCAGATCGCCCGCGAGGCCGGCCTCGAGCCGCTCGCCGACCTGCTGCTCGGCTCCCCCGACACCGACCCGGCTTCAGCCGCAACCGGGTTCGTCGACGCCGACAAGGAGGTGGCCGACGCCGCGGCCGCCCTCGACGGCGCCCGGGCCATCCTCGTCGAGCGCTTCGCCGAGGATGCCGACCTCATCGGCGACCTGCGCCAGCGGGTCTGGACCAAGGGCCACCTCGTCGCGCGCGTGCGCACGGGCAAGGAGGAGGCCGGCGCGAAGTTCGCCGACTACTTCGAGTTCGACGAGCCCCTGCACAAGCTCCCCTCGCACCGCATCCTCGCGATGTTCCGCGGCGAGAAGGAGGACGTGCTCTCGATCGAGGTGAGTCCGACCGACCCCGCCGCCGAGGCCGAGCCGGGCCCGACGGAGTTCGAGCGCGCCATCGCCCATCGCTTCGACATCGCCGACCGGGGACGTCCTGCCGACAGGTGGCTCGCCGACACCGTGCGCTGGGCCTGGCGCACCAAGATCGTCGTTCACCTCGGCGTCGACGCCCGGATGCAGCTGCGCCGGGCGGCCGAGGAGGAGGCCGTGCGCGTCTTCGCGGCCAACCTGCGTGACCTGCTGCTCGCGGCCCCGGCCGGCGCCCGCGCCACGATGGGGCTCGACCCGGGCTTCCGCACCGGCGTCAAGGTCGCCGTCGTCGACGCCACGGGACGCGTCGTCGCCACCGACGTCATCCACCCGCACGTGCCGCAGAACCGCTGGGACCAGTCGGTCGAGACGCTCGCCCGACTCGCCAAGGCGCACGGCGTCGAGCTCGTCGCCATCGGCAACGGCACCGCCTCGCGCGAGACCGACCGCCTCGCCGCCGATCTGCTCAAGCGTCACCCCGACCTGCGCCTCACGACCGCGGTCGTGTCGGAGGCCGGCGCGTCGGTGTACTCGGCGTCGGCGTTCGCCTCGGCCGAGCTGCCCGGCATGGACGTCTCGCTGCGGGGGGCCGTGTCCATCGCCCGACGCCTGCAGGACCCGCTCGCCGAGCTCGTCAAGATCGACCCGAAGTCGATCGGCGTCGGCCAGTACCAGCACGACGTGTCGCAGGTGGCCCTGTCGCGCTCGCTCGACGCCGTCGTCGAGGACTGCGTCAACGCCGTCGGCGTCGACGTCAACACGGCCTCCGCTCCCCTGCTGACGCGCGTGTCCGGCATCTCCGGCACGCTCGCCGAGGGCATCGTCGCCCACCGCGACGCCAACGGCCCGTTCCGCACCCGACGGGCGCTCAAGGACGTCGCGCGTCTCGGGCCCAAGGCCTTCGAACAGGCCGCCGGGTTCCTCCGGATCCCCGGCGGCGACGACCCGCTCGATGCGTCGGCCGTGCACCCGGAGGCCTACCCGGTGGTGCGCCGGATGCTCGAGGCGGCCGGCACCGAGCTGACCGCACTCATCGGCAACTCCGCTGCCCTCAAGGCGATCCGCCCGCAGGACTTCGTCGACGACACCTTCGGCCTGCCGACCGTCACCGACATCATCGGCGAGCTCGACAAGCCCGGCCGCGACCCGCGTCCGTCGTTCAAGACCGCGACCTTCAAGGAGGGTGTCGAGGAGGTCAAGGACCTGCGCCCCGGCATGACCCTCGAGGGCGTCGTCACCAACGTGGCCGCCTTCGGCGCCTTCATCGACGTCGGCGTGCACCAGGACGGCCTGGCCCACGTGTCGGCGCTGTCGAAGCAGTTCGTCCGCGACCCGCGCGAGGTGGTCAAGCCCGGTGACGTCGTCATGGTCAAGGTGCTCGACGTCGACGTGCCGCGCAAGCGGATCTCCCTGACGCTCCGCCTCGACGACGAGGTGCCCCGCCCCGGCGAGAAGCCGGCGGGCGGGCGACCCCAGGGCGGCGGCCGACCCGAGGGTGGCGGCCAGCGCCAGGGTGGTGCGCCCCGTCAGGGCGGCGGCCAGCGCCAGGGTGGCCAGCGTCAGGGCGACCGGCGTGAGGCCCCCGCGAGCGGCTCCATGGCCGACGCTCTCCGGCGCGCCGGCTGGAACGGCTAGCACGCGTCGGGCTCGACCCGACGCGCCGGAGGGCCTTGTCGTGGGCGCCGACCTCTGGTCGACTGGACCAACGATGGGTCCGGCCCATCAGGGGCCGGGTCCTGCAGCGCCGCGAGCCGTCGACGGCGGCCGCGGCACAACGGAGGTGCCCATGAGCAGTGCAGCCCAGTCCGTCCCCGCGCCCGCCGAGGACGCCGAGCCCGACCAGTCCCTCGCGGGGGTCCGCACCAGTGCGACGTTCGACCACCCGGTCGAGCAGGTGTGGCGCCACCTCGTCAGCGGACGCGGCACCGAGGCCCTCCTCGGACCCGGCGTGACGCTCGGCAGCAAGGGCGAGTCGTGGCACAGCGACGACGGCCCGCACGGCGTCGTCCGCAGCTGGCACCCGATGGAGCAGATCCGCGTGTCGTGGCACCCGCACGCCGACGGCCCCCTCAGCGTCGTCGACTTCCAGCTGCATCCCGAGGGATCCGGCACCCGTCTCGACCTCTTCCACGAGGGTGAGGGCATCGCCGAGGACGGCGCCGGCGACAAGCAGCGCTGGGACGACGCGCTCGGCCGGTTCGGCTCCTCGCTGCAGGGCTGAGTCTGCAGGTCTGAGCCGCCCCCCTCAGCGCACGACGAGCACGGGGCACTCGGCGTCGTGGAGCAGCCGGTGGCTCACCGAGCCCAGGAGCATGCCGGTGAATCCGCCGTGCCCGCGCGAGCCGACGACGACGAGCCCGGCGGTCCGGGCCAGCTCGGCGAGCGTCCGTCCCGGGTCGCCGTAGAGCACCGCGGTCGTCACCTCGAGCCCCGGGTGGTCGGCGCGGGCCCGCTCGGCCATCCGCGCCACGCTCTTCTCCGCGTGGTCGCGCAGCTCGTGCGTGTCCTCGGTCCCGGCGCGGGCCGTCTCGGCGTAGGTCCACGCCTCCATGGACGCGGAGTGGGCCACGCGCACGACGTGCAGCATGGCGTCCTCGCGCTCGGCCCACGCGGCCGCCGCGTCGAGGGCACGCTGGGCGGCCTCGGAGTCGTCGATCCCGACGACGACCGGGCGCCCGGGGCCCGGACGCGCCACGGGCGGGGCGTCGGTGCCCTCTTCGGCCTCGCCGTGTCCGCGGACCACGACGACGGGGCAGTGTGCGTGGGCCGTGACCGCGTACGACGTCGAGCCGAGGATGCCCGAGCGCAGGCGCCCGCGACCCCGGCTGCCGACGACGAGCAGGTCGGCGTCCTCGGAGGCGTCGACGAGCTGGCCGGCCGGGCTGCCCAGCCAGTACTGGGTGCTGATGAGCGAGGCCCCGAGGCTCTTCGACGCGTGCTCGGCCCCCTCGTCGACGAGCGACTTGGCCGCCTGCTCGAGCATCGGCTCGACGTGCGAGAGGTCGACGGCCGGGAACGCCGGCACCATCGACAGGTTGACGCTGTGCACGATGGTCAGCCGTGATCCGAGCTGGCGAGCCGTCTCCGCGGCCCACTCCAGGGCGAGCCGCGAGCTGGGCGAACCGTCGTAGCCGACGACGACGCCTTGGACCTCGTTGACCTGGTCGTTCATGAGAGCACCCCTCCCTGGGCCTGGGCCGGGCGGGCCGCTCCGGCCACCTTCATCGTCTCTCCGACAGGGCGGTCGCGGCAGTCGGTTGTGGCGCGACGGACAGTGTGAGGTGCGGAACAGCGGCGGGAGGCGCGTCAGGACTCGTCGTCCCGGGCGGCTGCGGTCGCTCGGTCGTTGGCCCGCTGGAGGGCCTCGGCCAGCTGCGCCTTGGTCATCGTCGAGCGCCCCTCGACGCCG
Source organism: Intrasporangium zincisolvens (assembly GCF_034724055.1). NCBI lineage: Bacteria > Bacillati > Actinomycetota > Actinomycetes > Micrococcales > Intrasporangiaceae > Intrasporangium > Intrasporangium zincisolvens. Next base: position 133,062 of record NZ_JAWIIL010000012.1, read on the forward strand.
AGGCGTCGGGCGAGGGCGTAGAGGTGGGCCTTGCTCGCGTTGAGGTCGACGCCGCCCGCGCTGTCGCCGTCGTCGCGGTGGGCTCGCGCCTGGGCGCCGCGACGGGCGGCCTGGGGGTCGGACGGGCCCTTCTCGGGCTTCTCCTCCCAGTGGTCTCCCACCTTCTCGAAGGTGTGCTTGAGCGCGGCGAACGCGGTGCGGTGGGCCCGCTCGCCCTCGCCGTACTGCTCGACGGCGGAGTCGTGCGTGGCCCGCCACGTGTCGCGGGCCTTCTTCGGGGAGCGCTGCAGCGTCGAGGGGAGGTCGTCGTCGGTGGGCACGGTCATGACGTACCCGCGCAAGGGCCTGCGCAACGGCGCCCGCATCGGGTATCACGGAGGGATGAGCAGCGAACCGGAGCCGCGCGAGGACGAGTTCGAGCCGCAGGACCCCGAGCCCGAGGAGGAGTACGCGCCCGCCGGCGGCCACGGCGACGACGCCACGGCGCGCGCCGCGGAGGCGGACCTCCTCGAGCAGGAGCAGGAGGTCGGGTTCGGCGACGACGACACCCCGGACACCGCCGAGGAAGATCGCGCCTGACGCCGGACCCGACTCCCACCCCCACCGGCCGGAGCCGTCAAGGCCCGTCAGCGGCCGGCGGTCAGCCGACCGCCTTGACGGCGTCCACCTCCCCCGCTCCGTACCAGCTGTTCTGGCCGATGCCGCCCTGGCACGTCTGCGGCGCACCGGAGTCGAGCCCCGGGAAGGGCGCGTACGCCGACACGTCGGCCGGGCACGCGATCGGGTTGACGGCCCTCTGCAGGGCTGCCGAGAGCGGCCCGCCGCGCTTCTGGGACACCGACGCGATGAGGGCGGCGACACCGGCCACGTGCGGGGCGGCCATCGACGTGCCCTGCAAGTAGCAGTACGTGGCGCCGCTCGGGTCGACGACGGGGAACCCGCAGCCCCCCATCAAGGACGCGGGGTACGTCGACAGGACGCGTCCGTTCGGTGCCGCGGCGGTCACCTGCAGACGCCGGTCGCCGCCGGGCGCCGCGAGGTCGGCCGTCGAGATGCCGAACGAGGAGTAGTAGGACTTCTGGCGCAGGTTGCCGGTCGCCGTCACCCCGATGACGCCGGGCGCCTCGGTCGGGAAGACCGCGCACGCGTTCGTCACGGTCCGGACCACCGGGTTCGTGTCGTCCGGGCTGGTCTGGTCGAGCGTCGGGTGCGAGAGGTCCTCGAACTGGTTGCCCTCCGCGGCGACCACGAGGACGCCCTTGGTCTGGGCGTACTTCAGGGCACGCCGCTCGGCCGTCCAGATCGCCCGCTGGTCGGGGTCGTTCTTGCAGTTGAAGAGCCACGGGTCGGCGAAGTAGCTGTTGTTCGTCACGTCGACGCCGTGGTCACCGGCCCACATGAAGGCGCACACGACGGCCTCGGGGAAGAAGAACCCGTTGGCGTCGCCCGCCTTGATGCCGGCGATCCGCACGCTCGGGGCGACCCCGACGATGCCGATGCCGTTCGCGGCGGCGGCGATGGTGCCCGCCGTGTGCGTGCCGTGGCCGTCGTCGTCCATCGCGGCCACCTTGCCCGGGACCGGCGCTCCGCTGACGCAGTTGACGCTGGCTGAGTCGTCGACGTTCGCGGCGAGGTCCGGGTGGGTGTAGTCGAGCCCGGTGTCGATGTCGCCGACGAGGACGGACTGGTCACCGGTCGTCACCGCGTGCGCGGCCGGCGCCTTGATCTGGTCCATGTCCCACTGGAGGCCCGACAGGGTGTCGCCGGTGGGGGCCGTCGGTGCGGCGTCGGTCGTCGACTGGGCGGTGCCGGCATCGGAGCCGTCGTCGAGACGCGTCGCGAACTTCGCCGTGGCAGAGACTCCTTCGACACCGCTCGTCGTGCGCATGGTCTGCGCGAACGACGACGAGGTCGACGAGGCGACGACGACCGAGATCGACGACCACGACGTCACGACCCGGCCGCCGGCGGCGCTGACCGCCTTCGTGGCCGCCGACACCGAGGATCCCTGGGACAGGACGACGAGGTAGGTGGTGGCCCCGGTCGTCGACGTGCCGGCAGCGGATGCGCCGGACGCGACGAGCGAGGAGAGGCCCGTGAGGGCGAGGGCTCCGGCCGCGACGGCGGCGGTGAGCAGTCGAGAACGTCCCCGAGAAGTGGTTCCGGACATGGGTCCTCACTTCCGCGACGGTCACGCGCGGCGCGCTCCGTCGAGCGGGTCGTCCCCGTCGACGGCCCTCTGCCGACGCTAGACCTGCGGTCCTCCACCGTTCGTGGGTTCACCGCAACACGGGCCGTCTCGCGGCCATCGTCCCCATTTGCCCGATCACGTTGCTCGTCGCTATTGCGTGGGTACGTCGGGAAGCGGTGCAGACGTGGCGCCGCACGCCAGCACTCACGGGTTTCAGCCACGAGCAAAGGAGACGTGATGAGTGAGGCCGTAGCGGCACGCAGCACAGAGGCGGTGCGCAGCCTGGTACCGGCCCGGTTGGACCGGTTGCCCTGGACGAAGTTCCACTGGTCGGTGGTCGTCGGACTCGGGGTCTCCTGGATCCTCGACGGCCTCGAGATCCAGATCGTGTCCGAGTCGGGGTTCCAGAAGTCGCTGGCGATGTCGTCGGCGCAGGTGGGCCTCACCGGCACCGTCTACCTCGTGGGGCAGGTCGTCGGCGCGCTGACGTTCGGGCGCCTGACGGACCGCCTCGGGCGGCGCAAGCTCTTCATCCTCACGCTCGTCATCTACCTCGTCGGCTCGGGTCTGGCCGGACTGTCGCCGAACATGTGGTTCCTGTGGGTCTGCCGCTTCATCGCCGGCATGGGCATCGGCGGCGAGTACACCGCGATCAACTCGGCCATCGACGAGCTCATCCCGTCACGCTTCCGCGGCCGCGTCGACATCGCCATCAACGGCACCTACTGGTTCGGCGCGTTCTTCGGCGCCCTCGCCAACCTCTACCTGCTCAACCCCGACAACGTCGCCGAGAACATCGGCTGGCGCCTCGCGTTCTTCATCGGCCCGATCCTGGGCCTGTCGATCATCTGGCTGCGGCGCCACATCCCGGAGAGCCCGCGCTGGCTGCTCACGCACGGCTACGCCGAGCAGGCCGAGAAGACCGTCGACGAGATCGAGGAGCGGGTGCGCCGCGAGGGCGGTCAGATCTCCGAGGTCGACGACAGCAAGGCGATCGTCGTCAAGGCCGAGGAGCAGATGGGCGCCAAGGTGCTCTGGGACGTCTTCGTCCACCGCTACGGACGCCGCACCGTCCTCGGCCTGACGATGATGGTGACGCAGAGCTTCCTCTACAACGCCATCTTCTTCACCTACGCGCTCGTGCTGACGAACTTCTACGGCATCGACAAGGCCGGGACGTCGATCTACTTCCTGCCCTTCGCGCTGGGCAACCTCCTCGGGCCGCTGCTGCTCGGGCACCTGTTCGACACCATCGGGCGTCGGACGATGATCTTCACGACCTACTCCATCGCCGGCGTCGTGCTCCTCGTGTCCGCGTGGCTCTTCCACGCGAACGCGCTGACGGCGACGACCCACACGATCTTCTGGTGCGTCTCGTTCTTCTTCGCCTCGGCGGGGGCGTCGGCGGCCTACCTCACGGTGAGCGAGATCTTCCCGCTCGAGGTGCGCGGCCAGGCGATCTCGTACTTCTTCGTCGTGGCCCAGTGCGCGGGAGCGGTCGCCCCCGTGCTCTACGGCGCGCTCATCGGTGAGGGCAAGGACCGCGGCCCGCTCACGTGGGGCTACGTCGCGGGCGCCGTCATCATGATCATCGGCGGCATCGTCGCCAAGGTCATCGGCGTCGACGCGGAGCGCAAGTCGCTCGAGGACGTCGCCGACCCGCTAAGCAAGGTCGACGCGTCGGAGGCGTCGGCGTGAACGTCTCCGACCTCGCCCGCCTCGGGCGTCCCTTCACGATCGTCGTCGGGGTGAGCCCGACGAGCGGCTCCCCCGGCGCGCTCCGGTGGGCCGTGGAGGAGGCCGCGGCCCGACGCGGACGCGTCGTCGCGATCCGGGCCTGGCGCCCGCACGCCCCCGAGACCGCGACGGGCGGCCGGCTCCCGTCGGTCATCGCCGACGACAGCGCCCGTGACGACGAGGCCGTGCGGCTGGCGCACGACGTCGACTCGGTCCTCGGGCGCGACCACGTCGTCGAGACGCGGGTCGTGGCCGGCAAGCGTCGGTCGGTGCTCGTCGAGGAGAGCCGTGAGGCCGACCTCGTCGTCATCGACGCCGGCAGCTCGGCGGAGGTCGGGGCGCGCTGGCTGGGCAGCCGGCTCGTGCGCTCGGCGCTGTGTCCGGTCGTCGTCGTGCCACCATCGCTCAGCGAACGGGGGCCGAGCGCCTTCGGCACGGCAGCGGGCTCGTTCGCCCGCTCGGTCGAGCGAGCGGCCGGCACCGCCGGTCGTCCCGGGTTCCAGCGTCCCCCGGGCGGTCGCGACGGGGGCTGAGCGCCACTGCAACAGTGGGGTGCCCGGATGCGGGGAGCTGTCGCATCCGGGCACCGTCACGTCCGGGCACCGTCGTTCAGCGGATGACCATGACGGGGCAGGGCGCGTCGTGGACGACGCGGTGGCTGACCGAGCCGAGCAGCATGCCCCTGAAGCCGCCACGTCCGCGGGAGCCGACGACGACGAGGCCGGCCCCGACGCGTCGGGCGTGCTCGGCGACCGTCACCCCGGGAGGCCCGTCGAGGACGGACTCGACGACGCTCAGACCGGGGTGGGCGGTCCGGACCCGGTCCGCGAGCGCCCCGGCCACGCCGGCACTGGCGGTGTGCGTCTCCTCGGTGACGTCGCGCACCCAGGATGCCGGCACCGGGAAGGCTGCCCCGGGTGCCGGGTCGGCGGCCCACATGGCGGCGGACGGCACGTCGTCGACGACGACGACGTGCAGTGGCGCCTCCGCGGCGGCCGCGAGGGTGGCTGCGGCGTCGAGCGCGCGGGCTGCGGCCTCGGACTCGTCGACCCCCACGACGACCGGGTGTCCGGGTCCGGCGTGGACGGTCTCGTCGCCACGCACGACGACGACCGGGCAGTGGGCGTGCGCGGTGACCGCGTACGCCGTCGAGCCGAGCAGCCCGGAGCGGGCATCACCCCGGCCCCTGGAGCCGGTGACGACGAGATCGACGTGGCGCGAGGCCTCGACGAGCTCGGCGGACGGGCTGCCGACGAGCGAGACGGCATGCACCCGGGAGCGGTCCAGCTCCTTCGCGGCCCGTTCGACGGCCTCCTCGACGAGCCCCTCGGTCATCTCCTCGTAGAGCTGCGCCGTCGGCCCGGCGTCGTAGGCGCCTGCCGTCGCGCCGGCGCTGAGCCCGATCGCGTGCACGATCGTCAGGTCACGGTCGTCCCGGCGGGCCGTCTCGACGGCCCAGTCGAGGGCGAGCCGGGCGCCGGCCGAGCCGTCGTAGCCGACGACGACGCCGGTCGGCGTCGACGCGTCACGGTCGGTGCGCTCACGGTCGGTGCGCTCACGGTCGGTGCGGTCACTGGTGCTGCTCATCGCGGTCCCCTCCCACGGACGTGGCCGGGGCCGTTCGCTCCCGGCCACCTCCATCGTCCTGCGGCCGCGAGGGGGCGGCGGCCGCCTGTGAGCCCCGGAACAGTGCGGTGTGGGTCACGTGGCTCGTAGCATCGGGGCATGACGCTCCTCGAGCGTGACGAGCAGCTGCGCGCGGTCGCGGGCTGGCTCGACGACGCGTCCGCCGGGCACGGCCGGCTCGTCTACGTCGCGGGCGAGGCGGGCATCGGCAAGTCGACCTTCGTGGGCCACGTCGTGGCGCAGTCGGGCGACCGGGCCCGCGCGCTCGTCGGTCAGTGCGACGGGGCTGCGACACCGGCGCCGCTCGGCCCGCTCGCCGACATGGTGCCGGGGCTGCCGCCGGGAACGTGGCCGCCGGACGCATCGCGCCACGAGGTGTTCACCCGCCTCGTCGACGTGCTGCGCACTCCCCCGCACACAGAGCCGTACCTGCTCGTCGTCGAGGACGCGCACTGGGCCGATGAGGCGACCCTCGACCTGCTGCGCCACCTGGCGCGTCGGGTCCACTCGTGCCGCGCTCTCGTGCTCGTGACGTACCGGCCCGAGGACGTCGGCACCACCTCCGGGTTGCGGGTCGTCCTCGGCGACACCGCGTCGGCCGACGGCACGCGTCGCGTCGACCTGCCCCCGCTCACCGTCGAGGGCGTCGAGGCCCTCGCGCAGGCGTACGCCGGCGAGCACCCGGACGCGGCCCACCCCGACGCGCGTCGGCTGCACGACGTCACAGGCGGCAACGCCTTCTTCGTCACCGAGGTGCTCTCCGGCAGCGCGGACTCGCTGCCGCCGACGGTGCGTGACGCGGTGCTCGCACGCGTGGCGCGGCTCGACGAGGACGCCCAGCGGGCCCTCGAGCTCGTCGCCCTGGCGGGGGCTCGCGTCGGTACCGACCTCGTCGAGGAGCTCGTCCGCGACGGGCTGACCACCCTCGACGAGCCCCTGTCGCGCGGGCTGCTCGTGCTCTCGGGCACCGAGCTGACCTTTCGTCACGAGCTGGGGCGACTCGCCGTCGCCGGCGACGTCCCCGCGGGTCGGCGCATCCACGTGCACCGCCGGCTGCTCGAGGCCTACCTGCGCCGTGGTGCCGAGCCGGAGGTGCTCGCCCACCACGCCGACGCGTGCGGCGACAGCGAGCGCGTGCTCGAGTTCGCGCCGGTCGCGGCCGAGCGCGCCGGTGTGCTCGGCGCCCACCGCGAGGCGGTCGAGCAGTACCGGCGCGCCCTCGCGCACGCCGACGCCCTGCCGACCGGACGCGTCAGCGACACCAGACGCGCGAACCTGCTGTGGGCGCTGGGCTACGAGCTGTACCTCACCGACCGCATCGAGGCCGCGATCGCCGCCGTCGACGAGGCCCGGGCCATCTGGGACGCCGGCGGCGACGACGTCCGCGTCGGCGACGCGTGGCGCTGCCTGTCGCGGCTGTCGTGGTTCGCGGGCCGCAACGACGACGCGGAGTCCCAGGCACGCACCGCCGTCGACGTGCTCGCCGGGCACCCCGGCGTCGAGCTGGCCCTCGCGTACAGCAACACGACCCAGCTGCGGATGCTCTCGAGCGACGTCGCGGGCACGCGGGAGTGGGGTGCCCGCACCCTCGACCTCGTCGAGCGGCTGCCCGACGGACCGAAACGCACGGAGGTGCGGGTGCACGCGCTCAACAACCTCGGCACCATCGAGGTGACCGTCGGAGCGATCGAGGCCGGCACCCAGCTGCTGACCGCCAGCCTCGACGGCGCCCGCGCCGCCGACCTGCACGAGCACGCGGCACGCGCGTACTGCAACCTGGCGTCGGCGGCGGTGCTGCAGCGTCGGCACGACGACGCGCGGCGGTGGCTCGACGAGGGCATCGACTACTGCGCCGACCGCGACCTCGACTCGTGGACGCTCTACCTGCTCGGCTGGCGGGCACGGCTCGGGCTCGACCGCGGTGAGCACGTGGCCGCGCGTCGCGACGCCGACGCCGTCGGTCGCGGCGAGGTGGCCGCGGTGGGTGCGCTGGAGCCGCTCCTGACGCTGGCGCAGCTGCGCGCGCGACGCGGCGAGCCCGGGTGGGAGCCTCTGCTCGCCCGCGCCGCTGGGCTCGCCGAGGGGATGCGCGAGATCCAGCGCGTCGCTCCGGTCGTCGCAGCCCAGACTGAGTTCGCTTGGCTCGCAGGCGAGCCCGAGCGCGCCCGTCAGGTGGCGCTCGCGGCGTGGCCGTTGGCGCGCGACGCGGACTGTGCATGGAACCGCGGTGCGGTCGCGCGGTGGCTGACACCGGCCGACGTCGCCGGCGCGGGTGGTGGCAGCGACGGAGTGGGCCCGGAGCCCGTTGCGGCGCCGCCCTATGCGGCGGAGCACGAGGGGCGATGGAGCGAGGCCGCCGATCTGTGGGCGGAGCTGCACTCCCCCTTCGACCAGGGTCTGGCGCTGGCCCGCAGCGGCGACCGCGACCTCATGACGGCGGCCGTCGGCGTCTTCGAGGGCATCGGCGCCGACGCCGCGGCGTCCCGCGTCCGCACCGACCTGCGCGCCCGCGGGTGGCCCGCCCCGCGCGCGGCACGCGAGAGCACGCGTCGCCACCCCGCCGGCCTCACCGCGCGCGAGAGCGAGGTGCTCGCCCTGCTCGCCGAGGGGCTCTCCGACGCCGCCATCGCCGAGCGGCTCGTCATCTCCCGACGCACCGCCGAGCACCACGTGGCCTCGATCCTGGCCAAGCTGGGGGTCGGCAGCAGGCGTGAGCTCGCCAACCTGGGTGGTGCCGTCGCCGCGAATGGGTAGCCGCCACCCATGACCCGTGGGCGACACCCGGCGACGCTGGAGTCATCAGGAACTCCACGGCCTCCGCACCACGGCGGCCAATCCCCGAAAGGACGAGCGATGCCGCTCTTCATGGACATCCACACCCTCGGCGACGGCGTCACGATGTCGGACGTCGCCAAGGCGCACGAGGCCGACCTCGCCACCCAGACCCCGCACGGCGTCAGCTACCTGCGCTACTGGGTCGACGAGGACCGCGGGCAGATCTTCTGCCTCGTCGAGGCTCCGGACGCCGAGGCCGCGAACACCGTGCACCGCGAGGCGCACGGGCTCGTCGCCGACTCGATCTTCCAGGTGCAGGAAGGCGTCTGACCCGTCGGGTCACGGATCGCACGGCGGGTGCCGTCGACAACAGGTCGACGGCACCCGCCGTCGTCGTGCCCGCAGATCTCCCGATTCGGGCCACGAACGGCACCGATCGACCTAGGTTGTCCCCGAACAGGGGACGGGGGCGGCATGGCTGAGGGTGGATCGGCGCAGGAACAGGCTTCGCAGCTGCGCGCGCGGGCAGCAGAGGCACGACAGATGGCAGAGTCGCTCGACGAGCAGGCGCGGCGGTGGGATACGGGCGCCACTGGGGAGCGGCTCGTCGCGGCAGAGCTCGGCCGACTTTCCTACCCCTGGTGCTGTCTGCACGACCTGCTGCTGCGACCCGGTAGCTCGCGAGTCAATCTCGACCACGTGGTGATCGGGCCCGCTGGCATCTTCCTCATCGACACCAAGAACTGGTCCGGCGGGGTGTCGGAGTACGACGGGACCCTCTGGCAGCACACGGGCTCCAGCCGCTCTCAACGCGCATCTGTCGAGCAGGTCGGGCGAGCTGCCGGGGAGATGGAGCGGACCCTTGGGACGCCCGTCGTCCCGGTCATCGCTCTTGCGGGTCCGTCCACGGCGTCGTTCGAACCGCGACGCGTCGGCGGCATCGACGTCGTACCCCTGCACCGTCTGCGGGCCTGGTTGGTCGCACAGCCGGGCGACCTGTCGTCGGACCGGATCGAGCTGACCCGACGGCGCATCGACCACGCCTTTCCTCCAGCGTCTGCTCCTGTCGATCCGCCGGGTCAGGACACGACCGGATCCAAGGTCGACGACGTCCTCGCCACCGGCGCCACGCAGGTGGTACCCGAGCGCACCGTCGCAACCCGTTCGCGACGCACCCGTGGATCTTCGAGGAACCGACCCCGTAGGGGGCACGCGCGCGGCGCCCGGGTGCTGCGGGGCCTCGTAGGTCTGGCGTTGCTCGCCATGCTGTGCAGTCCCGTGCTGGGGTTCCTTCTCCACGTAGCGAGTCGAGTTGCAGTCCAAACAGGCTCGTCGGGCCCGGGGCCGCAGACCGGTGCGCAGCACGCAGCGCGTCAGCTGTCCTGCCAGGACTACCCCGTGAAGGGCATCAGGGCCGTGGTCGCCGCCTCCGTGACGCCGAGTACGTCGAACACCGACGATCGCTGCTCCTGGTTTCTCGGCGGCAGCGAGTCATCGAGCCCAGAGCTGGGCATCGCGTTTGGTCGCGACACACGCATCGAGGCGAGTGTGTACAACTCCGGAAGAGCACTGGCGACGGCCCAGAGCGGCTCCGCCGTTGCGCGAGTGGGCGCGGGTCAGCACTTGCGCCAGTGGGCCGACAAGACGCTTGTCGCCGATGATGCCTTGGTCGTTCGCCTCGACTATCGGTACCCGGAGCACGCCACCCAGTCGCAACGCCGCAAGGCTGACGAGGCGGCGCTCGACAGGGTGGCGCGACTGTCCGAGGACTTCGCGCGATGGATGTACATCGGCGGATGACTCGCCGCCCGAAAGTCGCTGCACAGCAGAGGAATTGAGCAGCAGATCCATTGACAACTCATTCGAACTGGTGTTCGATTGGGAGATGGGGACAGGGGTAGGTCAGGAGCGCGACGCGATGGCCCACGTGGCGTCGCTGACCGCGCTGTACCCGTCCCTCGTCGACGCGGACGGAGCTCCGGTTCNCGACGCGATGGCCCACGTGGCGTCGCTGACCGCGCTGTACCCGTCCCTCGTCGACGCGGACGGAGCTCCGGTTCCGGTGTCGGTGTCGGTGTCGGTGCGCCAGCGAGACCTCTCCATGCTCGAACGCGTGATCCGGCGCGAGATCGCCCGGCACGTGCTGGCCGAGCAGCTGCCCGACCTCGTGGCCGAGCTGGTCGAGGCCGCCTGCGACGACCTCACCGCGGCGCCGCTGACCTGCCTCGAGGCGCAGTCCGACGCCGAGCTGCGCGTCATCGAGGCC
>NZ_JAWIIL010000013.1:0-120873 GCF_034724055.1 Intrasporangium zincisolvens
GCACTGGTGACGGTGTGGGAGAGTAGGACGCAGCCGGACACACATTGGTTGAGCGCCCCAGACGGAACTTCATTGATCCGACTGGGGCGCTCCCTTTTTTGTGCCCAGGAAGTGGCGCCGGCGCGGCCGGCGCGGAAGGATGACGACATGAGCGACCAGTACGGCGACGACGACCGACGACGCTCCCACGACCGCGGTTCCGACGACCGCCGGGGCGACCGCCGTGACGGCCCGCGACGCTCCGACGGCGACCGAGGCGGTCGAACCGGTGGAGACCGTCGCGACGACCGACGCAGCGACCGACCCTCCCACGGCGGTGACCGCCGCCGTGACGGCGACCGGCCCTCCTACGGCGGAAACCGTGGCGACGACCGCCGCAGCGACCGCCCCGCCTCCGGCGGCGACCGCCGCCGTGATGGCGACCGGCCCTCCTACGGCGCAAACCGTGGCGACGACCGCCGCAGCGACCGCCCCGCCTCCGGCGGCGACCGCCGCCGTGATGGCGACCGGCCCTCCTACGGCGCAAACCGTGGCGACGACCGCCGCAGCGACCGCCCCGCCTCCGGCGGCGACCGCCGCCGTGATGGCGACCGGCCCTCCTACGGCGCAAACCGTGGCGACGACCGCCGCAGCGACCGCCCCTCCTACGGCGGCGACCGCCGCCGGGATGGTGACCGTCCCTCCTACGGCGGAAACCGTGGCGACGACCGCCGCAGCGACCGCCCCTCCTACGGCGGNCGACGGAGACCGCCCCTCCTACGGTGGCGACCGCCGCCGCGACGGAGACCGCCCCTCCTACGGCGGTGACCGCCGCCGCGACGGAGACCGCCCCTCCTACGGTGGCGACCGCCGCCGCGACGGAGACCGCCCCTCCTACGGCGGTGACCGCCGCCGCGACGGAGACCGCCCCTCCTACGGTGGCGACCGCCGCCGCGACGGAGACCGCCCCTCCTACGGCGGTGACCGCCGCCGCGACGGAGACCGCCCCTCCTACGGTGGCGACCGCCGCCGCGACGGAGACCGCCCCTCCTACGGCGGTGACCGCCGCCGCGACGGAGACCGCCCCTCCTACGGTGGCGACCGCCGCCGCGACGGAGACCGCCCCTCCTACGGCGGCGACCGCCGCCGCGATGGCGACCGTCCTCCCTACGGCGGAAACCGTGGCGACGACCGCCGCAGCGACCGCCCGTCCTCGTACGGCAAGGATCGCGACCGGGACCGCTCGGGTGGCCGGCCGCGTCGTGACGACCGTGACCGCGCTCCGGAGCAGCGCGGTGGTTCGCGCCTGACGCCGAAGTCCCCGCGCNGTCCTCGTACGGCAAGGATCGCGACCGGGACCGCTCGGGTGGCCGGCCGCGTCGTGACGACCGTGACCGCGCTCCGGAGCAGCGCGGTGGTTCGCGCCTGACGCCGAAGTCCCCGCGCAGGCCGGAGCCGGCCATCCCCGAGGGCGTGACGGGCTTCGAGCTCGACCGCGGCGTCAAGAACCAGCTGCGCACCCTGTCCAAGGAGAACGCCGAGGGCGTGGCACAGCACCTCGTCATGGTGGCTGAGCTGCTCGACGTCGACGTCGAGGCTGCCCTCGCCCACGCGGAGACGGCCGTGCGCCGCGCCGGTCGCGTGCCGGCCGCCCGCGAGGCGCTCGGCCTCGTCGCCTACCGCATGGGTGACTGGGCCCGGGCGCTCGGTGAGTTCCGCACGGTCCGCCGCCTGTCCGGTTCGAGCCACCTGCTGCCGCTCATGGTCGACTGCGAGCGTGGCCTGGGCCGACTCTCCAAGGCCCTCGAGCTCGCCCAGACCCCGGAGGCCCAGAACCTCGCTGTCGACGACCGCGTCGAGCTCGCGATCGTCGTCTCCGGCATCCGCCGCGACCTTGGCCAGCTCGACGCCGCGGCCGCGGGCCTGTCCGACCTGGTCAAGCGGGTCAACCCCAACCGGCCGCTCGCAGCACGCCTCTACTACGCGTACGCCGACGCCCTCCTCGGCGCCGGCAACGCCGACGGTGCGCGCGAGTGGTTCGCCCGCGCCGCCGACGCCGACCACGACCTGACGACCGACGCGGCCGAGCGCCTCGAGGAGCTCGACGGGATCGACCTCACCGACCTGCTCGAGGGTGAGGACGACGAGGACGAGTCCGGCTCCGACGCCGAGACGGACGACCCGCGCGAGCGTGACTGACCGGGCCTTCGTCGACGGCTACACGGGAGTCGTCTGCGACCTCGACGGCGTCGTCTACCGCGGTGACGATGCCGTCGACGGTGCGCCGAAAGCCTTGCAGGACATCGTCGCCCGCGGCATCGCCGTCGTCTACGCGACGAACAACGCCTCACGCGTACCCTCGGATGTCGCCGACCAGCTGGCTGGTCTCGGCGCCCCCGGGGGCGCGGACGACGTCGTCACCAGTGCCCAGGCCGGGGCCGAACGGCTCGCGTCCACGCTCGACCCCGGCTCGCGGGTGCTCGCCCTCGGCGGCCCCGGCGTCGCCGAGGCGCTGGAGCGTGCCGGCCTGTGCCCCGTCACTCCGCAGGAGCTCGGCGAGGCGCCGGACGTCCCATGCACGGCTGTCCTGCAAGGCTTCGGCCGCGGCCTGACCGTGCTCGACTTCGAGCGGGCTGCGCGGCTGCTCGGCTCGGGCATCCCGTGGGTGGCGACGAACGACGACGCGACCCTGCCCCTCCCGTGGGGTGACGCGCCCGGCAACGGCGCCTACGTCGACCTGCTCGCATCCGCCGTCGGCCGCCGGCCGGACGTCGTCGGCAAGCCGCACGCGCCGCTCTACCAGCTGGCGACCGCCCGGCTCGGGGCCGAACCCTCGCAGGTGCTCGCCGTGGGCGACCGGCTCGACACCGACATCGCCGGCGCTCGTGCCGCCGGCACCGACTCGGCGTGGGTGCTCACGGGCGTCGGTCGCCCCAGCGACTTGCTCGACACCGACCTGCGCCCGACGGTCGTCGTGCGCTGCCTCTCCGACCTCCTAGCGCCCCTCGAGCTGCCGAGCCGGCAGCAAGACGGCTGGTCATGTGGTGCCAGCCGGGTCCGCGTGCGCGACGACGACTTCGAGGTGGTGGAGGCCGGTGCCGACAGCGGCGACCTGCTACGCGCCGGGCTGGCGGCGCTCGTGGAGCGTCGCGACGCCGGACCGGCCGGCGCGCGGCTCGCCGCCGCGGGCAGCCGCCTCGACCGACTCGCGGCCGGGCACCCGCTAGCCTGACCCGAGCGGAACCCACGACGACGGAGGACGACATGTTCGGCGACGAACCCCGACAGGCCGACGCGGACGCAGCCACGCCCGAGCTCGACCACGACGGGAGCGACGATGCGTCCTTCGAGCTGGCGAACGAGGTCGACCCGGTGGACGCCGACGACGCCGACGACACTGGGGACATCGGGGCCGACAACACCGGCGACGTCTGGGACGACACCTACGACTCCGGCACTGACGACCCCGGCGACGCGGACGACGACACCGAAGCCGACACCGATGACGACGCCGAGGTGCCCTTCGAGCCGGCCTTCGACGACCGCCCGGTGCCCGAGGCTCCGGCCACCGGCGACACCGCCATCGACGAGGCGATGACCGAGCTCGCTGTGGCACAGGCGGGTTCGTTCGAGGCGCGCATCGAGGCGGGGGAGCGCGCCCACCGGCTCCTGCAGGGCCGGCTGGGCGGCCTCGGCGAGGCGTGAGCGCCCGCAGGCTCGACGCCGAGCTCGTGCGTCGAGGGCTGGCCCGGTCCCGGGCCCAGGCCCGTGAGCTCGTCGACGCCGCGAGCGTCCTCGTCGACGGCCGCCCGGCCGCCAAGGCGTCCGCTCCGGTCGACGACGACACGACGATCACCCTGACGCGCGAGCCCGACCACTGGGTCGGCCGGGCCGCGCTCAAGCTGCTCCACGCGCTCGACACCTGGCCGGTGCGGGTCGAGGGCCGCCGCTGCCTCGACGTCGGCGCGAGCACAGGAGGCTTCACCCAGGTGCTCCTCGAGCACGGCGCCGCGCACGTGACGGCCCTCGACGTCGGGCACGGCCAGCTCGTCGCGTCCCTGGCGGAGGACCCGCGCGTGCGCGACCTGCCCGGCACCAACATCCGCGACGTCGACGTGGCCGGCCTCGGCGGGGCGTTCGACCTCGTCGTCTCCGACCTGTCCTTCATCTCGCTGGCCATCGCGCTGCCGGCCATGCGCCCGCTCGTCACCGACGACGGCGACCTCGTCGTCCTCGTCAAGCCGCAGTTCGAGGTCGGGCGGGAGCGGCTCGGCCGCAAGGGCGTCGTGACCTCGGTGCACGAGCACCGACGCGTGCTTCGCGAGGTCGCGGCCGTGGCCGCGCAGCTCGGGCTGCACCTGCACGGTGCCGCGGCGAGCCCCATCACCGGCACCGACGGCAACCGCGAGTTCCTCTTCTGGCTCGCACCGAGGCCCGTACCCGGCACCGACCCCGGGGCCGGAACGGACGGCGTCGATGACATGCTGGAGGCCCTCGACCCGGAAGGAGCGCCGTGACGCGTCGGATCCTGCTCGTGGCCCATCCGCGCCGACCCGAGGCGCTGGCGGTCGCCAAGGGGGTTGTCGAACGCCTGACCCACCTCGGCATCGACGTGTCGCTGCAGACCGAGGAGGCGCAGGCCCTCGACCTCAAGGACAGCGCCCGCGTCCACGTCGCCTCCAGGGAGGAGCAGGTCGCCGAGGGGTGCGACCTCGTCGTCGTCCTCGGCGGCGACGGCACGATCCTGCGCGGGGCCGAGTTCGCCCGGCGCGTCGACGTGCCGCTGCTCGGCGTCAACCTCGGGCACGTCGGCTTCCTCGCCGAGGCCGAGCGCGACGACCTCGACGCCACCGTCGAGCACATCGCCACGAACAACTACGCCGTCGAGGAGCGCATGACGCTGCACGTCGACGCCAAGCTGCACGGCGAGCTCATCGCCAGCAGCTGGGCGCTCAACGAGGTCAGTGTCGAGAAGGCCGCCCGCGAGCGGATGCTCGAGGCGACGATCGAGGTCGACGGCCGACCGCTGCAGAGCTGGGGGTGCGACGGCGTCATCGTCTCCACGCCGACCGGCTCGACCGCGTACGCCTTCTCCGCCGGGGGCCCGGTCATCTGGCCCCAGGTCGAGGCGATGCTGCTCGTGCCGAGCGCCGCGCACGCGCTCTTCGCCCGTCCGCTCGTGCTCGGCCCCGACTCCCACCTCGCGATCGAGATCAAGGCGGCCACCGAGGGCTCCGGGGTCATGTGGTGCGACGGCCGCCGCCACGTCGCCCTGCCCCCGGGGGCCCGGATCGAGGTGCGCAAGGGCATCCGCCCGGTCCGCCTCGCCCGGCTGAGCAGGGCCCCGTTCACCGACCGGCTCGTGGCCAAGTTCGACCTCTCCGTCGAGGGCTGGCGGGGCAACGGCGACGCCGTGCAGCCCGGTCAGATCGACGCGTCGGGCCTGTCGGGGGACAAGCCCCCGGCCGTTGGGGGTGCCCGGCCCTAAGGTGGGTCCCGTGTTCAGCCAGATGCGGATCCGCGGCGTCGGGGTCATCGACGAGGCCGTCCTCGACCTCAGTCCCGGTCTCAACGTGCTCACCGGTGAGACCGGTGCCGGCAAGACGATGGTGGTGTCCGGCCTCGGGCTCCTGCTCGGCGAGCGCGCCGACTCCGGGCTCGTGCGCGCCGGCGCCGACTCCGCCTTCGTCGAGGGCGTCGTCCAGCTGCCGCCCGACCACCCGGCCCTCGCGCGCGCCGACGACGCCGGCGCCGAGCACGACGACGGCGAGCTCGTCATCGCCCGCACCATCGCGGCCACCGGTCGCAGCCGCGCCCACGTCGGGGGCCGCACCGCCCCGGTCGGGGTGCTCGCCGAGCTCGGCGAGCTGCTCGTGGCCGTGCACGGCCAGGCCGACCAGTGGCGGCTCAAGCAGGGCGACGCGCACCGTGAGGTCCTCGACGACTTCGGTGGCCCGCCCCTGCACGAGCTGCGCGAGCGCGTCGGCGCCCTGCACGACCGCTGGCGCGACACGCGTCGGGAGCACGAGCGGCTCGTGGGCGAGGCGCGTGAGCGGGCCCGCGAGATCGACGGGTTGACCGCCTCCCTCGAGGAGATCGAGGCCGTCGACCCCCAGCCGGGGGAGGACCTCACGCTGCGTGCCGAGGACGAGCGGCTGGCCCACGCCGACACGCTGCGCCTCGCGGCCGGGCAGGCCCTCGCCGACCTCAGCGGCGACGAGATCGCCGCCGAGTCGGCGCCCAACGTCCGCGAGCTGCTCTCCGGCGCCCGTTCGGCACTGGCTCCGGCCACCGACCACGACGAGGCCCTGCGCGGCCTCGACGAGCGGCTCCACGAGGTCGGCACGCTCGTCACCGAGCTCTCGGCCGACCTCGCCGCCTACCTCGACGACGTCGAGCTCGACCCCGAGCGGCTCTCCTTCGTCCAGCAGCGACGCGCGTCGCTCGGCGCGCTGACCCGCAAGTACGGCGAGACCGTCGACGAAGTGCTCGCCTGGGGGCAGCGCTCGGCCGCGCGCCTCGACGAGCTCGTCCGCGCCGACGACCGGGTCGCCGGCCTGGCCACCGAGCTCGACGCGCTCGAGGCCGAGCTGGTCGCGGCGTCGGTCGCGCTGTCCGACGCCCGTCGCGCCGCCGCGCAGGAGTTCGCGACCCGTGTGTCCGACGAGCTCGCGCACCTGTCCATGGGCAAGGCGGTGCTGGCCGTCGACGTCCGCCACCGCATCGACCCCGAGGGCACGGCGTTGCCGGGTGGAGACCGGGTGCGCCTGTCCCGCACGGGGATCGACGACATCGAGATCCTCCTCGCCGCCAACGCCGGCGCCCAGCCGAGGAGCGTCGCCCGAGCCGCCAGCGGTGGAGAGCTGTCCCGCGTCATGCTCGCGCTCGAGGTGGTCGGCGCGCACACGGCGACGTCCGGACCGCCGACCTTCGTCTTTGACGAGGTCGACGCCGGCGTCGGTGGTCGTGCGGCCCTCGACGTCGGCGCCCGGCTGGCGGCCCTGGCCGAGCAGGCGCAGGTCATCGTCGTCACCCACCTGGCCCAGGTCGCGGCCTTCGCCGACCGGCACCTCGTCGTGCACAAGGCGGACGACGGACGCGTCACCACGAGCAGCGTCAGCACCGTCGAGGGCCCGGACCGGCTCCGTGAGCTCTCGCGGATGATGGGCGGCGACCCCGACTCCGAGGCGGGCCTGGCCCACGCCGAGGACCTCCTCGAGCAGACGGCGTCGGCCCGCGCCGAGGCCACCCGGAAGCCGGCACGCGGCCGTGCGGCGTCGACCACCGGCAAGCGGCGCGCGGCGGGCCGGTCGAAGGAGCGGAGCAAGGCGTCCTGACGCGCCCCGTCCCACCGCCGACGAGCCGTGACGGCGGGTTCGGGCCGACGTGGAAGGATTGGCCTGCCATGTCGATCTCCATCCGCCGCCGCGGCCACGTCCCCGACTCCGGTCCGGGCGTGGTCGGTCCTGCGCGCGTCGACCGCCGCACCAAGAACCTCACGAAGCGGCTGCAGCCCGGCGACATCGCCGTCATCGACCACACCGACCTCGACAAGGTCAGCGCCGACGCGCTCGTGACGGCCCGCCCGGCCGCGGTCGTCAACGCCGCGGCGTCGATCAGCGGGCGCTACCCCAACCTGGGCCCGCAGATCCTCGTCGAGGCCGGCATCCCGCTGCTCGACGCGGCGGGCCATGACGTCATGGACCTCGAGGACGGTGCGTCGCTGCGCCTCGACGGCGACGACCTGTGGGCCGGGGAGCGCAGGGTCGCGACCGGACGGCTCCTCGACGCCGAGGCCGTGGCGGCCGACATGCACGAGGCGCGAGCCGGTCTCGCGGTGCAGATCGAGGCCTTCGCGACGAACACCATGGAGTTCATCCGCAAGGAGCGCGACCTGCTCCTCGACGGCATCGGCATCCCGCCGATCACCACCGAGATCGACGGCCGGCACTGCCTCATCGTCGTCCGCGGCTACCACTACCGCGAGGACCTCGAGACGCTGCGGCCCTACATCCGCGAGTACCGCCCCGTCCTCATCGGCGTCGACGGCGGCGCCGACGCGATCCTCGAGGCGGGGCACAAGCCCGACCTCATCGTCGGCGACATGGACTCGGTGTCCGACCAGGCGCTGACCTGCGGCGCCGAGGTCGTCGTGCACGCCTACCGCGACGGTCGCGCCCCCGGCCTGGCCCGGGTGCAGGCCCTCGGCATCGAGCCGGTCGTCTTCCCGGCCGCAGGCACGAGCGAGGACGTCGCCATGCTGCTCGCCGACGACGCCGGCGCCGAGCTCATCGTCGCCGTGGGCACGCACGTCACCCTCGTCGAGTTCCTCGACAAGGGCCGCGACGGGCAGGCCTCGACCTTCCTGACCCGCCTGCGCGTCGGCGGCAAGCTCGTCGACGCCAAGGGGGTCAGCCGCCTCTACCGGGCCCGCATCCCCGGACGGCTGCTCGTCGCCATGTGCATCGCCGGCCTGCTCGCCCTGTTCGCCGCCCTCGCGGCGACGCCCGGCGGGGAGGCGTGGCTGCAGGTCGTCGCCGCACGCTGGGACGACCTCTGGAACGCCATCGTTGGGATCTTCACGTGATCGACTTCCGCTACCACCTCGTCTCCATCATCTCGATCTTCCTCGCGCTCGCCGTCGGCATCGTCCTCGGCGCCGGGCCGCTGCAGTCGACGATCGGGGACACCCTCGGCGACCAGGTCATCGCGCTCCGCTCGGAGAAGCAGACCCTCAACGACAAGCTGACGACGAGCGAGAAGCTCGTCGAGGCCTCCGACGAGTACGAGACAGCCGTCCAGCCGCGCGTCGTGCAGGGGCGTCTGACCGGCCACCGGGTCGTCACCGTCGTGCTCCCGTCGGCCGACGGGTCACTCGCCGACAGCCTCGAGAACGTCGTCCCCCAGAGCGGGGCGACGAGCACCGGGACCGTCACCGTGAGCCAGGACTGGTTCGACCCGTCCCAGGCCGCCGACCGCGAGCAGGCGGCCAAGGCGTCGGCGGCCGCCCTCGGGCTGCACACCAACGCGTCGGGGGACGCCCTGCTCGACGAGGTGTTGACGCACCTGCTCGTGTCCCGCAGCGAGACGACGTCCTCGGCCCAGCGCACGGCCGCGCTCAAGGTGCTCACCGACGCCGGCCTCGTCGACAGCAGCGCCGACGACCTCGCGCCCGCCGACCTCGCGGTCGTGGTCTCGGGCGACTTCGCGGGCACGCAGGCCGCCGTCGACACCCGCAGCGACAACATCCGATCCATCGTCTCCGGGCTCGCGTCGGGCTCCAACGGCACCGTCGTCGCGGGCGGCGAGCCGGTGGCGGCCGCCGGTCAGCCGGCGTCGTCGGACGCCGTGGCGGCCGTCCGCTCCAAGTCGGAGACCGCCGACGTCGTCGCCACGGTCGACCACGCCCGCGCGGGCAACGGCCCCGCCGTCGTCGTGCTCGCCGTCGAGGGCCTGCTCGACGACCGGGTGGGCCACTACGGCATCTCGTCCGGAGCGACGGCGACCGTGCCGAGGGTCCTGCCGTGACGGTCCGGCGACGTGGCGGGCCCCTCCTCGCCGTCGCCGCCTCCGCTGCCGCCGCGTGGGCCACGAGCCGGTCGGCTCGCCGCCTCTCGCGGCCGCTCGCGCAGCCCTGGGAACGGACCAACCACGCCGGCCGCAGCGTCACCCTCCTCGAGGGTCCGGCGTTCGTCGTGGGCGCGCTCGCCGGCGCGGCGCTGGCCCCGGCGGTGCGGCCGATGCGCCCGGCGCACCGCGCCGCCGTCGCCGTCGCGGCCGCCGCGGCGGGTGCCCTCGGCGCCCTCGACGACCTCGCCGGCGGGACGGCCGACAAGGGGCTGCGCGGCCACCTCGGCGCCCTGCGCCGCGGCGAGGTGACGACCGGCGCCGTCAAGGTCGTCGGCCTCGCCGCCACCGGCCTCGTCGCGGCCGCCCTGTCCGACCTGTCAGAACCTGACCGCCGTCCGCGCGGGGGAGCCCTCGCGACGCTCGTCGGGGGCGCGGTCGTGGCGGGGGCTGCCAACGCCGTCAACCTCTTCGACCTGCGCCCGGGCCGGGCCCTCAAGGTCACCGTCGTCGCCGCGGCGCCGCTCGTCGGCACGACCTCCGGCGCAGCCGCCCTCGGCGCGTCCCTCGGAGTCGTCGGTGACGACCTCGCCGCGCGTTCGATGCTCGGCGACACCGGCGCGAACGCCGCGGGAGCCCTCGTCGGGCTCGCGGTCGTCGAACGCTTCGGGCTCGCCGGTCGGGTGGTCGCCCTGGCCGGGCTCACCGCCCTGACGCTCGCCTCCGAACGCGTCAGCTTCACCCGCGTCATCGAGGGCAACCGGGTGCTGCGCGCCGTCGACGAGTGGGGCAGGAGCCCGCGGTGAGCGCACCGGCCACGGGCGGACCCGCCGGGCGGCGCCTCCCCGGCGCCGGCATGTTCGCCGCAGCCGGAACCATCGCCGTCATCACCTTGGTGGCCCGCGTCGTCGGCTTCGGCCGGTGGTTCGTCTTCTCGCACTCGGTGGGTGCGACGTGCGTCGGCAGCGTCTACCAGTCGGTCAACGCGGTGCCCAACGTCCTGTTCGAGATCGCCGCGGGAGGCGTGCTCGCCGCCGTCGCCGTACCGCTCGTCGCCGGGGCGCTGGCCCGCGGTGCCCGGCACGATGCCGACACCACGGCGTCGGCGCTGCTCACCTGGGTCGTGCTCGTCCTCGTGCCCCTCGGGCTGCTCGTCGCGCTCGCGGCCCGCCCGATCGCGTCGGCGCTGCTCGGCACCGGCTGCGCGGCCGAGGTCGACCTCGGCGCCGAGCTGCTCGTCGTCTTCGCCGCCCAGGTGCCCCTCTACGGCCTCGCCATCGTCCTGGCCGGCGTGCTCCAGGCCCATCGGCGCTTCGTCGGCCCGGCGCTCGCCCCGCTGCTGTCGAGCCTCGTCGTCATCGCCACCTACCTGCTCTACCGGGCGCTCGTGGCCGACCCGGCGGCCGAGATCCCCGCCGTGCCCGGCGGCGCGATCGCGGTGCTGGCCGGTGGCACGACGCTCGGCGTGCTGGCCCTCGGCGTGCCGCTGCTGGTGCCGGTGCGCCGTGCGGGCATCCGGCTGCGGCCCCGGCTCCGGTTCCCGTCCGGGGTCGGCGCTCGGGTGCGGACCCTCGCCGTCGCCGGCCTGCTCGCCGTCGCCGGCCAGCAGGTGGCCACCCTCGTCGTGATCCGGCTGGCCAACGACCGCGGCGGCGCCGGAACGCTCAACGTCTACACGTACGCGCAGGCCGTGATGCTCCTGCCGTACGCCGTGCTCGCCGTCCCGCTCGCCACCGCGGCGTTCCCGTCGCTCGCCGGGGCCGCCGGCGCGGCGAGGCCTGCCGCCGGTGCCGAGGCCGTCGCGACGCTGCGCCGGGCCTGGCTCGCGACCCTCGTCGTCGGGGTCGCCGGCGTCGCCGGGCTCGTGGCCGTGGCCCGTCCCGTCGGCTGGTTCTTCGCGAACCTCGACGCCGGAGCCCAGGACGACTCGACGATCGACACCCTGGTCTCCATGGGGGACGCCGTGACCCTGTTCGCTCCGTCGGTCCTCGGCCTCGCGGTCATCGGCCTGCTGACCCGCGCGTCCTACGTGCGCGGCTCGGCCGTGCTCGCCGGCGCCCTCGCGGCCGGCGGCTGGCTCGCCTCCGCGGTGATCGCCCTGCTGGTGCTCGACCCCGCCGGCGCGGGCGGCCCGACCACGCTGCGGGTGCTCGCGGCGTCGACGAGCGCCGGACTGCTCCTCGGAGCGGTCGCCCTCGCCGTCCTCGTCGCCGCCTCGTGGGGAGGGCGGGCGCTGGCCGTGCCGTTCCGGCCGCTGCTCGCCACGACCGTCGGCGCAGTCGTGGCCGGCCTCGCGGGTCGTGGCGTCTCGGGGCTGCTCGAGATCCACGGCTTCGGCCGGTCGCTCGGCGGCAGCCTCGTCCTCGGGCTCGCCGTCGGCGCGCTCGCCATCGTCCTCATGGCGGGTCTGGCTCTTGCCGTGGATCCGTCGCTCCTGCGCCGGCTGCGCCGGGACCGGGTCGGCTCCGGCGCCGGGACAGCGGACCCTGCCCCCGCGAGCGCCGGCTCCACGGTCGTCGACGGTCAGGACGCCCCGTGAGGGTCCTCATGGTGCTGGGCCACTCCACCGGCGGCATCGGCGCCCACGTCGGCGACCTCGTCGCCGGGCTCCGCGACACCGGCCACGAGGTCGTGGTCGTCACGGCGGCCTCGACCGCCGAGGCGCTCGGCTGGACCGACGCGCGGCGGCTGTGGCCGGTCCACCGCGGGCTGCGTGCCCCGCGTGGCCTGTTCGACTGGCACCGGATCATGCGGCTGGCCTCCGGGGCCGACGTCGTCCACGCCCACGGCCACCAGGCCGCGGTCGTCGCGGCCGTCGCGGTCGCCAGGGCCCGTCCCCGCCCGCGTCTCGTCGTCTCGCTGCACAACGACCTGCCGCCCGGCGCACGGCGACGGGCTCGCGACCTCGTGGGGTGGGCCCTGCGACGGGCCGACCTCGTCACGGGAGCCAGCCCCGATCTCGTCGACCTCGCCCGCGCCCTCGGCGCCCGACGCGTGGAGGCGGCCGACGTCCCCTCGCCGCGCACCGCGTCGCTGCTCACGGCCGACGCCCTCGGTGACCGCGAGCGGACCGAGCTGCTGGCGTCGGCCGGCGTCCCGCCCGATCGGCCGGTCGTGCTCACCGTGTCCCGCATCGCGCCCCAGAAGCAGCTCGACACCCTCGTCGAGGCCGCCGCAGTGTCCGCGGAGCCGGCCACGTGGGTCGTCGTCGGCGACGGCGACGCCGGTCTGCGCGCCGGGCTCGCAGCCCGCGCAGCCAGTGCCGCCGCCCCCGTGCACCTCGTCGGCGCCCGCAGCGACGTCGAGCTCTGGCTGCGAGCCGCCGACGTGTTCGTCCTCGCGAGCCGCTGGGAGGCCCGCGCGCTCGTCGTCCAGGAGGCGATGGCGGCCGCGCTGCCGGTCGTCGTGCCCCGCACCGGGGGGCTGCCCGGTCTGGTCCGCGACGCCGGCGTTCTCGTGCCCGTCGGTGACGCCGACGCCCTCGCGGAGCAGGTGGACCGCCTGCTCGCCGACCCCGGGTCACGCCACGCGCTGGGCCTCGCGGCACGCGTCGAGGCGGGCGGCTGGGCCACTCCGGAGGACGAGGCGCGCCGGTGGGGCGAGCGCTACACCGAGCTGCTCCGCGGATGACGTAGACTTAAAGCCCGTGGTGGAAACGACGAAGCACATCTTTGTGACCGGGGGCGTGGCCTCTTCGCTCGGCAAGGGCCTCACGGCATCCAGCCTCGGACGACTTCTCCGTTCGCGCGGTCTGCGCGTGACGATGCAGAAGCTCGATCCCTATCTCAACGTCGACCCAGGGACGATGAACCCGTTCCAGCACGGCGAGGTCTTCGTGACCGACGACGGCGCGGAGACCGACCTCGACATCGGTCACTACGAGCGCTTCCTCGACGTCAACCTCGTCGGCAGCGCGAACGTCACGACCGGACAGGTCTACAACAACGTCATCGCCAAGGAACGCCGCGGCGAGTACCTCGGCGACACCGTCCAGGTCATCCCGCACATCACGAACGAGATCGTGTCGCGGATGCGGGCGCTCGCGACCGGCGGCCCCGACGCCCCGGACGTCATCATCACCGAGATCGGCGGCACGGTCGGCGACATCGAGTCGCTGCCCTTCCTCGAGGCCGCCCGCCAGGTGCGCCACCTCATCGGCCGCGACAACAGCTTCTTCCTCCACGTCTCGCTCGTGCCGTACCTGGCCCCGAGCGGCGAGCTGAAGACGAAGCCGACGCAGCACTCGGTGGCGGCGCTGCGCCAGGTCGGTATCCAGCCCGACGGCCTCGTGCTGCGTGCCGACCGCGAGATCCCGGAGCCGATCAAGCGCAAGATCTCGCTCATGTGCGACGTCGACGTCGACGCGGTCGCCGCGGCCGTCGACGCCCCGAGCATCTACGACATCCCGAAGGTCCTGCACCGCGAGCGCCTCGACGCCTACGTCATCCGCCGCCTGGGCCTCAACTTCCGCGACGTCGACTGGACCGAGTGGGACCAGCTGCTCCAGCGCGTCCACGACCCCGAGCACGAGGTCGAGGTCGCGCTCGTCGGCAAGTACATCGACCTGCCCGACGCGTACCTGTCGGTCACCGAGGCCCTGCGCGCCGGCGGCTTCCACCACGACGCCAAGGTCAACATCCGCTGGGTCGCGAGCGACGAGTGCCAGACGCCGGCCGGTGCCCAGCGCGCCCTCGGCGGCGTCGACGCGATCCTCGTGCCCGGCGGCTTCGGGGTGCGCGGCATCGAGGGCAAGCTCGGCGCGCTGTCGTGGGCCCGCGAGAAGCAGGTGCCGACCCTCGGCATCTGCCTCGGCCTCCAGTGCATGGTCATCGAGTTCGCCCGCACCGAGCTCGGCGTCGCCGACGCGAGCTCGACGGAGTTCGACCCGCAGACCCAGCACCCGGTCATCGCGACGATGGAGGAGCAGAAGGCGTTCGTCGAGGGCGCCGGCGACCTCGGCGGCACGATGCGCCTCGGCCTCTACCCGGCGGCCCTCAAGGAGGGCAGCGTCGTGCGCGAGGCCTACGGCCAGGCCGAGGTCAAGGAGCGCCACCGGCACCGCTACGAGGTCAACAACGCCTACCGCGCTGACCTCGAGAAGGCCGGCCTCGTGTTCTCGGGCACCTCGCCCGACGGCACGCTCGTCGAGTTCGTCGAGCTGCCCCGAGACGTGCACCCGTACTACGTGTCGACGCAGGCCCACCCGGAGTTCCTGTCGCGCCCGAACCGCGCCCACCCGCTCTTCGCCGGCCTCATCGGCGCGGCGCTCGAGCGCCAGCGCGGTGAGCGGCTCGTCGAGGTGGAGCGTCGTCGCTCGGAGGCCGCTACGGAGGCCACGGACGCCGCGCATGACCTCGAGCCGGCCGTCGAGCCCGACGCGTCGCCCGTACCGGTCGCCGTCTCCGCCGACCACGACTGACGCGTGAGCCCCTCCGACATGGCGGGCCGCTCCGGCCTGTCCGCGCCGATCGGCTCGGGCGAGGACGTCGTCGAGGAGTGGCGCAGCCACCCGGTCCTCGACTCCCGGCTCGTCTTCGAGGGGCTCATCTTCGACGTCCGACGTGACCGGGTCGACCTCGGCGACGGCGGCGTCGTGACCCGCGACTACATCGAGCACCCGGGCGCCGTCGCCGTCCTCGCCCTGCGCGAGGTCGGCGGCGCCCCGCACGTGCTGCTCATCCAGCAGTACCGGCACGCCTCGACCGGCTTCGTCTGGGAGCTGCCGGCCGGGCTGCTCGACGTCGCGGGGGAGCCGCCGTGGCAGGCCGCCTCCCGCGAGCTCGCCGAGGAGGTCGACCTGCTCGCCGACGACTGGCACGTCCTCGCCGACGACGTCACCTCGCCCGGCGCGTTCGGCGAGACGGTCCGGGTGTTCCTGGCTCGTGGGCTGCACGACGTGCCCGACGCCGACCGCCACGAGCGCACCGCCGAGGAGATGACCCTGCGCCCGCTGTGGGTGCCCCTCGACGACGCCGTCGAGGCGGCGCTCGCGGGGCGCATCAGCAACTCGGCGACGCTCGTCGGGCTGCTCGCCGCGCACGCCTCCCGAAGCGGCGGCTGGGCCTCGCTGCGTCCGCGCGACGCCGCCTGGCCGGCGCGCGAGGCCCAGGCCGCGCGACGTTGAGAGCGAGCGGTCGGTGCACGAGGTGACGGGTTCGACCGGGGCACAGGCGTGCCCGTGCGGCAACGGCCTCGACCTCGCGCGGTGCTGCGGCCCCGTCGTCGACGGTGGACGTCTCGCCGAGACGGCCGAGGAGCTGATGCGATCGCGCTACACCGCCTTCGCCACCGGCGCGGCCGACCACCTCTTCCGCACGTGGCACCCGCGGACGCGTCCGGGCACCGTAGACCTCGACCCGTCGACGCGGTGGACCGGCCTCACGGTCCTGCGCACCGTGGACGGTGGGCCCGAGGACGACCACGGCGTCGTCGAGTTCGTCGCGTCGTGGGACGGCCGCGGGGTCCGGTCAGCCGGCCCCGGCGGCGCGGGTCGGGGCGAGCTGCACGAGGTCAGCCGGTTCTCCCGCAGGGGCGGGCGCTGGCTCTACGTCGACGGCGACCACGACTGAGGCGTCCGCGGTGGTCGCGCGCCGGGCGCTTGTCCGACGCCGCAGCACCGCCACGCCGACGCCGCCGAGGAGCAGGACGCCCCCTGTCAGCTCGAGCGGGTGCGGGCGCTCGGCGTAGACGAGCCCGGCGGCCGCCATCCCGAAGACCGGCACGAGCATCGCGAACGGCGTGACGCGCGCGACGGGGTAGCGCGCGAGCAGCGTGCTCCAGATGCCGTAGCCGACGAGCGAGGACAGGTAGGCGGTGTACGCCGTCGAGACCAGCGCCGGCCACTGGACGTGCGTCAGGGCGTGGCCGATGGAGTCCGGGCCCTCGAGCAGCAGCGACAGCGTGAGGGCCGGCAGCGGCACGACGAGCCCGGACCAGACGACGACGCCCAGCCCGGAGCCCGGTCCGAGCGCGCCGGCGCGCCGGGTCAGGACGTTGCCGACGGCCCATGAAACGGCGGCGAGGACGAGGACGACGAGCGGCAGCAGGGGAGCGGAGAGGCCGCGGCCGGCGGCGATGGTGAGCAGGCCGGCACCGCCGAGGGCGACGCCGATGCGCTGGGCCGTGGACGGGCGCTCGCGCAGCCACACCGCGGCGATCACGACGGTGAGCAGCACCTGCGCCTGCAGCACGAGCGAGGCCAGGCCGGGCGGCATGCCGAGGTGCAGCGAGACGTACATCAGGGCGAACTGCCCCAGGCTGGTGAAGATGCCGATGAGGGCGAGGTCGCGCCACGGCAGCGCCGGTCGCCGCACCAGGAACACCGCCGGGACGCAGACGACGACGAACCGGACCGCGAGGAACAGCAGGGGCGGGACCGAGTCGAGGCCGGTGCGGATCGCGACGAAGTTCGTGCCCCAGAGCAGGGCGACGAGGACGGCGAGGGCGGTGTCACGGCGGCGCATGGCCCCATCGTGGGGGAGCGCAACCGTTCACGTCCATCAAACTGTCATGCCATCCACTGTGTAGCATTGCTGCATGATCGACCCGGTCGCCCTGCGTTCGCTCGTCGCCGTCGAGACCCACGGCTCGGTCGGCGCGGCCGCCACCGCCCTCGACTACACCCCCAGCGCCGTGTCGCAGCAGATCAAGCGGCTCGAGAGCCAGACCGGCGTGCAACTGCTCGAGCGCCAGGGCCGTGGCGTGCTGCTCACCGAGGCCGGGCGCACCCTGTGCGAGTCCGCGCGCGACCTGCTCTCGCACATGGAGCGGCTCGAGTCGCGCCTGCACGGTGTCAGCGGCGCTGCGGTCGGCACGGTCCGTCTCGCGACCTTCGCCACCGCCTACCGGGGGATCGTCGTCGGGGCCCTCGGCCGGCTGCGCGCGGCGGCCCCCGGCGTCGAGCTGCGCCCCGACGAGATCGACCCGTGGGACGCCGTCGACGCCGTCGCGTCGGGGGCGCACGACCTCGCGCTCGTGCACAACTGGGAGCCGCTCCCGCTCGCCATCCCCGACCACCTCGAGGTGCGCCACCTCGGCCGCGACCGCGCCGACGTGCTCGTCCACGTCGACCACCCGCTCGCGGGGCGAACGAGCATCGGCGTCGGCGACGTCCTCGACGAGGAGTGGGCCAGCGTCGCGCCGGGGTCGATCTGCCACCAGTGGCTGCAGAAGATGTACTTCGACGTCGGCCGGGCGCCACGCATCGGGCACGTCGCCCTCGAGTTCGCGACGCACGTGGCGCTCGTCGCGCACGGCGAGGCGATCGCGCTCGTGCCACGGCTCGGTCGCGGGCCGCTGCCCTCGACCGTCGTCGCCGTCCCCATCGTCGACCCCGTGTCCGAGCGCACCGTGAGCCTCGTGTGGCGCCGCACCATGACGGCCAGCCCGGCGCTCGCCGCTGCCGTGGAAGCCCTTGCGGCAGAAGCGTCGCGGGACCTCAGCCCGGCGTAGGTGCCGAGGCCGAGGTCCGCGACGAGCCTCAGCCCTCGAGCACCACGAGCTGCTGGGTGGCCCGCGTCATGGCGACGTACCGGTCGACCGCTCCTTCGATGCCGGTGCCGAACCGCTCGGGCTCGACGAGGACGACGAGGTCGAACTCGAGGCCCTTGGCCAGCTCCGGCGCGAGCGACCGCACCCGCGGGCGCTCGGCGAACGACGCGTCGCCGATGACGCACGCGACGCCCTCGGCGTGGTCGTCCAGCCACTGGGCGAGCAGTCGCTCGAGGTCGGAGCGGGTGCCGTGCACGACAGGCCGTCCGCTCTCGCGGATCGAGGTCGGCACGTTGGCGTCGGGCAGGGCCGCGCGGATCACCGGCTCGGCCTGCGCCATGACCTCGCGCGGTGTGCGGTAGTTGACGGTCAGCGAGGCGAGGGTGACCCGGTCGAGCCCGATGCGGGAGAGCCGCTCCTGCCACGTCTCGGTGAACCCGTGCCGGGCCTGGGCGCGGTCGCCGACGACCGTCAGGCTGCGTGAGGGGCAGCGGGCCAGCAGCATCTGCCACTCGGCGTCGGTCAGCTCCTGCGCCTCGTCGACGACGACGTGCGCGAACGGCCCCGCGAGCAGGTCGGCGTCGACGCCCGGCACGACGTCCCCGTCGTCGAGGGCACCGGCCAGGTCCTCGCCGCGCAGCATCGACATGACGTGCATCTCGGAGTCGTCCGAGGCGATGAGGTGCTCGACGACCTTGGCGCGCTCCTCGCGTTCGGCCGCGAGCGCCGCCTCCTTGTGCCGGCGGCGCGCGGACGCGCCCGGGTCGCCGAGCCGCTGCCGGGCGAGGTCGAGGATCGGCAGGTCCGAGACCGTCCATGCCTGCCCGTCGGGACGCTGCAGGGCGCGGATCTCCTCCCGGGTGAGCCACGGCGCCGCGAGGTGCAGGTAGGCCGGCACCGACCAGAGGTCGCCGACGAGGTCGGTCGCATCGATGCTCGGCCAGGCCCGGCCGAGCGCCGCGAGCAGGTCCTCGTCGCGCAGCACGGCCCGGCGCAGCTGGTCGGGCGACGCGGTGCCCTCGTCGGCGCTGTCGGTGTCGTCGGTGTCGTCGGGGTCGTGGTCGGCCTCGTACTTCGCGACGAGGATCTCGGCGACCTCGTCGAGCACCTGGTCGCGCGCCTCGTGGTGCGGCGTGCCCGGCTCGACGGCCGCGACGGCTGTGGCCCAGTCGCCCGTCGAGAGCCACAGGTCGGCCCACGGCGTCGACACCTCGAGCCCGGAGTCCGGTGTCTCCTCATAGAAGCGAACGGCTCGGTCGATCGCGCCGACCCAGTCGGCGGACGCCTTGAGCCGGGCCACCTCGGCGTCGGTCTCGGACCGTGCCGTCGCGCCCTCCGGCAGCAGGTCGCGCAGCGTGCACGTCTGCACGCCCTCCTCGCCGAGGCTCGGCAGGACGTCCGAGACGTAGGCGAGGTACGGCTCGTGCGGGCCGACGAAGAGGACGCCTCCGCGTCGGTGACCGAGGCGCGGGTCGGAGTAGAGCAGGTAGGCGGTCCGGTGCAGGGCGACGACGGTCTTGCCCGTGCCGGGGCCGCCGTCGACGACGAGCGCGCCTCGAGAGCCGGCCCGGATGATGGCGTCCTGGTCGGCCTGAATGGTGCCGAGCACGTCGCGCATCCGCTCCGAACGCTCCGCGCCGAGGCTGGCGACGAAGGCCGACTGGTCGTCGAGCGAGGCGTGCGAGGCGAACGTCTCTGGCGTGAAGACCTCGTCCCAGTAGTCGCTGACGCGTCCGCGGGTCCAGCGGTAGCGGCGGCGGCTCTCCAGGCCCATCGGGTTGGCGTGCGTCGCGCCGAAGAACGGTTCGGCCGCGGGGGAGCGCCAGTCGACGAGCAGGCGCCGGCCGGAGGCGTCGGTCAGCCCGAGACGGCCGACGTACACCGGTTCGGCGCCCCGCGGCGCGTCGGCGGAGGGCACCATGTGCCCGAGGCAGAGGTCGAGCCCGAAGCGGCGCAGCGTGCGCAGCCGGGCGGTGAGCCGGTGCACCTCCTGGTCGCGCTCGAGCGCGGTCTGCCCGTGGCCCGCCGGGGCCTTCCGGGCGGCGTCGAGCCGGTCGTTGAGGTCGGCCACGGTCTGCTCGAGGGTCTCGGCGATCGCGGCGAAGTGGGCCTCGTCGTCGGCGACGAGGTCCGGGTCGGCCTTGTGGGCCAGGCGGGTGGGAAGGTCGAAGGCGTGGGTGGTCAGCGGGCTCAACGCATCAGCTCCGATCAGGGCCGGGCCGCCCCCTCGACGGCCTCGGCCCGTGATTCTGCGCCACGACCGGGGCCTTGCCGCAAGACCCCCTGTGCGCTATACGTTGGAGGTGGAGAGGGAGTCGTCCCTCTCCTTCTCGCGTTCGGCGAAGGTGCGCTGGCGCCGGGACGGCTGGTCGAGGCGCAGCGGCTCGCGCAGGCGCCCGAGGGGGCGCTCGAGCAGCACCCACGACAGCCAGGAGACGAGCACCGCCGCGGCGATGAGCGCGAGGTTGCGCGGCACCGAGTGCTCGCCGAGAAGCAGGCTGTTGATGAGGGTCTGGTGCCACAGGTACAGCGCGTAGCTTATGGTGCCGAAGAAGACCATGAGCCGGGACCCGACGACCCGTGAGTGCCCGGCCGTCGCGGCGTAGACGAGCCAGACGCCCATGAGCGCGAACACGGCACCGAGCGGCCGGAACAGCGGGTGGTCGACCTCGATGCCGTGGCCCGGGAACGCCGACACCGCGACGAGCACGACGAACGGCACGAGCGGGTTGGCCCGGGGGAGCGTGATGCCGCGCGAGGCGAGCTCGGCCAGGCCGAACGCGAGGGCGACGCCGAGGAGCAGCGCGAAGACGTTGGTCTCGGTGGAGATGTCGAGGCGGATGAACGTGCCCTGGGTCCAGACGCTGTAGAACGTGGCGACGGCGGCGAGGGTCAGCACCACCCCGAAGGCCCGGGCCCGCTGCCACGTCATGAGCGCGATGAAGACGAGCGGCCAGACGACGTAGAACTGCTCCTCGACCGACAGCGACCACAGGTGGTTGAGCACCCCGAGGTCGGTTCCGGCGATCCGCACCCAGTTGCCGACGTAGAGCACCGACGCCAGGGCCGCGACGGGGTGCCCGGCGAGGCGGGGGTCGCCGGTGGCCCAGAGCAGCAGGGGAACGAGCGCGAGGAGCAGCAGCAGCGCGGGCAGCAGTCGCACGGCGCGCCGACCCCAGAACCGCCACAGGCTGACCGAACCCCACCGGCCCCACTCCCGCAGGAGCAGGCTGGTGATGAGGTAGCCGGACAGGACGAAGAAGAGCGTGACGCCGGACAGTCCGCCCCAGCGCACCGGCAGCCCCGAGTGCGAGGCCATGACGAGGAGGATCGCGAGGCCACGGACGCCGTCGAGGTCACGGTTTCGGGTGTGCTGCACGCGGACAAGGCTAGGGGCGGACCCGGTCTAGGATGAAACCTCGGTGCCGTACGCCGACCGCGTACCGGGCCACCCGAATCCCAGCGGCCCCACGCGTCGCAACCCCCCACCCGTCCTCGGAAGGATCCTCCGTGCTCCGCACTCACGAGGCCGGCACGCTCCGTGCCGACCACGCAGGCCAGACCGTTACCCTCACCGGTTGGGTGGCGCGGCGTCGAGACCACGGCGGGGTCGCCTTCCTCGACCTGCGCGACGCGTCCGGCGTCGCCCAGGTCGTCGCCCGCGACGAGGTGCTCGCCGAGGGCGGCGCCCACGACGTCCGCAACGAGTTCTGCGTCCGCGTCACCGGCGAGGTGCGCGTGCGCCCGGAGGGCAACGCCAACCCCGACCTGCCCACGGGCGACATCGAGGTCATCGTCGAGCAGCTCGAGGTGCTCAACCCGAGTGCCGCTCTGCCCTTCCAGATCGACGAGCGGGTCACCGTCGGCGAGGAGGCGCGCCTCAAGCACCGTTACCTCGACCTGCGCCGCCCCGGCGCCAGCTCGGCCGGCGCGGCGATCCGGCTGCGCTCGAAGGTCAACGCCGCCGCCCGCAAGGTGCTCGGCGCCCGCGACTTCGTCGAGATCGAGACCCCGACGCTGACCCGCTCGACGCCGGAGGGGGCCCGCGACTTCCTCGTGCCGGCCCGTCTCGCCCCGGGCTCCTGGTACGCCCTGCCGCAGAGCCCGCAGCTGTTCAAGCAGCTGCTCATGGTCGCCGGCATGGAGCGCTACTACCAGATCGCGCGCTGCTACCGCGACGAGGACTTCCGCGCCGACCGCCAGCCGGAATTCACCCAGCTCGACATCGAGATGAGCTTCGTCGAGCAGGCCGACGTCATCGAGCTCGCCGAGGAGGTCGTCCGCGAGATCTGGTCCCTCATCGACGTCGACCTCACCACGCCGTTCCTGCAGATGACCTACGCCGAGGCGATGGCCCGCTACGGCTCGGACAAGCCCGACCTGCGTTTCGGCAACGAGCTCGTCGAGTGCACCGACTACTTCGCCGACACGACGTTCCGCGTCTTCCAGGCCGAGTACGTCGGCGCCGTCGTCATGCCCGGCGGCGCGAGCCAGCCGCGCAAGCAGCTCGACGCGTGGCAGGAGTGGGCCAAGCAGCGCGGCGCCAAGGGCCTGGCCTACGTCCTCGTCCAGGAGGACGGCGAGCTCGGCGGCCCGGTCGCCAAGAACCTCACCGACGCCGAGCGGGCCGGCCTCGCCGCGCACGTCGGCGCCCAGCCGGGCGACTGCATCTTCTTCGCCGCCGGCGCGACCAAGGCGAGCCGGGCGCTGCTCGGTGCGGCCCGCCTCGAGATCGGCCGACGCTGCGACCTCATCGACGAGGACGCCTGGAGCTTCCTCTGGGTGCTCGACGCGCCGCTCTTCGAGCCGGCCGCCGACGCCACGGCCTCCGGCGACGTCGCCCTCGGCTACAGCGCCTGGACCGCGGTGCACCACGCGTTCACCTCGCCGAAGAAGGAGTTCGAGGACACCTTCGACACCGACCCCGGCTCGGCGCTCGCCTACGCCTACGACATGGTCTGCAACGGCAACGAGATCGGCGGCGGCTCGATCCGTATCCACAGTCGTGACGTGCAGGAGCGCGTCTTCCAGGTCATGGGCATCTCGCAGGAGGAGGCGCAGGAGAAGTTCGGCTTCCTCCTCGAGGCGTTCCTGTACGGCGCCCCGCCGCACGGCGGCATCGCCTTCGGCTGGGACCGCATCGTGTCGCTGCTCGCCGGCACGGAGTCGATCCGCGACGTCATCGCCTTCCCGAAGTCCGGTGGCGGCTACGACCCGCTGACCGCGGCCCCGGCACCGATCACCCCCCAGCAGCGCAAGGAGGCCGGTGTCGACGCCAAGCCGGCCGCGTCGGCCCCCGCTCCGCAGGGTGCGCCCGGGGTCAGCCCGGCGCGCAGCTGACGCGGCGGGGTGGCTGTCCGGTGACCTGTCCGGTCCGCTTTACCCCACCTTGACCCGGGCGGTCCTAGCGTCGGCAGACATGCGCACCCCCCGCCTGCGACACCTCACCGCCACGGCCCTCGGCGCCGTCCTCGCCCTCACGGGCGTGGGCGGCGCCGCTGCCGCCTCACCCTCGGGCGCCCCGCCGAGCACCGCAGCCGCGAGCCCACCGGCGGAGTTCGGCACTGACTGGGACGACCCGCGCACCCCGGAGCCGCCGGTGGACGTGCCCTCGACGCGGCACTGCACGGTGCGCGTCGTCGACGAGGCGTTCGACGACTTCGACGTGCACAGCCGGGCCTACTCGCCCCCGGCTGCCTGCGCGGGGTCGTGGTCGAAGGTCGTCATGCGCCTCGACGGGTCGGTGGCCGGGCGGCAGTTCGACCGCATCGGCTACGTCGACGTCGGGGGAGTGCGGATGCTGACGCTCTCGACGCCCGAGCCGAGCCCCGAGGGGATCGGCTGGCACGTCGAGAAGGACGTCACCGAGCTGGCGCCGCTGCTGCGCGACCCGCAGCAGGTGCAGGCCTTCATCGGCAACGTCGTCGACTCCACGTACACCGGCGTCATCCACGTGACCGTCGACCTCGACTTCTACACGACGGACCCCTCGGCACCCGCCGCCCAGACCTCCGACGCCGTCCTGCCGCTGACGGACACCTCGCGCGACGGCACCGACCTCGTCGGTTCGCTCACCGTGCCGCGCAACTCGACGCGGCTGCTCGCCGACGTCTTCGCGACCGGCTCCGGTGGCGGCTGCGAGGAGTTCTGGGACACGAGCGCCCCTGCGAGCACTGGCTACTCGTGCCCGGACGGCCTGCCCTACCGCGAGGTCGACGTGCGCATCGACGGCCGGCTGGCCGGGATCGCGGCGCCCTACCCGGTCGTCTACACGGGCGGATGGAGCAACCCCTTCCTCTGGTACACGATCCCCTCGCCGAAGGCCTTCGACATCCCGCCGCTCGGGTACGACCTCACGCCGTTCCTCGGTCGGCTCAACGACGGTCGAGCCCACGACGTACGCCTCTCGGTCGTCGGGCTCCCGGCGGGCCAGGGCGGGTGGACGCTGTCGCCGCGCTTCCGCGTGTGGCGCGACGCCGGCCGGGGCGTCGTCACCGGCAGCACCGGTACCGCGTCGGGAGGCGACCCCGTCCTGGAGAGCACGGTGAGCGGTTCCGGCGACAAGGCGGGCCACGTCGACCTCGACGCGACGCGCGAATTCCATGTCACGGGAACGCTGTCGACCTCGCGTGGCCCGGTGACGACCAGCGTCACGCGAAGCCTGTCGAACACCTCGCGCCACTCGTGGACCGACGACGAGGCCGACGACACGCTCAAGGCGACGTGGACCGACACCCAGTCGGTCGCGACGAGTCACGGCAACGGCACCCCGACCGTCGAGCGGACGACGCACCGGTGGGACAAGGACGGCGTCCTCGGCTTCCACCCGCACAGCGGCATCGCCGGCGCGTACGACGTCACCGGCGACCTCGCCATCTCGTGGCAGCGCGCGACATCGCTGACCCGGGGCGGGGCGCAGCTGTCGAGCAGCGCCGAGACGTCCTCGTACGACGGGCGTGCGGCCTGGATCTACGGCGTGCCGCGCGACCAGCGCCACGCGACGGCCGACACGAGCGCCCGCGCCACCGTCATCGAGAGCACCCTCGGGCGGCCCAGGACGTCGTGGGAGCGCCGGCTCCGCGCGGTCAACGGCACGTTCGTCACCGATGCCGTCGGCTGAGGTGGGCCGCCGGTGTCGGTGCGGGCGGCGACAATGGGGCCATGACCACGGTGGAGCGGCGCGCGCCCGACGACGTCCTGGTCCACCTCCGGCGCGCCCGTGACCATGCCGACCGGCACTACGCGGAGCCGGTCGACCTCGAGGTGCTCGCCGCCGTCGCGTGCCTGTCGAAGTTCCACTTCCTGCGGCTCTTCCGCGCCACGTACGGCACGACGCCGGCCGAGTACGTCTCGCGCCGGCGCATCGAGCGGGCGCAGGACCTGCTGCGCAGCACCAACCTCACCGTCACCGAGGTCTGCCACACCGTCGGCTTCACGAGCCTCGGCTCGTTCAGCAGCCGGTTCAGGGCGGTCGTGGGGGAGAGCCCCAGCGACTTCCAGCGCCGCTGGCTCGAGACCGGCGCGCCGCGCATCCCCGGGTGCTGGGTGTTCATGTGGGGCCTGGCCGAGCGCGCGACGCCCGAGCCGGGCTCCGACGGGAGCGCAACCGAGGAGAAGCATCCGGGCACCGCGCGGCCGTAGCGTCGTCGACATGATCACCAACGTCTCCATCATCAGCGTCTTCGTCCGCGACATCGACGAGGCCAAGACCTTCTACACCGACGTCCTGGGCTTCGTCGCCAAGGACGACATCACCCTCGGCGACGGCTACCGCTGGTGCACCGTGACCCAGCCCAGCCAGCCCGAGCTCAACCTGCACCTGACCCAGCCCGGACCGCCCCTGTCGCCCGAGCTCGTCGACGCCGTGCGCCGCGCCCAGGACAGCGGCGCCATGCCGGGCATCGGCCTCGACGTCGACGACTGCCAGCAGACCTACGAGGACCTCGTGGCGCGCGGCGTCGAGTTCATCCAGCCGCCCTCGGCGCGGCCGTACGGCACCGAGGCGGTCTGCCGCGACATCTCGGGCAACTGGCTCGTGCTCGTCGAGCACGGCACGCCGCAGGCCTGACGCGCGCCTACCGTCAGGGCAGCCGCACCGAGCGGCTCGCCCAGGACACCTCGCTCGTGTAGCCGAGCGAGGCGTAGAGGCCACGGGCCACGCTGTTGTGCGCGTACATGCCGAGCGTGCACACGCCGTGGTCGGCCACGGCCCGGCGCGTCACCGCCCCGACGACGGCCCGGCCGAGACCGCGGCCGCGCACCGACGCGTCGACGGCGACCGACGACACCGACGGCGCCCCGCTCGGCAGCAGCCCGACGGCGGCCGTGGCGACGAGACGCCCGTCGAGGTCGACGCCCCACCACGACTCGCCCTCGCCCGGTGCGGTGTCGGCGGTGGGGGAGTGCTCGGCGAGGAACGCCGCCACCTCCTCGCGGCGGGCGAGGTCGTCGAGCGGCCGCACCAGCGCCTCGGGGGCGAAGGCGGCGGGTTCGCTCGTCGTGACGTACCAGTCCCAGTCGCCACCGGGGTCGACCTCGAAGCGCTCGTGGACGAGCGGCTCGAGGTGGCGCGGCACGCTGAGGCCGAGCGGCCACGACGCACCCAGCCCCTCGGCGAGCGCGGGCAGGGCGTCGAGCAGCGCGGCGACACCCGACGCGTCGCCGAGCGCCGCGAAGGCCACGCCACGGC
This sequence comes from Intrasporangium zincisolvens, assembly GCF_034724055.1. Lineage (NCBI taxonomy): Bacteria > Bacillati > Actinomycetota > Actinomycetes > Micrococcales > Intrasporangiaceae > Intrasporangium > Intrasporangium zincisolvens. The sequence continues at coordinate 26,726 of NZ_JAWIIL010000013.1, forward strand.
GCCGCAGCCGGCGGAAGAGCACCGCGTCGCCGGCCCGCCACCACGTGTCGGCGAGCTCGGGCGGCACGTCCCAGCGCACGAAGCCGTGCCCGCCCGACGCGTCCACCAGGGCCGGGTGGCGATGACCCTCCACGACGCCGTGCACGACCCCGGGGCCGACGGCACCGGGCCGGCAGCGCCCGCTCACTCGGAGATCCCGAAGCGGGCGTGGAGGCGTCGCAGTGGGGCGGGCGCCCACCAGTTGGCGCGGCCGAGCAGGGTCATCGTCGCCGGCACGAGGAGCATGCGCACCAGCGTCGCGTCGATGGCGACCGCGGCGACGAGGGCCACCCCCATCTCCTTGATGATGAGGATGTCGCCGGCGACGAAACCGGCGAAGACGATGACGATGAGCAGCGCTGCGCTCGTGATGATCCGGCCGGTGCGCTGCAACCCGAGCGACACGGCGCGGTCGGTGTCGTGCCCGGCGCGGTGGAACTCGACGATGCGCGACAGCAGGAACACCTCGTAGTCCATCGACAGGCCGAAACCGAACGCGAGGACGAGGAAGGGGACCATCGACTCGACGGCGCCCACCGAGCTGAAGTGGAGCAGCCGGTCGAGGTGGGCGTCCTGGAAGATCCACACGACGACGCCGAGCGCCGCACCCAGCGACACGACGTTCATGAGGAGCGCCTTGGCGGGGATGATGACCGAGCCCGTCATGAGGAAGAGCAGCAGGAGCGTGCCGAGCACGACGAACGTCACGGCGTACGGGGCGCGCGCCGCCATCGAGTCGAGGAAGTCGATCTGCCCGGCCGCCTGCCCGGTCGTCATGGTCTCGAAAGGCGCTGGGGTGGAACGGATCTCGGTGACGAGGTCCTGAGCGGCGTCGGACGTCGGGGGCCCGGCCACGCGGATGTCGACGCGCTGGTGGTCGGTCCCGAGGGGCGTCACGGTCACGCCCTCGACGCCGGGTGCGGAGGAGAACGCCTGCGCCCACGACGTGACGGCCGCCCGGTCGGGGGACGCGGCGACGACGGTGACCTCAGGCGCGGACAACGTCGGGTAGTCGCGGGCCAGGGCCTCGAAGAAGACGCGCTGCTCGGCGCCCGTGGGCAGCAGCTCGGTGCCGGACGCCGTCAGCTTCATCGACAGCGTGGGCAGCGCCAGGGTGACGAGGACGGCGACGACACCGAGGATCACCAGACCCGGTCGACGCTGCACGCCGGAGGCCAGGCGGGAGAACGCGCCGACGTCGCTCGGTCGCTCGACGGCCTTGCGCGCCAGTCGCTTCGCGCCGAGCACGGCGAGTGCGGGGATCAGCGTGACGGCCACGACCATGGCGACGAGGACGACGCTCACGCCGGCGACGCCGATGGCGCGCATGATCGAGGCCTCGAAGACGAGCAGGCCGGCGAGCGCGATGGCCACGGTGAGGCCGGAGAACAGCACGGTGCGCCCCGCGGTGGCCACGGTGCGCTCGGCGGCGCGGGTGACGTCCTCGCGGGTCGGCACGTCGTGCTCGCGGTGGGAGAGCTCCTCGCGGAACCGGCTCACCGTGAGCAGGCCGTAGTCGATCGAGAGGCCGAGGCCGAGCAGGGTGACGATGTTGACCACGGTGGCGTCGAGCTCGACGGCGTGGGAGAAGCCGAAGAGCGACAGCAGGGCCCCGCCGATCGACACCACGGCGCCGACGATCGGCATGCCCGCGGCGACGAACCCGCCGAACACGAAGAGCATGACGAGGAACGTCAGGGGCAGGGCGATGCCCTCGCCGCGGACGAGGTCGCGCTCGACGGTGCCGGTGATCGCCTTGATGATCTTGTTCGCGCTGCCCACCGAACCCGTGGCGTCCATCGCCGTGGCGACGTGCAGCAGCGAGGTCTCGGCGGCCGCCTCGGCGTCGTCCTGAGCCTGCTTGGACAGGCCCGGCTCGAAGTCGACGACGGTGACGAACCCACCGGCCGACGGCGTCCCGCCCTTGAGCAGCGGAGCGACCGCCGGGTCGTGAAGTCCCTTGGGGGACAGCAGCGGAGAGCGCACGGCCTTGACGCCGTCGAGCTGCGCCACCTTCGCCGTGGCGTCGGCCCCGGCGCGCACGACCGCGGCGTCCGTGAGGTCGGCGCCGCTCACCTGGAGGGTCAGGGTGTCGAGCGCCGGTTGGTTCGCCTCGATGACGTCACGGGCCCGGGAGGACTCCGAGTCGACGGTCGGGGCGCCGGAGTGCAGGCGCTCGAACAGGGACTCGCCGGTCACCCCGCCAACGGCCACCGCGAAGCAGGCGAGGGCGATGACGGCCCAGGCGGCGACCCACCTGCGCGGGTGGTGGGCGATGGCCCGGCCCAGCCGGGCGAGGCGCGAGGGCGGACGGCCGCCCGCGATCGAGGGTCCGGACACACGGATAGGGTTCCACAGTGACCTCCGACGACCTCTTCGGGTCCGCCGCGGCGGCCGAGCGCGCCGACCTCCCCGCCTCGGCGGGGACGGCCCCGCTCGCGGTCCGGATGCGCCCGCGGACCATCGAGGAGGTGCGCGGGCAGGGCGAGTCGCTGCGCCCGGGCAGCCCGCTGCGCCGGCTCATCGAGGGATCGGGAGGTGCGGCCGGGCCGCTCTCGGCGATCATCTGGGGGCCGCCCGGCACGGGCAAGACGACCCTGGCCCATCTCGTGGCCACGGCCGCCGACCGGCGCTTCGTCGAGCTCTCCGCCGTCACCGCCGGCGTCAAGGACGTCCGCTCGGTCATGGACTCCGCCGCCCGCGAGCGCGACCTCTACGCCCGCCAGACAGTGCTGTTCCTCGACGAGATCCACCGCTTCACCAAGGCCCAGCAGGACGCCCTGCTGCCCGGCGTCGAGAACCGCACCGTCATCCTCGTGGCCGCCACCACCGAGAACCCCTCGTTCAGCATCATCTCGCCACTGCTGTCGCGCTCGGTGCTCGTGACGCTCGGGTCTCTGCCCGACGACGACGTCGCCGACCTGCTCCGCGCGGCGCTCGACGACGAGCGTGGCTTCGACGGCGCCCACACCCTCGACGACGACGCCCTCGACCACCTCGTGCGGATCGCCGGGGGAGACGCGCGCCGGGCCCTGACCTCGCTCGAGGCCGCGGCCGGCGTCGCGCTCGACGCCCAGCCGGCGGGGCGCACCGACGACGACCCCGTGGCGATCACGCTGCCCCACGTCGAGCAGGCGGTGGCCCACGCGGCCGTGCGCTACGACCGCGCCGGCGACCAGCACTACGACGTCGCCAGCGCCCTCATCAAGTCGATGCGCGGCAGCGACGTCGATGCGGCCCTGCACTACCTGGCCCGGATGCTCGAGGCCGGCGAGGATCCCCGGTTCATCGCCCGGCGCATCGTCATATCGGCGAGCGAGGACGTCGGCATGGCCGACCCCACCGCGCTGCAGACCGCCGTCGCCGCGATGCACGCGGTTGCCCAGATCGGCATGCCGGAGGCGCGGATCATCCTCGGTCAGGCCGTCGTGCACAACGCCCTCGCGCCCAAGTCGAACGCCGCCTACGCCGGCATCAACGCGGCGATCGCCGACGTCCGGGCCGGCCGCGGGGGAGCCGTGCCGCCGCACCTGCGCGGCAGCGGGTACGCAGGCGCCGAGCGTCTGGGCCACGGCGCCGGCTACGTGTACGCCCACGACGAACCTGACGCCGTCGCGCGACAGCAGTACCTGCCCGACGACCTGCACGACGCGGTCAGCTACTACCAGCCGACCGACCGCGGGTTCGAGGAGCGGCTGCGCCAGCGCTGGGAGTGGCTCGCGGGCCGGTTGGGCCGGACCCGTCGCCCCTGAGGACCGTGCCGGGTAGCGTCGAAGGTGCGACACGCCATGGTCCCACGGTGTCGCGCAGGCGTGTTGCAGGCGTGACGCCTGTGGCGTCCGACCCGCTCGACGGGCCGAATGTCCAGTCCTCCACGCCCCCACCCGGAACATGTTGTGCCTAATCGGCGGCTGGTAACGATTTGTCAACCATGACCGTCTCGACGCTTGGACACCGGGTTCGCGTGTGGCAGGGTGACGTCGTCCCGCAGGGGGTGGAACGGCCCCGTCCGTGTGCCCGTGCCGGGACCGGTGAGTTCTCTCGCCGGTGAAGGGAATCCCACAAGGATGGAGACATCGCGTTGAACGCCATGCCGGGCTCTGCAGCTGCGACGCTGACCGAGACGCCCGACGAGACGACCCCTCAGGAGCCGACCAGGAAGCAGGTGAGGACGGGTCGCTCTCCCGGCCAGGTCGCCTGGGACCGGCTCAAGAAGGACAAGGTCGCGATCGTCTGCGCAGTCATCATCATCTTCTTCGTCCTCGTGGCGATCTTCGCGCCGCTGCTGACCTCCCTCGAGGCGATCGACCCGATCACCAAGGCCCCGGCCGACCCGTACACGACGCACACCGAGCTCGTCGACCTCAACGGCCTGCCGACCGTCGGGATGAGCTCGGCCCACTTCCTCGGCGTCGAGCCGCGCGTCGGTCGTGACCTCTTCGCCCGCTGGGCCTACGGTGCGCGTCCGTCGCTCATCATCGGCTTCGTCGCTGCCGCTGTGTCGACCTTCATCGGCGTCGCGCTCGGCCTCCTCGCCGGCTACCTCGGCGGCAAGACCGACCGCGTCATCTCGTGGGTCATCGACTTCTTCCTGTCGCTGCCGATCCTGCTGCTCATCATCGCGATCGTCCCGCTGGTGCAGAAGAGCGTCGCCGCGGGCAACGACCTCACCAACGACCAGACCTCCCAGATCCGCTTCGTCGTGCTGATCTGCGTGCTGTTCGTCTTCGGCTGGATGGGCCTGGCGCGACTCGTGCGCGGTGAGGTGACGAGCCTGCGCGAGCGGGAGTTCGTCCAGGCGGCCCGCGCCATCGGCGTTCCGACCCGCCAGATCCTCTTCAAGGAGATCCTGCCGAACCTCGTGGGCCCGATCATCGTCTCGGCCTCGATCGCCGTCCCGGCCTACATCACCTACGAGGCGACGCTCAGCTACCTCGGTGTCGGGCTCGTCGAGCCCACCGCGTCGTGGGGCCGGACCATCTCCGATGCCCAGAACCTCTTCGCCACGTATCCGCTGTGGCTGTGGCCCTCGGTCATCGCGCTGTCGCTGCTCGTCCTCGCCCTGACGCTGCTCGGCGACTCGATCCGCGACGCCTTCGACCCCTCCAGTCGCCGATAACCCACCCGGTTTCGGTCCTCAGATGTCCCCGGCAAAGCGCCGGGACAAGCACAAAAGGGAGCAAACAACAATGCGCTGGACCAAAGTCCTGACCGTGGGAGCTGCGGCTTCCCTCGGCTTTGTCGCGGCCTGCGGCGCTCCGGCAGCCAACAATGGTGGCGCCGGTGGCACGAACGGTGCCGGCAACGGCGCCGTCGAGGGTGCGTCTGCTGCGCTCGACCCGAACGCCAAGGGCCCGGCCCCGGCCGTTCCCGGTGCGAAGAAGGGTGGCATCCTCACGGTTGCCTACTCCACGACGCCGGCCAACATGGACCCGAGCGACCAGTTCTACCAGGACACGGCCGTCATCTTCTCGCTGACGAACCGCAGCCTGACGACGTTCACGATGAAGAACGGCAAGATGGTCCTCGTCCCGGACCTCGCGACCGACCTCGGCAAGCAGTCGGAGGACGGCCTCACCTGGACGTTCACCCTCAAGGACGGCCTGAAGTACGAGGACGGCACCCCCGTCAAGGCCCAGGACATCGCCTTCGCGGCCAAGCGCTCGTTCGACCCCGACCTCGCGGCGAACGGCCCGACGTACCAGCGCGAGTTCTTCAAGGGTGGCGCGGACTACCAGGGCCCCTACAAGGGTGACAAGAACTGGAAGGGCGTCGAGGCCACCGACGACAAGACCGTCGTCTTCCACCTCGAGAAGCGCTTCGAGACGCTCCCGTACTTCGTCTCGTTCAACCAGTTCACGCCGATCCCCGAGGCCAAGGACACCAAGGCCGACTACCAGCTGCACCCGCTGGCCACCGGTCCGTACATGTTCGACAAGTACACCCCGGGCACCGAGCTGACGCTCAAGCGCAACCCCAACTGGGACGCCAACTCCGACCCGGCGCGCAACAACTACCCCGACGGCTTCCACTTCAAGTGGGGCGTCGACACCATCAAGACGCAGACGGCCATCCTCGCCTCCAACGGCGACGACGCCACGACGCTCAACTGGGACGCCATCGACTCCTCGCTCATCCCGCAGATCGAGGGTGACAAGAAGTCGCAGTTCGTCGAGGGCCCGTCCTCGTGCGTGCTCATGGTCAACATGGACGCCACGAAGATCCCGATGCCGGTGCGCAAGGCGATCGCCGCCGCGTGGCCGTTCGACTCGATCCACAAGGCCGGTGGCGAGACCTCGCACTCGTTCACCCCGGCCAGCACGATCATCCCGCCGCAGATCCCGGGCCACCTCAACTACGTCGTCGACGGCATGAACGGCCAGGGCGACGGAGACGCCGAGAAGGCCAAGAAGATGCTCGCCGACGCCGGCTACGGTCCGGACAAGCCGTTCGAGCTCATCTACTACTACACGAACGACGACGACATCGCCCAGAAGGTCAACCAGGTTCGCAAGCAGAAGCTCGAGGCTGCTGGCTTCAAGGTGACCGACATCGGCGTCCCCGGCAAGGAGCGTCGCGCGATCGTCGGCAAGCCGAACGGCAAGTACAACATGCTCCAGTCGCCGCGCGGCTGGTGCTTCGACTGGCCGTCCGCCGACTCCATCATCCCGCCCACCGTCGGCACCGGCGCCCTCTCGCAGGGTGGCACGACCTTCGGCAACTTCTCCGACGCCAAGATCGACGCCGAGATCAAGCGCATCCTGCAGCTCTCGATCTCCGAGCAGGGCCCGGAGTGGGGCAAGATGGACAAGTGGCTCACGGAGAACTACCTCCTGGCCATCCCGGACAACTACGACAAGGGCAACTACGTCTTCGGCACCAAGGTGAAGAACGTCGTGAACAACCCGAACAAGGGCATGCCGGAGATCACCCAGATCTGGCTCGACCAGTAAGTCGCTGACGACAGCGCCCTCCCGGGGGCGCATGATCTGAACCGACTGCCGTGGTGGGGGCCCGGGCTCGTCCCGGGTCCCCACCATCGGTGCCACCCGTGCTGGAAGGTATCCATCCGTGCTCACGTACATCCTCAGGCGAATCGCGCTCGCCGTGAGCGTCGTCCTGGCGACCCTGGTGTCGACGTTCCTCCTCTTCTTCGCCGCGCCGTCGGACCCGGCGCTGGCGCTGTGCCCCGACACCAAGTGCCCTCCGGCACGTCTCGAGGCCATCCGGGCCAACCTCGGTCTGAACAAGCCGCTCGCCCAGCAGTTCACCGACTACTTCTCGGGCCTCTTCGCCGGGCGTGACTTCGTCTACGCCGGCGACCAGGTGCACTGCAGCGCGCCCTGCCTCGGCTACTCGTTCGTGACGCGCCAGTCGGTCAACACCGAGCTGTTCTCGCGCTTCCCGAACACCGTGGTCCTCGCGATCATGGCCGCCGTCATCTTCCTGACGGTTGGCATCACCCTGGGCATCCTCGCCGCGGTGCGTCGCGGCACGTCGTCCGACCGCGGCATCGTCGGGGTCTCGCAGGTCATCGGCGCGATCCCGTACTACATCCTCGCGCTCCTCGTCGCCCTCTACCCGGTGACGCTCTGGCACGTCCTCCCGCAGTACACCTCGATCTCCTCGGGAGTCGGTCCCTACATCGCGGGCATGCTGGCGCCGGCCCTCATCCTCGGGCTCGTGACGTCGACGACCTACGTGCGCTACACCCGCAACTCCATGCTCGAGTCGCTGTCGATGGACTACATCCGCACGGCGCGCTCCAAGGGCATCGGTGAGCGACGCGTCCTCGTCCGGCACGGCTTCCGTGCGGCGATGAGCCCGATCCTGACGATCCTCGGCCTCGACATGGCGGCCCTGCTGACCGGAACCCTCATCACCGAGCAGATCTTCGGCGTCGACGGCATCGGCAAGCGCACCATCACCGCCTTCAAGGCCGACGACCTCCCCGTCATCATGGGTAGCGTCCTCATCTCGGCCGTCATCGTCGTCATGATGAACCTCATCGTCGACATCGGCTACTCGTTCATCGACCCGCGAGTGAGGCTCTCGTGACCGCGACCGCGTCCACCATCCAGACCCAGTCCGCCGAGGCCAAGAACGCCGGCGACGTCGTCCTCGACGTCAACGACCTCACGGTCCGGTTCCCGACCGAGGAGGGGGTCGTCAAGGCCGTCTCCAACCTGTCCTACCAGGCCCGTCTCGGCCGTACGCTCGCCATCGTCGGCGAGTCCGGCTCGGGCAAGTCGGTGTCGAGCATGGCCGTCCTCGGCCTGCACAACCCCAAGCGCACCGAGATCACGGGCAGCATCAAGCTCGACGGTCTCGAGCTCGTCGGGGCCTCGCGCCAGACCTTCCAGCAGATCCGCAGCACCAAGGCCGCGATGGTCTTCCAGGACCCGCAGTCCTCGCTGCACCCGTTCCACAAGGTCGGCAAGCAGATCGCCGAGGCCTACGCCGCCCACCACAGCGTGAGCAAGCAGGTCGCCGCCAAGCGCGCCGTGGAGATGCTCGACCTCGTCGGCATCCCCAACCCGCAGCGCCGCGCCAACTCCTACCCGCACGAGTTCTCCGGCGGCATGCGCCAGCGCGCCATGATCGCCCTCGGCCTCGTCAACAACCCGAAGCTGCTCATCGCCGACGAGCCGACGACCGCCCTCGACGTCACCGTCCAGGCGCAGATCCTCGACCTCGTCAACGACCTGCAGAAGGAGTTCGGCTCCGCGGTCATCCTCATCACCCACGACCTCGCCGTCGTGGCCGAGACCGCCGACGACATCCTCGTCATGTACGCCGGTCGCGGCGTCGAGAAGGGTGATGCCAAGGAGGTGCTGGCCCAGCCGTCGCACCCCTACACCTACGGCCTGCTCCAGTCGGTGCCCTCCCACTCGGAGGACCTCGAGGAGCTCTCGACGATCCCGGGCTCCCCGCCGAGCCTGCTCGCCCTGCCCTCCGGTTGCTCGTTCCACCCGCGCTGCGCGTTCAAGGACCAGGTCGACGGCGAAGCGTGCTTCACGCTGCTGCCCGAATGGCGTCCGACACCGGGCCTGTCCAACCGCCAGATCCGTTGCCACCTCGACGACCCGGTGGCCACCCTGCAGAGCGCCGAGGGAGCACGATGACCGACCAGCCGCTGCTGAAGGTCACCGACCTCCAGCGCCACTTCCCCTTCCGCGAGGTCCAGGGCCTGCGCATGGTCAAGGCGACGGTCAAGGCCGTCGACGGGATCAGCTTCTCCCTCAAGGAGGGCCAGACCCTCGGCCTCGTCGGCGAGTCCGGATGTGGCAAGTCGACGACCTCACGCCTCGTGACGCGCCTCGACGAGCCCACCAGTGGCAGCGTCGAGTTCGAGGGACGCGACATCACGCACCTCAAGGAGAAGGACCTCCGGTCCATCCGCCGCGACGTGCAGATGATCTTCCAGGACCCGTACTCCTCGCTGAACCCGAGGCACACGGTCGGCTCGATCCTCACGACGCCGCTCAAGGTGCACGGCCTGCACAAGGGCAAGGAGAAGGCCCGCGTCCAGGAGCTCCTCGAGCTCGTCGGCCTCAACCCCGAGCACATCAACCGCTACCCGTCGGAGTTCTCCGGCGGTCAGCGCCAGCGCATCGGCATCGCCCGAGCTCTGGCCGTCGAGCCGAAGCTCATCATCGCCGACGAGCCCGTCTCGGCCCTCGACGTGTCGATCCAGGCCCAGGTGATGAACCTGCTCGCGAAGCTGCGCGACGAGCTCGACCTCGCGTTCATCTTCGTGGCCCACGACCTCGGCGTCGTGCGCCACTTCTGCGACCAGGTCGCGGTCATGTACCTCGGCAAGATCGTCGAGTACGGCGACAAGAAGAAGATCTACGAGGCCCCGGAGCACCCGTACACGCAGGCGCTGCTGTCGGCCGCCCCCGACATCAACGTGGCCCGCGGCATCGCTCCCAAGGAGCGGATCCGCCTCGTCGGCGACGTGCCGAGCCCGATCGACCCGCCCAGCGGGTGCCGCTTCCGGACGCGCTGCTGGAAGGCCCAGGACATCTGCGCCACCCAGGAGCCGCCGCTGGTCGCCTCCGAGGCCGACCTCGCCGGTCGCACGAAGCGCGAAGGTGGCCTGCACCGACAGGCGTGCCACTTCCCCGAGGTCAAGACCGACCTCGTGGCCGAGGTGGAGCCCGTCTGACGCGTCACCGCAGTCGTTGCTGGGCCGGCCCCCACCCGGGGGCCGGCCCAGCGGCGTCTCCGGCCAGGTGCCGGCCGGCACCCACCGGGCGCCCGGGCGTCGGCGGGCGGGAACGTGGTGGGACCTGTGCCACACCGTCCGTTAGGGTTGTCGAGATGGCGCGATGTCCGCGCCGACGACCCGAAGGACGGATGGATCGTGGCCCGAGAGGCACGCACGGCGGTCCAGGCCCGGGTGAGCGCGCGTCAGCGTCGAGCTCCCCGGGGGCCAGTCGCGCCCTGGTGAGGCGCCGGGCTGGCCCCGCCCCGACCTGCCCCGACCCCGACCGTCGCCCGCCCCGTGAGGCCCGGCGACGACCCGGACCACTTTCGACCCAAGGACTGACGCATGGAAACCGCTGAGATCAGGCGTCGTTGGCTCTCGTACTTCGGCAGCCGCGGCCACACGGTCGTGCCGAGCGCGTCGCTCGTGCACCAGGACCCGAACCTGCTGTTCGTCAACGCCGGCATGGTGCCGTTCAAGCCGTACTTCCTCGGCCAGGAGACGCCGCAGTACACCCGCGCCACGAGCGTGCAGAAGTGCGTGCGCACCCTCGACATCGAGGAGGTGGGCAAGACCACCCGCCACGGCACGTTCTTCCAGATGAACGGCAACTTCAGCTTCGGCGACTACTTCAAGGAAGGCGCCATCGAGCTCGCGTGGGAGCTCATCACGACGAGCCAGTCCGACGGCGGCCTCGGCTTCGAGGAGAAGGACCTCTACGCCTCGGTCTACCACGAGGACACCGAGGCGATCGCCCTCTGGAAGAAGGTCGCGGGCCTGCCCGACGACCGCATCGTGCGCCTCGGCCGCAAGGACAACTACTGGAACATGGGGGTGGCCGGCCCCGGTGGCCCCTGCTCGGAGATCCTGCTCGACCGCGGCCCGGAGTACGGCGCCGACGGCGACTGGGAGGCGGGCGACCGCTACCTCGAGTTCTGGAACCTCGTCTTCATGCAGTACGAGCTGGAGAACGTGCGCTCCAAGGAGGACTTCGACATCGTCGGGGACCTGCCCAAGCGCAACATCGACACCGGCATGGGCCTCGAGCGCGCGGCGTTCCTGCTCCAGGGCGTCGACAACATCTACGAGACCGACGAGGTCTTCCCGGTCATCTCCGCGGCCGAGGACCTGACGGGCCGACGCTACGGCGCCCAGCACGACGACGACGTCCGGTTCCGGGTCGTGGCCGACCACGTGCGTTCCTCGCTCATGCTCATCGGCGACGGCGTCGTGCCGGGCAACGAGGGCCGCGGGTACGTGCTGCGCCGCCTGCTGCGCCGCGCCGTCCGCTCGATGCGCCTGCTCGGTGTCGACGCGCCGACGCTCGAGCACCTGCTGCCGGTCAGCATGGAGCGGATGAAGGCGTCCTACCCCGAGCTCGAGACCGACTTCCGTCGCATCAGCCAGGTGGCCTACGCGGAGGAGGACGCGTTCCGGCGCACCCTGAGCTCGGGCACGACGATCCTCGACACCGCGGTCGCCAAGGCGAAGTCGTCCGGCTCCTCGACGCTCGGCGGCTCGGAGGCGTTCGCGCTGCACGACACGTACGGCTTCCCGATCGACCTCACCCTCGAGATGGCGGCCGAGCAGGGCCTGCAGGTCGACGAGGCGGGCTTCCGTCGCCTCATGGGCGAGCAGCGCGACCGCGCCAAGGCCGACGCCCGGGCGAAGAAGAGCGCGCACGGTGACACCTCCGTGTACCGCCGGCTGGCCGACGCGCTGGGCCGCGACGTGGAGTTCACCGGCTACGACCAGGTGCTCACCGACACCACCCTGCGGGGGATGCTCCGCGACGGCGTCCCGGTCGAGCGCGCCGAGGCCGGTGACGACGTCGAGATCGTCCTGGACCGCACGCCCCTCTACGCCGAGTCCGGTGGCCAGCTGGCCGACCACGGCCGCATCCGCCTCGCGAACGGCGCGCTGCTCGAGGTCAAGGACGTCCAGCGCCCCATCACGGGCCTCGTCGTGCACCGCGCGACGGTCCTCGAGGGCGAGGCCGCCGTCGGGCAGGAGGCCGAGGCGGAGGTCGACGTGCTGCGCCGGCGCTCCATCTCGCGGGCGCACACGGCCACGCACATGGTGCACCAGGCGCTGCGCGACGAGCTCGGCGACACCGCGACCCAGGCCGGCTCGGAGAACTCGCCCGGCCGCCTGCGCTTCGACTTCCGCTCGCTGCAGGCCGTGCCGGCCGAGGGGCTGGCGCAGATCGAGGCGCGGATCAACGGCTTCCTGCTCGAGGACCTCCCCGTCACCGCGGACGTCATGAACCTCGACGCGGCCAAGAAGCTCGGTGCGATGGCGCTCTTCGGCGAGAAGTACGGCGAGCGCGTGCGCGTCGTGTCGATCGGCGAGTGGTCGCGTGAGCTGTGCGTCGGCACGCACACGCCGCGAATCGGCCAGATCGGTGTCGTCAAGCTGCTCGGCGAGGCGTCCATCGGTTCGGGCGTGCGCCGCGTCGAGGCCCTCGTGGGCGCCGACGCGTACACCCACCTCGCGCGCGAGGCGGCGATCGTCAGCCAGCTGACCGACACCCTCGGCGTCCGTCGCGACGAGCTGCCCGACCGCATCGGCGGCATCCTGTCGCGCCTGCGCGACGCCGAGAAGGAGATCGCTGCGGTCCGTCAGGCCCAGGTGCTCGGTGCGGCCGCGGGCCTCGTGGCCTCGGCGCGCGACATCGCCGGAGTGACGTTCGTCAGCCACGACGCCGGTGCCGGCGTCGGCGGCGACGACCTGCGGGCGCTCGTCACCGACGTCCGGTCGCGCCTCGGCAACGACCGCCCGGCGCTCGTGTCCATGGCGGCCGTCGCGAACGATCGACCCGTCGTCATCGTCGCGACGAACGAGCGGGCCCGCGAGGCCGGCCTCAAGGCAGGTGCCTTCGTCAAGCTGGCGGCCCAGACGCTCGGTGGTGGCGGCGGTGGCCGCGACGACCTCGCGCAGGGTGGCGGGACCGACGCGTCGAAGGTGTCGGCCGCGCTCGGTGTGGTCGAGGACGCGCTGCGGAACCGAGGCACCGGCCAGTGACGCACGCGGGCGCACGCCCCGGAGTTCGCGTCGGCGTCGACGTGGGCCAGGCCCGCGTCGGCGTCGCCGCATCCGACCCGTCGGGGACGTTCGCCCACCCGGTCGAGACGCTGCCACGCGACCTCGACGGGGACACCGACGTCGAGGCGCTGGCGGCGATCGTCGGCGACCTCGGCGCGATCGAGGTCGTCGTCGGGCTGCCCCGACTGCTCTCGGGCCAGGAGGGTGAGGCCGCACGCCTCGCACGCGCATACGCGTCCCTGCTGGCCGCACGGCTGGGTACGGTGTCGGTGCGTCTCGTCGACGAGCGCTTGACCACCGTCGACGCGCACCGGAGGCTCCGCGACAGCGGCGTCCCCGGTCGTGGTCAGCGGGCGGTGGTCGACCAGGCCGCCGCGGTGCTGATCCTCCAGTCGGCCCTCGACACCGAGTCGGCCCAGGGCCGACCACCGGGTGAGACCGTCTCGCCCGGCGGACGACGGAAGAAGGAACGCCGACGATGAAGGAGCACCTGGAGTCGTCCATCTTCGGCGACCACGACGAACCGTTCGCGCACGACGAGACGGCACCCGGCCAGCACGACGACCCCCAGGCGCTGGGAGCCGCCGGGCGACCGGGCCGGGCCGCTGCCCCGATGACCCGCCGCGAGATGCGCGAGGCCGAGGAGGCCGCCCGCCGGCGCGGTCGTCGCCGCAAGCGCGATACGACCCCGACTCCCGAGGCGCCCGTCGCGCCGGTCGAGCCGGTCGAGCCGGGTGGCAAGCGTCGGGGCAAGCCCTCGGTGCTGCGCCGCCTCGTCGTCATCGTCCTCGCCCTGGGGCTCATCGGCGGTGGTGTCGCCGTGGCCTACCGGGCCCTCAAGCCGGTCGTCGAGGACATCTTCGAGGCCAACGACTACCCGGGCCCGGGCTCGGGTGAGGTACAGGTGACCGTCGAGGACGGCCAGGGCGGCAGCGCCATCGCCAAGACGCTCGTCGAGGACGACGTCATCAAGTCGACCAAGGCGTTCATCGAGGCGGCCAACGCCAACCCGAAGAGCGCCGGCATCCAGCCGGGCATCTACACGCTGAAGAAGCAGATGACCGCAGCGCAGGCGCTCGCGGTCCTCGTCGACCCCAAGAACCGCAACATCACCCGCGTCACGATCCCCGAGGGGCTCTGGGCCGACGAGGTCTACGCGCGCCTGTCGAAGGGGTCCGGCATCCCGGTCGCGGACTACCAGGCGGCCGCCAAGAAGGTCGACGAGCTCGGCCTGCCGCCGTCGGCCAAGGGCAACATCGAGGGCTACCTCTTCCCGGCGAGCTACGAGTTCGGGTCCAAGTCGACGGCGCTCGACCAGCTCAAGGAGATGGTCGCGGAGTCGACCAAGCGCCTCGACACCCTCGGCATCGCGCCGGACCAGATGGAGCGCGTCGTCACCGTCGCGAGCCTCGTCGAGGGCGAGGCCCAGACCGAGGACGACCAGGCGAAGGTCGCGCGGGTCATCGAGAACCGCCTCGCGAAGAAGATGTCGCTCGGCCTCGACTCCACGGTCAACTACATCTTCAAGAAGCGCGGCGTGCCGACGCAGGACATGCTCGACAGCGGCAGCCCGTACAACACGCGTCGTTTCCCCGGCCTGCCGCCGGGCCCGATCGCGAGCCCGGGGGAGAAGGCGCTGCAGGCTGCGGCGTCCCCGGCCCAGGGCGACTGGCTGTACTTCGTCACCGTCAACCTCTCCACGGGCGAGACGAAGTTCGCGTCGACGTACGAGGAGCACCAGCGCAACGTCCAGGAGTTCCAGGACTGGTGCGCAGCCAACAAGGGCAAGTGCTGACGCCCTGGTGCGAGGTGTGGGGCAGCCCCATCGCGCACTCGCTCTCGCCGGTGCTGCACCGCGCCGCGTACGCGTCCCTCGGTCTCGACTGGGCCTACGGTCGCCGTGAGGTCGACGCGGTCGGGTTCGCCGACGCGCTCGCCGGCGTCGGCGAGGGCTGCCGGGGCCTGTCGCTGACGATGCCGCTCAAGGAGGTGGCGCTGGCCGCCGCGGACGTCGTCGACGACGCGGCCGGGGCCACGGGAGCAGCCAACACCCTGGTGCCCACCACCACCGGCTGGTCGGCCCACAACACCGACGTCGACGGCATCCGGCGGGCCCTCGCCGACGCGGGCGCGACCGAGCCCGACACGGTCCTCGTGATCGGGTCGGGGGCCACCGCCCGCTCGACCCTCGCGGCCGTGGGCGGCACGGCCCGACGCGTCGTGCTCATGGTGCGCGACCGCGCCCGACCCGAGACCCTCGAGCAGGCCCGCGCCGCAGGGCTGCCCGTCGAGGTCGTCGGCCCGGGGGCGTGGACGCCGGCCGACGTCGTCGTCAGCACGGTGCCCCCGGCGTCCGTGACCGGGCTCGACCGACTGGCTGCGTCGGGGGCGTCGGGTCGGTCGGGTGCGTCCGACGTGTCTGGGCGCACGGTGCTCCTCGACGTCGTCTACGGCGGAGGCACGACGCCGCTCGAGCGTGCCGCCGTGGCGGCGGGCTGGGAGGTGGCGCCGGGCACCGACATGCTCCTGCACCAGGCCACGCGCCAGGTCGAGCTCATGACGGGGCGGCCAGCACCTCTGGAGGCGATGCGAGCCGCGCTCGACGCCGCCCTCGCCGAGCGCGCGGACCGGGGAGCGGCGTCATGACGTGGGTCGTCGCACCGCCGACGCCGTGGTGGTTCGTCGTCGTCGTGGGGCTCGCAGGTCTGGGCGTCGGGGAGGTGCTGCGCCGTCGGCTCGCGACGTACGGCTACCGGCTCGACGACGAGATGGGGCGCGGGCCGCGGATCGGCTCCTGGGTCGTCACGGCGTCCACCGGGCTGCTCTGGGCGCTGATCGCCTGGCGTTTCGGCCCACTGTCGGAGTGGGCACTGGCACCGGCCTACCTCGGCTTCGCCTTCGTGGCCGTCGCGCTGTCGTGGATCGACGCCGACGTGCACCGCCTGCCGCGCGGCCTGACGCGTCCGGCCTACCTGGTCCTGGTCGCGCAGCTCGCCCTGGCCTCGCTCGCCTCCGGCGACTGGGCGGCACTGCGGCGGGCCGTCGTCGCGGGGCTCGTCCTCTGGGCGGTGTTCCTGCTCCTCGCCCTGGTCGCGGCGCTGCTCGGCAGTGGGTTCGGGTTCGGCGACGTCACCCTCGCCGGCCTCGTCGGGCTCGCGTCCGGCTACGTGTCGGCCACCGCGACGCTCGTGGCGGCCTGCTCGGCCTTCCTCCTCGCCGGCGCCTACGGCGTCGTGCGGCTCACGGCGCTGCGCGGCTCACGCAAGGACGACATCGCCTTCGGCCCGTGGATGCTCGTGGGTCTGCTCGTGTCCCTCGTCACCGAGGTGCCGCTCGTCCTCTGAGGCCACGTCGTCGGGCGACCCCGGGGGCCGCCCGACGACACAGCCTGCCGTCCTCAGAGGATGTAGCCGCTCGAGGCGCTCCAGATCGCGTGCGTGCGGCAGTTGGAGTCGGCGTACTCCTTCGAGGTCGACTCGAAGACTGAGTAGAGACGCTTGACCGACGACCCCGCGGAGGCCGGCGCCCAGACGATCCCCTCCATCATCGGCAGGGTGTTGTGGCTCGAGCGCGCACCCGTCGAACGCACCTGCGTCGTCACCCTGCTGAGGTTGTCGCGACCCCACGAGCGGCTGAAGACGAAGTGGCTGCTCGTCACCTGGACGCCCTGCACGATCGACGGGGTGCCGTAGGAGGCGCTCGGCGTCAGCGTCACGACACCGGTGCTGGACGTCGCGTAGCGGCGCATGACGTTGCCGTAGAAGTCCCCGACGTAGAGGCTGCCGTTGAAGTAGTCGACGTAGGAGGCGTGCGAGAGGTTCTTCAGGGGGTAGCGCGCCGCGTAGCTGACCGCACGACGCGCTCCTGCGGGAACGGCCCGGACCCGCTCGATCGGGATCCGGTAGACGTACGAGCCGCCCTCGCTGTCGGAGACGTAGAGGTTGCCGCGCCCGACCGTGAGGCCACCGGCGTGGCCCTTCTTGGGCACCCCGCTCAGCTCGATGGTCTTGACCCAGGCCGACGTCGACCGCTTGTAGACGACGACGCGCGGCACCTCGAGCGCGTCCCGGTGGTACATCGACACGTACAGGTAGTCGCCCGTCGCGTCGTAGGTCATGCCCTGGGGTACCCAGTTGGTGTCCTTGTAGGCGCCGAGCGTGTGGCCCGACCAGTTGTCGAACGCGTTCAGCTGCGGGTCGGCGCAGCTGCTGACCTTCGCGAAGCCGACCGGCTCGATCGCCGAGGCCGTGGTGGCGGCGGCGACACCGAGCGTCGACGCGAGGGCCAGTGCGATGCCGGCCGCCGCGGTGCGCAGGCGTGTGCTCATGAGGTTCCCCTGTCTCCACGGGGAGACCTCTTCCCCCCGGTGCCCGGAGCGTACCCGCGTGGCCGTGCCCGGGTGGGCCGGGAGAGCCCGCGAGTCCGCGAGTCTCGCGAGAGCGTTTGTGCCGGTTGGCCATGAGCCGCGTGGGTCGTCCCCCCGGGGTCGACGGTTTTGTCCGTCGACGCGTCGTCGCCGCGCGCGTAGCGTCGAAGAAGGCCCCGCCGAGACCTTCTCGGGTGGCCCTGTGGGCCGGGGCCGATCCGATGAAGGGAGTGCACCGGTATGAGCTATGGCGTCGTCCACCAGTTCAAGGGGGGTACCAAGGACCAGTACGAGGCGTCGATCGCGGCGGTCCATCCTCCTGACGGGCTACCGGCAGGACAGGTCTTCCACGCGGCCGGGCCGTCCGCCGACGGCTGGACCATCGTGGCCGTCCACGAGTCGAAGGAGAGCTGGGAGGCCTTCCGTGACGGGATCCTGATGCCCCGGATGCAGGCGGGCATCGACGGCGGGTTCACCGAACAGCCCCAGGAGACCGTGTTCGAGGTGGCGAACGAGGTCCGGGCCTCGACCACGGCCTGACCGAGCGTTGCCTGACGGGCGTTCCCGTGCTTGGGGGACGCCCGTCAGTGCGCTTCCAGCACGAAGAAGATGAAGCAGATGAAGGCGGTCCGGTCGCCGAGGCCCGGGGGGAGCAACTCCTTCGGGGTGTCGGGGGAGAAGGGCGGCTCGCTGATGACCGCGATGCGGAAGCCGGCCTCGGTGAACGCGTCGGACATGGCGTGCAACGGCCGGTGCCAGTAGGTCAGCACCGCCTGCTGGTCGCCGAACGTGTACTCCTCCGAGTACTCGGTGACGGAGAAGTAGTCGGCATCGGGGTCGCTCGACTCCAGGATGCGCGGGTGGTTGACCGACAGGAGGAGGCGGCCACCGGGCCTGAGGACGCGGCGCAGCTCGGCCAGCGGGGCGGTCCAGTCCTGCAGGTAGTGCAGCACGAGCGAGACGACGACGTCGTCGAACTCGCCGTCGGCGTAGGGCAGCGGCCGGCCGATGTCGGCCACCCGCAGGTCGACGCCCTCGCCCAGTCGTCCGCGCGCCAGCTCGAGCATCGCCCTGCTGGAGTCGAAGCCCGACACGACGGCGCCCCGTGCGAGAAGGTCCTCGGCCAACGGGCCTGAGCCACAGCCGGCGTCGAGCACCCTTCGGCCGCGCACGTCGCCGGCCAGTGCGACCATCGCCGGTCGCGCGTAGTGGGCGTTGAAGAGGCCGGAGTCGTTCGTCTGCGCGTAGCTCGCGGCGAAGCCGTCGTAGTGGTCTGGCCTCATCACGTCTCGCTCCCTCGCGGGCTCCCGGGTCGGGAGCGACCGTGCAAGGGTGCCACGGCCGAGCGACGCCGGGCGTCCCGCGTCGCGGGCGCGTCGGAGACGCATCTGGGCTGCGTGGGAGGATCGGGTCATGTTTCGTTGGTTGACCGCCGGTGAGTCCCACGGCCCGGCGCTCGTCGCCGTCGTCGAGGGGGTGCCGGCCGGTGTCGAGGTCGGGGCCAAGGACCTGCAGGCGGCGCTCGCGCGCCGGCGGCTCGGTTACGGCCGTGGCGCGCGGATGAAGTTCGAGCAGGACGAGGTCGAGTTCCTCGGCGGCCTGCGCCACGGCCTGACGATCGGCTCACCTCTCGCGGTGCGCATCGGCAACAGCGAGTGGCCGAAGTGGACGACCGTCATGAGCCCCGAGGCCGTCTCCGACGAGGCGTTCGCCGCCGCCGACGACGTCAACGCCGAGAAGGAGGTCGCGCGCAACAAGCCGCTGACGCGTCCTCGCCCCGGTCACGCCGACCTCGTGGGCATGCAGAAGTACGGGCACGAGGACGCCCGGCCGGTCCTCGAGCGCGCGAGCGCCCGCGAGACCGCGGCCCGCGTCGGGCTCGGCGAGATCGCCGCGCGCTTCCTCGAGCAGGCCTACGGCATCCGCCTCGTGTCGCACACCGTGTCCATCGGCACGGCCGGCGTCGAGGCCGACGCCCCGGTGCCGACGCCCGAGGACGTCGAGCGCCTCGACGCCGACCCGGTGCGCGCCTTCGACGCCGCCGGCTCGGCCGCGATGGTGGCCGAGGTCGACGCCGCCCGCAAGGACGGCGACACCCTGGGCGGGGTGGTCGAGGTGCTGGCCTACGGCCTGCCGCCGGGACTCGGCTCGCACGTGCACTGGGACCGCAAGCTCGACGGCCGCCTCGCGCAGGCCCTCATGAGCATCCAGGCGATCAAGGGCGTCGAGGTCGGGGACGGGTTCGAGACCGCGCGCCGTCGCGGGTCGCAGGCCCACGACGAGATGGACCTCGTCGAGGGCACCATCACCCGGCGCACCGCCCGCGCGGGCGGCGTCGAGGGCGGCATGTCCAACGGCCAGCCGCTGCGCGTGCGTGCCGCCATGAAGCCGATCAGCACCGTGCCGCGGGCGCTCGCCACCGTCGACGTCGCCACCGGCGAGGCGGCCACCGCGATCCACCAGCGGTCGGACGTCTGCGCCGTGCCGGCCGCCGGCGTCGTCGCCGAGGCAATGGTCGCGCTCGTGCTCGCCGAGGCGTGCCTCGAGAAGTTCGGTGGCGACTCGGTCGCCGAGACGTCCCGCAACCATGCCGCCTACCTGGCGGCGATCCCGGAGGGCCTGCGCACGTGGTGACCACAGACGCGAACGAGCCGAGCGAGTCCGGCTCTGCAACAACGACCTCCGGCGGCGAGCGCCCGGTCGCGGTCGTCGTGGGGCCGCCGGGCGCCGGCAAGACCACCGTCGGACAGGCCCTGGCCCAGCGGCTCGGGGTCGCCTTCCACGACGTCGACGCGGCCATCGAGGCCGCCGAGGGCCGCAGCATCTCCGACATCTTCGTCGACGACGGCGAGCCGGTCTTCCGCGACCTCGAGCGCACCGAGGTGGCGCGCGCGCTCGCCGAGGAGCCCGGCGTCGTCGCGCTCGGCGGTGGCGCGGTCATGGACCCCCTCACCGAGGACGCCCTGCGCGGACACGTCGTCGTCTTCCTCGACGTCGCCATCGCCGACGCGAGCCGGCGCATCGGCTTCGACAAGTCGCGGCCGCTGCTGGCCGTCAACCCGCGGGCGTCGTGGGTGACGATGATGAACCACCGCCGCCCCACCTACGAGCGCGTGGCGTCGGTCCGCGTCGACACCGCCGGCAAGGCGCCCGAGGCGATCGTCGACGAGCTCGTCGTGCTCCTCGAGGCGGACCGGGCGTGACCGGCGCGGGCGCGCCGACGACGATCAGCGTCGGCGGCCAGTACGACGTCGTCATCGGCTCCGGCGTGCTCGACCGGGTCGCCGACTTCGTGGGTTCAGGTCCCGGCGCGGGAGTCGAGCGCGTGCTCCTCGTGCACCCGCCGACGCTGCCCGACCTCGTCGCCCGGGTGACCGGGGCCCTCGAGGCGCGCGGGTACCGGGTGCACGCGGCCGAGGTGCCGGACGCCGAGTCGGCCAAGACCGCGGCCGTCGCCGCCGACCTCTGGTCGGTGCTCGGGCAGGCCGGGTTCACGCGCAGCGACGCCGTCGTCGGTCTCGGCGGCGGCACCGTCACCGACCTCGCCGGGTTCGTCGCCGCGTCGTGGCTGCGCGGGGTGCGCGTCGTCCAGGTGCCCACGACCCTGCTCGGGATGGTCGATGCCGCCGTGGGCGGCAAGACCGGCATCAACACGCCCGAGGGCAAGAACCTCGTCGGCGCCTTCCACCCGCCGGCCGGTGTCCTCTGTGACGTCGACGTGCTCGCGACGCTGCCCACCGCCGACCTCGTGGCCGGCCTGGCCGAGGTGGTCAAGTGCGGGTTCATCGCCGACCCGCGCATCCTCGAGCTCGTCGAGGCCGACCCTGCCGCGGCCTCCCGCGCCGACGGCCCGCACCTCGTCGAGCTCGTCGAGCGAGCGGTCCGCGTCAAGGCGGACGTCGTCGCGGCCGACCTCCGGGAGAGCTCGCTGCGCGAGATCCTCAACTACGGCCACACCTACGGGCACGCCATCGAGCAGGTCGAGGGCTATACGTGGCGCCACGGCGAGGCCGTCGGCGTCGGCATGGTCTACGTGGCCGAGCTCGCCCGCCTCACGGGCCACCTCTCAGGGCCCGAGGGCGACGCGCTGGTCGCGCGGCACCGCGCGGTGCTCGAGTCGCTCGGCCTGCCGACCCGCTACGACGCCGGGCGCTGGGACGACCTGCTCGCAGCGATGCGCCGCGACAAGAAGTCCCGCGGGTCGACGCTGCGGTTCGTCGTGCTCGACGCCCTCGCGGCACCGACGCGCCTCGTCGGGCCCGACGACGCCGTGCTCGAGCAGGCGCACCAGCTCGTGTCGCGCCAGCAGGCCGCCGACGCTCACTAGACTCCGGCCATGACGGCAACGGTCTTCGTCCTGTCCGGCCCCAACCTCAACCGGCTCGGAACGCGCGAGCCGGAGCTGTACGGCTCCGACACGCTCGAGGACGTCCACGCCGCCGTGCAGCGCGAGGCCCGTGACCTCGGGCTCGTCGCCGACTGCCGGCAGACCAACCACGAGGGCGAGCTCGTCGACTGGCTGCACGAGGCCGTCGACGCCGGCGCCGACGTCGTGCTGAACCCGGGTGCCTTCACGCACTACTCCTACGCGGTGCGCGACGCCTGTGCCATCGTCACGACGAGCGGGCGCAGCCTCGTCGAGGTGCACCTGTCCAACCCGGCGGCACGCGAGGAGTTCCGGCACACCTCGGTCGTCGCAGGCGTCGCCACCGGCACCATCGCCGGGTTCGGGCTGCAGAGCTACCTGCTGGCGCTGCGCGCCCTGGTGTGAGCCGGGGGTTCGCCGGCGCGCGCGGTCAGCCCTGGCGCTGCTCCTCGCGGCGCCGGTAGAGCTCCTCGACCGCGCTCGGCAGCGTCGTCTCGAAGTCGATGAGCTTGGCCCACGTGGGCGTCACGACGATCCGCACCATGCCCTCGTACAGCGAGTGCACCTCTGCCTCCCAGGCCGTGCGCTGCTCGGGCGTCATGGCGTACGTACCGTTCATCGTGAGGAACTCCTCGGGGATGCCGTCGACGTCGTCGAGCAGGACGGTCCCGCGCACGAGCAGGATGGTCGGCGGGTGCACCTCGGTGTCGATCGCCAGGGCGACGGTGGGGTTGCGGCGCAGGGCCGCCAGCTTGGGGGCGTTGCGCGGCGTGCACATGACGATCTCGGTGCCGTTCCAGGAGAAGCCGATCGGCACGGTGCGCGGGGTGCCGTCGAGAGCGACGTAGCCCAGCCGGACGATGTCTCTCGCGAGCATCTCGCGGCTCCTGGGCCGGTTCAGGATCTCGGTGATGCGGTGCTGCTCCATGGCGCGTCCTCCTCGGTGCGGGTGCCTCGAGGCCTCGTCGGTGGGCCCCGTCACCCCATGGACGGAGCCACCAACCCGTTCTCGACATCAGTGCTCGCCGTGTC
Source organism: Intrasporangium zincisolvens (assembly GCF_034724055.1). NCBI lineage: Bacteria > Bacillati > Actinomycetota > Actinomycetes > Micrococcales > Intrasporangiaceae > Intrasporangium > Intrasporangium zincisolvens. Next base: position 49,787 of record NZ_JAWIIL010000013.1, read on the forward strand.
GACGGCGTCGAGGGTGGCCAGGGCGTCGAGGTCGCGGACCGCGTAGCGGTGGTGCTCCCACTCCTCCTCGAGGATCGTGTGCAGGCATGACAGGACCGTCTCGGGGTGGTCGGGCGACCACGGGTTGGTCCGTGGCTGCGCCAGCTGCTCGGCGGTGACGTCGGCGATGAAGTCGCGGACCAGGGCGACACGCCCGGCCCGGGCCTCGAGCACCGCGGCGAACGTGGGGGTGTCGGTGGTGAAGACCGACATGTCGAGGCCCTCGTCGCCGGCTCGCGGGTTGGCCAGGCCGAGCGGGTGGAACGGTCGCTCGGTGCCGATCACGGTGTGCCCCAGCCACAGGTCGGTGGCGAGGACGAGGTGGCGAAGCGTCTGCGCGAAGGACCATTCGCCGGCGACGGACTGCTCGACGGCGCCCTCGGGCATCGCCGACGCCCGGGCGACCGTGGCCACCCACGTGCCCTGCAGCACCTCCCAGGCCTCACGCAGCCCCTGGGGGTCGGCGGCCCGACGAGTCTCACGGCCGGGGAAGCGCCGGTTCAGCTCGGCCTCGACGAGGGGCGCGACGTCGACGCCGTTGACGACGAGGGTCGCTCCTCCCTCGAGCAGCCACGGCGAGTCGACCTCCATGCCGTCGACGTCGACGCCGCGAAGGACGGCGCCCGTGAGGTCGGTGTCGACGAAGCGCGCTCCGCTCAGGTCGGCGTCGCGGAACTCCCTGGGTGCGTGGTCGGCTGGGGCCCGGCTGGTGTCCACTCGAGCGACGTTACCGGTCGGCGCCGACGGACGGGCCCGAGCGGTCGTGGGCATCGCCGCCGGGCCGGTGGAGCGGGTCGACGAGCGAGGTCGGTGACAGGTAGGGGCGCAGCAGCGGGTCGGCGAGCACGTCCGGCGACCTGCGGGCGACGCCGGCCAGCAGGTCGGCGACCTGCACCCGTGGGTCGTCGCGAGAGTCGACCGTGACGAGTCCGGTCAGGGGGGAGGGGGATTCGGGCATCGCGCGGGCGAGCGCGTCCTGCAGTCGTCGGAGCCGGTCGGCGGTCAGCGCACTCTGCTCGTCGTGCACGACCCTGACCCGGCGCGTGCCGGCGCTCCAGAAGAGCACGGTCTCGGCGAGGGCCGGCAGCAGCGGTTCGAGTGGTGGTGGCACCGAGCGGTCGCCGTCGGCGATCCGTGCCGCCACGTCGGCGACGCGCTCGCGCCGGAGGGCGGCCAGCAGCTCGACGGCGGTGGACGCGACGGTAGAGCCCGCCCTGAGTGCACCGAGGAGGTCGTCACGTGCGAGGAGGAACGCGTCGACGATGTCCGCGTCGGGCCGGTGGCGACGCTTGGTGCGCAGGAGCGCGCCGAGGGCGTCGAGGAAGGCGAGCCACGGCTCGGCGTGACGGCGTCCTGCGCGGAAGAGCGCCAGGCTCGCGGGCCGGTCGCCGGCCACGAGTCGCGTGCCGGCCAGGTAGGAGGGCTCGACGAGGAGAACGTCGACGACGCGGCTGGCGAGGAACAGCTCCTTGTCGACGACGTGCACGTGCGCCCGCCCACCGAGGCGCTCGAGGAGCCACGCGAGAGCGGCCCGCGCGTCGGGGCCGCGCAGGACCGGGCCCGACTTCACCTCGTGCAGCGACCACCGCACGCCGGACCGGAGCGTGTCGGTGAGGTCGGCGGCCTCGTCGATACGCAGGTCGAGGCTCGCGTGGGTGAACAGGGGCGTCGCGGCGTCGAGCAGGTTGGTGCCGGAGAACCCGGACTCGTCGCACGCGATCTCCACGACGGCGTCCGACGTCGACTCCTCCGGTTGCTGGGCCGGGGGCAGGCCGCCCTGGGGCGGGAGCCGCTGCTCGCTCACCACGCGACACATGCTCGCCCGCGGACCGCCACGACGCCAGCGAATTGACCGCGGCGCGGTGGGCGCCGGGGGCTGTCCGTCCACAGCCGACCCACAGCACGGACACCGCGCGAGCATGGTGGCACCGGGCACCCTCGGGACGAGGAGGGCCAGCACGCCGACTCGGCCCGGGACGGAAGGCACGACCATGACCCAGCGCGAACAGCCTACCCGGTCCGACGAGCACGAGTGGGTCGACGAGCAGGGCCGGTCCGTCGAGGACCACGACCGCGGCCTGCGCTACGACCTCGGCACGCTGCTCGACCGGCGGCGCGCCCTGACGCTGCTCGGCGGCCTCGGGGTGGCGGGTGCCGTGGCCGCGTGCAGCACCGGAGCCGCGTCGACGACGGGGTCCTCGTCGGCGGCCTCCACGAGCGCCGCTGCAAGCGCCTCCACGAGCGCTGCTGCGAGTGCCGCTGCGAGCTCCGACGCGACCCTCGTCGAAGCCCCGGACGAGACGGCCGGCCCCTACCCGGGCGACGGGTCGAACGGTCAGGACGTGCTCGACGACTCCGGGATCGTGCGCCGCGACATCCGCAGCAGCTTCGGGTCGTCGACGACGACGGCCGACGGCGTGCCCCTCACCATCAACCTGACCGTCAAGGACGCCGCGACGAGCTCGGCCCGCGTCGGCGCCGCCGTCTACGTCTGGCACTGCGACCGCGACGGCAACTACTCCATGTACTCGCAGGGCGCCGCCGACGAGAACTACCTGCGCGGCGTCCAGGTGACCGACGCGTCGGGCACGGCGACCTTCACCTCGATCTTCCCCGCCTGCTACTCCGGCCGGTGGCCGCACGTCCACTTCGAGGTCTATGCCTCCGTCGACGACGCGACGTCGAGCGGGCCGATCGTCAAGACGTCGCAGATCGCGCTGCCGCAGGCGGCGTGCGAGTCCGTCTACGCGACGAGCGGATACGAGCAGAGCGTCGCCAACCTCGCGCAGGTCAGCCTCGAGCGCGACAACGTCTTCGGCGACGACGGCGGCGTGCACCAGCTCGCGACGATGTCGGGCAACGCGACCGACGGCTACACGGCCGCCCTCACCGTCGGCGTCTGAAGGTCAGGCGAGCGTCTCGGGGAGCGGCTCGGCGTGGACGACGGTCAGGGCCGACACGGCTCGGGTCAGCACGACGTAGAGACGGCGCAGGCCGGTGCGCTCGTCGGGCTCGGCCGCCGCGATGGCCGCCGGCTCGACGACGACGGTGCGGTCGAACTCGAGACCCTTGGCGACGCTCGCCGGCACGACCTCCACCTGGTGGTCCTCGTCGTCGCCGTGGTCGAGGTCCAGGCGGCCGTGGCGGATTCCCGCCGCGGTCAGGCCCGCCGCGACGTCGGCGACCATCGCGTCGGGGGCGATGACGCCGACCGAGCCGGGCTCGACGGCCGACTCACGCACGACCCGGGCCACCGCGTCGACGAGTGCGCCCGACGCAGTAGGGACGACGTCGAGACGCCCGGGGTTGGAGCGCACCGACACCGGCGCGCCGAGCCCGGGCGCCATGGCTGGAAGCAGCCGGGCGGCGTAGTCGATGACGAGGGCCGGCACGCGGAAGCCGCGGTCGAGCACGACGAGGTCGTGCGCGTCCTTGCCGAGGTGGCGCATGGCGTCATCCCACGACGACGTCGCCCACGGCGTCGTGCCCTGTGCGATGTCACCGAGGACCGTCGCGGACCCGGTGGAGCAGCGGCGTCCGACGGCGCGCAGCTGCATGGGGGAGAGGTCCTGCGCCTCGTCGAGCACGACGTGTCCGAGGCTCGGCACGCGCGTCAGCAGGTCGGCCAGCTCGTCGAGCAGCGCCATGTCGGCTCGGCTCCAACGGGCCGCGCCCTTGGTGCGAGCAGGCTTGTCCCACAGCAGCATCCGCTGCTCCTCGGCATTAAGGTCGTCCTCCGCGGCGGCGGAGAGGGCGTCGGGGTCGGACCACAGCCGGTGCAGCACCGCCTGCGGGTCGAGCGCCGGCCACACCGACGCGACGTACTTCTTCACGGCGGGTGACTTCGCCACCGACTCCTGCACCCGGTCGTCGGGGGCGTCGCCGTCGCGCTCCATCCCGAGCAGCACGTGGTGCGCCAGGCGCATCGGCAGCAGGTCGCGCGCCGCGGTGTACCGGACGCCGCGGGCGGCCAGCTCGTCGAGGACGTCCTGCACCTCGTACGCGGGGACGCGCCACTTGCGGACACCGCGTGGCACGACGAGCGCCTCGCTGGCCCGGGTGACCGTCGACCACACGGCCCGGCGGAGCACCGCGGCCAGACGCGCATCGCCCTTGAGCGTGGCGACGTCGGCGGGCTCGTCGGCCCGGACGCGGCCGTGGTCGAGGAGCGTGTCGATCGTCGCGTGCCCGACGCGGACCTCGCCGAGCGAGGGGAGCACCGCGCCGATGTGGTCGAGGAAGGCGCGGTTGGGGCCGACGACGAGTACGCCGGAGCGGTCGAGGCGCTCGCGGAAGGAGTAGAGCAGCCACGCCGCACGGTGCAGGCCGACGGCGGTCTTGCCCGTGCCCGGGGCGCCCTGCACGCAGATCGTCGTCGTGACGTCGCTGCGGACGATCTCGTCCTGCTCCGGCTGGATCGTCGAGACGATGTCGCGCATCGGGCCGGTGCGCGGGCGCTCGATCTCGGCCGCGAGCAGCGAGCCACCGTCGACGTCGTCGGCGGTGGTCGCCGCCTCGAGGTGCTCGTCCTCGATCGCGGTCAGCCGGCCGTGGTCGACCCCGAAGCGGCGCCGCAGCACGACATCCATGGGCTCGAGGCGCGACGCGCGGTAGAAGGCGGTCGACACCGGCGCCCGCCAGTCGACGACGACCGGGTCGCCGGCCTCGTCGCTGACGTGCCGGCGCCCGACGTGGAACGACTCGGCAGGGCGACCGTCCGCGTCGATGTCGATGCGGCCGAAGAAGAGGGTGGTGCGCGGGTCGTCCTGCAACGAGGCGATGCGGCGGGCGAGGACCCTGGAGAGCACCTCGCCGCTGATGGCGTCGCTGGCGCGCGACGCATCGAGCGCCTCGGCGGCCTCGCGCATCCGGTTCAGCTCGGCCCGCGCCCGGTCGAGGAAGGCCTGCTCGCGGACCAGCTCGGCGTGCATCGGTTCGGTCGTCGCAGCGTCGGGCGCGGGCATGACGAAGCCGCCTCTCTCAGGCCGGGGAACGATGGGGGACGGGCGAGCCTACACCCCCGGGCACGTGGCGCGGCACCGGCGATTCCGCGTTCGGGCGGGCCCACGGCTAGACTTGCGCGGCAACTTCCAGGACATGACAGCGACCGGGTCCCGGCGCGCCCGCGGGGCGTCCACCGGCCGGCACACGAAAGCGGTTTCCAGCAGATGGCATCTACGAACGACCTGAAGAACGGCCTGGTTCTCAACCTCGAGGGCCAGCTCTGGTCCGTCGTCGAGTTCCAGCACGTCAAGCCGGGCAAGGGCCCCGCGTTCGTGCGCACCAAGCTCAAGAACGTCCTGTCGGGCAAGGTAGTCGACAAGACCTTCAACGCCGGCGTCAAGGTCGAGACGAGCAACGTCGACAAGCGGACGATGCAGTACCTGTACAAGGACGGCTCGGACTTCGTCTTCATGGACACCGACACCTACGACCAGCTCAACGTGTCGGAGACCACCGTCGGCGACGCCGCGAACTACCTCCTCGAGAACCAGAACGCCATCGTCGCCACGCACGAGGGTGCGCCGCTCTACGTCGAGCTGCCGGCGTCGGTCGTCCTCGAGATCACCCACACCGAGCCGGGCCTGCAGGGCGACCGCTCGACGGGTGGCACCAAGCCGGCCACGCTCGAGACCGGCGCCCAGATCAACGTGCCGCTCTTCCTCGAGACCGGCACCAAGGTCAAGGTCGACACCCGCGACGGGTCGTACCTCGGCCGCGTCAACGACTGATCGGACTCGGAAACCACGTGGCTGCACGCACCAAGGCCCGGGCCCGGGCCCTCGACATCCTCTTCGAGGCCGACCAGCGCGGCATCAACGCCGTGACCCTCCTCGAGGAGCGCCTCGCCGACCGCGAGTCCCGGGCGGCCAACAACCCGTACACGGCCGACCTCGTGCGCGGCGTCGTCGGGCACTGGAACGACATCAACGCCGCGCTCACCGACTACAGCCAGGGGTGGACGATCGAGCGGATGCCGGCGGTCGACCGGACCCTGCTGCGCCTCGGTGCGTGGGAGGTGCTCTGGAACGACGAGATCCCCGACGGTGTCGCGATCTCCGAGGCCGTCGCGCTCGCGACCGAGCTGTCGACCGACGAGTCCCCGTCGTTCGTCAACGGCCTGCTCAGCCGACTGGCCGAGGTCAAGGCGACGATTGTCTGACCGACGCCGTCACGCTCCGACGAAAGGGCACCCACCAAGGCTGGTGGGTGCCCTTTCGTCGTACCAGTGAGGCCGAGACAAGGCCAGCGCAGCCGTGTGTGAAAGAGCGTCCCCTCATGCCGATGATGGGACGTTGCGATCGTGCCGATGAGGGCGCGCGACAGTAGCCTCGTTCTCGTGCGCGCCGACGAAGCACTCCCTCGAGCGGGGTCCTCAGCCACCGGCGCGTATCACTACCGCCCACCACCCGGCTTCTGTCGCTTGAACACCGATCTCCCGCCCCGCGAGCACCAAGGAGACCTGGTCATGGGCCGCTGCACGGCCATAGGCGTACCGGTACGCTCCGCCGGGCGGCATTTCGCCCTGGGCTTGAAATCCCTCGTAGCTCGGCTCCGGTCCGGAGGAGGGGCCCTCCTGCCAGCGGCCGGCGTCGTCACACCAATACTGTGTGAACTCGATCAACCGACCATCGCCGTTGGTGTCAACCAGTGCTAGCCCCCTGTCGTTACACGCCGCCGTAACCAGTATCTTGGCGCAGCGCACATCCCAGCCGCCCAGAGACAGCAGATCCTCACCCCGCATCATCTCCACGGTCGCTTGATATCACGATCAGACCGTCGGCATCTGCCGCCAACACCGATGCCCCGGAAGCACCGCAGGTGAAGCGTCTCACTGGTTTCCCGTCTGCATCTAGCCTCCGGCCATACTGACTGCCAGGCGGACCCTCTACGCGCTCCTACCCGCGGCGGTGTTCGGGGCTGCTGCGGGCGGCGCAAGACGCACCAGGTCGACCGAGTCGCCAGCCAGCCAAACCTGATGCACTGACATGCCGCGAGTCGCTGGGACTGCGCGAACCGTTCAGCCACTCTCGCCAAGGGCCGCAGCGAGGGCGCGCGCATCGTGGGCTGCCTCGCCGAGCAGGGCAAGCACGGCGGGATTGGCAAGGTGATCGCTGACGGCGTTGTGCCAATGGTTGTCGTCCTGCTCCGTCTGGCCTTCGCCTGCGCGGCTGACCAAACCAGCCAAGATCGCCTGCAGGTCCTGAAGGTCCCCCCACGCGTCCCATTCGGCATCGGACGCGTCTTGGGGAGGCATCGGCGGTGACACGGACTGAACTCGACGATGGCGTTCCAGCAACTCCTGGTTCACTCGCTTACGCACAATCGCAGTCTCACACGGGCGCTGCGTGGCAGCCCCTCATGCCGCAACCTGACTGAACCGTCAACCTATGGGCCGCCCGTCGACCGGAATGTGCGCTACTGGTCCGTCCGCTGGCTGTCCGCGAAAAGGTCATGGGGCTGGCTCGCCGGAACCACCGTGTCGAAGATTGGCGCGCCAATACGGCCCCACGGGCCCGCTTTGAGGCCGACGGCCTCACCGGTGTCCTCCATGGTTGCGGCGGCGCCGCCCACCCTCCATTGGCGAAAGCGGATTCGGCGGGCCAGCTGGCGCTCGATCCACCGAATGGCCCACTGTGCGAGATCGTCGGCACTCGCCTCCACTCCGACGACCTGCAGGCGTCCGCCGTCGATGAACCAGACGTCGTCGAGCGGCGTGCTGTCGTTACCCCAGTCGCCGTCGAGGCGGAGACCCTGGTGCGAATCGGTTGGCCACAGCGCGAGTTCAAGCTGTCGAGCGGCTCGGTTGCCGGGAAACGTGGTCATGGCGGGGAGATCCACCGAGAGGTAGAGAGGCGCTCCGAAGGCCATGCAACTCGTCTCCTCTGGAGAAATGCTCCAGGAAGAAGCTCCGGCGGCGGCTCGGAGGGCGGCGAGGAAGGACTGCTCTCCGGCGTCGCGTCCGTCAGCGCCGTCGAACCATTCCGCTACGTCACCCATACTCACGCCGCAGAGTCTGGCAGGGACGGAGGAGCGGACGACGTACGGAAATGCCGCGAGTCGGGCACGACCGACGCGGGTGGTCCTGTCGCTGCGCGTATGAATATCGCGCCCGTCAAGCCAGAGCACGCGCCCGCCTAGTAATGACCCTTCCCGCCGATGCCGAACGGTGGCTCCATGTCCTTCTCAACGATGTCGACCTCGCCGCACCGCTTGCAGGTGCGTCTAACCGTGCGATTGGGCATCCGTTCACGCGACCACCTGTGTCCTATGACCGTGCAAAGTAGGCGGGCCATTTGCCCATCGTCCTCGCGCAAGACGGAGATCGTCGTGCTTTCGCTATACCCGGGCGTGAAGCCGCTCAGCGTGGTCACGCTGGATGAACTGCACTCTCGCCTCGCGTAGACGTCCGCTCATGCCGCTACTGGTGCGACGCGTCGAGAGCCCCACGCACCGTGCCCGTGACTAGCAACTGCTGGCCGCCGCCTGACCGACGGACGCCAGCATCACCAGGCCCGTGCCAACAAGAGCCATCGTGGCCACGGCGGTTCCCAGGCCAGCGATACGTTGCCGGGCGCGTCCCGCTGGTGGGCCTAGGGCAGTCCAACGACGATGAGGAGCAAGAACCAAGCCGGCGGGATCAGTGCCCAAACCCAGAAGGTCCTCGAGCAGGGAGCCGGCCCCGCGGCGGTGAGGAAGTAGGTGATGTAGACGGCGGCGCCAAGTAGCTCAACGCCCGCACAAGCGACCCGGATACGCGACTTCGCCAAGGTTTTCGTCTGCGGGAGCGGCGAGTGGGTGCCATGGGAATCATGCGTCTGTGAATGAGCAGGTGTGAGATGGAGACTGGCCCGGGACTCGTCAGTCATGCGCAGAGACTAAGGGTCGATCGTCCCGCCACACGCCCCTTTGTACGAACGTCCGCTCATGCCGCGCATGGGACGGCAGTCCGACCGGTTCCGAATCGGCGGCGCGTCGGCGAAAGCTTTTGCGCGCCCGGGCTCGCTCCAAACCTTCCGGAACTAGCATTCGGCGGGGGCATCCGGCCCGTGAATGGAGGCGACAGTTGAGCCACTCGCAATTGACTACGCCTCACCCCCAGGCTGTAGTGGCCAGTCTCGCGGTGATCGTCGCCATGCTGATGGGCGGATGCACGCCACGGCCTCCAGGCTTCGTCGTGGTCGGCCGTGACAGCCACGGCGTCCTCGTTGGAGGGATGGTGGTGTGCGCTGATGCCCCGGACACCGCCCTGCTGACGCCCACTGATCAAATCGAAAAGACTTCGCCCAAGACTCAGGCGCAATGGCGACTCAGACGTGAGGATCTGCACGAAGGGCATCTCGTCACGTGGCCCCTATTCGGCAGCACCACCGGCGAGACCATCCGCTCCCTCAACACGCTCACGAAAGCCCCAGTGGAGGCAATGTCTCTTTACGTTCAACGGCAACCCTCCGCGGGCGCCTCGGGGATCGACTTCGACATGGCTCAGCTCAACGCACTCTCGAACGCGCAGTTCTTGTACCGCGGCTCAGGTGACCATATTCAGGCCGGCACCGAGGCCGACATACAGGGAGCCGTCTACTGCTAGCGCCACCGCGAGTTCCTCGCCGTCACCGCCGATGCGCGCGCAGCGTTCGGACATGCCGCGGTCAGCGCGGTCGTGCCGATGAGCACTGGTTCGCCTTGCCGGGTCCCGCCACCGCGTCCGCTTCTGTCGGCCCCATACGACAAGGTCACGGTTTCTGATCGCTGCTCGGTCTCCGGCCATGCGCCACGACGTCGCGGTCTAGCGTGACCGTCACCGACAGGGGGCACCAATGGGGACGAGACGGTCAGGCCGTGGGAAGCGGTGGTGGCTTGCCATGGCGCTGCTGCCAGCACTGGCAGGCTGCGCCAACAGTCGGGTCGCTCCACCGCCAGATGCCACGAGAATCGACGCGCGACACGATCCCGAACTGCTTGTCGCGGCGTGTACATCGAGTGGGCTCACACTGTCATCCCAGATTGTCTCCGCGAGCGCGGCGGGCCTCCGCATCTCGGTGAGCAGTACGGGCCCGGCCGGGACCTACATGAACCTCAGCTGGGACGGCGGCGGTGAGGGAAACCTCGCGCCGCGAACCCCTACGGTCTGGACTCTGCCGGCACCCCCAGGGTTCGTGCAGATCACGTGTTCGACGCCAATCCACGAATGGCCGGCACAGACCGTCACGGTTACCGATCCCCAGCACCAGTGGAGCCAAACCACGATGTCTGATCTCGCCTGCCCACCCGGCATTTCACCCGGGTGGACAACCACAGAGTCGGGACACGGGGCCACGGCCGAGGACGCCGTCAGGGACATGCTTCGCATCATGAAGCGGACCGACTGGTCGCACGCTACGCAGACGAGGGCGCCGGTCGGCTACCCCGAGTCTCCCGTGCAGACATGGATCGTCGCCGTATCAGACCGGCCGGAGCTCTCAGCCACGGTCACCAAGGCTGGGGCTTCCTTCGAGGCGAGCCCAGGCACCATCTGCCACACCTGACGCCGGCGGCGACATCCTCATATACCCCAGGGAGTCAGCGTCCGGCCGTCGGGGCGTCGCTCAAGACATCGACGAGGTGCCGCGCCAAACGAGGAGCGACGACATCGGCGGGACGCCCAAGCAGGGAGTCGACCTCCTCGGCCTCGGCGGGTCTCTGCATCACTCGGAACGTGTCCGAAAGCGATCGCCCTTCGAAGTTCACTTCGCTCAGGGCGGCGTCTCGGTCGATGTGGACCCAGAGGTCTACGCACCCACCGGTTTGGTTGCCATGGGACTGAGGCAAGTTGGGGTAGCGACGGCGGATAGCGTCGTAAGAACCGCACCACACCAGCCGGTGCTCTCGGGACGGCCAGTCGTCGGCATCGTCCTCGGTCTGTGCGCGCGCCGCCGGCTCACGTTCCCAAGGAGTGTCGGCGAGAGCCGCGCATACAGCCGCATCCACGGCCTCCACGGTCGCACGCATCCTCATGTCTCTGAGTCTGCCTGACAGGACGTCCGCATTTGCCGCGAGCAGCCCACCGCCAGGAGCAGACGCCGCCGAGACCGGCGGTACCCCGGCGCAGCGGCTGCCGTCTGAATGTCCCGCCGACTCCAACCCAGGATGAGTAGGGCTACAGATGCTCACCCCGTGCCGACCGGCGACCCTGTAGCGATGAGAGCGATCAGGGGCTACGGCGACTACCTGCTCGCCCTGGCCATCCTTTGGGTGGCGCCAGCCGTGCTGGTCACCGTCCTGCACCACACGCTGCCGACGGAGAACCCGAACGGGCAGTGTTCCGGGATCGGCTTCGGCTGCACGCTGACCCCGGCCGACGGCGTCCTGTTCCTCGGCATGCTTGCCGCGCCGGTCCTCTTCCTGCTCGGGCTCGCCGCCATCGCGCTCATCGCACGGTCGCGCCGCCGCCGGCAGAGGCTGCGCTCTGAGGACGTCCGTCCGGCCGCACCGCCGATGCGGACGGGCGACTGACCGCCGCTCCCGGTGGAAGACAGCAAGCCCGTGACCCAGAGCCGTTTACCGCTCATGCCGCGGGTGGTTGTGTTCGCTGGTGGCTCATGCCGAAGGTTGGAGCTCCTTCACCGCCGTCCTAGGCGGTTGAACCAACGCACGAGCGCCGGCGCGGCGGTGGATTCCTTCCATTTGGCGATGAAGTTGTCCGCCTCCGATGCCGAGACCACATCACCGGGGGCCGTCGGGTCCAGGCATGGAACGATTCGTTTCGGGTCAACGGGTCGCCCGGGAAGGACTAGGTAGCAGCTGAGGCCGTTGCTCATCTGACGGGACAGCGAGGAGATGAAAGCGTCGCGGCGGAACCGGTTGCACAACAGCCGCAGGCCCTGGGACTCCAGCCGAACGCGCAGACCTTGGAGCGCCTCTTCGAAGTCGTAGCCTGCCGCGCTCACTGGGCCGCGGCCCGCGACAGACACGACGATCTCGCATGCGTCAGGCGCTTCGCGCGTGTCCACAACGCACGACAAGTGCGCACCGGAGGAAACCTCGACCGCTGCGAGGTTGACCGTCACCACCAGCAACCACCCCTTGGCATCACGCCCCGATCCTGCCAGTCCCGCGTGCTCCGCAGCGTCCGCGTGGGAACGTCCGGATCTGCCGCAGAGAGGTCGGGCCGCCGCGGCCGCCGGTAGGTTCACCATGGACGATGACCGCCAACGGATCCTTGGAACGCTCTGGGCCGACATTCGAGGGCTGACCGTCGAGAACGTGCAGAACTACCCCGCCGCGGCCCGAGCAATCAGCGCCGGCGCGGATCCAACCGATGTCGCACGGGCCATGACCGCGGCCGCGTACGAGGCCACCTTCAACGCGCTATCCCTCCTGACTGGAGAAGAGGACCTCCAGGAGTTAGCCGCGTCTGGCGCAGCACTCGGCCTCCACGAGGACCTACTGTCCGCAGACCCGAACGGGGATGAGGGGCGAGACCTCTTCACCTGACGCACTCATCTCCTGCATTTCGGTGCAGACTCGCTCGGACAGGCCAGCCCGCCGCCTAGTGTTTGGCCGTGGACAGGAGCCAGAGCGAACTGCGACGCGAGTCGGAGTTCTTCTCGCGCCAGATCGCCCCCATCGCGCAGCAGATCCTCGAGGCCACGGATGCTTGGGCGGCCTACCGGGCTGGCAACAAAATCTCAGACGCACTCGTTGACGACTTGTCCTGGCTGCCGCACGGCGGGGACGTCTATCGCGGCTGGGCTGAACTCACCGACCTCTACGAGACCGGAAAGACGCCGATCATCGACGCGCACGCCGCCCTACGGAAAGCCGCCGTCGACTGGCTCGACATGTCATATGCCCGGGATGCGACCATCGACGAATGGATCGGAAACACCGCAACCACGGTCAACGAGCTCGCTGGAAGGGACGGCGACTTCTGGCGCTCACCCTCGTAGAAACGCCCGGTCATGCCGCCGATCGGTCGCGCCGATGACAGGACCTTCCCGCCGTGCCCCTGGAAGACTGCGCCCATGTTCCACGAGCGGTTCGCGGCGGCTGCCCAGCGCCTGCTGGCGGGCGATGACTCCGTCGCAGCCGCGCACCAGTTGGAACGCATCGTTCTCGAGGACTACCCGGGAGACGAACGGCTAGATGACCTGCATGAGGCCCTCGCCCTCTACGCGCCCGGACAGGGGTCGCCCTACGTGGACGCCGAGTCTCTGCGGGAGGTCATCCGGCGCGCCCTTGCGAGATTGACGGCCGCTGAGGCGTGAACGTCCGCAGATGCCGCCGATCGGCCGTGCCGATCGTCCCGCGTTCCGGGTGCTCTTCTTGGCACGCTGAGCACATGGCTCGACCACCCGTCACGCACGCGTTCACCATGAACGGCCGCATCCACGGTGAACTCAAGGACGCGCTTGATCCGGATGACGTGTTGCTCCGTCGGCGTCTGGCACTGCTCGACGGCATCGATCGGTACTCGCTGAGTCTCTGGGAGCTTCCACCAGGAACGCCGTTCGACCGAGTCAACCTCGGCCGATGGCCCAAGGAGTACGTGCAGGCTGCCGGCTCGCGGGACCGGCTCACGGTGGAGCTCCGCCGCACAGAGGACTCCGGCCCGTGTCAGTACGTCGTAGGGCGCGCAATGTCCGGTCCGGAACCGCGGCCCGCCGTCTCGCTGACATGGGATGGCATGACGACGACCGTCTTGGCCAACGAGGTGTTGGATGCGGAGGAGGCAACAGCCGTATTCATTCGCTACCTTTGCGACAACGGCATCCCGGAAGGTTTCGAGCTTCGTCGGCTCGATCTTTGAGGCTGCGCGACGCTGCTTCTCGACATCCGATCATGCCGCTCTCTGCGCGGTGGTCCTGCTCGGAGGCTGGGTCTCCAAGTCCGCTCCCTCGCGACAACAGGGCCATACCGTGTGGCCATGACCTTCTTCGCCGCGAGATCGGAACGGGCAGAACGCAAGAAGCTTCTGGGCGGTCGACCCAACTTTGTGGTGCGTACATCCAAGAGCCTTGTGGCCGCCGCGCTTTGGGACTACGGCGAGGATGCTCTTGCTGAACGAGCCATCGACATGACCGACGAAGAGTTGATGAGCGTCGAGAACATCTCGGCGTGGTACGAAGACCCGGCCTATCCTCTCCCCGTCAGCGGGCAGAGGGTCACTCACAGCCACGTCAGCGCATTCGCAGCGATCACCCTGTTCGAGGGCCGGCTACGACCCCTAGCCCGCGCCCGCCGGCGTCCAGCGCGAGACCGTCCAGCAGCCTATGGCGCGCAACCGCCTGCACACTAGGAGCGACGCGCAGGCTCGATCGCTCATGCCGCTCGTCGGACGACGTCAGACCATGCCCCGCATCGCAAGACAAGAGGCGCCGACCTCAGGTCTCGTCCACCAGTTCGTCCGCGCTCGGGACCCGACGGGACTCGTAGCCCCACCGCTCCAGAACCTGCATGATCGTCGCCGCTCCCACGGGGTTGGACGTGTGGACGACTACGAGGTCGAACGGGTACGGATCTCCGTCGCTGGCTGCCCGGGCCAACTCGTCCAGAACAGGCAGCGTGCTGTCGACCGACCCGTCCACGATGCCCAAGTCATGATCAAGCCACAGTTGCCCATGTCCGTAGTCACGAACCAGTCCCAGAGCGGCCAAGGCTTCCCCGCTCGTCCGCGCTCGGAAGTGCTCTCGGCCGTCGCGGAAGGTGCGGGTGTCGTCGACCAGCAAGACAAAGGACATGACCGTGATGATGCACGGCAGCGTCCACCCAGTCGACACATATCCAATCCGCGCCTTCGAAGCACGTCCGATCATGCCGCTGGCCGGTCGTGCTGACGGTCGGTCGTGGCGAGGGATGAGAGGGTCCACCTCCTCGCGTGTCATCATCACCGCGTGCGAGCCAGCAAACCCTCCGCCGGGGCGACATCCCCAGGAGAGGTAACGCCGTGGAGGGACGGGCTCATGGGGCGGCGCCTTTTTGTCTGGGCTTATCGCGCGGCCACCGTGGCCATGGCCATGCTGTTTCTGGGTGCGGCTGCCGCGTTCGCCTTCTTTGACGCGGGTGGGTCGAGGAGTACTGACGCGGTGCTCGCTGTGGGTTTCTCCGTTGGGGCGGCCTACGGGCTGTTTCTGAACCGAGCTGTGGGACGCAACTGGCGGGCGTACGTGGCAGCCCGGCGCGAGGGACGTCGCTGGGGGCACTTCGTCGAGGTCCTTTACCCGCCGCTCTGGGGGTTCTCCAAGCGGTAGCCAACGCCTCCATGGGCGGCTCCCGGCATGGGCATGAAGGAGGGCGGCCTTCCGGACATGCCGCAGGTCGGTCATAGGTGCGCGTTGCGATGAACGGCCCTCCGGCCTGCCAGGATCGCCTCGTGGACCTACTTGATCTACTCCTTCAAGACGAGCACGAGAAGGCGCGGCAGCGGCTGCTCGCCGCAATCGATCGAGGCGAGCCCACTTTCGAGGAGGTCACCTTCAACGTGTTTGAGGTGATCCTGGATCGCGAGGCCAGAGAGGCACGCGTCTTCGACGTGCTCGACGGCAACGCCGAGCCCACCGTCGTCACCCTGGATGAACTGCGTTCCCGTCTCGCGTAGACGTCCGGAAATGCCGCCGAGCGCAGGTGCCTCCGCCGCCCCGGGTCGCTGGCGTGCGACCGCTTGGCCGGGCCGGTGCTGAAGCGATCGACAGGTGTCGGCGCCCAGCGCTGGTTCAGGGTCGCTGCTGGTCGGCCGGTGCGCCGTGAGCGGGGAGCGTCTCGCTGGCGGCCCAGCTGGCGAGTAGGGCTAGCGCGTCGTGGGTTGGCGTGCCGGGCTCCGGGAGGTAGGTGACCAGGCTGGGGCTGGCGCCGGGCTCGAGTGGCAGTGACTCGAAGGGCAGGTCGAGGTCGCCAACGATGGCGTGGTGCAGCTTCTTGACGCCCGTGGTGTGGATGCGGACGTCGTGGGCTGCCCAGCGGAGACGGAAGTCCTCGCTGCGGGTGGACAACTCACCGATCAGGTCGGAGAGCCCTCGGTCGTATGGGCTGCGGCCGGCTTCGGCCCGCAGGAGGGCGACGGTGTCATTCGCGACGGTCTTCCAGTCGCGGAACAGGGAGGTTGCCCGCGGGTCGAGGAAGACGAGGCGGGCGTTGTTCACGGGCTGGTCGGTGTCGTACCAAGGCGAGAAGAGGGCGCGGCCGAGGGCGTTGGCGGCGAGCACGTCGAGGCGTCCGTTTAGGACGACGGCTGGCACGGTCGGCATCGCCTCGAGGAGGCGTTGGATGGTGGGGCGAACGCGGGTGGCCGCGGGCGAACGCCGTTTCATGGCGCGTGGTGGTGTGCCCGCGGTGCGGAGGAGATCAAGCAGGTGCGCCCGTTCGGCGACGTCGAGGCGCAGCGCGTGGGCGATCCCGTCGATGACGCTCTCGGACACACCGGTGGCGTCGCCTCGTTCGAGGCGGATGTAGTACTGCGGCGAGACTCCGACAAGCAGGGCGGCCTCCTCTCGTCGAAGCCCAGGCACCCGGCGGCGGCCGTCGCCGTAGGTCGGCAGGCCAGCCTGCTCGGGCGTGATTCTGGCTCGACGGGTGCTGAGGAACTCCCGGATCTCAGCCCTGACGGCGTCTCGGGGGCGCGGGTCCGGTGCGGTCACGTCATCAACTGTAGGAGAGCCCAAGCCGAGGTTGGGGGTCCCTCTCAGTGGCCCCCACGACAGGGACTGCCACGGCTTCTTGTCTGCTGCTTCTCTGGCTGGGGGGGACCACATCCGCGTCGCCCACCCGATCCACCCACAGGAGACTCATGCAGACCGCACACCTCGGAGGCCTCGTGGTCTCCCGCATCGGCCTCGGTGCCATGACCATGGCCGGCACGTACACGTCGGAGGGCGGACTCGACCACGACGAGTCGACCCGCACCATCCACCGAGCCCTCGATCTCGGCGTCACGCACATCGACTCCGCCGAAATCTACGGACCCTTCCTCAGCGAAGAGCTCGTCGGACGCGCCGTCCCCGGCCGCCGCGACCAGGTCGTGCTCGCCACGAAGTTCGGCCTCGTGTCCCACCACCCTGGCACCGACCCCCAGCCCGGCAAGGTCGACAGCAGTGCCGCGAGCGTCAAGGCCGCCGTCGAGGGCTCGCTGCGACGCCTCGGCACCGACCACATCGACCTGTACTACCAGCACCGGGTGGACCAGTCGACGCCGATCGAGGAGACCGCGCAGGCCGTCGCCGACCTGATCGCCGAGGGCAAGGTGCTGCACTTCGGCCTGTCGGAGGCGTCGCCCGAGACCATCCGACGCGCCCACGCCGTGCAGCCTGTGTCGGCGCTGCAGACCGAGTACTCGCTCTGGACCCGCGACGTCGAAGCGGAGATCCTGCCGCTGCTGCGCGAGCTGGGCATCGGCTTCGTGCCCTACTCGCCGCTCGGCCACGGCCTCCTCACCGGCCAGATCCGCACCGTGGACGACTTCGCCGACGATGACTGGCGTAAGACCAACCCGCGGTTCGTCGGCGAGAACTTCCGGCGCAACGTCGCGCTAGTCGACGAGGTCACCGCCATTGGCGCCGAGATCGGCGCGACCCCGGCGCAGACCGCGCTCGCGTGGATCCTCACGCGCGGCACCGACATCGCGCCCATCCCCGGCACCCGCCGCGTCGCCCGTGTGGAGGAGAACACGGCCGCCGACGCGATCGAGCTCACCACCGACCAGATCGCGCGCCTCGAAGCGCTGGAGCCCGCGGCGGGAGCACGGCATGACGACGTCAACATGGCGTCGATCGACCGCTGAGGCCCACTCGCTCCACCACATGCGCGGAGTTTCCCACCGGTACCCCTACCAGTGGGATGGTGCTCAAGGCGGTTCTGGCCGGCCCGATCAACCCCGGAAACGTATTTGACCTGAGCACCAGCCGGGCGAGCAGCCGTGGGCGGACATCTGCGCCGAGGGCATGATGAGCGCTGGCTGCCGACACCCAGTTCATCGAGGCCAATCACGCCAGTGGGAGCCGCCCTGCAGCGGCCCCTGGGCATGAACTCGGGCCGGCGGAGACGTCCGCTATTGCCGCTTCGCGCGCATGGCGACGGCCGGGTTAGCTGGGCCCGGCATGAGAGCATCTCGCCGTGACGCAGGAGCTGAGCCGGCCACGGCGATCGCTACCCCGACGGTTCGGCTCGAAGATTGCCGAGCTGGTGGGTGAGGCCGCTGTGGAGGGCCTCTTCGCGGTTGTCGCGTGTTCAATCGCTGGGGTCGTGATCGCGGGCTTCATCTGGGGATGGAATCGCCACCCGGGTGCGACGGTCACCGCTACTGCAGCGATGGCCTGCTTGTTGGGCTACGGCGCCTGGAGCCTCCGCCCCAAAGCACGACGAGCGCGTGAGGATGGGCAGGGTCGGCGGATTGCCGCCATCGCTTCCGGCGCCTTGGTTGTGACAGCCATATGGCTGCTCTACGTCTTCACCTACTGCAGCTGCGCCTGAGGGCATTGCGGGCCCATCCGCCCCCTCGCCGACATCCCGTCGGGCGAACGTCCTCTTCTGCCGCTCCTCGGAGTGCCGCGCTCGCGTCCGGTGGAGCCGTAAAGTGTGCACCGGGTTGAGGACAGGGGTCGTTGTGGCAGGAGGCGCCTTCAGCGAGGGGACGGTGTTTACCGTCCCACTCCGCACCGACGGACTTGCTATCGGAGTCGTGGGCAGAGCCAGCACGTCCAGCATCCTCTTCGGCTTCTTCTTCGGGCCGCGACGCAACGAAACCCCGCCTCTGGATTCGCTGGGGGAGCTGACTCCGGCGGGCGCAGCGCTCATCGGACGCTTTGGACACCTCGGGCTGCGAGACGGCAGATGGCCTGTTCTTGGAACCCTGCCCGACTGGGACAGGTCACGTTGGGCCATGCCGACGTTCGCGCGGCGGGAACCCATCACGGGCGCGACCTTCAGCACCAGGTACGACGACCAGGACCCAGCTCGCTTGGTCGGTGAAGAACGTGTACGTGAGGAGTTGGTCGCCTGCAGCCCTGACGATGGCCTGATGGGAGCGGGCTTCGTCGAGATACGCCTGACCCGGCTGCTCGACTGAACGTCCGGATTTGCCGCTGGTGGTTCAGAGCACGCGTACGTCGTTGACGACTGCCATTCCTGTCGCCCTGACCTCGCATTCTGCGCTGAGGTCACTCGGCCCCTCATCGGTGGTCCACAGCGGCAGCGTCACCCAAACGGCGCCATCGCCCCTCTGTCCGAAGTCCGAGCGCGGATGTTCCCAGATGTCGTCTGGTTGCCGGATGAGGGCGGCCCCGGACGCCCTATACGCCCGGACCCATGTCAGCTGTTCAGGCCGGTTGCCCGCAGTGAGGTCATCAAGCGCTGTGCGAAGCGCGGCACGGTACTCGGTTGGGATCGACGCCACACAGGGACCGTAACTGTTCCGGAGTAGAACGACGGCGCTCCTCGAACGTTCGGTCATGCCCTTGTGCGCATCCGCCTGTGATCAGTCCCCTGCAGTCTTCATGTCCGCGTACTCGTCCTGGATGACGCCCCTGTTCACCCATCGATCGAGAAGGGCGCCGTGCGCGCCGGCGCCATCCAGCACCTCGCGGGGTCCTGCGAAGTGGCCCACGAGGACTCCTTCGCCGGCGTACTCGTCCCCGTCCATGGGCGTGAACTGGTAGACGTCGAGAAAGTCTTCGTTCCCGTCGTCAAATGCTTCAAAGCGGCGAAGCTCGATTCCGCCGGCGGTCGGGACCGCAGACAACCACTCGACCGTGCCGGCGCGGAGGCTGGCAGTCAGCATCTGTTCGATGCCCAGGCCTCGAGCTAGGGCAGCCTCGGCCTGTGGTTCGGTGAGGTGTCGCACCGCGCAATCATGCCCCGGCCAAGAGCGCTCCGCGGAGTCTCGACAGCTTGTGCCCGACATCCGGTCATGCCGCGCTGAGGGCGGCTCCGCTCGTCCGACTTTGCCGCTCCTCGGAAGACGTTCGAGCATGCTGGGCTTAGGGACGCCGTCGAGACTCATCGGCCAGCAATGCCGCCTACACGACGCCCCGCTGCACTATCGTCAGTCCCCGTCAGGTCCGGTCCGACGGAGAACGCCTTCGTCCTAGCACGGAGGCCTCATGGACGACGCCCTGCTGGCGAGCCTGGAAGAGGCTGTACGCAACGCGCCAGACCAGACCGCTCTGCGACTGCACGTGGCCGGGCTCCTTCTCGATCGCGGCCAGGTCGACCGTGCCATGCCTCACATCGCGCACGTCCTCGCCGCAGACCCCACCTCGGCGCCAGGGCGAGCCCTCATGGCTCGAGCCCTCACGTCGACTGACGATGTCCCCTTTCCAGTTGAGAAAGCGGCGCCGCGACAAGCCCCAGAGGACCAGCGGAGCGGGCCAGCCGCTCCGGACCGCGCGCGGGAAGTCGCGGACTTCGACTGGAGTCAGGCGGAGCGGCAGGTCGAAGGGCTCGTGCCGCCCATGTTCGCAGAGGCTGGTGAGACGCCGGCCACTGCTGGGCTGAACGCGGACGGCTCCCGGCTTCGCCTGGACGACGTGGCCGGCATGTCCGATGTGAAGGCCCGCCTCGAGGCGAGCTTCCTTGCGCCGCTGCGCAACCCAGAACTGCGCGCCCTCTACCGCAAGTCGCTGCGCGGGGGTTTGCTTCTCTACGGGCCGCCCGGCTGTGGCAAGACGTTCATCGCCCGGGCGGTGGCAGGTGAGCTCGGTGCGGCATTCATCACCGTCTCCCTGGCTGACATCCTCGATATGTGGGTCGGCAACAGCGAGAAGAACGTGCGCGACCTGTTCGAGCGGGCGCGTGCGGCCGCGCCATGTGTTGTCTTTCTGGACGAGCTGGACGCCATTGGGCAGAAGCGCGCCTTGTCGCGCAACACCGGTGCGCGCACGACCGTGAACCAGCTGCTGATGGAGCTGGACGGCGTGGCGAGTTCCAACGAAGGCGTGTTCGTCCTGGGCGCGAGCAACCATCCCTGGGATGTCGACCCTGCGCTGCTGCGGCCGGGACGTTTCGACCGCAAGCTGCTCGTTCTTCCGCCCGACGAGGCGGCACGCGCCGCCATCATCCGGTTCCATCTGCGCGACCGTCCCGTCGACTCGATTGACCCCGCGGACATCGCGCGACGAACGGCGGGCTTCTCAGGCGCCGACCTGGCACACGTGTGCGAGTCCGCGGCCGAGGAGGCCCTGCTGTCCTCGGTGTCGGCCGGGGCGCCGAGGCTTATTGGCATGGCTGATCTGCGGGCTGCGGCCGCGTCGGTTCGCCCGTCGACGACCGCGTGGCTGGACATGGCACGCAACGTGGTGACGTACGCCAACCCGGACGGTGAGTACGACGACCTGGCCCGGTACATCCGACGCGGGCGGTCGTGACGTGCCCGAGGCGGAGCTCACCCGTATCCGGGCTCTTCTGGACCTCAAGCGCCCCGCGGAGGCCGAGGAACGTGCGCGCGTCCTTCTGACCAAGAACCCGGACAGCGACGCGGTCCTGCGCGTCCTGGCTGTCGCGCTGAACAAGCAAGGACGATGCAGCGAGGCCCGGCAGACCGCGGCGCGCGCTGTCAGGGCGCAGCCGGACGAGCCGATGAACCACATCCTGATGTCGGGACTGCACGCCTCAGCCGGCGACATGGCGTCGGCGCTGCAGGCAGCGGACGAAGCGGTTCGCCTGGCCCCGCAGCACTGGCAGTCCTACTTTGCCCGCGCCGATGTCCTGCGCCACGGCACCACATCGGAGTGCCAGCGGGCACTCTCGGACGCTGTGCAGGCAGTCAAGCTCGCCCCGCAGTCGGCGGACATGCACAACCTTGTGGGGTTGTGCCTGGGACGGCTGGGCCGGCCCGAGCAGCAGCGAAAGGCATACCTGCAAGCATTGCGACTGGACCCGAACCACGCGCCTGCCCAGAACAACCTCGCCGCGCTCGACATGGAGCAAGGCCGCCTCGGAGCGGCACGAAGAGAGTTGCTGTCCGCGTTGGCCGGCAGTCCGAACTCGGATGTGCTTCTGCGCAACCACGCCCTTCTCGTCGCGCGTGTCCTCACGGGGGCCTGGGTGGCCGTCGCCATGGTCGCTGGAATCGAGGCCATCCTGCTATTGGCGGGCGCAGGCGTTGCCCTCCGGAGTGCCATCGCGGTGGCGCTGGTCACCACCGTGTTGACGGTTGCCAGTCGGGTCCTCGGCGGACCCTCACGGGCGATGCGGACGCTTCCCGCGATGCTTGGGCGATCCGTTCGGCGTCGTCTGGTGTTGGCCCTTGGCTGGGTGGCAGTACTCGCCGCGGTCCTCGTCCTGGCCGTACGGGTCGGGGGTGGCTCCGCTGACGGTCGGATCGTTGCCTGGGTGTCCGTTGGCCTCGTGAGTACTTTGACTGTCCTCGTCATGACCGTTCAACCACGTGAACCCTGAGTGGGTGTTGAACGTGGACGAGGGAGGATCCGTATTTGTTCGCCACCTCACTGACCATGGCGTCCCGGAAGGTTTCTCGCTGCGGCTGCTCGACGTCTGAGGCTGGGTGCCGCTGCTACTCGACGTCCGCTCATGCCGCGATGTGCGCGTGAACGAACTCGCCATGGTCGCCACCGCTAATCGCCAGCGCCGGTACCGACGCTGACATCATGCCCCTGTGAGAGCTGCTCGCCTGGCGGTGACAATCGCCTTACTCCCGCTCCTCGGCGCTTGCGCCATAACAACCTCGGGAGAGAACGCGTCCTGCGTTGCGCCGTACATCGACGACCAACGCCCGAACGGCACCCACGGGGCGCCGGCAGCAAAGGTCAGCCCAGGAGACTCACTCACGTTCTTCGGGCACTGGTACACCAACACCTGCAACGACACGAACCACGCGACCGCACAGGTAAGCCCTCTGCCGCCAGTCCATCTCACCCTCACACTGCCCGACGGCGCCACGCACAATCTGGGGACAGTGACGCCCGCCGGAGCCGACCTCGGCTTCAAGGTAACGGTCCAGGTACCGCCGTCAGCAAAGGCCGGAACAGCCAGCGTCTCCGACAATCGGACGCCGCCCGCGACCTACCACTTCACCGTGACGCCCGCATAGCCGCCAGCGCACTCTCCTGCCCGGTTCCGGGATCTTCAAACGCACTCATCTGCCGCGACGTGAAGGTACAAGTCCCGGCTCCCTCTACCGTGCGCTCGAGCATGATGAGCAAGTGGACTTCTCCCCTGCTCCGGCCGTGGCCAAGGCGTATGTCACCTGGGTCGGTGACGGCGAGCGCTGGAGCGCTCACCTCGAACTCAGCGAAGACGACCCAACCGGTGAGTCCAGCGAGCACGACACCGCAGCCGACGCGGTGGCCTGGGCACGCGAGCGCACAGACTGGGTTCTGGTCATCACCGAGCCATTGCTATGGGCTGGCGCACCAGAGAAGAGACCATCCGACGTCCCTCAGATCTGGCGACAGGAAACCTGATCAACGAGGGTGGGCCGCCGCGACGAGACCTTGCTGGCGGGCGCACTCTCATGCCGCCGATCGGTCGTGCCGATGAGCGACCATCAGCGTTCTGGCGCTACGACCTCGATCAACACGGCCTCGCCGACCTTGCGTAACCCCTCGAACATGCCCAACGGCAGGCCATCGGAGACCTCTGGCCAGAGGTCCGGCACCAAAGGATGAAGCCGAACAATGGCTACCTCTCCGGGACTCAGGACGTTCTGCCCCTCGATCAGGAGCGGGCCGTCATGCATGTCCGCATGCACCTCGGGCGGAAAGCCCCAGCACGATCTGTAGCCGGAGTAGATCGGTCCCTGGCGCCCGCCCTGCTCGGTGGTCACAAGCCGCAGCCTCGCACGGATGTAGCCGCGCTCCCGCTCCTGCTCTTGCCAGTGCGCCAGGTCGCGATCGTCCACTCCGCGACTCTGTCACGGAACGCACGCATCTGCCGCACGGCGAGTAGACGCGCTTCCCGCCGTCGTGGGTGACGCCTGTCAGCGCGTGTCGTCTCCGCCGTACAGCCGACTCCTCCATTTGGTTCCGAACCGGATGTTCTGCCAAAGCATGAGCCGCCCCACCAACACGATCGCGACGGCAACCATGACAGGGTCCCACCTGGACCCCTCGCCCATGCCGAAGATGGCAGACAAGGCGCACAGTGCAAGAAGGCATTGAAGAAACACCCAACTCGCCTTGTCGCGCGGTCTGACGGCACGATCACGGAGGTCCAGCATCACAATCCATGCGCCGACACGGCGCAGGCGCGATGCAAAGGTCGACATGCGCCCAGACTCTCACGTCGCTGCAGATGGCCGTCCTGTCATGCCGCGCAGCGAACGTTCGTACGACTATGCGAGGCCGGTCAAGGCTCGGCTCCTCTTGCGCGCAACAGTCGGCCAGTTGCCGTGCTTCACTGCGGACGTGGACACCCCGGAACTCACCGCCCTGGTCCCCGGCCTCATGGCCCGGCATCCGAACTGCGCGTGGACGATCGTGCCAGCTCGGGTGCCCGGAGACGTTCTTGAAATCCAACTGCACGACAAGGCTTGGCCCGACCGCGTGGCCGAGATAAAGGTCGGTTCCGGTGGAGAGACGTACCTCCTCCACTTCGCCGGGCAGCTGCTCGGCCCCGAGTTCGGCTACGACGATGTCGAGAAGGTCGAGGCCCTGGAAGAGGTTATCGAGACGGCGGTCGCACTGACCACCGGACCTACCCGCATCACACGAGATGTGGCTGATGGCGTCGTTCTCACCACCAGGCTCGAGATCGATCCCGACGGACCCAATCGAGAGTCCCTCGGCGTGAACTTGGATGCACCTGTCGCTTTCATCAAGGCACGGTTGCGGGGAAGGGAGATCACTCGTGAAGTAACCGACCTGCCCGGGGCAGGTGAAATCTGAGGCAAACCCTGCGTCCGCTCTTGCCGTTTGCAGTTCGCCCGGAATGACCGTCTGACCCGCTACGGTCGGCGGATGGACGTGTTCCTCGTGTGGCACGTGCGGCACGCTCGAAACCTCGACGGCTCGCCGACTGAACACCGTGATGAGGCCGGCGAGCTGGCGTACGACGAAGAGTTCGACGACCTCAAGATCATCGGTGTCTACGAGGACGAAGCAGCCGCGGAAGCCGCGATTGCCAGGACCAGACAACTGCCAGGCTTCAAAGACGAGCCGGACTGCTTCATGGTCGACGGGTACGCGCTAGGGGAAGACCACTGGACCGAAGGCTTCGTGAGCGGGCCACGCGACCCTTACTGACCCTTCCAGTGCCGTCAAAACGTCCGCCATTGCCGCTCCTCGCGCGGTTCTAGGGACGGAAGGCGTGGGCAAACGTGCGACTCTGCGCCCATGACATTGTCCGATTCCCAGGAGCCGTGGCTTCGAGTGGACGGCGACCCCGCTCGAGCCTTCGAAGATGAAGCAGCGACGGAGATCGCTCCCGGCCACGAACTGCATGGGCTCACGCTGACCGCCATCGCGAGATGCGAACGCTGTGACTCGGTGGTCTATCGAGCCTCGGACGGCACATTCGCGATCGTTCATCTCAGCTGGACCCGGAAGTCCGAGACGCCCCCGTGGCCGCGCACGACCAGACTCGGAGGTTTCATCGCGGTAGAGACGGCGATGGATCAGCACGAGCACTGACCGCTCAGCCCGCGACGACCTGGACATCCGGATTCACCGCTCGTCGGACGAGCGGTGAGCGCGCGTCCCAGACGACGTACTTCAGGCACGATGGGGGCGTGACCCATCAGCTGGAGCACCTCGCCAAGGCGTACTTCCATCAGGACTACGACCTGGACTCGGGATCAGTGAGCTTGGTCATCGACTCGTTCCGGGAAGGCGAGGGCGAAGCCTCGGCGGCCGAGTTGGTCTCGGAGATCGATCGCCTACTCGCCTCACACCAGTCCGACCGCGACCTGCGCGACCTATGGTCGTCGACTGGGGCCGCCTACGATCCTCACGACGACGGCCACAACATGCGCGAATGGTTGACCCGAGTCCGAGATCGGCTTTCGCAGGGGCCACTTTGACCAAGCGAAGCGGACGTCCGGACATGCCGCGTTGAGGGCGGCTACGCTCGCCCGGTCATGCCGCGACCGGCGCGGTTGGGGATGTTGTCCCGGACTTGAACTCGCGCGACGCTCGTAGATGAGCACCCACGAAAACGTCCTGGTTCCGACGCCGCTGCCACCTGAGCCCGACACACTCCGACGGGCGGTAGCGGCATACCTGGCCCGGTTCAAAGGGCAATCACGTCTGCACACCGAATGCGACCTGCGCGTCTACCTGACCTGGTGCCGCAGCCATAACCTTGAGCCGCTCGCCGCGCAACGGCCCCACCTCGAGCTGTACATCCGCTGGATGCAGGAAGCCCGCCGCTACAAGCCCTCCACCGTCAGCCGACGCATCGCCGTCGTGGCCGGGTTCTACCGGACGTGCGTCATCGACGCCGTCCTGACCCGCTCGCCCGCCGAACACGTCCGCCGCCCAAACGTGCCCACCGAGTCACCCACCCTCGGCCTGACCCATCTGCAGTTCGAAGCCATGCTCGCCACCGCCCGCACGTCGGCCAACGCGAACGACTTCGCCCTCGTGACGATGCTGGGCCTGCTCGGACTGCGCATCTTCGAAGCCTGCGGCGCCGACATCGAAGACCTCGGCGAAGAACACGGCCACCGCGTCCTACGCGTCCACGGCAAAGGCGACAAAGTCGTCCTCACCCCGCTGCCGCCAGCCGTGGCTCGCGCGATCGACCGCGCCATCGACGGCCGGAACTCCGGCCCCATCCTGCGCACCAGCCGCGGCACCCGAATGGACCGACACTGCGCCACCCGACGCCTGCGCCGCCTCGCCCAAGCAGGCGGCGTTCACACGGAACGCATGCACCCCCACATGCTGCGACACACGTTCGTAACGACCATGCTCGACGCCGGCGTCGACCTACGCGACGTACAGATCGCCGCCCGACATGCCGACCCGCGCACCACCATGCGCTACGACCGCGCCCGCAACAACCTGGACCGCCACCCCAACTACATCCTCGCCGCCTACATGGCCTCCGGCACCTGAGCGACCGGTCCTGCCGATGAGCGCGCACAGAACCGGACGCGGTCGTTGCGGAATGACGACGCCGATGGTGCGCGCGGTGGTGAGGGCGTTCTGCAGGTTTACGATCTTGGCCTCGGCCGCTTCGAGTGCCTGTACGGTCGAACCCGATCTTCCCCCTCCAACGCTCCGGGACGCTCAACGCTAAACAGGACGGTGAACGGCGAGCCGGGAGGCTCACCCGGAGGGTGTGAAATGCGCGCGCTCCACGGACGCCCGACCCCGAGGCGGTTACCGTGAGGACGCGCCACGGTGCTGTTGGAGCCCGTGGCAGGTCTGCGGGAGCCGATGATGCGGACGTTCGAGGAGATCGTGAGCCAGGCCGTCACGGAGACGGGCTGGTCACAACCACTGGCGACCGCGGCCCAGACCGGCCTTGTCATGGCGAGCGCGTCGTGGCCTGGCACGTTCGAGCCCTCGCTCGTGCCCCGGTCGACGAAGGACCAGGCCATCATCACCGGCCTGACGACGACCCTGAACTACGGCCTCTCGACGACGACGCAGGACGCCATCGCCGCGGTGGCAGCCCTCGTCGCGCCGCTGCTGCCCGGTCGCGACCTGGGCCGGAAGCAGGCCCTGGCCATTCTGGCCCTCGACCTGCTCGCTGTCCCTGTGGGGTACGGCCTCTTCCGGTTCGTGTCGCGGCGTCCGAACGAGGCCATCCTCCGGGGCGGCATCCGGCAGGTGGGCTGGCGGCTCATGGCCACCGGGATCAGCGGAGCCGTGCTGGGCACCGCCCGGGCAGGTCTCATCGCCGTCGACGACGCCGTCGATGCGAACGGCCGCCTCGCGCGGGTCCCGGTGGCGATCCCCGTCGGATTGGCTGTGGGTGGAGCGATCCTTCGCCGCCAGCGTCGCGACGTCCGGGACCTGCCGTACACCGGGCAGGACGAGGAGGGGCTGGAGCGGCTCCGCTCGGCCGCCCTGGGTGTGGTACTCGCCGGGGGTCTCACGGGTGCGGCATACGGGGAGATGTGGCTTGCCGAGCAGGCGGGTGAGGCTCTGTCAGAACGGCTTCCGGGCCCGCCGGCTTTGTACCGCCTCTCCGGTCACGCCCTCTGCCTCACTGGCGTCGTGGCCGGCGTCAACGTGCTATGGCAGCGCGCTATGACAAAGGTGGAGGCGGGCGCCTCCGGGATCGACCCCTTCTTCGATGACCCTGAAGGGGGCCGGCGCTGGGTGGAGCCGACCGTGAGCGGTTCGTCCGAGAGCCTCGTGCCGTGGTCGAGCCTGGGCCGGGAGGGGCGACGCCACACGCTGCTGTCCGTGCGGACCCGGCCGCCGGCCGACCGCCCGGCCGACGTCGGCGACTTCACCATCCCCGCCGTCATGGGCGAGCCGGCGGTGGCGGAGCCGGTGCAGGTGTACGTGGGCCTGGACACCGCACCGACGGCGGCGGAACGGGTCGAGCTCGCGCTCGCCGAGCTGGACCGAACCGGGGCGTGGGACCGGTCCGTGCTCATGCTCATCTCGCCGACCGGCAGCGGCTACGTCAACTACTGCGCCAGCGCCGCCGCCACCTACCTCACCCGCGGCGACATCGCCATGGTGACCATGCAGTACTCGAAGCGGCCCTCGCCCCTGTCGCTCATGAAGGTCAAGCAGGCCCGCGAGCAGAACCGGTTGTTGTGGCTGCGGCTGAGCGCCCGCCTTCGTGAGCTCAACGGCGGCGGTCCGCGGGTCGTCCTCTTCGGCGAGAGCCTCGGCGCCCACACGAGCCAGGACGTGCTCCTGCACTGGGGCACCCTCGGCCCGCAGGCCCTCGGCCTCGAGCGGGCCCTGTGGATCGGGACGCCGTACGGGTCCGGTTGGATGCACCAGGTCACCGGCGAGCCGCGGCCCGACGTGGACCCCTCACTCGTGACGGTCGTCAACGACTTCAAGCAGTTCACTGCCATGCCGGCCGAGCAGCGGTCGAAGCTGCGCTACGTCTTGTTGACGCACGACAACGACGGGGTCGCCCGCTTCGGGCTGGACCTATTGACCAGCCGGCCCGCCTGGCTCGCACCCGGCCGGCCGCTGCCGCAGGCGGTCCCGGGAGCCAGCCCCCGCGGGATCCCGCCACGGCTGCGCTGGAGACCGGTCACGACGTTCTTCCAGACGCTCGTAGACATGAAGAACGCACAGATCCCCGGCGCGTATAAGCCGTGGGCCCACGATTACCGGCCAGAGCTGACCCGGTTCGTCTCCGCGGTCTTCGACCTGCCGGCGACCGACGAGCAGCTCGACCGGATCGAGCAGGCGCTGGAGCAGCGCGAGTCACTTCGCGAACAGATCTTCAAGGGCTGATCGGCCTCACTCACGCTGCACCGGTCGGATCGCATCGAGTGAGGAGCCAGATACCCGCGCATGCCCAGTTCGGGGGGACCCTGGGCTCAGGGCAGGGCGACCAAGGCCGGCGGGCAGACGATGTCGACGCCCAAGGCGCGCAGGCCGGCAAGCTTGGGGTCGTCCTGAAGCGGGCTGTCGGGTTTGCGTTTACCGGCCATCCCTGCCGGAACAACCGCTAGACGATCTCGTGGCTACCGAGCCGCACGCTCAGCCGGCGTAATGCAGGTCGTCATCGGTGGCCTCGCCGCAGAAAGCGCACACATACCGAACGAACTCGCCGGCCCTCGGGACCTCTTCCACGTCAACGACCCTCCCACAGGCCCTTCCGCTCATCCTGCTCATTGCGTGTAGCGGCCCAACGCTGCTGCCCCGTGGGAGCGGCTTTACCCGCGAAGATGCGACGATCTCTCGCGTGCATTTCACCGAATACGACACCCGGCTGGCTGCCTACGCGGCGCTGGTCGACGACGAGCAGCGCATCCTGCTGACCTGGTGGAACGGTGAGGGGCGAGGAACTCCCTGTTGGACCATGCCAGGCGGCGGCGTCGAGTACGAGGAGTCGATGGTCGAGGCGGTCGAGCGCGAGGTCCTCGAAGAGACGGGATACCTGGTCCGGGTTGGCTCCCCGATATCGGCGCACTCCTTCACAGCTGCCGGCTCGGGACCAGGCGGGCGCCCGTACAAGTCCGTTCGCATCGTGTTCTCGGCGACGATCGTCGGAGGCAGTCTCGGCACCATCGAGGTCGGCGGCTCCACGGACTTCGCCGAGTGGGTCCCGCTCGACCGGATTGAGGGGCTCGAGGACAAAGCTGACATTGTCGATGTCGCCTACGCTGCGGTGGCTGCTGACTAGAAGCACTCATTTGCCGCTCTCCGTCCGAGCTGGCCCGCGTCCTTCGGCCCTCAGCCGGCGTTCGTCAGCAGGCGCCTCATCACGACGGCCGGCTCGAGGTCATAGCCCGTCGCACGCTCGCCTGCCCAGTTCAGCCCAACACGCAGACAGTCTCGCTCTAGGCCTGGCAGCCAACGGTCGCGCCACTCGTGGAGGGGGATGGCCACAATCTCGAAGGCGGCGTAAGCGGCGACGCGATCAACGATGCGGGCAGCCCGGCTCTCCTTTGACCAGAACGGCATCACTCGCACACCGTCAGCCTCAGGAGCCGGGTGTCCCCCTGAGTCTCGCAGCGTCCACACCTGCCCGGACTCAGCTACCTCAGCGAAGAAGGCCGCGGCCTGCGCGGCGGAGGTGGTCATGAGGTGAGTGTGCCGCCGGGGCCTCGGAGACGCACGCACATGCCGCCGACCGAGCATGGCGCGATCAGCCGGCCGCGTTCCCCCATGCCGGCGCGAGGGCGAGTGCCTGAAGTGAAGCGAACTCCCACGGGTCGACGGGCTCTGCCGGTCCAGCATTGGCATACCTGTTCAGCGTGACGACGAGGCCATCGGGCCGGAAAGCGACGAGGATGCGGACGCGCTCGTACGGTTCGTCGTTCTCGTCGGCTCGCACTTCCTCGTACCACGCGATGATGCTGCCGTCAGGTGCGCGGACGCACTGTGCGACGGCGGCAAACCCGTCGTCGTCACACGACTTCGGCAGGCCTTCGCCGTACCAGAGCGCGAACATCGAGGTCGACTCGGCGGTCTGGATCAGGACATCCAGGATGTCTGACTCGTCGCCGCCGGGAAGTGTCGTCTCTGCGTACCTGGAGTGCTCATCACCGGTGTACCTCGTGAGCCTTTCCAGCAACCGGGCGACCGCACCCGCTGACCCTGGCGAGATCTCGCTGCTCACGGCGCTGATCTTGTCAGCCACGGCTGTCTGCGGCCAGTAGGCGCACGCTCTCACACATCCGCTCATGCCGCGGTCAGGCGGCCACGCTCGCCCCCTGATGCCGCTCGCCGCACTGACGTCCGACCCGCCCCGATGGGCACGTCGCGCGGATGGCCTCGATCGAGCGCCGCGCGACCCAACTCTTGCGTTTCCGCTTGGAACGGGCGGCCGAAGGCTCGGTCGACACTATAAGGAGGGTCCGCCATCTATGAAGGGTCCGCTATCGCCCGGCGAGTAGCGGCCGCCGGTGTTGCCGCCGTTACGGGCTCGCGCCGCACGGGCGCGGCGCTCGTCGACTTCAGAGGCGGGCCTCCGGTGGCGTTGGCGCCGGTCGTAGGCCATTGCCAGGGCGAGGAGCACGACCAGGCATAGAGCGGCGAACACGAGTCCAGGCATGAGACCCTCCCTCGGCCGGCGGGCCCGACGTGATGCCCACCTTCCAACAAGGCATCGTCCCACCGGTGCCGCCGGACCGTCCACTCATGCCGCCCGTCGAACGACGCCAATCAGCCGCCGGGCGCGAGTTCAGCCGTGGTGCGGGAGCGTGGTCTCGCCCCATACCGCACCTTGAGCGAGTGGACGCCGGACGCCTGCCGCCGCTGATCGCCGACCTCGATGAGGCCTTCGACTTGCTGCAACCCGCCGGCGAGACGCACTGGCAAGAGTGGCTTCAGGACAGCAGGGACCGGATTGCGCGCGGCGACCCCTACGGGCTGAACCACACGGTGGGCCGGTGCCGGTTGTGCTGCTGGGACTACTGGTGCTGTGTTGCCGTCTGCCCGGACGTGAGTCCAAGCTGAGCCATCAGCGATCCGGTGTCGAAGTACGTCTTCTGACTCTGGACCTTGCCATCCTTGAACTCCATGACATCGCACAGTTGCAAGGTCAGGGACCGCCCGGTTGCTGGGATCTCACCCATGCTGGTCGCCAGAGTTCCCGTGTGGGTGCCCCGGCCGGTGAACTCCACGACTACGTAGTTGCCTGACTCGATCACCCGGTCGACGGTTACCTTGCCGTCCGGGAACCCATCTGCCCACATCGTGTTGTACGCGCGAGAACCTTCGGCGCCCTAGAAGGTGTCACCGGACCCGACGATCGTGATCGTCGCGCCGGGCGCGGTCGCCTCGGCGATCTCGTCAAAATTTCGCTCGTTCCATGCCTCGTGAATCCTGCGCGCGAGGGTTGCGTTGTCTGCCATCTGAGCCTCCGCTCTGGCACCTGCCCACCCCGTCGAAGGTAGTCCTGGGCCCGCCGGGCGGCAACGGGCCGAGACTGGTGCAACTCGGCTTGAAGTACGGGTATGTGCTCATAGAGACGAGGTGGTGTGCGATGTTCGGTTCCCGGTTCATGCCCTGTCAGGAGTGCGGCGCTTCCGTGGATCGAACCGCTACTGGGGGGCACGAGTGCGCGCCCGAGCGCCGGGCCGAATACCAGATGTTCGGGCTGCGCGAGGAGGTCGCGCAGTTGGAGGCCGCGGTCCACCGCTACCTGACGACAGCAACTGGGCGCTTCGAGTCCTGGCTCGCTGCCAGGGAGGTTCGCGGCCGAACCTGAGCCAACCCGCAGGCCTCCGGTCCCGACGTCAGACCATGCCGCGCCGAGGACGGCTGGCCTCGGACGGCTTTGTGCGTGAGGGTTCTTACACACTGCACTCCGGCGCCGTTGGCCGACTCGTCGTTTACGGATGGTGCTCGCAAGCGTCAAGGGAGCGATCGAAAGACCTCTCGCACGCCCTCGTTCGTCTCGGCGTGCGGTTCCTGGGCAGCAAGACGGAGAGAGGCGGCCGCCAGGTCAAGAGGGTCCACGCCGCCGTATCCGAGGCTGAGTAGCTCACCGACCGTCATGATCAGGCTGAATCGCCGCAGATTGGCCCCGACGGGTCAGCCTCTGCGGACACAACATTCGGTCATGCCACCGAGAGCCCCTGCCCAAGAGCGCTGTTCACGGCTCAGAGCACGTGAATGACCCCGTGCGGCTCGCAGGCTCTAGCCTCGTGGTTGGCTGGTCATGTGCCTTCGGGAGGGGGAGGATGGTGGGTCGTTTGTCGCTCGAGCAGCGACTCCTGATCGTTGGCTCGATCGTGGTGTCCATCACCTACGTGTTGCCGATGACGTTTCTCCTTGGTGCCGCCGCCGTCACGTCCATCTGGGATCCCGTCATGTCGGTGAGAACGAAACAGCGCGGATGGTTCATCGCGTGGGTCACGGGCTTGGCGTTGGCCGTACTGGGCGCGGCGATAACGTTCCTCGTCCTGCCCCGACTTCCTTCCATCTGACTCCAGAGCGCTGCGCCCATCCGGGCGCTCTGCCCGTCCGGCAGAGGCCCTCATGAGAGACTGCCGGCTCTTCGGCTGTTGAAAGGTGTTCATGCCCGACGTGTCGGTTGTCAGCCCGAGGATCGTGTGTCTGTGTGGTTCCCTGCGCTTCGGCAGGGAGTTCGCGGCTGAGCGCACGCGCCTGACGCTCGATCTGGCGATCGTCCTGGCTCCGGAGGCCACCGAGGTGGCCGTGCCCGACCCTGCCCTCGCCCGCGCGTTGGGAGAGCTGCACCTCCGCCGGATCGACCTCGCAGACGAGGTGCGGATCGTGAACCCCGGTGGCTACATCGGAGAGGCCACCCGGCGCGAGATCGCGTACGCCGACTCGTTGGGCAAGCGCGTGTCGTACGTCCATGAACCGGCCACCAAGCACAGCTAGTCGGCGTCTCCGCTTGCCCGATCATGCCGCGCACATACGACGTGCAACGCCGGCGGCAAATAGACGCGGGCGTCGTGACTCCATCTCGGCTGCGGTCAAGCAAGAGATGCAACAGGGCGTGTAGCTAGCCCAACCAGCCGCGACGAAGGGGCAGCGAACCGTCGTCGCGGCGCCCCCGAGCGGTCCCCACCCAGTCGCGCACCTTGCTCGCTGTGGCATCGACCGGATCCTCCGAGGAGTCGATGGTCGTGACCTTCCACCGCGGGTCCGTCCGCGTCCACGAGCGCCAGCGTTCCCAACGCATGTCGGGTGCTGACGGTTCGGTGATGACCTCCGGCTGGTGCGCCGGATCGCTCGCGTGGCGGCGGTGCCAGCGCGCCCAGCCGTTGAACGTCTCCTTGGCCTCTGCTTGACCACCTGCCGGGATCGCGTGCTTCGAGCCGCTCCGAGCGGACCGATCGTCGACATCGAGAAGGCACACGGCCAGGTCGAGCTGACTGGCCCCCGGAACGGCCACCAGCTCGCCGATGGGTGACTGGCCGGTGCGCCACCGGTCGTGCGACACATTTCCTGACTGGTGCCACGGAGTCAGGGGGCCTCCGAGCTCGCGTCGCTGGACAGAGCGCATGGACGCTTCGACGGCAACGAGCACGTGGACGACCGCCGCGCCTGCCGGCTCGGAGCGCCTTGGGTCCCGCGCGCTGTGCCCGGCTCACCGTGCTGAGGACGCTGCGCGCGTCCGCCGGCTCGGCGTATCAGCCGATCGGATGTGCTGCTCTGATCCTGGGGGAATACTGGTCGTGAGGAACGCACCATGGCTGGACGAGAAGTTCTGGTGGGAGTCGTCGCACTGCTGGTCGGCGTCGCGACGCTGACGGCCTGCGAACGGTCTCCCGCGCCCTTGCGCCCCCCGGACTCGTCCGTGGCCTCCGCCGACACGACGCCGGAGTCCTCGTCCGAGGTGATCACGGACACCGCGCCGACGCCTGCGACGTCTACCGATCAGGCCACGGGGAAGACGAGCTCGGCGGGCGGCGGTGGCAGCGACCGTACCGATGGGGCGGACGGCACCAGCGACGGCACCAGCGATGGCAGCAGCGGCGGGGGCGCTGTCGGTTCGCCGATCGACGTGCCGACGATCCCGGATCCGCACACCTCGATGGACGGGCTGCGCTCGGCCATCGAGGGCGCCTTCGTCGCCGCCTGCGGCGGTGACGTCCTCTGCGTGCACCTCGAATACTCCGACGGCGCCTGCCTCCTCGGGTACTCGCCGAGCACGACGGCGGCCCGAGGGTCGACCGTGAAGGTGCTGACCGAGTCCCAGGACGAGTGTGACGCCGCGAACAACGGGACGCCCGAGCCGACCGACGGGCCGACAGACACTCCCTCCGGTGGCGCGTCGACGGGCGACTCGTCGGGTGCCTCTTCGGGTGGGGCGACGGATGGGTCGACGAGTACGTCGGCGAGCGGGCTGGGCTCCGGGCCGTGACCGAGCCCCACCCCGCCGAACCGCCCACGCCGCCCAAGCCGCCCACGTCACCGACGTCGCCCACGGCGAGGGAGGCCGGGCCACGGTCCGTTGACGCGGCCGGGGAGGCCGTGGAGGCCGTGGAAGGCCCGTCGAGCATGCTGCGCGAGCTGCCCGGGGTCACGAAGGTCATCGGCGCGGTCGTGGCACCCGTCACCTTCGTCACCGCCCTGCTGGTCTACTTCGGCTGGTCGCGCACCACGGCCATGTTCGGATGGTTCGGGATCGACCCGACGTCCCTCGGGTTCAGCAACACCGACTACCTCCTGGTGAGCCAGGACGGTCT
The DNA here is from genome assembly GCF_034724055.1 of Intrasporangium zincisolvens. NCBI lineage: Bacteria > Bacillati > Actinomycetota > Actinomycetes > Micrococcales > Intrasporangiaceae > Intrasporangium > Intrasporangium zincisolvens. The sequence continues at coordinate 85,518 of NZ_JAWIIL010000013.1, forward strand.
CTTCGTGCCCGGCGTCGTGATGGCGATGCTGGCACTGGCCGTGCTCTGGTTGGCACCGGCCGTCCGGCGCAGCGGCCGGTTCGGTCCGGAGACTCGTCGTCGGCTCGCTCCGGCCGTGGCCGTCGTCGGGCTCCTGCTCGCGGCCGCCGGGCTGCTCGCCGTTCTCGGCGTGCGGCTGCTCCCGGACCGGGTCGGGGTCGCACCCGCGTGCCTCGTCGTCGGCGTGACGCTGCTCAGCTACGCCGCCCACGCCGTCCGTCCACGACGCCCCTCGTACTCGCGCACCTCCGGTATCGCGGAGGTCACCGGCCTCACCGTCGTCGTCGCCCTGGCGGCGTTCTGGGCCGCAGGTGACTACTCGTCTGCTGTCGGTCGCGAACGCGCTGCTCAGCTCGCGGCCGGTCTCGACCGCAGTGCTCGGGTCGTGGTGTACAGCGAGAAGTCGCTCGGCATCCCGGCCGAGCACGGCGTGCAGGTCGTGCGCTGCGCCGGTGGCGGGCAGTCGGCCTACGCGTTCCGCTACTCGGGGCTGGTGCTGCTGCTCAACACCGACGGCCAGTACGTCTTCCTGCCCGTCGGATGGACGCGCACCGACGGGAGTGCCGTCGCGGTACCGCGCGGCGAGGGGATCCGGCTGGACTACCGCAGTCCGGGATCGAGCGACGCCCTCCCGACCACGTGCTGACGTCCCTCGGCGCAGGGGAGCGGGTCAGGCCTCGCGAGTGGCAGCGGCGATGGCGAGCAGCTCGGCGGCCGCCTCGCTCGGGCGCTGGCTCGGGTTCCACACGGCACGGATCGAGCGTGGCATCGTCAGGTCGACGACGGGCACGGCGACGAGCCGACCCGAGCGCAGGTCACCACGCACGGCGAGCGCCGACAGCACGGCCGGGGTGCCGGTCGTGACGACGGCGTCGCGGACCGCGCCGGTGGAGGACAGCTCGAGCGCCGGCGCGGCGTGACCGGGCACGGCACGCTCCCACGTGCGCCGCGTGCCCGAGCCCGCCTCTCGCACGACGAGCGGCGTCGCGGCGAGCTCGACGGCGGTGATGCCGCGTCGTCGCCGAGCCCACGGGTGGTCGCGCGGCACGACGACGACGAGGGCGTCGGAGGCGACGGTGCGCCGGGCCAGGCCTCGCGGCACGGTCGGTCCCTCGACGAACCCGAGGTCGACCTCGCCGGCCGTCACCGCCGCGACGACGTGCTCGGAGTTTCCCGGGAGCACCTGGACGCGCACGCCGGTGGTCGAGGCGCGCAGCGCGCTTGCCCAACCGGGCAGGAGGCACTCGGACACCGTGTTGCTCGCGGCGACGCGCAGGACGCTCTCGCCGGCGTTGCGCAGGCCGGTGACGCCGTGCTCGAGGGCGCGGGCAGCGTCGACGACGTCGCCGGCCCACGTCACGACGAGCTGCCCCGGGGCCGTGAGCTCCACGCCGCGCGAGGTGCGGGTGAAGACGGCGACGCCGAGCACCCGCTCGGCAGCGCGGACGCGCGTGCTCATCGCCTGCTGGCTGACGCCGAGCTCGTCGGCCGCGGCGGAGATGCTGCCGCAGCGCGCGACGGCGAGCAGGGCGAGCAGCTGGCCGGTCTCGGGCACGTGGGTCAGGTCGGAAGGCACGCCACCAGACTACGCGGCCACAACGTCAACGTTGTGGCCCCACGCGTCGAGGACGCTTCCGCCCGACGCCTCGCGCCGGCGAGGGTGGACCCGTGACGACACCCCTGCTCACGCCCAGCCCCCCGACACCCAGCGCCACCTCGACCGTCCGACGCGTCCGACGCGTCGGACGTCCGGCGCTGCCACCGGCGGGCCCCGCGTGGTTCCCGTCGGTCATGGGTACCGCCATCCTCGCGACACTCCTGCAGACCTACGGTGGGACCGGTCCGCTCCGGACGCCGGCCACGGTCCTGCTCGCTCTCGCGTGGCTGCTCCTGCTGGGCCTCGCCGGCGGATTCGCGGTCCGGCGCCCCGCAAACCTGCGCGCCTCGGTGGCGACCCCGTCCGACCGCGCCCAGTGGGGGACCGTCGCGATGGGGGTCCTCGCCGTCGGGTCGGCGACGCTCGCCGTGCTACCGGGGCAGCTCTTCGTCGGCGTGGCGCTCGCGTTCTGGGTGATCGGCACCGTGCTCGGCCTCGTCACTGCGGTCGCTTTCACGGCCGAACTCGTCCGGGGCGCCGCGGGGGAGCCCGCGTTCGTGTGGGGTCTGCCGGTCGTGCCACCGATGGTTTCGGCGACGGTCGGTGCCGCTCTCGTGCCGCACCTGGCGGACCACCCGGGTGCCGCCGTCGCGCTGCTCACCGCGTCGGCGGCCTGCTTCCCCGTGGCGCTCGTGCTCGGGCTCGTCGTGTTCGCGGTCGGCTACCACCACCACTGGCGCGTCGCCCCGGTGCCGCTCGCGGCCTCGGCATCGGCCTGGATCCCGCTCGGCATCGTCGGGCAGTCGGTCGCCGCGGCGCAGGCGCTCGCGGCCTCATCCGCACCCTGGCTCACGCCCGGAGCGGCGTCGGACGTGCGCACTCTGGCCGTGGTCTACGGGGTCGTCGTGCTCGCCGGTGGCGTGCCGCTGGCCGCGTGGGCGTCCGTCGTGACGGTCCGCGGGTTCGCCCGCCGGATGCCGTTCGCTCCTGGCTGGTGGGCCCTGACCTTCCCGGTCGGCACCGTGGCGCTCGGGCTGCACCACCTCGGCGGCACGAGCGGGCACGCGTCGCTCGTCGTCGCGGGTGGCGTCGTGCTCGCCGTGCTCTGCGGCACGTGGACGCTGTGCGCCGCCGCGTCGGTCCGTGCCGTGGCCGCCCCTGTTGTCCGGGTTCTCACGGAGTGGCGCGATGTCGGGACCGGTGTCGGGGCGCGTTAGACTCCGTGGCCGAAGACATCCTTTAACCACCGTCCTGTGAGGCGGGGAAGGAGGTCCAGCGGCTGTGACCTGCCCTGACCTGAGCGCGCCTGCAACCAGTCCGAGCACCCCTCCTGACGCCAGAGACGTCATGAGCGAGGGCGACATCTCCCGGGCGCTGCGGCGCATCGGTCACGAGATCCTCGAACGCAACCGCGGCGCCGACCGCCTGGTCCTGCTGGGGATCCCCTCTCGCGGAGTGCCGCTCGCGCGCCGCCTCGCCGCCTGCATCGAGCAGGTCGAGGGCACGCCGGTGCCCGTCGGCGAGCTCGACATCACGCTGCACCGCGACGACCTGCGCCGCAACCCGGTGCGCACCGCGCACCGCTCGCGCATCCCCGACGGCGGCATCGACGACCGCGTCGTCGTCCTCGTCGACGACGTTCTCTACTCGGGTCGCACCATCCGCGCAGCCCTGGACGCCCTCTCCGAGCTCGGTCGCCCGAGCGCCGTGCGCCTCGCCGTCCTCGTCGACCGCGGACACCGCGAGCTGCCGATCCGCGCCGACCACGTCGGCAAGAACCTGCCGACCTCCCGCGAGGAGCGAGTGCACGTGCGCGTCGCCGAGGTCGACGGCGTGGACACCGTCAAGATCAGCGGGGGAGAGGCCCGATGACCCGCCACCTCATCTCCTCGGCCGACCTGAGCCGCCGCGACATCGAGGACATCCTCGAGACCGCCGCCTCGATGCACGACCTGCAGCGCCGCGAGGTCAAGAAGGTCCCGACCCTGCGCGGCCGCACCGTCATCAACTTCTTCTTCGAGGACTCGACCCGCACCCGCAGCTCGTTCGAGATCGCCGGTAAGTGGATGTCGGCCGACACGATCAACCTGTCGGCCAAGGGCTCCTCGACCTCCAAGGGCGAGAGCCTGCGCGACACCGCGATGACCGTCGACGCCATGGCCGTCGACGCGCTCGTCATCCGGCACAACGCGTCCGGCGCCTGCCACCAGGTGGCCCAGTGGGTGCGGTGCAGCGTCATCAACGCGGGCGACGGCACCCACGAGCACCCGACGCAGGCGCTCCTCGACGCGTACACGCTGCGCCACCGGATGGGCGAGCTCGACGGCAAGCACGTCGCGATCGTCGGCGACCTCACCCACTCGCGCGTCTTCCGCAGCAACGTCATCACGCTCAAGACGCTCGGGGCGAAGGTCACCGTCGTGGCACCCCCGACGCTCATGCCGAGCGGCATCGGTGCCTGGAGCGCCGCCGACGGCTTCGCCACGAGCTGGGACCTCGACGAGGTCCTCGACGGTCGCGGCGAGCACGGCCCGGTCGACGCCGTCATGATGCTCCGCGTCCAGCGCGAGCGGATGAGCGGCGGGTACTTCCCGACGCCGCGCGAGTACACCGTCGGCTACGGCCTGACCCGCGACCGCCTCGAGACCCTCGTGGCGCGCAACCCCGACGTCCTCGTGCTGCACCCGGGCCCGATGAACCGCGGCCTCGAGATCGCGCCCGAGGCCGCCGACGCGCGGCAGTCGGTCGTCCTCGACCAGGTGTCGGCCGGCGTCGCAGTGCGGATGGCCGTCCTATACCACCTGCTTGCCGGCGACGACACACCCGCGCCCGCCGCCTCCGTCACCGTCACCGAAGGAGCCGCCCGATGACCCGCCTCGTGATCCGCGGCGCCCGCCTCCTCGGGGCCGAGGCCGCCGACCTGCTCGTCGTCGACGGCGTCGTCCGCGAGGTCGGCACCGTCGACACCCCGGCCGGCACCGAGGTGCTCGACGCCGACGGCCTCGTCGCCCTGCCCGGCCTCGTCGACCTCCACGTGCACCTGCGCGAGCCGGGCCGCGAGGACGCCGAGACCATCGCCACCGGCTCGGCCGCGGCTGCCGCCGGCGGCTACACCGCGGTCTTCGCCATGGCGAACACCAGCCCGGTCACCGACACCGCGGAGGCCGCCGAGCGCGTCCACGACCTCGGCCGCGCCTGCGGGCTCACCGAGGTCGTGCCGGTCGGCGCGGTGACCAAGGGCCTGGCCGGTGCCGAGCTCGCCGAGCTCGGCCTCATGGCCCGCTCCCGAGCCAAGGTCCGCGTCTTCAGCGACGACGGCCACTGCGTCAGCGACGCCCGCGTCATGCGTCGGGCGCTGGAGTACGTCAAGCCGTTCGGCGGCGTCGTGAGCCAGCACGCCCAGGACCCGCGCCTCGCCGGCCCCGACGCGTGCTGCCACGAGGGCGAGGTGTCCGGGCGGCTCGGCCTGCCCGGCTGGCCCGGCATCGCCGAGGAGTCGATCGTCGCGCGCGACGTCATGCTGGCCCGGCACACCGGCTCGCGGGTCCACGTGGCCCACGTGTCGACCGCCGGCACCGTCGAGGTCATCCGGTGGGCCAAGGCGCAGGGCATCGACGTCACCGCCGAGGTCACCCCGCACCACCTGTTCCTGACCACCGACCTGCTCGCCGGCTACGACCCCGTCTACAAGGTCAACCCGCCGCTGCGCCCCACCGAGGACGTCGAGGCGCTGCGAGCGGCCCTCGCCGACGGCACCATCGACGCCGTCGCCACCGACCACGCGCCGCACGCCCGCCACGACAAGGAGCACGCCTTCGTCGACGCGGCGTTCGGGATGCTCGGCCTCGAGACGGCGCTCCCGGTCGTCAGCGAGGTCATGGTGCGCTCGGGCCTGCTCGACTGGGCCGGCGTCGCCCGCGTCATGTCGGCGAACCCGGCCCGCATCGGCGGCCTGGCCCACCAGGGGCAGACCATCGCCGCCGGTGCCCCCGCCCACCTGACCCTCGTCGACCCCGACCGCGAGGTCACCGTCGACGCCGCCGCGAGCCGCAGCCGCTCGCGCAACAACCCGTGGCACGGACGCACGTTCCGCGGGGCCGTCGTCACGACGGTCCACGCCGGACGCGTCACCCACGACGTCCGCAACGGCGCGGGCACCGACCGAGACACGCAACGACACCTGACGACCGCGACTGGAGCCCACCTGTGACCACCTCGACCCCGCTCACCGTGCCGGCTCGGCAGGGACGCACCCGGCGCCTGCGCGAGCCCGCCGTGCTCGTGCTCGAGGACGGCCGCACCTTCCGCGGCGCCTCCTACGGCGCCGTCGGCGAGACGGTCGGCGAGGCGGTCTTCTCCACCGGCATGACCGGCTACCAGGAGACCCTCACCGACCCGAGCTACCACCGCCAGGTCATCGTCATGACCGCACCGCACGTCGGCAACACCGGCGTCAACACCGAGGACGACGAGAGCACCCGCATCTGGGTCGCCGGCTACGTCGTGCGTGACCCCGCGATCCGCGCGTCGAACTGGCGCTCCACCCGCGACCTCGAGGACGAGCTCGCCGACCAGGGCGTCGTCGGCATCTGCGAGATCGACACCCGCGCCCTGACCCGCCACCTGCGCGAGCGCGGCGCGATGCGCGTCGGCATCTTCAGCGGCACGGCGGCCGACGCGTCCGACACCGACCTGCTCGACGCGGTGCGCCGTAGCCCCGAGATGACGGGCGCGGCGCTCGCGGCCGAGGTGACCACCGCCGAGCCGTACATCGTTCCCGCGCAGGGGGAGAGGCGCTTCACCGTCGCCGCGGTCGACCTCGGCATCAAGGCCATGACGCCGCAGCTCATGGCGCAGCGCGGCATCGAGGTGCACGTGCTGCCCGCCACGGCGACCATCGACGACGTGCGCGCGGTGGGGGAGAGCGGTCCCGACGGCGTCTTCTTCTCCAACGGCCCCGGCGACCCCTCGACGGCCGACCGTGAGGTCGAGCTGCTCAAGCAGGTGCTCGGCGCGGGGATCCCGTTCTTCGGCATCTGCTTCGGCAACCAGCTGCTCGGAAGGGCCCTCGGGTTCGGCACGTACAAGCTGAAGTACGGCCACCGCGGCATCAACCAGCCGGTCATGGACCGCACGACCGGCAAGGTCGAGGTCACCGCGCACAACCACGGCTTCGCCGTCGACGCGCCGCTCGACCGTGACAGCGACACCCCGTTCGGCGCCGCCCGCGTCTCACACGTGTGCCTCAACGACGACGTCGTCGAGGGCCTCGAGCTGCTCGACGCGCCGGCCTACTCCGTCCAGTACCACCCGGAGGCCGCCGCCGGCCCCCACGACGCCGCCTACCTCTTCGACCGTTTCGTGGAGCTGATGGAGCAGCGTCCGGCGCGCGTCACGCCTGGACTGACGAGCGATGCGAGCGAAGCGAGCGAGTCGAGGAGGGAAGGCGTGACGACACGAAGCGCCGGACTCGCGACCGAAGGGAGCAATTGAACATGCCCAAGCGCGACGACATCAAGAGCGTCCTCGTCATCGGGTCCGGCCCGATCGTCATCGGCCAGGCCTGCGAGTTCGACTACTCCGGCACCCAGGCCTGCCGCGTCCTGCGCGAGGAGGGCATCCGCGTCATCCTCGTCAACAGCAACCCGGCGACGATCATGACCGACCCGGAGTTCGCCGACGCGACGTACGTCGAGCCGATCACCCCCGAGGTCGTCGAGGCGATCATCGCCAAGGAGCGCCCCGACGCGGTGCTCGCGACGCTCGGTGGCCAGACGGCCCTCAACTGCGCGATCTCCTTGCACGACAACGGGGTTCTCGAGAAGTACGGCTGCCCGCTCATCGGCGCCAACGTCGAGGCGATCAACCTCGGTGAGGACCGCGAGGCGTTCAAGGGCGTCGTCGAGCGCTGCGGCGCCGAGTCCGCGCGCTCGATCATCTGCCACACCATGGACGAGCTGCTCGCCGGCGCCGAGGACCTCGGCTACCCCGTCGTCGTGCGCCCGTCGTTCACCATGGGCGGCCTCGGCTCGGGCTTCGCCTACGACGAGGCCGACCTGCGCCGCATCGGCGGCCAGGGCCTGCACTACAGCCCGACCACCGAGGTGCTCCTCGAGGAGTCGATCCTCGGCTGGAAGGAGTACGAGCTCGAGGTCATGCGCGACCACGCCGACAACGTCGTGGTCGTCTGCTCCATCGAGAACCTCGACCCGATGGGCGTGCACACCGGTGACTCCATCACCGTCGCGCCGGCGCTGACGCTCACCGACCGCGAGTACCAGCGGCTGCGCGACATCGGCATCGCCGTGATCCGCGAGGTCGGCGTCGACACCGGTGGCTGCAACATCCAGTTCGCCGTCAACCCGGTCGACGGCCGCATCATCGTCATCGAGATGAACCCGCGCGTCTCGCGCTCGAGCGCCCTGGCCTCCAAGGCCACCGGCTTCCCGATCGCCAAGATCGCCGCGAAGATGGCCATCGGCTACACGCTCGACGAGGTGCCCAACGACATCACCCGCGAGACGCCGGCGAGCTTCGAGCCGACGCTCGACTACGTCGTCGTCAAGGTGCCGCGGTTCGCCTTCGAGAAGTTCCCGGCCGCCGACCCGACGCTGACGACGACGATGAAGTCGGTCGGCGAGGCGATGGCGATCGGCCGCAACTTCACCGAGGCCCTGCAGAAGGCGCTGCGCTCGCTGGAGAAGAAGGGCGCCTCCTTCCACTGGGACGGCGAGCTGACCGACGTCGCCGCCGAGCGCCTGCTCGAGGAGGCGAAGGTCCCGACCGACGGCCGCATCGTCGCCGTGCAGCAGGCGCTGCGCGGTGGCATCAGCGTCGAGCGGGTGCACGAGGAGACGGGCATCGACCCGTGGTTCCTCGACCAGATCGCCCTGCTCAACGACGTGGCGGCCATGGTCGCCGACGCCGACGAGCTGACGCCCGACCTGCTCCGGCTCGCCAAGCGGCACGGCTTCAGCGACGCCCAGGTCGCCGGCCTGCGGCGGATGCCCGAGGCCGTCGTCCGCGGCGTCCGCCACGCCCTCGGCGTCCGGCCGGTCTACAAGACCGTCGACACCTGCGCCGCGGAGTTCGCCGCGACGACGCCGTACCACTACTCCTCCTACGACGAGGAGACCGAGGTCGAGCCGCGCGAGCGCCCGGCCGTCATCATCCTCGGCTCGGGCCCCAACCGCATCGGGCAGGGCGTCGAGTTCGACTACTCGTGCGTCCACGCGTCGTTCTCCTTGCGCGACAAGGGTTTCGACACGGTCATGGTCAACTGCAACCCCGAGACGGTCTCGACCGACTACGACACGAGCAGCCGCCTCTACTTCGAGCCGCTGACCCTCGAGGACGTCCTCGAGGTCATCCACGCCGAGACCAAGGCCGGCCCGGTGGCCGGTGTCATCGTCCAGCTCGGCGGCCAGACCCCGCTCGGCCTGGCCAAGGCGCTGGCCGACGAGGGCGTGCCGATCGTCGGCACCTCGCCCGACGCCATCCACCTCGCCGAGGACCGTGGCGCCTTCGGGCAGGTGCTGGCCAAGGCCGGGCTCATCGCGCCGAAGCACGGCACAGCCCTCAGCGCCGACGAGGCCCTGACGATCGCCCGCGAGATCGGCTACCCGGTGCTCGTGCGCCCGTCGTACGTCCTCGGCGGTCGCGGCATGGTCATCGTCTACGACGACGACTCGCTCGTCACCTACGTGGAGAAGGCCACCGAGGCCAGCCCCGAGCACCCGGTGCTCATCGACCGCTTCCTCGACGACGCCATCGAGATCGACGTCGACGCGCTCTTCGACGGCGAGGACATGTACCTCGGCGGGATCATGGAGCACGTCGAGGAGGCCGGCATCCACTCCGGCGACAGCTCGTGCACGCTGCCGCCGGCGACGCTCGGCGAGGCCGAGCTGGTCCGGGTCCGCGAGGCGACGCGCCAGCTCGCCGAGGGCATCGGCGTCCGCGGGCTCATGAACGTCCAGTTCGCCCTGGCCCAGGACATCCTCTACGTCATCGAGGCCAACCCGCGCGCCTCGCGCACCGTGCCCTTCGTGGCCAAGGCCACCGGCGTCCCGCTCGCGAGCGCCGCGGCCCGGGTCATGCTCGGCTCGACGGTCGCCGAGCTGCGCGAGGAGGGCATGCTGCCCCCGACCGGCGACGGCGGCTCGATGCCGGCGCACGCCCCGGTCTCGTGCAAGGAGGCCGTCCTGCCGTTCAAGCGGTTCCGCACCAAGGAGGGCATCGCCGTCGACTCCCTCCTCGGCCCGGAGATGCGCTCCACCGGCGAGGTCATGGGCATCGACGTCGACTTCGGCTCGGCGTTCTCCAAGGCCCAGCAGGGTGGCGGCTCGGCGCTGCCGCGCTCCGGCGCGATCTTCGTGTCGGTCGCCAACCGCGACAAGCGCGCCATGCTCTTCCCGGTCAAGCGCCTCGTCGACCTCGGCTTCACGATCCTCGCGACGACCGGCACGGCGGCGGTGCTCAAGCGCAACGGGATCGAGGCGACGCTCGTGCGCAAGATCACCGAGCGCGGCGACGGCGACCCGAACGAGCCCTCGATCGTCGACCTCATCCAGGCCGGCGAGGTGCAGATGGTCGTCAACACGCCCTCGGGCCAGGACGCCCGCGCCGACGGCTACGCGATCCGGGCGGCCACGACGAGCGCCGACAAGCCGATCATCACGACGATCGCGACCCTCGCAGCCGCGGTCCTCGGCATCGAGGCGGGGCTGACCGAGGAGGTGCGGGTCAAGTCGCTCCAGGACCACGCCCGCGACCTCGACCTCTACGGCCGCGGCACCCGAATCGTCGACGGTGTGGACGGCCTTGCGGCACAGGCGAGCCCGCAGGACGCCGTAGCCACGACCACCGCCGACCTGCCGACCACCGTGGGGGCCGACGCGTGAGCGCCGCCGCCACCGAGCGCGCCCAGCGCGCCAAGGTCACCCAAGAGGTCGCCGAGGTCATCGCGACCCGACGCGTCGGGGCCTACCAGCACCTGACGCTCGTGGCGCCCGGCGTGGCCGAGATGGCCCGTCCGGGGCAGTTCGTCGCCCTCGCCGTCGGTGGGGAGTCCTCGGGCGCCCTGCTGCGGCGGTCGTTCTCGATCCACAAGGTCAGCCCGAGCGGTACCTACGGCGGCACCGTCGAGATCGTCGTGTCCGCCGTCGGCGCCGGCACGCGGTGGATCGTCGAGCGCCAGCCACACGACACGGTCGACGTCGTCGGCCCGCTCGGCAAGGCCTTCCCCCTGCCCACCGACCCGGTGCCGTGCGTTCTCGTCGGCGGCGGCTACGGCAGCGCGCCGCTGTTCTGGCTGGCCCGCGACCTGCGCGAACGCGGCTGCCACGTCGAGATGGTGCTCGGCGCGGCCAGCGAGGACCGCCTCTTCGGGGTCGTCGAGGCCCGACGCTCCTGCGACGGCGTCAGCGTCACCACCGACGACGGCTCGGCCGGCAGGAAGGGCTGGGTCAGCGACGTGCTGCCCGAGGTCATCGAGCGCACCGGGGCCGGCGTCGTCTACGCGTGCGGCCCGATGGGCATGCTCCGGTCGGTCACCGACGTCGCGGCGGCGCACGGCGCCGTCGCGCAGGTGGCCGTCGAGGAGGCCATGGCCTGCGGCGTCGGCGTGTGCATGACGTGCGTCATGCCCGTCGTCGGCGCCGACGGCCGCACCCGGATGTCGCGGTCCTGCGTCGAGGGCCCGGTGTTCCGCGGGGACCGCATCCGCTGGGACGCCTTCGAGGGCAACCACGCCCACGTCCCCGACGACTGCGTCGGCGCACCCAAGGTCGGAGGTCACTGATGGTCGAGGTCACCGTGGACGCGTCGGAGCAGACGCGGGGGAGCGAGGTCGCCGGTCCGAGGGTCGACCTGTCCGTCGACCTCGCGGGCCGCCGCCTGCCCAACCCGCTCATGACGGCGTCGGGCTGCGCGGCCAACGGCCGTGAGCTGCACCGCTTCTTCGACGTCGCCGACCTCGGCGCCTTCGTGACGAAGTCGGTCATGGCCGAGCCGCGCTCCGGCCGAGGCACGCCGCGCATGGCCGAGACGCCGTCGGGCATGCTCAACTCGATCGGCCTGCAGGGCCCCGGCATCGAGGCGTTCGTCGACGACGACCTCCCGTGGCTGCACTCGGTCGGGGCCCGCGTGCTGCCCTCGATCGCCGGCAGCTCGAGCACCGAGTTCGCGCACGTCGCCGCGACGCTCCGCGCGAGCCGCGCCTTCGAGGCGGTCGTCGGCGTCGAGGTGAACATCTCCTGCCCGAACGTCGCCAACCGCGGCCTCGTCTTCGCCTGCGACCCGCTCGCGTCGGCGAAGGTCATCGCGCTCGTGCGCGAGCAGCTGCCCCGTGACATCCCGGTCTTCGCCAAGCTGAGTCCCGACGTCACCGACATCACGGCGATCGCCGCGGCGTGCGTCAAGGCCGGCGCCGACGGCCTGACGATGATCAACACCCTGCTCGGCATGGCCATCGACACCGACCGGATGCGCCCGCACCTCGGCGGCGTCACCGGCGGCCTGTCCGGCCCCGGCATCCGGCCCGTCGCCGTGCGGGCCGTCTGGCAGGTGCGCCAGGCGATGCTCGAGGGGCGCATGCCGACGGTGCCGATCATCGGCGTCGGCGGCGTGCGCACCGGTCGCGACGCCCTCGAGCTCGTCGCCGCCGGCGCGAGCGCGATCCAGGTGGGCACCGTGACCTTCAACGACCCCAAGGCGCCGGTGCGGGTGCTCCACGAGCTCGCCGAGCTGCTCGGCGGCTTGGGCTTCGACCGGTTCGAGGACGCCGTCGGCGCCGCCCACGGCCGCTGACGATCCCGACAGCACCGAGCCCACCCACGAAACGGAGACCGACGATGACCACCGGCTTCGGCGCCCGCCTGCGCGCCGCAATGGACGAGCGCGGGCCGCTCTGCGCGGGCATCGACCCGCACCGCGCCCTCGTCGAGGCGTGGGGCCTGACCTACGACCTCGCGGGGCTCGAACGCTTCGCCCTGACGTGCGTCGAGGCCTTCGCCGGTCGCGTCGCCGCGGTCAAGCCGCAGTCGGCCTTCTTCGAGGTGTTCGGCAGCCGCGGCATCGCGGTCCTCGAGCGCGTCCTCACCGAGCTGCGCGAGGCCGAGACGCTCACCGTCCTCGACGCCAAGCGCGGCGACATCGGCTCGACGATGGCCGCCTACGCCGAGGCCTACCTCGGCAGGGACGCCGTCGCCCCGCCCGACGCGCTCACCGTCAGCCCGTACCTCGGCTACGAGTCGCTGCGCCCGGCCATCGACCTCGCCGAGCAGACCGGCCGAGGCCTGTTCGTCCTGGCGCTCACCTCCAACCCCGAGGGCGCGAGCGTCCAGCACGCGGTCCGTGACGACCGGTCCGTCGCGGCGTCCGTCGTCGCGGGGGCGGCAGCCGACAACGCGTCCGCCGCCGCCCGGGGTGAGCTCGGCCACGTCGGGCTCGTCGTCGGCGCCACCGTGGGCTCGGCGGTCGCCGACCTCGGCCTCGACCTCGTGGGGGCCGCGACGCCCGTGCTCGCACCGGGCGTCGGCGCCCAGGGCGGCAGCGTGGAGAGCCTCGCCCGCACCTTCGGTCCGGCCCGCGGACAGGTACTCGCCGCGTCCAGCCGTGAGGTGCTGTCCGCGGGTCCCGAGCCGAGCCGTCTGGCGGCCCGGGCCCGCGAGGTCGCGGCCTCGCTCGTCCCCTGACCGGCGGCACCGTCGTGGCGTTGCGCCAGGCGCGGGACGCCGGGACGGTCAGCACCTACGGTGGGGCCATGCGTCGCGTCCGCCCCTCCACCCCGGCCGTTGCGGCGGTGTGCCTGCTCCTCGGGGCGCTCCCGCTCGCAGGGTGCGGTGGTGGGTCCGACACGACCGCGTACTGCGACGCGCTGCGCGCCGCCCAGTCGCAGTGGACGTCGGCCGGGGCCTCCCTGGCCGACCGTGGCGCCGCGACGCGCTTCGTGGCCAGCGTGCGCACCATCGAGGTCGCCGCCCCCGACGACGTCCGCGGCGAGTGGACGACGCTGCGGACCTTCTTCCAGAAGTTCGCCGCCGACGACCCCGATCTCAAGGGCCTGACGCAGCAGATGGCCGGCTACCAGGCCACCGCCAAGAAGGTCGAGACGCACGCGCGCGCGACGTGCGGCGTCGACCTGTCGCGGTGACGCTCCCGGCGCCGCCGCCCGGCGTCGTCGGGCAGGGCCCCGCGTTGCGGCGCGCCCCGGCGGATCGCTAGGTTCGGGCGGAGACACGAGAACGACGGGGGCGCAGGATGCGTCACCCGCGCGCAGGCAGGAGACCGGACACCGTGGCGCTTCCACCGCTCACCCCCGAGCAACGGGCTGCAGCCCTCGAGAAGGCCGCGGCCGCGCGACGGGAACGGGCTGCGGTCAAGAACCGCCTCAAGTACTCCAGCGGCTCGCTCGCCGAGGTGCTCGAGGACGGCAAGGCCGACGCGGTCATCGGCAAGATGAAGGTCACCGAGCTGCTCGAGTCGATGCCGGGCGTCGGCCGGGTCCGCGCCAAGGCGATCATGGCCGAGGTCGGCATCGCCGAGTCGCGACGCGTCCGTGGCCTCGGCGCCAACCAGGTCGCGGCGCTGCTCAAGCGCTTCGAGAAGCAGTGATGGACGGAGTCACTGCCGACGCCGACCTCGCCGCCTCGGCAGCCACGCGTCGGATCGGTCGCCTGACCGTCCTCGCCGGGCCCACGGCCGTCGGCAAGGGCACCATCGCGGCGTACGTGCGCACGTACTTCCCCGGCGTCTGGTTCTCGGTCTCGATGACCACCCGCAAGCCGCGACCCGGCGAGGTCGACGGCGTGCACTACCACTTCGTCGACGACACCGAGTTCGACCGGCTCGTCGCGGCGGGGGAGTTCCTCGAGTACGCGGTCGTGCACGGCGTCGCCAAGTACGGCACGCCGCGCGGACCCGTCGAGCGGGCCATCCGCGAGGGCCGCGACGCCCTCCTGGAGATCGACCTGCAGGGCGCGCGCCAGGTGCGCGAGACCTGGCCCGACGCGCTCTTCGTCTTCCTCGCACCCCCGAGCTGGGACGAGCTGGTGCGCCGGCTCGTCGGCCGCGGCACCGAGGACGAGGCCGAACGCGAGCGGCGCCTCACCACCGCGCGGGCCGAGCTGGCCGCCCAGTCCGAGTTCGACGAGGTCATCGTCAACGACGACGTTCGTCGTGCGAGCGAGGAACTCGTATCATTGATGAGATCGGGGCCCGCCGAACGGTGAGCCCCGACCCTCGCGTGCCCGGTCAGGCAGGTACGCGCCGACCCCCGAACGAAACGAGATCACCGTGTCCGGTACCCAGGCTGCTCCCATCGGCATCACCAACCCGCCGATCGACGACCTGCTGACCGCCGCCGACTCCAAGTACGCGCTCGTCATCTACTCGGCCAAGCGCGCCCGCCAGATCAACGCGTACTACTCGCAGCTGCAGGAGGGCCTGCTCGACTACGTCGGCCCGCTCGTCGAGACCGAGGTCCACGAGAAGCCGCTGTCGATCGCACTGCGTGAGATCAACGAGGGCCTGCTCACGTCCGAGCCCACCGAGGGCTGAGCGCTCCCCTTGAGCGTCGCGAGCCACGGCGGTCCGATGCGCGTCGTCCTCGGCGTCAGCGGCGGCATCGCCGCCTACAAGGCGTGCACGCTGCTGCGCCTGTTCACCGAGGCCGGCCACGACGTCACCGTCGTGCCCACCGCGGCGGCGCTCCGCTTCGTCGGGGCGCCGACGTGGTCGGCGCTGTCGGGCAAGCCGGTCTCGACCGAGGTGTGGACCTCCGTCCACGAGGTGCCGCACGTGCGGATCGGCCAGAACGCCGACCTCGTCGTCGTGGCCCCGGCCACGGCCGACGTGCTCGCCAAGGCCGCGCACGGCCTGGCCGACGACCTGCTCACGAACACGCTCCTCACGGCGCGCTGCCCGGTGGTCTTCGCCCCGGCGATGCACACCGAGATGTGGGAACACGCCGCCACGCGGGCCAACGTCGCCACGCTGCGCTCGCGCGGCGTCCACGTCGTCGAGCCCGCCGTGGGCCGCCTCACCGGCGCCGACTCCGGCGCGGGGCGGCTGCCCGAGCCCGAGGACATCTACGCCGCGTGCCTCGAGGTGCTCGACCGCGTGCCGAACGCGTCGGACGCGTCGAACGCGTCGGACGCCCCTGACGCGTCGGGGCAGGGCCCGCTCGCCGGGCGCCGCGTCGTCGTGTCCGCCGGGGGCACCCGCGAGCCGCTCGACCCGGTCCGCTTCCTCGGCAACCGCAGCTCGGGCAAGCAGGGCCTGGCCATCGCCGCGTCCGCCGCCGCCCGCGGCGCCGAGGTGACGCTCGTGGCCGCCAACGTCGACCTCCCGGCGCCCGACGGCATCCGCGTCGTCCGCGTCGGCACCACCCTCGAGCTGCGCGACGCCGTCACCGCCGCCGCGCAGGGGGCCGACGTCGTCGTCATGGCCGCGGCCCCCGCCGACTTCCGTCCGGCGACGGTCAGCGACAGCAAGATCAAGAAGGACCCCACCGCAGCTCCGGGCGAGGGCGGTCTGACCGTCGAGCTCGTCGAGAACCCCGACATCGTCCGCGGCCTCGTCGCCGACCGCGATGCCCTCGGCGCCCAGCGGCCGCTCGTCGTCAGCTTCGCCGCCGAGACGGGCGACGTGAACGGGTCGGTCATGGACCACGCGCGCGCCAAGTTCGCCCGCAAGGGCAGCGACGTGCAGGTCGTCAACGAGGTCGGCACCGACCTCACGTTCGGCAAGGACGACACCACCGTCCACGTGCTCCGACGCGGCACCGACGAGGTCGTCACGGTCGGGCCCGCGAGCAAGGCCAGCGTCGCCGACGCCCTCTGGGACACCCTGACCCCGCTCATCGGGTGACGGTTACACTCACGCAACACGCCCGCGCCACGAGCGCCGCCGACCGGGCCACACCACCCGCACCCGATCCAGGGAGAGCCAGTGTCCGCACGTCTGTTCACGTCCGAGTCCGTCACCGAGGGACACCCGGACAAGATCTGCGACCAGATCAGCGACTCCGTCCTCGATGCCCTCCTGCGGGTCGACCCGCAGGCCCGCGTCGCCGTCGAGACCATGGTCACGACCGGCCTCGTCCACGTCGCCGGTGAGGTCTCGACGACCGGCTACGTCGAGATCCCGCAGCTGGTCCGCGACACGATCCTCGAGGTCGGCTACGACGGTTCCCAGAAGGGTTTCGACGGCCGCACCTGCGGCGTCTCGATCTCGATCGGCGCCCAGTCGCCCGACATCGCCCAGGGTGTCGACACCGCCCACGAGAACCGCCACGGCGGCGTCGACCCGCTCGACAAGCAGGGCGCCGGCGACCAGGGCCTCATGTTCGGCTACGCGTGCGACGAGACGCCCGAGCTGATGCCGCTGCCGATCTTCGTGGCCCACCGCCTCGCCGAGCGCCTGACCCAGGTGCGCAAGAGCGAGGAGCTGGCCTACCTGCGCCCCGACGGCAAGACCCAGGTCACCATCGCCTACGAGGGCGACCGGGCCGTCAAGCTCGACACCGTCGTGCTGTCCACCCAGCACGCGCCGGACGTCTCCCTCGAGGGCATGCTCGAGCCCGACATCCGCGAGCACGTCTTCGCCCCGGTCCTCGAGGAGCTCGCGGCGAGCGGCACCGACCTCGACACCTCGAGCTTCCGCGCCCTCATCAACCCCACCGGCCGTTTCGAGATCGGCGGCCCGATGGGCGACGCCGGCCTCACCGGCCGCAAGATCATCGTCGACACCTACGGCGGCATGGCCCGCCACGGCGGCGGCGCCTTCAGCGGCAAGGACCCGAGCAAGGTCGACCGCTCGGGCGCCTACGCGATGCGCTGGGTGGCCAAGAACATCGTGGCGGCCGGCCTCGCCCGCCGCTGCGAGGTCCAGGTGGCCTACGCCATCGGCAAGGCGCAGCCGGTCGGCCTCTACGTCGAGACCTTCGGCACCGAGACCGTGTCGGTCGACGCCATCCAGCAGGCCATCGGCGACGTCTTCGACCTGCGTCCGGCGGCGATCGTCGACGCGCTCGACCTGCTCCGCCCGATCTACAAGCCGACGTCCGCCTACGGCCACTTCGGCCGCACCAAGGCCGACGGCATCGACAACGCCTTCACGTGGGAGCGCACCGACCGTGTGGATGCCCTGAGGGCCGCCGTCTCCGCCTGAGGCTAGATTCGCCCCCGTGGGCGACGAGACGAGCAACGACCAGTCGCAGCGACCGGCCTCCGGGCCGGTCGCTGCGGTCGTCGTGGAGACGCCGCTGGCGCACCTCGACCGGCTCTTCGAGTACGCGGTCCCCGAGGAGATGGACGCCGACGCCGTGCCGGGTGCCCGCGTGCGCGTCCGCTTCGCCGGGCGCGACCTCGACGGCTTCGTCGTCGAACGACGCGCCATGCCCGAGCACGACGGGCGCCTCGCGCCGCTGCGCCGGGTCGTCAGCGCCGAGCCGGTGCTGACGCCGGAGGTCCTCGCGCTGTGCCGGGCCGTCGCCGACCGGTACGCCGGCACCCTGAGCGACGTGCTGCGCCTGGCGGTGCCCAAGCGGCACGCGACCGCCGAGCGGGCGCTGGCCCTCGAGGCGCCCGACGCCGAGCCCGTCGAGGTGCCCGAGCCCGGCCCGTGGACGGCCTACCCGGCCGGGCCGGCCTGGCTGCGCCGGGTGACCGCGGGCGAGGGCCCGGCCGCGGCCTGGACCGCCCTGCCGGGTCGCACCCCCGACCACGACTGGCCGGCGGCGCTGGCCGTCGCCGCCGCCACGGCCCTCGCCGCCGGGCGCGGCTCGCTGCTCGTCGTCCCCGACCACCGCGACGTCGACCGCCTCGACGCGGCGTTGACGGCGGCCCTGGGGCCCGGCCGGCACGTGCGGCTCACCGCCGACCAGGGGCCGCAGGCGCGGTACACGGCCTGGCTCAAGGTGCTGCGCGGGCACGTCCGGGTCGTCATCGGCACCCGCGCGGCCGCCTTCGCCCCGGTGCGCGACCTCGGCCTCGTCGCGTGGTGGGACGACGGCGACGACCTGCTGTCCGAGCCCCGCGCGCCCTACCACCACACCGGTGTCGTCCTCGGCCTGCGGGCCGCCGCCACCGGCGCCGCCCTGCTCGCCGGCGGCTTCGCCCGCAGCCTGCGCGTGGAGGCCGAGGTCGAGTCGGGCGCGCTGGTGCCCGTCGAGCCGGGCCCGGGCCTGCGGGGCGCGGTGCCCCGCGTGGGCGTCGCTGGGGAGGGCGCCGACGAGGAGCGCGACGGGCCCGCCGCCCGCGCCCACATCCCGGCGCGGGCGCACCGCGTCGCCAAGGACGCGCTCGTCGACGGGCCCGTCCTCGTCCAGGTTCCGCGTCGCGGCTACCTGCCCTCGCTCAGCTGCGCCGAGTGCCGCACGCCCGTGCGCTGCCAGCGCTGCCGCGGGCCCGTGTCGGTCGGCGCGTCGGGCGCGGCGCCGGCGTGCCGCTGGTGTGGCCTGGACGTCACGCCGGGGTCGTTCCGGTGCCTCGAGTGCGGCTCGCCCCGGCTGCGCTCGTCGATCACCGGCGTGCGGCGCACCGCGGAGGAGATCGGCCGGGCCTTTCCCGGTGTCGCGGTGCACACGTCCGGTTCGGGCGAGGTGCTGCGGTCCGTCGGCCGCGAGCCTGCGCTCGTCATCGCCACGCCCGGGGCCGAACCCGTGGCCGACGCCGGGTACACCGCCGTGCTCCTGCTCGACGCGTGGGCCAGCCTCGACCTGCCCGTGCACGACGCGCCCCTCGAGGCGCTGCGCCGGTGGACCACGGCCGCAGCCCTGGCGAGGGAGGGGCGGGCGGTCGTGCTCTGCGGCGTGCCCGACGGCGTCGCCCTGCCCGCCGTCGAGGCCCTGGTGCGCTGGGACCCGGCCTGGCTGGCCGAGCGCGAGCTCGCCGACCGGCGCGAGCTGGGGCTGCCGCCGGCTGCCCGCGTGGCCCAGCTGACCGGCACCCGTCGGGCGCTCGAGGAGGCCCTCGAGCAGGCCGACCTGCCGGCGTCGGCGCAGGTGCTCGGGCCCGTGCCCCTCGCCGGCGGCGTGGCGTCACGACGCGGCCCCGCCGGCAGCTCGGGCGACGCCGATGGGGAGCGGCGCCCGAGCGACCACCACGTGCTCGTCCGGGTGCCCGCGACCGACACCGCCGAGCTGACGCGGGCGCTCTTGGCGCTCAAGGCGTTCCGGTCCGCGCGCAAGGAGACCGACATCGTCACGGTGCGCGTCGACCCCGTCGACGGGTGGTGAGCACCACTCCCGTCGAGCGACCCTGCCGGCGGGTCCGGCTGGCACAGTGGACCCCATGCCGTCCTTGCCTGCGCGCGACCTCGACATCGTCCTCTACGGCGCCACCGGCTTCGTCGGCGCGCTGACTGCCGCCCACCTGGCCCGGCGCGCTGGGGACGAACCCGACGCTCCCGTCCGTGTCGCCCTCGCCGGGCGGTCCCGCGAGAAGCTCGAGGCCCTGCGGGTCGAGCTGTCCGGCGCCGACCCCGTGGCGTCGCGCTGGGAGGTGGTGGCCGTCGACGCCGCCGACGCGGCCGGGCTGCGCGCCCTCGCCGCGCGCACCCGGGTGCTCGCCACGACCGTCGGGCCCTACGACGCGCACGGGCGAGAGGTGGCCCGGGCCTGTGCCGAGGAGGGCACCCACTACGCCGACCTGACCGGAGAGGTGCTCTTCGTGCGCTGGTCGCTCGACGAGCTCGACGCCCGCGCCCGTGAGACCGGTGCGGCGATCGTGCACGCCTGCGGTTTCGACTCGATCCCCTCGGACCTCGGCGTGCTCCTCGCAGCGCGCCGGGCCGCTGCCGACGACGAGGGCACGCTGACCGACGTGACGCTGCGGGTGCGGTCGATGAAGGGCGGGTTCTCCGGCGGCACCGTCGACTCCGCCCGCCGCCAGGCGATCGCCGCGCGCTCCGACGCCGGGGTGCGCCGGGTGCTCGCCGACCCGTACGCTCTGAGCCCGCGCCGCGCGGACGAGCCGAGCAACGGCAGCGGACGGCGACGGGGACTCGTGGGGCGGCTGCGCGGGCTCGTGCCGGTCGACCGCGACCCCCGCAGCGGCCGGTGGAGCGGACCGTTCGTCATGGCGGGGTTCAACACCCGCGTCGTACGCCTGTCGAACACGCTGACGGACTGGTCCTACGGGCGCGGGCTGCGCTACCGGGAGGTCGTCGACTTCGGGCGCGGTCCGCTGTCACCGGTACTCGCGGCCGGGATGGGGGTCGGTCTCGTCGGCGGCCTGGCCGGGCTGTCGTTCGCGCCGACGCGGGCGGTGCTCGACCGCTTCCTGCCGGCACCGGGAGAGGGGCCCAGTGCCGAGCAGCGCGCCGCCGGCCGGTTCCGGATGGACGTCGAGGCGACGACGACGACCGGCGCCCGCTACGTGGCACGCGTCGCGGCCCCGTTCGACCCCGGCTACGGCGGGACCGCCGTGATGCTCGGGGAGTCGGTGCTCGCCCTCGCAAGGGACGCCGGCCTGCCGCTGCGCACCGGCGTCGGCACGCCCTCGACGGCGTTGGGGGAGCGCCTCGCCGACCGCCTCCGCGCGCAGGGCTTCACCCTCGAGGTGGAACGGCAGGCCACCGCCTGACACCAACCCCCAAAGAGATGCTTGACGGTCGGGTGTCGCGCGCACCATACTCCCAAACATGTCTTTGGAGGAAGAGCGGATCAGCGAGCTCCGCGCCACGGCCCACCCGCTGCGGCTGCAGATGCTCTCGCTGCTCACCGGTGCCGAGCTGAGCGCCGCCGAGGTGGCCCGCGAGCTCAGCGTCACCCAGGCCAACGCCAGCTACCACCTGCGGCTGCTCGAGTCGGCCGGGCTGCTCGAGATCGCCGGCGAGGAGAGCGTGCGAGGTGGGCGCGCGAAGAAGTACCGGCACCCGTGGGACGCGCCCGCGCAGCGGCCACGGGCGACCAAGGAGGAGGACCGGCTCGCCTACGTGCGGGTCCTCGCCGACATGATCCCCCGTCGCTTCCTCGAGCGGCAGCAGGGCACCCCGAGCCGCTTCACCGATGCCGACCTCTGGGTCGAGCCCGAGGCGTGGGAGCGCGTCTGTGCCCTCGTCGACGAGGCGAGCACGCTGCTGCACGCGTCGGCCCGACCCCCGCGGACCGAGGGCACGGTGCGGGCGGCGCTGTCCGTGGCCGCCTTCCGTCTGCGCCCGGGGGATGACGCAGGGCAGGAGAGGTCATGAAGCTGCGCCAGTCCTTCGGGGCGCTCGGGGACCGGCGGTTCGCCTGGTACTTCGCCGCGCGCACGGTCTCGACGGTGGGCTCGGTCATGGCGCCCGTCGCGCTGGCCTTCGCCGTCCTGCACGTCGACGAGTCGGCCGGGGCACTGGCCCAGGTGCTCGGGGCGCGCACGCTGGCGATGGTCGTGTTCCTGCTCGTCGGCGGCGTCATCGCCGACCGGTTCTCGCGGATCACCGTCATGCAGGTGTCGCACGCCCTCACGCTGCTCACGCAGGGCGCGGCCGCCGCGCTCGTCATCAGCGGGCACGCGACCCTCACCCAGCTGACCGTCATCGAGGCCCTCAACGGCGCCGTGTCGGCCTTCACGATGCCGGCGATGATGGGCATCGTGCCGCTCGTCGTCGAGCGGTCGCGGCTCCAGCAGGCCAATGCCCTGCTGTCGTTCAGTCGCAGCGGGCTGGCCGTCGTCGGACCTGCCGTCGCCGGCGGGCTCGTCGTGTCGGTCGGACCCGGCTGGGCCCTGGCCGTCGACGCCCTGACGTACGTCGTCGCGATCGTGTGCCTCTCGCGGGTCCGCCTGCCACGGAGCGACGTGGCCGCGCCGTCGGGCGCGACGCCCCCGCGGTCCTCGATGGTGCGCGACATCAAGGAGGGGTGGGGCGAGTTCACCCGGCGCGAGTGGCTGTGGGTCGTCGTGCTCGTCTTCGGTGTCCTCAACGCCATCCACATCGGCGTCCTCGGGGTGCTCGGTCCGCTCGTGGCAACCTCGAACCCCTCGATCGGAGAGGCGGGTTGGGGGATCATCCTGTCAGCGGAGGCGGTCGGCACGGTGCTCATGACGCTCGTCATGCTGCGCCTGCGCCTGCCCCACCCGCTGCGCGCCGGCATGCTCGCGATGACGCTGCTCGCCGTGCCGATGGCGATACTCGGCCTCGACCCGTCGCTGGTGCCGGTCGCCCTCGGCTTCCTCGTCGCAGGCGCTGCCGTCGAGGTGTTCGGGGTCGGGTGGTCGACGGCGCTGCACGAGCACGTCCCGCTCGCGGTGCTCTCGCGGGTGTCGAGCTACGACGCGCTGGGGTCGTTCGTCGCGATGCCGGTCGGCACCTTCCTCTACGGCTGGCTCGCCGCGGTCGTCGACCTCGAGTCGCTCCTCGTCGGCAGTGCCGCCGTCTACCTCGTCGTCGCCCTGTCGGCGCTGCTGTCGCGCTCCGTGCGCGACCTGTCGCACGACGACGTGCCCGACGCCGTGCCCGACGCCACGACGGCGTCCGACACGGCCCACGACGCCACCCCGGCCGACGGCCAGGCTCTCGAGTCGAGGTCCTGACCGCCCGGCCGTGGCGTACCGGGCGTACCGGGCGTACCAAGCGTGCCGGTCAGTGGGCCGTCACCCGTTGTGGGTGGCCATGACGCGCTGCAGGCCGCTCGAGTCGACGAGCGTCGGGTTGGACGAGCTCTGGTGGCCCCAGCCGTAGGAGTAGTCCATCACCGGCGTCGGCACGAGGCGGTGCCACTCCGAGAGCATCGACTGCATCTGCGCGGCAGAGGGCAGCCGGTAGTAGCCGCCCGAGATGCTCTGCTGGCCGAAGGTCTGGAACACCGGGACGATCGCGGCGAGCGGGATGCCGGCCTTGCGCGCCGCCGCGACCTTGTCGCTGATCTTCGTCAGCGGGCACGTGGGGGAGGCCGTCGAGCACGGGTACGGGTCGAGGCCGACGAGGTCGACGTGGCTGGCCGCGGGGCGGAACGGGCCGTAGTCGGCGATCTTCGACAGGACGATGAACGACTTCTGGGTGCCGTGGCTACGGGCCCGGATGTAGTCGGCGCGGCTGGCCAGCGCTGCCGGGCCGCGCGGGCAGTCGCCGATGTGCGGCTCGTCGGACAGGTAGTAGCCGAACACCCTGGGGTTGGCGGCGAGCTTGTCGACGGTCGCTCGGAACGTCGCGTCGGCGGGCGTCGGGCACTTCTGGCCCAGCCACACGAGGCCCTGGACGCCGGTCGGCAGCCCGGCGACGCCGGAGGCGCCGGTGTCGAAGACGTCGTAGCCGAGGCCCTTGGGGGCCGTGGAGCCGTGGAGGTTGGTGATGAAGTGCTTCGTCGCTGGCGCCGCAGCGACGGCCTCGGTCGTGGGGGAGGCAGCGACCTGGGTCGCGGCAGTCGCGAAAGGGACCAGGAGCGCAGCGGCCGAGGCGGCGAGAAGGACGCCGCGCAGGCGCCGGAAGCGCGTGCGGCTGGGGGAGGGGTGGTGCATGCGGGCTTCCTCGGGATCGGGCCCTCCGGCTGGGTGCCGGAACGCGTGAAGTGGCAGACCATACACTCCACCTCTTCGCCCGATTTCGTGCTCATTTCGGTCTTTTTGCACCAGTTCCAGGGGCCCCGGCGCCGCGGGCCTAGAATCGGGCCTGCCCGCCCGGACCCGACCGAAGGACCCGCATCCGTGTCGATCAAGGACATCCGCCTCTTCGGCGATCCCGTGCTGCGCAGCCGCGCGGCCGAGGTCGTCGACTTCGACAAGGAGCTGCGGGTCCTCGTCAAGGACCTCGAGGACACGATGATGGACGCGCCCGGTGCCGGCCTCGCCGCCCCGCAGCTGGGCGTCGGGCTGCGGGTCTTCACCTACTACGTCGACGGCGTCCTCGGGCACCTCGTCAACCCGGACCTCCAGCTGTCCGACGAGGAGCAGGACGGCCCGGAGGGGTGCCTGTCGATCCCGGGCCTCGCGTTCGACACGAAGCGTGCCCTGTCCGTCGTCGCCAAGGGCCAGAACATGTGGGGCGAGCCCGTCGTCCTCGAGGGCACCGAGCTGCTCGCCCGGGCCGTCCAGCACGAGACCGACCATCTCGACGGCATCCTCTTCGTCGACCGGCTCGATCCCGAGGCGCGCAAGGCCGCGATGCGCGCGATCCGCGAGGCGGAGTGGTTCGCCGACAACCCGCCGGAGGTCCGCATCAGCCCGCACTCGACGTTCGGCCGGGCACTGTGAGGGCGCTGTGAGGGTCGTCTTCGCCGGCACGCCCGACGTGGCGCTGCCCAGTCTCGACGCGGTCGCGGCCTCCGGGCACGACCTCGTCGGTGTCGTCACGCGTCCCGACGCCCCGGCGGGCCGGGGTCGCCGCCTCGAGGCCTCGCCCGTGCGTCGCCGCGCCGAGGAGCTCGGCGTTCCCGTGCTGACGCCGTCGCGGGCCGGGGACCCCGACTTCCTCGAGGCGCTGCGCGCCCTGGAGCCCGACGCGTGCCCGGTCGTGGCGTACGGCAACCTCCTGCCGCAGGCCGCCCTCGACGTGCCGACGCACGGGTGGGTCAACCTGCACTTCTCCCTCCTGCCGGCCTGGCGCGGTGCGGCCCCGGTGCAGCACGCGATCATGGCCGGCGACGAGGTCACCGGCGCCTCGACGTTCCTCATCGAGAAGGGGCTCGACACCGGACCCGTCTACGGCGTCATGACCGAGACGATCCGCCCCACCGACACCGCCGGCGACCTCCTCGACCGGCTCGCGTCGGCCGGCGCCGGGCTGCTCGTCGCCACGCTCGACGGCATCGCGAGCGGCGAGCTCGTCGCGGTTCCCCAAGCAGCAGAAGGGGTTTCGCTCGCACCGAAGATCGAGGTCGACGACGCGCGCATCACGTGGTCGAACCCGGCCATCGCCGTCGACCGTCTCGTCCGTGGCTGCACCCCGGCTCCGGGCGCCTGGACGACCTTCCGCGGCGAGCGGTTCAAGGTCGCGCCGGTGAGCCTCGCCGCACCCGACGAGGTCGCCGGGCACGACACCCTGGCGTCCGGGCAGCTGCTCGTCACCAAGCGGGCCGTCTTCGTCGGCACCCGCACGGTGCCCGTCCAGCTCGGGACCGTCCAGGCCCACGGCAAGAAGCCGATGCCCGCCGCCGACTGGGCCCGCGGCACCCGCGTCGAGGCAGGGGAGGTGCTCGGTGGTGAGTGACCAGTCCTCCGGTCAGGGCGACTCCGACCGGTCCCGCTCCGGGCGCCAGCGGCCACCGGCGCGCAACCGCTCGGCCCAGCACCGCTCCTCCCAGCGTCCGTCGGAGAGGGCGCGGCGCACCGACCCGGCACGGCTCGCCGCGTACACCGTGATGCGCGACGTCGCCGAGGGCGCCTACGCCAACCTCGCGCTGCCGAAGCTCCTGCGCGAGAAGCGGATCAGCGGCCGCGACGCCGGGTTCGCCACCGAGCTCGTCTACGGGGCGACGCGCCTGCGCGGCCTCTACGACGCCATCGCGTCCGTGGCGGCCGACCGCCCCGTCGACCGGATCGACCCCAAGGTGCTCGACACGCTGCGCCTCGGCGCGCACCAGCTGCTCGGCATGCGGGTGCCCACCCACGCCGCCGTCGACGAGACCGTCGCCCTCGCGCGCCAGGTCAACGGCGCCGGCGCGGCGGGCTTCGTCAACGCCGTCATGCGCCGCATCAGCGAGCGCGACCTCGACGCCTGGGTGCAGGCCGTCACGGAGCGCGCCGATGACCCGCTCGAGGCCCTGGCGGTCCGCACGTCGCACCCGGTGTGGGTCGTCAAGGCGCTGCGCGCCGCCCTCATCGGACACGGGGCGGCCACCGCCTCGAGCGTCGACCAGCCGCTCGCCGCGCTGCTCGCCGCCGACAACGCCCCGCCGCGGGTCTCGCTCGTCGCCCGGCCGGGCCTGGCCACCCTCGACGAGCTGCTCGACGCGGGGGCCGATGCCTCGGTGACGAGCCCGGTCGGGGCCGTCCTGCCCGAGGGCGACCCGGGGGCCATCCGCGCGGTGCGCGAGGGCCGTGCCGCCGTGCAGGACGAGGGGTCGCAGCTGCTCGCGCTCGCCCTGGCCGCCGCCGACGTCACGGGCGAGGCCGCTGGGCGCGAGCGCTGGCTCGACCTCTGCGCCGGGCCGGGTGGCAAGGCGGGCCTGCTGGCAGCGCTCGCCGTGCAGCGTCGGATCCCCTTCGTGGCCAACGAGATCAGTGAGCACCGTGCCGACCTCGTGCGCCAGACGCTGGGCGCTGCGCGCGCCGCGGCCGACGAGGCAGGCACGCGCATCGAGGTGCGCGACGGCGACGGCCGCGAGGTGGGCACCGACGAACCGGGCCGCTACAGCCGCGTCCTCGTCGACGCCCCGTGCACCGGCCTCGGCGCCCTGCGCCGGCGACCCGAGGCTCGCTGGCGGCGCACCCCCGGCGACGTCGCGGCCCTGGCCGGGCTTCAGCGTGAGCTGCTCGCGTCCGCGATCGAGGCCACCGCACCCGGCGGGCTCGTCGCCTACGCCACGTGCAGCCCCCACCTCAACGAGACCCGCTTCGTCGTCACGGACGTCCTGAAGAAGCGCGACGACGTGGAGCTCGTCGACGCCCGCGCGCTCTTCCGGGATGCGTCGGGCCACGAGCTGGCGGGCCTCGGCGACGGGCCGTACGTGCAGCTGTGGCCCCACGTCCACGGCACCGACGCGATGTTCCTGGCGCTCCTGCGCCGCCGCTGAGCCTTCCGGACGCCGAACGTCCGGAAGGGTCGTTAGGGTCCGGCCCATGGCCATCGCCCAGTACCCCAGCTTCGTCATCGACTGCCCCGACGCCGCGGCCCTCGCCACGTTCTACGGCACGCTCCTCGACTGGAAGGTCGACGTTTCGGACGGGTGGGCCGAGATCCGCGCCGAGAACGGCAACTGCATCTGCTTCCAGCAGGTCGCCGACTTCCGGGCGCCGGAGTGGCCGGGTCAGCAGGGGCCCCAGCAGATGCACCTCGACGTCGTCGTCGAGGACCTCGACGCGGCCGAACCCGAGGTCCTCGCGCTCGGGGCGACCCGGCACGAGCACCAGCCGGGGACGAGCTTCCGCGTCTTCCTCGACCCGGCCGGGCACCCGTTCTGCCTCTGCGTCGGCTGAGGGTGGGTTGACGGCCGGCCGACGGTCGGCCGACGGTCGGGTGACGGCGGGCCGGGGCGCGCCCACCCCTAGGCTGTGCGCGTGCAGATCTCCCCGAGCATCCTCTCCGCGGACTTCGCCAACCTCGAGTCCGAGCTGCGCCGCATCAGCGACGCCGACTGGGCCCACGTCGACGTCATGGACGCGCACTTCGTGCCGAACCTGACGCTCGGGCTGCCCGTCGTCGAGGCGCTGCTCACGGTGAGCCCGATCCCGATCGACGCTCACCTCATGATCGAGGACCCTGACCGCTGGGCCCCGGCGTACGCCGAGGCGGGCTGCCAGTCGGTGACGTTCCATGTCGAGGCGGCGCGCGACCCCCGCACCCTCGCCCGCACGCTCCGGGCGGCGGGCGCCCGCGCGTCGATGGCGATCAAGCCGGGTACGCCGTTCGCGCCGTACGAGGACCTGCTGCCCGACCTCGACATGGTCCTCGTCATGACCGTCGAGCCCGGGTTCGGCGGACAGTCCTTCATGGCCGACCAGATGCCGAAGGTCGCGCAGGTGCGCGAGGCCGTGCGGCGCCACGGCGGCGAGATCTGGGTCCAGGTCGACGGCGGCGTCAGCGCCGACACCATCGAGCAGTGCGCGGAGGCGGGCGCCGACGTCTTCGTCGCCGGGTCGGCCGTGTACGGGGCCGAGGATGCCGCCGCCGCGATAGGGCAGCTGCGCGAGCTCGCCGAGCGTCACCGCCACTGAGCCGGGGCGTGGCAGGCGTCACCCGGACGCCGGGTGCGACGCCTCAGCGGGCGGGTGCATACTGGGAGGCACGTGCTCCGGGGTCGGTGTAATTCCGAGCCGGCGGTTACAGTCCGCGACCCGACCGCATCCAGCGGCCGGTTGACCTGGTGGGATTCCAGGACCGACGGTGAAAGTCCGGATGGGAGGCAGCACGAGACAGGCCGTCGACGGCCGGTGTGCGCGCACCCGTGGGTCCGCGCAGCCAGCGCCCGCCCGACCCGACCTGTGGAGTACCCCCGGAGTTCGTCCGACACACACCACGAACCTCCGAGGACGAACACCACATGGTCACACTCGCAGCCGCGGACGCCTCGCAGAACCTGTTCCAGCAGGTCCTCGACGCCGCCATCCCCATCGGTCCCTACCAGCTGCACTGGACCGAGCTGATCGGCGTCCTCATCGGCGTCGCCTCCGCCTACCTCGGGATGAAGCGCCTCGTCTGGGCCTGGCCCGTCGGGATCGTCGCCAACATCCTGCTGTTCTTCGTCTACACCGGCGCCCTCTTCGGCGCCGACCAGCGCATCCCGCTCTACGGACAGGCCGGCCGGCAGATCTTCTTCATCGTCACGAGCATCTACGGGTGGTGGCGCTGGAGCCAGGTGCGGCGGCTCAGCCACGCCGGTGACGCGTCGGGCGTGGCCATCACCCCACGCTGGGCCACCGGTCGCGAGCGCACGGTGTCGGTGGCGTTCTGGCTCGTCGGCACCGTCATCGCGGCGCAGGTCTTCCGGATGCTGTCCGAGGCGGCCCCCAACCCGTTCTGGTCGCCGCAGTGGTGGTTCTTCTGGTGCGACGCGTGGATCTTCGTCGGCTCGATCGTCGCGACGTACGCGATGGCCCGCGGCTGGAACGAGTTCTGGCTCGCGTGGATCGCCGTCGACCTCGTCGGGGTGCCGCTCGGCTTCGCCACCGACTACGTGCCGACGTCCGTGCTCTACATCTTCTACGGCCTGTTCGTCGTCTACGGCTTCCTCCAGTGGGTCAAGGTGACCCGCACGAGCGACCGGGCCGACGTCGAGCCCGACCTGACCGCCGTCAAGACCGGCTGACCGGGGCTCGACATGGGCGACACGGCCGCCTCGGCCTGGATGCGACGAGCCCTCCACCTCGCCGCAGCCGGGCCGTGGCCCGACCCCAACCCGCGCGTCGGCTGCGTGCTGGTGGCCGCCGACGGCACGGTCGCCGGCGAGGGCTACCACCACGGTGCGGGCACCCCGCACGCCGAGGTGGTCGCCCTCGCCGACGCGGGGGAGCGGGCCGCGGGCACGACGGCCTACGTCACGCTCGAGCCGTGCGCGCACCACGGACGCACCGGTCCCTGCGCGGGCGCGCTCGTGGACGCGGGCGTGGCCCGGGTCGTCTTCGCCCAGAGCGACCCGAACCCCGACGCCGCGGGCGGGGCCGAGCAGCTGCACGCGGCAGGTGTCGACGTCATCGGGGGCCTGCTCGCCGACGAGGCCGCCGAGCTGAACTCCCGGTGGGCCCGGACCGTGGCCCTCGGGCGACCTCTCGTGACCTGGAAGTTCGCGGCGACGCTCGACGGGCGCAGCGCGGCGGCCGACGGTTCGAGCCGCTGGATCACCGGCCCGGGGGCGCGTGCCGACGTGCACCGCCTGCGCGCGACGCGTGACGCCGTCCTCGTCGGCACGGGGACGCTCCTCGCCGACGACCCGCGCCTGACGGTGCGGGACGCGTCGGGCGCCGACCTCTCACGCCAGCCGCTGCGCGTCGTCATGGGCCTGCGCGACGTCCCGGCGTCCGCCGCCGTGCACGACGGCGCCCGAGACGTCCTGCACCTGCGCACCCGCGATCCCAAGGAGGCGCTGGAGCGCTTGTGGGGCAAGGGGATCCGTGACGTCTGGCTCGAGGGCGGCCCGACACTCGCGGCCGCCTTCCTCGGCGCCGGGCTCGTCGACGACGTGTATGCCTACCTCGCCCCGGCCCTCCTCGGCGCCGGCCCCCACGCCGTGGCCGACCTCGGCATCGGCACGGTCGCCGACACCCTCCGCCTCCACACCGCGGACGTGACGCTCGTCGACGACGACGTGCGCATCCACGCCACCACGAAGGAGTAGTCCATGTTCACCGGAATCGTCGAGGAGCTCGGCACGGTCGCCGCGCTCGACCACGGCGCCGACTCCGCCGTGCTGCGCATCACCGGCCCGCTCGTCGTGTCCGAGGCGGTGCACGGGGCCTCGATCGCCGTCAACGGCGTGTGCCTCACCGTCGTCGAGCACGACGCCGAGGGCTTCACCGTCGACGTCATGGCCGAGACGCTGCGGCGCAGCTCGCTCGGCGCCCTGCGGCCGGGCGACCGCGTCAACCTCGAGCGCGCCATGCGCGCGGACGGACGCTTCGGCGGCCACGTCGTGCAGGGGCACGTCGACGGCACGGCCACCGTCACGGCGCGCACGCCCGGCGACCGCTGGGAGACCGTCGAGCTGACCCTGCCCCGCGACCTCGCCGGGTACGTCGTCGAGAAGGGCTCGATCACCGTCGACGGTGTCTCGCTCACCGTTGCGTCGGTCACCGACGACACCTTCACGGTCTCCCTCATCCCGACGACGCTCGACCTGACGACGCTGGGGCACAAGGGCGTCGGCGACCCGGTCAACCTCGAGGTCGACGTCATCGCCAAGTACGTCGAGCGCCTCCTCGAGCACCGGCAGGGTCGCCCGCACCAGTCGCAGGAGGTCACGTCATGAGCGGGCTGTCGACCGTCGAGGACGCCCTCGACGCACTGCGTGCCGGACGCCCGGTCCTCGTCCTCGACGACGAGAACCGGGAGAACGAGGGCGACCTCGTGCTCGCCGCCGCCACCGCCACCGAGGACTGGATGGCGTGGACGATCCGCCACTCGTCGGGCTACCTCTGCGCCCCCGTGCCCGACGCCGTGGCCGACCGGCTCGACCTGCCGCTCATGGTGGCCGACAACCGCGACCCGCTCCGCACCGCGTACACCGTGTCGGTCGACGCCGCGTCGGGCGTCACCACCGGCATCAGCGCGGCCGACCGGCTGCGCACCGCCCAGGTGCTCGCCGATCCCGCTTCGGTTCCCGACGACCTCATCCGGCCCGGGCACATCCTGCCGCTGCGAGCCAAGCACGGCGGCGTCCTGACCCGCCCCGGCCACACCGAGGCCGCCGTCGACCTGACCCGCCTGGCCGGCCTCGAGCCCGTCGGCATCATCGGCGAGCTCGTCCACGACGACGGCCGGATGATGCGCTTCGACGCGGTCGTCGCCCTGGGCCGCGAGTACGGGTTGCCCGTCGTCACCATCGAGCAGCTCGTCGAGCACCGCCAGCGCCACGACCGCGTCGAGCGCCTCGCGACGACCCGCATCCCGACCGTCCACGGCACCTTCACCGCCCACGGCTACCGCGACACCCTGACCGGTGACGAGCACGTCGCCCTCGTCAGCCCGCGTGGCCTGCACGGCCTGTCCGGCACCGGGCCGGTGCTGACGCGGCTGCACTCCGAGTGCCTCACCGGCGACGCGTTCGGCTCGCTGCGCTGCGACTGCGGCCCGCAGCTTCAGGCGTCCCTGGCACGGGTCGGCGCCGAGGGCGGCGTCGTCGTCTACCTCGGTGGCCACGAGGGGCGTGGCGTCGGGCTCGTCGACAAGCTGCGCGCCTACGCCCAGCAGGACCGCGGCGCCGACACCGTCGACGCGCAGACGGCGCTCGGGCTGCCCGTCGACGCCCGTGAGTACGCGGCCGGGGCGGCGATGCTCCACGACCTCGGCGTCGACAGCGTCGTGCTGCTGACGAACAACCCCACGAAGGTCCAGGCCCTGCGCGGCCTCGGGCTCGACGTCGTCGCCGTCGAGCGGCTCCACGGCCCGGTCGGGCAGGACAACGAGCAGTACCTCATCACCAAGCGCGAGCGCCTCGGTCACGACATTCCGACCGACGACGCCCGGCACGGACAGGAGACGGCATGAAGGACGGCGCCCCCACCATCCACACCGACGGTCGCGGCCTGCGCGTGGCCGTCGTCGCGGCGAGCTGGCACGAGACGGTCATGGACGGGCTCCTCGAGGGCGCCCGGCGGGGCCTGGCCGACGCCGGCGTCGAGCACGTCGACGTCGTGCGGGTGCCCGGCACCTTCGAGCTGCCGGTCGCGTGTGCCCGTCTCGCCGAGTGGTACGACGCCCTCGTGGCCCTCGGCGTCGTCATCCGAGGCGGCACGCCGCACTTCGAGTACGTCTGCCAGGCGGCGACGGCCGGGCTCACCGACGTCGCTGTCAGCACCGGCACGCCCGTCGGGTTCGGTGTCCTCACGTGCGACGACGAGCAGCAGGCCCTCGACCGGGCCGGTCTGCCGGGCTCGGCCGAGGACAAGGGCCACGAGGCGGCGACCGCGGCCGTGGCCACCGTCGTGGCCCTCGCCCGGGTGTCGCCGCCCGGGGCCGGCCACGGCGGCGCGCACGTCGTGCCGGCGAGCCGGACCGCCACGGAGTGAGCGGGGTCAGGGCCCGGACCGGGGTCCCCGTACCCTTGGACCTCGTGAAGAGCTTCGAACAGCTGTATGCCGAGCTGGCCGACAAGGCGGCGACGCGGCCCGAGGGCTCGGGCACCGTCGCGGCCCTCGATGCCGGCGTCCACGCCATCGGCAAGAAGATCGTCGAGGAGGCTGCCGAGGTCTGGATGGCCGCGGAGTACCAGACCACCGACGAGGCCGCCGAGGAGATCAGCCAGCTGCTCTACCATCTCCAGGTCCTCATGATCGCCAAGGGCATCACGCTCGACGACGTCTACGCGCACCTCTGAGGCGCGAGCGCCTTTCCGTCACAACGACTTCGAGGACTCCGAGGACCACCATGCTCCGCATCGCCGTGCCCAACAAGGGCTCCCTGTCCGAGGCGACCGTCGACCTGCTCCGCGAGGCGGGCTACCGGACGCGTCGCGACACCAAGGAGCTCGTCGTCACCGACCACGACAACGACGTCGAGTTCTTCTACCTGCGCCCGCGTGACATCGCCGTGTACGTCGGTTCGGGCACCGTCGACGCCGGGGTCACCGGCCGCGACCTGCTCCTCGACTCCGGCTCGGGCGCCGTCGAGGTCATGACCCTCGGCTTCGGCGCGTCGACGTTCCGCTACGCCGGCAAGCCCGGGCACGTCGGGTCGGTCGAGGAGATCGCCGGCAAGCGCGTCGCGACCTCCTACGCCGGGCTCGTCCGTGCCGATCTCGCCGCCCGCGGGCTGGCTGCCGACGTCGTGCGCCTCGACGGTGCGGTCGAGACCGCGATCACCCTCGGTGTCGCCGACTGCATCGCCGACGTCGTCGAGACCGGGACCACCCTGCGCCAGCAGGGCCTCGAGGTCTTCGGCGAGCCGATCCTGCGGTCGGAGGCCGTTCTGATCCGCGGCGACCGCCCGGGCGAGGCCCAGGCCATCGAGGTGCTCCAGCGGCGCATCGCGGGCGTCATCACGGCGCGCACGTACGTCATGCTCGACTACGACTGCCCCAAGGACCTGGTCGACAAGGCATGCGAGCTGACCCCGGGCCTCGAGTCGCCGACCGTCTCGCCGATGCAGGACGACGCATGGGTCGCCGTGCGCGCCATGGTCCCCCGCATCGGGCGCAACCGGCTCATGGACGAGCTCTACGACCTCGGTGCGCGGGCCATCCTCGTCACCGACATCGCGGCGTGCCGGCTGTGAACAGCGACCCGGTCCCGGCCGCCGCGCACCCGCAGGGCGACGCGCTCGCGCCGTTCCGCCCGCGTCGTGGCCGGGTCGTCGCGCTCTCCGCCGCGTGGGGCTCGCTCGCGCTCTTCGGGGCGATCGCCGTGCTCATGCCGACCCAGACCCTCGGACACTGGGGCGCCGGCGACCGGATCATGTTCTTCGGCCTCGGCGTCGTGCTCGCCGTCGTGGCCTGGCGCTACGCCTCGATCGTCGCGGTGCCGAGCCGCGAGGGTCTCGTCGTGCGCAACCTCGTCGTCACCCGCACCCTGGAGTGGGCCGAGATCGTCGGCGTCCAGTTCGGTGGCGGCGAACCGTGGGTCAGCCTCGACCTCGAGGACGGCGACACGGTGGCCGTCATGGCGATCCAGAAGGCCGACGGCGAGGTGTCGGACCGGGAGGCCTCACGGCTCGCGGCGCTCGTGCAGGCGTTCGGCGAGGCGCGGGAGCCGGGTGGGGGCGAGCGGCCGTGACCGACGCGCCGACCCCCGACGCCGAGCCGACGCTCGACGCCGAGCCGACGCTCGACGCCGAGCCGACGCCTGTCGAGCCGTCGCCCGAGCACCTGCGCCACGCGCTCGGACACTTCGCGACCGGCGTCACGATCGTCACCGGCTACGGCGAGGACGGCGAGCCGGTCGGGTTCGCGTGCCAGTCGTTCGCGTCGGTGTCGCTGAGCCCGCCGCTCGTCCTCTTCTGCGCCGACCACCGCGGACGCTCCTGGCCCCGGATGCGCGCGCAGGGGCGCTTCACGGTCAACGTCCTCGAGCACGACCAGCGTGACGTCGTCGCCCGCTTCGGCTCGACGGCCGGCCGACGCTTCGACGGGCTCGAGTGGTCGGAGTCGGAGCACGGCGGCCCGAGCATCCCCGGGGCCATCGTCCGCATCCACTGCACAGTGGAGCAGGTGCACGTGGCCGGCGACCACGACGTCGTCATCGGCCGAGTGCGTGGCCTGGAGGACGGCGAGGCCGGACGACCGATGCTCTTCTACCGCGGACGCTTCGCCGTGACCGAGCGGCGCGGCAGCTCCGCCCGCGACGACGCACCTGAGCCGATGGACGACTACTGGGGCTGATGCCTGTCCGGCGACCGGCCGCCCCACGACGGGTGACCTCGGCCTGCCGAGCCCGCCGCGACAGGTGGTCAGAACGGTGGCGGTGAGTCGTCGTAGCGGCGTGGTGCTGG
>NZ_JAWIIL010000014.1:0-115749 GCF_034724055.1 Intrasporangium zincisolvens
GGGTGGCAGGTGAAGGATTCGAACCTTCGTAGCTTTCGCGACGGATTTACAGTCCGTTTCCATTGGCCGCTCGGACAACCTGCCTTGGTGCGTCTGGAAGGATAGCAAGAGATCGGGCGCGGTCCGAATCGGGGCCACGGCGATGGTTTCGTCGTGTCCGCGGGCCTCACGAGGCGCCAGTCGCACCGCCCCGACAGACCAGACCACAGCATGCGGAAGGACCCCACCGATGGCCGACTCCTCCTTCGACATCGTCAGCAAGTTCGACAAGCAGGAGATCGCGAACGCGGTCAACAGCGCGAGCAAGGAGATCGCGACGCGCTACGACTTCAAGAACGTCGGGGCGTCCGTCGACCTTGCCGGCGACGTCATCAAGATGAAGGCGAACACCGAGGAGCGTTGCCTCGCAGTGCTCGACGTCGTGCAGACCCACCTCGTCAAGCGCAAGGTCAGCCTCAAGCACCTCGACGTCCCCGAGGCCGGGCCGCGCCTGTCCGGCAAGGAGTACCACCTCGACGCGCCCCTCAAGGAGGGCATCTCCCAGGAGAACGCGAAGAAGATCAACAAGCTGATCCGCGACGAGGGCCCCAAGGGCGTCAAGAGCCAGATCCAGGGCGACGAGCTGCGCGTGTCGAGCAAGAGCCGTGACGACCTCCAGGCCGTCCAGCGGATGCTGCGTGAGGCCGACCTCGACGTCGCGCTCACCTTCACCAACCAGCGCTGACGCATCGGGTCCGCCTGCGCCGCAGGCAGACCCGCCAGCCGCACCGACGCGTGCCGTCCGCCTCCGGGTGGGCGGCACTCGCCGTCTCGAGGGTCGCGTCAGGAGGCGGGTGCCAGCCCCCGGAGGTCGGGGAACACCTCGACGGCCAGCGGCCACCAGAAGAGGTGCCCGCACAGCTGCGCGTACTCCTGTGGGGGCACCCATCGCGTCTCGTGGATGCCGTCGTCGCCGTCGGTGAGGGCGGGCCGGACGTCCTCGAGCCGGGTGCGGAACACCTGGAGGAACGGCTTCTCGCGGGTGAAGAGGTTGTCGTCGGTGCGCGGCGTGAACCGCTCGTAGCCGCACGGGAGCACCTCGGGGTGGCGCAGCCGCAGGCCGGTCTCCTCGAAGGTCTCGCGCACGGCGTTCTCCACCGGCGTCTCGTCGCCCTCGCGCCAACCGCCCGGCGAGCCCCACTCGGCGCGGCGGACACTGTGCACGACGACGAAGTCGCCCCGGCGGTCGCGGACGAACACCATTGCCGCGAGGACCCGCTCGGGGTCGAGCGGGTCGTCGGAGGCAACGAGGTCGACGTCGCTCGCGCCGTTGGGGAACCGCACGTCGAGGATCCGCCGGACGCCCCGGTCGCGCTTGCGCTTGCGCAGCCGCAGCCCCGACGCGTTGAGCCGTCGGGCGAGGTCGGCCCCGTCGGTCGGCGTCGCGCCGGCGTCGACGACGTCCTGCCATCGCGCGTCCGGCACGTCGTAGTGGTCGCCGTCGAAGGCCCGCGGGTGCAGCTGCGCCGCACGAGCCACGGCGTGCAGCTCCTCGTAGGAGGTGTCGCTCGCGAGGTGCGCGAAGAGTCGGCCGTGGGCGGGCCAGATCGGCTGGTCGATCCACACGGTCATGACCCGTGAGCCTAGGCCACGACGTCGAGGCCCGCGCCTGTGGATGACGCCCGACGCCCGTCGCGGCACCGACCTAGCCTCGGACCCGAGGCCACCGACCGGTCGGCCACCCGATCGAGCAGGAGGACACCATGACCCGTTCCGTCGTCGACACCGAGCGCATCGCCGCTGCCGCAGCCGACATCAACCGTCTCGCCGACTCCATCACGAGCAGCGCCGCCGAGCTGCGGGGCCGCCTCGCCGGCCTGGGCGGCGACTGGCAGGGGCCGGCCAAGGTCGAGTTCGAGCGCGTCATGGCCGACTACCAGCGCGTCCAGGCCCAGATGACGGAGTCCCTCGGCGACATCGGCCGCCTGACGCTCAAGGCCTCGCAGGCGTACGCCGAGCACGAGACCGCGACCCGGGCCCTCTTCGCCCGCTGAGACCGCCGAGACCGCTGAGGGCCCTGAGTCCTCGAGCCCCTCAGCCCCCGAGCCGGGCCGGCCGGCCCTCCCCCGACGCCGGCCCGCGCGCCGGGGCGGCCACCCGCTCCTACGGGTCGCCGCCCCGGCGCGATCGTGTCAGTAGTACCCGCGTCCGCCGTCGAGCAGCTCGCGGACGATGTCGAGGTGGCCGGCGTGCCGCGCGGTCTCCTCGAGCATGTGGTGCAGCATCCACCGCAGGCTCGCCGTGCCGGACGGCCAGGCCTCGTGGCGGCCGACGTCGTCGAGCGAGTGCGCCGCGATGATCTCGTTCGACAGCGCGCACTGCCGCTCGTAGTCATCCAGCAGCTGCGCGAGCGGCACGCCATCGACGCGCATGTCGTTGTCGAGGTCCTCGTCGCTGCCGTCGTCCGGCTCGTCGAACTGGGGGCCGTCCTCGGGCCGGTCGAGGAAGGCCACCTCGAACCAGGTGTTCTCGGTCCACCGGAGGTGGCTGACGATGCCCGCCACCGTCATGAGCGGCGAGGTGGGCAGCACGACGCGGTGCGCGTGGGCGTCCGACAGCCCCTCGCACTTCCAGCGCACGATCTCGCGCTGCAGGTCGAGCCAGCCGACGAGCTGGGTCCGCTCGTCGGCGACATAGGGCGGGCGGCGTCGTTCGGTGGGGGTCGGCATGCCCGCGACGCTAGCGCCGACGCGTCAGGCGCACGACCGGGTTTCCGGACGAGCCCCATCGGGTGGGCCGGGACGCGCCGGAGGGCGGCTCCCCTGCTGGGGAACCGCCCTCCGGTTCGTTCGACGGGCCGTGGCCCGGGCAATGCGGTGTGGCTCAGGTGGGGCTCAGAAGCCCATGCCGCCCATGCCACCCATGTCGTCGCCACCCGGCATGGCCGGGGCAGCCTTCTCGGGCTTGTCGGCGATGACGGCCTCGGTGGTGAGGAACAGCGCCGCGATCGAGGCGGCGTTCTGCAGGGCAGAGCGCGTCACCTTGACCGGGTCGATGATGCCCGCCGCGAGGAGGTCCTCGTACACGCCGGTGGCGGCGTTGAGGCCGCTGCCGGCCTCGAGACCGCGCACCTTCTCCGCGACGACGCCACCCTCGAGACCCGCGTTGATCGCGATCTGCTTGAGCGGGGCCTCCGTGGCGACGCGGACGATGTTCGCGCCGGTGGCCTCGTCACCCTCGAGCGTCAGGGCGTCGAGCGCCTTGGCGGCCTGGATGAGTGCGACGCCACCGCCGGCGACGATGCCCTCCTCGACGGCAGCCTTCGCGTTGCGGACGGCGTCCTCGATGCGGTGCTTGCGCTCCTTGAGCTCGACCTCGGTGGCCGCGCCCGCCTTGATGACGGCGACGCCGCCGGCGAGCTTGGCGAGGCGCTCCTGGAGCTTCTCGCGGTCGTAGTCGGAGTCCGACTTCTCGATCTCGGCCTTGATCTGGGCGATGCGGCCCTCGATCTGGCTGCGGTCCTCGGCGTCCTCGACGATGGTCGTCTCGTCCTTGGTGACGACGACCTTGCGAGCCTTGCCGAGCAGGTCGAGGGTGGCGTTCTCGAGCTTGAGACCGACCTCCTCGGAGATGACCTGGCCACCGGTGAGGATCGCGATGTCGGTGAGCATCGCCTTGCGACGGTCGCCGAAGCCCGGGGCCTTGACGGCAACGGACTTGAAGGTGCCGCGGATCT
Source organism: Intrasporangium zincisolvens (assembly GCF_034724055.1). Lineage (NCBI taxonomy): Bacteria > Bacillati > Actinomycetota > Actinomycetes > Micrococcales > Intrasporangiaceae > Intrasporangium > Intrasporangium zincisolvens. Next base: position 3,716 of record NZ_JAWIIL010000014.1, read on the forward strand.
TGTTGACCACGAGAGTCGCGAGGGCCTCGCCCTCGATGTCCTCGGCGATGATGAGCAGCGGCTTGCCGGACTGCATGACCTTCTCGAGGAGGGGCAGAAGGTCCTTGACGGAGCCGATCTTGCTGTTCGCGACGAGGACGTACGCGTCGTCGAGGACGGTCTCCATGCGCTCGGTGTCGGTGACGAAGTAGGCCGAGATGTAGCCCTTGTCGAACCGCATGCCCTCGGTCATCTCCAGCTCGAGGCCCATGGTGTTGGAGTCCTCGACGGTGATGACGCCTTCCTTGCCGACCTTGTCCATCGCCTCGGCGATGAGGCCGCCGATCTCCTCGTCGGCCGCCGAGATGCTGGCGGTGGAGGCGATCTGCTCCTTCGTCTCGACCTCCTTGGCCGACTCGAGGAGCGAGGCGGAGACGGCCTCGACGGCCTTCTCGATGCCGCGCTTGAGGGCCATCGGGTTGGCGCCCGCGGCAACGTTGCGCAGGCCCTCCTTCACCATGGCCTGGGCGAGGACGGTGGCCGTCGTCGTGCCGTCACCGGCGACGTCGTCGGTCTTCTTGGCGACCTCCTTGACGAGCTCCGCGCCGATCTTCTCGTACGGGTCGTCGAGCTCGATCTCCTTGGCGATCGAGACGCCGTCGTTGGTGATCGTGGGGGCGCCCCACTTCTTCTCCAGGACGACGTTGCGGCCCTTCGGGCCGAGGGTGACGCGGACGGCGTCGGCAAGGGTGTTCATGCCGCGCTCGAGACCGCGACGCGCCTCTTCGTCAAACGCAATGGTCTTGGCCATTCGGGTGGTTCCTCCCACGCGAATCGATGGTGGCGGCCCGCACGACGCCCGCGACGGACGGGGCCGGACCCGGCAGCTCACGTCGCTGCGGGCCCGAGCCCCTCGGCGTGCGGCCCAGTTCTGTCACTCCCACAGGGAGAGTGCTAACGCCATTATTGGCACTCTCACCCGGAGAGTGCAAACAGCAGGGCGGCCCCGCCGGGGCGGCACGCGTCCCGCACGCGTCCCGCACGGCGACGCGTCAGGCCCGGGCCGGCTCCGCCGGCGGCGCGAGCACTCCTGCGAGGCGGGCCGCGTAGTCGGCCGACTCGGCCTCGGAGGCGTAGGTCGTGCGGGGCCAGAAGAAACCGCGCAGGCCGTCGCCCTTGGTCCGCGGCACGACGTGGACGTGCAGGTGCGGCACCGACTGGCTGACGACGTTGTTCATCGCCACGAAGCTGCCCTGGGCCCCGAGACCCTCGACGACGGCACCGGCGAGCCGCTGCGCGGCACCGAGCAGGGACGCGTGCAGCGTCGCCGGCAGGTCGAGGAGCGTGTCGACGTGCTGGCGCGGAACGAGGAGCACGTGCCCCTTGAACACGGGCCGCCGGTCGAGGAAGCCGAGCAGGTCGGGCTCGTCGAGCACGACGTCGGCCGACAGGTCACCCGCGACGATGGAGCAGAACACGCAGTCCATGCGCTCAGGCTGCCACGCCGGGACGACACCGGCCCGCAGGCCTCGGCCGATCCCGACGCGTCAGCAGCTGATGAGGCGTCAGCAGAAGATGAGCAGCCAGCAGCCGGGCTTGCTCGAGGTGGGCGAGGGCGTCGGCGACGGCGGGGCCGGCGGGGTCGACGAGCTCGGCTTGGGGTGCGGCTTCGGCTTCGGACCGTTCGTCGAGGACGGCGACGGCGTCCCGGTCGACGGCGGCGTCGAGGGTGCCTGCGTCGTGGGCGGCGCCGGCGCCGTGCTCGTCGAGACGGCGCTCGTGCTCGGGTCGGCGGTCGCCGACGCCGTCGCGGGCACGATGGTGGCGGTCGCGGCGGGCACGGACGTGGCGGCGCTCGAGGACGAGGACGAGTCGCCCGCGGAGGTCCACCACGGCTCGTCGGTCGCGGTGCTCGAGAACTCACTGCCGGGCAGGCTCGGGAAGACGCCGGACGACATCGCCTCGTCGCGCCAGCTGTCGCCCGAGAAGAGGGCGACGCCGCCGACGCCGGCCAGGACGATGGCGGCGAGCGCGGACAGCAGGAGCACGAGACGACGGTTGGCGCGTGGAGGGCGAGCCCCGGAGTCGAAGGACATGGGCCCCAAAACTAGACGAATCGCGCGCTCTGCGCCTCTCGAGCCCGTGCCGACGGTTCAGGGCTAGCGTGGCGGGCATGGACTCCGAGACGCGGATCACACCCGGGCACCCCTCCCGCCCCGCCGGGTTCGTCGAGGTGGCAGACCGGGTCCTCGTCGCGCGCTACCCCGAGTGGGACGTCAACGTCGGCCTCGTGCTCGGCCGCGACGGCGCCGTCGTCGTCGACACCCGCGCGAGCGGCGCGCAGGGCCGGCGGGTCCTCGAGGACGTGCGCCGGCTCGGGCGCGACATCGTCGTGACCCACGTCGTCAACACCCACGTCCACTTCGACCACACCTTCGGCAACATCGCCTTCGAGGCCGCGACGATCCATGCCCACGACAACGTCGGGCGCACCCTGGAGGCGCACGCCGAGCGCTACCGGGCCCTGTTCCGGGCCGACCCCGGAGACGCACCGGAGGCCGGGTACACGGCGCGCGACGTCGCCGACGTGCTCGCGACGCGCGTCCGGCGCCCGGACCGCACCTTCGGCACGCACGCGACGATCGACCTCGGCGACCGCGTCGTGACGATGGCCTGGCACGGACGCGGCCACACCGACGGCGACATCGCCGTCACCGTGCCCGACACCGACGTGCTCTTCCTCGGCGACCTCGTCGAGGAGAGCGCCCCGCCGTCGTTCGGCGACGACTGCTGGCCGCTCGACTGGGCCGACACGCTGTCCGAGCACCTCGTCGAGACCTCGGACGACACCGTCGTCGTGCCCGGGCACGGCCGGCCCGTCGACGTCGCCTTCGTCGCCCGGCAGCGCGACGAGGTCGCCGCCGTCGCGGCCGTGGTCCGCGAGCGCCGGGACGCCGGGTCCGACGTCGACGACGCGCTGCGCGAGGCCGACCCGCGGCTCCCCTACCCGGTCGAGGGGCTGGCCGACGCCTTCCGCCGCGGCTACGCCCAGCTGCCCCCGCTGCCCCGGCCGACCTGAGGCGTCCCGCAGGAACACGGCCGCCGTTGCAGGAAGCTGCGGATCCGGGCGAACCGGGCACACGCGCGTCGACCCGCGGCTAGAGTTCGCGCGCTCACCCCAGCCCGAGGAGCCCTGTGTCCGACCTGCATCCCGCCTCGCCCGACGCGCCCGCCGCGGCCACGACGACGACCGCGCCGACGATCCCATCAGCGTCGCGGCCGACCCGGGAGCCGTGGTTCACGCGTCGGCGCCGCGAGGCCGTCGACCGGGCGGCGCACGCCGGCCACGCCGAGCTCGTCCGCCTCGTCGCCTCGGGGCGGGCCCCCGCGACGCGGACGGCGCAGGGCACCGCGGTCGTCGCGGCGTCGGTCGTCGTGCTCGGACTCGTCCTGGCCGCGGTCGCGCTGCTGGCCCGGGCGACGTTCGCCGACAAGGGGCTGTGGGGCTGGGTGCTCGTCGCGCTCGGCTGGGTCGTGGTCGCGCACGTCGCGCCGCGCCCGGTGCGCCTCGAGGCCGAGGCGCTCGACGCGTCGACGCACCCGGCCACCCACCGGCTCGTCTCCGCCGTCGCCGAGGCTGTCGGCACGACGGCCCCTCGCGTCGTCGCCGTCGACGGCGACCTGGCCGCAGGCGTGGCCAACGTCGGCTGGCGGATGCGACCCGCCGTCGTCGTCGGGCTGCCCCTGTGGACGATGCTGCGGCCCGAGCAGCGCCTCGCCCTCCTCGCCCACGAGCTGGGCCACCTCCGGGGTCGTGACACGTTCACGGCAGCGCTCGTCGGCCAGGCCCACCGGGTCCTCGAGCGGCTCGCGACCCTGCTCGTACCCCTCCCCCGCGGCGCCTTCGGCGAGCTCGAATGGCTGTCCCCGACGGTCGGGGTGTCCAGCGCCTTCGGCAACCGGATGGGCGCGGCCCTGCTGCGCGTCGTGTCGCTGCCGTTCGTCGCGCTGCTGCTCGGGTTCGAGCGGCTCGTCTCGGTCGACGCCCAGCGCCGCGAGTACCTCGCCGACCTCGCCGCCGCGCGCGTGGCCGGACCTGCCGCGGTCGTGCGGCTCCTCTTCACCGTGAGCGGCCTGGCCGGCGTCCACACCACGGTCGCTGCGGCGGTGCGCCGGGGCGAGGACCCCTTCGACGCGCTCGAGGCCGTGGCCGCCCGCCCCGCCCTGGGCCCGGGCCAGCTCGCCGCGGCACGCCGCCTCGCGGCCGAGTCGGGCCGCCGGTGGGACGACTCGCACCCGCGCGACGACCTGCGGATCAGCCTCCTCGAGGCGCTGCCGGGCACACCGTCGGGCGTCCTGACCGGCCGTGGCTCGGCCACCGCCACCCTCGCCGCCCTCGAGGTCGCGGCGAGCGCCGAGCTCGCCGGCCTGCGCCGAGGCCTGTCCCGGTCGGTGCGCGACGACCTGCTCGAGTCCCACCTCTAGGCACTCGTGGCACTCGCGACGAGGTTCGCGGGCGCGTCGGGCCCCACCTCGATCGCCGGCCCTTCAGGGACCGGGCCTCAGTGCGTCGCGGACGGGAAGGCCTCGCGCCACGACCGCAGGGCCACGCCGCCGTCGGCGGTGCGCTCGACCGACGTCGCGGCGAGCAGCGCGTGCGCGATGGCCCGCGCGACACAGTCGGCACCCGCCTCCATGAGCACAGTGAGCCCGACGGGGTCGGGCGCCGGGCCGCTGCCGGTGGCGAGGGCGAAGAGCGTGTCGCCGTCGAAGAGCGTGTGGACCGGCTTGATGGCCCGGGCGAAGCCGTCGTGGCCGATGCCGGCGAGCTTGGCGCACTGGGCCTTCGTCAGCGTGGCGTCGGTGGCCACGACCCCGATCGTCGTGGCCAGCCCGGGCATCCCGACCCGGGCAGCGGCGAGCGCGTCACCGCGTTCCCGCGCTGCCTCGACCTCGTCGGCCGCCGGGATGCCGACGCCGGAGAACTCGTCGTCGAGGCCGTAGCGGACACCGTGGATCACCCCGGTGGCCGGGTCGACGGCCGAGCCGACCGCGTTGACGGCCACGAGCGCCGCCACGATGACGCCGGACTCGAGCACGACGCTGGCCGAGCCGACCCCGCCCTTGAGCCCGCCCGCCTTGGCCCCGGTGCCGGCACCGACGCAGCCCTGGAGGGGCGCCGCCTCGCCGGACGCGTCACGCGCCGCCTCGTAGGCGACGCGACCCTCGTCGGCTCCCGGGTGGTGCTCCCACGTGCCGGCACGGCCGAGGTCGAAGAGGATCGCGCCCGGGACGATCGGCACGACGTGGCCCTCCCCCATCGGCCAGCCGCGGCCGTCTGCGAGCAGGCCGCCGGCTACCCCGTCGGCAGCGGCCAGGCCGAGCGCCGAGCCACCCCCGAGGACGACGGCGTCGACGCGGTCGACGAGGTTGCGCGGGTCGAGCAGGTCGGTCTCGCGGGTGCCGGGCCCGCCGCCGCGCACGTCGACGCCGGCGACGGCCCCACCGCGCGGCGTCAGCACGACGGTCGCGCCGGTGAGCCAGCCCGGCTCGTCGCGCGTCGCGTGGCCGACGCGCAGGCCTGCGACGTCGACGAGCGAGTTGGTCGGGCCGGGGCGAGCGGTCACGATGGGTCTCGCAGGTCGAACTCCATGAGCGTGCCCGGCGAGGTGAAGCCGAGCCGCGCGTAGAACTCCTGGGCCTGCGCGTCGGGGGCGTTGAGGCGGATCCACTTGACGTCGGTCGTGCGTGACCACTCGATCATCGCCTCCGTCAGCGCGCGCCCGACGCCGCGGTCGCGACACGTGGGGGCGACGAAGAGGCCGCCGACGTGCAGCCAGCTGACGTCGCGCCGGCCCGGCCAGGGCAGGGCCCGGATGCGCCGCGTCTCGAGGATGCCGGCGTGCTCACCACGGCTCTCGGCGATCCACGTCGGGCGGTCGGGCCGCTCCTGCAGCCAGGCGTCGACGAACCGGTCGAGGTAGCCCGGCTCGGACGGCATGCCCAGCTCGCGGGCGAACTGCAGGTGCAGCGCGGCGACGATGAACGCGTCGTCGGCCCCGGCGCGGCGGATCGTCACCTCGGCCATGGGGGAAGTGAACCACGCTGGCGACGCGCAGGGGCGCACGTCCGCGCTGGCGCGCGGGGCCCGGCCGTGCACAGCCGGAGACGCTCAGGAGGACACCCGGAGGACGCAGGAGGACGCCAGAGGACGGCAGGCGCCGGTCGGCTCCGTCCCCGTCGGGCGACGCGTCAGACGTTGATGCCGAGGCGCCGGCTCGTGCGGGCCCGCTGGCGGCTGGCGCGCATCCGGCGCAGCCGCTTGATGAGCATCGGGTCGGCCTCGAGTGCCTGCGGGTCGTCGAGGAGGGCGTTGAGCACCTGGTAGTAGCGCGTGGAGCTCATGTCGAACAGCTCCTTGATGGCCTGCTCCTTCGAGCCCGCGTACTTCCACCACTGGCGCTCGAAGGCCAGGATCTCGAGGTCGCGCTCGCTGAGGCCACCCTCGGACTCGTGGCGGTGCGGCTGCGCCGTGGCGTGTTCTGTGCTCATGTCCCCGTCTCGTCGCGTCGTGCGGCTCGGTCCGTGCTGTCCTGCTGACTGCCGTGCTCGGCTGTCCTGCTCGCCCACCGCGGGGCCGGGCCCGGTGCGGCTGCGTCGACGACGGGCCGCGCCGGTGCCGACCCACCCCCGGTGGCGGTGAGCAGCACGGGTGCTGCTGCGTTGGCTCCGGGGCCAACCCTAGACGCAAATGACAGAGGTGTCATTCAGCCTGCGGGAGGCTCGCCGGGGTGTCACCGGGTTTCGGTGGGGCGATGTCGGCAACGCTGCCACACCGGTCACCACAGCCCCAGGAGCCGCATACGTCACACCGTGTACGACCCCTACCGAGCTGTCGTCGGGCGGGCGTCAGGACATCGTATCGAGGATCGCCGAGACGTCCTCCTTCGTCGTGTGCGGGTTGACGATGGCGAAGCGCGTCAGGGTCTCGCCGCGGAAGGTCGTCGGCACGACGAAGGCGAACTCCTGGCCGAGGAGCCGGTCGGTCCACGCCGCGTAGTCCTCCGGGCCCCAGCCGAGGCGCCGGAACACGACGACCGACAGGTCCGGCTCGCGGACGACCTCGAGGTAGGACCGGCGGCCGATCTCGTCGGCGGCGAACCGGGTCACCTCGAGGGTGCTCTCGATCGCCTCGACGTAGGCGTCGGTGCCGTGGACGGCGAGCGAGTACCAGAACGGCAGGCCGCGGGCGCGCCGCGTCAGGCCGATCGAGTAGTCGGTCGGGTTCCACTCCGGCGCCGAGGTCAGCACGTCGAGGTAGCCGGCCTCCTGGGTGTGGGCCACGCGCGCCACCTGGGGGTCGCGGTAGAGCAGCGCGCAGCAGTCGAACGGCGCGAAGAGCCACTTGTGCGGGTCGACGATGAAGGAGTCGGCGTGCTCGATGCCCGCGAAGAGGTGGCGCACGGACGGTGCGGCGAGCCCGGCGCCGCCGTACGCGCCGTCGACGTGCAGCCAGATGCCGTACTCGCGGCACACCTCGGCCACCGACGCGAGGTCGTCGACGACGCCGAAGTTCGTCGTGCCCGACGTGGCCACGACGGCGAAGAACGACTCGGGGCCGTGCTCCTCGAGCACCTGGCGCAGCTCGGGGCCGGTGAGGCGCAGCTTCTCGTCGACGGGCACCCCGACGACCTCGGCGTCCATGACGGCCGCCATCGACACGACCGAGGAGTGGGCGTTGTCGGTGGCCGCGATGCGGTACGGACGCGCGCCGGTGCCGGCCTCCTTCGCCCGGGCCCGGGCCGTGTGCCGGGCCACGACGAGCGCCGACAGGTTGCCCACCGTGCCACCGGGCACGAAGACGCCCCCGGCCGACTCGGGCAGGCCGACGAGGTCGGCGATCCAGCGCAGCGCCTGGTTCTCGGCGTAGATCGCGCCGGCACCCTCCATCCACGAGCCGCCGTAGATCGACGACGCGCCGACGACGACGTCGAAGGCCGCGGCCTCACGCGTCGGGGCGCACGGGATGAAGGAGAGGTAGCGAGGGTGGTCGGTGGACAGGCAGGCCGGGGCGAGCGTGTGCTCGTAGAGCTCCATGGCCCGCGTCGAGCCGAGGCCCGTCGGGGTGATCGTCTGGCCGACCGCGGCGTGGAGGTACTCCTGCGTCTGGGCGCCGTCGAGCGGGATCGGGTCCATGAGGAGGCGCTCGCGCGCGTAGCTCAGGACCTTGTCGACGGCGACGTGGTCGGCGTCCTTGTCGAAGCTGTGCACCCGCCGATGCTAGGGCCTCACCGGGGGTCCTCCGACACCCCGGCGCAGCGCGGATCAGCCGAGGAGCGCCTCGCGCAGCCCGGCCGCGTCATGCGCGACGACGGTGGGCCGCACCCCGTGCAGCGACTCGGTCGTGCCGGCGCCCCACGTGACGGCGAGGGTGTCGACCCCGGCAGCCTTGCCGGCGAGCACGTCGACGACCGCGTCGCCGACGTAGACGGCGTCGTTGGAGCCGCGGCCGAGGCGCTCGAGACAGAGCAGGATCGGGGTCGGGTCGGGCTTGTGGCGCTCGGTGTCCTCCATCGCCACGAGGTCCTCGACGTGCTCGGACAGCCCGAGGATGTCCATCGCCTGCTCGGCCGACTCGCGACGCTTGGAGGTGGCGACCCCGACGCGGACGCCGGCGGCGCGGAGGTCGCCGAGCACCTCGCGCACGCCGTCGTAGCCGCGGATGAGCCGCTCGGTGTTGTCGGCGTTCCACTGCAGGTAGGTGGCGTAGAGCTCGTCGGCGTGCTCCGGCGAGTGGTCGCGGAAGGCGTTGATGAGCGGACGGCCGATCCACGAGCGGATGACCGTGGGGTCCTCCTCGCAGCCGAGCACGGTGCGGAACGCGTGCTGGTACGACTCCACGATGAGGTGGATCGTGTCTGCGAGGGTGCCGTCGAGGTCGAAGACGGCGGTGGTCCAGCGGGGAGAGGTCACCGGCCGAGCCTAGGGCCTGGAGGGCTCAGCCGAGCCAGCGCCCGGCGCGCATGACCCGTCCCACCCGGGCCGACGCGTCGACCACCACGAGGTCGGCCCGCGCGCCCTCGGCGAGCACGCCGCGGCCCTCCAGACCGAGCGCCCTTGCGGGAGTTCGGGACCCGCTGCGGGCGGCCGAGGACAGCGGCACACCGGACGCGACGGCCCGGGCGACGACGTCGGCGACGTGGGCCGTGCCACCGGCGATCGAGCCCGGTGACGAGCCGTCCGGATCGTGGGCCAGGCGGGCCACTGCGTCGCGCACGACCACGTCGAGGCCGCCCAGCACGTACCGGCCGTCGCCGACGCCGGCAGCCGCCATGGCGTCGGAGACGAAGGCGACACGGTCGACGCCGACGAGGTCGAGGACGGTGAGCACCGTGTCGTCGGAGACGTGCGCGCCGTCGGCGATGAGCTCGACCGTGGCGGCCCCGCGGGCGCCGGCCCGCAGCAGCGCGGCGACGGCGCCCGGCTCGCGGTGGTGCCACGGGTCCATGCCGTTGAAGAGGTGGGTCGCGACGTCGGCGCCGGCCGCGAGGGCCTGCTCGACCTGCGCGAACGTGGCGGTCGTGTGGCCGACGGCGGCGTGCACTCCGGCGTCGGTGAACCAGCGGACGGCGTCGAGGCCGTGGGTGCGCTCGGGCGCGAGCGTCACCTGGCGCAGGTGGCCGCGGGCCAGGTGCAGGAGCCGCTCGACCTCGGCGAGCGAGGGGTCGCGCAGCAGCGTCGGGTCGTGGGCTCCGCAGCGCGCCTCGGCCAGCCACGGGCCCTCGAGGTGGATGCCGTCGACGAGGCCGTCGTCGGCGAGCTCGGCCAGCATCGCGACGCCGCGCTCGAGGTCGGCGGGCGCCATCGTCACGAGGCTGGCGACGACACTCGTCGAGCCGCGCTCGTGGTGGTGGCGCGCCGTGGCCTCGGCCGCTGCGTCGCGCAGGTCGGTGAACGCCGTGCCCCCGCCGCCGTGGCAGTGGATGTCGACGAAGCCGGGCAGCAGGGTGCCGTCGACGCGTTCGACCCGCTCGATGCGGTCGGCGCGTTCGGCAGCACGGGCGTCGGCCGGCGGCTCGGCGCCGGGGGCCAACGGGGTGACAGCGGCGATCCGCTCCCCCTCGACCCGGACGAGGACGTCGGGCAGGACGGTGTCGCCGACGAGGGCGGGGCCGCGCAGTGTGAGGTCCATCGGGGTCGATTCTGTCGCACCGGGCGCGGGGGTAGCGTGTGGCCGTGCCAGCGCGACCCCTGAGCGAGCTCGTCCACCCGACCTGGGTGCCCGCCCTCGAACCCGTCGCCGGCACCCTCACCGCGCTGGGCGAGTTCCTCCGCGGCGAGGTCCAGGCCGGTCACGGCTACCTTCCTGCCGGTGACGCCGTGCTGCGGGCCTTCTCGCTGCCGCTGCCCGACGTGCGCGTGCTCGTCGTCGGCCAGGACCCCTACCCGACGCCCGGCCACCCCGTCGGCCTCAGCTTCAGCGTCGCCCCCGACGTGCGCCCCGTGCCGCGCTCGCTGCAGAACATCTACACCGAGCTCGGCACCGACCTGCGCCTGCCGACTCCGGCCAGCGGCGACCTCTCGCCGTGGTTCGAGCGCGGCGTCATGCTGCTCAACCGCGTGCTCACGGTGCGCCCGGGCAAGTCGGCGAGCCACCAGGGCAAGGGCTGGGAAACCGTGACGGCACAGGCGATCTCGGCTCTCGTCGAGCGCGGCGGCCCGCTCGTCGCGATCCTCTGGGGCCGCCAGGCGCAGTCGCTCGCGCCGATGCTCGGCGACGTCCCGCGCATCGAGTCCGCCCACCCCTCACCGCTCTCGGCGCGGTCGGGCTTCTTCGGGTCGCGGCCCTTCAGCCGCACCAACGAGCTGCTCGCCGGGCAGGGGGCCGACCCCATCGACTGGAGCCTGACATGACCCAGCCCGCACCCGGCGTCCACGTGCCGCGCGTCTGGACCCGCTTCGTCGCCATCGGCGACTCCTTCACCGAGGGCATGTGCGACGACGACCCGACGTTCGCGCACGACGGTGAGTTCGCCGGCTGGGCCGACCGTCTGGCCGCCCACCTCTCCGGGATCGCCACCGCCGCAGGGCAGGACTTCGGCTACGCCAACCTCGCCGTGCGGGGTCGCAAGCTCGCCGACGTCGTCGGCCCGCAGCTCGACGACGCGCTCTCCCTCGAGCCCGACCTCGTCAGCATCGTCGGCGGCGGCAACGACATCCTGCGCCCCAAGGCCGACCTCGACGGTCTCGCCGCGCGCCTCGAGGCGGCCGTGGCCCGCATCCGCGCGACCGGCGCCGACGTCCTCATGGCCACGCCGGTCGACCCGGCCGACGCGCCGCTCGTCAAGGCCACCCGCGGCCGCGCCGCGATCCACTCGGCCAACATCTGGAGCATCGCCCGCCGCAACGGCGCCCACGTCATCGACCAGTGGGGCCTGCACGCGCTGCGCGACTGGCGGATGTGGTCCGAGGACCGCATCCACATGACGCCCGAGGGGCACCGACGCGTCTCGCTCGCCGCGCTCGAGGCGCTCGGGCACGCACCGTCCGAGGCCGGGTGGGAGACGCCACTCGACCCCGCTCCCCCGATCAGCCGCCGCGAGGCGCTCCAGGCCAACGCGCAGTGGGCTCGGGAGTACGTCGGGCCGTGGGTGCACCGACGCCTCACCGGCCGCTCCTCCGGCGACCAACGCTCGGCCAAGCGCCCCGACGTCACGCCCGTCGAGCCGGACTGACCGACGGCGAGAACCTCTGCGGCGCAGGCATTTCGCCCGATGCGCCCGAACCGTGGTGGTCCGTCCCCGCTGCCTTAGGCCGGGCTTAACACCGGCTTGAAGTCCCGCGCGGGACGCCGCTCCTAGGCTGCCGCTGTCGCACCGTGCGCGGACGCCGACGGGACGCAGCGCGGCGCGCGGGAAGGAGCCGCCGTGCACCGCGATCCGGCGTCCGAGGACGCGGCGTCACTGCCCTCCCAGACGCCTTCGAGCACGGCCCCGCGACGCCTCCGGGGCGGCGCGACCCGACGGCTCCTCGCCCCCACGATGTGGGTGCTGCTCGTCATCGCCGCCATCGGGGTGCCGCTGCGCATCCTCTGGACGGCGCCTGAGTCCTCGCACCAGGGCTTCTGGCGGGTGGCGTCCCTCATCGCAGCGCTCGCGGCGGCCTCGCTGCTGCTGCTGACGTTCGTGCTGCCGAGCCGCTTCAGGCCGATCACGGGCTACCTCGGCGTCGAGCGACTGCTGCGCAGCCACCGCGCGCTCGCGCTCATCGCCGTCGCGCTCGTACTGGCCCACGTCGTCGCGGTGCTGCTGCGCCCGGGGCCGGGCCTCGGCGTCCTCGACCTGCGCACCGCCCCTCCTCGTGTGTGGGCGGCGAGCATCGCCACCCTCGCGCTCATCGGCCTCGTGACGCTGGGGCTGACCCGCCGCCGGCGCCGGCCCCGCTACGAGGGCTGGCGGCTCGTGCACGTGCTCCTCGCCAACGTCGCGCTGCTCGCCACCGCGCTGCACGTGCTCTGGCTGCAGGACCTGACGCGCTGGGACCAGACCCGCTACTGGCTGATGGCCCTCGGCGTCGCCATGCTGCTCGCCGTCGCCCACCGCTGGGTCTGGCGACCGCTGCGGGCGCTGCGCAACCGGTACGTCGTCGACGAGGTGCGCCAGCCGGCGCCCGGGGCCACGACGCTGGTGCTGCGGGCCGTCGGTCACCGTGGGGTGCCGTTCCGGCCGGGGCAGTTCGCCTGGCTCAAGATCGGCGCCTCCCCGTTCGTCTTCGAGGAGCACCCGTTCACCATCTCGTCGGACGCCACCGAGCCGTGGCGCAAGGAGTTCACGATCAAGGGCCTGGGCGACTTCAGCGAGATCGTCGCGGGGCTGCGGCCGGGCCGGCACGTCTTCCTCGACGGGCCGCACGGCGCGTTCACCCTCGACGGGCTGCGCTCGGACCGTTTCGTCCTCATCGCCGGCGGCGTCGGCATCACCCCGATGCTCAGCATGCTGCGCACCCTGGCCGCGCGCGGCGACCGGCGCCCGGTGCTGCTCGTCGTGGCCGGGCGCACCGCCGACGACATGCTGCACCGCGCCGACGGCGAGCACCTCGAGGAGAACCTGGACCTGCAGCTCGTCGAGATCCTCGAGGAGCCGCCGCAGGACTGGGAGGGCGAGGTCGGACGCTTCACGAAGGAGACGCTCGAGGCCGCGCTGCCGACCCGGCGCCGGAAGGAGCGCGTCGACTACTTCATCTGCGGGCCGGGCCCGATGGTCGCGGCCGCGACGCGCATCGTCAGCGACCGGGGCGCGCCGTCGCGGCGCATCCACACCGAGCTGTTCGACGTCGTCTGAGCGGCGACGCACCGACCGGCCGGACCGGCCGGCCCGAGCAGCCCTCCCGGCGCGGGTGCCCGGACGCGCAGAGGCCGACCCGCCACGAACGCGGGTCGGCCTCGATGCGTCGTACAGCCTGTCAGACGCTGGCGGCGAACGCCTCCTCGAAGATGTCGAGGCCCTCGGAGAGCAGGTCGTCGCTCGCGGCGAGCGGCGGCAGGAAGCGGAAGACGTTGCCGTACGTGCCACAGGTCAGCGTCACGAGACCGGCCGCGTGGCAGGCCTTGTTGACGGCCCCGGTGAGGGCGGCGTTCGGGGTGAGGTCGCCCTCGCCGTTGACGAGCTCGACCGCGAGCATGGCGCCGCGGCCGCGGATGTCGCCGATCTGCGGGTACCTCGCGGCGAGCGCCTCGAGCCGGGGCACGAAGAGCGCCTCCACCTGCTTGGCCCGGCCGCAGAGGTCGTCGGCCTTCATCGTCTCGATGGCGCCGAGGGCGGATGCGCACGCGACGGGGTTGCCGCCGTAGGTGCCGCCGAGGCCGCCGCCGTGGACGGCGTCCATCATCTCGGCGCGGCCCGTGACGCCGGCGAGCGGCAGGCCGCCGGCCATGCCCTTGGCCGTCGTGATGAGGTCGGGGACGACGTCCTCGTGCTCGCTGGCGAACCAGTCGCCGGTGCGGCAGAAGCCGGTCTGCACCTCGTCGGCGATGAAGACGATGCCGTTGTCGCGGCACCACTCCGAGACCTGCTTGACGAAGCCGGGCGCCGGCACGATGAAGCCGCCCTCGCCCTGGATCGGCTCGAGGATGACGGCGGCGAGGTTCTCCTCGCCCACCTGCGCGTGCACCTGCGACACGAAGACGTCGAACGACTCCTTGGCGCAGTCTGCGGGGCCGCCCGGCCAGCGGTACGGGTAGCTCATCGGCGCGCGGTAGACCTCGCCGGCGAAGGGGCCGAACTTGTGCTTGTACGGCATGTTCTTCGCCGTCAGCGCCATCGTCAGGTTGGTGCGGCCGTGGTAGGCGTGGTCGAACGCGACGACGGCGTTGCGGCCGGTGTAGTGGCGGGCCACCTTGACGGCGTTCTCGACGGCCTCGGCGCCGGAGTTGAAGAGCGCGGAGCGCTTCTCGTGGTCGCCGGGCGTCAGCTCGTTGAGGGCCTCGGCGACCTCGAGGTACTCCTCGTACGGCGTCACCATGAAGCACGTGTGGGTGAAGTCCTGCACCTGCGCGGTGACCCGCTGCACGACGCGCGGGGCGGCGTTGCCGACGGTCGTGACGGCGATGCCCGAGCCGAAGTCGATGAGCTGGTTGCCGTCGGCGTCGACGAGGATGCCCCCGCCGGCCTTCTCGACGTACACCGGCAGGCCGGTGGAGACACCGGCGGACACGGCGGCGGTCTTGCGCTGCTGGAGCTCGACCGAGCGGGGGCCGGGGATCGCGGTCCGGAGGACACGCTGCTGGGGGACGCTGCTCATGCGCGTCAGTATGCCGCCCGGGGGCGCGTTCCGGAAAGCGGGGTGGGCGCGGCCGATACCACTCATTCCGTGCACGAGCGACGCGTTCGGTCACGGACTCAGCGGCGAAGGGCATCCTCCACGACCGAACGCGTCGTCGACCTCCGAGACCGGTCAGGCGGTGGAGGGCACCGGGCCGGCCACCCGGTAGCGCAGGTGCACGGTCTCCGGAGTGCCGACGCACTCGAGCAGCTCGAGCCGGACCTGCCCGACGTCGAGGCCCTTGAACATCGCGGTGCCCGACCCGAAGAGCAGGGGCGCGACGTGGAGCGAGAGCTCGTCGACGAGTCCGGCCGCGAGGTACTGGCGGCCGACGTCGGCGCCGCCCATGACGGTGACGGTGCGGCCCTCGGCGGCGGCCCGCGCCTGGTCGAGGGCCGACTCGAGGCCGTCCGTGACGAAGGTGTAGACGCCGCCCTCGGGGACCGCTCCGGGGTCGGGCGGCTCGTGCGTGAGCACGAATACCGGGCGACGCGCGTCGCCGGACGGACCGTCGGGGCCCCAGGACGGGACCGCGTGGTCGTAGTTGGTGCGGCCGGTGATGACGGCGCCGAGGTCGGCCACGGCGCGCTCGAGGTAGTCGTGGTCGACGAGCCAGCCGTGGAGCTGCTCGCCGCCGGGGCCGAGGGGCTCCTCGGCGCTCTGCGGTGCTGCGGTGACGAACCCGTCGAGGGACAGGCTGATGTCGAAGACGACCCTGCTCATGGCTTCTCTCCTGGTTGGTGTGGCACGGCCGGCGGCACACCCTGTCGTCGCGCCGCCGGCCACCTGCATGTCGGGTCAGAGCTCGACGCCCTCGCCGAACCGGCCGCGGTGGTCGGCGGGGATGAGCGGCTGCTCGGCCCGGGCCTTGATCTGCTGGACCGCCCACGTGTTGCCGTCCGGGTCGGCGAACCCGAAGAACGTGCCACCGTCGCGGGGGTCGATGGTCTGGACCTCCGAGCACTCGACGCCGCGCGAGACGAGCTCGGCGCGGGCCGCCTCGGCGTCGGCCACGACGAGCTGGACGCCCTTGAGCGATCCCGGCGCCATCTCCTGCTGGGCAGGGATGTTGCCGACGACGATCGAGCAGCCGGAGCCGCGCGGCGTCAGCTGGGCGACGTGCATGTGCTCGTTCTTCGTGTCGTGGTCGAGGTGGAACCCCACCTGGTCGCGGTAGAAGGCGATCGCGGCGTCGAGGTCGCTGACCGGGACGATGACGACCTCGAGGGTCCAGTCCACGGCGCTCAGCCCTTCGACGCGGCGTCGGCGGGCGCGCTGGAGGAGGCTGCGACGAGCTCGTCGAGGCGCTCGTAGCCCTCGACCATGCCCTTCTCCATGCCGCTCTGGATCATCATGTCGCGACCCTCGACCGTGGGGCCGACGCTGTGGCCCTCGAGCCGGCAGCGGCCGTCGCCGAGGTCGACGAAGCGCATGAACTCGATGGCGACCTCGTCGGGGGCGCCCTCGAACTCGAAGGTCTGGATGGCGAGCTCGTTGTCGCGGACCGTGTGGAACGTGCCCCGGAAGCCGTAGACGTTGTCGCCGTCGCGGTGGGTGTAGCGGTAGCCGCCGCCTGAGGTGAAGTCCCAGTGGTCGATGACCATCTCGTAGCCGCGCGGGCCGAGCCACTGGCGGACCAGCTCGGGGTCGCGGTGGGCGTTGAAGACGGCGTCGACGGGGGCGTCGAACTCGCGTGTGAAGTCGATCCACGGCACGCCGGCGGGGGCGTCGATGTTCAGCGGGTTGTTCATTTCTGGTGCTCCTCGGTGGTGTCCTGATGGTTGGGGGTGATGGTGCTGTCGGTACTGCTGGTGGTGCTGTCGGTGCTGCTCTGGGTGCGCGCCAGGACGGCGTCGAGGCTGCGGAAGCGCTGCTCGGCGACGAGGCGGTAGCGGTCGATCCAGGCCGTCAGGGCCTCGAGCCGGGCGGCCTCGAGGTGGACCGGACGCCGTTGCGCGTCGCGGGTCCGGCTCACGAGTCCGGCGGTCTCGAGCACCTGGATGTGCTTGCTCACGGCCTGCTTGCTGATCGAGAACGGTTCGGCGAGCTCGTTGACGGTCGCGGCGCCCCGGCTGAGGCGGGCGATGATCGCGCGCCGCACCGGGTCGGCCAGGGCCGCAAAGGCGCGGTCGAGGTCGGCCTCGGACACCGGCGAGAGAATCATTGTCAACTAACTCCTTGATCAATCGATACGTTGATTAAACGCCGACGAAGCCGCCGCGTCAACCCCTGGCACTCGAGGCGTCGCCTTGCGGGTGGACATCCCATCGTCCAGCCGCAGATGCGTGTGTAGAGTCATCTTCATGCCGCACCTGCGCATCACCGAGGCCGCCGCCCTGCTCGGCGTCTCCGACGACACCGTCCGCCGGATGGTCGACGCCGGACGCCTCGCGGGCGGCACCGACGAGGCCGGGCGTCGCACCGTCGACGGTGCACAGCTGGCCGCCGTCGCCCAGGAGCTCGCGCATCCGGCTGCGGTCGGCGCCATCGGGGGCGCGTCCGCCCGCAACCGGATGCGCGGCATCATCACCGCCATCACCAAGGACACCGTCATGGCCAAGGTCGAGATGCAGTGCGGGCCCTTCCGCATCGTCTCCCTGCTGTCGAGCGAGTCCGTCGACGACCTCGGTCTCGAGGTCGGGTCGGTCGCGGTGGCCTCGGTCAAGTCCACCCACGTCGTCGTGGAGGTCCCCGCATGAACCGCACCCGTGCCGCTCTCCTCCCGGCGGTCCCCGTGCTCACGGCCCTGGTGCTCGCCGCGTGCGGCAGCACCACCCCCTCGTCCGCCGACGGCACCGGACAGCCGGGGAAGTCCGGTGCCCCGGCGGCCTCCCTCCAGGGGACCGTCACGGTCCTCGCAGCCGCCTCGCTCACCGAGTCGTTCGACCAGCTGAAGAAGGACTTCGAGGGCGCCAACCCCGGCGTCAGCGTCGACACCTCCTACGGCTCGAGCGCGACGCTCGTGCAGCAGGCGAACAACGGCGCCCCCGCATCGGTGCTCGCCCTCGCCGGCACCGCGGCCGCCGACCCGCTCGACCAGAGCCTCGTCAAGGGCACGAAGAACTTCGCGACCAACGTGCTCGAGATCGCCGTCCCGCCGGGCAACCCGGCCAAGGTCACCACGCTCGCCGACCTCGCCAAGCCCGACGTCAAGGTCGTCCTCTGCGCCGACACCGTGCCGTGCGGCAAGGCGGCCCAGAAGGTCTTCACCAAGGCCGGCATCACGCCCAACGTCGTGAGCAAGGAGGTCGACGTCAAGGCCACGCTGGCCAAGGTCAAGCTCGGCGAGGCCGACGCCGCCGTCGTCTATCACTCCGACGTCGTGTCGGCCAAGGACGCGGTCGAGGGCGTCGAGATCCCGGCGAAGGACAACACGACGCTCGACTACCCCGTCATCACGCTGGCCGACGACGCCGCGACGAAGGCCTTCGTCGCATACGTCCTCAGCGCGAAGGGTCTGGCCACGGTGCAGTCGTTCGGGTTCGGCGCGCCCTGAGCGCCGGGCCCGCCCCGCGCGGGCAGGATGCTGTGACATGAGGCAGGGCGGAGGCTGGCGCTCGCGCGTCGCCCTCGGCGTGCCGGCGGCGGTGGCGCTGCTGCTGCTCGTCGTGCCGCTCGTGGCCCTGCTGCTGCGGGCCGACTGGGCGCGCATCCCGTCCGATCTTGCGACGCCGACGGTGCTGCCGGCCCTGCGGCTGTCGCTGACGACGACGTCGTGCACCGCGGTCCTGTGCCTGCTGCTCGGCACGCCGCTCGCCTGGCTCCTCGCACGCTCGGACAGCACCGCCACGAGCTGGCTGCGGGCCCTGCTCACGGTGCCGCTCGTGCTGCCCCCGGTGGTCGGCGGTGTGGCCCTGCTCATGACGTGGGGGCGCAACGGCCTTCTCGGACAGTACCTCTCGCCGTTCGGCATCCAGATCCCGTTCACGACGGTGGCGGTCGTGCTCGCCGAGACGTTCGTCGCGATGCCGTACTACGTGCTCGCTGTCGAGGGCGCCATGCGCGGGCTCGACCCGCGCCTCGAGTCGGTGGCCCGCACCCTCGGCGCGAGCGACCTGCGCTACCTGCGCACCGTCGGCATCCCGCTCGTGCTGCCGGGCATCGCGAGCGGCCTCGCCCTCGCGTGGGCCCGTGCCCTCGGCGAGTTCGGCGCGACGATCACCTTCGCCGGCAACTTCCAGGGCCGCACCCAGACCCTCCCCCTGCTCGTCTACGTCGAGCTGGAGCGCGACCCGCAGGTGGCCATCTCGATCTCGATCCTGCTGCTCGGTGTGAGCGTGCTCGTGCTCGGCGTCCTCCGCGGACGGTGGCTGCGATGAGTGCCTCGACGCAGCAGGGTGCTGGCCACCTCGACGCTCGGGTTCGCCTGCGCCGCGGGCAGACCGAGGTCGACGTCGCACTGTCTGCGCAGCCGGGGCAGGTCATCGGCGTGCTCGGCCCGAACGGTGGCGGCAAGACGACGACGGTCCTCGCCCTCGCCGGCGTGCTGCCCCTCGAGGCGGGGCACGTCCGCGTCGGGGCGCAGGTGTGGGACGACGGCGACCGACGCGTCCCGCCCGAGCAGCGCGCGGTCGGCCTCATGCTCGCCGACAGCCTCCTGTTCCCGCACCTGCGCGCCGTCGACAACGTCGCGTACGGACCGCGCAGCCGCGGCGTCGACCGGCACACCGCCCGCGAGCGGGCCGTCGACGAGCTGCGACGCGTCGGCCTCGCCGAGCGCACTGACGCGCGCCCGCGCGAGCTGTCGTCGGGCCAGCAGGCCCGCGTGGCGCTGGCAAGGGCCCTGGCCACCGACCCGTCGCTCCTGCTGCTCGACGAGCCCCTCGCCGCCCTCGACCCCGACACCCGCGCCCGCACCCGCAGCGACCTCGCGGCACGCCTCGCCGGCTACGAGGGCGTCACCGTTCTCGTTACCCACGACCCGCTCGATGCCCTGACGCTCGCCGACCACCTCGTCTTCGTCGAGGACGGACGCGTGTCGCAGGCCGGTACGCCGGCCGAGGTGCTCGGCGAGCCGCGCAGTCCGTACGTGGCCACCGTCGTGGGGCTCAACCTCTATGCGGGACAAGGCGACTCGCACGGACACGTCACGACCCCGACCGGGGCGCTCCTCGTGACGACCGACCCCACGGAGGGGCCGGTGTGGGCGACGGTCCCGCCACAGGGCGTCGCGCTGCACCGCTCGCGGCCCGACGGCTCACCCCGCAACACGTGGCCGCTGCGGGTGGCGTCGGTGACGATGCAGGGCCAGTCGGCACGCGTCGGGCTCGAGGGCGACCTCGCCCTGACCGCCGAGGTGACGCTCGAGTCGGTGGCCGGCCTCGGCATCCGCGTCGGCGAGCAGCTGTGGGCCGCGGTCAAGGCCACCGAGGTGCGCACCTACCCTCGCTGACCCGCAGGTCACGTGGCGGGAGCCGGGGCGACGTCGCCGACCGGCTCGGCGTCGGGACGGCCGCTGCTGCGGCGCACCCGCAGGAAGGCGAGGGCCGACGGCGCCTGCACGACGGCCGCCACGAGCAGCGCCACCGGGATCGAGGCCCACGACGCGAGCGCCCCGAGCGGTGGCCCACCGGCCACCTGGCCGATGGCGTCGGCCTGGCCGTTCATCGACAGGACGGTCGCCCGGGTCCCCGACTCGAGGTTGCGGTTGAGCCACGCGGCCTGGATCGGGCCGGCGAAGGCCTGCCCGGCGCCCCGGAGCCACACGCATGCGAGGACGAGCCACAGGTTGCCGAGCACGGCGACGCCGACGACGGCCAGCACCTGGACCGTCACCGCGACGACGACGGGCCCGGCCGGGTGCTCGTCGACGAACCGACGCGGCAGCCACCGGCCGCTGGCCAGCGATGCCGCGAGCGAGATGAGCGTGCCGACGAGGGCGAAGGCCGTGAAGGCCAGCGCCTCGTCGCCGCCGAAGACGTCCGGCATCGCGAAGGTGTCGAGCAGCCGCACCCGCCAGAGCCGGTCGAAGACCTCGCTCGAGAGACCGACGAGGAGGCTGACGAGGAGGAAGGCGCGCACGACGCGTCGGTGCCGCGCCACGCGCAGCCCGCCGACGAGCTGGGCGCGCAGGTGGGCGAAGGTCTCCCGCTCCCCGCGCGGCGTCGGGTGGAAGTGGCGCTCGGGCATGACGAGCAGCAGGCCGACGGCGAGCCCCATGAGCACGACACCCGACACGACGACGGGCACGCGCAGCGCCACCAGCCCGAGGAGACCCGCGGCGAGCGTGCCGACGACGCTCGCGCCGAGGTCGACCTGGGTCTCGCGGGTGAAGACCGGCCCGACGGCCTCCTCCCCCACCTCGTCGGTGATCCAGGCCTGGAGCGCACCCGAGGTGAACGTGTAGCCGATCCCCCACACGACGTTGCCGACGACGGCGGCCGCGAAGGTCGCGACGACGCCCTCGAACGCGAAGCCGACGCCGATGAGGAAGAAGCCGATGATGACCGACAGCCGCCGGCTGACGAGGTCGGCCA
Source organism: Intrasporangium zincisolvens (assembly GCF_034724055.1). NCBI lineage: Bacteria > Bacillati > Actinomycetota > Actinomycetes > Micrococcales > Intrasporangiaceae > Intrasporangium > Intrasporangium zincisolvens. The sequence goes on from NZ_JAWIIL010000014.1 coordinate 24,991, forward strand.
CGACACCCGTGGGCACCTCGAAGAGGAAGCAGGTGGCCTCGAGGACCGTGCCGACGAGCACCATCTGGAACGGGTCGAGGCCGATGACGCGGTACTGGAAGACGAGGTTGAGTGTGAAGCAGGCCGAGAACGCGAACGCGCTGACCGCCGTCAGCGCGTAGAAGGTGCGTCTCGCATCGGCCGGGCGCAGCGGCCGCAGCAGGAGGTTCGGCACTCTCGGCACGCGCCGAGCGTAGGACCGTCGCAGGGTTTCGCGCACCGCGTTTGTCGGGCCGGGCCGTCCGATGCGTCCCACATTTTGGACGAGATGCTCGGACGTCCTAGTATTTCGCCATGCCAGCGACGAGGCTGATGCCCACCGACGACGCCGCCGACCTCATCGAGCTGACGCGCGAGATCTGCCGCAAGGACCTCGCCCCGCAGGTCGACGCCGCCGAGCGCGGCCGCGAGTTCCCCGAGAAGGCGTTCCGGACGCTCGGACGGGCCGGGCTGCTGTCGCTGCCCTACCCGGAGGAGTTCGGCGGGGCCGACCAGCCCTACGAGGTGTACCTGCAGGTCGTCGAGGAGATCGCGTCGGTCTGGATGAGCGTCGCCGTCGGCGTCAGCGTCCACAGCCTCACCGCCTACCCCGTCGCGACCTACGGCACGGACGTGCAGAAGGCGGCGCTGCTGCCCGGCATGCTCTCCGGCGAGCAGCTCGGCGCCTACTGCCTGTCCGAGCCGCTCGCCGGCTCCGACATCGCCTCGATGACGACCCGCGCCACGCGCACCGCCGACGGCTGGAGCCTCAAGGGCACCAAGGCGTGGATCAGCCACGCCGGCCACGCCGACTACTACACGACCTTCGCCCGCACCTCCGACGACGGCGGCAAGGGCCTGTCGACGTTCGTCGTCCCCGGCGACGCGCCCGGGCTGACCTTCGCCGAGCCCGAGCGCAAGATGGGCCTGCACTGCGACCCCGTCGCGCAGGTCATGTTCGACGCCGTCCCCGTCGAGGCCGCCCGCCTCGTCGGAGCCGAGGGCGACGGCATGAAGACCGCCCTCTCGGCCCTCGACGCCGGCCGGCTGGGCATCGCCGCGGCCGCCACCGGCCTCGCCCAGTCCGCCCTCGACGCCGCCGCGCGGTACGCGTCGGAGCGCGAGCAGTTCGGACGCCGGATCGCCGACTTCCAGGGCCTCGCCTTCCTCCTCGCCGACATGGAGGCCGCGGTCACGAGCGCCCGCGCCACCTACCTGCACGCCGCGCGCCTCAAGGACGCCGGCCGCGCCTTCAGCAAGGAGGCAGCCGTCGCCAAGCTCGTCGCCACCGACGCGGCGATGAAGGTGACGACCGACGCGGTCCAGGTGCTCGGCGGCGCCGGCTACACCGAGGACTTCCCGCTCGAGCGCTACATGCGCGAGGCCAAGGTCACCCAGATCTTCGAGGGCACCAACCAGATCCAGCGCCTCGTCGTGTCCCGCCACCTGCTCGCCCAGGTCCGCTGACCTGCCGGCCACCCACGGCCACTTCCGAACGACGCCCCTGAACCGAAAGGCCTTGCCATGCAGCTGAACTCCTCGACCGTCGCCCTCGTGACCGGCGGAGGCTCGGGCCTCGGTGGGGCCACCGTGCGGCGCCTCGTGGCCGACGGCGCCAAGGCTGTCGTCATCGACCTCGAGGGCTCGACCGCCCCGGCTCTCGTCGACGAGCTCGGCGGCGACCACGTCGTCTTCGTCCCCGCCGACGTGCGCGACGAGGCGCAGGTGCAGGCCGCCGTCGACCGCGCCACCTCGCTCGGCGAGCTGCGCATCGCGGTCAACTGCGCCGGCGTCGCCACCCCGGGCCGGGTCATCGGCCGAGGCGGTCCGCTCTCGCTCGACACGTTCCGCACCGTCATCGACATCAACCTCGTCGGCTCGTTCAACGTGCTGCGCCTCGCCGCCGCGGCGATGCTCGGCAACGAGCTCGTCGACGGCGACCGAGGCGTCATCGTCAACACCGCGAGCATCGCCGCGTTCGACGGGCAGATCGGCCAGGCCGCCTATGCCGCGAGCAAGGGCGGCATCGTCGGGCTGACCCTCTCGGCCGCACGCGACCTGGCGGACAAGGCGATCCGCGTCATGACCATCGCGCCCGGCACCTTCGAGACGCCGATGCTCGCCGGCCTGCCGGGTGAGGTCAAGGAGATCCTCGAGAAGCAGGTGCCGCACCCCTCGCGCCTCGGCAACCCGGTGGAGTACGCCTCGCTGGTGCGCCACATCGTCGACAACCCGATGCTCAACGGCGAGGTCATCCGCCTCGACGGCGCCCTCCGCATGCCCCCGCGCTGACCCGGCGTCGTCCCGCACAATGGCGGGGTGAGCGAACCGGGCCAGGACCTCGTCGTCGCCCCGGGTCCCGGGTTGCGACGCGGCCTCGTCATCCCCGCGGCCGAGCTGCTCGAGCGGTTCAGCCGGTCGTCCGGTCCGGGCGGCCAGGGCGTCAACACGACCGACAGCCGCGTCGAGCTGCTCTTCGAGCCCGGCACGTCGAGCGCCCTGACGCCGACCCAGCGCGAGCGCGCCGTCGCGGCCCTCGCGGGGCGGCTCGTCGCCGGACGCGTCTCGGTCGTCGCGTCGGAGCACCGGTCCCAGCTGCGCAACCGCGCAGCCGCCCGCGAGCGCCTCGAGGCGCTGCTGCGCGATGCGCTCGCTCCCCCGCCGCCGGCCCGGCGCGCGACGAAGCCGACCCGCGGCTCCCAGCACCGGCGCCTCGCCGGCAAGAAGCGCCGGAGCGAGGTCAAGTCGGGGCGCGGCCGCATCCGCCCCGACTGACCTCGCCGAACGCGGCCTCTCGACGAGAGGGAGAGCGCCGGACGTGGCCGCTCGACGGTCTGGGGTTCAGGCGTGCGGCGGCGGCAGCACCGTGGTGGCCACGACGGCGTCGACCTCGACCGGCCCGTACACGTGCGGGAACTCCTCGCCCGTCTCCGGGTCGCCGACCTCGTACACGACCCGCGACCCGAGCCGCGACTCGTCGATCTCGAGCAGGACGAGCGGCTCGGTGACATCGCCGTAGAAGCGTCGCCGCACCACCGGCCACTGCTGCGCCGTCGACGCGTGGATGAAGCCCTCCTGCTCGAGGGACAGCTGCCGCGTCGACCGTGTGTAGGCGCCGTCGCGCAGGGCCTGCTCCCAGTGGGACTGCTCGGCCAGGTGGTAGATCGTCACCGGCCCATCATGACGCCCCGTCCCGGACGACGCCGGTTAGCGGCTTGTTAGCCGAGAGGGGTTCAGTGCGGAGGGTCCGCAGCACCACTGCTTCTGCTCGGGAAAGGTCACTCCCATGCTCAGGAAGTTCGGTACGGCCGTCGTCGCCATGGCGGCCCTGGCCGCCGCCCTCGTCGCCGGCGCCCCATCGGCCAGCGCCACCGCCCGCAACGGCGTCTGCGAGGACGGCGAGTTCTGCCTCTACTACAACAGCGACAACGCCGGCTCACGCGTCGACCTCGTCAACTCCCAGCGCGACTACGGCAGCGGCTCCGGCTGCATCGAGTTCGTCAGCAGCGGCGCCGGCCAGGGCCAGTGCGTCAAGAACAACACCGCGTCGGTGTGGAACCGCACCGGCAAGCCGGTGTACGTCTTCTACAACAGCGACTTCGGCGGCACGTACGACCAGATCCCGGACGGGGCCAAGGTCGACCTCAACGCGAACGTCAAGAACAACAACGCCTCTCAGATCGTCGGAGACGCGTCGCTGCGCTTCCCGCTGGCCGTCAACCAAGCCGACATCAAGAACCGGACGCCGCACTGGTGCTGGGACAGCAAGGTCAACTGCCACCACGACTACAACGCGTCCGACATCTTCGCCGCGACCGGCACCTCCGTGCTCTCCCCCGTCAACGGCACCGTCATGACGAGGAACGTCCGAGCTGGCAGCACCGCCTGCAACAGCGTCGGCAGCACCGTCACGGTCAAGGACGGGTTCGGGCGCCTCTGGTACTTCGCGCACATGGACGACAGCCCGGCGCCCGTCGTGTCGGTCGGCCAGTCGGTGAGCAAGGGCCAGCGCATCGGCTACGTGGGCACGAAGTACCACGCCCTCTGCACCGACTCGCACCTGCACATCGACATGCGCGTCGGCGTCGACTCGCGGGTCTCGTGCAGCGCATCCGCCTGCGCCGGCTACGGGTTCGTCAACAACCAGCCCCTCCTGCGCAACGCCTTCCTCGAGCTCCCGTGAGCTGAGGCCGCACCGCGCACCACCCGACGGCAGGTTCCGGCGCCACGCGCCGGGACCTGCCGTTCGTCCCGTCCGTCGGCAGCGTCGGTCACGATGGGGTCACGGTCCGGACGGGACCCCGTGAGGTGCAACCATTTCGGGGGCCGACCGCGTCCTGCGGTCGACGGCTCCACAGGGGGAGCCGCCAGAGAGGCACTCACGATGCAGTCACCCCAGGCCGAGGACGACTTCGCCGCGTTCGTCCGGGCCCGCCAGCACGCCCTCGTGCGCTTCGGCTACCTCCTCACCGGCGACCGGATGAGCGGCGAGGACCTGACCCAGACCGCCCTCGCGCGGCTCTACCTCAAGTGGGACACGATCCGTTCGACCGAGGCCGTCGAGGCCTGGGTGCGCAAGGTCATGGTCAACGAGCACACGAACTGGTGGCGCCGGGCCTGGCGCCACCGTGAACGGCTCGATTTCGACGCCGCGCACTCCGACGCCCGCCCGGCGCCCGGCGGGTCGGCCGACGGCCGGGTCGACGACGACCTGTGGCGTCAGGTGCTCGCCCTCCCACCACGCCAGCGAGCCGCCGTGGCCCTGCGCTACTACGAGGACCTCTCCGAGGCCCAGACCGCCGAGATCCTCGGCTGCTCCATCGGCACGGTGAAGAGCCAGACCCACCGCGCCCTCGCATCCCTCCGGACCAAGCTCGAGGAGGTCCCCGCATGACCACCGACCCGATGAACCCCGACCCCACGACCCCGGACGACCTGCAGCAGCGCCTCGGGGCTGCCCTGCACGGCCACCTCGACCGCGTCGCCGCGTCGACCGACCTCACCGGCGGCGCCGTGCGACGCTCGCGCGCCATCCGCCGCAACCGCACCGTCGGGACGAGCGTGGTCGCCGCGGTCGCGGTGCTCGCGGTCGCGACGCCGATCGCGTGGAGCAGCCTGCGCGCGGACCGGGCGCCGGTGGTCCCGGCCACGACGAGCAGCCTCACCACGACAGAGCCGACGACGACCACGAGCATCCCCACCTCCTCCGCCCCGTCCGGCACCACGGCCCCCGCGACGCCGGCCACGCGCCCCGCGACCGCTGCCACGTCGGCGGGCTCACCGGTCGTCACCCGGGACAACACCCGCACGCCCCGACGCACCGTGACCCTCGGGTCGACGCTCGCGGCGGGTCCCGCACCCGACGTCGCCTGGCGGCTCGACGACACCATCCACGTCGGGGGCTCCTCGGCACGTCTCGACGTGCCGGAGCGCTGGACGTGGACCTCCCTCGCCGGCGGGACGGGCGTCGTGCTCCCCGACGCCTGGGACACCGGGGGCCCGGTCCGGATCGTGCGCGCCGACGGCACCACCGTGGCCACGGCGCTCACCGTCCCGCCGCGGCATGCCGCCCAGGTGGTGGCCGACGCCGACGGCACCCGCTTCGCCGTCCTGGTGCGCGTACCCGGGGGTTCGGGCTCCGACGCGTCCGCCACCGTCTTCGACGCCCGGGGTCGTGAGGTCGAGACCAAGACCAACCTGCTCCACGACGTCGAGCTGGCCGGGTTCGTCGGCCAGCGGGTGCTGCTCGGCAACCGCGTGGTCGGCCGGAGCTACGTCTGGGACCTGTCGAGCAACGTCATCGACCGCTACACCGACGCCGGGGTGGTGCGCGCCGTCGACGGCACCCGCGGCCTGGCGGCGCTCTGGACGCCCAACGCCGACGTGACTGCAGGGTGCACCGAGGTCGTGGACGTCAGCGGCGCCGAGCCGGTGCTCAGGGCACGTTCGTGCGGCGAGTTCGTGCCCACCGGCTTCTCGCCGGACGGCACGAGCCTCGTCGGCTACCCGGTCACGACCGACGGTGAGGGAGCCGCGGTCATCGAGGTGCTCGACATCGCCTCCGGCCGGATCGACCTGCGGCTCAAGGGCGCCGGGCTCCCCGAGGCGCGCTTCCTGCCCGGCGGGACGCTGGCGCTCGAGGTGCTGCTCGACGTCGGCCGGCCCGGGGCGAGGAACGTACTCGCGACCTGCTCGGCCCAGGGCCGGTGCACGCGGTTCACCGAACCGGTGCCGCTGACCATGGACTCGGCGCGGTACGGCCTGTCCCGTTGAGCCGCCGGGCCGGCGCCGGGCTCGGGACCGACGGGTGGGGTCACCCGTGACGGGCCTGGCGTCCGGCGCCGGCCAGGCGCCGGAGGGCGTCGGGGTCCCGCACCGAGATGCGCCCACGGAGCAGCTCGACGACGCCCTCGGCCTCGAGGTGCCGCAGCACGCGGTTGGCCGTCGGGCGGGTGACCCCGGCCAGCTCGGCCAGGTCGGTCTGGTTCAGCGGGACGAGGACCGTCACCGGGTCGCGCACCGGTGACGACGCCGGGGACCGCGACGCGTAGACGTCGCACAGTCCGGCCAGGCGTCGCACCACCCGCTGCTCCGCCGGCTGGTGCAGCGCCTCCATGAGGGCGTCCGTGAGGCGGGCGACGCGGGCCGCGAGCAGCCGCAGGAGCAGCCGGTTGACCTCCGGGTGCGCCGCGCAGAGTCGCTCGAACTCGACGAAGGAGAGCGTCATCGTCACCGTCGGCTCGATCGCCTCGACGGTCGCCGTGCGCCGGCCGTCACGCCGGATCATCGCCAGCTCACCGAAGGTCTGTCCCGGGCCCATGACGGCGTAGGCGTGCACGTCTCCTGAGTCCGACGCCCGCCAGGCGACGACCCGGCCCTCGACGACGAAGTGCACCGTTTCGGCGAGATCGCCCTCGTGGCAGACGATCTCACCCGCGGCGAACGTCCGCCGATGCATGCGGGCGAGCACCGCGCGGCGCTCTTCAGGGCCGAGGTCGGCCAGCAGGCCGGGAGCCGTGGTCATGTCCGTCGAGCCGTCGCCGCGTGCCCCCGGGCACACGCGTCGTGTCGCCGCGGGCACAGACGGGCGGCTGCCGAACCGGGATCGTCGTGTCCGAGCACATCCGGAGGTCGAGGGGCCGCGAACCCCTCGCGGAGGCAGGAGGGCGACATGACGACCACGACCGCACGGCACGGGCACCCGGACCTGGCCCACCACCACCCGCGGGTCAGCCGGACGCGACGCGGCGAGTGGACCTGGCGGTGCGAGTGCGGAGGAGCCTCCGCACGGGCCGCCGTGACGCGCCTCAGCTGGCGGCAGGCCTTCATCGGCGCGCTGATCCACTCGGCCTCGATCGCCCCCTGACCCCTCACCGCAGACCCTCGCCGAGGCGCACGGAAGCCGGTGCCGGACGCGGTAGCGGTAGCGGCCGCAGGGAGGCGCGCGCCTCGGTGAGCAACGCCGACTCCGCCCGGTCGAACACCTCCTGGGCGGAGTCTGGCGTGTCCCCGATCGCCGTCATCCCGACCCGGCCGCACTCGGTGATCGAGCTGATCATGTGGAAGACGACCCCGGTCTGTCGCGACTGGTCGAAGTGCAGGCCCGACCGTGCGATGAGGTCGAAGAGGTCGTCGACCCGCAGCCCCTTGAGCGCCGGGTCCTCGAGGTGGTCGGTGGCTACGAGGTGGCGCTCCTGCCCGGACGGCGTGAGGAACCGGCCCGCCTCGTGGAGGTACTCACCGTCGGTGAGGAACTGGAGCGTGAGGAACGGGTGCGTGGTACCGCCCTTGCGCAGGTTGATCTCGATCGCGTGGGCCACCCACTCGTCGCCGTGCCGCACGACGACGAAGTCGAGGGCGAAGCGTCCGAGCACGCCCTTCTCGGCCAGCACGCGGCCCACCCGCTCGGCGTCCCGGGTGATCGTCGTGGCGTAGGCGGGGTCGGCCGGGAAACGTGCCCCGAGGTAGAGCTGGCCGGTGGGGCCCCCGAGGATCTGGTCGTGGGTCGAGAGGATCTCGAGCTCGCCGAGCGGGGTGACCCGCAGCTGGACGCTCGGGCTGCGCACCTCGTCGCCGACGACGCGCTCCTCGACGATCCCGCCGTTCTCCTCGAGGCGACGCAGGTAGGCGTCGACGGGGACGGTCGCGTCCTCGAGCTGCATCGCACGCAGCCGGTCCTGCATCGCCTCACGGGTGCGCGGGTCGGGTGGCGCGTCGGTGGTGGCCGTGGGCACGGCCGGCAGACCACGGAGGTCGACGAGGGCGTTGCCCGAGCCGGACACCCCCTCGTTGAGCTTGACCATGGCCCACTCGGCCGAGGGCCGCACGGCGTGCAGGTCGAGCAGCGCGTCGACGACGTCGTCGGTCGAGTGCAGGTCCTCGGCGCCGTAGGGGTGCTCGACACGGGCCTCGGCGAAGACCCTCCGACACCCGGTCTTCGTCCCCAGCGGGTACAGGCGGGGGTCGGCGGCGTACATCGGGATGCCGAGCAGCACCGAGAGGTCGCGCTCCCGCATCGTGGTGTTGTACGGGATGAGGTGCGACCGCTCGGGGTCGGGCACGAGTGAGGCGATGTGGGCGAGCAGCCGAGGGCGTCGGAGCAGCTTGTCGGTGAGGGGCGTCGCGGAGGAGTCGCCGACGGCGACCAGCTCGAGGCGGGAGCGGGCGTGGCTCGGGATGACGCCGGGCAGCAGCGAGAGGTAGTACTCGATGATCGCCTCGCTGACCGGCATCGAGGTCACGAAGACCATCCGGAGCCGCGGCTGGCGCAGGAGCAGCAGCAGGAAGAGGAGCCGCTCCTCGAGGGCCTGGTTCATCGCACCTGCCGACGGACCGATGCGGTCGATGCTCATCGACGGGACGACGACGACCGACTCGCGTGGGTCGTCCTGATGCCAGAGCCGCCAGACGGCGGGCAGCCGGGCCTGGAGGGCGTCGAAGAGGCGCTCGACGTCGGCCTCGTCCAGGTCGGCGAGCCCACCCGTGGCTGCGTCGGTCCTCGGTTCGTTCATGGTGTGGCCTCCTGCTCGACCGTGCCGATTCCCCTGGCTCGCTCCCGTCCCGGGCCCGGGGCGGCGGTGTCATCCGCGCGGCCACCGGCGAAACCGTCGACACCGTCGACACCGGCGGCACCGGCGGCGTCGGCGGCAATGGCGGCATCGGTGACGCCGACGACCTCGTGGACCTCGAGGGGTCGCGCGATGCCGCGCAGCTCGCGCAGGCCGAGCGACCGGGTCTCGAAACGGTCGTCGAGGCCGGCGAGGACGCGTGGGCTGACGAGCACCTGGCGCGCGGCCGCGGACGCACAGAGGCGGGCGGCCACGTTCGTCACCGTGCCGATCGCGGCGTAGTCCCAGCGCCCCTCGAACCCGACCCGCCCGAGCGTCGCGTAGCCCTGGGCGATGCCGACACCGAAGCCGAGGTCGTAGCCGCGCCTGCGCCACGCGTCGGTGAGCGCGTCGACGCGGTCGCGCATCTCCAGGGCCATCAGCACCGCTCGGCGGGGCGCGTCGGGGCACGGCGGCGGGTCGTTGAAGAACACCATGAGGCCGTCGCCGGCGAAGTGCTCGAGCGTCCCCCCGTAGGCGAAGACGAGGTCGCCGAGGGTGGCGTGGTACTCGCGCAGGACCGTCATCGTCTCCTCGGGCTCGGCGGTCTCGGCGAACGCCGTGAAGCCGCGCAGGTCGGTGAAGACCGTCGTGATGTCGCGCCGGTGGCTCTCGAGGAACGACTCGTCGCCCGACTCGACGATGAGCCCGGCGATCTGCGGGGACAGGAAGCGGCGCAGACGCCCGAGCCGCTCGAGGTCCTCCACCTGTGCGGCCACGCGCGACTCGAGCTCGGCGTTCCAGCGCTCCAGCGCCCGCGACTGCTCGAGGACGACGTCGTGCAGCCGCTTGACGCGGGCGAGGGACCGGACGCGAGCCAGCAGCTCGGCCGCGTCGAAGGGCTTGGTGATGAAGTCGTCGGCCCCCACCTCCAACGCCCGGACCCGCTGCTGCGCGCCGCTCGCGGTCACCATGACGACGGGGAGCAGGGCCGTGCGCGGGTCGGACTTGATGCGGGCGCACGTCTCGTAGCCGTCGAGGCCGGGCATGAGCACGTCGAGGAGCACGACGTCGACCTCGGTCTGCTCCAGTGCCTCGAGCGCCGCATCGCCCGAGGACTCCGAGCGCACCACGAAGCCGCGCGGCTCGAGGACGGCGTGCATCAGCTTGCGGTTCTGCTCGAGGTCGTCGACGACGAGCACCCGCACCCCCGTCAGGGGCTGCGCGAGGGCGTCCGCGGAGATGCCCATCAGCGCTCCACGGCCCCGTCCCGGTGCGGCAGGTGGCGTCGCACCTGAGCCGGGAACTCCCGCACGCTGATCGGCTTCTCCAGGTAGCCCGAGAAGCCCGAGGTGAGCACCCGCTCGCGGTCGCTGCGCATCGCGAAGGCAGTGAGCGCCACGACCGGGATGTCGGCGGTCGGCGCGTGGCTGCGGATCTGCTCGAGGGCGGCGAACCCGTCGATGCCGGGCAGCTGGAGGTCCATGAGGATGACGTCGGGCATCGCCTCTCGAGCCTGCTCGACGCCCTCCTCCCCGGTGGTGGCGACGACGACGGTGAACCCCGCGTACTCGAGCACGTCGCGGGCGAGCTTGAGGTTGCGCTCGTTGTCCTCGACGAGGAGCACGACGGGTGGGCGGGTCACGGCGAGTCCTCGTCGTCGTGGGCGGAGGCGACGGCCGCCAACCGTCGGGCGAGCCCGGGCAGGTCGAGTCCGGCCTTCTGCGCCACGAACTCGATCCGACCCTCCAACCGCGAGCGGTCCTGGGGCGTCAGGGTCTTGGCGGTGAGCACGACGATCGGCGGCCCGTCCGAGTCGCGCTCGGGACGCAGCTCGTCGATGACGGCGAACCCGTCGACCTGCGGCATGAGCAGGTCGATGACGACGACCGACGGTGCGACCTCTCGGACGACGTCGGCGGCCTCCCGGCCTCCCGTGCACGTGTGGACCTCCCATCCCAGCGGCTCCAGCGTGCTGCGCACCAGCTTGAGGGCGAGCGGGTCGTCGTCGACGACGACGACGCTGAGGCGAGGCCCGGGGGCACCGTCCTCCGGCGCCCGGTGCGGCAGCACGCGCGAGACGGCCGCCAGCAGGTGCTCGCCGCTGACCGGTTTGACGAGGTACTCGGTGGCTCCGAGGGCGAACCCGCGCCCGCGCTCGGGCTCGACGCTGACGATGACGACGGGGACCGAGGCCGTCACCGGGTCGGACTTCAGCTCGGTGAGGACCTCCCACCCGTTCATCCCGGGCAGGTGGATGTCGAGGACGACGGCGACGGGCAGCTGGGTGCGCACGAGCTCGAGGCCCTCCTCGCCCGTCGAGGCCCCGAGCGCGCGCAGGCCGGCGACGCGCAGGTGCAGCCCGACGAGCTCGGCCGACCGCGCGTCGTCCTCGATGACGACGACCAGGGGGCCCGACGCGGCGTCGTCCTCCTCGGCCCACCGGTCCTCCTCGAACGGCGCGCTGGGTGCACGCTGCGGCACCGAGATGCCGAACGTGCTGCCTTCGCCGGGCGTGCTCGAGAGCCAGAGCCGCCCCCCGTGCAGCTCGATGATCCGGCGGCTCAGCGTGAGCCCGAGACCGGTGCCCTCGCTCGTCGACGCCGACCGTTCGCCCTGCTGGAAGGAGTCGAAGATCCGTTCCTGGTCGGCGGGGTCGATCCCGATCCCGGTGTCGGTGACGGTCACGCAGACGTCGTCACCGTCACGCCAGGATCGCACCTCGACGCGTCCGCCGTCGGGCGTGAACTTGACCGCGTTGCTCAGCAGGTTGAGCAGCACCTGCTTGAGCCGCAGCTCGTCGGCCGTGATCGCGCCCAGCACGTCCGGGGTCTCGAGGGTGAGGTCGATGCCGTGCAGCGTCGCGCGCTCCCGCACGAGCGAGATGGCCTGCGCGAGAACGTCTTCCATCGGGAAGGTCGTGAGGTCGAGCTCCATCCGTCCCGCCTCGATCTTCGACAGGTCGAGGATGTCGCCCAGCAGGGCGAGCAGGTGGCGGCCGGCGGAGTGGATGTCCCGGAGGTAGTCCTCCTGGCGCTCGTTGAGGTCGCCGAACATCCGCTCGAGCAGCACCTCGGAGAACCCGATGACGGCGTTGAGCGGGGTGCGCAGCTCGTGCGACATGCTCGCGAGGAACTCGGACTTGTGCCGGCTGGCCTCGGCGAGCTCGACGCTCTGCTGCTCGAGCTGCTGGTAGAGCCGGGCGTTGGTGAGAGCGACGGCCGACTGGTTGGCGAACGTGGCCAGCAGCTCGCACGTCTCGGTGCTGAAGCTGCCGGGCGACTTGCGCCGCACGACGAGCGCCCCGACGACCCGGTCCGCCCGCGACAGCGGGATGGCCACGAGTGAGCGCCACCCCGAGCCGTGCAGCACCGCGAGGTGCTCGTCGAGGGGCAGCGGTTCCGCGTCGAGGTCGGGGATCTGCAGCACCTCGCGGGTCAGGGCGGACCGCCCGACCCAGGTGCGGTCGATGTGGATCTCGGCAGCGCGGAGGGCGGCGATGACCTCCGGGCTCGTCCCCGACACGGTGCGGACGCCGAACAGGCCGGTCTGCTCGTCGAACTCCATGAGCGACCCGCCGTCGGTCCCCGACAGCTCGACGGCCCGGGAGACGATGAGGGCGAGGATCTCGTCGGGCACGAGGGTCGAGCTGATCGCGGCGCCGACCTCCGCGAGCGCCTCGAGCTGGTCGACCTTGCGGGCCAGCTCGGCCGACCGGCTCTCGACGGCGGCGAAGAGCTCGACGTGGCGCAGCGCGAGGGCGGCCTGCTCGGCGAACGTCGTCAGCAGCTCCTCGGCCCGCGCGTCGAACGGGTCGACCTCGGTGCGCCACACGTTGAGCGCGCCGACCACCTCGTTGCCCACGACCATGGGCGCGCCCATCATGGTCCGGTAGCCGCCGAGCCGCTGGAAGTCCGTGCGCCCGTACCCCGGGTCGGCCAGGACGTCGTCGATGCGGTGGATGACCCGGTCCATCGCGACACGTCCGACCAGGGTGGACCGGTCACGGGCAATCGGGTGCTCGGCGACGAAGTCGACGAACTCCGGCGTGAGCCCGCTCGAGCGGGCCAGCACGAACGAGTCACCGTCGACGAGGTAGATCTGCGCCACCTGCGCACCGAGCAGCCTCCGCGCGTTGTCCACGACGGTGTCGAAGACCCGGTCCCGACCCGGCTGTCCGGTGTGCGTGGCGCTCGTCAGGACCTTGAGGACGTCGCTCGTGGCCCGGAACTGCTGCTGCGCCTCGGCGAGACGCGCCTCGAGGTCGGCCCGGTCCCGGTCGATCGTGTCGTCGTTGCGTTGCTCGAGTTCGGCCATCGAGCCCCCAGTGAGCGCGTGCGGCGGCCGTCGTGGTGGGTGGCGACCTCCTCAGCAGTCTCCTCCTCCGGCGCGCACCGCGGAACGGAACAGCCGCCCCGGGGCGGCTTTGTCCGCTTTCATGCCGTCTTGCGCCGATCCTGCCGTCCCGGGCTGTTGTGTTCCTGCACGCAGCGTGCGAGGGTCGGGGACAGAGCGGTCCAGCCAAAAGGCCGACTCGTGCCCATTGTGAACGGACGAGTCATGGCGCCTACCGCCGACCGGTCCACCCTTCCCCCGCCTCGTGGCACGCCCGTCCGCGTGTCCGGGCCCGACCGCACCCGCCTTTCCACCCACACCGACCGCGACGCGGTCACCGACGCCCTCTTCGCCGAGCTGGCCGACACCGCGACGCCGGCCGAGCACGACGCGGTCGTCGAACGCATCTGCGTCCTCTACCTCGACCTGTGCGCGACGCTCGCGGGCCGGTACGCCGGTCGCGGCGTAGAGCAGGACGACCTCGTGCAGGTCGCCCGGCTCGCACTCGTCGGCGCGGTGGCGCGCTACCGCCCGGGCGGCGGTCCGTCGTTCGCCGCCTACGCCGTTCCGACGATCACCGGCGAGCTGAAGCGGCACTTCCGCGACCGAGCCTGGCTCGTGCGTCCGCCGCGTCGGCTCCAGGAGCTGCGCGCCGACGTCACCGCCGAGCGCGAGCGGCTCGAGCAGGACCTCGGGCGCCCGGTGACGGACACCGAGCTGGCGCAGTCGCTCTCGAGCACCGCCACGGAGGTCCGCGAGGCCGTGGCGACGGGTCGGTACTTCCACGCCGACCCGCTCGAGCACCGGGTGCGCGACGACGACAACCGCCCTGTCGAGCGCGGAATCGCCTGTGACGACGTCGATCTCGACGGCGCAGACGACCGCGTCGTCATCGGCGCCGCCGTGCGACACCTGTCGATCGCGGACCGTGACCTGCTGCACCGGCGGTTCGTCGACGACCTGAGCCAGCGCGAGATCGGCGAGGCCCTCGGGGTCAGCCAGATGCAGGTGTCGCGCTCCCTCCGACGCGTCCTGCAGGTGCTGCGCGAACGCATCGCCTGACGCGCTCGGCCGGGGACGGGCGCCGGCGTCGTGGCCGTGCCATGGTGGCGACATGCAGCTGCGCGCCGACGACCCGCCCGGACGCGACGGCACCGTCGTCCGCGGCCGGGTCGGGGCGTCGGCCCGCGGTCAGCGGCGGCTCGTCGCGCTCGTGCAGGTGCTGGGCCTGGCCGTCTGGTTCTCGGCCACGGCGATCGCACCGAGCCTGCGCGCCGAGTGGTCGCTGTCGACGGCCGCCGCGGTCTGGCTCACCGCGTCGGTGCAGATCGGCTTCGCCGCGGGGGCGGTCACGTCGAGCACGCTCGGGCTCGCCGACCGGGTGCGGCCCCAGGGGCTCATGGCGGCGAGCGCCCTCGGCGCGGCCGTCTGCACCGCCGTGCTCGCGCTCGCCGCGCACGGGCCCGGGCTGGCGGTCCCGCTGCGGGCCCTGACCGGGTTCTTCCTCGCGGGCGTCTACCCCGTCGGCATGAAGCTCACCGCCTCGTGGGTCGGTTCGGAAGGGCGCGGCCGGGCCTTCGGGGTGCTCATCGGCGCGCTGACGCTCGGCTCGGCGATGCCGCACCTCGTCGCGAGCGTCGGCCCCCTCCCGTGGCGCGGGGTCATGCTCGTGGCGTCGGCGATCACGCTCGTCGCCGCCGGCATCGCATGGACGCTCGTGCGACCGGGCCCGCTGCTCAGCGCGTCCGCCCGCCCCCACGCCCGCTACGCCCTCGAGGTCTTCCGGGAGCGCCGGCCCCGGTTGGCCAACCTCGGCTACTTCGGCCACATGTGGGAGCTCTACGCCTTCTGGACGTGGCTGTCGGCGTTCCTCGTCGCCGGGCGCGAGGCAGCCGGCCGGGGCGGACCGGGACCCGCGGTCAGCCTGCTCACCTTCGCCGTCATCGGGATCGCCGGGGCGGTGGGCGCCCTCGTCGGCGGGGTCGTCGCGGACCGGCGGGGACGGTCGTTCGCGGCGACCTCGGCCCTCGTCGTCAGCGGCGCATGCTGCCTCGCTTCGCCGTGGGCGTTCACGTGGCCGCAGCCGGCCCTCGTGCCGTTCCTCGCCGTGTGGGGCGCCGCCGTCATCGCCGACTCGGGGGTCTTCTCGACCGCACTGAGCGAGAGCGTGGACCAGCGCTTCGTCGGGACGGCGCTGACGGTCCAGACCGCGATCGGCTTCGCCCTCACCGTCGTGACGATCCAGCTGGCCGCGGTGCTGGCCGCCCGCGTCGGTTGGCAGTACGCCTTCCTGCTGCTCGCGCCCGGCCCCCTCGCCGGCGCCGTCGCGATGTGGCGGTTCGGCCGCGCCGGCGCCGACCACTCCGACCGCGGCTCCGGTGCGTCACTGCTCAGTGAAAGCGAGCACTGACGCAGACTCGGCCCCTCCGCCGGTGCCCCGGAGCGTGCCGTCAGAGCCGGCGGGCGACGAGCAGGTTGTCGACGAGCTCGCCCTCCTGCCCGTCGGGGCCGGTGCCGACACGGGTGACCCGCTCGCTGCGCTCGACGACCCAGCCGTCGCCGAGGTCGATGCCCTCGAGCGTCTCTGCAGCCGTGGGGAACTCGTGCCCGTGGTCGGGGCCCGCCCAGGACGGCGCGGCGGCATGGTCGACGACGACCAGCCAGCCGCCGGGGCCGACGGTGCGCGACGCCCGGTGCAGCACCGCGTCCCGGTCGAGGTCGAGCGGCGTCTGGAAGAACGACGCGGTGACGAGGGCGAAGGGGCCCGGCGGCATCGACTCGGCGAGGTCGTGCCGCGCGGTCGTCACGCCGTCGCCGACGCCACGTGCCGCGGCCAGCGCGTCGACGCGTCCGAGGGCGGTCACCGAGACGTCGACGGCCGTGACCGACCAACCTCGCGCCGCGAGCCACACCGCGTCGCCGCCGTGCCCGGCGCCGAGATCCAGGGCCGGGGCGCCCGGCCGCGGCGGCACGACCGCGTGCCCCTCGACGAGCCGGACGAGGGACGCGTTCGGGCGGGTGCCCCAGTCATCGGCCAGGCCGCCGTAGTGCTGCTCCCAGAACTGCTCCGCGTCGCTGGGGCGGTCGCCGTGCCGGTCGGGGTGGTGGCCGCTGCGGCCTGGGTGGTGCTGGTGCGCGTCGCTCGTCATGACCCGATGCTGACCCGTCGACCACCCCGGTTGCAAGCGTCCTTGCGGGAACAGCAAACGCGGGGCATCCTGCGGACATGGACGAGAAGCCCACCGATCGTGACGACATCGACGAGGCGCTCGACGCCGTCGCACCCCGCCTGCGGCATCTGCGCACGCAGCGCAGTCGAACCCTCGCCGACGTGTCGGCCGAGACCGGGATCGGCGTCAGCACCTTGTCACGTCTCGAGTCGGGGTTGCGCCGCCCGACGCTCGACCTGCTCCTCCCGCTCGCGCGGGCCTACCGCGTGCCGCTCGACGACCTCGTCGGCGCTCCGGCTTCGGGCGACCCGCGCGTGCACCCCAGGCCGGTGCGCCGGGGTGGCATGGTCTTCATCCCGCTGACCCGGAGTGCGGGGGGCATCCAGGCGTTCAAGATGATCCTGCCGGGCCGGCGCCGCACCGTCCCGAAGCAGCAGCGTCACGACGGCTTCGAGTGGGTGTACGTGCTCGGCGGCAGGCTCGAGCTGCGCCTCGGCGACACCGTCACGGTGCTCGAGGAGGGCGAGGCCGCCGAGTTCGAGACCCGCACGCCGCACTCGATGCGCAGCGCCACCGAGCACCCGGTCGAGCTGCTCTCCCTCTTCAGCCCGCAGGGCGAGCAGATCCACCTGCGCGACGCCTGACGCCGGCGTCGGCGGCGTCGGCCACGCGTGGGCCGCGTCCGTTCCGGATGACGACCACCATCGCGGCAGGCGCTGCGTGCTCGTGCGGGGCGGCCGGCCGCCCGCACAGCATCGTGGTCGTCATCCAGAACGCGGCCGAGCCCGCAAGGCGGCCGGGCCCCAGGGAGGTCGGGGCTCAGGCGGTGCGGTCGGCCGCGGCCGCACGGCGGACCGCCTCGACGATGAGGTCGTCGTCCTCCTCGGGCACCGTGAGCAGGTCGAGCAGCAGGTGGCCGTCGTGGACGTGCCCGACGACGGGCGGCTCCCCCAGCCGCAGCGGCTCGGCGAGGCGGTGCGGCAGGGCGACCGCGGCACTCGGCAGCGGCACGCCCGGTGCGCCCCCGCCCCCGACGCGTCCCTGCGACTCGACCGCCCGCGCCATCCCGGCGCCGACCGCCACCGCGATGCGCCGCGCCCGGGCGAGCAGCTCCTCGGGGCGTCGGTCGAGCGCCTGCGCCACCGGCGTCGGCGGGCCGGTCAGCGTGGCCTCGAGCGCCGCGAGCGTCAGCTTGTCGACGCGCAGGGCCCGGGCCATCGGGTGGCGCCGCAG
Source organism: Intrasporangium zincisolvens (assembly GCF_034724055.1). NCBI lineage: Bacteria > Bacillati > Actinomycetota > Actinomycetes > Micrococcales > Intrasporangiaceae > Intrasporangium > Intrasporangium zincisolvens. The sequence goes on from NZ_JAWIIL010000014.1 coordinate 42,794, forward strand.
CCGGTGGACGAGGTCGGCGTCGCCGAGGAGCAGGCCGCACTGGGGGCCGCCGAGCAGCTTGTCGCCCGAAGCCGTCACCAGCGCGGCGCCCGCGCGCAGCGTCGAGTCGGCGTCCGGCTCGTCTGGCAGGCGCGGGTGCGGGGCAAGCAGGCCCGAGCCGATGTCGGCGACGACGGGCGGCCCCAGGGTCGCGAGCTCGGACACCGGGACGCTCGAGGTGAAGCCCTCCACGCGGAAGTTGGAGGGGTGCACCTTGAGCACGAAGGCGGTCCGCTCGCCGATCGCCTCGGCGTAGTCGGACAGGTGCACGCGGTTGGTCGTGCCGACCTCGCGCAGCCGTGCGCCGACCGACTCGACGAGCTCGGGGATGCGGAAGCCGTCGCCGATCTCGACGAGCTCACCCCGGGCCACGACGACCTCGTGGTCGGGCGCCAGCGCCCGGGCCACGAGCGCGAGCGCCGCGGCGCCGTTGTTGACGACGTGGACGTCGCCGGCGGCCGGTACCGCGCGCCGGAACGCATCGAGCGTCGCTGCGCCACGCCGGCCACGGCGACCCGTCGCGAGGTCGAGCTCGACGTCGGTGGCACCCGCGGCGATCGTCACGGCCTCGACCGCCGCGTCGGACAACGGTGCCCGCCCGAGGTTGGTGTGCACGACGACGCCCGTGGCGTTGACGACGCGTCGCATCGAGGTGGGTGCCTGCGGCAGCCGGGCGAGGACCGCGGCCACGACGTCCTCAGGCGCCACCTCGCCCGACCGGCAGGCGCCGAGCACCTCGACGACGACGGCCTTGACCCGGTCGCGGCCGAGGCGATCGGCGGCCGCGGCGACTCCCGCGTCGGCGAGCACGGCGTCGGTGCGCGGCACCCGGCGTCGGGGGTCCTGCATCGCGACTCCCTCGGTCGGGCTCGTGGGCGGCCTCGCCGGCTCTGGCGGGACGTGTGGCGGAGGCGTACGGGAATCGAACCCGCCTGACCGGGATACCCGGTCACTACGGTTTTGAAGACCGCGCCCGTCACCAGGCGGGAAACGCCTCCGCCACAGACCCTAGCGTCCGAGCGGACGCTCACTCCGGCTGCCGGGCCGCGGGCCCGGACCGGGGACCGTCAGGCCGTGTCGTTCTTGCACTTGAAGGTCCAGACCGCACCCTTGCCATGCCCCTCGCTGCCGTCGAAGTCGACCCGCTCGAGGCACCACCAGATGCCACGCCCCTCGGCGATGCTGTAGTTGCACGTCTTGGTCGTGCCGGCTCCGCCGGTGTTCGTGCAGAACGCCTGGACGACGTCCGAGCCGGAGTAGCCCCAGTAGGCACGGACGGCAAGGCCGTCGGACTCGTCGTCGCTCACCGAGAGGACCTCGCCGTAGCTCTTGAACGACGCGTGTGCGAGGCGGTTCGGCCAGACTCCGTACCACGTGAGGGAGCTGTCGGCTGATGCCGGTCCCGCTGCGGCAACCGAGGTTGCGGCGAGCAGTCCGGTGAACGCGGCGGCCATCGCGGCACGCCTCTTGACGCCACTGATCATGACTTTCCCTTTCCCCTGTCACGGGGTCGCCGAGCCCGGGTGGCCCGCCCCCGTCATCGGCATGCTAGGGGCGGCAGCGTGCGTGTGGCCCTTTCGCGATCGGGGCAGTTGAGCGGGCTCCGGTCGGGTTGCCGGGTCGGGCTGGTGACACGATGACGAGGTGACCGCCCCGACGACCCCGACGACGTCCGCCCCCGGCCCGGCCCTGCGCCTGACGCAGTACGCGTCCGGTGGTGGTTGCGCGTGCAAGGTGCCACCGGGCGAGCTCGAACGCGTCCTCGGCGCGCTGACTCCTGCGGCGGGCCCCGACCTGCTCGTCGGCGTCGACACGGGCGACGACGCCGCGGTCGTGCGCCTCGACGGGGAGCGCGCCGTCGTCGCGACCACCGACTTCTTCACACCCGTCGTCGACGACCCCTACGACTGGGGCCGGATCGCCGCGACGAACGCGCTGTCCGACGTGTGGGCCATGGGCGGGGAGCCGCTCGTCGCCCTCAACCTCCTCGCGTGGCCACGCGACCGCATCCCCTTCGACCTCGCCGCCGAGGTGCTCCGCGGTGGCGCCGACGTCGCACGTGCCGCGGGCTGCCACCTCGCCGGCGGGCACAGCATCGACGACCCCGAGCCGAAGTACGGCCTCGCCGTCACCGGCCTGGCCGACCCGAACCGCTTGCTGCGCAACGACGCCGGCGCGGCCGGCCTGCCGCTGACCCTGACCAAGCCGCTCGGGCTCGGCGTGCTCAACAACCGCCACAAGGCCACCGGGGAGGTGTTCGAGGAGGCCGTCGCCGTCATGACCACGCCCAACGGGGACGCCTCCCGCGCGGCCCTCGCGGCAGGCGTCCGCTGCGCCACCGACGTCACCGGCTTCGGGCTGCTCGGCCACCTCTACAAGCTGTGCCGGGCCAGCGGCGTCGGGGCCGTCGTCGACGCGGCGGCCGTGCCGTACGTCGGCGCTGCCCGGGAGTCCTACGCCGCCGGCTACGTTCCGGGCGGCAGCCGCCGCAACCTCGACTGGGTGCGCCCGCACGTCACCGCCACCGTCGACGAGGACGAGCTGGTGCTGCTCGCCGACGCCCAGACCTCCGGGGGCCTGCTCGTCGTCGGCGAGCTGCCCGGCCATCCGGTCGTCGGCCGGCTCGTCGCGCTCGGCGACCCCGCCCTGCAGGGGCGCGTCGTCTCGGTCCGCTGACGGTCCCGGCGCCCGGGTGGCGCTCCGCGTAGACTGCCAGCCGATGGCGGTGGGGCTCGCCGACAACCGCAGCACGGACGCTGCCAACAGTCCCTACCTGACGAATTCGCCTGTCCAGGTAGGAGAACGCATGTCCGCACGACCCGGCCCGAACCCGGAGCTCGAGGAGACCGTCGAACCGGCCGACCGCGCCGACCCGGTCGACCCCGACGTCGACCTCACCGTCCCCGCCCAGCGCCGCGAGTGGGGTGCCCACCGCTACGTCCTGCCGGTCATCGCCCTCGGCGGCGTCCTCGGCGCCTGCGCCCGCTACGGGCTCGCGCAGGCGGCCCCGGCCCAGCCCGGCAGCATCCCGTGGACGACCCTGTCGATCAACGTGTCCGGCAGCCTGCTCATCGGCGTCCTCATGGTCTTCGTCGTCGAGGTCGGCGGCGCCCACCCGCTGCTGCGCCCGTTCCTCGGCGTCGGCGTCCTCGGCGGGTTCACGACCTTCAGCACGTACACGTCGGAGACGACGGTGCTGCTCCACGGTGGGCACCCCGCCGTCGCCGTCGCCTACCTCGTCGGCACGCCCGTCGCGGCGCTCGTCGGCGTCGCGGCCGGCGTCCTGCTCACCCGCGCGGCCCTCGCCGCCCGGCACCGACTCGCCACCCGTGGAGGTTCCCGATGACCACGCTCGACGGTCCCGCCCGCCGCCTCACCGTCTACGTCGGCGAGGCCGACACGTGGCACCACCGCCCGGTCCACAGCGAGATCGTGCACCGGGCGCACGCCGCCGGACTGGCCGGCGCGAGCGTCTTCCGCGGCATCGAGGGCTTCGGCTCCTCCCACCTCGTGCACACCTCGCGCCTGCTGTCGCTGTCGGAGGACCTGCCGGTCGCCGTCGTCGTCATCGACACCGCCGAGCGCATCGACACCTTCCTGCCGCAGGTGCAGGAGGTCGTCGGCGAGGGGCTGGTCACGATCGACGACGTGCGCGTGGTGCACCACACCTTCCGGCCCAGCCCCGACGCGTCGACCTCCGACGCCGCCTCCCCCGACGCCTCCCCCGACGCCGAGGGCGCGGAGCGGTGACGGCACTCCTGCTCGTCTGCGCCGGGGCCGCCGTCGGCGCCCCCGCGCGCTACCTCACCGACCGCGCCGTCCAGTCCCGCCACGACAGCCTCATGCCGTGGGGGACCTTGGCGGTCAACGTCATCGGCTCCCTCGTCCTCGGGCTCCTCATCGGTCTCACCGTCGTCCACGACCTGCCGGAGGCCGTCACCCTCGGCGTCGGCACGGGCTTCTGCGGGGCCCTGACGACGTACTCGACGTTCAGCTACGAGACGCTGCGGCTGCTCGAGTCGCGGGCCGTCCTCGTCGCGCTGGCCAACGTCGGCGTGTCGCTCGTCGCCGGCCTCGCGGCGGCCCTCGGCGGCTACGCCCTCGGCACCACCCTCTAGGCGCCGCACGCGCGGCGGTCACGGCATCGACAGCGCGGGCTCGCCGGCGAGGGCGCCGTCCATGATGCGTCGCCAGATCGGCGCGGCGTAGCAGGCGCCGGTCATCGCCGTGCACGACTTGCCGGCCATCGACACGTTGAACATCCGGCGGGTCGGGTTCACCGGGTTGCCCACCCACACCGCCGTCGTCAGCTGCGGCGTGTATCCGACGAACCACGACTGCGCGTTGCCGTCGGCGGTGCCGGTCTTGCCGGCCGAGCGGCGGCCGGCCAGCTGGTTGAGGATGCCGGAGCCGTGGGTCATGTTGTACTCGAGGTACTGCGTGGCCTGGTCCACCGCGCTCGGGTCGGCCACCTGCCGGCAGCTGGGTGCCGGCGTCCACAGCGTCTTGCCGGCCTGCGCGATGCTCGTGACCGGGTGCACCTGGCACACGGTGCCGCTGTCGGCGAGCCCGGCGTACGCGTCGGCCAGCGTCTGGGGCGAGATGGCCTGCGCCCCGAGGATCACCTGTGGCGGGTAGGTGCCGAGCGGCGAGCCGTCGCCGCCGTGGATGCCGAAGTCGAGCATGGTCGAGTGGATGGCACAGACACCGATGCGGCTCGCCAGCGCGACGAACGCGGTGTTCGTCGACTTCGCCGTGGCCTGCTTGAGCGACATCCGACCGCCGCGCCAGGCCTCGTCGTTGTAGACCTTCCAGTCGCTGCCGAGGCCGCACGGCTGCGGGAACTGCGAGGGACGGAACGTGGCCGGCTGCTGGTTGTCGGCGGCCGGGGCGTCGACCGACGCGTTGGTGCCCAGTCCCTGCTCCATGGCCGTGACGAGCGAGAACGCCTTGGCCGTCGAGCCGAACTGGAAGCCGCCGGAGCCGCCGAACCGCTGGTCGACGGCGTAGTCGAGCTCGGTCGCGCCACCGCTCGTGCCGTACTGCGTGTCCTGCCCGAGGGCCACGACCGCTCCGGTCCCCGGCGCCGTGACGTACGCGGCGGCCGCGACACCGAGCGAGTTGTGCTCGGGCGCGACCTTGCGCAACGCCTTGTCGACGGTGGCCTGCACGGCCGGGTCGAGCGTGGTGCGGATGGTCAGCCCGCCCTGGAAGAGGCGGTCGCGCCGGGCCTGCTGCGTCGGACCGAGCGCCGGCTGCTGCTCGAGCCAGGCGATGACGAACGAGCAGAAGTACGGCTCGGCCGACGCGGCACACGTCGCGGGCGGGTCGGTGACCGACAGGTCCTTCGCGATGGGACGCCGCACGGCCGCCTCGTACTGCGCGGGTGTCAGCTCGTCGAGGGCACGCATGCGCGCGAGCACGACGTCGCGTCGGTCCTGCGCGGCCTGCGCGTGGGTGACCGGGTCTGTGGCGCTCGGGCTCTGGACGAGGCCCGCGAGGGTGGCGGCCTCGGTCAGGGTGAGCCGGCGGGCCGGGACGCCGAAGTAGTGCCGGGCCGCGGCCTCGACGCCGTAGGCGCCGTCGCCGTAGTAGGCGAGGTTGAGGTAGCCCTGCAGGATCTGGTCCTTGGTCCACGACCGCTCGAGGGCCACCGCGTAGCGCAGGTCGGTCAGCTTGCGCGGGATGGTCTTGGCCACGGCTGCCGCGGCGGCGCCCCCCTGCCCGTTGCGCAGCGCCTGCGCCTGGAGCGAGAGCTTGACGAACTGCTGGGTCAGGGTCGAGGCACCCTCGCTGGCCTGCCCCGTGCGCAGGTCCTGGATGACGGCGCGGGTCAGGCCCTGCGGGTCGATGGCGCCGTGGTCGTAGAAGCGGCTGTCCTCGATGGCCACCTGGGCGGTGCGCATGACCGGCGCGACCTGCGAGAGGGGCACGACGACGCGGTACTGGTCCTGCGGTGTGGCGATGACCGAACCGTCGGCGGCGAGGATCCGCGAGCCCTGGACGAGCTGGGCCATCGTGAAGGTGCTCGGCAGCGACAGAAAGGCCTCACTGCCGGCGTTCGACAGCCCGCCGATCGCCGCGACCGTCGGCGCGTACAGCGCGGCACCGAGGAGACCGACGGCGACCGACGCCGCGAGGAAGGCGGCGAGCAGCCGCACCGTCCGCCGGACGTCGAGGCGATGGGTACCCACAGGCGACGATAGGCGCCGCTCACCGACGCCACCCTGCGCGCCGGCTGGGAATCAGCCGGCAGCCTCGAGCGTGGCCGGCACGGCGGCGACCGGGGAGGCCGGCACCGGGACGGCGACAGCGCCGGCGGCGGGGACGGTGACAGGGACGCGGGCGGGGACCGCGGCGGGTGCCGGGTGCCCGACGCCGGCGGGCCGGGCGTGCACGCAGCGCAGGCCGTGGACGGTCTCACCGAGGGTCTCAAGGTACGCGGCCCGACGCGGGGTCGGCACGGCGGCGTGGTCCGGACCCCCGGCCCGACCGGGCGCGTGGGCGTCATGGGCGTCGTCGGCGTAGTGCAGCTCGAGTCCGCCACGGAGCAGGCGCAGCGCCTCACCCCGCTGCTGGGACACGGCCGAGGAGGTCAGGCCGAGGTCGGCGGCGACGTCCTTGACGGCCCGGCCCTCGAGGTAGATCTGGGTGACGATGAGGCGCAGGCGCTCCGGCAGGGCCTCGACGGCGGCGCCGAGGTAGCGGACCCGCTCACGCTCGAGCGTCGAGTCCTCGGGGGCGACGGTCTCGGCGGCCAGCGCCTCGGCAGCGCCGTCGAGCGGTCCGACGGTGCGGGCGGCGTCGGCGAGGCAGGCTCGCACCTGCTCGCGGGTCAGGCCGAGGGCCGCGGCCATCTCGTCGTGGGTCGGGGTGCGACCGAGGCGGGCGGCGAGGGTCTCGGTCATCGACTGCAGCGACTTGATGCGCTGGCGGGTGCCGCGGCCGGCCCAGTCGAGCGAGCGCAGCTCGTCGACGAGCGCCCCGGTGATGCGGCGTCTCGCGTAGGCCCCGAAGGGCACCCCGGTCGACGGGTCGTAGGCGTCGGCCGCCAGCACGAGACCGATGGCCCCGACCGAGGCGAGGTCCTCACGCGACAGGTGGGTCGCCCGACCGCACAGCTCGGAGACGAGGTAGCCCACGAGCGGAAGGTTGTCGACGACGAGACGGTTGCGCTCCGCTTTATCCACTGGACCCCTCTGACGATCACGATGACCACGCGACCGAGGGGCGAGCAGGATGTCTGCCGTGCCCCTCGAATGAGTCCAGTTTGGGGCGATTTGTCCGTTTTGTATCGAAAACGCGAAATTCGACGGAGATCTATCGGCAGGTGCGGGAAAAACGTTACGACACGGCGGGCCCGGAACCCGGCTCCGGCCGGTCCGTCGGCGCGTTGCCGAGGCCGCGCAGGACGTCGTCGGCCGTGGCCCTCGAGGCCTCGAGGTTGGCGTCCGCGACAGCGCCGAAGATCTCCTCGCGCTTGATCTCGAGGTGCCGGGGCGCGTCGATGCCGATGCGGATGCCGTCGCCGCCTCGGCTCTCGAGGAACGTGATGACGATGTCGTCGCCGATCATGATCTTCTCGCCGGGCTTGCGGGTCAGGACGAGCATGGATCCCCTTCCGTGGGTGCGGTGGTCGGTGCCGGGTGGTTCCGGTCCGACGCGGCTCAGAGCACCGTCCGTGGTGCCGGCTCCCCGTCCTTCCAGCCTACGGGAAGGCCGAGGTCGTTCACCGTGTGCGCCGAGCGGGAATCGCCGGCACCGACGACCGCGAGGGCGTCGACCTCGACCGACCCGAGCACGTGGTCGACCCACGCGCTCGTGTCGTCGTGCTTGTGGCGGGCGTCCACGACGAGCCACACCTGGTCGGCCCCGAGTGCGGCGGCCGCCTCGAGGTGCGGCAGGCCCGCGGAGGTGGGCCCGAGCCCGCAGGCCACGAGGACCGTCGTGCCCGACTCGACGGCGAGCGCCCGAGCCCGGGCGGCGTCCCAGCGGCCGGCCAGGTACGAGAGCCCGCGCGGGTCGGTGGCCCCCGAGCCGTGGAGGTCGTAGCCGACGTGGCCGTCCGCGGCCGTCGACGCGTCGACCATCCCGGCCGCGACATGGCGCGCCGTGTCCTCGAGCCCCACGACGAGGACGAGGTCACCGGGCGCCGACAGCAGCACCGGGATGCGTTCGGCGGGCCGGCCCGTGCGATCGCGGTCGTCACCGAGGCGGGCGAGCAGGTCCGACAGGCCGGCGGACTCGGTCGACACCGGGTCGCCGTCGCCGTCCCTCCCGACGTGCGGGCCGGCGTGCGCTTCGCCGTCGCGACCGGCATCTGCGTCGGCGGCGGCGGTCACGTCGGCGTTGACGTCGTCCTCGGCGCGGTCGGCGCTGTCGAGCAGGGCCAGGATGCCGGCGCGGTCGCCGAGCACGTGCAGGGCCGGCTGGATCGGCACGACGCGCGGCACGCGGCTGTCCGGCACGTCGACGGTGACCTCGAGGTGGCGACGGCCGAGGAACCCGGCGATCCCGGCGTCGAGCACCCGCTCGGCGCGCACGATCCGGGCGCCGTCACCGTAGAGGTGCGTCGCCTCGCGGGCCAGCTCGTCGAGGGAGCGGCCCTCAAGCAGGAACTGCGGTGCCAACGCGCACCACCCCGACGGTCTCGATGGTGACGTCGGCCGAGGTCACCTCGGCGTAGGAGAGGACCGGCACCCCGCGCGGGGCGGGCGGCAGCAGCCGGCGCAGGGCCGGGCGCAGCACCGGCGCGCAGACGAGCACCGCCGACTTCCCCGACGACTCCGCCGCGGCCACGGCCGAGCTGAGCGAGGCGAGCACCGCGTCCAGACGCGTCGGGTCGACGACGAGCTGGCTGCCCCCCTCCGCGGGCCGCAGGTCCTGGACGAGGCTCTGCTCGAGGCCCGGCTCGATGGTGATGACGGCCAGGTGCCCACCGTCGGCGAACCGCGCGACGAGCGCCGGGCCGAGGGCCGCGCGGGCCGCCTCGACGAGCGACTCGGGGTCGCCGCCGGCCTTGGCGCGCAACGTCAGCGCCTCGTAGATGCGCGTGAGGTCGTTGATCGGCACCTGCTCGGCGAGCAGCCCTTGCAGGACGCGGTGCACCTCGGCGAGCGACAGCAGCGCGGGGGTCAGCTCGTCGACGGTCGCCGGGCTGATGCCGCGCACGCCCTCGGTGAGCACGCGGACGTCCTCGCGCGACAGCAGGCGCGACGCGTGGGCGCCGACGATCGAGGACAGGTGGGTCACGAGGACGCTGACCCGGTCGACGAGCGTGGCCCCGGTCATCTCGGCGCTGTGCCGCAGCTCGGCGGGCACCCATTTGCCGGCGAGGCCGAAGACCGGCTCGATGACGGAGACGCCGGGCAGGGCGTCGAGGGCCTCGCCGAGGGCGAGCAGCTTGCCGGGAGGGGCGGTGCCCCGGCCGGCCTCGACACCGGCGACGCGGATCGCGTAGGTCGAGGGCGGCAGGTCGACGCTGTCGCGGGTTCGCACCGGCGGGATGACGATGCCGAGGTCCATGGCGATGGTGTGGCGCAGGGCCTTGACGCGACCGAGCAGGTCGTCGGGCGAGCCGCCGACGAGGTCGACGAGGTCGGGCGCGAGGAGGATCTCGAGCGGCTGCACCCGCATCCGCTCGATGATCTCCTCGTTCGGGTCGCGCTCGGCGGCCTGCCCCTCCCCCTCGGCCCCCGTGCCGGCGGCCCCGGTTGCGCCCGCGCCGGCGACGGAACGCACCCGGCGCGAGGCGATGACGAGGGCGGCGCCGACGCCGAGGAACGGCAGGGGCGGCATGCCCGGCAGCAGCGCCATGACGATGGCCGCGCACCCGGCCACGAGCAGCGCGGTGCGCGACTGCGACAGCTGCACCGAGGCGCTGCGCCCGAGGTCGGTCTCGGCGCCGGAGCGGGTGACGATCATGCCGGTCGACACGGCCATGAGCAGGGCCGGGATCTGGGTCACGAGGCCGTCGCCGACCGTGAGCAGGCTGTAGGTGTTGAGGGCGTCGGTGAGCGACAGGCCGCGCTGCACCATGCCGACGCCGATGCCGCCGACGATGTTGACGACGATGATGACGATGCCGGCGATCGCGTCGCCCTTGACGAACTTCGAGGCGCCGTCCATCGCGCCGTAGAAGTCGGCCTCGGCGGCCACCTGGGCGCGCCGCTCGCGGGCCACGACGTCGGTGATGAGGCCCGCGTTGAGGTCGGCGTCGATGGCCATCTGCTTGCCGGGCATGGCGTCGAGGGTGAAGCGGGCGCCCACCTCGGCGACGCGCTCGGCGCCCTTGGTGACGACGACGAACTGGATGACGACGAGGATGACGAAGACGACGAAGCCGATGATGAGCGAGCCGCCGACGGTGACCTTGCCGAAGGCCTCGATGACGTGGCCAGCGAAGCCCTCGCCGAGCACCAGGCGTGTCGAGGCGACGTTGAGGCCGAGCCGGAAGAGCGTCGCGACGAGCAGCAGCGACGGGAACACCGAGAAGTCGAGCGGCTTGGTGACGAACATGCTCGTCAGCAGGATGACGAGCGCCAGCGCGATGTTGCACACGATGAGCACGTCGAGCAGGGCCGCCGGGACCGGCACGACGAGGAGCAGGACGATGCCCACGATGCCGAGCGGCACGGCGAGCCGGGCGAGGTCGCGGTTCACGAGGTGGCTCCTCCTGGTCGGGCGGTGGGTGCGCCGGGGTGGGCGGTGCGGCGCGTGGGCGCGGCAGGGGTGCTGACGCGTCGGGGAACGGTGTGGACGCCCGCGGCAGCGCCGCGGAGCTTGAGCGCCATGACGAAGGCGAGCACGCCGGCGACGGCGGTGTAGAGCTCGACGGGGATCTCCTGGCCGATCTCGCAGCCGGCGTGCAGCGCCCGCGCGAGGGGGATGTCGCGGACCATCGGGACCCGCTGGCCCTCGGCCTCCTTGCGGATCCGGGCGGCGATGGTGCCCGAACCCTTGGCGACGACGCGGGGGGCGGCCTTGCCCGGCTCGTACGTCAGCGCCACGGCGACGTGCGTCGGGTTGAGCAGCACGACGTCGGCGCCGGAGACCGCGGCGATCATCCGGTTGCGCGACATCGCCAGCTGCCGGGAGCGGCGCTGCGAGCGCAGCAGCGGGTCGCCCTCGCTGCTCTTCGTCTCCTCCTTGACCTCGCGCCTGGTCATCCGGGTCTTGTTCCGGTTGCGGCGCAGGACGACGATGACGTCGGCGGCGGCGAGGACGAGCCCGGCCCCGACGGCGAAGCGCAGCAGCGAGGCGGCGCCGTCACCGGTGGCGGCGAGCAGCCCCGACACCGGCAGGCCGCCCGCGGTCAGCAGGATCGGCACGAGGTCCTGCACGACCATCCAGAGGACGAGCCCGACGACCGCGGTCTTGAGCATCGCCTTGGCGCCGCCCCACAGGGCCTGCTTGCCGAACATCCGGCCGAACCCCTGGACGAGGTTGAAGTGCTCGAACGACGGGGCGAGCTTCTTGACGTGCACGCCGCCCTGGACGATGCCGCCGACGACGACCGCGGCGAACACCGCGCCGACGAGCGGCAGCAGGGTGCTCCCGACCGACCCGAGCCCCTCGGAGAGGGCGGCGAGCGCCCGGCCGGGGTCCGGGTCGGCGACGACCGAGCCGAGGGTCAGCAGCTGCCCGGCCCCGGCGTCGGCCGCGCGCGACACGGTGAGCGGCAGCATGACGGCACCGATGCCGACCGCGAGCCACGCGGTGAGGTCCTGCGACCGGCCGAGCTGGCCCTTGGACCGGACCTCCCGCATCCGCTTGTCGGTGGCCTGCTCGGTGCGCTCCTGGCCGTCGGACATCAGCCCACCCCCAGCAGCAGCCGCGCCGACTCGTGGGCGAGGCCCGACACGACGCGCGGGATGGCGAGGAACATGACGCCGGCGAGGGCGAGCGTGATGAGGACCTTGAGGGGGAAGCCGAGCTGGAAGGCGTTGAGCGCCGGGGCGACCCGGGTCAGCAGCCCGAGGCCGACGTCGGCGAGGAAGAGCACGGCCATGAGCGGACCGGCGATCTGCACCGCGGCCACGAACATCCCGGTGGTCGCCGTCGTCATGACCTCGACCGGACGCGACAGGTCGAACCCGCCGCCGAGCGGGATCGCCGTGACGCTGCCGGTGAGGCCGCCGATGACGAGCTGGTAGCCGTCGGAGGAGAAGAGGAGCGCGAGGGCTGCCATCTGGGTCAGGCGCGCGAACTGGGCGCCGTTGACCATGCTCTGCGGGTCGTAGGCCTGGGCCATCTGGAAGCCGGCGGCGAGGTCGACGAGCGACCCGGCCGACTGGATGGCGGCGAAGACGAGGTAGACGAGGAACCCCAGCGCGAGACCCGTGGCGAGCTCGAGGACGAGGCCGGTGATGAAGGCCGCGTCGCCCCGGCTCGTGTACACGGAATGCGCCCGCGTCGAGACCGCGAGGCCGAGCCCCACGCCGAGCATCGCCTTGATCCGCGCGGGAAAGGCGTTGTAGGAGAAGGGCGGTGCGACGAAGAGGAACGCCGTCATGCGCACGATGGCGAGCAGCGTCGCCTCGGCCCACGCCTGGTCGATGGGGACGGTCATCGGGTGGTCACGTCCCGAGCAGGCTGGGCAGGCGCGCGAAGAGGTCGTTGGTGAACGACACCATCTCGGCGATCATCCACTGGCCCGAGACCGCGAGGGCGATGGCGACGGCGACGGCCTTGGGCACGAACGAGAGCGTGACCTCCTGCAGCTGGGTGATCGACTGCACGAGCGACACGGCGAGCCCGACGACGAGCGAGGTGATGAGCACCGGCGCCGACAGCTTGGCCGCCGCGGCGAGGGCCTGGACGCAGATGTCGAGGACGGCGGCGGCGTTCACGTCGGCCCCCCGCCGCCGGCGTAGCTCTGCACGAGCGCGGTGATGATGAGGCCCCAGCCGTCGACGAGGATGAAGAGCAGCACCTTGAACGGCAGCGACACCATGACCGGCGGCAGCATCATCATGCCCATCGACATCAGGGCCGAGGACACGACGAGGTCGATGACGAGGAACGGGATGAAGATGACGAAGCCGATGATGAACGCGGCCCGCAGCTCGGAGATCATGAACGCCGGGATGAGCGTCTGCAGCGGGGTGGCCGCCGGCGAGGCCGGGTTGGCGATGCCGGCGGCCCGCGTCATGAGGGCGATGTCCTCCTGACGCGTGTGGGCCAGCATGAAGCTCGCCAGCGGCTTGGCGCCGGCGGTGAGCGCGGCCCCGAAGTCGAGGTGGCCGTGCAGGTAGGGCTGCACCGCAAGGGTGTTCACGTGCGTCAGCACCGGCCACATGATGAAGAGGGACAGGAACAGCGTCAGGCCGGCGAGCACCTGGTTCGGCGGCACCGAGGCGAGGCCGAGCGCGTTCCGCGTCATCGCGAGGACGACGAAGATCTTCGTGAACGAGGTCATCATGAGCAGCAGCGCCGGGGCCACCGACAGCAGCGTGATCCCGAGGAGCGTCACGACCGACGAGGACGGCGCGTTGTCGGGGGCGTTGATCTTCAGCTCGATGCCGGAGCCGGCACCGGGCGTGGGGGTCGGCGTCGGGGCCGGGGCCGGCAGGTGCGGCAGCGTCGCCGCGTGGCCCGCCGACGCCGCCACGACGAGCAGGACGCCGGCGACGACGAGGACCGCCAGCGCCAGGGCGAGGACGCGACGCGTGCGGCGGGACGGGCGCGGCAGCGCGAGCACCGGGACCGTCAGGGTCGTCGTCACGGGCGTCGACCGGACCGCAGCGCCTCGGCAGCGAGCCGCCACGTGGCCGGCTCGAGGATCGACCCGGGCCGCGCGGGCCGACCGGGCTCGCCGACGGACTGGGCCCGCTGGCGCCGCAGCTCGGCCTCGAAGGAGGCCGCGTGCCTGACCGAGCGACGCGTGGCCGTCACCGGCAGCGAGTCACCCGGGACGGCGTCGTGGTCGGGGTCGGGGTCGGCGTCAGCACCTGAGCCCGCGGCCGGGAGTGCTGGTGCGGCCACGACCGGCACGACCGGCTCGGGCACGTCGGCCGTGTGCAGGACGCTGATGCCGTGCTCGGTCACGCCGAGGAGGAACCGCTTGCCGTCGGTGTCGACGAGCACGACGGACGCCTTGGGGCCGACCGTCTGGCGCGCGACGACGCTGAGCACCTTGGCCCGCAGGCCGGGGGTACCGGCCCGCAGCCGACGGTGCAGCAGCCACATGAGGCCGAACACCGCGGCGAGCGAGACGAGGACCCGAAGGCCCAGGACGAGCGGTTCCATTCAGGGCCGGCCCTCGGCGGTGTCGAGGATCCGGGAGATGCGAACGGCGTAGTCCTGGTCGACGACGACGACCTCGCCGAGGGCGATCCGGCGGCCGTTGAGCAGCACGTCGACCGGCGCGCCGGCGGAGCGGTCGAGCTCGACGACCGCACCGGGCTCGAGCGACAGCGCGTCGCGGACACTCATCCGGGTCCGGCCGATCTCGACGGTCAGCGCCATCTCGACGTCCTGGATGCGACGCAGGCGGCCGTCGAAGGCCCCGGTCGCGCCTGCGACCGACCCGGCGACGGCCCCAACGACGGACGAGGCGGCGGACGGCAATGGGGCTCCGGACGCTCCTGCGCCGCGACCGCCTCGGACGCCGAGCCAGCCGAACGGTGCTGCGCCGTCGGAGATCTCGAAGAAGGCGGTGCCCTCCGGGTCGGACAGCAGGCCACTCGGGTCACCGTCGACGAGCTCGGACAGCACGCCGTCACCGAGCGCCGCGGCCGCGCGCTCGAACGCCGGACGCAGCACGACGGTGGCCGACGCGGCGGGCCCGCCGCCCGCCTCGGCGACGAACCGGGTGTCGAGCGCGACGAGCACGAGGTCGGCCGGGTGCGGGCCCACGAGCGAGGCCGCCACGACGGCCGCGTCGGCGGGCCCTGCGACGGCGTCCGGCCCGACCTGCCCGAGGACGCGCAGGCCGGGGACGGGCAGGGAGGCCACGAGGTGCTCTGCGGCGGAGGCGAGGGTTGCGGTGCTCACGGGCGGTACTCCTGGGTGGTGGCGGAGGCGTCGGGGGTGGTGAGGAGGGCCGGGCCCGCGGGCGCCGGCACGAGCGACACGATCTGGGCGGCCGCCCGCGCACCGGAGCGCACGACCATGGCCCGGGCGAGGTCCTGGCCCTCGACGGTGACGTGGAACGGCTCGCGCGCGTGGTGCGGCAGCGGCAGGGTGTCCCCCACCGCGAGCGTCAGCACCTGCTCGGGCGTCACGGCGACCGACGCGAGCCGCACCGTCACCTCGACGGGCACCTGGGCGACCTGCTCGCGGGTCAGCTCGGCCGCGTTCTCGCTGCTCGCCACCGGGTTGACGGCGCCGAGCTGCGGCAGGAGCGTGTCGGCCGGGATCGCGAAGGTGACGGGCGAGGTCGTCTCCCCCACCTGGACCCCGCACGTCACGACGACCATGAGGTCGGACGGGGCGGCGGCCTGGGCGAACTGCGAGTTGTACTGGATCGACTCGACGCGGGCCTCGGCCGGCAGCAGCGGCCCCAGCGCGTACGCGAGGACGTCGAGCGACTCCTCGACCACGGCCTTGACGAGGGCGTGCTCGATGGGGGTCAGCTTCCGCTCGAGGCCGGCCTTGTCCGAGCTGCCGCCGAGCATCCGGGCCACCCAGCCGAGGGCGACCGGCGTCGGGAACTGCACGACCATCTTGGCCGAGGTGTCGCCGAGGACGCAGCGGACCATGCACGTGACGGTCGGCAGCGACGCGGTGTACTCGTCGTAGGTCTGCACGATGACCGACTCGGTCGTGGCGGTCGACTTGGTGCGGACCTTGGCGGTCAGCTGGGTGCCCCACTGGCGGGCGAAGGAGTCGAAGGCCGCCTCGAGGATCCGGCTGTGCTCTCGCGCGAGGGTGGTCGGGCGGCGGAAGTCGTAGGGCTCCGCCGTGCGCTGCGCGGTCGCCCCGACGGCGTGCATGGTCACGCCCGGCACTATCGGCAGGTGCCGCCGTGTGTTAAGGGACGCGTGGAGCCCGATCCGAGCCCGATCCGAGCCCGTTACGAGCGCGCTACGAGCGCGTCTGGGCGGCGCGCGCCTTGAGCGCCTCGGGGATGAGGGCCCGCACGCTCTCGGGCTGGTCGGAGAGCACGACGACGTCGACCCGTCGGTTCTGGCGGTAGTCGGCGTCGGTCCTGCCGGTGCTCGCGGGGCGCGACGAGCCGAAGCCCGTGGCCCCGATGCGTGAGCCCGACAGGTGGTCGCGCTCGACCATGGCGCGCAGCACCTTCGTGGCCCGCTCGGCCGACAGCTCCCACACCGACGGGTAGGACGTGCGCAGGGCCGCCGCGTGCCCCTCGACCGACACCTGCAGACGCGTCGGCACGATGACCGGCGTGATGGCGTCGAGGATGCGGTTGGCGCGCGTGGTCAGCATCGAGCTGTCCGGGCTGAAGAACGTCTGCGACCCGACGAGGCGCACCGTGAGGCCGCGCTGGTCGATGTGGAACTGGACGTCCTTCTGCAGGCCCTGGGCGGTGAGGCGCCGCGTCATCTCCTTCTGGATCGCCGTGAACCGGTTGACGTCCTTGGTCGCGAGCGCGAGGTCGGCGAAGCCCTCGGAGTCCTTCTTGGCCATCGACGGCGGCACGACGGTGCCGCTCGCGGTGTCGATGCGCTGGCTGATCTTCGTGCCGAACCCGGTGGCGAGCGAGTTGCGCAGCTTCTCGAACCGGTTCTGGTCGACGGTCGACATCGCGTAGAGCACGACGAAGAGGCAGAAGAGCACGGTGATCATGTCCATGTAGGACACGGCCCACCGCTCGTCGACGTGGAACTTCTCCGGTGGCTTACGCGTCGAGCGCCGGCGGCTCACGCCGCTTCCTTCGCCTTGTCCTTGGCGTCCTTGCCGCCCTTGGTGCCCTTGGCGTCCGGCTTGCCGCGCTCGGGCACCATGGCGCGCAGGCGGTCGGCGAGCAGCAGCGGCTGGGCGCCGCTCTGGACGGCGAGGACCCCCTCCATGACGAGCGTCATCCGCTCGATCTCGAGCTCGGACAGGCGCGCGATGCGGGCCGACAGCGGCAGCCAGATGAAGTTGGCCGACAGCAGGCCCCACAGGGTTGCGACGAAGGCGCTGGCGATCATCGGGCCGAGCTCGTCGGGGTTGGACAGGTTCTCGAGCACATGGGTCAGCGACACGACGGTGCCGACGATGCCCATCGTCGGCGCGTAGCCGCCGAGCGCAGCGAAGAACTTCGAGTCGGAGTGGTCGGAGCGGGCCCGGGTGCCGATCTGGTCCTCCATGAGGATCCGCAGCTCTTCGGGGTCGGTGCCGTCGGCGACGTTCTGCAGGGCCTGGGACAGGAACGGGTCCTTGGTCTCGGAGGCCTCGGCCTCGAGGGCGAGCAGGCCCTCGGCACGGGCCTTCTCGGCGAGCCGGATGATCTGCTCGATGCTCTCCTGCGGCGCGGGCGCCTTGCCGGTGAACGCCTTGGGCACGGCCTTGAAGGCACGCAGGCTGTCCTTGAGCGTGTTGCCGGCGATGCCCACGGCGATGGTGGCACCGAAGACGAGGATCATCGGCGGGGGCAGGAACAGGGACCCGATGTGCGCACCCTCGAGGGTGACGACGGCGAAGACGGAGCCGAACGCGAGGACGAGTCCGATGACGAGTGAGGGGTCCATCGCTGGGCTCCTTATCGCTCGGTGGGCCGGATCGGGGTGGGTGTGGCTGCCGCGGCCGCGCCGGCGGCGCTGGCCGCCTCCGCGGCGGCGAGCGAGTCGCCCTCTCCCCGCAGGACGCTGAGGCGCGGCCCCTCCCCCGGCGTGAACGAGTGGGCCGTGGCGATGACGAGCGCGCGGAACTCGGCGATGAGCGTGATGACCTCGGGCAGGCTCTCGCGCACGACGTACGTGGCGCCACCGACCATGACGAGGGTCGTGTCCGGGTTCTCCTGGACACGCTCGATGAGGTCGGGGTTCACCGCGAAGCGTGACCCGTTCAGGCGGGTGACTGCGATCATGGGGCCGTTCCTGTCGGGGGGCGGGGCGCTCGTGCCTCCGCCCCCCTCTATCGGCAGGGAGCGGCCGACCGTAAGGTCAGCGCTTCAGGTCGACGAGCTCCTGGAGCACCTGGTCCGACGTCGTGATGATGCGGGCGTTCGCCTGGAAGCCGCGCTGCGCCACGATGAGGTTGGTGAACTCCTGCGAGAGGTCGACGTTGCTCATCTCGAGCGCGCCACCGACGAGCGAGCCGAAACCGGAGTCGCCGGCCTGCCCGACCTGCGCGTTGCCGGAGTTCGCCGTGGCCGAGTACGAGGACTGACCGGACTTCTCGAGGCCGGCCGGGTTGGTGAACCGGGCCAGGGCCACCTGACCGACGGACTGGCGGATGCCGTTGCTGAACGAGCCGACGAGCGAGCCGTCCGCGCCGACGCTGAACGCCTCGAGCGTTCCTGCCTCCCAACCGTTCTGGCCGGTGGCGGCCACGGTCGTGCTGCCGGCGTAGCCGGTGACGGTGCCGAGGTCGACGGTGATGCCGCCGACGCTGACCGACCCCGGCGTCGTCTGCTTGCCGTCGGTGAAGGCGAGCGAGCCGCTGCCCGTCGCTCCTGACGCGTCGGTCGCGGCGACGTTCCAGCCGCCGGCCGTCCGGGTGAAGGACAGCGACAGCGTGCGGGCCGTGCCGTTGGCATCGAAGACCTGGATGTCGCGCTGCAGCGCGGCGCCCGTGGCGGCGTCGGAGGGCAGGTTGCCCGCGACCTCGACGCCCGTGGTGGCACGCGCGGGGATCATCGCGGTGGGCGACAGGACGAGGCCGGTGGTGGGCGACCCGGTGTTGACCCGGCCCGAGGCGTCGGCCATCCAGCCCTGCAGGATGCCGCCGTCGGGCCCGACCAGGTGGCCGGAGGCGTCGAGGCCGAAGGAGCCCGCGCGGGTGAAGTACTGCTGGCCCCCGCGGCTGGTGACGAAGAAGCCGTCGCCCGAGATCATCATGTCGGTGGCCTTGCCCGTGGTCTGGGCCGAGCCCTGGGTGAAGGTCGTCGTGACCGCGGCGACGCGGACGCCGAGGCCGACCTGGGCCGGGTTCGTGCCGCCGGTCGCGGCCTGCGGGCCGGATGCGCCCTGGGTCATCTGCGAGAGCGTGTCCTGGAACTGGGCCGAGGAGCCCTTGAACCCGGTGGTGTTGACGTTGGCGATGTTGTTGCCGGTGACGTCGAGCATCGTCTGGTGGGCGCGCAGGCCCGAGATGCCGGAGTAGAGCGAGCGAAGCATGGGGACGGCCTTTCTGGGGTGGGTGGTCTGGTGCGGGGGCCGGCTCAGGAACCGGCGACCCCGGTGATCGAGGCGAGGGGGATGCTCGCCGAGCCGACGGTGACGGTCGGGGTGGCGCCGGTGAAGGACACGGCCGATGCCGTGCCGGTCGCCGTGGCGCCGGTGGCGTCGAGGTAGGTGACGGTGCGCCCGAGGAGGGCGGCGGCCGCGCTGCGCTGCTGGGCCTGCAGGCCCTGCGTGCTGTCGGCCGCCATCTGGCTCAGCTTCTCCATGACGGCCAGCTGGGTCGTCTGCCCGATCATGGCGTTGGTGTCCATGGGCGAGCTCGGGTCCTGGTTCTTCAGCTGGGTCACGAGCAGGTCCATGAAGACGGTCGAGTCCATGGTCTGCTTGGGGGCGCGGGTAGGGGCGGTCGAGGTCATGCTCGAGCCTCCGACCGACGCGACGGACCCGATCGGACCGATGGGGGTGGTGGTCATGGGTCTCCTTCTCTCTCAGGCGAGGACGTCGAGGACGGCCACGGTTGGGGACGGCTGGGAGGGGGTGGAGGCGTGGTGGCCCGGCCCGGACGCCGCGGCGACCCGGGACAGGGTGTCCGGCCGGCCGCCGTCGCGGCCCTGCCCGCCGGCGTCGCCGCGGTCACCACGTCCGTCCCCGGCGTTGGGGTCGTGCGCCGGAGCGCCGCTGTGGGATCGGTGGGACAGGTCGAGGCTCGCGCCGAGGCCCGTGCCGGCGAGGTCGCGGCGCAGGTCGGGCAGCGCCGCGTTCACGGCCGCGCGCCCCGCGTCGGTGGCGCTGAACAGCTCGATGCGCACGCCGTCGGCGCCGATGTGCGCCTGCACGGTGACCGGACCGAGGTGCTCGGGGCTGACGCGGACCGTGAGGATGTGCTCCCCCGGCGCGCCGGCAGCCAGGCGCAGGACCGGCCGGGACAGCTGCTCGGCGAACGGCTGCGGGGTGGCCGGCGCGCTCGCCGCCGAGGGGGCCGGGCCGGTGACGACCGACGCCGTCGGCGCCATCGGCGCGGTCACGGCAGCGACCGCCTGTGCGCCGAGGGTGTTCGGGGAGTCGGTCGTCCTGGGTCGGGACGCCACCGGCTGCGGCACGACGAGTGCCGGCGCGGCCGACGACGTGTCGGTGGGGACAGGCGCCACCACCGCCTGAACCGCCTGAACCGCCTGAACCGGCGACCCCGAGGGCGGAGCGGCCGACCCATCAGCCGCCTGCGCGGTGGCCCCGGGGCCCGACGTCGCCGGCGTGACAAGGGTCGGCCCGGCTGCGACCGACGGTAGGGACGAGCGTGCCGGGGCTGCGACCGCGCCACCCGGGGCAGCCAGAGCGGTCGAGGCCGCGACCTGGGCGGCACGGTCTGCAGCCATCCCTGGCCCGCCCCCTGCGGCGGGAGCGGTCACGGTGGTCGCGGTGGCCGCAGCGGCGGCCGGCAGGGACATGAGGACGAGCGGAACCTGCTGGGCGAGAGACTGGTTCGGGTCGACGGCACCGGCGGTCGACGCGTCTGCCGGGGCCGGGCCGTCAGTGCCGCCCTGGCCGTCGGACCCGAGCACTCCGCCAGCGGCCGCGCCCCCGGAGGCTGCGTCGGGCGTCCCGGTGGACGGTGTGGGCAGCGGGTCGGCGCCCGCTGCCGCCGTCGCGGGCCCGGTCGCCGTGGGCGTGAGGAGCGTGGCCAGCGTGGCCAGGAAGTCGCCGGGGGTGCCGGCGGCGGCACCGCGTGACGGGGCGGCGCCGGCGCCGGGCACGGGCAGGGCCGATCCCGAGCCGGAGGAGACGACGGCGGCCATCAGGCCCCCGACCCGTAGAGCTCGGAGACGATCTGGCGGGCGGTGCCCTCCCACTTGGCGTACGCGTCGGGGTAGGCGGAGCGCTGGACGGCCTGGTCGGCGGCGGCCACCGGCATCGACTGCCAGTTCGGCATGGCGGTGAGCCGGTCGAGGAACATCCGGGTCGAGGTGCGCGGGTCCATGGCGTCGGTGACGGTGCCCCACGAGTAGCGCGAGCCGTTCACCTGCTGCTGGAACAGGCCCACCGAGTGGCCGTCGACGCCACGTGCCGACGCGTCGGGCGCGAGGGCCTGTGAGCCGGCGACCTTGGGGTTCCAGTACATCCGCAGCGACGACTCCTGCAGGGCGGTCGAGATGGCGTTGACGGCCGCCTGCCGCGGCAGGCCCTGCGCCTTGACCTCGTCGACGATGACCTGGGCGTAGTGGCGCTGCGTCGGGTCGAGCGACGCCGTTCCCGGGCCGCTCGCCGCGACGCCCGCCGGGACCGTCGGCCGCTCGGGCACGATGCGCCGGATCGTCGTGAGGTTGCCGTGCATCTCCCACGCGTCGCGCACCTGGATCGTCTTGCCCGGCATCGGTGCGTCGATCGCCTTGCCGTCGCCGAGGTAGATCGCGACGTGGCCGTGGCCGTGGCTGACGAGCAGGTCGCCGGGCCGTGCCTGGGCGAGCGAGGGCACCTCGGTGCCGCGCGTCATCTGGTCGCGGACGAGGCGGGGCAGGTCGATGCCGACGTCGCCGTACACGCGCTGGACGAAGCCGGAACAGTCCATGCCCTTGCTCGGGTCGGTGCCGCCCCACACGTAGGGCACCCCGACGTAGCGCTTGGCCGCGGCGACGACCTGATCGCCGGTGACACCGCCGGACGAACCGGTCGCGTCCGCGGCGCCGGTGAGGCCCTGCGCGGCATCGGGGCCGAGCACCGACGCGAGGGTGTCGGCGAACGCCGTCGACCCACCCGCGCCCGTCGCTCCGCCCGCTGCGCCCGTGCGGGCCGCCGCGGCCGAGGCCGCCCGCGAGGCGGCCGCCGGGTCGAACTGGGTCAGGGTCGACTCGATCTGCTGGATCCGGCCCAGCGACTCGGTGAAGCTCATGCCGGTGCCCCCTCGCCCGGCTTGCGCAGCCGGGCGGTCGAGCCCAGCTCGTCGAGCACGACCTGCTCGGCGGCGAGCTCGGCGGCGTGGACGGTCGACGCGTGCCGCGCCTCGAGCTTCTCCAGCCCGAGGGTGCGGGCCCGGGCCGCTCCGAAGTCGCGCTCGGCCAGTGCCCGCTCGGCGGCCGCGGTGTTGGTGAGGGCCCGCAGCTCGGTGAGCATGGCGGCCGATGAGGCGCGGCCCGCGGCGATGGTGTGCATGACGTCGAGGCTGTCGACGTCGGTCGGGAGGCGGTCGACCTCGGCGAGGGCGCGCTCGGTGCGCGCGGCGATGCCGGCGTGCCGGGACGCGGCGGCGCCGAACACCGCTGCGGCCTGGTCCTCCTCGAGCCGGCGCAGCCGGAGCAGCCCGGCGAGCGAGAACGGTTGGGTCATCGCGGCCCCCCGAGGGTCGTCGTGAGTCGGACAAGAGCGGCCCAGGCCTCCTCGGCCGCGGTGCGGTCGTCGAGGTGCTGGGTGAGGAAGGCCTCGATCGGCGCGGCCTGGTCGAGGGCGGCGTCGACGAGCGGGTTGGCCCCGCGGGTGTACGCACCGACGTCGATGAGGTCCTGGGCCGCCTTGCGTGCCGCGAGGACGCGGCGCAGGGCCGTCGCGGCGGCGGTGCGCTCGGGCGGGTTGACCTTCGAGGCGACGCGCGAGATCGAGCCGAGCACGTCGATGGGCGGGTAGTGGCCCATGACGGCGAGCTTGCGGTCGAGCACGACGTGGCCGTCGAGGATCGAGCGGGCGGTGTCGGCGACCGGCTCGTTGTGGTCGTCGCCGTCGACGAGGACGGTGTAGATGCCGGTGACCGATCCGGCCCGGGCCGTGCCGGCGCGCTCGAGCAGGCGTGCGAGCAGGGCGAAGGCCGACGGCGGGTAGCCGCGGGTGGCCGGTGGTTCGCCGGCCGACAGGCCGATCTCCCTCTGCGCCATTGCGACTCGCGTCAGGGAGTCCATCATGAGCAGTGCGTGGGCGCCGTCGGCGCGGAACGACTCGGCGATGCTCGTCGCTGTGTCGGCGGCACGCAGGCGCACGAGCGCGGGCTCGTCGGAGGTGGCGACGACGACGACCGAGCGGGCCAGGCCCTCGTGCCCGAGGTCGTCCTCGAGGAACTCGCGGACCTCGCGGCCGCGCTCGCCGACGAGGGCGATGACGCAGACCTCCGCCTCGCTCCCCCGCGCGATCATCGACAGCAGCGAGGACTTGCCGACCCCCGAGCCGGCGAACAGGCCGATACGCTGGCCGCGGCCGAGGGTGACGAGCGTGTCGAGCGCCCGGACGCCGGTGGCGAGCGGCAGGTCGATGCGGGCCCGTTCCATCGGCGAGGGCGCGCGGTCCGACGAACGGACGGTCGGGGCGACGAGCGGGCCCTTGCCGTCGATGGGGCGGCCGAGGCCGTCGAGCACGCGTCCGAGCAGGGCCGGCCCGGTGGGCACGTGCGGACCGCCGCGCACGGCGCGGGCGCGCTGCCCGACGCGCAGGCCGGCGAGCGGCCCGAGCGGCATGCAGGTCAGGGTGCCGCGCGCGGACGAGACGACCTCGGCGCGCGTCGGGGCCCCGGCGTCGGCAGCCACCTCGAGGTGGTCACCGACGGCGCACGGCAGCCCGGCCACTTCGAGGGCCAGACCACGCACGGCCGTGACGGTCCCCACGCGCTCGGGCGCGGCGGCGTCGAGGACGTCGGCGAGCCCCCTCACGCGAGCTCCCCCGTCACGGTGGCGCGGGCGCGCGCGAGGGCCGAGCCGATGCGGGCGTCGAGCTCGCCATCCGGGTACACGGCGACGGCGTCACCGCGCGAGAGCCCGGGGTCGGCGACGAGCTCGACTCGGGCGGCGTCGAGCGAGTCCCCCACGAGCGCAAGGTCGTCCGGGTGCAGCCGCACCGCCACGACCACCGACGCGTCGGGCGCCGACAGCGCCCGGGCCAGGGCGGCGCGGGCCGCGTGCGGAGCGTCCGACAGCTCGCCCCCGACGATGACCTCGGCGAGCGCGAGCGCCGCCGCGACGAGCTGGTCGTCGGCGTCGGCGAGCACCGGCGCGGTGCGCAGCTCGAGGGCGCGGGCCGCGGAGTCGAGCACGGCGACCGCACGGTCGGTGCGGGCCCGCTCGGCCGCCACGGCGGCGGCCTGCCGGGCCACGAGCTCGGACTCACGGGCGGCCACCTCGTCGGCGGCCCGGCGCAGTCCGGCGGCGTACCCGGCGGCGTGACCGCGCGTGTACCCCTCGGTCTCGCCCATGAGGTCGAGCGCGGGGAAGACGACGACCTCCGGGGCCGGACGCGTCGGGTAGGCCGCTCCGCCGCCGAAAGAGGTGTCAGTAGACAAGGTCGTCCTCCTCGGCCCGACGCAGCGTGATGGTGCCGGCCTCCTCGAGGTCGCGGATCGAGCGGACGATGTCGGCGCGGGCCTCCTCCACCTCCGAGGCACGGACCGGGCCGAGGGCCGCGAGCTCGGACTCGAGGATCTCGCGGATGCGGTCGGAGATGTTGCCGGTGATGGTGTCGACCACCGGCTGCGGGGCGCCCTTCATGGCGCGCGCCAGCACGGCGGCGTCGAGGCCGCGCAGCACCAGCTGGACGTCCTTGCGCTCGAGCTTGACGAGGTCGGCGAAGGTCAGCATCTTGCTGCGGACCTCCTCGGCGAGCACCGGGTCGCGCTCGGACAGCGCGTCGAGCACCGCGCGCTCGGTGGCGGCGTCGGAGCGGTTGATGATGTCGACGAGCGGCTGGATGCCGCCGAGGGCCCGCTGCTGGCGCGGACCGGCGGCGATGGCCGCTCCGGTGCGCGAGCGGAGGTTGTCGGCGACGACCCGCACGGCCTCCGGCGTCGGCGTGCCCATCGTCGCGACGGCGTGGGCCACGTCGGCGGCCCGCGCCGCGCCGAGCCCGGCGATGACGTGCGAGGCCTGCTCCGGGCGCAGGTGGGCCAGGACGAGGGCGATCGTCTCGGGCAGCTCGCCGTCGAGGAGGCTGAGCAGCTGCGAGGGGTCGACGCTCTCGAGGAAGTCGTAGGACTTGCCCGCCATCGTCGAGGCGAGCCGGTCCATGACGCCGGCGGCACGGTTCGCCCCGAAGGAGGACTCGAGCAGGCCGACGGCGAAGTCGCGCCCGCCCAGCGTCGTCCGGCGGCCCGACACCGCCAGCTCGTGGAACTCGGCGATGACGTCCTCGGAGACCGACGGGTCGACGCGGCTCAGGCGCACGATCTCGGCGGCGATGTCCTCGGCCTCGGAGTCGCTGAAGTGCCCCATGACCGCCGACGCGCTCTCGGGGCTCATCTGCATCAGGACGATGGCGACCTTCTGGGTGCCGGTGAGGTGCGAGGCCGTCGTCAGCGACGACAGGACCGTGGTGTCGAGGGTCATACCGGCTGCCGCTCGTCCATGAGGCCGCGCAGCAGCTCGGCGGTCTTGAGCGGCTCGGACGCCCCGAGCCGGTTGACCTGGGCGCGGCGGCGCTCGGCGTCGAGGACGTCCTCGCTCGGGCCGGGCAGCTCGGGCACGGCGGCGGCGTCAGGGCTCACCTTGAGGACCGGAAGCACCATCGTCGCGTCGGGCCCGGCGATCGCCGGCACCTCGTCGGCGACGAGCTCGCCCTCGAGGTCGACCGGCTCGCGGACGGCCCGCTTCCGCGAGCGCAGCCACAGCACGAGCACGGCGATGGCGATGAGCAGGAGCACGCCGGCCCAGACGAGGGTCGTCATGAGCTGGGCGCCGGCCTGCGCCTCGTCCTGGGCCTGCTGCGCGGCGAGCGCGGCCTTGGCCTGGTCGGCGGCGGCCGTGCTGAAGGGCAGCACCTGCAGCGACAGGACGTCGCCGCGGGTGGTGTCGATGCCGGCCGCGGCCGACACGAGGTTCTGCAGGTCCTGGACGTTGAGGTTGCGGGCCGCGGACGCGCTGATCGCGACCGAGACCGACTGGCGCTTCAGGGCGCCCGCCGGGATGGTGCGCTCCTCGGTGACCTTGTTGACGGCGTTGTCGCGGGTGTCCTTCGTCGAGTCGTAGGACCCGTTGCCGCCGGTGCCACCGGGCACCGCGATGTTGTCGGGGCCGAGCACGCCGGACCCCTGCGAGGTGCCCGTGCCCCGGTACTTCTCGGTCGTCGTCGACTGGCTGAGCGGCGGCACGTTCTTGACGCCCGCGAACGTCTCGGACGTCTGCTGCGCGGAGTTCGAGTCGATCTCGGGTGTCACGGCCACGGTGGCGTTCCCGGGGCCGAGCACCTTGTCGAGGACGGCCTGCACCGAGGCCTGGGTGCGCTGCTGGTACTCGCTCGCCTGCTTCGAGCCCGAGCCGTTCGTGCCGACGCCGACGGCCGAGAGCACGGTGCCCGACGCGTCGACGACCGACACGTTGGCCGCCTTGAGCTCGGGCACGGCGGCCGAGGTGAGGTGCACGATGGCGTCGACCTTGTCGGCCGACAGCGTCTGGCCCGGGAGCGTCTGCACGAACACCGATGCCGTGGGCTCGCCCTGCTGCGAGGTGAACACGGTCTTCTCGGGGATCGCCAGCTGCACCGACGCGGTCTGCACGCCCTCGAGGTGGGAGATCGTCGTGCCGAGCTCGCCCTCGATGGCGCGCTTGTACGTGACGTTCTGCTGGAACTCCGAGGACGTGACGCCCATCTTGTCGAGGAGCGAGTAGCCCGACGCCGGGGCCGCGGGCAGGCCCGCCGACGCCGCCTTGAGCCGCTCGTCGTAGACGCTCTCCTGCGGCACGAGCACCGTCGAGCCGCCGTCGGCGAGCTGGTAGGGCACGCCGTCCTTGCCGAGCTGCTGGACGACGGCGCTCGCGTCGGCGCTCGCCAGGCCGGTGAACAGCGGGCTGTAGCTCGGCTTGGTCAGCCAGCTCGTCAGGGCGACCGCGCCGAGGGCGAGGACGGCCAGGCCGATGGCCGCCACCGTCTTCTGCCCGACGGTGAAACCCTTGACGGTGGTGCCGAAGCGCTGGGCCGCGGACGTCAGGAACGGGGGCATCAGGCCTGCATCCTCATGATCTCGTTGAAGGCGTCGACTCCCTTGTTGCGCAAGGCCGCCGCGACCTCGAGCGTCACCTGGGCGCGGGTCGCCGCGATCGTCGCGGAGTGGATGTCGTCGAGGCTGCCGGTGACGGCCTGGACGGCGAGCTGGTTGGAGGTCGACTGCAGCTGCTGGAGGTCGTCGACGGCGCCGGCGAGGGTCGAGGCGAAGCCGCCGCCGCCCGCGGGCGCGGATCCCGTGGGGGCCGTGACCGACCCGAGGACGGGCCCGACCGGTCCGACGGCGCCGATGGGCGCAATGCTCACGAGGACCTGCCGATCTGCAGCGCCGACTCGTACATCGTCCGGGCGCGGTCGACCACCTGGGCGTTGGCCTGGTAGCCGCGCTGGGCCATGATGAGCGAGCCCATCTGCTCGCTCATGTCGATGTCGGGGTAGCGCACGTAGCCCTCGGCGTCGGCGATCGGGTTGTCCGGCTCGTACACGAGGCGGCCCGTGGCGTCACCCTCGCGGATGCCGGCGACGTAGACACCCGAGGTGCCCGCGCCGGCCTGCGCCTCGACGTAGCGCGCCTGGAAGGCCGGACCGCTCGTCGGCGAGGCGTTGTTGACGTTGGCGAGGTTGTCGGCCACGGCGTCGAGCCACTTGCGGTGCACCGTCAGGGCGGAGCCGGCGATGCCGATTGCGTCGAAGGTCATCAGCTCGTCCTCAGGGCCGCACGGATGCCGGCGAACTGCGCGTTCATCGCCTGGCTCGCGAACTGGAAGCGCAGCACGGTGTCGACGTTCGACAGCGTCTCGGTGTCGAGGTTGACGTTGTTGCCGTTGGTGCGCGTCGGCTCGGCCGAGAGCGACGTCGTGGCGGCCGCGTTCCCGTCGCCGGCCTGCACGGACGCCGCGAGGGCGTCCTCGAAGGCGACGCGCTGGGCGTGGTAGCCGGGGGTGTTGACGTTGGCGATGTTGTCGGCAATGGCGCGCTGGCGCTGCGAGAGCCCGTCGAGGGCACTCGTGAGCGCGGCGGACGTCACGGAATCGAGCACAGTTCTCCTGCAGGAACTCGCAAGGGGAATGGCCGATCCGTGGCCTGACGCGGCGAGCAATCCGTGCTCGACGGTCCCTATCGGCAGGTCCGTGCGCCGCGTTAGTGACGGCTGGTGTCGGGTTCCGGACGGGCCCGGACGTCAGCTCTGGACGTCAGGTCCGGACGTCAGCTCCGGACGTCGGCTCCGGACGTCGGCTCAGGCCGTCAGCTCTGGACGTCGACGAAGACCGGCGTCCGCTGCGGCGTCGGCGGGAGAGCCCGAAGCGCCGTGAGCTGGTGGGCGGTCGCCGTGTGGAGGAGGTCGAGGCGCTCGGCGACCCGCGCCTGCGCGTCGGCGAGCTCGCGGGCCCGGTCGATGAGCCGCTCGGGAAGCGGGCCGAGGCCGCGCGGCGGCACCCACGTGCGCAGCTGCGCGGCGGCGACGTCGGACTCCGTCGGCGCCCGCTCGGCCAACGACCGCTCGACGGCGGTGAGGTCGGCCTCCAGGCGGTCGAGGACGGCGTCCCAGCTCTCAGCCAACAGCGTGCACCGTGCGCGCGGCACCGGTCGAGGACGACCAGGGGGACCCCGCCGACCCGGCCGACCCGGCCCGCGATGCGGGCGCGACGGGCGAGGCGGGCGCGGCCGGCGCAGCGGGCGCAGCGGAGCCGGACGCCGGGGACGGCGTCGCGTCCTGGAGCGCCCCGGCGGCCGCGTGCCATGCCTCCTGCAGCGGCGTCAGCAGTGTGATCGCCTCGCGGGTGCGGGCGACGTCACGGTGGATGTTGGCGTTGACGAGCGCCATCCGGGCGTACTCGTAGAGGCCGCGCAGGCCCTCGGCGCCGTCCCAGACGTCGGGGCGCAGGGTCGAGGACAGCTCGGCGATGATGTCCTGCGCGTGGAGCAGCTGGGTGTTCGCCGTCTGCCAGTCGGCGGCCTCCTGGGCGGCCTCGGCCCGGCGCAGGTCGAGCAGCAGCCGGTCGTAGAGCATCGTCAGGAGACGGGCGGGGCTGGCCGAGAGGATGGCGTCGCGGGCGTACTGCTGGCGCGCGTTGGCTGCGTTGGTCACGCGTCGTGTCCTTACTTGGTGTTCTGCGAGAAGCTCGGGAGGCCGGCGATCTGGCTCGTGAGCCAGGACTGCTGCGACTTCAGAGTGCCGAGCGCGGTGTCCATGGCGTTGTACAGCGCGAGCAGCTGGGTGCGGCGGTCGGCGAGGCGCTGGTCCCAGCCGGCGATCCGGTCGCCGAGGTCGTCGGAGACCGACTGGCGCCCGGCGATCAGCTGGGTGATCGAGCCGCTCACCGGGGCCGACGCGTTCTTGGCGGCGGTGGCGACGCGTCCCGCGACCTCGGTCAGCGCCGCGCGGGTGCCGGCCGCGTCGGCGGCGAGGGCCGCGGTCAGCTTGTCCTGGTCGAAGGTGAACGTGCCGTCGCGCTGGATGACGATGCCGATCTCCGAGGGCGAGCGGCCGTTGCTCGTCGGGCGGTAGGTGGCGTCGGTGATGGCCGACGCGATGCCGCGCACGGTGGAGTCGCCGGTCAGCAGCCCGCCCTGGGCCGAGGAGACGCCCGCGGATCCGGACGTCGTCGTGACCTTCGCGTTCGTCGCGATGGCGCCGAGCAGGTCGTTGACGGAGGCGACGAGGTCACTCGCCTGCCTCGTGACGGCCGCGGTGTCGCCGCTGACGGTGATGGTCGTGGCGGTCCCGACGCCGGCGGCCGTGGCCGTCACGGAGACGCCGGGCACGACG
The DNA here is from genome assembly GCF_034724055.1 of Intrasporangium zincisolvens. Classification (NCBI taxonomy): domain Bacteria; kingdom Bacillati; phylum Actinomycetota; class Actinomycetes; order Micrococcales; family Intrasporangiaceae; genus Intrasporangium; species Intrasporangium zincisolvens. The sequence continues at coordinate 72,740 of NZ_JAWIIL010000014.1, forward strand.
TCGGCGAAGGTGTTGGTGGCCGAGGTGATGACCTGCTCGGCCGCGGTCCCGGCGTAGAGCAGTGCCGACGCGTCCTGGGCGGGCGCCACGACGGCGGCGCCGGGGCGGCTCATGAGGTCGGTGGCCGTGCCGGCGGTGACGTCGGCAGGAGTGCCCTCGGCGATGCTGAACGCGCCGGCCGCACCGGAGCGTGTCGAGGTCAGCTGCAGCCGGTAGAGCGGGGCACCGCTGCCGTCGGTGCCGGCGCTGACCTTGAGCGCGCGGGCCGGCCCGCCGGAGGCGTTGATCGCCGACACGACGTCGTCGAGCGACGTGCTCGCGGGTGTCACCTCGGTGGTCGCGCCGGACGCGTCGGTGAACGTCAGGTGGGTGGGGGCGCCGCCACCGTCGGTGGGCCACGTGCCGAGCGGCGCGGTCACGTCGACCTGGGTGCGGGCCAGCCGCGTCACCGTGAGGTCGAAGGTCCCGGCGGTCGCCGTCGTCGCTGCCGTGGCGGTGATGCCGGTGGTGCTCGACGCCGCGGTGAGCAGGTTGAGCGCGTTCGGCGCGGCGACCTTGGCCGCGAGCGTGCCGAGCGCCGACGCCTTGGTGTTGAGCGTGCGCAACACGGTCATGAGGCTCTGCTGCTGGGACTGCGCCTGCTTCAGCTGCTGCTGCGGCAGCGCCTCGGCGTTCATGAGCGAGTTGACGATCGAGGTGATGTCGAGCCCGCTGCCGAGGCCGTTGACCGAGACTCCCACGAGATGCTCCTTGCGTCCGGCGACGTGGTCGGCGATGTCCTGGCGATGGGCGCCGGGACGCCGACGACGGCCGGGGTCGGGTTCCCCGGCCGCCGTCGGCTATGCCCCGGTGCGGTTGCTGAACGGCTCAGCCGAGCAGCTTGAGGATGCCCTGGCCGGACTGGTTGGCCTGGGCGAGCATCGCCGTGCCGGCCTGGGACAGGATGTTGGTCTTCGTGTAGTTGACCATCTCCTGAGCCATGTCGGTGTCGGTGATGTGCGACTGCGACGCCGCGAGGTTCTGCGACGAGACGTTCGCGATGTTGAGCGCGTGGTTGAGGCGGTTCTGCGCGGCACCGAGGTTGGCGCGGTCGGTCGAGACCGCCTTGATGGCGGTGTCGATGGCGGTGATCGTGGTCTGCGACGCCGCGTTGTCGGTGACGTCGAAACCGGTCGCACCGGCAGCGCCGCTCAGCGTGCCGACCGAGGTGGCGACGTCGGCGAGGTCCACGCTGATCGTGTCGTTGGCCGTGCCACCGGCGCCGACCTGGAACGCCTTCGTCCCGCCCTTGAGCAGGTCGATCGAGTTGAAGTTCGTGCCGTTGGTGATGCGGTCGAGCTCCTTGCCGAGCTCGTCCGCCTCGGCCTTGATGGCCGTGCGGGAGTCGGTGTTGTTCGAGTCGTTGGCGCCCTGGACCGCGAGGTCGCGCATGCGCTGCAGGATCGAGTGGACCTCGCCCAGGCCGCCGTCGGCGGTCTGGATCATGTTGATGCCGTCCTGCGCGTTGCGGGCGGCGACACCGTAGCCGTTGACCTGGGACTTCAGGCCCTCGGAGATCGTGAGGCCGGCAGCGTCGTCGGCCGCGGTGTTGATGCGCAGGCCGCTCGAGAGCTTGGCCATCGAGCTCGCCATGCTGGCGGACGTGCGGGAGAGGTTGTTGTAGGCCTGGAGAGCCGACAGGTTGGTGTTGACGGTGAGAGCCATTTGGGGTTCCTCCATGAAACGGGTGGGTGGTTCCGGGCCCGTCCGTGGGCCCTCAGCCGCCACTGTCGGCAGGCCGTCCCGGCGCGTTAGCGACGCGTCGAGAACTTTTCGCGGACGGCGTCGCCCTCCGCGGGTTTTACCGCGTCTTTACCCTGGGCCTAATCCGTCCCGGCCCGCTGCCGATAGTGGAGACTGACGGTGCGGAGTGCGCCGGTCCGCGACGTCTGTTGGATGGGGGAAGCTCGAGTGGATGGCGGAGCTCGGATGGCCGGAGACGGCGGCTCCGGGGCGACGGTCGGGTCGACCGTGCAGGACCTGTCGGCCCTGCTCTGGTACGAGCGTGAGCTCCTCGACCTGTTGACTTTCAAGCTCGAGGAGGAGCAGCTGCTCCTCACGGCCGGCAAGACGCGATGGCTCTCGCACGCGACCCGTGAGGTCGAGCAGGTGCTCGAGCGGCTGCGCGTCGCCGGTCTCGAACGCGCCGCTGCCGCAGCGGCGGTCGCGCACGAGTGGGGGCTGCCCGAGGACGCTAGCCTGCGCGACCTCGCTGCCGGTGCCACCGAGGCGGCCTGGGCCGACATCCTCTCGGCGCACCTCACGGCCATGACCGACCAATCCGCCGCGATCCGCCAGCTGCGCGACGCCAACGCCCAGTTCCTCAGGGCCGCAGCGCGGTCCACGCAGGAGACACTCGCCACGACCGACGCCGCGGCCACGACCTACGACTCGCAGGGACGGGCGGCCGCGCAGGGCGAGGCGCACCTGTTCGACCGCAACCTCTGACCTGCTCCCGATCCGGTCCCCTCGATTCCCCCCTCGATCTCGACCAACCTCTCACCAGAAGGGTCACCATGAGCACCTTCGGCGCCCTGAACACCGCCTACCGCGGACTGTCGGCGGCCCAGCAGGCCATGGACCTCGCCGGTCACAACGTCGCCAACGTCGGCACCGACGGCTACACCCGCCAGCGCATCGAGCAGTCCTCGATCGGTGCCCCGGCGCCCATGTGGCCCGGCGCCACGGGCCCCCAGGCCGGACAAGGCGTCTCGGTCGACCGCATCGCCCGCCTCGGCAACGCGCTGCTCGACGCGTCGGTGCGCACGACCTCCTCCTCGGCCGGGTACACGGCCCAGCGCTCGGCGGCCTTCGACCGCATCGAGGCGACGCTCCGCGAGCCCGGCAGCGACGGGCTCTCGACGCGTCTGCAGGCGTTCTGGTCCGCGTGGCAGGACGTCGCCAACCACCCCGGCGAGGCGGGAGCGTCGAGCGCACTGCTCAGCGCCGCGGGTCAGCTGGCCACCACGCTGTCGAGCGGACGCGCGTCTCTCGAGGCCCAGTGGAACGACACCGCGACCGACACCCGGCGCATGGTGGCCTCCCTCAACGACGCTGCGGCACAAGTGGCCTCGCTCAACAAGCAGATCAGGTCGGCGGTGGCCCAGGGCGGTTCGCCCAACGAGCTCATCGACGCGCGGGCCCGGCTCACCGAGTCGATCTCCTCGCTCGCCGGTGCCTCGGTCCGCGACGAGGCCGACGGCACGGTCACCGTGTACCTCGGCGGCAACGCGCTCGTCCGCGGCGACACGGCGCGCCAGGTCGCCCTGACCGGTGCGGCGTCGATGGCCGACACGACCTCCTCGGCGCTGCGGCTCGAGTGGGCCGACCAGCCCGGCCACGAGGTCGGCCTCGAGGGCGGCAGCATCGCCGGCGCCCTCTCGACGCTCGCCCCGGCAGCGGGAGGCGCGGGCGGCGCCATCGCGGAGGCCGCGGCGTCCTACGACGCGGTGGCCACCACGATCGCCACGTCGGTCAACGCCGTGCACCGCACCGGCCAGAGCTCCACGGGGGCCACCGGCCTCGACTTCTTCCGCCTCGACCCGAGCCTGCCCGCCGCGCGTGGGCTGTCCATCGTCCCGACCGACGCGTCCGGCCTCGCCACCGGCGCCGTGGGTGCCGGCGCGCTCGACGGCAGCACGGCTGACGCCATCGCCCAGCTCGCCCGTGGCGCAGGCTCCCCCGACGCCCGGTGGGCCGCGTTCGTCACGGCGACCGGCAGCGCGTCCCGGGCCGCGACGCAGCAGGCGGGGATCGCCGACACCGCGGCCGGCAACGCCAAGCACGCCCAGATCTCCAGCGCGTCGGTCAGCCTCGACGAGGAGAGCGTGAGCCTCATGGCCTCCCAGCACGCCTACCAGGCCGCGGCCCGCGTGCTCACCGCCGTCGACGAAGCCCTCGACACCCTCATCAACCGCACCGGGATGGTAGGACGCTGACATGCTCCGTGTGACCGACCAGTCGATGTCCCTCGCCGCGCAGCGCGCACTCGGCGAGCGGCAGTCGCGGCTGGCCTCCGCCCAGTCGACCGCCACGTCCGGAGCCCGCATCACGCGGCCGTCCGACGACCCCGCCGGCACGGGCGAGGCGCTGCGCGTCCGCGGCGACCTCGCCGCGCAGGCCCAGTACCAGCGCAACATCGACGACGGCGCCGCCTGGCTGTCCACCATCGACTCCGCGCTCGACGGTGCGACGGGCCTCCTGCGCCAGGTGCGCGACGCCGTCGTGCAGGGCGGCAACGGGTCGCTCACCCAGGACGCCCGCGACGCCCTCGCGACCGTCGTCGACGGCCTGCGCACCGACCTGCTGTCCTCGGCCAACACGCGCTACCTCGGCCGCAGCGTCTTCGCCGGCACGTCCGACGCCGACGCCGCGTTCACCGACGGCACCCCGCCGACCTTCAACGGCGCCGCCGGCAGCGTCGCGCGTCGGGTCGGGCCCGACACCACCGTGGCCGTCGACACCGACGGGCGCACCGCGTTCGGCACCGGCGCGACATCGGCGTTCACGGTCCTCGACGACATCGCCGCCGACCTGCGCGCCGGCGTCGACCCGACGGCCCGGCTCGGCGCCCTCGACGGCGCGATGAAGAACGTCGTCGCCGCGCGGGCCGAGGCCGGTACGCGCTCGGCCCTGCTCCAGCGCGCGAGCCAGGCCACCACCGAGGCCACGACCGCCCTGACCTCGCGCCGCACGGCGATCGAGGACGTCGACCTCGGTCAGGCCGTGCTCGACCTGCAGCTGCAACAGACCGCCTACCAGGCCGCCCTCGCCGTCACGGCGAAGGTCCTCCAGCCCAGCCTCACGGAGTTCCTGCGATGAGCACCCTCGTCTTCGAACAGCCCCTGCCCGGCCTCGCGCCGCACACCGTCTACCAGCTCGACGCGGTCGACGGCGCGGAGGGCGTCTTCAGCCTGCGCCCCTCGGATGCGCCCGACGTGCGCCTCTTCGTGCTCGACGCCGCGGTGTACGCGCCGTCCTACTCCCCCGAGGTCGACGTGCCGAGCGCGTCGATCGGGCTCGAGCCCGACGAGCAGGCGCGGATCCTCGTCGTCGCGACGCCCGGCGCGTCGGGCACGTCGGTCAACCTCGCCGCTCCCGTCCTCGTCAACGAGGCGGAGGGGCGTGCCGTCCAGGCCATCCTCGAGGGCTGGGACCTCCGCGCTCCCCTCGGCGCCTGAGCGTCGAACCCACGCACCGGTGCGCGTCCGGCGCAGCAGTGCGGGTTTCCTCGAGGGGTGCGCGATGCTGCACGCACTCCTGGTGCGAACCCGCGTTCCCGGGCCTTCCGCGCACCCAGGCGCGGCTGCTTCTCACGGCGCCCGCACACCGGGACGCCGGGACCAGCCTGCCTGCCCGACACGCGACTTTCGGACGGGTGGGTCGCGACCTTCGGCCGATGCCGGCGCTGGCCCGGGGCGCCAGAGTGGTTCACGCGTCACCGACCACGCTGGCGCCGACCGGAAGGAGCGTGCACATGTCTGAGTCCTGGAACGGCACCGTCGTCAGGAAGTCCCGCGGCCTGCTCGACGGGTCAAACCTCTACCGCCGTCTCGAGGTGCGCCTCGCCGACGGCGAGGTCACGAAGGTCCGCGTCGACCGCGAGCTGTGGGACAGTCTCGAGGTCGGCGACCACGTCAGCAAGGCACCCGGAGCCGACCCGGTGAAGGGACCCTGATGGACGCCGCCGTGACGGACGAGCAGATCCAGCAGCTGGCGGCCACTGCCAGGCCCTACAGCGTCGCGACGCTGCGCTGGGCTCCCGACCGGCACCGCGACGGGGCCGACGCGATCGAGCTGGAGCACCAGCGGCGCATGGTGTCGCTGCGCGCCGACGGCGTCATCACGGTGCTGTGTCCCGTCCTGTCCGACACCGTGGCCGGCATCGCCGTGCTGGCCCTGCCGGCCGACGAGGCCGACGAGCTCATGTCGGACGACCCCTGCGTGCGGGCCGGGATGATGACCGTGGAGGTCCTCCCCTGCCTCGGCTTCCCGGGCGACGGCATCCCCGACTGAGGGCGACGCGCGCCCCGTCCGGCGCACCCAAGCCGCGGCGCACGGTGGTCGCCACCCGGTCACACGACGCGTCGGATCCCGGGCACGTGCGCCAGCAGGACGCCGAGGGCGAACGACCCCGCGACCCCCGCGGTGGTGACGGCGAGGTAGGACACCTCGGGCGGCCAGGCCGCCGCGTGCGAGGCCAGCACCAGCGCCACGAGCACTCCCTGGTGCACGAGGAAGGCGCCGTAGGCCGCTCGGCCGAGGACCGCCCCTCGGGCGCCCTGCGCGTCGAACCTCCGCTCGAACAGGTCGACGACCCAGAGCGAGGCGAACACGACGAGCAGGCCCTCGACGAGCGCGACGACGGCGGACTGCCACGAGCCGCCGCCGAGCAGCAGCGTCAGGTCCGTGCCCGTGACGCTGGCGACGACGAACACGAGGACGCACCCGGACAGGGCCAGCCACGCGGTACACCGGATGCGCCGCGCGAGCTCGCGGTCGAACGGCAGCCAGCCGCGCTCGCGGGCCACGACGCCGAGCGCGAAGCCCGTGAGCCAGGCGGGCGCCTGGGCGATGGCGAGGCGCCAGACCTCCTGCCCGAGCGGCGCGACCGCCATGATCGGGAAGCCCGCGACCGCGACGGCGAGGGCGACCACCACGAGGGACCGCAGCGTCGGTGCACGCGTCACGAACGCGCGAAGCGGCCGGACGCGTCGGAGGACGGCATACCCCACCGAGAACAGGAACAGGACGCCGAGGAACCAGGTCGGCCCGGGTGCGGGCACCCAGAGGACGTGCGGCAGGAAGTCCCGGAACCCACCGGTCCAGCCGGCGTTCTGGGGGTCGACGAACTCGATCGGTGGGCTCAGCAGGAGCGCGAAGGCCAGCATCGGCAGGAGGAGACGCACGGCGCGGTCGGTCACGAAATGCCGAAGTCCTTTGCGCGACAGCGACGTCGGAGTGAAGTACCCGGCCACGAGGAAGAAGAGGGGCATGCCGAACAAGCCCACGGTCGCCGTGGCCAGCGCCAGCACCGACAGGAGCGGGTCACGCACGAGCGGCTCGAGGAAGACCCAGTTGCCCACGTGCGTCCACGCCATCGTCGTGTGCGCGACGACGACGCCGGCGACGAGGACGACCTTGAGGTTGTCGGCCCACAGTGACCTCGCTCCGTCGCCGGGACGGGTGACGGGGTGGGCCGGGGATGTCGTCGCCGTGTGCATGCCATCACCTCCGGGCTCCGTACGGGCCGTCGGCGGGTGACCGCGACCGACCGCGGGTGCCACCTCCAGCCTAGAAGCGGCGACACCGGCGTCACCGCGGCTGTGACGCACGAGTCACGCCCGGGCTCGAGGGACCATCGCCCCTGACGCCCGGGGCCCGAGGACGCGAACCTCGAGGGGTGAGGATGTCGGCCCGTGCTCCGCGAGCGGGTCACGCCGCCGGCGTGATCCCCGCTTCCCACACCGACCTCGCGCAGCACCCGCGCGTCGCCGCACTGACCACCGTCGCGCGCGACGGCTCCCCCCAGACCTCCGTCGTCTGGTGCGACCTCGACGGCGAGGTGGTGCGGGTCAACACGATGCGAGGCTTCGCCAAGGAGCGCAACATGCGTCGCCGTCCGCAGGTGAGCCTGCTGGGCTACGACCCGCGCCGGCCGCTGCGCTACCTCGAGGTGCGGGGCACCGTCGTCGGTCTCGACGAGGACGGGGCCCGCGAGCACCTCGACGCCATCGCCTCCGCGTACGTCGGACGACCGGTCCGGTACTTCGGCGACGTCGTCCCGGCGCACTACGCGCAGAGCGAGGTCCCCGTCCTGTGCCGGATCCGGCCCCGGCACGTGGTCGCGGTCGACGACGAGCCGAACCCACCCACGGATCCGGGCTCGGCCCGTGGGCCACGCTCAATGTCGGCTCCGCCGACGACGCCGCCGGTCCCGGCCGCCGCCGGCGGCCCGGTCCCCCGCTCGCACCTGGACCTGCTGCGTCGGGGGATCTGCGGCGTGTTCACGACGATGGACTCCCGCGGCCGTCCGCAGTCGAGCCTCGTGTGGCTCGACGCCGACGGCGAGTGCGCCCGGGTCAACACCACCCTCGAGCGACAGAAGGGCCGAAACCTTCTCGCCGACCCGAGCGCCAGCCTGCTCGTCGTCGACCCGGACGACACGTCGCGCTACGTGCAGATCCGCGGGGAGGTGGAGCTCGTGCGCGACGGGGCCCACGCGCACCTCGACGCCCTGACCCGGACGTACACGGACAAGCCGGGCTTCTACGGTCACGTCCACCCAGCAGCACTGGCCTCCAAGGAAACTCGCGTCATCTGCCGGCTCCACGCGCACCACGTGACGTGCGACGCCATCCACGCCGGCCCCTGACCGGGACCTTCGGCCCTGCCCGCGCGCGGCGGGCCGGGAGATCGTGGACGCGTCGAGGAGCGGCGCGATGGACGCGCCGCCGCGAGGGGACGCAGCGCATGCCATCGATCAACGACGCCGCAGCAGACTTCTTGAGCCACAAGCGGGTTGCCGTCACCGGCGTCTCGCGCACCCCCGCCTCGCACGGCAGCAACGCCGTCTACCAGCGGCTTCGAGCGCGCGGCTACGAGGTCTACGCGGTCAACCCGAACGCGTCGGAGGTCGAGGGCGACACCGCCTACCCGAACCTCGGGGCCATCCCCGGCGGCGTGGAGGCCGTCGTCATCGGGACGCGTCCCGACCACGCGCTTGCCACCCTCGAGGAGTGCGCTGGGCTGGGCATCAAGCAGGTGTGGATGCACCGCGGCCCCGGGGCCGGCAGCGTCTCGGAGGAGGCGACCCGGTGGGGTCGCGGTCACGGGATGACCGTCATCGACGGCGGCTGCCCGCTCATGTTCGAGCCGACGGCCGACACCGGCCACAAGGTGATGCGCTGGATGTTCAGCCTGACCGGCAACGTGCCCCGCCAGGTCTGAGCCGCGCGGCGCACCACGGCGCACGTGATCGAGAACCGCTGTGTCCCAACGACCGTGACCGAACGACGAACGACCGTGACCGAACGACATTGGAGTCAGGCATGTCACACGCACCGCACCTGTCCACGGCCATCGACGAGCAGGTCCCGCACCTGTCGACCCTGTCGATCCGTGAGCTGATCGGCACGCTCGCGGGCATCGAGGACCGCCTGCGGCACGCGCCCGGCCTGGTGGTGCGGGGCGGCCGGCTCGTCGTCAACCCGGAGCGCCGGCTGCTGCTCCGCCGCCAGCGCCTCGTCGTCACCACGCTCCGTCGACGCCGCGCCACGCTGCGCCTCCCGGCTCCCGGCCACTGACCGGGCCAGGCGCGTCAGTGTGCCGGTCGCGGCTCGGAGGGCACCACGGCGACGGGCGTCCGGGCGTGGGTGAGCACCCGGCGGCTCACCGACCCGAGGGTCAGCCCCTCGAACCCGCCGCAGCCGCGGCTGCCCAGCACGAGCATCTCGGAGGCCGCCGACTCCTCGATGAGTGCGTCGACCGGGTGCCCGCCGACGAGCCTGGTCTCGACGTCGACGTCCGGGTAGGTGTCGCGCCAGCCGGCCAGCTCCTCGCCGACGAGGCGAGCCTGCTCCTCCTGCGGGGGCGCCGCCCAGTCCACCGCGTCGGCGCCGTGCGGCCACGTCTCCTGACGCCACCGGCAGGTCAGCACGGTGACGCCGAGGCCGAGCCGGCTCGCCCGGTCGAAGGCGAACGCGAGCGCCGCACCGCACGAGCCGCTTCCGTCGACGCCGACGGCCACCCGCCGACGGTGTCCCGTCCGGCCGGCGTAGCTCGGCGTGGCGGTGAGGTGGGCCGTGTCCCGGACGACGACGAGCGGGCAGCCGCAGCGACCGGCGAGCTGCTCCGCGACGGCATGGCCCCGGGTCAGGGCCTCGTCGTCGTCACGCCGGCCCCCGAGCACCACCACGGCACTGCTGCGCGCCCGTGAGAGGAGCTCGCGCGCGGGTGGCCCGACCACGGTCTCGGCGTGCACCTCGAGCCCGGGCGCCAGCCGTTCGACGAGCGTGAGAGCCGCGTCGGTGGCCGCCTGGGCCTCGTGCGCCGCGCTCGACCCGGGGCGGGGCTCGTCGTCGCCGGTCAGCGCGTGGACGACGTGCAGCGCCCGGCCGCGCGAGGCGGCCTCGTGCGCCGCCCAGGCCAAGGCGGCGTGGGTGCCTCGACGGCCGTCGTACCCGATGAGGACGGGCCCGGAGCCCGAGCGGTTCGTCATGACGTGCTCCTTCGCCTGCCGCCCAGTCTTCGTCGGCCCACGGCGTCGGAGAAGGGCCGAAAGGCCTTGTCCCGGCTCACGGCCCGGGTGCAGTCTGGCGACGGCGGAGCGGGAGGACACATGGCAGTCGACGAGGGCTCGGACGGCCGGCCGCGGCCGTCGCGCATGCGGGCGTGGGAGGTGACCGGCCGGCCGGGGCGCCGTGAGCGCGTCCGGCTCGGCGAGCGTGAAGTGCCCTCCCCCGGGCCCGGCGAGGTGCTCCTGCGGGTGGAGGTCTGCGGCGTGTGCCGCACCGACCTCCACGTGGCCGACGAGGACCTGCCGGTGCACCGGCCCGCCGTGGTCCCCGGCCACGAGGTGGTCGGGCACGTGGTGCAGGTCGGACCCGGTGGCGGCCCCTTCGGCAGCGGCGACCGCGTCGGGCTCGCGTGGCTGCGCGGCACCTGCGGCACGTGCCGGTGGTGCCGCACGGGCCGCGAGAACCTGTGCCCGGAGGCCATCTTCACCGGCTGGGACGCCGACGGCGGCTACGCCGAGTACGTCGTCGCGCCCGCCGCCTACGCCTACGCCCTGCCCGCCGGGCTGCCGAGCGAGCAGGCGGCGCCGCTGCTGTGCGCCGGGATCATCGGCTACCGCTCGCTGCGCCGGGCCGCGCTGCCGCCCGGGGGCCGGCTCGGCATCTACGGGTTCGGCGCCAGCGCGCACCTGACCGCGCAGATCGCGCTGGCCGAGGGCGCCGAGGTGCACGTCCTGACACGCGGTGAGTCGGCGCGTCGGCTCGCGCTCTCCCTCGGGGTCGCCTCGGCCGGCGGGCCGTACGACGCGCCGCCGGTGCCGCTGGACTCCGCCATCGTCTTCGCGCCCGCGGGCGAGCTCGTCCCGCTCGCGCTGGCCGCCCTGGACCGCGGCGGCACCGTGGCACTCGCGGGCATCCACGTGACCCAGGTCCCGCCGCTCGACTACCAGGCGCACCTCTTCCACGAGAAGCGGCTCACCTCCGTCACCGCGAACACCCGGGCGGACGGCGAGGAGCTGCTGCGACTGGCGACGGCGCTCTCGGTGCGTGCCGACGTCGTCAGCTACCCCTTCGGGGAGGCCGACCGCGCCCTGGATGACCTCTCGGCGGGCCGGTTCGCGGGTGTCGCCGTGCTCGACGTCCGTGGCTCCTGAGAGGCCATCCGGCGCCGGTGGCGCGTCGCGACGGGAACATCGCAACAACGGGGGCGCCAGCCGCCCGCGGAAGCCTATGCTCGAACCATGGGTTCGGACGCCGAGCCCGATCGTCGCCTGCGGCGAGGGGCTGAGGGCAGGTCTGTACGCGTCGACGACCTCATGGACGAGCTCCGTTCGAGGGCCGACTCGGCGCAGCGCTCGCATGCACAGTTCCGGGGACTCTTGGACGCCGTGACCGCCATCAGCGAGGACCTCGAGCTCTCCGAGGTGCTGCAGCGGATCGTCCGGTCCGCCTGCGCGCTCGTCAACGCGCGGTACGGGGCTCTCGGGGTCCTGGGCCCGGACGGCGAGCACCTCATGCAGTTCATCACCCATGGCGTCACCGCCGAGCAGCGCGCCCGGATCGGGGACCCTCCGTCGGGCCACGGCATCCTCGGGCTGCTGATCCGCGACCCGCGACCCCAGCGGCTGACCGACATCTCGGCCCATCCCGACTCCCGCGGCTTCCCGCCCGGCCACCCCTCGATGACCAGCTTCCTCGGCGCCCCCATCCGCATCCGCGACGAGGTCTTCGGCAACCTCTACCTCGCCGAGCGGCAGGGACAGGAGGAGTTCTCCGAGTCCGACGAGGCCTTGCTCGTGGCCCTCGCGGGCGCGGCGGGCTTCGCCATCGACAACGCCCGCCTCTACGCCCACAGCCAGCAGCAGCGGCTCTGGGCACAGTCGGTCAACGAGCTGACGCAGAGCCTGCTCGAGGGTCATGACGAGGATGCCGCCCTGACGATGGTCGCCAAGGACGCGTGCCGGCTCACCGGGGCCCGGCTGGGGCTGGTCGCCCTCCGCGACGAGGGCACCGCGACGGTGCGGGTGCGCGCCCTGTACGAGGCGGAGCCGACCGAGCGCCCGGTGCCGTGGCGGTCCTGGCCTTCTCTGGAGACGGAGGAGGACTGGCCGGCGGCCGCGGGCGCGGACCAGGTGCTGCCGGGGCCGGTCCCCGCGCAGCCCCTGCTCGCGACGCTGCTGCGGCTGGCCGACGTCGACCACGACGTCCCGACCGCCTTCCTGACGATCTCCACGGGCCAGCGGGCCATCGGCCACCTGCTGGTCCACTGGCGCGACGGCGAGGACGACGCCCCGGCGGGGGCCATGTCGATGCTGAAGGTCTTCGCACGACAGGCGGCGCTCGGCCTGGTCGCGGCGCGCGCGCAGGAGGACCGCCAGCACCTGGCCATGCTCGAGGAACGCGACCGGATCGCCCGCGACATGCACGACCACGTCATCCAGCGCCTCTTCGCCACCGGCCTCTCCCTCCAGGCGGCGGCGCGGCTCGCCATGCACCCGGTGGTGCGGTCCCGGCTGGACGAGGCCGTCACGAGCCTCGACGAGGCCATCAAGGTCATCCGCTCCACCATCTTCGAGCTGCACACGGTCGCCCCCGGCGGGAGCCTCGTCGACCAGCTCGAGAACGTCGTGACCTCGTGGTTCCCGACGCTCGGCTTCCTGCCCTCCCTCGAGGTTCGGGGCGAGCCGGACGAGGACGACGAGGGTCTTCGGTCGGACGTCCTCGCCGTCGTCCGCGAGTCGCTGGCCAACGTGTCCCGTCACGCGGAGGCGAGCACGGCGACGGTGCTCGTGTCGTTCGGGGACGTCCTCACGGTCGAGGTGGCCGACGACGGCGTCGGCATGACCTCGACCGAACGCCGCAGCGGGCTCGCCAACCTCGAGCACCGGGCGGCCACGCGCTGGGGCGAGCTGACCATCGAGGGGGTCGAGCCGAGCGGGACGCGGGTGCGCTGGACGGTGCCCCTCCGGCCCCCGGTGGCCGTGGGCCGAGGCGCGACGCGTCGAGGCCCGCGCGGGTGAGGCGTCGGCCGACGGGCACGGGCCCGTCACGGAGCCGTCGACGACACGAGAGGTGAGAGCCGTGACCATCAGAGTCTTCCTGCTGGACGACCACGAGATCGTGCGACGCGGCCTGCGCGACCTGCTCGAGGCGAACCCGGGTTTCGAGGTCGTGGGCGAGTCCGGACTCGCGGCCGAGGCCGCCAGGCGGATCCCGGCCCTGCGCCCCGACGTCGCGGTCTTCGACGTCAGGCTGCCCGACGGTTCCGGCATCGAGGCCTGCCGGCAGGTCCTCTCCGTCGACCCGACCATCGCGTGCCTCATCCTCACGTCCTACGACGACGACGACGCGCTGGCGGCTGCGGTGCTCGCGGGCGCCTCCGGGTTCCTGCTCAAGGACGTGCGCAGCAACGGCCTCGTCGAGGCGGTCGAGAGGGTGGCGGCCGGGGAGAACCTGCTCGACACCGCGCGTGCCCACCGGCTGCGCGCCAGCTGGGCCGACGGGCAGGAGAAGGACCCACGGCTGCGTTCCCTCACCCCGCAGGAGCGACGCGTGCTGGACCACGTCGCGGCCGGGGAGACCAACCGTCAGATCGGCGAGGCGATGTCGCTGGCCGAGAAGACCGTCAAGAACTACGTCACCTCGGTGCTGGCCAAGCTCGGCATGGAGCGGCGCACCCAGGCCGCCGTGTACGTCGCCGTCCACCACTCGGCCGACTCGACGGTGGAGGGGCACAAGCCCTGAGGTCCTGAAGCCCTGGTGCACCGCGCGTGCGCCGCCCGCTGCACCGGCAGGCCGCGGCGCAGCGATCGGGGGACCTTCGGCCCGACCGGATCCGGGCCCCGCACCCGACAGTGGACCCAGCGCCGTGACGAGGTGCCCCGGCGTCCACACCGGAGCGGCCGAGGAGGACCCCCGATGAACGCGGAGAGGTCGACGCCGCCGCGCAGGTCCCGGATCGTCGTCGGCTACGACGGCTCCGCGAGCGCCGCGGCGGCCCTCGAGTGGGCGGCCGGTGCGGCCGCCGACCGCCGGTGCCACCTGGAGGTCGTCACGGCCCTGCCGCTGCACGATGCGTGGGCGGTGCCGATCGGTCTGGCCCTCGCGGTGGTGCCCGCGCGTCCGCACCACCTGCCCGACGCCCGTGTCGAGGATGCGCGGCAGCTGGCCGCCAAGTTCCTCCCCGACGCCGCAGTGACGCTGACCGAGATCGCCGGCGCTGCCGCGTCGACCCTGATCCACGCCTCCGAGGAGGCACGGCTGGTCGTCGTCGGCAACCGCGGGCACGGGGCGTTCGGCTCGGCGGTCCTCGGCTCGGTGTCCGCGTCGGTGGCTCGGCACGCCTACTGTCCGGTGACCGTCGTGCGCGGAGCCGTCGACGAACCCGACCGGCGGCGTCCGGTCACGGTGGGCGTGGACTACCTGCAGCCGTCCGGCGCTGCCGTGCGCTTCGCGGCGGACCAGGCTGCCAGGTGGGGCGTCCCGCTGCGCATCGTCTCGGCGTGGGCCCTGCTCAACCAGGGTGCGGCCGGGCTGGCGCACCAGCCGCCGGACGAGATCAACGAGTGGGCCCGGACGCGGTTCGAGATGGCTCGTGGCGCTGCGCTCGACGCCGCCGGGCTGGCCAGGCAGGTGGCCCACGACCTCGTGGTCGAGCTCGTTACCCCCGAGACCCCCGCGGCACCCACCCTGGAGGAGGACTCCCGACGCTCGGGGCTGCTCGTCCTCGGGTCGCGGCGGCTGGGCCCGCTCGAGCGCATGGTGCTCGGCTCGGTGAGCCGCGCCGTGCTCAACCACGCGTCCTGCCCCGTGACCGTCGTGCCGAGCACCGCCGTCCCGAGCCCCTTGCGCGCGTAGGGCCCTCGCGGGTCGCGCGTGCGGGGCTATGGTGCCCGCATGGACCTGTACGAGGTCATGCGCACCACGGCGGCCGTCCGCGACTTCACCGACGACCCGCTGCCCGACGCCGTGCTCGAGACGATCCTCGAGAACGCGCGGTTCGCCCCCAGCGGCGGCAACCGCCAGGGCGTGCAGATCGTCGTGGTCCGCGATCCCGCCGTCCGCGAGCGGCTGGTCGAGATCACCGAGCCGGGGGCCCGGCGCTACCACGCCCAGCGGGCCGCCGGCGAGGGCCCGTGGAGCGCCTGGACCCCGAGCTCGGTCACCGAGGAGGAGGTCGCGCGGACCGTCGTCCCGGGCTGGGTCACCGAGCCGCTGCGCCGCGCCGCCGTGGTCCTCGTCGTCTGTGTCGACCTGCGCGCGGTGGCCGCGCTCGACCAGGACCTCGACCGCGTCGGCGTCGTCGCGGGCGCGTCGGTCTACCCCCTGGTGTGGAACATCCTGCTCGCTGCCCGCAACGAGGGCTTCGGGGGCACCATCACGACGATGGCCGTCGCCGAGGAGCCTGCCCTCAAACGGCTGCTCGGCATCCCGGAGCCCTTCGCCGTGGCCGCGGTCGTCCCCCTCGGCAAGCCGGTCAAGCAGCTGACGCGGCTGCGGCGGGTGGCCGTGGCCGAGATGACCCGTCGCGAGCACTGGAGCGGCGGCCCCCTGCAGGACTAGCCTGAGTTGAAGGCGCAACTACCGCTCACCGACTCGTCTGCGGAGGTGTGGGCATGGACGACTGGAACGCCATGACCCCGGCTGGCAAGAGCACGATCCTGCGGGTCGTGCGGCAGGAGGCGGAGCAGTTCTTCGCCCTCGTCGACCAGGACTCGGCCTGGGCGGCGCCCACCGGCGCCGGACACTGGGAGGTCCGCGACGTCGTCGGGCACCTCGTCGACACGACCGAGGCGTACTTCGTGGCCTTCGACGCCGCGCGCAACCACCGCGAGGTCGAACCGGCGTACGGGTTGCCCGGCATGGCCCAGCGCGTCGACACGATGGCCCGGGCGCTCCGGGACCTGCCACGTAGGGAGCTGGTGGCGCGAGCGCGCACCGACTTCGACACGATGATGAAGACCTTCGACGAGCTGACCGACGAGGACTGGACCGGTCTGCAGGTGGCCCACTTCTACATGGGGCCGCTGCCGTCGTTCTTCTACCCCGCCTTCCAGCTGATGGACTACGGCGTCCACTCCTGGGACATCCGCCAGGGCACCGGGCGCGCGCACGGCCTCTCGGGCGAGGCGGCCGACCTGCTCACGCCCTTCATGTTCGTGCTGTGGCAGTACACGACAAAGCCGGTCACCCCCGACGACGCGTGCGAGATCGGCATCCGGATCACGTCCGGTACCCATGCCGGCGACACGCGCGTCTCCCTGACCGAAGCGGGGTTCTCGTACGCTCCCGGGGAGGCGACCGACCTCACCGTCCTCGAGTTCGACCCCGGTAGCTTCGTGCTCACGGCGTTCGGGCGCAGCAACGCGGGCACGATCAGGGGCGACCGCGCCATGGCGGACCGCTTCCTCAACATCTTCTTCAGGATCTGAGGCACACATGACCGAGATCGACCTCGCCGCCGTCGACGCCGAGCGCGAGCGGATCCGTGGCGCTTACCTCCAGCCCGCCGAGCGCCGCCCGGTCTCGAGCGCGCGAGGTCTGCACCACTTCGCCGTCGTCGCCCGCGACGTCGAGGAGACCATCCGGTTCTACCAGGGCGTCCTGGAGTTCCCGCTGACGGAGATCTTCGAGAACCGTGACTACAAGGGCTCGAACCACTTCTTCTTCGACATCGGCAACGGCAACCTGCTGGCGTTCTTCGACTTCCCGGGGCTCGACGTCGGCCCCTACGCGGAGGTGCTCGGAGGCCTGCACCACATCGCCATCTCGGTCGAGCCGCAGACGTGGGAGCGGCTCCGGGGCCGGCTCGACGACGCCGGCGTCGAGTACCTCCAGGAGAGCGGCACGTCGATCTACTTCCGCGACCCCAACGGCGCCCGGCTCGAGCTCATCGCCGACCCGCTCGGCGAGATGTACGGCACCACCGTCCTCTGACGGGGGACGCGCAGCGGTCCGACGACGGTGCCGGAGGGAGCGCCGCGGACCGCACCGCGGTCAGCCGGCCAGGCTCGACCACCAGCCGGTGGTCCGGGCGGCCTCCCACTCGGCGCCCGAGACGTGCACGAGACCCGGGACGTGACCGTCGGCGTCCGGTGCGAACCGGGCACGGCACACGTCTTCGTCCTCGAGCCCGAGGAAGGACACGCACACACCGTCCACGGGGTCCACGTCCGTGACGGTGCCGGGGTGGTGCTCGCCCAGGACGCGGCCGGCGTCGACGGCATCGGGGCGTGTGACGAGGACGGGGTCCGCGCGCCCGGTGTAGAGGACGAGGGCGCCCACCGGGTCGGTCCTGGTGAGGGGTCGCATGCGTTCGCTCCTGGGTGTCGCCCCCGAGCCGGGTCTTCTTCCCAGTGTGCCGAGGGGACAGCCCGTGGTGGGTCTGATGGATGGATTGGCCGGGCTCCGCGGCGGAAGCGCTGGTCACCGGCGTACCGCGGGCCCGGGCACGGCACCCCGCGACCGAGCCGATCGGTCGCGGGGTGCCGCGTGTGGCGGCGCAGCGGGGGGAGCAGGCCGCGCCGCCCCTGCCTCCGGACGCCGGCGCGGAGGCAGTGAGGGGCCGCGTCGCTCAGAGTCCGAGCAGGCGGTTCAGGAGGGCGGCGAGACCGTTGACGCCGTTGCCGTCGAGCAGCCCGGCGACCGCGCACAGCAGGTTGCCGAGCAGGTTGCCGGCGCCCGACTGCGCGGTGATGTTCAGGACGACCTGGTTGAGGTCGACGACGAGGCCGAGCAGGTTGAGGTGCAGGGGCCCGAGGACGAGGTTGAGGATGTCGCACGAGCCCGCCGTCGTCGCGTTCTGGACGGTCGTCGTGACGGTCTGCGACACCGGCACGACGGTGCCGTCGAGCCTGGTGAGCGTGCCGGTCACGAGCCCCGTGACGCCGAGGGCGCCGTTCTGGTTGCTGAAGCCGGTGGGCGTGAAGGAGCCGGTGAAGGTGCCGACGCCCGAGATGACCTGGTTGATCGTCGAGGACGCGCTGGCCCTCGGGGTCGACGCGGCGGGCGCGGCCGGTGCCGCAGACGGTGCGGCGGAGGCGGCGGCAGCGGGCACGAGTCCGAGCGCGGCCGTCGTCGCGAGGGCGGCGCCGCTGGCGTACAGCTTGGAGGCGAACTTCATGGGCGTTTCTCCTGGTTCGTGCGGGAAGGCCGGGTGGGCCGTCGGTCACCACTGACGATGCCGAGACCCGCCCGGCATGACGCGGCCTCGTGGACGGCGGACGGAGCCGGTTCGGGCCAGTCGGCCCGGCACCCACGCTCGGACGCGCGGCCGGCACCGCCACGCATTTCCGAGGGCCGGCGCCGTCGCCGCGTCATGCACCGGCACCCAAGGCGTCCCGTGCGCGGGTCAGCGTCCGGATGCTGCCCGGTGCGTCATCTCGTACGCGGCGAGCAGCTCCAGGAGCAGCTCGCCGGAGGTGGCGTGAACGTGCACGACCTCGTCGGGCCTGGCGTCGGACAGCACCTCGCCGGTGACCTCCTGGTGGATCCGGCACACGTCGAGCAGGGCGACGCCGTCGGCGAAGGCGGCACGGCCCAGGTCGTAGGCCTCCGCTCGCACCTCCTCGGCCCGTTGGGGCAGGAACCGCAGCAGCAGCGGGCGGTAGTTGCGGGCGAACCGGTCCAGCTCGTCCGGGTCCGCCGGCAGCCGCGTCACCGGCGCTCCTCGGGGTCGACGTCCCGGGGCGCGTCGAACGGGGCGGGCTGCACGAGCGTCGCGAGCAGGAGCAGACCCTCCTCGAGGTCGAGCGCCGTCGGCACGTGCCCCGGCCCGAGCCCGAGCCGCACCATGGTGAAGGCCACCTCGGGCTGGATCCCCACGATCACCGTCTGGGCTCCACGCAGCCGTGCCATCTCGGCGATCCGGCGCAGCGTCAGGGCGGCGAACGAGTCGATGACATCGAGTGCCGCCACGTCGATGAGCACCCCGCGCGACCGGTGCTCGCCGATGCGGTCGACGAGGTCCCGCTCGAAGCGCGCGAGCTCCGAGTCGTCGAGAGCGGTGTGGATCGATGCGATCAGGGTGTGACCCTGACGCATGATCGACACGAGAGCGGGACCGCCGTTCACGAGCTGGTGCCCACCTCCTTCCGGATCACGCTGAAGCCGAGCAGTCGTTCCGCCTCCTCGAGACCTCCCTGCAGGTCGCCGATGGTGTTCATCTTGCTGAGGTCGACCCCGATGGTCACGAGGGTCTGGGCGATCTTCGGCGACAGTCCCGTGATGATGACGCTCGCACCCATGAGGCGTGACGCGTCGACCGTCTGCACGAGGTGGTTGGCGACCGCCTGGTCGACGTCGGGAGAACCGGTGATGTCGATGACGACGACCTTGGCGCGGTGCGTGCGGATGCCGGTGAGCAGCTGCTCGGTGAGCTGTCGGGCGCGCTCGCTGTCGAGCACGCCGATGATCGGCAGGATCAGCAGCCGCTCGCGCACCGGCAGCACCGGCGTCGACAGCTCGCGGATCGAGTCCTGCTGCTGGCGGATGACGCGTTCGCGTTCGTCGACGAAGCTCACGGCGACGGTGTTCGCGATGCGGTTCGCCGCCGGTTCGTAGGCGTCGAGGACCTCGTTGAGCAGCGCGAAGTCGCGTTGGTACTTCTCGAACAGCGAGCGCGCCAGGACGTCGCGCAGCAGCAGCACGATGCCGACGACCTCGTGGGTCTCGACCCCGCGCGGGATGATGCGTTCGGACAGGTCACGGGCGTAGTGCTGCAGCGCCTCGACGCTGCCGGTCTCGAGCACCTCGACGTAGTTGTCGTAGACGGAGGTCGTCTCCGCCGCCATCTCCTGCGGTGTCATGGCGTTGAGGAGATGGGCCTGGTGGATGCGTTCGGCCCACTCCTCACGCAGCCGCGTCCGGTGCTCGCGCAGGTGCGCGACGAGCTGCGACAGGAGGTGCT
The DNA here is from genome assembly GCF_034724055.1 of Intrasporangium zincisolvens. NCBI lineage: Bacteria > Bacillati > Actinomycetota > Actinomycetes > Micrococcales > Intrasporangiaceae > Intrasporangium > Intrasporangium zincisolvens. Next base: position 92,921 of record NZ_JAWIIL010000014.1, read on the forward strand.
CGCCCCCGCCGCTCTCCTCACGGCCGCCGTCGGTGTGCTGGTCCTCCATGTCAGGTCCTCTCCCATTTGGTCATGGTCACCGTGGTGCCGTGCCCGGTCCCGCTGAGCACGGCGAAGTCGTCCATGAGACGCCGGACGCCCGGAAGGCCGAGCCCCAGGCCGCCGTACGTGCTGAACCCGTCGCTCATCGCCCGATCGACGTCCGCGATGCCGGGACCACCGTCGCGGGCGGTCACCCGGAGTCCGCGCCGGTCCTGCTCGACCAGCTCGATGACGACCTCGCCCCTGCCGGCGAACCGCACGATGTTGCGACACACCTCCGAGACGGACGTCGCGATGAGCGTCAGCTCGGTGGCCCCGAAGGTGAGCCGCGAGGCGAGCTCCCGGGCCGCCCCGCGCGCCCGGACGATGTCGGCGTCCCGTTCGATCGCGATGCGCACCGTGTCGTCGTCGCGGCCCTGTCCTCGTTCGAGGAGCGGTTCGCTCAGTCGCGCACAGAGGTCGCACTCGAGCACGTGCTGGGCCACGCCGACCTCACGTTGTCGACGCTGGTCCCCACCGCTGAGCGCGAGCAGGACCGGCCGGCACCGGTCCGTCACGGTCGTGGCGTCCTCCAGCTCGAGCAGGTACTCCACGCGCAGCCGGGCCCGGACGCGGTTGAGCCGGGCGCCGACCGCCCCCGCAGTGCTGCCGGCCGTCTCGGCGATGGCCCGGGTGGTCGCGCCCTCGACCTCGTGGTCGATCAGCAGCTCTCGCTCCTGCTCGCTGAGGTGGGCCAGCGCGCGTGTCATCGCGCCGTGGTCCTCCCCGCCCACCAGGTGGTCCTCGGGCAGCTCGGGCGTGCTGAGGTCCACGACACGGTGCTGGTTGCGGCGCCGGCGATCCTCCTCCCGCCACAGGCTCGCGACGACGTTGCGTGCCGTCGCGATGGCGTACGGCTGCAGCATGCCCGGCTCGATCGTGTCGGAGGCTGCCAGGACCCGGGCCAGGGTCTCCTGCACGAGATCCTCTGCTGCCGGGTGTGACCCGAGGCGAGCGCCCACGATGCGCCGCACGACAGGGATGAGGTCTGCGACGTCCTGCGCCGCATGACCGATCCCCTCGCCGTCGCGCCCGGTTGCGCTCACGTCGTGGAAGTACCCATCCCCACCGAAACTGCCACGTCGGGCGCCGTCCGGTGACGCGACGTCCACCCAGAATGTGAGGGTTGATCCGACCGCCCGTCGGGGTTCATGCTGGTGAGGCGCGCGGCACGAGGGGTGCTGCTCGAGGAGGCCGTGATGAAACCATCGCCTCACGCGTCCGGCAGGACGCCTCGGGTCGTGGATGGGCCGCGCCACCGCACCAGCCCCTCCCCCACCACGCCGACCCGCTTCGGCCTCGAATCGGCTTGCCGCACAACAGGACCGCAGATGCTCCACGCTGCCGTCATGAATGCCTCAGTCACCGGGCCCGGCTCGCCGCCTGTCGCGGCGCCGCCCCACGCGCGCAAGGGGCGCCACCGCGTCGTGCGCATGCCCACCTGCTCGTAGGTCGATCACGAGTGCCAGCCGAGGAGGTCGCATGAGCACTCAGGAAGACGGATTGCGAGTCCCGTCCGCCGGCTCGGGGGGCAGCCCCTCGACCCAGGCGGACGTGCCGATCGGGACGGCTGGGACGGCCGGGACGACGGAGGGTGGAGAGCCTGCTGCCGCCAGGATGAGCGTGCCCACCCTGACCGCGATGGTGGTCGGCAGCATGGTGGGCGCCGGGGTGTTCTCGCTCCCGGCGCGGTTCGGCGTCGCCACGGGCATCCTCGGCTCCCTCATCGCCTGGGCCGTCGCGGGCACCGGCATGCTGATGCTGGCCTTCGTGTTCCAGAGCCTCGCGATCCGCCGGCCCCAGCTCGACTCCGGCGTCTTCATCTATGCGAAGGCAGGGTTCGGCGACTACGCCGGCTTCAACTCCGCGATCGGCTTCTGGGCCAGTGCCGTCGCCGGCAACACCTTCTACTGGGTGTTCATCAGCGCCACGCTCGGCACCTTCGTCAGCGGCTTCGGCGACGGCGCCACCGTCCTGGCCGTCGGCCTCTCCAGTGCCGGCGTGTGGTTCTTCCACTACCTGATCGCCCGGGGCGTGCGTGACGCAGCGGTCATCAACCGCATCGTCACGGTGTTCAAGATCCTGCCGATCCTCGTGTTCATCGTCGTGATGTTCGTCAACTTCGACGCCGGAGTCTTCGCCGACAACTGGACGGCCGGAAGCTACGGCGACCTCGGCAACCTCAACGAGCAGGTCCGCAACACCATGCTCATCACGACGTTCGTCTTCATCGGCATCGAGGGGGCCAGCGTCTACTCCCGGTACGCCCGGCGCCGCGAGGACGTCGGCCGCGCAACGGTGCTCGGCTTCCTCAGCGTCCTGTCGATCTTCGCGCTGGTGACCCTGTCGAGCTACTCCGTGGTGCCCCAGCCGGAGCTCGCGGCGACGCGCCAGCCGTCGATGATCGGCGTCTTCCGCTCGGTCGTCGGCGACTGGGGCGAGGTGTTCATCAGCGTCGCCGTCATCGTGTCGGTGCTCGGGGCCTACCTCGCCTGGACCCTGATGGCCGCCGAGGTCATGTTCATCCCCGCCCGTCAGGACGACTTCCCCCGCTTCCTCGGCCACGAGAACGCGAAGGGCACCCCGATCACGGCGCTCGTCGTCACCTCCATCGGGGTGCAGTCGCTGCTCTCGTTGACGCTCTTCGTCGACGACGCCCTGAACTTCATGCTCGACCTCTCGACGAGCCTCGCCCTCCTGCCCTACCTCCTCGCGGCCGCCTACGCCCTGAAGCTCGGGCTCACGGGTGAGAGCTACGAGGACGTGGCGCCGAGGACCCGACGCAGGGAGACCGTCGTCGCCGGCGTCGCCACCGCGTACACGATCTTCCTGTTCGACGCCGCCGGGCTGAAGTTCGTGCTCCTCATGACCGTGATCCTCGCCCCGGCCTCGCTGCTCTACATCAAGGCTCGCAGCGAGCAGGGGCGGCGGCTGTTCACGCCCTCCGAGCTCGCGCTCTTCGTCCTCATCGTCCTCGGTGGCGTGGCCGGCGTCGTCGGCCTGGTCACCGGGCGCATCACCATCTGACCCCACCGAGAAGAGGCGACCGGATGACCAGCCCAGCGACGACGTACGGAGTGCACTCAGAGGTCGGCCGGCTGCACAAGGTGCTCGTGTGCGCCCCCGGCCTCGCGCATCGCCGGCTCACCCCCACCAACAGCGACGACCTGCTCTTCGACGACGTGATGTGGGTCGAGAACGCCCAGCGCGACCACGCCGACTTCGTCAACAAGCTCACCCAGCGCGGCGTCGAGGTGGTGGAGCTGCACGACCTCCTCGCCGAGACCCTGAAGGACTCCACGGCGCGGGACTGGCTGCTGGACCGCAAGATCGAGCCGAACCACGTCGGGCTCGGGCTCGTGGAGGGCACGCGCGCCTTCCTCGAGTCGCTGGCGCCCCGCGAGCTGGCGGAGTTCCTCATCGGCGGGCTCGCTACCGACGACCTGCCCGAGGACCACCGCACCGGCTACATCGCTCTCGCCCGGGAGCACACCGGCGCGCGCGAGTACCTGATGCCGCCCCTGCCGAACACCCTCTACACCCGCGACACCACCTGCTGGCTCTACGGCGGCCTCACCCTCAACCCGCTGTACTGGCCGGCGCGCCACGACGAGACGCTCATCTACAAGGCGATCTACGAGTTCCACCCCGACTACGCCGGGTCGACGGTCTGGTGGGGCGATCCCGAGAAGGACTGGAGCCAGGCCACGTTCGAGGGCGGCGACATCATGCCGGTCGGCAACGGTGTCGTCCTCATGGGCATGAGCGAGCGGACCTCGCGCCAGGCGATCACGCAGGTTGCCGCGGCACTGTTCGGCCAGGGCGCGGCCCAACGGGTCGTCGTCGCCGGCATGCCGAGGCTGAGGTCGGCGATGCACCTCGACACCGTCTTCACGTTCGTCGACCGTGACGTCGTCACGCTCTACCGCACGATCATGGACGCGGTGCACACGTTCACGCTGCTCCCCACCGACAAGGCACCCGGGGTGGAGGTCGTCGACGAGGGCAGCGCGGCGTTCGTCGACGTCGTCGCCGGCGCCCTCGGCCTGCCCTCGATCCGCGTCATCGACACGGGCGGCGACGTCTACCAGGCCGAGCGCCAGCAGTGGGACAGCGGCAACAACGCCGTCGCCGTGGAGCCGGGCGTGGTGTTCACCTACGACCGCAACACCGTGACCAACACGCTGCTGCGCAAGGCGGGCATCGAGGTCATCACCATCGTCGGGGCCGAGCTCGGACGCGGCCGCGGGGGTGGTCACTGCATGACCTGCCCGATCGTCCGCGACCCCGTCGACTACTGACCAGGCACCGTACGGGAGATGAGCAGATTGAGAGCGTTTCACCGACCCACAGCCCGGCAGCGCGGCACCCGGAGCGCAGTCCGCTCCCGGCGGCGACGACCACGGACGGCGTTCGTGGCCCTGGCGCTCCTCCCGGCAGCGCTGGTGGCCGCCGCCTGCGAGAGCCAGCCCGACAGCACCCAGGCCCGCATCGACAACCCGGCGCGCGGCAACAGCGTCAACGCCCAGGTCGGCGACATCCGCCTGCTCGCGACCCGCATCGACGCCCCGGAGGAGCGCAAGGTGCTGGCCGCGACGAGCACCGGGCTGTTCACGACGCTCGCCAACGACGGGAGCCAGGCCGACACGCTCGTGGCCGTGTCCACGAGCTACGCCACGCGCACCATCCTGCGCGACGGCGCCGACGGTGCCGAACGCCCTGTCAACGTGCCGGTCCCCGCGCACGGCGTCGTCTCGATGCAGTACCCGGGGCAGACCCACCTCGAGCTCGTCGACCTCAAGGTGGACGTCCGAGCCGGCCGGCTGCTGCCGGTTCAGTTCCGCTTCGCCCGGGCCGGTACCGCCACCGTCAACGTCTTCGTCGACGGCTTCGGGCTGCCGACGGTGTCGCCGGTCACGCCCACCGGCAGCTAGCGGCCGGGCCGCTCGGGGTCCGGTCGCACCATCGCCCCGACCTGCGTGTGCAGGTCAGGGCGATGTCCCGGGCGTCGTGGGCGTGTCTCATCGGACCGACGCGGCGGGCCGGCCCTGCGGGGCCGGGGTCGTGACCGCGCCCGCCGCAGTGTGCTGGTCGCGCCACAGGGAGATCCCGAGGCCGATGAGCGCGAGGCCGGTGGGGACGGCGAGGGGCCGGTTGAACGACTGCGGCAGGACGGCGAGGGCTGCGGTGGAGACGTTGCCGACGGCGAGCAGCACCGCGGCCCACCGGCTCAGGATGCCGGCACGGAACGTCGTGACGCCGAACAGCAGACCGCCGAGCACGTACGCGACACCCGTGACGGCGAAGACGGTGGTCAGGGCGCCGATGTCGCCGCCCGCGCTGCCGTGGAAGGCCGCCTGGATCACGTCACCGGTCCACGCGGGGTCGGTGCGGGCCGTCGTGGGCAGGGCGAACGCGGCCATGAACGTCGTGGCGAACATCATGAGGAAGCCTGCGGAGAGGACGAGGTACCCGACGAGGCCGACGAGCCCGGCCCTGGCGTGCTGGCGCAGGTAGATGCCGGTGATCCCGGCGAGGGCCAGCGCGGCCATGGCGGTCTTGGCCGCGTTGCGGACGACCCAGTCGGTCGTGGTGGCCGACTCGACGGTCATGGCGGGGTGGTTGACCTGGACGGCGATGTAGATGGCTCCGGCTGCAGCGGCAGCCACGCCGGCGGCCTGGCCGAGGCGGGCGGTGGAGATGTTCATGGCGGTTCCTCTGTTCGGTGGCTCGGCGGGCTTGCCGATGGGCTCGACGGTAGGAACCGCACGGGTGACGCGGGATCACCATCGGTGGTGATCCGGGTGGTGACCTGCGGTGCCACCGGGCTGCTCGCCTGCGGTGGCGCGGCCCGCTCAGAGGTGGCCGAGCTCGCGGGCGCGTTCGACGGCGGCGCGGCGGGTGTTGACGTCCAGCTTGGTGAAGATGTGCTTGGTGTGGGTGCGCAGGGTGTTGACGGACACGTACAGCTCGCGGGCGATGTCAGGGCCGCTGAGGGTGGTCGCGAGCAGGCGGAGCACGTCAAGCTCACGCTCGCTGAGCGCGTCGGGACGGGGGGCGTCCGGGGCGGAGGTCGGTGCGGACGCCGCGACCGGGCGGTACGTGGCGTGCCGGAGGGCGCGGGCCTGCCCACCGGCGGTCGGGTGCCGCTCCACCGCCGGCAGGAGCCGCTCGAGCGGTTCACCCTCGTCGAGGAAGAGGCGGACGAACCCGGCCGGCACGCCGAGGGTGAGGGCCTCGGCCAGCCGCTCGACGGCAACGCGGTGGTCGCCGCGGGCGTCGCTGCACAGAGCCTGCATCAGCCGGACCTCGACGAGGCTCGCGCCGCGACCGCCCCGGTCGGCGTCCCGAGCGATGGCGGCGAGGCGCGACTCGGCCTCGTCGAGTGCCTCGGCGACCGGGTGTGACTCCGGGCCGGCGCGGTGCTCCGCGAGCAGCAGCCGCACGTAGGTGGCCTGGTTGAACTCGTCGAGGTAGCGCCCTGCCGGTCGCTGCTCGACGCCTGTGGCGGTCGCCCACTCCCGGGCGTCGGCCAGTCGGCTCTGGGCGATGAGGGTGCGGGCCCGGAGGGCCGGAAGGGGCCGCACGTCGGGGAAGAAGCCGGCCCGGTACGCGTCGGCGGACTGCTCGAGCAGCCGCAGAGCTCCGTCGAGGTCGCCGAGCGCGCGGCGCAGGCGAGCGGCCGTCATCGCCCAGCGGTACCGGTTCTCCAGCAGGGACGCCGACTCCCCCAGCGCGGAAGCCGCCGCGAGCTGTGCGTCGGCACGGTCGAGGTGGCCCTGTTCGACGAGGACGTCCGCCAGACCGACGTGGATGTCGCCCAGGGTCGCGAGGGCGGCGCCGGGGTGGGCCTCGGCCGCAGCGAGGGCCCGCTCGAACAGGCGCCGGGCCTCGTCGGGTCGCCCGCGGGCGGTCCACATGGCGCCCAGGGGCACGGTGCCGCCGAACTCGTCCGCGACGTCACCGGCGGCGGTGAGGTCCTCCAGCGCGCCCTGGAAGGTCGCGACCGCCTCGACGAGGTCACCGTCGGCCCAGGCGGCCATCGCGAGGAACCCGGCGGCCCCGCCTCGGGCCATGTGGTCCTCCGGTCCGCACAGGTCGAGGGCATGCCGCGCGTGCGACTGTGCCGCGGCGGTGTCGCCGCGGGCCTGGGCGGCGGAGGCCCGGAAGATCGCGATGGTGGCGGGCAGCGTCCGCACCTCCTCGCGGGTGACCTCCGACGCGTCCGGCGCCGCGACCGGCGGGTGGGCGGCCAAGGCGGCCTCGGCCGCGGCGAGCCACGCATCGACACCGTCGAGGTCTGCATCCACGAGCCGGGTCCACGCCCGGTAGGTGGCCAGCAGTGCCCGGGCCCGCACGGCGTCGTCGGGCAGGGCGGTCAGCCAGTCCCGGAAGAGTCGGTCGTGGCGGGTGCGCCGAAGGTCGGGCAGCGCCCACTCGACGAGGTCGGCCGCGTGGTCCGGGTCACCGGCGGCCAGGGCGTGCCGCACCGCGTCCCGGGGTCGGCCGTGTCCTGCGTGCCAGACGCTGGCCGCGTGGTGCAGCCGTGGGACGCGGTCGGGGTCGTCGGCGACCAGCCGGGCGCGGAGCGCCTCGACGAACAGGTGGTGGTACCGGTACCAGGTCCGTCGGTCGTCGAGCGGGACGACGAAGAGGTTGGCTCGGTCGAGGGCCTCGAGGACCGCGCGTCCGTCGTGCCGGCCGGTCAGCGCGTCGGTGAGCGGACCGGTCAGCTCGTGCAGCACGGAGGTGTCGAGGAGGAACCGACGGACGTCTTCGGGCTGCTGTGCGAGCACCTCCTCCACGAGGTAGTCGAGGATGAACCGGTGGGTGCCGGCGAACTCCTGCACGAACGAGGTGCGGTCCTCCACACCTTGCAGCGACAGGCCCGCGAGCTGGAGACCGGCCGCCCAGCCCTCGGTCCGGTCTGCGAGCGCCTGCACGTCGGCCGGGGACAGGGACAGGCCCATGACCTGGTCGAGGAACGAGGAGGTCTCGTCCGGGGTGAACCGCAGGTCGGCGGCGCGGATCTCGAGCAGCTCGCCCCTCGCGCGGAGGCGGGACAGGGCCAGTGGCGGGTCCGCCCGCGTCCCGATGGCCAGGGTGAGCCGGGGTGGGGCGTGCTCGATCAGGAACGAGGTGATGGCGTGCGACTCGGGGGCGTCGATGACGTGGTAGTCGTCGAGGGCCAGGACGGTCTGGCCCTCGTGCAGGTCGAGGTCGTTGACGACGCTCGTGAGCACGGCCTGCGGTGGAGGCGCACCGCCGTCGGCCATGAGGCGCGACGCCTCCGGCAGGTCGCGCACGGAGGCCAGGGCCGCGACGACGTGCTCGAGCAGACGCGCCGGGTCGTTGTCGTCGTCGTCGAGGGAGACCCAGGCGACGCGTCGGGGTTCGTCGTCGTCGGTGGTGGTGGCGGGGGCCGCGGTGGTGAGCCATTGCGTCAGGAGGGTCGTCTTGCCGAAACCGGCCGGGGCCGAGACGAGCACGACCCGGGGACGGGCGGCGCCGGCCAGGCGACCGCTGAGCCGGGGGCGCGCGACGAGACCGGGGCGCGCGGCAGGCAGGTGGAGCTTGGTCCCCAACACGGCCACGCGCCGAGTGTAGGAGCGCGGCCGTGCGAAGGTCAGCGAGATCGGCGGAGCGCGGGCCGTGGCCGGTGCCCGCTACTTCACCTCGGTGCGCCGCAGGGTGATGACGCCGACGACCAGCGGCGCCACGAGCCACACGGCTGTGGTGACCCCGAGCTGCGCCCACTGTTCGGCGCCGAAGCCGCCGTGGAACAGGGCGTCCTGGCTGTAGTTCGGGTCGACCCACGGCTGCGCGGTGCGGAACCACTCCTGACCCATGGCCAGGAAGGTGAGCAGCGTCGGGGCCACGAAGGCGTAGACGAAGTAGGCGACGATGGCGCCCGCGGAGGCCCGGATCAGGACGCCGAACATGAAGCCGACCGCCATGAGCAGGGTGTTCGCGAGCGCGAAGTAGGCCAGGTCGACGGCGCTCTGGTCCCAGACGGGCTCGAGGCCGTGGACGGCGCTGCCCGCGAGGTTGCCGAGCGCACCGAGCGGGAACGCGAGGACCATGGCGAGGACGCCGACCAGGAGCATGGCGATGCCTTTGGCGAGGATGACGCGCCCGCGGTGCGGGACCAGGGTGAAGGTGCTCAGCCCGCTGCGTTGGGTCCACTCGGCCGTGACGGACAGGACGGCCATGAGCGGCAGCGTCACGCTCATCGGCTTGGCGATGGCCAGCGTGAAGGTGGCGTAGCTGAGCTGGTCTGCCGGCGCGAACGCGATGACGAGGATCGTCGTGGCCACGGCCGTCAGGGCCGTGCCGACCAGGAGCCAGAAACCGGAGCGCGTGTCGAGGGACTTGCGCAGCTCCACCCGGACCAGGCGGTGCACCGGGAGGCGGGTCGGCGCGTGGAGAGGTCGTGTGGCGACCTGGGTGATGGGCTCGGGCCGGGTCGTGGTGCTCATGCGACTGCTCCTTCTCGCTGGGTCTGGGCGGTGAGCTCGAGGAACATCTCCTCGAGGCCGGCGCCCTCGGCGGGGCGCAGGCCGAGCAGGGCGACGCCGGCGAGGGCGGCTTCGCGACCGACGTGTTCGGGGTCGGCGTCGACGCGCAGCGTGCAGACGCCGGTGGTGGTGCGGGGGCCGTGGTCGGTGAACGCCATCCCGGCATCCGCCAACGCCGTGGCGAGGCGGGCGCGGTCCCGGGTCTGCACGAGGGTCCCGGTGGTCGCGAGCAGGTCGGACTTGGTGCCCTGGGCGACGATCCGGCCGTGGCCGATGACGACGAGGTCGTCGGCGATGACCTCGATCTCGTGCAGGAGGTGGGAGGAGAGCAGCACGGTGCCGCCGCGGTCGGCGTGGCCGCGCAGGAGGTCGCGCATCCACCGGATGCCCGCGGGGTCGAGCCCGTTGGCCGGCTCGTCGAGGATGAGGACCTGCGGGTCGCCGATGAGGGCGGTGGCGATGCCGAGGCGTTGCCGCATGCCAAGGGAGTAGTCGCGGACGCGTCGGGCTGCCTCGGTGTCGGTGAGGCCGACTGTGCCGAGCAACTCCGGCACCCGGTCGGACGGGAGACCCATCGTCTGCTGGGCCAGGGTGAGGGTCTCGCGCCCGGTCCGGCCGGCGTGCTGGGCGGACGCGTCGAGCAGGACGCCGACCTCCCGGCCGGTGTTGGGCAGCTCGGTGAAGGCGCGCCCCAGCACGGTCGCGGTGCCGGCTGTCGGCCAGGTGAGACCGACCATCATCCGCATCGTCGTGGACTTGCCGGCCCCGTTGGGGCCGAGGAACCCGGTGACGCGTCCGGGTCGGGCGGTGAAGGAGATGTCGTCGACGGCGACAGCCAGGCCGTAGCGCTTGGTCAGTCGTTCCACGGTGATCATGAGTGGGTCCTTCTCTCGAGGTCGCTCGGTGCCGGGCGGTCACGACCGGGGTGGGTTCGCCGTCAGGGGCGTGGGCTTGAAGCCCTTGAACGTCATGTAGAGGCCGACGGTCAGCTCCCAGACGAAGATGAGCACGCCGCCGGGGGCCCACCAGACGGACCCGTGCTCGGTGGCGCCGAGGATGGTGGCGACGGTCGGGACGAGCAGCAGCGGGGCGGCGGCCAGGGCCATGATCGGGATGAAGCGCGGCACCAGACGGGACCGGTAGAGCAGGGTGCCGAAGAGCACCGCGTTCATCACGGGCGCCAGGTTCGGCCCGAAGAGGAACGAGTAGTTGCGCATCTCCACCAGGCCGTGGCCGGTCGTCAGGAGGGCGGCCGTGTCACCGCCCGGGTTGCTCTGCCGGAGGGCGACGACGCCGAGGAGCGCGAGGACGCCGACCATGATGACGGCCGCCTCGTACATGCGGGAGGTGACGAACCCGAGGGCCATCGCGTGGTTCTGCCGCTTGACCACCGGGTAGACGGCGACGGCCGAGCCGACGGCCGTGACGGCGTTCACGGTGTCGAGCAGGCACCCGATGATGACCCGGGTGTCCTGCCCCGGGCCGACGACGTAGAAGGGGTCGTCGAGGATCGGCTTGAGGAAGTACACGACTGCCGCGATCGACGAGGCGAAGGTCAGCAGGTAGAAGATGCCGGATGCCCGCGCGTGGTTGCGGGTCCAGTCGGCGGCGGGACGCCCGACGTTCGTCGGCGCGGTCGCGGTGGTGGTGGCCATGTCAGTCTCCTGGATGGGTCGGTCGGGTCGGTGGGGTTGCTGCGGTTGCTGCGGTTGCTGCGGATTGCGGGGCGGTGGTGTCGGGGTCCTGCCGGTGCAGGGACAGCAGGGGGATGCCGATGTCGCCGAGCTGGCGCAGGAGCCCGTGGAGCGCCGCCTGGTCGGCGACCGGACCGCGCAGGACGGTCGTGCCGTCCTCGAGCGGGGCCAGGCTCATGCCGTCGAAGCGGCTCGCCCAGTGGGCGCCGAGCTGTCCCTGGAGGCGGATCTCGTACCACGCCCGGTCACGGCCGGTGTCGGCGATGTGGTCCTTCATGGCTCTCCTCGGGGCCGGCGCCGGGTCGGCGCTGCAGTGGTGCAAGGGTCGGTACGGCGCACGCTAGGAGCGGGGGTGGTGAGCGGGCATCACCGCATATGGTGAGCGGTGCGGTGAATCTCGCGTCCGCGCGAGGGCGCCCCGACCTGCGCCCTTCAGCCCCGCGCCGCGCGTCCGCTGCCTACCGTGTGAACTGTGACCGACGCCGGCCGGCGGTCGCCCGAAAGGGCGCACGTGCACGAGGAGTCCACCGACACGGTTCGCCCATCCCGGCCCGGGCGTCGGGTCGGGCGGGGCTTCGTGACGCTCTACACGCTCTCCTACCTGGGCACGTGCCTGCTGTTCATCGCGCCGCTGACGGTCACGCTGGCACTCAAGGTGAACGACCTGGTGGGGTCGGCGTCCGCTCCGAGCAGCCTGGCCCTCGTGGCCGGCGCCGGCTCGGCCGTGGCTCTCGTCGGCAACCCCGTCTTCGGCCGGCTCAGCGACCGGACGACGTCACGATGGGGGATGCGCCGGCCGTGGATGGTCGGCGGACTGCTGGTGGGCACGGCGGGCATCCTCCTCGTGGCCACTGCGTCGAACGTCGCCACGGTGGTCCTCGGCTGGTGCATCGCCCAGCTGTCCTTCAACGCCGTCCTGGCCGTGCACGTCGCGGTGCTGCCCGACCAGGTTCCGACGACACAGCGGGGCCGGGTGTCCGGCGTCCTGGGCGTGTGCCTGCCCGTCGCGTCGATCGGTGCGACCTTCGTCGTGAGGATGTTCAGCGGTCACGAGCTGGCGATGTTCCTGCTGCCGTGCGCGATCGGCGGCCTCTTCGTCGTGGTCTTCGCCGCGAACCTGGACGACCGCCGGCTCGCGCCCGAGGCGAGACCGGCGTGGACCTGGCGCGTCGCGGTCGACACGCTCGTCGTCGACCCGCGGCGTCACCCGGACTTCGCGTGGGCCTTCCTCAGCAGGTTCCTCCTCGTCATGGCGTACGCGTTCCTCACGACCTACCAGGTGTACTTCCTGCTGGACCGGCTGCACCGCACCGAGGCCGAGATCCCGAGCCTCGTGTTCCTGGCGACGCTGCTGCAGTCGTCCGCCGTCGTGCTGGCGTCCCTCGTGGGCGGGCGCCTCTCCGACCGGGCCGGGCGCCGCAAGGTGTTCGTGGGGGCCGCCGCGCTCGTGTACGCCCTGGCCATGGGGCTGCTCGGCGTCGCGACCAGCCTCACGGGATACCTGGTCGCGGTGACCCTCAGCGGCCTCGGGTTCGGCCTCTACTTCGCGGTCGACCTCGCCCTCGTCACCCAGGTGCTGCCGGATCCGGCCGACGCCGCCAAGGACCTCGGGGTCTTCAACTACGCCGGAGCCCTGCCGTTCGCGCTCGCGCCCGCCGTGGCTCCGGCCATCCTGTCGCTCGGCGCAGGCAGCTACGGCGTCCTGTTCGCGGTGGCGGCAGCGTGCGCAGCCGCCGGGGCGTTCGCCATCCTCCCGGTGAAGGCGCTGCGCTGACCCCGGACCCCGGACGCCGGAGCGCGCGGACACGCGTCGGGCGTCGGGCGTCGCTGTCAGCCGTCCCGGCCGAGCAGGTCCAGCTCGCGGGCGCGGCTGACGGCCGCGCGTCGACCGCTGACGCCGAGCTTGCTGTACACGTTCCTCGTGTGGGTGCGCACGGTGTTGAGCGACACGACCAGGTGCCGGGCCAGCTCGGGCCCGCTGAGGTCGGTGGCGAGCAGACACAGGACCTCCAGCTCGCGCCGGCTGAGTGGGTCCACGAGGTCCTGGCGCGGCGGCGGCGCAGTTTCCGTGATGCGTGGGCCAACGGGACTGCTCGCCGCGAGCAGCGTTCGGACGTAAGGCGATTGCTGCTCCTCGGGGTCGAGCGTCCCGACCAGCCGGGGCAGGTCGGCCGCATGGTCGGTGAAGGGCCGGACCACGTGTCCTGGCTCACCCAGGCGCACCGCCAGCCGCAGGTGCGTCGTGGTGGCATCGGCGTCACCGGCCGCGTCCGCGGCTACTGCCTGCAGCAGTGCGATCTCGAGAAGGGGGCCGGCCCTGCCCCCGGCCTCGCTGGAGGTGTGCAGCCGGCCCAGGAAGGCCCGGGTCTCGCCCACGTGCTGGCGCAGCCCCTCTCGGTGCTCGGCCAGACGCACCATGGCCAGGGTGACGTGCTCGTACTCGCGCAGGTACGACAGCTCGTCATCCGTGCGCAGCCCGTGCTCGACGGCCCAGGCCCGGGCCTCCCCCAGCCGACCGGCGGCCACGAGAACGCGTGCGCGAGTGGCGTGCACCGGGCGGACGTCCGGCTTGAAGTCGGCGACGTAGAGCCGCTCCGCCTCGTCGAGCAGGGTCAGCGCCTCGTCGACGTCGCCACGGGCCGCGCGCACCAGGGCCATCGTCACCCGGACCTGGGCGGCGTGCGCCGGCATGCCCGCCGCGTCGCCGAGCTGCTGGGCACGACGTAGGTGGCTCTCGGCGTCGTCGAGCTGGCCGCGCTCCAGCGCGATGCCCGCCAGGCCGGTGTGCATGTCGGCCGCGCCCCGCGGCGTCTCGTCCGCGTCCGCCACGAGGGCCAGGGCACGTCGCAGGGTCCGCTCCGCCTCCCCGATGCGGCCCTGGGAGATGCGGATGTCGGCCAGGGTCGTCGTGCATCCCAGGACGTCGGAGAGGTGACCGGCCTCGAGGAGCTCCTCGACGCATCGGGAGTAGCAGCGGTGCGTGGCCTCGACGTCGCCGGTTCGCCAGTGCGCCAACCCGGACAGGCCCCACGCACCGGCGCGGGTGGGGTGGTCGTCGGGCGCGGCCGTCGCCGTGGCGAGCTGCACGTACCGCTGCGTGGCCTCGAGGTCCTCGCTCACCAGGGCGTGCGCCGCCCGGTAGAGGTGGACCTTGCCCGGTAGCCGAGCCAGTTCACCGGGGTCCTCCACCAGCACCGCCATCGGGGCCGATCCGGCCGTGGCCGCGGCACGGTGCCGTTCGAGCAGGTCCTCGATCTCGTCGAGGCGCCGGGGCACGCTGTCGACCTCGTTGCGGGCCATGAGCCCCGCGACGAGGCCCATGGCCAGGGCCGGCCGGGTGCGGACGACGTCGTCGGGCAGGGCAACGGTCCAGCCGACGATGATGTCCTCCTGTCGCTGACGGAGCAGGTCGGGGACGGCTCTCTCCATCAGCACGGCTGCGCGCGCGAATTCGCTTGCCATCAGGGCGTGCCGGACCGCAGGGACCGGCTGGCCGTCCCGCTCGTACCAGGCGCTCGCCCGTCGGTGGAGCGTGCCCGAGGAGGGCACGGCGGGGTCCGACGCGGCGTGCGCGCGAAGGACGTCGGCGAAGAGGTGATGGTATCGGTACCACTGCCGACGCGCGTCGAGCGGGACGACGAAAAGGTTCTGGCGTTCCAGCTCGCGCAGCAGCTCGCCGCCGCCCTCGTGGCCCGTCACGGCGTCGCACAGCCTGCCGGTCAGGCGATCGAGGACGGACGTGCGCAGCAGGAAGTCGCGAACGGGTCGGGGCTGGCGGCTCAGCACCTCCTCGACGAGGTAGTCGACGATGAACCGGTCGTCACCGGCGAAGCCGGCGAGGAACTCGCTGACATCTGCGCGGTCGCGCAGTGAGAGGACGGCCAGCTGGAGAGCCGCCGCCCAGCCCTCGGTCTTCCGTTCCAGCGCGGCGGTGTCGGCGGGGGTGAGGTCGACTCCGTGGCTGCGCAGGTAGCTGGTCGCCTCGTCGTTGGTGAACCGCAGGTCTGCGGCGCGGATCTCGACGAGCTCTCCGTGCGACCGCAGCCGGCTCAGCGGCAGGCTCGGGTCGGCGCGGGTGCTGAGCACGACGTGGGCGTGCGGCGGCAGGTGCGCGAGCACGAACGCGAGCCCGTCGGCGATCTCGGGGCCGTCGACGAGGTGGTAGTCGTCGAGGACGAGGACGAGGTCGTGGTCGAGGTCCGCGAGCCGGTTGAGCAGCTCGGTCAGCACGGCCGGCAGTGCTGCTCCCGCTGCCAGCAGTGGTGCGACGCCGGCAGCGAGGTCCGGGTCGACGCCCGAGAGAGCGGTCGCGACGTACGTCCAGAAGCCGTCCGGCACCGCGTCCCCGGGGTCCAGGGAGAGCCAGGCCACCCCACCCGGGGCGGAACGGTGCTGCACCCAGTTGGCGATCGCGGTGGTCTTGCCGAACCCGGCTTGGGCCGAGACGAGGGTGAGCTTCGTCGTCGTGCCGCGGTCGAGCAGGTCGCTGACGCGGGCCCGCTCGAGCGCGCCCGCCCTGGGGCCGGGAACGTACAGCTTGCTGCTGAGCAGGGGACCCGTCATGCCTGCTCCGTTCGTGACACCCCAGCTGGCTGCTTGCAGCGTAGAACAGCCGAGGCCGACGCCAGAGGGGCTTGCGCCCGTCGCGAGCGCTACCGCGCGGAGGAGCGAGTCACCAGGCGCACCCGAACCTTGTGCAGCTGAGGCATGAGTCCGTAGATGACGACGGGCACGGCGATCGTGGCGAGCACCAGGGTGCGCAGCACCGGGTTCAGGCTCACCAGCCAGCCACCGAAAGCCAGGTTGATGAGGGTCAGCGTCGGAAAGACGCTGAGCCAGATCATCAGGGCGAGCTGGTGCTTGGTCGGGGGCGCGACGGCCGGCGACGGGGAGGCCGAGCCGGGTGCAGGCGTGTGGGAGTGGGGCATGGGTGACCTCCTGGGTCGTGTGGTGGTGAGGACGCTCGTGCCGGGGCGGCACCAGGTCGGGTCAGGCGAGCGATCCTTCGTCGAAGAGCGCGACAGCCGTGCGGATGTCGTCGTCGACGAGGTCGTTGTTGATGGCGATGGCGGTGGCAGACCCTTGGCCCGCGGCGGTGACGACCTGGGCCCGGGGGTCGGCCACGTTGCCGGCGACCCACACCCCGGGCACGGTGGTGGCACCGTCGGCGCCGGTCGTGGGCCAGCCGTGCTCGTCGAGGCCGCACCCGATGCCGGCGAGCAGGTCGGCGTGAGGGGTGAACCGCGGCGGGACGAACAGGGCGTCACGCGGGACCACGCGGCCGTCGCTCATCGCGACCCCGTGGAGGGCGTCGTCCTCGATGACGAGGCGTTCGACGTCGCCCTCGACGATCCCGATCGCGCGGGCGACGAGCCGTGACCGGTCCTCATCGGTGAGCAGTCCCTCGGGGACGAAGAGGACGAGGTCGGGCGTCCACTGGCGGACGATGTGGGCGTACCGGACCGTCGCCGCGCCGTGCCACAGGACGCCGAGCCGCCTGTCCCGCACCTCCCACCCGTGGCAGTACGGGCAGTGCAGCACGTCCCTGGCCCAGCGTTCGGACAGGCCCGGGACGTCGGGCACCTCGTCGTGCAGTCCGGTGGTGACCAGGACCCGTCGCGCGGTGATGCGATGGCCGTCGGTGAGCGACGCACGGAAGCCGCCGCCGTCGCAGCGGGCCAGCTCTCGCACGGTGCCGCGCACGAGGGTGGCCCCGTAGCCGGCGATCTCCCGCCGGCCGACCTCGAGCAGGTCGGCCGGAGACATCCCGTCGCGGGAGAGGAAGCCCTGCAGGTGCGCCGCCGGTGCGTTGCGCGGGGCGCCGGAGTCCACGACGACGACATCGCGTCGGGCGCGACTGAGCACCAGGGCTGCGGAGAGGCCGGCGGCACCACCGCCGATGACCAGGACGTCGCACGTGCTCATGGAGGCACTGTGCGGCGGCCCAGCCGCGTCACGCCAGAAACGTTGCCGTTTCCGGGAACGGCGGCCGCTCCCATGCCTCCGGGCAGTCCCGTTGCGCAGGCTGGCACGACGTCGCCACCATGTGTCCATGGACGACTCCGCTGCGGTCATCGCGCAGGCGATCGAGCAGGTCGGTCCACGGCTGAGGCTGCTGCGGACGCACCGGGGCCTCACCCTGACCGAGCTGGCCGAGTCGACCGGGATCTCCAAGAGCACCCTGTCCCGGCTGGAGACCGGGCAGCGGAAGGCCAGCCTGGAGCTGCTGCTGCCGCTGGCCCTGGCGTACCGGGTGCCGCTCGACGACCTGGTCGGCGCGCCGGAGGTGGGCGACCCGAGGGTGCGGCTCAAGGCCAGCAGGCGCAACGGGCGCACGGTGCTTCCGCTGACCCGGCAGCCCGGCGGCGTCAAGGCGTGGAAGATCATCGTGCCCGCCGGCAACAGCACGCCCGAGCTCAGGACCCACGAGGGCTACGAGTGGCTCTACGTGCTGTCCGGGCGGATGCGTCTGGTGCTGGGCGATCGCGACTCGGTGCTGCGCGCCGGCGAGGTGGCGGAGTTCGACACGCACGTGCCCCACTGGTTCGGCAGCGACGGCACCGGACCCGCGGAGGTCCTCAGCCTGTTCGGCCCCCAGGGCGAACGAGTCCACGCGCGGGCTCGACCCCCGGCGGACCGATAGGCGCCGTCGCCCGCGGCCGACGGCGTTCTGCACGCAAGGTGACGGCGCTTCTCCCTGAGAGCCACACATCAAGCCGATCTGAGCCACGTGGTCGTCGGCAGTTTGCGCGCCGGCGGCATGGCCCTGACGGCTGACATGAGACCGATGTGCACTGATATCCGGTTCTCGCACGCGGGCCGTTTTGCCCCGGTATCCTCCCATTCGCCGAGCGGGAATGCCGTAGCTACACCGGGAGGCCTCGACCACGCGATACGACAGACAGAGGGAACATGTCCGACACTCAGATTCCGCAGTCCGCCCCGACCCAGCCGGGTCTGGCAGCACCTCCACCCGTGAACGGCAGCAATGGCCTTGCCACGGCCGGCTTCGTGCTTGGCCTGCTCGGTTTGCTCGCTTCGTGGATCCCGGTGCTCAACATCGTCGGATTGATTCTCGGTGTGCTCGGCGCCATTCTCGCCGCCGTCGGCCTGGCGAAGTCCAAGAAGGTGGGCACGGGCAAGGGTCTCGCACTCACCGGACTCATTCTCGGTGTGCTCGCCGTGATCATCGCGATCGTCGTCAACGTCGCCTTCGTCAACGCCGTGGATGACGCGGTCAAGACCACCGTGGACACGAGCGTCAGGGCTCCGGCCGACTCGAACGGCGCCGCCGCAGCGGACAAGGAACTCGGGTCGTCTCGCGAGAAGCCTGCTCCCATCGGTTCTGCAATCACCGGTGGCGACTGGACCGTCACCATCAACTCGGTCAAGACCGCAGACAAGGACTCATTCGGGCAAAAGCCCGCGGCCGGCAAGAAGCTTCTGGTCGTCAATCTGACCGCCACCTACAACGGTGACGACGCACAGGGTTCATCAGCCTTCGCGGTCGTCAAGTTCGTGACCGCCCAGGGGAACACGATCGACTCCACCAGCGGCTCGACGATGTTCGTTCCGAAGGACCAGTTCGCCTCGCTCACCAAGGTGTTCAAGGGCGCGTCCGTGACGGGCAACGACATGCTCGAGGTGCCGGCGAATGGTTGGGAAAACGGCGTCCTCTCTGTCTCGCCCGACATGCTGTCCGATGACACGTTCGTCGCGGTGAAGTGAGGCCCTAGTCCTTATCCCGCCGATGCCGAAGCGGCCCTGCATTCCTCGAGGAATGCAGGGCCGCGTCACGCTCAACCCCGCATGGACGGCGGAGCGTGGTCACCACGTGGCCTCGATCCCGACGAGGGCGCCTGTAAGTATCGACCGCGTCAGCAACGCGCCGTCAGGCTGGCGTCAGGCTCCCGCGATCACGTCAGCAGCAGCATCGTCCCTTCCCCCGCACAGCAGGCCAAGGGGATCCGGTCGAGAGCTGGCGGGGGGACTCGAACCCCCAACCACCTGTTTACAAGAGCGCGGACTTCGTGAATCGACCTCGCCCGCCGAACCCCGCCGGTCGACCGATCGAGCCTGCATGTCCGCAGGTGAGAGCCCGTCTTCGGCCGGACAGTCGGAGTTGAGTCGGTNGCGCGGACTTCGTGAATCGACCTCGCCCGCCGAACCCCGCCGGTCGACCGATCGAGCCTGCATGTCCGCAGGTGAGAGCCCGTCTTCGGCCGGACAGTCGGAGTTGAGTCGGTGTCGAGTCGGTGTCGAGTCGGTGTCGAGTCGGTGTCGAGTCGGGGCGAGTGGGCGGCGGGGTTGTGGCGGGGTTGGCTGGGGCCGGACGACTTCGCCGGAGCGTCGCCCCGCCGTTGTCGGCGTCCGTCCCTATCCTTGGCCCCAGACGAGGGGAGAACAAGTGGCCGGCGCTTGGGCAGCCAACTTCCAGAGCCACGGGCTTTGGACATTAGTGACGAAGACCAGAGACGCTCTTGACGGAGCGGCTGTCCCAGAGGATGAAGAGGAGGCGGCCAATTTCGCCCGCGCGCTTCGTCTTATGGAGCAGCTTGTGTCGCACTCCGAGCAAGACGCGGCGCTGTATGCGCCCACCATGCTTGACCAGCTAACTCAGCCGATCTCGAATATCTCCGCCTACGTGGAGCAGTACGTAAACGACCCCGACACCTCTACGGGCCTGCTGAACGCGGCCACCTACCTCGACGCTGCTGCTCTGTACATGGCGCAGATGCCGGCCCTGCCCCCGGGAGGCCGCGCAGGCGCGGCTGGACGGGCAGCGAGCAAATATGAGGCAGCGACGCACAAGAGCTTGGCCGAGGTAACACGAAGGGCGAACACGCTCGACGCTCAACTAACGGCACTGGTGGAAACGGTGGAGGCCCTCAAGGCCGAATCTGCGGAGCAAGTCGCCGACAAGATCGATGAGGTCGGCGACTCGCTCCTTGAAAAGAGCCAGGCTGCATGGCAGGAGCCGATCTCTGCGGCCACCGCGGCGAAAGTGGCCGCTGAGGCCGAACTCGCGGAGATGCGTACGCTTAACGTGGAGGCCAAGAACATCGCCGCCACACTGGCCGAGAAGGCTGTCGCCAAGGACTACCGGAAGAACGCGCTCAACAAATCCGTCGGCGGATGGATCTGGGACGTAATCGGTACTTTGGTGGGCGCGGGAGCGCTGGCGCTCATCGGCTATCACCTGCTGAACGTCTCGGCAGAAACGTCCATTCCTCTAGCGGTCACACGCTTGGCCGTGTCGATCGCTGGACTCGGTCTCGCTGCTCTGTGCTTCGCTCGCGCCCGAGGATTCCATCACGAGTCCCGCATCTCAAAGCGAACGCAGATCCGGATCGACACGGTGGCCGGCTTCGTTGCCAACCTCGACGACGACACCAAAGAGGCGGTCATTGAGGGCATGGCTGAACGCCTCTACATGCGAGGCGAACTCGATCCAGTTGCGGGCGATGACCCGTCCTTCGCCACACTGAAGGCGCTGCGGGAGCGCATCCGTGCACGCCGGACCGAACCAGTCGGCGAGGACGTCTAGAAGCAGGCAGCAGTAGACCCGTCAGAGTCGTCCCTCGGCTACACTGGCGCCACAAGCCTGACCTCGACAGCGAGGCGCGCGGCTCAAGACCGCGACAGGCACGCAACGACCCACCCCCGTATGGTCAAGAAGCCGGGGAACTTGAGCCTCAGTAGTTTCACGGGGTTCTGGGTCGTTGCGGCCACCGCCCCGTCAGTGCGGAAAGCACGACTGACGGAGGTTAAGAGGTGGCCGCTTTCATCTGGGTCCCCATTGTCGTCGCCTTGTGCGCGCTCATGGCATGGCTTGCATACCTTCGGCATCAGCGATGGCTGGTCGACAGGACCGGCGACACCAAGTGCCTCCGTGACGCAGCTGTGGCGGCTCGCGCCTTTCCTCGCTTTGGACACGTCCTGTTCAGCCGCCGAGCGCCCTCGGGCGACCGTTGAGCGGGTGCACATCGTCCTTGGGGATGTAGTGGGCGTAGAAGTCTAGCGTTCGCTATCGATGTTACCGAGGGCGAGATCCGCCATTCGGAGGGCCAGGCCACCACACTGGTCGTCATCGACCGAATCTCGACGGACTCATCGTTGCGCTGCTCTGGAGGCCGGTGGCGCTTCTGGTCGCCATGGACACCTGATCGCGACAGCCTCATCCCTACCGCATATCGCCACCCTTTGCCGGAAGGCAAAGTCGGCAAACCTTGAGAGGAGCTCTGATGAAGGCCAAACTTACCGGCCTGCAGTTTCCTGGCGGCTGGGGGGCGCAGTGGGAGTACATCGAAACCAACAAGGACCTCGCCCGTCGGGTCTTCATTCAGCTTGAGGACAAGGACGTGCTGTGCGAAGCGCCGAGTCGTGAAGACTACGAGTTCACCCGACTGTCAGCGGACAAGATTCGCGATCTGCTAACGCTTGAGTTGCTCAATGTGCGCGGAGGGGGTCGACTTGAAAAGTCATTGAAGACGATGCGTGATGCCAGCCGAGCTTTCGTGCGTGCCGCAGGCCCGAGCTCCCGGCTCTTCCGGCAGGACCATAATCACTTCCTGGGGGCGCTCACCGCCTACAGAGACGCGGTCGGGCGGCAGCTCGCAGAGATCAGTTACAACTTCCACATTGAAGTCCCGGACAGGCTCCGTAGTGTCATCCCCGCCCAAGACCTTGGGTGGCTCCCCAATATGGACGACTCTCCCGAGTGACCTAAGGCGGGCCTGGCGGGGTTCTGGCGGGGTTGCTCGTGCACCACGGCCGAGCGGGAAGGACCCGGCAACCCGCCTACCTGCGGAAACTTGAGAGCTGGTGTTGGCCTTCGGTTGATGCCTGACAGTTCTACGCCGGCTGTTCCTTGACACTCCAGTGTCTTCAGTTTGCCGTGGTTCTGGGGGTCTTGGTCATCGCGCCTCCCAGGGGTCGCTTGTTGCGCACAGGGCCGGTGCTGCTGCGTTTGACGGTGCGCAGCAGCTCGTTGCCGATCCAGAACTGCAGGATGTCTGGTGCGACGTGCACGTCGCAGCGTTCGCCGGCCCGGTGGCGCCCGACCGACACCTGCTGCCAGGACACGCACACGACCCCGCAGGTCGACACCTTCCGGGCCACCCATTCCGGTCCAGTGCGGTCGGGTTCGGGGCTGAGGGCTCGCCGGGGTCCGGTGCCGTAGCGCTCGGCTGGGGTGTGCATCCCAATCGCTTGGTGTGGCCGGTCGTGGTTGTAGGTCCCGACCCAGGCATCGAGCCGGTCCTGAGCATCAGCCAGGTCCTGGAACACCGCCCCGGTGAGGAACTCGGCCCGCAAGGACCGGTGAAACCGCTCGATCTTGCCGGTGGTCGTCGGGGAGCGGGGCTTGGTCAACAGGTGCTCGATCCCGTTGGTTCGGCAGATCCGGTCGAACAGCACCTCCACCGGCGGGGTGTTGAACCGGCCGGTGAAGACCCGGCCGTTGTCGGTCAGGACCTGCTCGGGCACCCCGTAGGTGGACAACGCGAGCGTGAACGCGTCACACACCGGCTGCATC
>NZ_JAWIIL010000015.1:0-54671 GCF_034724055.1 Intrasporangium zincisolvens
TTCGCCTGCGGCATCCCGCACCTGCTCAAGGGCGGCTTCAGCGAGAACGCCTCGACGAACGTCGACGTCTACTCGATCCGCCAGGCCGTCGGCGTCGTCGCCGTCATCTCGCCGTTCAACTTCCCGGCCATGGTGCCGCTGTGGTTCATCCCGATCGCCATCGCGTGCGGCAATGCCGTCGTGCTCAAGCCCTCGGAGAAGGACCCGTCGGCCGCGCTCGCGATCGCCGCCCTGTGGAAGGAGGCCGGCCTGCCCGACGGCATCATGCAGGTCGTCAACGGCGACAAGGAGGCCGTCGACGCGCTGCTGACCCACCCCGACGTCAAGTCGGTGTCGTTCGTCGGCTCGACGCCCATCGCGAAGTACGTGTACGAGACGGGCACCGCGCACGGCAAGCGGGTGCAGGCCCTCGGCGGCGCGAAGAACCACATGCTCGTGCTGCCCGACGCCGACCTCGACCTCGCCGCCGACGCGGCCGTCAACGCCGGCTTCGGCTCGGCCGGGGAGCGGTGCATGGCCATCAGCGCCCTCGTGGCCGTCGAGCCGATCGCCGACGAGCTCATCTCCAAGATCAAGGACCGCATGGGCAAGCTCGTCACCGGTGACGGCACGCGCGGCTGCGACATGGGCCCACTCGTGACGAAGCAGCACCGCGACAAGGTCGCCGGCTACCTCGACTCCGGCGTGGCCGACGGGGCGACGCTCGTCGTCGACGGCCGTGAGAGCGACTTCGACGCCGACGGCGAGGGGTACTTCCTCGCGCCGACGCTCTTCGACAACGTCAAGCCCGGGATGTCGGTGTACGACGAGGAGATCTTCGGCCCGGTGCTGTCGGTCGTGCGCGTGCACTCCTACGACGACGGCCTCGAGCTCATCAACAGCAACCCCTACGGCAACGGCACCGCGATCTTCACCAACGACGGGGGCGCCGCCCGCAAGTTCCAGCGCAACGTCGAGGTCGGCATGGTCGGCGTCAACGTGCCGATCCCGGTGCCGGTGTCGTACTACTCCTTCGGCGGCTGGAAGAACTCGCTGTTCGGCGACACGCACGCGCACGGCATCGAGGGTGTGCACTTCTTCACCCGCGGCAAGGTCGTGACGTCGCGCTGGCTCGACCCGAGCCACGGCGGCCTCAACCTCGGCTTCCCCCAGAACGACTGAGCCGCAAGGCAGCCCCACGAGCCCTGGAAGGAAAGACCGGACCGATGACGTTCCCCACGGCGCTGCCCGCGCCGCGCACCCCGGACCCGATGGACGCCCCGCCGCTGCGGTGGGGTGTCCTCGGGACGGGCTGGATCGCCGAGCGCTTCTGCGACGCGATGGCCCGCCACACGCGCCAGCGCGTGCTCGCCGTGGGCTCCCGGACGCGTCCGGGTGCCGACGCGTTCGCCGACGCCTTCGTGGGCCGCAACGGGGACGCCGGAGGCGGGGGAGGCGTCGAGCGCCCGGCGACGTACGGCCGCTACGAGGCACTCGTCGCCGACCCGGACGTCGACGTCGTCTACGTCGCGACGCCGCACCACCTGCACCTGCCGCACGCGCGGCTCGCGCTCGAGGCGGGCAAGGCGACCGTCGTCGAGAAGCCGATGGGCCTGTCGGCGGCCGAGGTGGCCGAGCTCGAGGACCTGGCGTCGGCGCGCGGACTGTTCCTCATGGAGGCGCTGTGGTCGGCGTACCTGCCGAAGTTCGACGTCGTCCGGCAGCTGCTCGACGGCGGCGCGCTCGGCGCGATCCACTCGGTGCAGGCCGACCTCGGTGAGTACTTCGCGCCCGACCACCGCATCATGCGCGCCGACCTCTTCGGCGGCCCGAGGTACGACCTGCTCACCTACCCGCTGTGGTTCGCCCGGTGGGTGCTCGGCGACCTCGAGGAGGTCACCGAGCTCGTGACGCCGGCCCCGGCGTCGCTGAGCCCGGACGGCGTCGAGGGGCAGATCGCCGTGTCGGCACGGTCGGCGTCCGGCGGGCTCGCCTCGCTGTTCGCGACGATCCTCGGCGACACCCCGACCACCGCGACCATCGTCGGCTCCGCCGCGACGCTCCGCATCGACGGGCCGTTCTACCAGCCGGGCGGGTTCACCCTGCGCGCGCACGACGGCCGCGAGCTGCGGTACGACGAGCCGCGCATCGCCCACGCCGGGCTCCACTACGAGGCGGCGGCGGCAGCGCGCGCCGTCGCAGCCGGGCGGCTCACCGCCCACCACCAGACCACCGGGTGACCCGACGGCGACGCAGCCGCGACCCGAGGAAGCGAGAGGAAGCACCATGGCCGAGTCCAAGGCCCGCAACACCGACGAGCGCTACAGCAAGCTGACGATCGGCGTGTGTCCCGACCAGTGGGGCGTCTGGTTCCCCGAGGACGACAAGCAGATCCGTTGGGAGACAGCGCTCGACGAGATGGCCGAGGCCGGCTTCTCGGTCATGGAGACCGGGCCGTTCGGCTACTTCCCCAAGGATCCGAAGCGCCTCCAGGAGGCGATGGACCAGCGCGGCTTCCAGGTCGTGGCCGGCACCGGCTGGGGCATCCTCCACAAGCCCGAGGCCTGGGCCGACACGGAGAAGACCTTCCGCGAGATCGCCGAGACCCACGCCGCTGTCGGTGCGGAGTACGTCGTGCACCTGCCCCCGATGTTCCGCGACGAGAAGACGTGGGACTACACGGACGACCGCGTCCTGTCGACCGAGGCGTGGAACACCTACATCGCCAACGCCGACCGGCTCGGGCGGATCATGAAGGAGGACTACGGACTCAAGATGGTGCTCCACCCGCACGGTGACAGCCACATCGAGACCCCGGCCGACATCGACCGTGTCTTCCAGGCGACCGACCCCGACTACGTCGGCTTCTGCCTTGACACGGGACACATCGTCTACGGCGGCGGCGACCCGATGGAGCTGTGCCGCAAGTACCCCGAGCGCATCTCCTACGTCCACATCAAGGCGATGGACGAGGGCCTGGTCAAGCAGGCCCACGACGAGGACTGGCCCTTCGGCCTCGCCGTCGCCAAGGGCTGCTCGGTGCGGCCGCCCGCCGGTGCGCCCGACATGCCCTCGCTCATCGAGGCCCTCGCCGACCTCGACAAGGAGCTCTACGTGGTGTGCGAGCAGGACATGTACCCGTGCGACCCGTCCTACCCGCTGCCCAACGCCATCCAGACCCGCGAGTACCTCGCCTCCATCGGCCTCGGCCTGCTCTGAGCCCGCGGGCTCTCCCTCACACTGACGAAGGAGTCACGACATGACCGTCCGCATCGGGATGATCGGCCCCGGGGGCATGGGCCAGGCCCACATCGACCGCATCCACACCGTCATCGCCGGCGGCCGCGTCGTCGCCGTCAGCGACGTCGACGAGGTGCGCGCCAAGGAGGTCGCCGACCGTGTCGGCGGAACGGCGTACGCGTCGTCGGCCGAGCTCATCGCCGCCGACGAGGTCGACGCCGTGATGATCTGCAGCTACGGCCCGGCCCACGAGGTCGACGTGCTCGCGGCCATCGCCGCGGGCAAGCCGGTGTTCTGCGAGAAGCCGCTGACGCCGACCGCCGACGCCGCGCTGCGCATCATGGAGGCCGAGCAGGCCGCCGGGCGACGGCTCGTCACCGTCGGGTTCATGCGCCGGTTCGACCGCAGCTACCGCCAGATGAAGGAGCTGCTCGACTCGGGCGAGCTCGGCGAGACGCTCATGGTGCACTGCGCCCACCGCAACCCGACCGTGCCCGCGCACTACACGTGGGACATGGCGATCAACGACACCGCGATCCACGAGATCGACACGATGCGGTGGCTGCTCGGCGAGGAGTTCGTATCGGCGCGCGTCGACAAGCCGAAGAAGACCTCGCTGCGGTTCGAGCACCTGCAGGACCCGCTCGTGCTCGTGCTCGAGACGGAGTCGGGTGTCCGCGTCGACGACGAGATCTTCGTCAACTGCCAGTTCGGCTACGACATCCGCTGCGAGGCCGTCGCCGAGAAGGGCACCGTGACGCTGGCCGACCAGAACGCCGTAGAGGTGCGCGACGGCTCGGGCCACCGCAACGCGATCACTCGCGACCACAACGACCGGTTCTGGGGCGCGTTCGTCACCGAGGTGCAGGAGTGGATCAACGCCGTCGCCGCGGGCGAGCACACCGGCTCGACGTCGTGGGACGGCTACGCCGCGGCGTGCGTCTGCGACGCCGGCGTCAAGGCGCTGACCGACGACGGCGTCGTCAAGGTCGAGATGATCGCCAAGCCGGACTTCTACGCCTGAGCGCCAGGTCCCCTCGAGGCCCGGCCGGCGCGTCCGGCCGGGCCTCGAGGTGCCGTCACCACGACGTCGGCTTCTGCGGCTGGTAGAGCCAGACGTCGAAGAAGTGGGTCAGGTCCGTCCCCGAGATCTGTTCTGCCAGTGAGATGAACTGGGCGGTGGTGACGGTGCCGTAGCGGTTCTGCTGGACCCAGGTCCGCATGATCCGGAAGAAGGCCTCGTCGCCGACCTTCTGCCGCAGCGCCTGCACCGTCATCGCGCCGCGTTGGTAGATGGTCCCGTCGAAGAGCCGGGCCGGACCCCCGGGGTCGCCCGGCGGCGGCGTCCAGAACCCCGTCTTCGACGCGGGCGTGTTGTAGAGCTGGTCGAAGTAGCCCTGCGCACTCCGTCGGCCGTTGTGCTCGCTCCAGATCCACTCGGACCACGTCGCGAACCCCTCGTGGAGCCAGATGTCCTGCCAGTGTCCGAGCGTCACCGAGTCGCCGAGCCACTGGTGGGACAGCTCGTGGGCGAGCGTCGTCTCGTCGGGCATCCGGTCGAAGACCGGTTTCGTCTGCGTCTCGAGCGAGTAGCCCACCTCTGGGGCGTCGTCCGCGATCGCCCCCACGGCGTCGAACGGGTAGGGCCCGTAGATCGAGGTGTAGAACTGCACGATCTGCGGCAGCTTCCGCAAGACGTTCCCGGAGGAGAGCGTCGGGTCGACGGCGACGTACGACGGCGTGGCGCCGACCTGGGTGACCGTCAGGTCGAAACGCCCCAGGGTCGCCGTGGCGAGGTACGGCGCCATCGGGTCGCTCTCGCGCCAGGCCCACGTCGTGCGCCCCCCGGACGACACGTTCGAGACGAGCACGCCGTTGGACAGGGCGGTGAGGCCCTCCGGCACGGTCACCGAGATGTCGTAGGTCGCCTTGTCTCGGGGGTCGTCGTTCACCGGGAACCACCCGGGCGAGCCCTGCGGCTCCCCGACGACGAAGGCGCCGTCCGAGGTCGGCACCCAGCCCTCCGTCGAGCCGTCGGGGTCGGTCACCGGGTGGGGCTCACCCGAGTAGCCGACGACGACCGTGAACGAGTCCCCGGCGCGAAGGCCGTGACGGGGGGTGATGACGAGCTCCTGGTCGCCGGAGCGCGTGTAGCCGGCAGGAGCCCCGTCGACCTGCAGCGCCGAGATCGTGAAGCCGCGGAGGTCGAGGTCGAAGCGTGAGAGGTCCTGGGTCGCGGTCGCCGTGACGACCGCCGTGCCGGTGAGCTGCCGCGTGCCAGGCTCGTAACCGAGGCTCAGCGAGTAGTGGGAGACGTCGTAGCCGCCGTTCCCCGCGTCGGGAAAGTAGGGGTCGCCCCCGCCGGGAGCGCCGGGGGTGAAGCCTGCGGCTCCGGCCGGTCCGGCGCTCAGGAGGACCAGCGCCGACGCCGCGGCCAGCGCACCCTTTGCACCTGTGCGCATCCTCGCCACCACCCAAGATCGTCATCGTGGACCATTCGAGCGTAGGACCGATGGGCGGGACGGACTTGGGAATCACGGCTTCATCTGCTTAGGTAAGCCTGACCTTAGTACGCTCGTCGCTCCGCGACCCGGCCCACCACCCGGAGGACCCGTGATCGTCTGCCACTGCGCCGTGGTGACCGACCGCGACGTCACCGACGCGTGGGACGCCGGCGCGCGCAGCCTCGGGCAGGCGTGCCGCACCACCGGGGCGGGCACCGACTGCGGCTCCTGCGTCTTCTCCCTCAAGCGGCTCCTGTGCGAGCATGAGGCCTCAGTCACCCGGTCGCTGTCGGACCCGACGCGCGACCTCGTGTCCGGTCCGATGCCCACGCCGCTGGAGGTGGTGGAAGGTGCAGCCAGCTAGCCCCCGAGTCGTCGAGCTCCTCAACGACGCCCTGACCTTCGAGCTGACGGTCACGAACACGTACTTCCTCCACGCGCGCATGCTCGACAGCTGGGGGTTCACCAAGCTCGGCAAGGTCTTCTACGACCTGTCCCTCGACGAGATGCGCGACGCCGACGACCTCATCAACCGCATCCTGCTCTTCGACGGCCACCCCAACGTGCAGAAGCTCGGGGCCATCAGCATCGGCGAGGACGCGCACGAGATGCTCAGGCTCGCCTTCGAGAGCGAGAAGGCGGCCGTGGCGCAGTTCAACGCCGGCGCCAAGGAGTGCCACGAGCTCGGCGACCACGGCAGCGCGGCGGTCTTCGAGGAGATGGTCCGCGACGAGGAGAAGCACGCGGACTGGTTCGAGAGCCAGCTCGACGCGATCGAGCGGATCGGCGTGCAGCAGTACCTCGCCCAGCAGCTGGGCGAGGGCGGCCCCGAGGCCTGAGCCTCGAAGCCGCCCTCGGCCGGGTGGCGGTGCGTCGGGTCAGTCAGCGACCTGCAGGGCCTTGACGGCGTCGCGCGCGGTCACGACTGCGGCGTGCTGACGCGTCACGACATCGCGGAACCCCGCGCTGAGGTCCTGCTGGAGGGCCTTCTCGTACTCCGACACCGCATGGTTCTCACCCGTCACGGCGGCACCGAGCACGCTGCCCGCGTCGTCACCCGTCAGGGCGTCCTTGAGCGAGATCCAGCCGCGGTGCACGGCTGAGGCGATCGAGCCGCTCTCGTCGACGTCGTCACCGTAGGCGTGGCCCATCCCGACGATCTCGCGCCGGAAGCCGGCGCGCTCCTCGGACAGCTGCTGCAGCGTCGTCGCCCACTCCGGGCGGTCGTCGCCGCGCAGCTTCTCGGCGGCCTGGGCGAAGCCACGCTCGCCGTCCTTCAACGTCTCGACGAGCTCCTTGGCGGCCTTGGCGTCGTCCGTCATGCTCATTCCTTCGTTCGGGGTCTCCGGTCCCCTCAGCCCTACCCGTCCCGGCCGCGCACGAACCCTCCGGCCTCGACTGATGCCGTCCGCGCATGGCGGTCCCGGCGTCGCCGCGGGAGGATCGAGGCGTGAAGCTCAAGCTCGACCTGCACGACGTGTACAACCGTGGCGACGAGATCGAACGGGCTCTGCGCGCCGTCATCGACGAGGCGGTCGAGAAGAAGGCGCCGCTCGTCGAGATCATCCCCGGCAAGGGCTCCGGCCAGCTCAAGAAGCGGGTGCTGCGGTTCCTGGACCGCAAGGACGTCAAGGCGCGCTACCACCGGGTCGAGAAGGACTCGGACAACTTCGGCCGCGTCTTCGTCCACTTCAGGTGGAAGTAGTCACACGTCGCGAGGCGAGCTGCGCGCACGCCGCGGCCCGGTTTGTCCGGTGCGCACGGCGTCGGTGCCCTGTTACCGTTCAGGCGATCGTGATCCGACCGCAGGAGGTGAGACCCATGTGTGCAGTGTCCGCAGAGGGTGCTCCCTCGCCGTCCACGATCACGCGACGCCCGTAGTCGCGACCGGGAGCGCCCGCCAGCCATCGCGCGAAAGGCGACTCCCATGAACACTTCTCCAGCGACCCCGACCGCCGGCCCCGACCAGCGCGCCCTCGTTCTCGCCGGCGGCGGCGCGGCGGGCAACGCGTGGGAGCTCGGCGTCATCGCCGGCCTCCACGATGCCGGCCTCGACGTGACCCGGGCCGACGTCATCATCGGCACCTCGGCCGGCTCGACGGTGGCCGCGCAGATCACCGGCGGCACCAGCCCGGCGGACCTCTACGCCTCGATCCTGCGCGAGGTGCCACCGACGCGTCCCGGCGCCCCGGGCGGGGAACCGCGACGCCGGCCGGCCGTCTCGGGGCCGAGCTACCTCGAGTGGTCGAACGCCATCATCGCCTCGGCCACCGACCCGGCCGACATGCGTCGCCGCCTGGGCGTCGCGGCGCTGGCCCGCGACGCGTCCGGCGGGGCCGACGCCAGGCGCTGGCGCGAGGTCGTCGCCTCTCGCCTCGCGAGCCACGACTGGCCGCAGCAGCGCGTGCTCATCACCGCCGTCGACGCCCGCACCGGTGAGCCGGTCGTGCTCGACCGGGACAGCGGCGTCGACCTCGTGGACGCCGTGGCGGCCAGCACCTCGGCGATGGCGCCGTACGCGATCGGCGAACGTCGCTACCTCAACGGCGGCTACCGGCGCAGCGAGAACGCCGACCTGGCAGCGGGATTCGGACGCGTCCTCGTCATGTCGCCGTTCGGCGGGGCCACCCGGATGCCGCTCGAGTGGGGCATGGACCTCGCCAGTCAGGTGGCCGAGCTGCGGGCCGGCGGCAGCGTGGTCGAGACGGTCTTTCCCGACGCCGGTGCCGGCGAGGTGTTCGACGCCAACGCGCTGGACCCGTCGACGCGTCTGCCGGCGGCTCGCGGTGGCTACGCGCAGGGCCGATCTCTCGCCGCGCGCCTCGGCGAGTTCTGGGAGTGAGCCAGCCGCGGCGTGCGAGGGCGTGCGCCTACCGGCCGGCCAGCTGCGCCACGACGGGCGCCAGCACCCCGGCGGAGCCGGCGCCCACCACGACGTAGGAGAAGCCGCTCTCCTCGCGTCGCCGGAGGAGCTCGTCGTCGGCGGCCGCCGGGTCGCTCGGGAGGCAGGCCAGCGAGTCCGCCGCACGCATCGCTGCCGGGTCGGTGTCCCGGGCGGACGCCATGAACGGGGCGACCTCGTCGCCGACGACGGGCACGTGCAGCGCCAGCTCGACGTCCCGCACGGCGAGCAGCTCCCGCGCCAGGCGTTCGACGTCGGCCCGGCCGTCACCCGGCATCATCGCGAAGGTCACGGTGTCGGCGACCTCGGCCGCGAGGGCCCGAGCGCGAGGGCCGCGCACGGCCATGACGACGGGAGTGTGGGCTTCGGGGCCGTCGAGCTCTCGCAGTCGCGCGACGGTGTCGCGCACCTGGTCCAACCGATCTCGCGGCGCCGCGACGGGCAGGCCGAGGTCACGCAGCTCGTCCTCGATCCCGGGGCGCCCGGTGCCGAGGCCCAGCTCGAAGCGGCCCTCGGTCAGCACCGACATCGAATGTGCCTCCCACGCAAGGCTCCAGGCCGGGTGCAGCGGGGAGGCGTGGACCCAGGTGCCGACGCGCAGGTCGGTCTGCGCCGCCGCCATCGCGAGGGCCGGTGCCGGGGCCGGCTGCCACTGCGGCACGTCGGGCATGAGCAGCGTGGAGTAGCCGCCGTCGGCGATGCGTCGCACCTGCTCCCGCCAGGTCGACAGGTCGGTGAGCACCGGGGCGACGACGCCGAACCGGAACGGTCTGGTCATGGCTGGGCGTCGAGCACCGGGTAACGCAGGTGGGTCACGCCGACGCCCGAGACGACCGTCGGGTCGCCGAGGAAGGCGGGCATGCCGGCGAGGTGGTCGAACAGCCGCACCCCTGAGCCGAGGAGGACGGCCGAGAGGTCGATGCAGAGCTGGTCGACGAGGCCGGCGTCGAGCAGCTGCCGGATGGTGTCGGCACCGTGGACGCCGACGGACTTCCCGCCCGCGGCGGCCTTCGCCTGTCGCACGGCGCTCTCGACGCCGTCCGACACGAAGTGGACCGTCGAGCCGGGCCGCGGCCACCCGTCGGGGGCCTCGTGGGCGAGGACGAAGGCAGGCCCCCAGGCGTGGTTGCCGCCCCAGCCCTGCGCGACCTCGAAGGTGCGTCGGCCGGTGAGCACGGCACCGAGCTCGGACGTCAGGCCGCGGATGTACCGGGCGCTCGGCTCGGACACCCGGAACGTCATCGCGTCCGATCCGCCGGTGCGGACCTCGACGTCGCCCGAGCCGAAGTACCAGTCGAACACCTTCATCACGTCGTCGTCGGGGCCGGCGACGAAGCCGTCGAGCGACATGGACATGATGGCGATCACTTCGGACACGGCGGTTCCTTCCAGAGGGTTCGCCCCCGCGCGGGAGGGCCTTCACTCCTGCTACGAAGAGGGCCTCCCGGATCGGACACCCTTGCGCGTGAAGCTGAAGTGGGTGACGCCGCTGGGCGAGGAGACCGCCTCGACGTCGTAGTCGTCGTCGAGGGCCTCGAGTCCGTCCCAGAGGCGGACGCCGCGGCCGAGCAGGATCGGGACCTGCACGAGGTGCATCTCGTCGACGAGCCCAGCGAGGAGGAAGTCGCGCACGACGGTGGCGCCGCCGCCGATCCGCACGTCCTTGCCGCCGGCCGCCTCGCGAGCCGTCTCCAGCGCCTCCGCGGGATTGGCGTCGAGGAAGTGGAATGTCGTGCCGCCCTCCATCTCGAGCGGGGACCGCGGGCGGTGGGTCAGGACGAAGGTGGGGGTGTGGAAGGGCGGGTTCGGGCCCCACCAGCCCGTCCAGTCCGGGTCGTCCTGCCAGCCGGGCGGGCCGAACTTGTTGGCACCCATGATCTCGGCGCCGAAGCCGTGGTCGTGGCGCTCCGCGAAGGCGTTGTCGACGCCGGCGGTGCCGCCGGCGTCCCAGGACCGGGTGGCCATCATCCACTGGTGCAGGCGCTGCCCCGCATGGCCGAACGGGGCCTCGAGGCTCTGCGGCTCGCCGGTGCCGAAGCCGTCGAGGGAGATTGAGAAGTTGTGGATCCGTGTGAGCGACATCCGCGCCCTCCTGGGTCGTCGACTGCACTGTGCGCTCGGGCTGGTGGGCTCTTGCAGCCTAGGGGCACGGATGGCGGGAACCGGCCCTTGGCGCTCCGGCATTCCCGGCCCGGGGACGGTCGCTCGAATCGGTGAATAACGGTCGAACCGGGTGGCTCCGGCGTAGCGTGGTGAGGTCGAGGAGTTTTCGGCTGCAAGGGGGAGTTGTGGGCACTGTCTGGTGGCGAGTTCCTGTGATGGTCATGGCGCCGTTGGCTGCAGCGGTGGTCTGCGCACCGGCCGGTTCGGCGTCGACGCAGCTGAACCCGAAGGTGGAGCACGTGCTGCTGCTCAGCCTCGACGGGTTCCACGACGCCGATCTGACGAACTACGCCGCTGCGCATCCGTCGTCCGCGCTGGCCTCGGTGCTGGCGCGCGGACGCCGGTACTCGAACGCGTCGGCCCAGACGCCGTCGGACTCCTTCCCGGCCACCCTGGCGATGACGACCGGTGGCTCACCACGGTCCACCGGCGTCTACTACGACGTGTCCTGGGACAACGACCTGTCGCCGGCCGGTTCGGACTGCAGCACGAGGGGAGCGCTCGTCCCGTTCAACCAGTCGATCAACGTCAACCCGAACGCGGGGGACAGCGTCGCCGACATCAACCCGGCCAAGCTGCCCCGCGACCCGGACCGCGGCTGCAGCGTCGTCTACCCGCACCAGTTCCTCAAGGTCAACACCATCTACGAGGTGGCGCACGCGGCCGGGCTCCGCACCGCGGTGGCCGACAAGCACCCGAGCTACGAGATCCTCGCGGGCCCGTCCGGCACGGGCATCGACGACTTCTACGGCCCCGAGTTCAACGCGGCCAAGTCCGACGTCGCCAAGATCATGGCGAACGACGAGCTCAAGGTCGGTGCGGTGCTCAACCAGATCGACGGGTACACCCACGACCGCACCGCCGCCGTCGGCGTCCCGGCCATCTTCGGCATGAACTTCCAGGCGGCGAACATCGGACAGAAGTTCTCCGGCTACGTCGACGCGGCCGGGACGACACCCCAGAGCACCACCACGATCGGACCGCTCGCGGGTACTGCCCCCGGCCTGGCCCAGGCGCTCGACTACGTGGACGGGGCTGTCGGCCGGATGCTCGGCCGGATCGAGGCCGACGGCCTCACCGACGACACGATGGTCATCCTGACCGCGAAGCACGCCAACAGCCCGGTCGACCGCTCGACGCTTCGCTGGGTGGACCCTGCCGGCTTCGCCCCGCTCGTCAACAGCGTCCAGCCCGGGCTGACCGCACAGGTGACCGCCGATACGATGGCGCTCGTCTGGCTCAAGGACCGCAGCCGTGCGGCCGACGCGGCCGCGGTGC
Source organism: Intrasporangium zincisolvens (assembly GCF_034724055.1). Lineage (NCBI taxonomy): Bacteria > Bacillati > Actinomycetota > Actinomycetes > Micrococcales > Intrasporangiaceae > Intrasporangium > Intrasporangium zincisolvens. Next base: position 12,067 of record NZ_JAWIIL010000015.1, read on the forward strand.
TCGAGGCGAACGCCGCGACGATCGGGGCCGGCACCGTCACGAGCGGCGCCGCAGTGGGGGAGCTCTTCGACGGCCAGCTCGGCGGCAACGCGGGCCGGATCCCCGACATCGTCGTGCAGCCGGCGACCGGGGTCGTCTACGCGGCACCGAACGCGAAGCTGGTCGACCACGGGAGCGGTAGCGCCGAGGACACCCACGTGCCGCTGGTCATCATCGAGCCCGGTCGCAAGGGTGGCCGGACCCTCAGCTGCCCCGTCTCGCTGCGACAGGTGGCGCCGACGGTGCTGCGTGCCCTCGGGCTCAAGGAGAGCCTTCTCGACGCGGTCCGGCTGGAAGGAACCCAGCGCCTGACGAACGGCGACGAGTGCTGAACCAGACTGAGGCCCAACAGGATCGGTGCGCGACCGGATGACGTACTTCTGGGTCGGAGTCGGCGTCGTCCTCGTGCTCGGCATCGGGCTCATCGTGTGGGGCTCGATGACGGGCCCGGGGCAGTCGGGTGAGGACGTGTCCGCGCGGCGGGGCCGCCAGGCTCAGGTCGGTGCGGTGCTGGCTGGCCTGGCACTCCTGGTGCTGGTGGTCGCCTACCTCACGGCGCCGTGGCCCTAGGCCGGAACCGTACCCCTAAGTCGACGCGTCGCGGATCACCAGCGCCCGCGGTGCACGACCTCGTCGAACGGGCGCCGGTCGAGCCGCTCGATGACCGCCAGCGGGCGGTCTGACGGGTAGCCGACGGAAAGCATGTAGGCGAGGAAGCGTCCCTCGGGGAAGCCCAGGACGGCCCGGGCCTGGTCCTGGTCCGCAGCCGCCGCGTGGCCGGTGCCGACACCGAGGTCGGCCGCGGCGACCGTCATCGCGTATGTCGCCTGGCCGAGGTCGTACTGGAGGAGGGCGGACTGCCGGTCGTCCTTGGGTGTCGGCGCGACGATCGCGATGGCGGCCGCCGCACCAGCGACGTGCCTGGCGCCCTGCCAGACCTTCGACAGCTCGACCAGCTGCGCCCGGTCGGTGACGAGCACGAAGTCCCATGGCTGCCAGTTACCGGCGGACGGGGCGCGGCGTCCCGCGTCGAGGATCCGGTCGAGATCCTCGTCGGGGACCGGTTGCTCCGTGAACTGTCGGACATTTCGTCGCGCCCGCAAGGCGTCCCATGTCTCCACCAGCCCATCCTGCGCCTCCGACGCCCCTGTGGCCACCGGCCGGCCCGGACGGTCGCCCACGTGCCGCCCTCGTGGAGCCGGGGCCCGCCGACCACCTGGTCAGCGGGCCCCGGGTCGGTGTCTCACGCGTCGATGCGGCGGCCGCTGAACGAGCCGGTCCCCGAGTCGACCTTGGTGCCGGAGGGATCGAAGACCGCGAAGTCGTACTTGCCGCTGATCCTCCCGTGGTGCACGCTGCCCCAGGCACGGACGCGCACGGTCACCCCTGGCATGTTGGGACCGCCGCCGGCCTGGCCCGTCCAGAAGGTCGCCTTGAAGCCGCCGCCGCTGCGACGAGCCCAGGTTCCCGTGAAGGGCGGACCGGCCGCGGCGATGTCGTGGCTGATGAAGACGTTCCCACCCGCGAAGCTGAGGACGGTCGAGACCTTCGTCTGGTCGGCGGGCGGGTCGTCCTGGCGGCTGACGATCCAGCTGCCGTTGAGGCTGGAACCACCGCCGTTCTCCCCGGCCGAAGCCGAGGAGGCACTCGCCACGCCCCCGATCGCCACCGCGCTCGCGGCGCCGGCCCCCACCAGAACGCGACGCCGATTCATCACGTGCTCGTCCATTGCGATCTCCTCCTCTTGTGAGCCGTCGGAGAACCCCGACCCTTCAGGTTCGGCGTCCGAAAGAAGGCGCGTCAAGATCTCCCCGCGCGTCCACCACATATGCGCGCTAGGTCTGGATGGTGGGTGGATGAGTGACGAATGGCGCACCAATGCGCACAAAGACTGTCCTGACGAATACGCCTGATTTCATTGCGAATACGGGGTTCCGACGCATCGACAGAGACTTGTCGGTGCCAGGCTGGCCATGCCGTCTCTGTCTCGATGGAGTCCGTGACGAAAGTCCTTGGAGCTCAGCCGTATCCGCCAGAGCTGGGCCAGCCGTGAGCGCTGATGAACCACACGGCCGACGTCAGCACCGCGGACACGAGGAGCGCGAAGAGCAGGCCACCGGCCACGGGCAGGAACCATCCAGGTGCGCGCCTCGACCGCACGGCGACGACCTTGACGACGACGGTGCCGAGGACCGCGCATCCGAGGACGCCGTGCACGACGGTGCGGGCCGGCACGGGCTCGCCGTCGGCGAACCTGCCCGTCTCGAGGCCCAGCGCCCAGAGACAGTGGTAGGCGACGACGCCCGTGAGCAGCAGGGTGACCACTCCACTGACGCGGTGCGCGGTGCCGAGCCACGACGGCGCGCTGATGCCGAGCTTGCCGTAGAGCCAGAGGGCGCCGATGACCTGGAGCACAGCGAGAGCCCCGATGGCCACGGACAGAACGACCTTCATGTCGATGACGGTGCGGAAGCCGAGCGTCGTCGTGCCGGCGAGCGTCGGGTCGTGCACGGTGCCGAACACCCCGACGAGCAGCGCGACGACGGCGCCCGCGGCGAACCCGACCAGGGGTACGGCCAGGCTCCTCGGCGGCGTCGTGTCTGCTGCCATGGCGTCAGGATGCTCCTGCTCCGACACGTCCGGCAGCGCAATGCGGGAACACCGACCGGCTACGGGGGGCTTGCGTCAGAGGTTGGCCCTGAGGATGTCGGCGACGTCGGCCGGTCGGGTGAGGAACGGGGAGTGGCCACCCGGCAGGTCGATCGGCTCGACGCCGAGACGGTCACGAGCGACCCGGCGGGACCAGTCGGGGCTCACGACCCGGTCCTCGGCGCAGACGACCGACAGGGTCTCGACCTGCGGCCACGCGTCGAAGGGGGCGACCTCGCGCCACATCGAACGTTGGAACCTCAGTCGTGCGATGGCGGCGTCGGCGACCTCGGAAGGGCAGTCGTGGTAGAGCACGCGCCGGGCGCCGGCATCGGTGAAGCGGAACCGTCCCTCGGCGTCGAACTCGAGATCCGGGCTGTGCAGTGGCAGGTCGCGGTCGGCGTCCTCGGAGGCCAGCGACTCCAGGCTCCGGCCGGGAGCGCCCACCACCCCGGCCACCATCACCATCCGACGCGTCGGCACCCGGAGGGCCACGAGTGGCGCGAGCAGTGCGCCCAGCGAATGTCCCACGACCACAACCTCCCCCGCGTCGACGGGCAGAGCCGCGACAGCGGCGTCGGCGTTCGCGGCCAGGGCGGCGTCGAGGTCGTCGCAGGGAAGGTCGGGAGCCGTCGTCCCGTGCCCGGCCGCGGCGAGGATCGAGGCCACTCCGTCCCAGCACCAGCCACCGTGACAGGCGCCGTGGAGCAGCAGGAAGTGCACCATGCGGCCGACGATACCGCCGGCGTCCGAGGCCCACCTCGGCGTCGTTGACATCGCTCGGTGGCTGGGCGGACACTCGGCTGAGGGAGCTCTGAGGGGGGTTGAGGAGCAATCATGTCGTGGACCCTCAAGGGTGAGTACGTCGAGACGTGCTCGTGCGAGCTCATGTGCCCGTGCAACCTGTCCTTCGACCACGGGGCGACGTACGACTTCTGCCGGGTGGTCCTGGTGTTCGACATCGGCGAGGGTGCGGTGGACGGGACGGACGTTGCCGGCCGCACTGTGGCGATGATCGCGGACGCACCCAAGGTGATGACCGAGGGCAACTGGCGGGTGGGTGTCTTCGTCGACGACCACGCCAGCGACGAGCAGCTCGAGCGACTCGTGCAGGTCTTCAGTGGGCAGCTCGGTGGGCCGATGGCCGGGCTCGCGCCGCTGATCGGGGAGATGCTCGGCGTCGAACGTGCGTCCATCGAGGTGGTCCACGACGGGCTTCGCCACAGCGTCAGGATCGGCAGCGCGATCGACTTCGAGATCGAGGACATCGTCCCGTTCGGGGTCGAGAGCGGCGAGCCGGTGAGGTTCTCCGGGATGTTCCATCCGGTGGGGTCCGACCTGACGATGGCCGAGGCGCGACGGTCGAGCATCGACGCCTTCGGGATCAGCTACGAGGGGAAGACCGGGCTGTCGAAGTCCGGCTTCTCATGGGCCGCCTGACGGGACCGACGCAGGTGGGCGCCGCCCACCCGGCCGACGCCGGGCTGCGCCCCGCCTACGCCGCAGTGCGGGCGCACCTGTCGCTCGTCGCCGTCCTCGTCGCACTCGCCGTGCTCGGGTGGTGGTGGACGGTCCAGCAGATGAGCGGTATGGACCAGGGGCCGTGGACCGAGCTGGGGACGTTCGGCTGGTTCATCACGGTGTGGGTCGTCATGATGGCCGCGATGATGTTCCCCTCGGTGGCGCCGACCGTGGCGCTGTACTCGCGGATGAGCCGAACTCCGTTGGGGCCCATGGCATTCGTCGCCGGCTACCTGGCCACCTGGACCGCCGCCGGGATCGTCGCCTTCGCGGTCGGGCTCCTCGCGGCGCGCGTCGTGCCCGACCCGCAGTGGGACGACGCCGGCCGCGTCCTCACCGGAGGGACGCTGCTGCTGGCCGCGGTGTACGAGCTGACGCCGCTCAAGCGGGTCTGCCTCAACAAGTGCCGCAGTCCGCTCGGGCTGATCCTCGGGTCGTGGCGTGACGGGTGGACCGGCGCGCTGCGCATGGGGATGCGGAACGGCGCCTGGTGCGTCGGCTGTTGTTGGGCGCTGATGGCGTCGCTGTTCGCGCTGGGAGTGATGAGCCCCGTGTGGATGGCGGTGGTCGCCGGGCTCATCGCCGTGGAGAAGGTCCTGCCCTGGCGCCGGACCGCCACCTACGGCACCGCTCTCGTCCTGCTCGGCCTCGGCGTGCTGGTGCTCGTCGCGCCGCAGGTCATCCCGGGCCTCACCGTCCCGACGCATGGCACGATGCCGATGTCCCTCTCCTGACGCAGGCGGGCCGCGACTCATTCCGCGGGGATGACGCGACGCGGCGGGCCGGGCGAGACGGTGGGAGGGTGCCGAGCCGACCCGACGCCCGACCCAGCGCCCGTGGGGGTGCGAGTCCCGACTCGACCTTGAGCGGGCGGTGGACGGTGATCGACGGCGTCAAGGTGTTCTACCGGGAGTCCGTCGGTCCGCGTCGACCGGGGACGCCCATGGTGCACCTGCACGGCTTCGGACTCTCGGGCCGCTACCTGCTTCCCACGGCGCAGCGGCTGGCCGGCGAGTTCCACACGCTCGTGCCCGATCTCCCCGGCTTCGGGCGCAGCGGCCGGCCGCGCGAGTCCCCGGGTGTGCCCGAGCTCGCCGACGCCGCAGCCGCCTTCCTCGACGACCGTGCCCTGGACCGGGTGAGCCTCGTCGGCAACTCGATGGGGTGCGCGGTGATCTGCGAGTTCGCGCACCGCCACCCAGGCCGGCTCGAGCGCGCCGTGCTCGTCGCGCCTGCGGGGGGACTGCACAACCAGCCGCTGCACCGGGCCGTCCGTCAGCTGGCCCGGGACGGCGTCCGGGAACCCATGGGGCTGTTGCCCGTGGCGGTGCCCGACTACCTGAGGTACGGCGTGCCCAGCACGATCCGGATGTTCCAGGCCCTGACGCGCTACCCCGCGCTCGAGCGCCTGCTCGCGCTCAGCGTGCCCACCCTCGTCGTGGTCGGGAGCGCCGACCCGCTGATGCCGGACCCGCGGCGGATCCAGCAGATCGCGAGCCGGATCGACAACGAGGTCCTGCTCGTGGTCATCCATGGCGCCGCGCACGCGATCAACTTCAGCCACCCGGGTGAGCTCGCGAACGTCATCCGTCAGTTCATGGCCGACGAGCCGATCCGCGACGACCCCGACGAGCCGGGGGACGCGCGGGTCCACGAGATCCACCGCGGGGCCAGGCTCCCTCCGGCGGCGAGGCCACCCGAGTCCGAGTGAGGCGCGGGGCTGCCCCGCGCCTGTCAGCCGTCCTGGTCCCGGCCGAGGCTGGCCGCGACGGCGAGCTCGTCGACGAGGTCGTTCATCTCGTGGCCGGAGTGGCCCTTGACCCACTGGAAGGCGACGGCGCCGCGCTCGTTGACGGCGGTCACGAGCGGCTCCCACAGGTCGCGGTTGGCGACCGGCTTCTTCGCCGACGTGGTCCAGCCGCGCTTGAGCCAGCCGTCCCACCACCGGTCGCGGAAGCAGTTGACGACGTACGTGGAGTCGCTGACGACGACGAGCGGGCCCTCGAGCGCCGTGACGGCCTCGAGCGCCGCGCGGATCTCCATCCGCTGGTTCGTGCTCGGTCGCTCCGAGCCGGACGCGAAGCGCTCCCGGTCGATCGCCCACGCCCACCCGCCCGGGCCGGGGTTTCCCGAGCACGCCCCGTCGGTGTAGACGAACGTCGCACCATCCGGGGTGGCCATCGGCGCCTTCGGTGCCTTCGGGGCCCTGGCCGTGCCCGCGGTCCTGCCGCGGGCTGCGGACGGCGTCGGCTGGGGCGCGCTCAGGCCCGGGAGGGCGAGCTCGGTGCGGCACGATGCGTGCACCCACGCGTTGGCCTTGCCACCCGCGCCGACGATCTCGTCTCCCACTCGGATCGGACCCTGGCAGCTGGTGCAGCGTCCCGGAAACTTGGCCAGCACAGTTCTCCTCGTTGCTCGGTCGTCGGGTCGCGGCCCCGCGGCCCACCGCGGTTCGCGCCACGTCGGTCCGCGGCTCCGAGCGTAGTGATCCCGGCGGACGGCCACGACGCGCCCCTTCGCCTCTCCCGGCGGGCGGGCGTCCGATGCCGACGCAGGCGCTACTGGCCGCCGCCGGCTGCGGCGGCGAGGGCCGCGGCGAAGACGACGGCGGACGCCATCGCGACAGCCAGGCCGAGGAGGTCCACCACCACACGTGCGCTCGATCGCTGCCGGCCGTTCACGATGCCCCCCTGGGTCCGGGGTCGCGGAGCAAGCTCCTCGACCCTGCATGTCATCCGGCCGTGTCCGACCCGATGAGATGCACGATCACACACCCCACGTCCGCTCGGGAGGATCGCCACCCTCGGCTGCATGTTCTCGTAGACCGTGACGCCAGGAGGTATCAGGCGCTGCCCGGCGCACACTGACAGGGCTGCCGAGCCCACTGGCCTGCGGGCCCCGGGCCGGTCCCTCCACGAAGCCGACCCGGGGCCCTCGGCGTCCGTTGCGAGCAACAGGCACCACCTGTGTGACGACCGAGACCCCGGATCGTGTCGCCCTTTCCGTGCCGACTTCCGCCGAATCGCCACCGCGGCCTCGATCCTCGACGACGGCCGAAACGCGTCCGGGCGCGAGCTACCCCGGATATTCTGGGGCGCACCAAGGTATTCGCTCTGGTTGACGCGAGCCGGGCCTCGAGTCGCCACCGTGCATGACAGCAGGCTCGAGGGTTGGTGACCTCGCCGTCGGGCCCGGAGAGGTGGGCGTCGATGCCGACCAACGTGCAACACCTGAGCCTCGACGAACGCCGAGCACGCGGAAGGCAAGCCGCAGAGCGGACGCCGGTCTCGAGCCACCGCGGATGGACGCCCGATGCCGCTCGTCCCGATCCGGTCGCCCTGCTCGAGGAGCAGAACGCGACCCGCGACGCGGACCTCGTGCCCGTGCGGCACGGCCGGATGTCGGCGTCGTCCTTCACCTTCTACCGCGGTGCCGCGAGGGTCATGGCCGCCGACCTGCGGACGACGCCCCGCGCCGGCCTGATCGTCCAGCTGTGCGGGGACGCGCACCTGTCCAACTTCGGGGGTTTCGCGTCGCCGGAGCGGACTCTGCTCCTGGACCTCAACGACTTCGACGAGACGCTCCCCGGCCCGTTCGAGTACGACGTGATGCGGATGGCGGCGAGCTTCACCATCGCGGCGCGCAGCAACGGATTCGCGAAGGGCGACGTGAAGGACGTGACCCTGGCCAGCGTCTCGGCCTACCGCGAGGCGATGGCGAGCTTCGCGGGGATGCGGACGCTTGACGTCTGGTACGCCCGCCTCGCTGAGGAGGACGTCGTGGCCGGCGCGAAGGCGATCGCCAGGACGAAGGAGGAGGAGAAGGAGCTCAAGCGCAGCGAGAGGAACATCGACAAGGCCCGGACCCGCGACAGCCTCCAGGCACTGTCCAAGCTGGCGGAGAAGGTGGACGGCAGCTACCGGATCATCAGCCAGCCACCCACCGTCGTGCCGATGCGCGACCTGTCGGCGACGTACGGCCTGTCCGGGGACGAGGAGGAGACGGTCATCCGCGACATCTTCCGTGCGTATCGCGCGACGCTGCAGGACGACCGGCGACGTCTGTTGGAGAAGTTCGAGTTCGTCGACGCCGCCCGCAAGGTGGTGGGGGTCGGCAGCGTCGGGACCCGGGCGTTCATCGTGCTGCTGCAGGGACGCGACGACCAGGACCCGCTGTTCCTGCAGGTCAAGGAGGCCACCACGTCGGTGCTCGAGGACCACCTGCCCCACAGCCGCTTCAACCAGCCCGGCGAACGTGTCGTCCAGGGCCAGCGGATGATGCAGGCTGCCAGCGACATCTTCCTGGGGTGGAGCAAAGGACTCGACGCGTCACGGCACTACTACTGGCGCCAGCTGCGCGACATGAAGCTGTCTGCGCTCGTGGAGCAGATGGGCCCGACCGGGCTGCGCTACTACGCGCACATCTGCGGGTGGACCCTGGCTCGGGCGCACGCGCGGTCCGGCGACCCCGTGGCCATCGACGCCTACCTCGGCGAGTCGGACGAGTTCGACCGGGCGATGACCAACTTCGCCCGGCGCTACGCCGACCAGAACGAACGTGACTACGAGGAGTTCGTCGGGGCCATCAGGTCGGGGCGGCTTGCGGCGACCATGGACGTCTAGGTCGGAGGGCGCATGAGCCAACGAGCCCGGTCCGTCCCGCCCGCTCCCGCTCCCGCGCGGCGAGAGCGCGGCGGCGTCATCGCGCTCCTGCAGGGCATCCGGCCCTACGACCGGGCGCAGCTGCCGCAGGACGTCGTCGCGGGCGTCACCCTCGCGGCCCTCGCGATCCCCGAGGTCATGGGTTACACGAAGATCGCCGGCACGCCGGTCATCACCGGGCTCTACACGATCCTGCTGCCCGCGGTCGTCTTCGCCGTCTTCGGCTCCTCGCGGCACCTCGTGGTGGGTGGGGACTCCGCCACCGCCGCGATCCTCTACGCCGGCATCGCCGGCCTCGGCGTCTCCGGGCTGCAGCCGGACACCAACCAGTGGCTGGCCCACGCGAGCCTGGCAGCGCTCGTCACCGGCGGCCTGCTGCTGCTCGCCCGCGTCGCGAGGCTGGGCTTCCTGGCCGACTTCATCTCGCGCAGCGTCCTCGTCGGCTTCCTCACCGGCGTCGGTGTCCAGGTGGCTCTCGGGCAGCTGGCCGGCATGCTCGGCGTGCCTTCACCGTCGGTCGCCGCGGACCAGGTCAGCGGGACGTTGATCAAGTTCTGGGACACCCTGAAGGAGCTGCCCGACACGTCACTGACGACGCTGGCGGTCTCGCTCGGCGTGATCGCGACGCTCGTGGTGTTCGGACGCTGGTTCACGGCGATCCCGGGCGGCCTCGTCGCCGTGGTGGGCGCGATCGTCGCGAGCTGGGCGCTCGACCTCCAGAGCCACGGGGTGTCCGTGCTGGGGCCGGTGCCCAGCGGCCTGCCCGCGATCGGCCTGCCGAGTGGCGTCGCGTGGGCCGACGTCGTGCCGCTGCTCGGGATCTCCGCGTCGATGTTCCTCGTGATCATGGCGCAGAGCGCGGCGACCTCCCGCGCCTACGCGGTGAAGTACCAGGACCGGTTCGAGGAGAACAACGACCTCGTCGGGCTCAGCCTCGCGAACGTCGCGGCCGGCCTCAGCAGCACCTTCGTCGTCAACGGCAGCCCCACCAAGACCGAGATGGCGGACGAGGCGAAGAGCAAGAGCCAGGTGGCGATGCTCACGATGGCCGTCACGGTCGCGATCGTGCTGCTGTTCCTGACCAAACCCCTGCAGTACATGCCCAACGCCGTGCTGGCCGCCGTGGTCTTCGTCATCGGCGTCAAGCTCATCGACCTCGTGAACATGAGGGCCATCTGGCGTCTGCGCCGCGACGAGTTCTGGATCGCGGCTGCGACGGCTGCCGTGGTGCTCGTCGTGGGCGTCGAGCAGGGCATCATCCTCGCCATCGTCCTGTCACTGCTCGACCACGTCCGGCGCCACTACCTGCCGCACGACTCGGTCATCACCTTCGACGAGCGCGGCCGGCCCCACGAGGTGCCGTCCCGGCCCGGCGCCGAGACCGAGCCCGGGCTGGTGGTCTACCGGTTCGGCGTCGGGCTCTTCTACGCGAACGTCACCCGCTTCAGCGCGGAAGCCCTTGCGCTGGTGGACACTCCGACGCGGCCGCAGTGGCTCGTCCTGCTGGCCGACGCGATCGACGACGTCGACTTCACGGCCGGCCAGGCTCTGGTCGAGCTCGCGAAGCAGATGTCCGGGCGCACCGTGGTCTTCGCCGTCGCAGCCGCCCGGTCGGACGTCCTGACCGAGCTCGACCGGTTCGGGCTCGTGGACGTGATCGGCCGGGACCGGGTCTTCGCGACGCTCGACGAAGCGGTGGCCGCGTTCGGCGCCCGATAGGGGCGCGCACCCGATCCCACGGGGCACGAACCGGATAAATGCGGTGACACCTGCCGTACGGATCTGGAGAATCCTCGCGTGATTCTCGCCGCCGTCCTGCGCCACGCCCGCCCGCCGTCGCCGCTGGCCGGTCGGCTGTCCGCCCAGTCGCTGCTCTTCGCCCTGGGCGAGGGCACCTTCATGACCGGCTCGGCGGTGTTCTTCACGCAGATCGTCGGGCTCTCGGCCGCTCAGGTGGGTCTCGGCCTGACCTTCGCCGGCATCGCCGCGTTCCTCGCCGCGCTCCCGATGGGCAAGCTCGTCGACCGCTTCGGCCCCAAGCGGATGTGGGCCGTCAGCGCCGCCGGGCAGGCCGCGATGTTCGCGTTCTGGCCGCTCATCGACGGCTTCGAGGGCTACGTCGTGATGGCCGTCGGCATGGAGGTCATCGGCGCGCTCGGCGGCGCGGCGTACGGCGCGTACACCATCGACGTCCTGCCGCCGGACGAGCGCGTGACGTCGCGCGCGTACATGTACTCCGCGCTCAACGTCGGCTTCACCATCGGCTCGATGCTCGGCGGCATCGCCCTCGCGTTCCACTCCAACGACGTCCTGCACGCCCTGCCGTGGTTCACCTCGGTGGCCTTCCTCGTCAACGCCGCCGCGATCACCCGCCTGCCCAAGGCAGCCCACGACGAACGTACCCCCGAGGACCGGAAGGTGAAGATGCCCGGCCCAGGCCCGCTGCGCAACCCCGGCTGGCTGCTCACGACGTTCTTCGGCGGCGTCTTCTGGACCAACCAGGTGCTGCTCAACGTCGTCATCCCGCTGTGGCTCGTGGAGAAGACCGACGCACCGCGGGTGCTGCTGGCGTTCCTCTTCGGCACGAACACCGTCATGTGCATCTTCCTGCCGATGGTCACCTCGCGCGGGGTCAGGAACGTGCCGACGGCGCTCAGGGCCGTCCGCCTCTCGGCCGTCTTCTTCGTCGTGTCGTGCATCATCACGCTGGCGACGCACGACACCGTCGGCTGGGTGACGATCGCACTCGTCTGGCTCGGGCACGTGACGGTGACCGGCGCCGAGCTGTACCTATCCGCGGCGAGCTGGTCGTTCGAGGCCGAGCTGATGGACCCGCGCCAGCGCGGCGCCTACCAGGGTGCCGCCGAGCTCAGCGGCACGCTCGGCCGCGTCTGGGCGCCCGCGCTCTACACGTTCCTCGCCATGAACTGGGGTGCCGGTGGTTGGCTGCTCATCGCCGGGATCATCATCGTGGCCACGATCGGCATCCACCCGTCGACGCGGCTCGCCCAGCGCTTCCTCGAGCGGCACGTGCCCGCCGACGTGCTCGCCGACGCCCGCTCGGCCGCGCCCGACGCGGAGGAGGGCCTCGCGCTCGCCGCGCCCTCGCTCATCAGCACCGACGCGCCGGTGCCGGACCCCGACCCGGTGCGCTGACGCGCGCCGGTGCCGCTGCTACCAGCGCACGCTGTGGGGAGGTCTCGTCTCGGATGTGGCGAGCGCCGGCGTTCACCCCGTCTGAGCCACCGGCCGGTCACTCACTGGCGTGATCTGGCAGGTCGTGACGCCGGCGCCCGGCTTGAGGAACGCCTGCAGGTGCGCGATGTCGTCGGTCTCGACCACCAGGTAGGTCGTGTGCTGTGGAAAGGCCAGCCAGTAGCCGTGGAGGGTCACGTCCGGATGGTCACCGTCGAACAGCGAGCGGGACCCGCCCGCGCCGTACGGGCAGTCAGCCGGGGCATGAGATTGCGTGATGTGGAACAGCATGGCGCTCCTCCGTCGTCCCGACGCCCGGTCGGACGCCGCCCGAGGAGTCGAAGTCTAGCCGCGGGCCTGCGTCTTCCGGGAGTTCTCGAACGCCGGCCGCGCAGTGCCCAGCATCCCCTGAGGGGGACGCGGCAGACGTCATCCGCTCACGGCCAGGCGGACGCGGTCCAGCATGTCCTGCTCGCGCTCGCTGACCAGCTGCGCCCCGAACCCCATGAAGCCGCCTTCCTTGGCGGCGTCCGCAGCCGCTTGTGCCGCCGTGACGAGCCACTGCCCGAAGGCAGCCGCCTCTTCCGGCGTGGCCTTCGCGGCGACGATCCGATGGACGGCGCGCAGCTCCTCGAGCACCTGCTCGCCGGGCGGCTGTCCACCCGTCGGCTTGTAGCCGCTGACCGGGTTGTGGTGCTCCTGCACCATGGCCTGGATCTCGAGGGCCACCTCAGCCAGCAGCTGTTCTCGACTGGGCGGGTTGGTGGCGCTCTTGAGCATCGCCATGGACTCCTTGGCAGCCTCGATCGGCCCGCCCGGGTCGGCCAGGGTGATCGACATTCCGGCCATGAACGGAGCACGCACGACGCGCGTCCACTCCTCCTCGGTGAAGTCGCTCTTCGCAGTCACGGTGCGTTCCTTCCTCGGCTCGTCGTCCTGACGCCTCCAGCTGCCACGATCCCGTGCTCTGCGGGAGGGCGCTTCATCCCCGCTGGCTGAGGTGAGCGACCCCACGTCCCGCTGCCGCTCGCTGGGGGCGGCTCCGCTGCGGGTCTCAGGCCCGCTCGTCGGGACGTGCTTCGTCGCTCTTCTGCCACGGCCAGCGACCCGTGATCTCGAGCTCGAGGGAGAAGCTGAGGAAGGTGCGGATGACGACGATGAGACCGAGCACGAGAACGTTGTTCAGGGTCGGGGTGATCGCGACGGTGCGGATTATGTCGGCAGCGACCAGCAGCTCCAGGCCGAGGAGGATGGATCGCCCGAGCTGCTGCCTGAACAGCCGGTAGGTGTCGGGCCGGTGGGCTCGCCAGTTCAGGACGGCCTTGGCTGCGGCGAACGCGGCACCGGCCACCAGGACGGCGACGCCGGCGGTGTCGATGACCTTGCCCGCCAGCTCGATCGCCTCGGTGAAAGCCATGCATGTGCCTCCCGCTGCGGTCCGGACTGCTGCTCCATTGTCGTGGGCCGCGCGTCCACGTCGGCACGAGATCCGGGAAATGGGTGCACCGCCTCCGGCGCCGCGCCGGCCCGAGGTCCAGCGCTCGACCTGGCGCGATGCCGGCTCCGGGCCGTCTCCCTCGGGCTACGCTCGATGGCGAGACGATCCGAAGGGCGGTCCTTCATGACGCAGCTCTCCATGCACGAGCGGCTCCCCTTCGACGAGGCCATCACACCGCCCCGCGTCTCGACCGGTGAGCTGCCCCGGCCCGAGGAGGTCGAGCAGCTCGTCACCGAGGCCTACCAGCGGTACCGAGGCACGACGGACGGCACGGTCGCCGACTACATCCCGGTGCTGGCCGAGGCGTCGCCCGACTGGTTCGGGATCAGCGTCGTCGGTGCCCGGGGGCGCTCGTTCGAGATCGGCGACGTGGACACCCTGTTCTCGATCCAGAGCGTCTCGAAGCCGTTCGTCTTCGCGCTGGTGTGCGACGCCGTCGGCCACGAGTCGGCGCGGCGCCGGCTCGGCGTCAACAGCACGGGGTTTCCCTTCAACTCCCTCATGGCCATCGAGCTCAACGACGACCGGACGATGAACCCCCTCGTCAACGCAGGAGCGATCGCCACCACCAGCCTGGTGCCGGGCGACACCGCGGAGGCCAAGTTCGAATCCATCCGGGAGGGCCTGTCACGCTTCGCAGGCCGCGAGCTGACGGTGAACGAGGAGGTGTTCGCCTCCGAGTCCGGTTCGAACATGCGCAACCAGGGCATCGCCCATCTGCTGAACAGCTACGGGCGCGTGTACTTCGACCCCGACCAGGCGACGGAGGTCTACACCCGCCAGTGTTCGCTCGAGGTGACCGTCCACGACCTCGCGGTGATGGCGGCGACCCTGTCCGACGGCGGCGTCAACCCGCAGACGCAGGAACGTGTCATCGCGCGCGGCGTGTGCCGGCGGGTGCTCGCCGTGATGGCGACCGCCGGCCTGTACGAGCTGTCCGGTGACTGGCTGTACGAGATCGGCATGCCCGGCAAGAGCGGCGTCAGCGGAGGCATCGTCACCGTGTCCCCGGGCAAGGGTGGCCTGGCCACGTTCTCGCCGCCGTTGGATCCGGCCGGCAACAGCGTGCGCGGCCAGCTCGTCACGAAGTTCCTCTCCGAGCGGCTCGGTCTCAACCTGTTCGCCTCCGAGCCCGTGGAGCCGCAGCGCTGAACCCGGGACGCGCCAGCGCGTCTGGGTGCTCTGTCGTTTCACCTCCGAAGGATGAGTCCCGTCCGCCGGCGCCCACCTAGCGTGTGAGGTGGACGCACGCCGAGCCGTGCCGCGGGTCGGCGACATCGGAGGGAGCGATTTCGATGACGAGCCAACCATCGTCGACCAAGCTGGAATGGGCCGCGGGCCTCACGGTCTTCGCGGGCCTGCTGCTCATCACGGCCGGGCTGTTCCAGGCACTCGGGGGCATCACGGCCCTGGTGAACGACCAGCGGTACGTCCTTGCCGGTGCGTACGTCTACACGTTCGACGTCACGACGTGGGGCTGGATCCAGCTGGTTCTCGGCCTCGCCGCCCTCGGGCTCGGCATCGCGGTGATCGTGGGCAAGGTGTGGTCGTTGATCGTGGCCGTGGCCGTCGCGATCCTGTCGGCGACGGCGCAGTTCATGTGGCTGCCGTACGACCCGGTACGCGCCATCGTCGTCATCGCCATCAACGCCGTGATCGTCTGGGCCCTCGCCGTCCAGCTCAAGAGGCCGTAGACCGACTGACGCCTCAGCCGGCTGACGCCTCAGCCGGCTGACGCCTCAGCCGGCGGGCTCCCGGCCGCGGCCGGACCGCGACTGTGCCGGTTCCGGCCCCCGCCCCGGGCCCGGCTGGTTATCGTCTCGACATGACAGGGCCCATGACCATGAACCGCGTCATCCACGCTGCGGTGCGTCGCGACCTCTCCCGCCTCGAGTCCGCCCTCGCCGCCGCGCCGGACGGGGACCGCGCCCGCGCCCAGCAGTTGCAGGTGGCCTACGCCAACCTCCACGACCAGCTGGGGCACCACCACGAGGGCGAGGACACGCACGTGTTCCCCTTCCTGGCCAGGGTGGAGGGGGCCCAGGAGCTGGTCGAGGTGATGGAGACCGAGCACCACGCCATGGCTGATGCACTCGCCGCTGCGCACACCGCGATGGACGCCTACGCCTCGACCGGGTCTGCCGCCGATGCCCACGCCGCCAGGGACGCCGTCGTGAGGGCGAACGAGGTCGTCGAGCGGCACCTGCACCACGAGGAGGACGACCTCGAGCCGCTCTTGCTGCCGCACCTCGAGACGCCCGAGTGGAAGGCCGTCGAGAAGCAGCTGAGGCCTCCGTCCCTCGCTGAGTCGGGCCGGTTCATGGCCTGGGTCCAGGACGGGATGCCCGAGGCGGAGCGCTCCTACCTTCGCTCGACGATCCCGGCGCCGGTGACCTTCCTGCTCAGCAGACTGGCCGGCAGGTCGTACCACCGGGAGGTCGCGCCCGTCTGGCAGGCCACCAGGTAGGAGCCCGCAGTCTCGTCATACCCCGGCTGCTACCCGCAGCCGGGGTATGACGAGACACGCCGCTTCCGTCGCCCGACCGACCGCTGGAGAATGTCGCACGTGGAGCAGCGGCTCGGCTCGACCGCCCTCGAGGACGGCACGGCGATACGGTTCGCCGTCGCCGGCCGGGGCCCCGTGGCGATCTACGTGCCGGGGTGGGTGTCCCATCTCGAGCTGGGGTGGGCGCTGCCGGCCGAGCGCCAGTTCTACGAGGGCCTGGCCGACGGTCGGACGCTCGTGCGGTACGACCGACCGGGCTGCGGCCTGTCGGGCGAGACCGCTCGCACCGACGTCGTCGAGCTGGAGCTGGAGGTCCTGCGCGCCGTCGCGACCGCTGTCGGTGTCGAGCAGTTCGACCTGGTCGGGGCCTCCTTCGGTGCGCCGCTCGCGGTGAGGTGGGCCGCCCGGCATCCGACGTCGGTGACGCGTCTCGTCCTGTACGGCGGGTGGGTCGACGGTGACGGCGTGGCGGATCAGGCCGTGCGGGAACACGTGCTCGGGCTGGTCGACCAGCACTGGGGGTTCGCGTCGGACGTGCTGACCGAGATCTTCGCCCCCGATGCGGACGCCGGCTTCCGCGCCATGTTCGCGCGCTACCAACGAGATTCGGCGTCCGCAGCCTGGGCGCATCGGTTGTTGGCAGCCTGCTACGACATCGACGTCGCGGACGATCTCCGGCGGATCGCCGCACCCACCTCGGTCATCCACCGCGAGGACGATCGCGCGGTGCCGCTCGCGGAGGGTGAGCGGCTGGCCCGTGGCATCGACGGTGCGACGCTGACCGTGCTGGCCGGCCGGACGCACATCCCCTTCGCCGGCGACGCCCACTCCGTGCTCGACGCGATGCGTCGCGGCCTGGGACTGCCCCCGCTCGCCCCCGGGGCGCCGCCCACGTTGACCGCGCGCCAGACCCAGGTGGCGGCGTTGGTGGCGCTCGGCTGGTCGAACCGGCAGATCGCCGAGGAGCTCGTGATCAGCGAGCGCTCTGCCGAGTCGCACGTCGAACGGATCCGCGCGCGGCTCGGGTTCCGTTCACGCGCCCAGATCGCAGCCTGGTACGTCGCGTCGAACGCGGCCGGCTGACCTCCGAAGTGCGGTATTTCCACTGCTGACGGGGTCGCCGCCCGTTCGGCACGCTCGATGCATGACCACTCGCCCATCGCAATCCTCCACTCCGACAACCACATCCACCCATGCCTCCGGGGAGCCCGAGAAACTGCACGAGTTCGACGACCACCCGGGCCGCGGACGGTTCAACTCGGCGTTCTTCTGGGTCATGGGCGGCTACATCGACCGGCTCATGCACAGCCACAAGTCCATTGCCTTCGCCGACCTCCCGCCGACCGTGGTCGAGCTGGGGGCGGGAGTCGGTGCGAACCTGCGGTACCTGCCCGCCGGCGTCCGCCTCATCGCCGTCGAACCCAACCCGTACATGCACGCGCGGCTCCGGCGGGCGGCTCGCTCCCGGAGCGTCGACCTCGAGATCCGGAGCGTCGTCGGCGAGCGGATCGACCTTCCCGACGCCAGCGCCGACGCCGTCATCTCCAGCCTGGTCCTGTGCAGCGTCCGTGACCCGGAGGCCGTCCTCGGCGAGATCCGCCGGATTCTGCGACCGGGTGGTCGCTTCAGCTTCGCCGAGCACGTCGCGGCGCAGCGGGGCACGCCCACTCGGTGGGCGCAGCGGACGCTCCGTCGACCGTGGGCTTGGATCTTCGAAGGCTGCTCCTGCGAACGGGACCTGGCGAGCGTGATCCGGTCTGCCGGCTTCGCCGGCGTCGACCTCGGCACCTACCGGATCCGCTCGCCGTTCCTGCCCTTCAACACCCACATCGCCGGCACGGCCATCGCCCAGGCCGGGCCACGTCTCGACAGGTAGGCAGCCCGATGCGGATCTCCGTCATCGCTGCGCTCTCCGGGGCCAGAACACGTCGGCGCATCGGCGCCGCCCACCACGAGACCATCTCCACCCCTGCGGCAGCCCGAGCGCCACGACCCTGCCGCGACGCGGCTGCGCGCGCCATCCAGCTGCGTCGCCTCACGCCCACCGATGCGCCGCACATGACCGACCTGCTCCAGCGGCTGTCGCCGCAGTCGCGCTACCTGCGCTACTTCCGGCCCGTGCGTTCCTTCGCCCCGGCTGACATCGCGCGCTTCGTCGCGACCAGCCACGGCCACCTGGCCGTCGGGGCGTTCGACGCGGGCGTCCTCGTCGGCGTCGCGCAGTACTTCCGCTCGGAACGGCCCGACCGCGCTGAGGTCGCCCTCGAGGTCGCCGACAGCCACCACCGTCGCGGGCTGGGCGCCCGGCTGGTCCACGAGCTGGCCCGGCTCGCCGCCGAGGCGGGCATCACCCACTTCACCGCGACCGTCCTCGCGGAGAACCTGGCCGTGCTCGGACTCGTGCGGCGCTCGGGTTGGGAGGTCGCGACCACCGTGGACGGGCCCTACACCGACATCGTCGTGAGCCTTCCGTCCGAGCTCGTGAGCGCGAGAGCCACCTGCCAGAAGTCGCGGGCCGCAGAGCGACCGCACCTGTCCCTTCCGGGTCAGGTGGCGTGTGGTTGATCCAGCGCCTCGAGCAGCTCATCGTGGCGCGGCGTCGGAGGAGAGGCCGCCGCCGCGGTCGCCGGCGCTCTGCCGGCGAAGGTCACGGACCAAAGCCCCTTACGTGGGCGCGTCCGGACATCCATGCTGAAGGTGAGATCAGGAAGGAGGTGACGACAATGTCGCAGCTCCTTGAGAAGCAACGTGCGGAGACTGATCAACTGCTTCCCCGGTTGTTCCGCAACCGCACGGTCGACTACACGCTCCTGGTCATCGGGGCCCTGGTCGCAGCGTTCGGCGCCTACGTGTACTTCGCGCCGGCCGGCTGGATCCTGGCCGACCTGAGCGAGGCCTGGTACCTCAGCAGCTGGATCGCGGGCGGAGCACTGCTCACCGCCGGCTTCGGCATGTTCGGAGCCAGCGTCCGCGACCAGTCCGGGCACTGGACCGCAGGCGCAGTGACGAGCTTCGTGCTCGGCGCGCTGAGCCTCGCCGGAGCCGTGATCGCTGCGGTTCTGCTCATCGTCTGACCTCGAGAGGCAGGTGAGGCACACGCGAAGCCCCCTCAAGGCGGGGGGCTTCGCGGCTCATGTCGCCTCTCTCGCTGCGGCCAGGCGTTCCACGGTGTCGGGATGCGTGGCGAAGAGCACGTACTCGATGCGGGGCGGGTGGACGTCGGCCCGGTTGACGGTGGCCAGGCGCAGCTGCATCGCCGCGAAGTCGGCCGGGTCACCGGTCAGCCGGAGCGCGTGCTGGTCGGCACGGGCCTCGACCCGGCGGGAGACGAGGCCCTCGAGCGGGCCGGTGGCCAGGCCCGCGACCGCCCCCACGGCGAGGACCAGGCCGATCGCCCGCGGCGAGCCGATGGAGTCCACGCCGGCTCGGTGGAGCAGGGCGTCCCAGTGGCCCAACAGGGAGAGCGCCACGACCGCCGCCGCGGCGCCGATCGCCCCGAGCAGCGTGCCCACCTCGGGGTCGCGGTCCGTGGCATGGCCCAGCTCATGGGCGACGACGCCACGCACCTCACCGGCCGGGGCCTCGCGCAGCAAGGTGTCGTAGACGACGATGCGTCGGGTGGCGCCGAAGCCGGACACGTACGCGTTGAGCGCGGTGGTCCGCCGGGACGCGTCGGCGACGAGCACGTCCCGCACCGGCATGCCGTCCCGGGCCGCCATCGAGACCAGCTCGTCACGCAGCGGCCCGGCGGGCATCGGGGTGAACCTGTTGAACACCGGCTCGACGAGGACCGGGAAGACGAAGGACAGCAGGACCACCAGGGCAGCGGCAGCAGCTGCGCCGAAGGCCCACCACCAGTCCGGCGCCAAATGGGTCAGCGTGTAGAAGCCGGCGAGCACGACCGCACCGATCACGACGCCGAGCGCGCCGCTCTTGAGCAGGTCCACCGCCCAGTCGCGCCAGCTCTGGGTGGACAGCCCGTGGTCGCGGAGCACGGTGTGGCGCCACACGGCAAACGGCAACGGCGCCGACCACAGCAGCAGCAGGACGACCAGACCGCCCACCACGGCCTCGGCCGGCCAGCGTCCCCCGAACGGCTGGGCCGCCCAGGCCACGATGCGGGCACCGGCCGGGGTGAGGCCGAGGAGCAGTGACGCCGCCAGTCCCGCCAGCAGCGAACCGTAGGAGCTCGGGCGCAGGGCGGCGTGCAGCGCCCGGCCCCTGGTGACGACATCGGCGGGTATGTCGCCCATCGCCGCCGCTCGGGCGGCGTTGCCCGGGCGCGCCACCCGCCAGGGCACCAGCGTGATCGCGCCGACAGCCAGCCCTGCTGCCAGCGCGGCCAGCGCCACCACGGCCCACCCGGTCGAGGTCATGGCCGCCTGCCCAGCGGCCCTCAGGCGTGGCCGCTGAGGCGACCGAGACGGTCGGCGAGGGCGTCGACCATGGCTGAGGCGCGCTTCTCGGAGATCGGCGCCTTGCGGTCGCCGCCCTGGCTGGAGACCGCGAGCACGTCGATGGACAGCTTTGCGCCGCCGGCGAGGGCGCGCAACGCATCGATCTTGGCGGCGAAGGGCGAGCCGCTGCCGGGGGAGTAGTAGCGCACGGCCTCGTCGACGTCGTCGGGGTAGAGGTCGGTCTTCGTCACGGCGATGAC
Organism: Intrasporangium zincisolvens; assembly: GCF_034724055.1. NCBI lineage: Bacteria > Bacillati > Actinomycetota > Actinomycetes > Micrococcales > Intrasporangiaceae > Intrasporangium > Intrasporangium zincisolvens. The sequence continues at coordinate 32,793 of NZ_JAWIIL010000015.1, forward strand.
CAGCCAGATCGGCTTGTTGCGGCGTACGGCCATCGAGGCGATCCGGTGCGAGGTGATCGTCCAGTCCTCGAGCTCGGCGGCCAGCTGCTCCTCACGCGTCGCGGTGGCCGCTCCCGTCGTGCCCGCGGCGCGTCGGGGCGTGGCGTAGCCGTTGGCGACGACGTGGATGACCCCGTCGACCGGCTCGTCGTGGAAGACCTCGTCGAGCGCGCCGAGGCGCGTCGCCGCGTTGTCGCCCGGGACGACGAGGAAGCGGAAGCCGTGCAGCCTGGAGCCGCGGCGCGTCCGACGCTCCATCACCGCCGAACCCACCTCGGCCAGGGTTTCGTCGGTGGCGCGGCGGGTCAGTCGGTCGACGAGCTGGCTCTTGCCGACGCCCGTCACGCCCGTGACGGCCACCATCGGGTAGCGGTCGCGAAGGAGCCGGCCCAGCCGCTCGGGGGCTGCCGCCAGCGCGGTCAGCAGGCCACCGGCCACGGTCGCTCCCAGGGCGGGCAGGGCAGTGCGGCTCGACGGGGGCAGGATCGTCCGGATCCGCGATGAAGTCTGAGACACGGTGCCTCCTCGGCATGCTGGTTCAGGTGCCAGTTGGCCCCACGAGCCTACGGGCCGCGAGCCCTCGCCCGCCCCCGCGGTGCACTCGAGACCACTCAGCGCGACGACGGGTGGCGGCAGCGTCAGGAGTCCAGAGTGGCTGCCGGGTCGACGGGGGCGGCAAAGCGTCCACGCAGGGCGCGGCCGACCGAGGAGCCGACGAGCAGCCCCAGGGAGATCGCGATGGCGACACCGAGCAGGCCGAGGGCCACGTCGGTGGCGGACTCGCGGCCGGCTGCGAGCTCGGTCACGCCGACGAGGCCGAGGCTGCCCGGCACGAGCAGCCAGAAGGCGGGGAGGAAGAGCACGAGGCGGGGCAGCAGCGGGCGACGGAGCTCGACGACGCTCGCTCCGAGGCTCGCGGCGATGGCACCGAGGAAGCCGCCGAGGGCGACCGAACCGAGCTGCTGCCCGGCGACCTGCGCACCGAAGGCGAGGCTGAGGACGAGCAGCACCCAGCCCTGCAGCCGCAGCGGCACGCCCTCCATGAGGCAGATGCTCGCGCCGACGAGCAGCAGCCCGACGGGGGCGCCGGCCCACCCGATCTCGTCGACGCGAAGGTTGACGAGGGTCGAGGTGGGCACCCGCAGCAGGGCGGTGGCCATGAGGAGCCCGAGGGCGAAGAGGCCGAGCTGGGCGAGTCCGTAGGTGAGGCGGGCGGAGCCGGCCTGCATGTGCCCGGCGGCGAGCTCCGACATGCCGTTGACGACGAGGGCACCGGGGAGGAGCACGGCCAGCGGCGGCAGGACGGTACGCAGCGGGCCCTCGAGCAGGCCGGCGTTCGCGGCGCCGAAGACGGCGAGCGACACGGCGAAGGCTGCGAGGGTCGGCAGCAGTGCCGCGACCACCTCGTAGCGCTCGGCGAGCTGGACGAGCGCGAGCACGATGAGGGCACCGACCGCTGCGGCGGCGACGTTGGCCCATCCGCGTTGGAGGATCAGCGCGATGCCGACGGCGAGCACGGGCCAGGCGAGCGCGACGAGCCACGACGGCTGCTGGACCGGACGCGTGGTCGTGGCTGCCAGCTCGTCGCGGGCCTCGGCGATGGTCAGCTCGTCATGGACCAGCTGGTGGCGGATGAGACGCACGCTCGCCGCCTGGTGCAGCCGCAGCCCGGCCGGCGCCGAGCGGTAGGTGGACGCGCCACCCGGCGTGAGGGTGACCATCAGGCCGGTGGGTCCGACCGCCGACTGCACGTCGGGGTAGCCGAGCCGGGCGCTCACCTCGGCGAGCTCTTCCTCGATCTCCTGCACCGGCTGGCCGGTCGCGATCATGGCGGTGCCCAGCTCGGCGAGCAGGGCCCGGGTCTCGGTCTCGCGGTCCCCGGCCGCCTGGTCGCCCTCGGGACGGCCCGCGTCGGCGTGGCCCGGCGGGACCGTCACGACTCGGCGCGCACGACTCGGCGCACGGTCGCAGCTCCCTCCATGCGGTCATCATGTCAAAGCGGGCGCCGGGCTCGTCCCGCGTCGCCGAACCGCGGTCACGCCCCCGGGCGTGCGTCGGTGCGGTGGTTGGATCGAGGCATGCGCATCTTCTTCACCGGAGGCAGCGGCAAGGCCGGCAGGCACGTCGCGCCGTTCCTCGCCGAGCAGGGCCACCACGTCACCAACGCCGACCTCGTCCCGCTCGGGCACCCGGGCGTCGACGACCTCACGGTCGACCTCACCGACATCGGCGAGACGTACTCGGCCCTGGCGGGACTGGCGCGCTTCGAGGAGCTGGAGCGGGCGACCACGCCGGCCTACGACGCCGTCGTGCACTTCGCGGCGATCCCGCGGATCCTGCTCGCGCCGGACGCGAAGACGTACGCGACGAACGTCCTCAGCACGTACAACGTGCTCGAGGCGGCGACCCGGCTCGGCGTCCGCAAGGTGATCTTCGCGTCGTCGGAGACGACCTACGGCATCTGCTTCGCGCAGGGTGAGCGCAAGCCGGTCTACGTGCCGGTCGACGAGGAGCACCCGACGGTGCCGGAGGACTCGTACGCGATGTCGAAGGTCGCGAACGAGGTGACGGCGCGCTCGTTCCAGGCCCGCACCGGCGTCGACGTGTACGGGCTGCGGATCAACAACGTCATCGAGCCGCACGAGTACGCCGACCTGTTCCCGCCGTTCCTCGAGGACCCAGCGCTGCGGCGTCGAAACGTCTTCGCCTACATCGACGCCCGCGACCTCGGCCAGATGGTGCAGCGCTGCCTCGAGGTCGACGGGCTCGGCTACGAGGTCTTCAACGTCGCCAACGCGGACATGTCCGTCGCGGCGACGACCGACGAGGTGCGCGAGCGCTTCTACGACGGGGTGCCGCTGCGGCGGCCGATGGGGCGTGACGAGACCTTCTACTCCATCGACAAGGCCCGCGACCTGCTCGGCTACTCGCCGCAGCACTCGTGGCGCGATGTCCTGCCGGACCCTCGGAGCGAGGCGTAGCGTCCGAGGATGCGCAGTTTCCCGGTGACCGACGAGATTCGCTCCTACGCCGTGACCCACGGGAGCTGGCGGCCCGACTCCGTGGTGCATGACCTCCAGGCGGAGACGGCGAGGCTCGGCGACGTGGCGGGCATGCAGATCGGCGATGACCAGGGGCAGCTGCTCACGATGCTCGCCCGGCTCATCGGCGCGCGCCGAGCGGTCGAGGTCGGCACGTTCACGGGCTACTCGAGCATGTGCATCGCTCGCGGCCTGGCGGACGGCGGCTCACTGCTGTGCTGCGACGTCAGCGCCGAGTGGACCGAGATCGGCCGACGGGCCTGGGACGCAGCCGGTCTGGCCGGCCGGGTCGAGCTCCGAATTGCGCCGGCGCTCGAGACCCTGCGTGCCCTGCCCCCGACGGCGGACATCGACCTCGTGTTCATCGACGCCGACAAGCCGTCCTACGCCGACTACTGGGCGGAGCTGGTGCCGCGGGTCCGCCCCGGGGGTCTGCTCCTGGCGGACAACGTCCTCTGGAGCGGCCGGATCGCTGACCCAGAGGCGACGGACGCGAACACCACCGCCCTGCGCGCCTTCAACGACCTGGTGGCCGCCGACGACCGGGTCGAGGCCGTGATCCTGACCGCCTTCGACGGACTGACCATCGCCCGACGGAGGTGACGGAGGCAGGGCGAGCACGACTGGACAGCGTGCGCGTCGAGGGCCCGCGGGGCAGCTGCTGAGGCCACTCCGGCGCATGCCGGAGGTGTTGGGTCCTGCGTCGTGCAGGCCAGAGGCGCGGCTGGCTGCTAGCGTCGTTCCCGGCTGCCGTCCCGGTCCACCAGTTCGGACTGGGCACAACGCCTTGGCGCGGGGTCTCGTATCTCGCGCCTGGTTGTGACACATCGGCATCCTGAGGTCTCCACACGGGGGACTTCGCTGACTAGAAGAGGCAACACCAGTGGCAACAGGCACCGTGAAGTGGTTCAACAGCGAAAAGGGCTTCGGCTTCATCGAGCAGGACGGCGGCGGCGCCGATGTCTTCGTTCACTACTCGGCCATCGAGAGCGGCGGCTACCGCGAGCTGCAGGAAGGCCAGAAGGTCGAGTTCGAGGTGACGCAGGGTCCGAAGGGCCCCCAGGCCGAGAAGGTCAAGGGCATCTGACCCACCGAAAGCCCAGGACCACTCCGGTCCTCAGCGAATCCCCCGACCACACGGTCGGGGGATTCGCCGTTCCAGCCCCGTCGGGGTGAACCGACGCCCGACCGGCCAGGCGTTGGGGTGATGACACGTCGGCAACGGAGGGGTGGGCAGGGCGGTCCTCACGGAATCCGTGGCGCGATGAGAAGCGGTCGGCCGAACGCAGCAGAGCCCCGCGCAAACCTGGCGCGTAGTGGGCGCTCGACGAACCTGAAGCTCGCCTCGGCCAGAACGACGAAGACGGCGACCCAGACGATGTCACCGATCACCGAGTGGCCGAACAGACTGAGCATCGCGATCCTCGCAAGGACGTTCCAGAGATAGATCGAGTACGACCGCTCGCCGAGCCACCGCATCGGAGCGCTCGACAGCAGCGAGGCAACCGCCGAGCCCGGCCGCGTCAGGACACCGGACAGAACCACCAGCGTCAGGACGGTTCCAGCAACGATCACCAACGAGGTGCGGTACGTGTCGTCGCGATAGGCCAGGACAGGAAGCAGGGCGAGCCCCGCCATCGCGCAGGGGGCAAGACGCCTCACCGCCCCTGACAGCCAGCCGTGGTGCGCGACGATCGCGAGCAGTGAGCCGGCCAGGATCGGCAGCGCATTCGTGTCGGTCCCGAAATACTCGTGCGGGTCGAAACGGACCGCTTGAGTCAGGCCGAGGACGAGGTCAAGCGCCAGGGTGATCCCGATGAGCGACACGGTGAGCGCCGCGAACAGCCGCGGACGGCGGCGATATCCCCAGAACAGCGCGAAGGGCCACAACAGGTAGAACTGCTCTTCGACGGAGAGCGTCCAGGTGTAGTTGAAGTAGTCCTGTGTGGCGAAAGGGTGTCCGGCCCAGTCGAAGAGGCTTGTCGTGTAGGTCGCGGCCGCCCCAGCGGGTGCGAGAACCTGCCCGGCGCTCAAGTCATGTCGCCCGACCAACAGCACCACGATGGTCGCCGCCACGACGGTGACCAGCGCCGGACAGAGGCGCGCGGCGCGCCGGCGGTAGAACGCCCGGACGTCGATCGTTCCCGTTTGGAGTTCGCCGACCAACAGGCTGGTGATGAGGTAACCCGACAGGCAGAAGAACACGGTCACCCCCACGAAACCGTCGATCAACGGCCTGGTCGGAGCGTGCTGACCCAGGACCAGAAGGATTGCTGCACCACGGATCCCGTCCAGTGCAGGCTGCTTACCAAAGGCGGGCACGAGTCGCTCCGAAAGGGTAGGAGCGGTCCGCGTCGAGTCGAGAGCTGACCTCCGGGCCGAGACTTTCTTGTGCGTCCGATGTGTCCGCGTTCGCAACCGTGTGCCCTCCCTTCGGGCATCCGCTTTGAGCCCCGACGCGGCGCAGCGTGATCCACGTCGATGGAACGAGTACGACGTGATGGCGCAGCCGGTTCAGGTCGACGAGGAGGCAAACGTCCCATGACGCGGTCGAGACGTGAGGCCGACTCAACCTCGGGGGCGCCTGATCCGTTGAAGGAGTAGACAAGCATCACGCGAACGAGGAGGTGCCGCAGTGACCCCGGCGGACCAGTCCTTCATCGCGTTCGCGGATGCGACCTCCCCGCGGTTGCTGCGCGCGGCCTGGCTCACGTGTGGCGACCACCACCTCGCCGAGGACCTCGTCCAAGGGGCGCTGGTGGCCGTGTACCAACGATGGGACCGGCTCCGCACCGGTGATGCCGCGGCCTATGCCCGGCGCTGCATCATCAATGCGCACATCGACGCGACCCGCCGGGGGCGTCGCGAGGTGGTCACCGACGTCGTGCCGGATCGCGGGTCTGTGGAGATGCTGCCGCCGGACACCCGTTGGCTGCTGACGGCGCTCGCCGCGCTGCCCCTGCGGGAACGGCAATGCGTGGTCCTCCGGCACTACGCCGACGTGTCCGAGGCCGAGGTGGCGGACCTCCTCGACATCAGCGTGGGAACGGTCAAGTCGTCGGCCTCCCGCGGGCTGACGCGCCTGCGGGCCCTGCTCGCGGAAGGAGATCCGCATGTCCGATGACGTCGTCGACCTCCTCAAGAGCGTGCCGGAGCCACCCATGACCGTCGACCCGTACGCCGCGATGGCGACGGTGCGTCGGAACCAGGCCCGTCGACGCCGCATCGTCACGGCGGCGGTCGCGGCAGCCATCGCGATCGCGGTCGCCGTCGGATCGGCAATCGTCGCGGGACGTGACCGAGCCCTGCCCGCGCACCCGACCCCGACGGCCCCCACGACTCCGATACCGTCGACGCCGAGGAGCCTCGTCGCCAGGTTCGGCATCGTCGGGAACCCCTTCACCGCCACCCTCGACTCGTCCGCGTGGACGGTCACGGTCCAGCCGCTGGGCAGTCCAGCAGGCTCCGGCCTGGCCCTGTCCGTGCCAGACACCCCCGGCGGGGCGACGTGTCAGGCGAATCCGTCGCTGTACGTGTACGTCTGCGTCGTTCGGGCGCCCGTGCGCGCGGGGGTCCTCGCCTACGGCGACCCAACGGCGCCAGATCTCACCGTCTCCCCGCCTGACGTGCGCCGGTTCTCGGTCCCGGACGTCTCGGTCCTCGCAGCCTTCGGCCCGGCACCCGATGTGCGCTCGGTACGCGGCACGGTGTACGAGATGGACGACGGCACCGTGGCCGACAGTTCGGGCGGGCCCGTGTCTCAAGCACATGCCCGCCAGGTACCCGTGACGATCTTCTTGTCGGGTCCGGACAGGGCGCGAGTCATGGGTCTGCGGCCCGACAGCATCGCCGACTGGTCTGCCAGCACCACCGACGGGACGGGAGCCACGCACACCGGAATGGGCGACCTGACCGGCGACTACTACGCCTACCTGCTGCCGCCCGGAGCCGTGTCAGGACACGTGCGGCCCCCCGGCTCCGCCACCGTCGTTGCGCAAGAGGTCCTCGTCCTCGCCGGACAGAAGGTACTCGTGGCCCAGCTCGCCGGGGTGAAACACTTTCAGGGGCCCGCCGTCGACTGGGTCGACGCGCGCGGCGGCACACACGTCCTTGCCGAAATGTCCGGGGCCGCCCCCAGGTAACCGTTCGCTCACACCGCAGACACGTGGAAAGTGCCTCAGGCCGTCAGACCCTGATGTGAGAATGCCCGCATGACGATCCTCCCCAGTGACGGGGGAGCCGACCGGGGTGCGCCGTACGACGTTCCTCGCGGCACGTGCCCGGGCTGCGGTGGCGGCGAGATCCGGCATCTCGTGATCGGTCTTCCAGCCGTCCCGGAACCGATGGCGAGCTCGCCGCCGTGGGTTGAGTGGGTGGGCTGCGGTCACCCCGGGTACGACCGTGAGTGTGACCGATGTGGCGCCCAGTGGGACTCAGAGGATCGGGGTCCTGACGCTGCGCAGCAATGAACTCTCGGTTCGGGGCCACTCAGGTGGGCCGCCGCGCCTGGCAAGGAGGCATATGTGTCCGGCTATCCCGTCCTTCTTCACACCGCGATCGACGCGCCTGACTGCCGAGCGCTGGGCGAGTTCTACCGGCAGCTTCTGGGGCTGCGGTATCGGGAGGGCGAGGAACCGCCCACCGATGGGAGTCCTGACGAGGCCGACTGGCTGGTCCTGCTCGACGGTGACGGCAATCGGGTCCTGACCGTTCAGGAGAAGAAGGACACCACTCCCGCGACCTGGCCCTCGGAGCAGGTGCCGATGCAGATGCACATGGACTTCACGGTGCCTTCGGTCGAGGAGCTGGAGCGGCATCGTGAGCGGGCGGAGGCGTTGGGTGCCCGTCTGCTGTACGACCGATCGAAGGACGAGGGCGAGCCGCTCTATGTGCTTGCCGACCCTGCCGGGCACCCGTTCTGTCTGCTGGTCCAGTAGGGCCACAGGGACGCTCGGCCGGCGGCGATGTGACGCGCTGCGGACGGTGGTCCGGAGCCACGCCTGCCCCGTGCAAGCGGGTCAGGACCGAGGACCTACTCGCCTGGTTCGTGCCGGTTCGGCGGCTCTGAAACCGCGTAGCGTGGCAGCCGTGAGCGGCTGGAACGACAACGTCATCGCGGAGTTCCGGGCCCATGGCGGCAAGGTCGGCGGGAACTTCGCCGGCGCGCCCTTGCTGCTGCTCCACACGACCGGCGCCAGGTCGGGCGAGCCGCGCGTGCACCCGATGATGTACCAGGCCGTCGACGGCGGGTGGGCCGTCTTCGCGTCGTACGCCGGCCTCGACGTGAACCCTGCGTGGTTCCACAACCTCAAGGCGAACCCGGACGCGTCGATCGAGGTGGGTACCGAGTCGATCGACGTCCGTGCACGGGTGCTCTCGCCGGAGGAGCGCGAACCGATCTGGCAGGAGCAGAAGCGGCGCTACCCGGGCTTCGCGAACTACGAGCGACGGACGCCGCGCGTCATCCCGGTCGTCCTCCTCACCCGCCGCTGACCCGCGGCGGGTGAGGATCATCGCGGTGCGCTCGGGACGACGTCCCGAGCGCACATGCCGGTGAGCTTGCCTCCCTACCCACGAACCGCTGCGCCTGCCCGAAGGCCCGACGCTTCGTACGCGGCGTCGATGATCTCCGCGTTGCCGACCGACCAGTCGGCGTCGGTGAGCACCGACGTCCGCTCCCGTACGGCGGAGGCGAACGCCTCGAGCTGGTAGGTGTAGCTCGTCCGGGTGCCGAGGTGCTCGACGACCTCCACCTCGCCGTCGTGGCGCAGGACGAGCGTGTCGCCCTCGTGCGGCACCGGGAACATCGGCACGACGAGCTCGCCGGCCGTACCACGCACCGTCAGCGACATGTCCCGGTCGGCCGACGCCATGTCGCTGCCCGCCAGGCCGGTCGCCCCTGACGGGAACGAGAGGTCGGCGAAGAGCCGTTCGTCGACGCCGGGGCGCCCGGGACGCTCGTCGGCCCGGGCCGCGACGACGCGAGGCTCGCCGCCGGCGAACCGCCCGAGCAGCCGCACGCACGACAGCGCGTAGCAACCGAGGTCCATCGTCGCGCCACCACCGAGCTCGCGCGACCAGCGCGGGTCGTCGTCCGGTGGCGCCGGCATGCGGAGCACGGCCTCGACGCGCTGCACCGCGCCGACCGCTCCCGCCTCGAGCAGCCCGCAGACCCGCTGGACCAGTGGGTGGTACGGGTAGTGGAACGCCTCCATGAAGACGACACCCGACGCGTGCACCGCGTCGCGGACGCGTCGGGCCTCGGCGGCGTCGAGCGCCGACGGCTTCTCGGCGAGCACGTGCTTGCCGGCTTCGGCCGCGCGGATGTTCCACTCCGCGTGGAACGCGTTGGGCAGTGGGTTGTAGACGGCCTCGACGTCGGGGTCGGCCAGCACGTCGGCGTAGGAGGAGAGCACGCGCTCGATGCCGTGCTCCGCCGCGAACGACTCGGCCCGGTCTGCATCGCGGGCGGCCACGGCCACGAGCCGGTGCCCCGTGGCCCTGGCGGGCTCGACGACGCTCAGCGACGTGATGCGCGCCGCCCCGAGGATCCCGAGGCGCAGCGGATCGACCGGCGAAGGGCCAGCCATCGTCAGATGCCCTTCTCGGCCTCGATGAGGGTGTTCGCCGCGAACCGCAGGCCCTCGAGCTGGTCGAGCTGCAGGTCCTCGTGCTCGATGTTGACCGGCATGTCCGGGTCGACCTTGTGCAGGGCGCGGAGGAACTCGGTCCAGTACGCCGTGTCGTGACCGCGCCCGACGGCGACGAAGTCCCACGACGAGTTGGTCGGCCAGCCGCTCAGTGTCGTCCCGCCCCCGAGTGGGAGGTAGCCCTTCGAGCCCTCGGCGACCCGGGTGAACGCGTCGTCGATGACGCCGTTGACCTTGGCGGCCGCGTTGATGCGGGTGTCCTTGGCGGCGGCGTTGTAGACGAGCTCGCCGAGGTCGGCGACGGCGAGCACCGGGTCGATGCCCTGCCAGAACAGGTGGCTCGGGTCCATCTCGGCACCGACGTGCGTGGCGTTGGTCTCCGCCACGAGCCGGTGCAGGGTGCGCGGGTTGAAGACGATGTTGCCCGGGTGCATCTCGATGGCGACCTTGACGTCGGCGTCCGCGGCGCGGGCCTGGATGTCCTTCCAGTACGGGACCGCGACGCTCCACTGGTGGTCCTGGACGTCGAGGAACGGGCTCCACCAGGGCAGCGGGTTCCACACCGGCACAGAGGTTCCCGGCTCACCGCCCGGTGCTCCCGACATCGTCACGAGCCGCTTGACGCCGAGCAGGGCGGCCAGCTCGATCGAGTCGATGAGGTCCTGCGAGTGCGGGAACCCGGCGGCCGGGTGCAGCGGGTTGCCGTTGCAGTTGAGGGCGGTCAGCGTGAGTCCGCGCGAGCTGAACTCACCGAGGTACTGCTGCCGCGCGTCCTCGCTCGAGCGGAGCTCCTCGACGGGCAGGTGGATCGGCGGCAGGAAACCGCCCGAGTTGATCTCGACGCTCGTCAGGCCGAGGCCCTTGATGATGTCGAGGGCCTCGGGGAGCGTCTTGTCCGCGAGGCACGCGTTGTAGGCGCCGAGCTGCATGGGGGTGGTCCTTTCGTGACGTCTTTGTCGACGGAGATCGATGCTGTGTGGGGAACGTGCTGGGGGAGAGCGGGATTCAGGGGGCGACGGAGACGGTGGCGCCGCCCGACGCGGCGGACCGGGCCACGGCGTCGATGATCTGCAGGTCGCGGACGCCGTCCTCGAACGGCGCGACGGGAGGCAGCCCCTTGATGCCGGCGACCTGCTCGAGGAACGCCCGCGCCTGGTAGCCGAAGAGGTCGCCGACGCCGTACGAGACGCCCGGGAAGTCCATCGGGAGGCCGCCCTTGACGTACGGGTGCGCCGGCCCGGCGAGCACCTGGTTGTAGCCGTCGAACCCGTCCTCGCGCAGCCGGCGGATGACGCTGAACTCGGCCGGTCGGTCCATGTCCCACTTGACCCCGCCGTGCTGCGCCATGACGTCGATGGCCATCGAGTTGGCGTGCCCGGGCGCGATGCGCGAGATGGAGAACGTGCCGACGGCCCCGTTCTCGAAGTGGGCGGTGAACGTCGCGACGTCGTCGTTCTCGACCGGCTCGCGCACGTCGGACAGCTCGGCCTTGGCGTGCCCGTACGTCGTACCGAGTGGCAAGGCGCGCTCGGTGACCTTCGTCGTGAAGGTGGCACCGCTGACCGACACCATCGGACCGCAGAGGAACTCGGCCACGTCGATGAGGTGGCTGCCGATGTCGGCGAGGGCACCGGTGCCCGGCCTGCCCTTGTAACGCCACGCCATCGGCACCTGCGGGCTGAGCGCGTAGTCGCACCAGTACCGCCCGTTGAAGTGCGAGATCTCGCCGAGCTCGTCGCGGAGCAGGTCGCGGATGCCGGCGACGGCGGGCTGCCGACGGTAGACGAAGCCGACGCCGGTCACCAGGTCGGGGTGGGCCTGCGCCGCGGACACCATCGCCTGCGCGTCCTCGAGGCTCGCCGCGAGCGGCTTCTCCGACAGCGCGTGCTTGCCGGCGGCGAGCAGCGCCTCGGTGATCTCGCGGTGCAGGTGGTTGGCGACGACGACGCTGACGACCTGGACGCGGTCGTCGTCGAGCAGCTCGCGCCAGTCGGTGCCCGAGCGCTCGAAGCCGTAGCGGGTCGCGGCGTCGGACGCGACGGACGCGTCGGCGTCGATCACCGCGACGTACCGGATGGGCGGCAGCGGCGGGTCGAACAGCGTCGGTGCGGTGCGGTAGCCGGCGCAGTGCGCGCGCCCGGCCATGCCGGCGCCGATGACGGCGACACCGATCGGGGACGTGGTCATGGTGATGTGCCTCTCTGGACATCGGCGTGCGGAACCCCTGAAGCGCTAGTCTTAAAGCGCTTTAAGCGAGTGTGCGGGGCGCCGCACCGCACTGTCAACGCTTTGTGCTGACAAACTGTCGACCGGTCGCCCGCCCGATCACCCATTCGCTCACCTCGACCGAGGAGCCACATGCCGACCCGACCGCCACGCCCGCGGCTCGACGACGTCGCCGCGCGCGCCGGCGTCTCCACGGCGTCGGTCTCGCTCGTGCTCCGCGGACGCCCCGGCCCCTCCGACGCGACGCGCGAGGCCGTGCTCCGCGCCGCCTCCGACCTCGGCTACCGCCCCGACCGCACCGCGAGCCTCCTCGCCCGCCACCGCACCCAGCTGCTCGGCGTGACGATGGACGTCAGCAGCCCCTTCCAGGCCGAGCTGCTCGAGGACCTCCAGGCAGCCGCCGACGAGCGCGGCTACGACCTCGTCGTCAGCCCGCTCACCCGCACCCGCGATGAACGACGCGCCGTCGAGATGCTCCTCGACTTCCGGTGCGAGGCGCTCATCCTCCTCGGCCCGTCGACGCCCGACGCCGACCTCGCCGCCCTCGCCCGCGACCACCACGTCGTCGCCCTCGGCCGGCGGCTCGACGTCGAGGGTGTCGACGTCGTCCGGGCAGCCGACGACGTCGGCGTGGGCCTCGCCGTCGACCACCTCGCAGGCCTCGGGCACCGCTCGCTCGCCTTCGTCGACGGCCCCCGCGGCTCCATCGCGACGCTGCGCCGCCGGGCCTTCCGCGCCGCGACCCGACGCGTGCCCGACGCGTCGGCACGGGTGGTCTCCGGGGGTGCCACCGAGGAGGCTGGGCAGGAGGGCGCCGCCGGGCTCGTCGCCGCCGGCGCGCTGGACGGGGACGGACGCGTCACGGGCCTCGTCTGCTACAACGACCGCGCGGCGCTCGGCGCCCTCGCCGCGCTCCAGCAGGCCGGACGCGTCGTGCCCGGCGACGTGTCGGTCGTCGGGTACGACGACAGCCCCCTCGCGCGCCTCGCGACGGTCGGCCTCACCTCGGTGAGCCAAGCCACCCGACCGATGGCCGTGGCGGCGGTGCAGGCGGCCACGCAGCGCCTCGACGAGGGCCGGTCCGAGGTCGTCGAGGTGGTTCTCGAGCCGCACCTCGAGGTGCGCCGCACCACGGGACCGGTCGGTGCGCAGCGCTAGCGTGCTGGCATGACCGACAAGCTGACCCGGCAAGCCGCCTCCGACGCCCTGCCCACCTGGCGGTTCCTGCTGCAGCGGATGCACCTGACGGTCCGCGCCGCCGACGCCGCGGCCGCGTTCGACTTCGTCGCCCGGGTCGGCGCCGTCGCTGCCGCGCACGGCCGGCAGCTCGACGTCGACCTCCGCGCCCCGGTCGTCCACCTCGCCCTGTCGACGCGTCCCGGCGGCGGTGTCACCGACAGTGACATCGCGCTGGGCCGGGACGTCGACGACGTCGTCGCCGAGCTGGGCCTCGCGTCCGAGCCGGGGTCGCTCACCGTCCTCGAGATCGCCATCGACGCCATGGACATCGACGCCGTCCGCCCGTTCTGGGACGCCGTGCTCGGGTGGGACGTCATCCGGCGCGACGACGTGCAGGACCCGCTGCGGTTGGGCCCCGCCGTGTGGTTCCAGCAGATGGACGAGCCACGGCCGCAACGCAATCGGATCCACCTCGACGTCACCGTCGCGCACGACGAGGCGCCCGGACGCATCGAGCGGGCGCTCGCCGCCGGCGGCCGTCTCGTGTCCGACTCGCGCGCCCCTGCCTTCTGGATCCTCGCCGACCCCGAGGGCAACGAGGCGTGCGTCTGCACGTGGCAGGGCCGCGACCCGGCCTCGACGGCCTGACCCTCAGTCCGCGAGGGCCTCGACGACGAGCCGGGCGAAGAGCTCCGGGTCGTCGACCCACGGGAAGTGTCCGGCGCCGGGCTGCGCCAGGCACCGCCCGTCCGCGAAGAGGGCTGCGAGCTGCTCGCCGAGCCCCGGCCCCGGCATGAGGTCGAGCTCGCCGACGATGACGCGCACCGGTGCCGTCACCGCGCCGATCGCCCGACGCGTCTGCTCCGGGTCGGGTTGCTCGGCCCAGAAGGCGCGCGTGCCCTCGCGGTTGCGCTGGTCGTCGTCGGACGCCGCGTGGTGGCGCGCTGCGTCGGACCATGCTCCGTAGAGGAAGGGCGACATCGCCTGTCGGGTGGCGGGCGTGCCGTCGTCGGCCTCGAGCGCGATCTTCGCGCCGGCGAACCACGGCTCCGTCGCGCGCAGGGCGACGCGTGCGTCCCATTCGTCGTCCGTGATGTCGAGCCCGAGCGCAGCGGTGCCGGGGGTGACGAGCACGAGTCGGCGCAGGCGTGCGGGGTGGCGGGCGGCGTAGAGCTCGGCGACCGAGCCGCCCGCCGAGTGCCCGAGCAGGTCCATGGTGTCCAGCCCCAGGTGCGTGCGCAGGGCCTCGAGGTCGTCGGCGAGCCGGGTGGCGGCGTAGCCAGTCGGGTCGGCGGGCCGCGGCGAGGCGCCGGTGCCGCGCGGGTCCGGGATCACGAGCGAGAGTCGGGCCGCATCGGCGAGCCCGCCGAGGTCGCCGAGGTAGGCGGCGTCGCGGGCCGGGCCTCCCGGCCACACGACGAGGGGCTCGCCCGACCCCTCGACGCGGTACGCGAGCTCGGTCCCGTCGTAGGACGTGTAGGTCGGCATGGGGCCAAACGTGCCAGAGGGCTGTGGTCGGGCGCGTCAGGATTTCGGTGGGGCGGCCACTCGACCGGCGCTCGGAGGTGCCGTGCTCGACCGGACGACCAGCTCGGGCTCGATGACCGCGCCGGTCGGCTCGGCGGCCTCCACGGCCCCGGCGTCATCCAGCTGCCCGGTCACCGTTCGCACGGCCTCGGCGCCGAGCCGGGCGGCGTCCTGGCGCACCGTCGTCAGCGCGACGTGCGGGTAGCCGGCCTGCTCGATGTCGTCGAAGCCCACCACCGACACGTCCTGGGGCACCCGCACCCCCGCCTGCCGCACCACGTCGACGAACCCCAGCGCACAGCGGTCGTTGAAGGCGACGACGCCCGTCGGGCGGGGCGCGTTCATCGCGAGGAACGCCCGCGCGGCCGCGGCGCCGTCGAGCTCGGTGAGGCCGCCGGGCATCACGAGCGCGTGCAGCCCGGGCGCCGAGCGCATGCCGCGCCGGTAGCCCTGGCGGCGTTCCGCGGCCCCGGGCGCCCGACCGCCGTCGAGCAGCCCGATCCGCTCGTGACCGAGGCCGCGCAGATGCTCGACCGCGAGGCGCATCCCGAGGGCGTCGTCGGTGCGCACCACCCCGACGCCCGACGCCCGACGCGCGGGCCGCAGCACGCTGACGACCGGCAGCCGCTCGGCGAGCCGTGCCATGGCGCCGGTCGCGAGGTCGCTGCCGACGAGGACGAGCCCCTCGCACCGCTCGGCGAGGAGGGTGTCGACGGCGTCGGTGTCGGACCGGTCGGGCGTGACGCCGCTCAGGACCACCTCGTAGCCCACCGCGTCCGCCTCGGTGTAGAGGCTGCGGAGCACCTCGCCGTGGAAGGCGTGCCCCACGGCGAACGTGACCCCGAGCATGCGGGTCCGGCCCCGGCCGAGGCGGCTCGCGCGGGTGTCGGGGCGGTAGTCGAGGTCGGAGGCCGCGGCGAGCACGCGGGCGCGCGTCTCGTCGGAGGCGCCGGCGACGCCGCGGAAGACGATCGACACGAGCGCCCGCGACACCCCGGCGCGAGCCGCGACGTCCTCCATGGTCACGCGTCCGGTCGCCATGGGTCCGAAGTGTAGAGCGCTCCAGAGGACTTCGCGTCGATCTCTTGACGCGGGACGGTCGGCGGCCTCACCATCGAACTAGAGCGCTCTAGTAGAGAAGCAAAGGAGCTCCCCCATGACCGCCCCAGATCCCGTCCGCATCGGCCTCATCGGTGCCGGCCGCATCGGCACCCACCACGCCACCACCCTCGCCCGCCGCCTCCCCGAGGCCGAGCTCGTCGCCGTCGCCGACCCGTTCGAAGCGTCTGCCCAGCGCCTCGGAGAGGACCTCGGCGTCGAGTGGCTCACCGACCCCCAGGCCCTCATCGACGACCCGCGCATCGAGGCCGTCGCCATCACCTGCGCCAGCACGGCCCACGCCGACCTCGTCGTCGCGGCCGCCCGCGCCGGCAAGGCCGTCTTCGTCGAGAAGCCGATGGCGATGACCCTCGCCGACGCCGACCGCGCCATCGCCGCGGTCGAGCGGGCCGGCGTCCCGCTGCAGGTCGGTTTCAACCGCCGCTTCGCCCGCGACTTCGCCACCGCGCACGACGCCGTCGCCGCCGGACGCGTCGGCACCCCGCAGCTGCTCCGCTCCGTCACCCGCGACCCCGGCCTCGCCAACCCTGGTGCGGTCCCGCCGTGGACGATCTTCACCCAGACCCTGATCCACGACTTCGATGCGCTCAACTGGTTCAACGCCGGCGCGCGCGCCGTCGAGGTGAGCGTCATGGCCGACGCCCTCGTCGCCCCCGCGTACAAGGCCGCGGGACTCCTCGACACCGCCGTCGTGACGATCCGCTACGACAACGGCGCCATCGGCGTCGCCGAGGCGAGCTTCTCGGCCGCCTACGGCTATGACGTGCGCGGCGAGGTGTTCGGCTCGGTCGGCATGGTGCAGGCCGGCAGCCCGGCGCACCTGACCACAAGTCTGTGGACGGCCGACGGCGTCGCCGCCCCGACGGCGCGCATGGACACCGACCTCTTCTCCGACGCCTACGCCGCCGAGCTCGCCGCCTTCTGCAGCGCCGTGCGATCCGGCTCGCCCACGGTCGTCGGCGGCCGGGACGCCCGCGCCGCGCTGCGCCTCGCGCTGGCCTGCATCGAGGCCGTCGAGGCGGGCGGCACCGTCACCGTGCGCGACGCCGACCGTGAGGTCGTCGCGTGAGCGCCCCCACCGGCGTCGGTGCCGGCGCAGGTCCCGGCGGCCACCCGTTCACCCTGGCCGTCAGCTCAGAGATGGTCTTCCTCGACCTGCCCGTCGCCGAGCGGGTGCGCCGCATCCACGAGCTCGGCTTCGCCGTCGAGATCTGGGACTGGACGCGTCACGACCTCGACGCGCTCGAGGCCCTGCGCGCCGAGGGCGTCGTGTACTCCTCCATGACCGGCTACGTCCGCGGTCGGCTGGCCGACCCGG
Source organism: Intrasporangium zincisolvens (assembly GCF_034724055.1). Lineage (NCBI taxonomy): Bacteria > Bacillati > Actinomycetota > Actinomycetes > Micrococcales > Intrasporangiaceae > Intrasporangium > Intrasporangium zincisolvens. The sequence continues at coordinate 49,892 of NZ_JAWIIL010000015.1, forward strand.
AGGGCGCCGCCGAGCTGCTCGCCACGGCCGCCGAGTCGGTGCCCGTCGCGAAGCGCCTCGGCATCCCGCGGCTGAACCTTCACGGCACGGGCCTCGACCACCAGGGCCTCCCGGTGCAGCCGGTCCACGAGGTGACCGGAGCGATGTGGCTGCAGGCGCGCGACACCCTGGGCCGCATCGCCGAGCTCGGCGAGCGCGAGGGCGTGCAGTTCGTCCTCGAGAACCTCAACACCGAGGTCGACCACCCCGGCACGCCGTTCGCCCGCGCCGCCGACTGCCTGGCGCTCGTCGAGGCCGTCGACAGCCCGCACCTGCGGCTCATGCTCGACCTCTACCACGCCCAGATCGGAGAGGGGAACCTCATCGAGCTGTGCCGCCGGGCCCTGCCGTGGATCGGCGAGATCCAGGTGGCCGACGTGCCCGGGCGCTGCGAGCCCGGCACCGGTGAGATCGCCTATCCGGCCGTCGCGCGGGCCCTCGCCGACATGGGGTACCGCGGCACCGTCGGTCTCGAGGCCTGGGCGTCGGGCGACCCCGAGCTCGCCCTCAAGCGCTTCCGGGACGCCTTCACCCTCTGAGGTCGGCCAGCCACCCCGAACCGCCGACCACCGCCCCTCGGACCACCGACCACCTTCCTTCATCGAGTGAGCACTCAGCCCCACCCGTCACACAACGGGTGGGGCGGGAGTGACGAAGTGCTCACTCGATGGAAAGGGGTGGGGGGCTGGCGGCGGGGGAGGAAGGGTGAGCGAGCGGGACGTCAGTGGGAGCGGCGGGCGTCGGCCTGGGCGTCGAGCCGGCGGTGCAGCTCGGCCGGGTCGACCCCGTGGGCCAGGGCCTCGGTGACGACATCGGCCTGGCTCGGCGGCGCCAGGCCGCCGATCGGCTGGTCGCGGTCGAGGTTGGTCGGGAATGCGTACCCCTCGGCGCTCGCGGCGACCGCGTTCGCCACACCCCGCCCGACGCGTCCGGCCCCGGACCCCGACACGGCCGCGAGGAGCGTCGGGTAGAGGGCCTCGACGACGCGCTGCCGGTCGACGGTCTCCATCGCCCGGCCGAACGCCGACGACACCTGCAGCAGGTTGGCCATGCGCCGGATGTCGGTCGAGTGGTTCGTGCCGGCCGCGTGGAAGAGGGCCGGGTTGAAGAAGACGGCGTCACCCTTGGCGAGGGGCAGCTGCACGTGGTGGGCCACGAAGTACTCCTGGAACTCCGGACGCTGGTAGGCCACGTAGCCGTGGGCGTACTTCTGGCTGTGCGGCAGGTAGAGCGTCGGGCCCGACTCGACGGGCATGTCGCAGTGGGCCACCGCGCCCTGCAGCGTCAGCACCTGCGAGAGCGCGTGCACGTGAGCGGGGTAGCGCGCGCAGACCTCGTCGCTCTGGAATCCGAGGTGGTAGTCGCGGTGCACGGTCTGGCCGGCGCCGCCGGGGTTGACGACGTTGACCTGCGACGTCACCTGGTAGCCGGGGCCGAGCCACGCGGTCGCGACCAGGGCGAGGACGTCGTTGGCGTAGTAGTCGACGAAGGCCCGCGGGTCGGTCACGGCGAGCTTCTCGAGGGCGTTCCAGACGCGGTCGTTGGCACCCGGCTTTGCGAAGTGGTCACCGGATGCTGTTCCGGCAGAACGCTGCTCGCTGATCATTGCGTCGAACGCGGTCGTGACGCGGTCGACGACCGACGCGCCGAAGGCGCCCTCGACGACGACGATCCCCGGTCCGTCCGCGAGGGCGTGGGCGACCTCGGCGAGCACGGCGCGTCGGCCCTCCTCGTCGGCGGTGGCCGCGGCCACGAGCCGGTCGGCGGCGTACACGGGCACCTCGCCCTCGAGTCGCGACGCGTGGGGGTGGTCCTCGAGTCGGGTGTGGTCGGCGAGGACCTCGAGCAGGTCGGCGAGCCGGCAGTCATCGGGCAGGAGCCAGGGGTGGATGGGGCGGGCGGTCAGGGTCACGACGTCCTCCTCGACGCGGTGGGTGCTGTTGGGTGGTCCCTCTCAGGATGGATCTCCCACGTCCACCCCGCACCGCCGTCAAGCCCTCAGAAAGCCCTCAGTCCGAGCGCGACGCGCACTACCGTGACCCCATGGCCAGGTCGGCGCCGCGCACCCACCGCGTCCGCGACATCGCGGAGCAGTCGGGCCTGTCCGAGGCCACCGTCGACCGGGTGCTCCACGGCCGGGTGGGCGCGAGCGCGCGAGCCGTGCGGGCCGTCGAACAGGCGGTCCTCGACCTCGACCACCAGCAGTCGCAGCTGCGGATCGCCGCCCGGACGCTCGTCGTCGACGTCGTCATGCAGGCTCCTGAACGCTTCTCGGGCGCGGTGCGCGCCGCGCTCGAGGCCGAGCTGCCAGCCGCCCGACCCGCCGTGGTGCGGGCCCGGTTCGACCTGCGCGAGAACGCCGACCCGGCCGCCGCCGTCGCGTCCCTCGACGCGGTCGGTCGCCGGGGCCGGCTCTCGCACGGGGTCCTGCTCAAGGCGCCCGACCACCCGGACGTCGCGGCGGCTGCCCGACGCGTCGCGGCCCGCGGCATCCCCGTCGTCACGCTCGTCACCGACGTCCACGACTCCGGACGCGTCGCCTATGTCGGCCTCGACAACGCGGCGGCCGGGCGCACCGCCGCGTACCTCGTCGCGCGCTGGCTCGGGCCCGGGCGCGGCACGGTGCTCGTGACGACGAGCGGATCAGCCTTCTTCGGCGAGCGGGAGCGCATCGATGCCTTCCGCGCGCAGCTGCCGCGCGTGGCCGCCGGCGTCGGCACCGCGCTCGTCACCGACACCGACGGGCTCGACGCGTCGCTCGCCGACGCCGTCCGCGCGGCACTCGTCGCTGACGCGTCGATCTGCGGCGTGTACTCGGTCGGCGGCGGAAACCGCGCGACGGCAGCCGAGTTCGCGCGAGCCGGTCGCGAGTGCCGCGTGTTCGTGGCGCACGACCTCGACGCCGACAATCTCGAGCTGCTGCGCACCGGCGTCGTCTCGGTGGTGCTGCACCACGACCTCGGCGCCGACATGAGGCGGGCGCTGCGGCAGGTCATGCGTGCCCACCGGCTCCTGCCGGGGGCACCGACGTCGGTGCCGGCCAACGTCGAGGTCGTGACCCCGTACAACCTCCCCGCGCGGCTGCGCCCCGAGTGACCCGAGTGACTCGAGTGACCCGAGGCACCGGGAAGGCGGTCACGCGGTGGACTCGAGCGCCGCGGCGACGCGCTCGGCCGCCTGGCGCAGGGCCTCGTCGGTGACGTTCGGCAGGACGTCCTCCCACAGGGGCAGCATCGGCCCGCTCGCGTCGAGCATCCCGAGCGGCCGCGGGAGGAACCAGACGTGGAAGTGTGCGCCGCCGTCGCCCCACCGGTACAGGTGGACGCGTCCGACGCCGCCGAGGGGGAGGATCGCCCGCTCGACCCGGGCCACGACCAGCCCGAAGCTCGCGGCCGCCGCGCCGGGCAGGTCCTGGAAGGAGTCGACGTGCTCGCGGCTCGCCATCCACACGGTTCCCGGCAGGCTGCCGCCGACCGGCGGGTGCAGCGTCCAGTGCTCGTCGCTCCAGACGGCGCCCGTCGTGTGGCGCACGCAGACCCCGCACGGGTCGCCGCCGGGCTCGCCGCGGCGGGGCGGCTCGGGGACGACCAGTCGTGCGGGGGCGCGCGGCGTCAACGGGGCGGCCCACGGGAGGGTGTCGAAGTTCGTAGGCGCGAGGTCGACGGCATCGGTGGGAAGTGGGTGGCGGGTCTCGGACTGCGTGTCAGGGCTCATGTCTGTGAGCCTGCGCCCGCGCGGCCGGGCCGCGCTTGATCGTTCTCGCCCTCTTCGGGGTCAGCGGACGACGAGGGCCAGCGCCGACACGACCGTCGCGGCGAGGACGGCCTGGTCGAACCGCGTCTGGCTGAGCCGGCGCGCGGTGTGCAACCCGACCCAGGCGCCGACCAGCACGAGCGGCGCCAGCGCCAGGGTGCGCCACAGCGTCCCCGCCGTGAACAGCCCGAGCCCGATGCTGAACGGCACCTTGCAGAGGTTGACGCCGAAGAAGAAGAGCGCGCCCGTGCCGAGGAACCGCCGCTTCGGGGCGCCCTGGGCCACGAGGTAGAGGGTCATGACCGGGCCGGCCGCGTTGGCCGTCATCGTCGCGAAGCCGGAGGCCAGGCCTGTGCCCACCGCGGCAGCGCGGGAGTCGGAGATCCGGCTCGTGTCGGGGCTGCGCCACACGAGGACGAGCTGCACCACGGCGAAGACGAGCAGCAGCACCCCGATGCAGCGCCGCAGCGTCACGTCGTCGACCCAGGCGAGGAAGAGCGCCCCGAGGGCGAGGCCGGGCAGGACGGCGGGGATGAGCCGACGCAGCAGCGCGAGATCGGCGTCGCGGCGGTAGTGCCACACGGCGTAGGCGTCACCGATGAGCAGGAGCAGCAGGATGGCGGCCGTCGACTCACGCGTCGGCATGGCGAAGGCGAAGATCGCGATGGAGATCGTCGCGACGCCGCCGATGGCCGTCTTGGCGAAGCCGACGAGCAGCGCCGCGACCGCGAGAAGCGCGAGCGTCGTCAGCGTCATGTCCGGAGAGTAGGGCGGGCCACGGGTGCCGCGACAGCATGCGTCCGAGCGCCGGATCGGAGCCTGCGTCGGTGTTGTGTCAGGGCCGCCGTGAGGCTCCCGACCGGGCGCGTATCCGGCCTCGGGGGAGCCGTTTTGGCGGTCCGGCCGATCACCTGTAATGTTCTCTTCGTCAGCCCGACAGGGAGCAACGGACGCCACGGCGATCGAGTGAATCGATCGCGAAGCTGGC
>NZ_JAWIIL010000016.1:0-39997 GCF_034724055.1 Intrasporangium zincisolvens
CTCGGGCACCGTGCACGTCGTCGCCGACGTCGAGGGCTACCTCGCCGCGACGGGGACCTCGAACCAGTGGGTGTCGACGACGCCGGTCCGGCTCGTCGACACGAGGTCCGGCACGGCCACCAACTCCGTGCGAACGGCCTTGGCGGCCAACGCCGCCCTGAAGGTCCGGGTGGCCGGCGTCAGCGGCTCCCCGGTCCCGGCAGGGGCGACGGTCGCGGTGCTCAACCTCACCGTCGCGTCGCCGCAGAAGCCGGGCTTCCTCACCGCCGACGCGAGCGCCGACGGTGGCACGTCGACGGCCAACTTCTCGACCGGTCAGACCGTGGCCAACCTCGTGCTGACACGCCTGGCCTCCGACGGCACGGCGACGATCGTCAACCACTCGGCGGGAACGGTGCACGTCATCGTCGACGCGCAGGGCTACCTGCACTGACGCCGGATCGCGGCAGACACGGGCGGCGCCGACCGGACAGACATCCGGACGGCGTCGCCCTATCTGTTGCCGACCTCACACTCCGTAGGTAAGTTCCGCCCTGACAGCAGAACGCGTGAATTGTTCACATTCCTTCGGAGGCACCATGTCCATGTCAGAGCTGTCCCGCCGCACCGTCCTCGCCGGAGGCCTCGCTGTGGCCGCGGCCGGCACGGTCGCCGGCCAGGCCCGCGCCGCCACCGCCCCGGGCGCTGCGAGCGCCGCCACCGCCGGCGAGGAGGGCTGGATCACCTCGACGCTGAGCCGGATGACCCTCGAGGAGAAGGTCGGCCAGCTGTTCATCCAGAACGTCTACGGCAAGGACGCCACGACGCCCGACCAGCGCAACGTGCCGCTCTACGGCGTCGCGAGCCCGGCCGAGGTCGTGCGCAAGTACCACCTCGGCGGCGTCATCTACTTCGCCTGGACCGACAGCGTGCAGAACCCCGACCAGATCGTCGGGCTCTCCAATGGCCTGCAGAAGGCCGCTCTCACGGCACCGGTCAAGGCCAAGGTGCCGCTGCAGATCGCCATCGACCAGGAGCAGGGCGTCGTCACCCGCATCGGGCCGCCCGCCACCCAGTTCCCCGGCTCGATGGCCCTCGGCGCCGGCCGCAGCGCCCCCGATGCCCGCACCGCCGCGGCCATCACCGGCCAGGAGCTGCTGGCCATGGGCGTCAACACCAACTTCGCCCCGGTCTGCGACGTCAACGTCAACGCCCTCAACCCGGTCATCGGCACGCGGTCGTTCTCCTCGCACCCCGACCTCGCCGCCGAGCTCGTGGCCGCGCAGGTGGCCGGCTACCAGCGCGACGCCGGGATCTCGTCCTCGGCCAAGCACTTCCCGGGCCACGGCGACACCGCCACCGACAGCCACGTCGCCTTCCCGATCATTACGCACACCCGCGCCCAGTGGGAGAGCATCGACGCCCCGCCGTTCAAGGCCGCGATCCGCGAGGGCATCGACATGATCATGACGGCCCACCTCGCCTTCCCGGCGCTCGACGACTCCGGCGACCCGGCGACGCTGAGCCACCCGATCCTCACCGGCGTGCTGCGCGACGAGCTCGGCTACGACGGCGTCATCGTCACCGACTCCCTCGGCATGCAGGGCGTGCGCGACAAGTACGGCGACGCCGAGGTGCCGGTGCGGGCCCTGCTCGCCGGCGCCGACCAGCTGCTCATGAGCCCGGCCATGGACGACGCGTACGCGGCGGTCCTCGCGGCCGTGCGCAGCCACCGCATCCACCCGTCCGACCTCGACGCCAAGGTGCGACGCGTCCTCCGCCTGAAGTACCGGCGCGGCGTCGTCACCCAGCCCTACGCCGACCCGGCGGGCGTGGCCGCGACCGTGGGCACGCCGGCCCACCTCGCCGCCGCCGACGAGGTCACCGACCGCACGACGACGCTCGTGAAGAACGACGCCCGTGTGCTGCCGGTGGCCGCCGCGGGCAAGAAGGTGCTCGTCACCGGCTACGGCGTCTCCACGACCGCGACCCTCGCTGCGGGCCTGACCGACAAGGGCGCCTCGGTCCAGACGCTCGAGACCGGCACCTCGCCGACCGACGCCAAGGTGGCCGCCGCGGTCGCCGCGGCCGGCGGCAAGGACCTCGTCGTCGTCACGACGATGAAGGCCTGGGACACCGCGACCACCGACACCCGCGGCGGGCAGCAGAAGCTCGTCCGGCAGCTCATCGCCTCGGGCGTCCCGGTCGTCGTCGTGGCGGTGCGCGACCCGTACGACATCGCCTACGTCACCGAGGCGCAGACCTACCTGGCGACCTACTCCTACAGCCCGGTCGCCATCGAGGCCGCGGCGCGGGTCATCACCGGCCAGGTCTCGCCGACGGCGAAGCTGCCCGTCGACATCCCCGTCAAGGGCGACCCGTCGACGCCGCTCTACCCGTTCGGCCACGGCCTCACCTACTGACGTGCGCACCCTGCCGACCGTCAGGACCCTCCGGACCCACCGGACCCACCGGACCCACCGGAATCTCGGCACCGCGCTGGCGGTGGCGGCCCTCGCCGCCACCGCCCTCGCGGCGGGGCCCTCCAGCGCTGCGACGGCGAACGTGGCCGACGCCGGTGCCGGCGTCACGAACGTGCCGCCGGTCACGGCGCGCGTCGCCACGTACAACATCCACGCGGGCGCCGGCACCGACAACGTCTACGACCTCGAGCGCACCGCCGCCGCGATCCGCGCCCTCGACGCCGACGTCGTCGGCCTCGAGGAGGCCGACGTCCACTGGGGCGACCGCTCGCACTGGGAGGACATCGTCGCCGAGCTCGGCCGGCGCCTCGGGATGCGCACGGCCTTCGCCCCGATCTACAGCCTCGACCCGCCCGCGCCCGGGCACCCCCGACGCGAGTTCGGCGTCGCCCTGCTCTCGCGGTTCCCGCTCGTGTCCGTCGAGAACCACGACCTGACGCGCCTGTCCACGCAGGACCCGAACCCGGTGCCCGCCCCGGCGCCCGGCTTCCTCGAGGCCGTCGTGCAGGCCGGCGGCGCCCGCACCCACGTCTACGTCACGCACCTCGACTACCGCGGCGACCCGTCGGTGCGCCGCCTCCAGGTGGCCGACACCCTGCGCATCCTCGACGAGGACCCCGAGGGCGCGAGCCAGGTGCTCCTCGGCGACCTCAACGCCGAGGCGTCGGCCCCCGAGCTCGCACCGCTCTGGACCCGCCTGCGCGACGCCTGGGCCGTGGCCCCCGTCCGCGACGGCGAGCCCGGCCTCAGCTACCCGGCGATCGGGCCGACCAAGCGCATCGACGTCGTGTCCGTCTCCGGCGGCGTCGAGGTGCTCGACGCCTCGACCCAGCACGACCCCACGCTCGTCCCCGCGAGCGACCACCGCGCCGTCGTCGCCACGGTGCGCCTGCCCCAAGGATCGGAGAACTCACGATGACCCGTCTCAACCGCCGCCAGCTGCTCACCGCCGGAGCGCTCGGCGCCATCGCCGTGCCGGCGACCGCCGCGAGCTCCCTCGCGGCACAGTCCACCTCGACGAACTACCCGGCCAACCCCGTCACCCCGGGCGCCGACCGGGCCGCCGCCTCCCGCTGGTCGGTGCTGAGCGGCCAGAAGGTCGGCGTCATCACCAACCCGACCGGCATCCTGACCAACCTGCGCACCATCGTCGACGAGATGCACGAGTCCGGCGCCGTCGACGTCGTCGGGGTCTTCGGGCCGGAGCACGGCTTCCGCGGCACCGCCCAGGCCGGCAGCTCCGAGGGCACGCACACCGACCCGCGCACCGGCATCACCGTGTACGACGCGTACGGCGCCACGGTCACCAAGCTGACCTCGATGTTCGCCGCCGCCGGTGTCGAGACCGTCGTCTTCGACATCCAGGACGTCGGCGCCCGGTTCTACACCTACATCTGGACGATGTACACGGCGATGCGTGCGGCCGTCGCGGTCGACGCCCGCTTCGTCGTGCTCGACCGGCCGAACCCGGTCGGCGGCACGGCCCGGGGCCCGATGATGACGACGGCGTACACCTCGGGCGTCGGGGCCAAGGAGATCGTCCAGGCGCACGGCATGACGGTCGGCGAGCTGGCCCGCTTCTTCGACGCCGAGTTCCTGCCGGCCGACGCAGGCGGCCGCCTGCGCGACCTCACCGTCGTGGAGCTCAAGGGCTGGCGACGCGACGTGCCGTTCGCGGCCACAGGCCTGCCGTGGGTCATGCCGAGCCCCAACATGCCGACGCCCGACACCGCGCTCGTCTACCCGGGCACGTGCCTCTTCGAGGGCACCAACCTCTCGGAGGGGCGCGGCACCACCCGCCCGTTCGAGCTGCTTGGCGCCCCGTTCGTCGACCACCGCTGGGCCGAGCGCGTCGCCTCCCGCGGGCTGCCCGGCGTCGGGGTCCGCGAGGCGTACTTCACCCCGACGTTCAGCAAGCACACCGGCGCCGTCTGCGGCGGCATCCAGCTGCACGTCACCGACGCGTCGACCTTCGACCCGATCCGCACGACGGTCGAGATGCTCGTCGCGCTCAAGGCCCTCTACCCCGACTTCGCGTGGCGCTACGACTCCTACGACCCCCAGCGGCCGTACTGGGTCGACAAGCTGACCGGCTCGACGCGACTGCGCACGCAGGTGGACGCCGGAGCGCCCGCCGACGAGGTCGTCGGCGCGTGGCGCGCGGAGCTCGCGGCCTTCGACGCCCGACGCCGCCAGTACCTCATCTACGGCGGCCCCGCGGCCTGACCCGCCTCCGACCGACTCGACCGACTCGACCCCGGACAATCAAGGAGTGACATGCGCCTGCGCACCCTCGTCGCCGCACCGGTCGCCGCACTCGGCGCCGTCGCCCTCGCGGGCACGCTCGTGACCGCGAGCCCGGCCACGGCCGACGACTTCAGCAAGCCCGACCGCGGGTTCGCCCCGCCGAACACCGTCCTGGCCGACGCCACCCCGCAGAGCCTCGGGCTCGACCCGGCGCCCATCGCCGAGTCCGTGGCGCAGATCCACGCCCACGAGCAGCCGGACGCGTCGGGCCACCCGCTCTTCGCCGGCGCGGTCGGGATCATGGGCCACGAGGGGAAGATCGTCGAGCGAGACGCGTCGGGCTGGGCCCTGCGGTACGCGAACGCGACGACCGAGCTGCCCCGCGAGCAGTGGGTGCCGATGCGCACCGACACGATCTTCGACCTCGCGTCGGTCTCGAAGCTGTTCACCTCGCTCGCCGTCGTCCAGCTCGTCGAGGAGGGCAAGGTCGCGCTCGAGGAGCCCGTCGCCACCTACCTGCCGGAGTTCGCGGCGAACGGCAAGCAGTCGGTCACGGTGCGGCAGCTGCTGACGCACACCTCGGGCTTCACGTCGTGGCTGCCGCTCTGGAGCAAGTACCCCGACAAGGCGTCGCGGATCAAGGCCGTCATGGACCAGCCGCTGACCAACCCCCCGGGCAGCACGTACCTCTACAGCGACCTCAACCTCATCACCCTCGGCGTCATGGTCGAGAAGCTGCGTGGCGCCCCGCTCGACCAGGTCGTCCACGACCGCATCACGGCACCGCTCGGCATGACCGACACCGGCTACAACCCCACCGACAAGGAGCGCACGGCCGCCACCGAGTACCAGTCGGCGCCGCCGCGCGGGCTCGTGTGGGGCTCCGTGCACGACGAGAACGCGTGGTCGCTCGGCGGCGTCGCGGGCCACGCCGGCGTCTTCTCGACCGTCGACGACCTCGCCCGCCTCTCACAGGCGCTGCTCAACGGCGGCACGTACCTGGGCCACCGCATCCTGTCGCGCAAGAGCGTCGAGTCGCTCATCACCAACTTCACTGGCGACTTCCCGGGCGACGACCACGGCCTCGGGTTCGAGCTGAACCAGCGCTGGTACATGGACGCCCTCTCGGGTCCGCGCACCGCGGGTCACACCGGCTATACCGGCACCTCGATCGTCATCGACTTCACGAGCCGCTCGTTCGCGATCCTGCTGACCAACCGGGTCCACCCGTCGCGCAACTGGGGCTCGGTCAACGGCGCCCGTCGCGAGTGGGCGCACGGGCTCGCTGCGTCGATGGGCATCCGGCCCAGGCACGGCGACACCGCCTGGTTCACCGGCGGGCAGAACGCGACGACCTCGACGCTGACGACCCAGCCGCTGCCCGTCCCGGCCGCAGGCGCCCGCCTCGGCTTCGACCTGTTCCTCGACACCGAGGAGACCGACCTGCTCCACCTCGAGCGGTCAACCGACGGTGGCACGACGTGGACCCCGGTGGCCTTCGAGCTGCGCGACCGCGGCACGACCGAGACGGCCGACGGCGTCGTGTCCGGCTCGGGCACCCGGCGCTGGGTCCAGGCCCGGGCCGACCTGCCGGCCGGCACCCAGCTCGTGCGGTGGCGGCACGTCACCGACGGCGGCTACCTCGGGCGTGGCGTCGCCGTCGACGACATCGAGGTCGGCGGACCGGGCGGCATCCTGCTCGACGGCGAGAAGACGCCCGGCGCGTTGACCCCGGACGGGTGGGCGCTCCGGGGTCGCGAGACCGTAGCGTAGGCACATGCCGAGGACCGAGGACAGAGCCGGGGACGGCGTCGCACAGCCCGGACGGCCCGCCGGCGCGCCCCTGCTCATCCGCCTGCGCGGCATCCGCCCGTCGCTCTCGCCCGCCGAGGACCGCGTCGCCGAGATCGTGCTCGCCGACGCGCGTCGGGCCGCGGGGCTGACGATCAGCGAGCTCGCGAGCGCCGCGAGCACGTCCGAGACGACCGTGCTGCGGTTCTGCCGGCGACTCGGGCTGCCGGGCTACCCGCAGCTGCGGCTCGCGCTCGCCGAGGAGTCGGCACACCCGCGCAGCCTGTCGCGCGGCGACACCGACATCAGCGCGAGCGACACGATCGACGACATCATCGCCAAGGTGGCCTTCACCGACGCGAGCGCCGTCGAGGAGACGGCCCAGGGCCTGGACCGCGACGCCCTGACGGCGGCCGCGGCGGCCATCGCCCGGGCCGGACGCGTCGACGTCTACGGCATCGGCGCGTCGGCGATCGTCGGCACCGACCTGCAGCAGAAGCTGCACCGCATCGGCGTCGTCGCCTTCGCGTGGAACGACCCGCACATCGCCCTGACGAGCGCGACGCTGCTGCGCAAGGGCGACGTCGCCGTCGGCATCTCGCACTCGGGCACGACGGCCGAGACCATCGAGGCACTGGCAGCGGCGCGCTCGAACGGCGCGACGACGGTCGCGATCACCAACTTCCCGGTGTCGCGGCTCGCGGAGGGTGCCGACATCATCCTCGCGACTGCGGCGCGAGAGACGAGCCTGCGCTCGGGCGCCACGGCCAGCCGCATCGCGGCGCTCACCGTCGTCGACTGCCTCTACATCGCGGTGGCCCAGCGCAACCTGCGCAAGGCCCGCAAGGCCGTGGCCGAGACCCGCGAGGCCGTCGCGGGCCACCACCTCCCCGACTGACGCCGTCCCGGCTTCGGTCGTGGGTGGGGCCTCGCCCGACCGTGACCCGAATGTTACTCATTTACACCATTGACGCTCATGGCGTAGGAAACTAACCTCGCCACCGTGAGCAGCGAGGTGACCGTGAACGCCCCCACCGAGGAGCGCCATCCGGGGACGACGTCCATCGACACGCACACCTCGCTCGGCATCCTCCGCGCCCTCAACGCCGAGGACGCCACGGTGGCCGCCGCCGTCGCGGCGGTCCTGCCCGAGCTCGCCCTCCTCGTCGACCGCGCCGTCGACTCGCTGCGCGCCGGCGGGTCCGTGCACTACTTCGGCGCCGGCACCTCGGGCCGCCTCGCCGTCCTCGACGCCGCCGAGCTCCGCCCCACCTTCAACGCCCCCGAGGGCCTCGTCGTCGCCCACCACGCCGGCGGCCCGGCCGCGCTGCTCCAGGCCGTCGAGAACGTCGAGGACGACGCCGAGCTCGGCCGCGCCGAGGCCGGCGTCCTTCGGCCCGGCGACGTCGCCATCGGCCTCACCGCCTCGGGCCGTACGCCGTTCGTGCGTGGGGCGCTCGAGCGGGCCCGCGAGGTCGGGGCCACCACGGCCCTCGTCACGGCCAACCCGCACGCCGAGCTCGCCGCCCTCGCCGACCACCTGCTCGCCGCGCACACCGGGCCCGAGGCGCTCACCGGCTCGACGCGCCTCAAGGCCGGCACCGCCCAGAAGCTCGTGCTCAACTCGTTCTCGACCGCGCTGATGATCCGCCTGGGCCGCACGTGGTCCAACCTCATGGTCGACGTCGTCGCGACGAACGCCAAGCTGCGCGGACGCGTCGTGCGCATCCTCCAGGAGGCCACCGGCGCCGGCGAGGACGAAGCCCGCGTCGCCCTCGACGCCGCCGGCGGCGAGCTGAAGCCGGCGCTGCTGTCGATGCTCGCGGAGGTCGACGCCGCCACCGCCCGCGACGCCCTGGCGGACCACGAGGGCTCGGTCGCCCGTGCCCTCGCCGCGCTCACCGCCCTCGCGGCCCTCACCAGCCCGGCAACACCCCACCCCACGCCCCAACCAGCAGGGACATCCCGACAGGAGCACCCATGACCCCCGCCCTCCCCCGCACCGGCCCGTCGCGGCCCCGCCGCCGCACCCTCCTGACGCTCGCCGCCGTCTCCGGCGCCCTTCTCGTCGGGGCGTGCTCGCCCGGCACGAGCGGCTCGGGCTCCGGCGGTGACGACGGCAAGGTGACGCTGACCGTGTGGTCGTGGCGCGTCGAGGACGAGGCCGCCTACAACAAGATCTTCGCGGCCTACGAGAAGGCCCACCCGGGCGTCACGGTCGACTTCAAGGCGTTCAAGGCGACCGAGTACAACAAGATCCTCGCCACGGGCCTCGCCGGGTCGGACGGCCCCGACGTGCCGCAGGTCCGCTCCTACGGCCAGCTCCAGACCACGGTCGCGAGCAAGTCGCTGCTGCCCCTCGACGGCAAGGTCGACCTCACCGGCTGGGACGAGAACGTCGTCGCGAGCGCCAAGGGCAAGGAGGACGGCAAGACCTACTCCGTCCCGCTCGCCCGCCAGACGGTCCAGATGTTCTACAACCAGGGCCTGTTCGAGAAGAACGGCCTCAAGGCGCCGACCACGTGGGACGAGTTCATCACCGCCAACGACAAGCTCGCCGCGGCCGGCGTCACCCCGATCGCCGTCGGCGCCAAGGACGACTGGACCCTGCCGATCGTCCACGAGGTGCTCGCCGCTCCCCGCTTCGGCGGCAAGGCCTTCCAGCAGGGGGTCCTCAGCGGCCAGAAGTCCTTCACCGACCCCGACTGGGTGGCCTCGGTCAAGGTCGTCGGCGACCTCGCCAAGTACATGCCCAAGAACGTCACCGGCGTCGCCGCCACCGACGCCCAGACCCTCTTCTCGGCCGAGAAGGCCGCGATGATCCCGGGCGGGTCCTTCGACCTCGGCGTGCTCGAGAAGGCCAACCCGAACGTCAAGATCGGCGTCTTCCAGGTGCCGCCGCCCCCCGGCTCGCCGAGCGGGTCCGCGGCCACGACGGCAGGATGGGCCGATGGCAACTTCGCGGTCTCGGCCAAGTCGAAGCACCCGAACGAGGCCACGGAGCTCGTCAAGTGGATGACCTCCAAGGAGTTCGGCCAGATGGTCACCGACGACATCAAGCAGATCTCGGCGGTCCCAGGCGTCGACCCGTCCGACCCGCTGCTCAAGCAGATGAGCGACAACTACACGAGCTCCGGCTCGCCGTACCTGCTGCTCACCGACTTCCGCTACGGCTCGCCGTCGGGCACCGATCTCCTCGGCAAGGGACTGCAGGAGCTGCTCCTCGGCTCCAAGGACGCCACGGCCGTCAGCTCCGAGCTCGACTCCGGCGTCAAGACCTGGTTCAAGCCGAGCGCCTGAGCGCCCGCTCGCGCCACCTGAGCCGCCCCCGAGCCACCGTCCGGCCGGCACCCCACCCGCCGGCCGGACGGTACCTCGTGCACCACCCGCCGCCCTTGCGACGGCTCCCCCCGTCACACCCCGTCCCGACTCCCACGAGGAGGTCCTCATGAGGCGTCGCACCGGACTGCTGTTCCTCACCCCCGCGCTCGCCCTCTTCGCGGTGTTCGTGCTCTACCCGATGCTGACGGCGTTCTCCTACGCCTTCTTCGACTGGCAGGGCACGGCGCGCGGCGCCTTCGCCGGCGTCGACAACTTCGTCACCCTCTTCACTCGGGCCCCGTTCACCACCGACCTGCCACGGGCGCTGCTGCACAACGTGCTCTTCTTCGTCGGCACGATGCTCATCCAGAACACCATCGGGCTCAGCGTCGCGTACCTGCTGCACACGCGTCCGCGCACCCGCCGCATGCTGCAGACGCTCTACGCGATGCCCTACCTCGTGAGCCCGATCGTCATCGGCTACCTCTGGACGCTGCTCCTGTCGCCGACGTTCGGCCCGGTCAACACGTTGCTGACCAACATCGGGCTCGAGTCGTGGGCCCTGCCCTGGCTCGGCGACCCGAAGACCGCGCTGTGGGTCGTCATCCTCGTCAGCGTCTGGCAGTGGATCGGCTTCCCGGTCCTGCTCTACGGCGCGGCGCTCGGCGGCGTGCCCGAGGAGCTGACCGAGGCCGCGCGCGTCGACGGTGCCTCGCACCGCCAGACGTTCTTCCGCATCACGCTGCCCCTGCTCGTGCCCGCCATCGGCACGGTGTCGGTGCTGACGTTCATCTTCGCGATGGAGGCGTTCGCGCTGCCGTACGCGTTCGGCGGCTCCACCGGAAACCCTGCCGGCGCCACCGACTTCGTGTCGCTGCTCTTCTACCGCACCGCCTTCGACTCGGGCGCCACCGACGCGATCGGCAGCTCCTCCGCCCTGGCCACGGTGCTGTTCGTCATCATCTTCGGTGGGGCGTACGCGGCCACGGCCGTGCTCCGCCGGCACGAGCGGAGGATCACCGCATGACCACGGCCGTCGTCACCCCCGAGTCCGACGTCCCGGCCCGCGAGGCGCTCCCTCGTACGGCTGCCCGCCCCGGTCCGCGTCGCCCGTCGGGCCCCGGCCGGGCCGTCGGTGGAGCGGGCGCGAGCATCCTGCTCTGGGGCTATGCGGCGCTCGCCCTCGTGCCGCTGCTGCTCATGGTGAGCAACTCGTTCCGCTCCAACTCCGACCTCATCACCGACCCCCTCGGGCTGCCCTCGCCGCCCACGACGGCCAGCTACGTCGAGGCCTGGACCACGGGCAACTTCGCGACGTACTTCGGCAACTCCCTCGCCGTCACGGTCGGTGCCGTCGCCATCTCGACGGCGGTGTCGACGATGGCGGCCTACGCGCTGGCCCGCGGACGATCGCGGGTGTTCCGGTGGTTCGAGTCGCTCTTCCTGTCCGGCCTCATGCTGCCGATCCACCTGGCGATCCTGCCGATCTTCTACCTCTTCGACGGCCTCGGCCTCATCGACTCCCGCTTCGGGCTCTCCCTCATGTACGCGGCCTCGGGCGTGCCGTTCTCGATCTTCGTCCTCACGACGTTCTTCCGGCAGCTGCCCGCCGAGCTCGAGGAGGCGGCGGCCCTCGACGGCGCGAACCAGTGGCAGACCTTCTGGCGGATCATGGTGCCGCTCGTGCGCCCGGCCGTCGCCACCGTCGCGGTCTTCCGCTTCGTGCCGATCTGGAACGACTTCCTCTTCCCCCTCGTGCTGCTGCGCCGCGACGACAAGTACACGCTGCCGGTGGGCCTCACGAGCTTCTTCGGCGAGAACGCGACGAACTACTCCGCGGTCTTCGCCGGTCTCGTCATCACCACGATCCCGCTCATCCTGCTCTTCCTCGTGGCCACCAAGCAGATCGTGGCGGGCTTGACCGCCGGCATGGCGAAGTGATCGGCTCGCCGGCGTGGCGGGTGCGAGCAGTGGTCGTGGTGGTGCCGTGCTGAGGCGCGTCGTGGCCGTCGACGTCGGCGGGTCGGGGCTGCGGCTCACGAGCGTCGACGCGTCGGCCACCCCTGACGCGCCGCTGACCATCCGCACGGCCGACGGAGTTCGTCTGGGCGCCAAGGGGATCGACGTGCCCGCCCTTGTCGCGTCGGCGCGTGGACTGCTGTTCGGTGACGACGCGTCCGGCGCCGACCTGACCGACTCAGCCGTCGTCTGGTCGATGCGTGGCCTGCTCTTCCTCGCCGACCGAGACGCCGTGCTCGACGCCGTCGCGACGGGCCTGCGGGCCGGGCACACCGTCGTCGTCAGCGACGCCGTCGCCAACCTCGTCGGCGCACTGGGCGGCGTCCGGCCTGGCGCCGTCGTCGCGGCCGGCACGGGTGCCGTCGCGTTCGGCACCGACTTCGGCGCGCACTGGAACCGCGTCGACGGCTGGGGCCACGTGCTCGGCGACGCCGGTTCGGCCGCGTGGGTCGGGCTCGAGGGCCTGCGTGCGGCGCTGCGCGCGCTCGACGGGCTGCCCGGCGGCTCGCCCGCGCTGCTCGACGCGGCGACCGCGCTGCTCGGCGACCCGGCCGGGTGGCCGCGGCTCGTCATGACCGGCGCGGACGCACCCGAACGGCTCGCGTCGGTGGCACCGCTCGTGACGGCGGCGGCCGGGTCCGACGCCGTGGCCGCGCGGGTGTGCGCCGACGCCGGTCGTTCGCTCGCCCAGTCGCTCGTCGCGGCTGCGGCGGGGCTCGCCGACCCGACGCTCGTCGCCTCGGGTGGGCTGCTCGCGGCGCCCGAGGTGACCGGCGCGCTCGACGCGGAGCTCGCGACGCGTGGACTCGCCCGCACGCCGGCCCGCGGTGGCGCCCTGCACGGCGCGCTCGCCCTCGGGCTCCTGCTGGCCTCGACCGGCCGCGTCCCCGAGCACCCGGCCTACCTCCTGCAGCGGCCGCGTCCGTTCACGGGCGGCTGAGGAGGCAGGCCGGGCAGTCGCGCAGCCGGCCGGGAGGGCGGCCACGCGACCCCAGTGGGAGGGTCTGTGGAGGCGCGTCGCGGTCAGTCGTCCGAGCCGCCGGACCCGCCGTCGTCACCACTGTGGTCACCGGTGTGGTCGCTGTCGTCGCCGCCGTGGTCGCCGTCGTCGCCGGTGTCGTGGCCGCCCTGGTGGTCGCCCGAGTGCTCGGTCGCGTCGTCACCGGACTCGTGCGAGTCGTCGCCCTGCTCGTCGGCGTCCTCGCCCTGGTCGTCGGAGGTGTCGTGGCTGCGGGGCGGGTCCGCCGCCGGCGTCTCGGTGCCTCCGGCGTGCGAGACGGCCGCCGCCCGTGCGGAGCGGTGTTCCGTGCGCGTCTCCACGCCCTTCTTCTTCGCCTCGGTCGCCGTGGCCTGGCCGTGGGCCGCGGCCTTGGGCAGCGCGGGCGCCTCGGAGGTCTTCGTGGCCTCCGGCGTCTCACTGGCCTCGGGCGTCTCGGTCTCGGCCGGCTCGGGGGCTTCGGACGTCTCAGGCGCCTCGGGCGTCTCGTCGGCGGCCGGGGTGGTCGCGACCACGGGCGTGGGTGCTGGGGTGTCGTCGGAGGCGGCCGCGATGCCGCCGCCGGTCATCGCCGCGGCGATGACGACGCCGCCGACGCCGAGGACGATCTTGCGCTGGACGAGCCGGTGGTTCATGGGTTCGGTCCTTCCGTGGGTGGAGGCCTGACCGGGGCCGCGTGCGCCCGTACATTGCCGCGCGATCGCCGAGTGTTACGCCCGGTGCGCGTGTAATGTCCGAATCCACCACCACGCGGACCCACCCACGCGGACAGGACATGGACGAGCCACTGCTGCGCGACGCCGTGCGACGAGGCCGGTCGGGCGATCCCGACGCGGTGGAGGCCGTGCTGGCCGAGTTCCGGCCCCGCATCCACCGCTACTGCGTCACGCGCCTCGGCGACGAGCTCGCCGAGGACGTCACCCAGGAAGCCTGTCTCGCCCTGGCCCACGCCCTGCCCGGCTACGAGGAGCGCGGGGTCCCCTTCAGCAGCTTCGTCTTCGGCATCGCCGCGAACAAGGTCTCGATGGCCCGGCGCTCGCTGGCCCGGGCCCGCGAGTTCGCCGGCGTCGTGCCCGACGCCGCATCGGCCGAGCCGACGCCGGAGCAGCGTGCCGTCACCGGCGATGACCTGTCCCGGGCACTGGCACCGCTCGGCGGGCTGCCCGAGCGCCAGCGCGAGATCCTGCTGCTCCGCGTGGTCGACGGCCTGTCCGCCGACGAGGTGGCAGGCCTGCTCGGCATGACCCCGACCGCCGTCCGCGTGGCTCAGCACCGCGCCCTGCGCGCCCTGCGCCGACGACTCGAGGAGGACACGTCATGACCCGTCCCGAGCCGTTCGCCTCGGTCCGTGCCGACGACCTCCTCCTCGACAGCCTCGCCGCTCACCGGGATCCGAGGTCGAGCCCCGACGACCGTGCCGCCGAGGCGCTCCTGCGCCTGGCTCGTGCCGCCGACGCCGCCGCCGGCATCGCTGCACCCATGACCGGGTCGGCGACCGGGCCGTCGACCGGAACCGACTCGCGCACAACGGCGCTCGCGGTGGATGCGCCACGTCCGTCCGCTTCGACCCGGAGGCAGCGTCACGCGGTCCTCGCCTCGCGGCTCCTCGTCGCAGCCGCCGCGTCGGTCGCGCTCGGGCTCGTCCCCGCTGCGCACGACACCCGGCCGCCGCTGCCGTCGCCCGTGCTGCCGGCCGCGCCCGTGGCGCTCGTCCGCGCGCAGGCCCTCGTCGCGGAGGCCCAAGGGCTCGTCGCGCCCCCCGACGCCGAGCCGACGACCGCGGGCCTCGACCGTGCCGAGTCGCTGCTCGCCGAGGCCTCCGACGTGCTCGACGGGGTGCGCGACCCCGTGGGCGGCACCTTGGGGGTCGACGCCGTGCGCGCCCGACTGGCCGGGGTGGCCGGCGCCCTGGCGGCGGCGCGCCACCGGCTCGACTCCCCCGTCGGCGTCGTCGAGTCACTCGGCGGTGCCGGCGCCGTCGCCCCGACCACCCCGGTCGCGGCCGACCGGGGCTCGACGCGCCACGGCGGCGCGAGCGGCACCACCTCGTCCGTCACGAGGCCGGCCGGTTCGGGTTCACGCCACGACGGGCGTGACGACTCGCGCGACGACGACGGCGGTGAGGAGTCCGGGACGGTTCCGGTCCGCACGAACACGAGCGGGAGCACGAGTGGTCACGACGCGTCAGACGCGTCCGGCTCCGGGCACCAGTCCGGCACCGACCGCTCCAGCGAAGGCGGCGGGGACGACGACCCCGAGTCCGACGACTCCGGGTCAGGCACCGGCTCCGACGACGGCACCGGGGACGACTCCCACGAAGGCTCCGGGGACCGGTCCGGCGACGGGTCGGGCACTCGGTCCGATGACGGTTCGCACAGCGGATCCGGCTCCGGCTCAACCGGACCCGGCTCGGGCGACGAGGACCCTGACACCGACTGACACCGACTGACACCGACTGACACCGACTGACACCGACTGACACCGACTGACACCGACTGACACCGACTGGCACCGACCGGCACCGACCGGCACCGTCGGTGCCGTCGACGAGTCAGGTCACGGTGCGGAGGCGGCGGCGCCCTCGTCGTGCACAGGGGTCGCCCGCGGGGTGGGCTGCGGCATCGGTCGCCTGCCGTCGAGGGGCAGGCGCACCTCGAAGCGGCAACCGACCGGAGGGCGGGGGCCCTCGACGGGCTCGGTTCCGCCGTGGGCCGTCGCGTCGCCGCGGGCGCCGTCGGCACCGATGTTGGCCACGGTCACGGTGCCGCCGTAGGCCCCGACCACGGCCGACACGATCGCCAGTCCCAGCCCGGCTCCGGCCGTGCCGGTGGGTGTGCGGGCCGGCGACCCGCGGAAGCCCGCCTCGAACACGCGCGGGAGCACGTCGTCGGCGATGCCGCCGCACGCGTCCGACACGGCGAGCACCGCGTCCGGGCCGTCGACGGCGAGGTCGACCCGCACCGTGCTGCCCCGGGCGGTGTGCCGCACGGCGTTGGCGACGAGGTTGTCGACGACCCGGGTGACGTCGCGGGCGTCGAGGTCGGCGGTCGGCGTGCCCGACGTGGTGCCGACCACCGACACCCCGACCCGCGCCGCCACCGGGCGGGCCGCGGCGACGACGTCGGAGACGACGTCCGACAGGTCGACGAGCGCCCGGTCGCGCGCGACGTCGCCGGCGGTGATCCGCGACAGGTCGAGCAGGTCGCCGACCATGGCGTCGAGCCGGGCGATCTCGCGGCGCAGCTGGGCGAAGGCCTGCTCCGGGTCGGGGGCCACGCCGTCCTCGAGGGCGTCGGCCAGCGCCCGGATCGCGGCGAGCGGGCTGCGCAGGTCGTGCGAGACCCACGCGACGAGCTCGCGCCGGCGCTCCTCCATCGCCTGGTCGCGCAGCCGGGCCTCCTCGGCGCGCGACATGGCGCGGCCGAGGTGCTGGACGTGCCGGGCGACGGCCCAGCCGGCCGCGACCGCGACGGGGACCGTCGCGAGCAGGCTGATGAGGACGAGTGCCGAGTCGTGCTCGGACAGCAGCATCGCCCGCGAGCCGGCGTAGATGCCGGCGCCGACGGCGAGGACGACGACGAGCGGGGTGGCGAGGGCCGCCGCAACGGCCGCTCGCAGGGTCGGGCGTCGGGTGGCGAAGCGGACGACGAGGACCCCTGCGACCCCCACGACGGTCGCGACCCCGGCGGAGACGAGGACAGCCTGCGCGCCGGCCGCATCCATCACCGGCCTCCCGCTGCTTCCGGGGCCGCGGCGTCGCCGGGGAGCCCCGGCGTCGACGGGCTGGCCGGCGGCGCCGGGTCCCACCTGTAGCCGACGCCGAAGACGGTCACGAGGCGCCGCGGCGCGCTCGGGTCGGCCTCGACCTTCTCGCGCACCCGGCGGACGTGGACCGTCACCGTGGACTCGTCGCCGAACTCCCAGCCCCACACCGACCGCATGAGGTCGGTGCGGGTGAAGACGCGTCCCGGATGCCCGACGAACCAGGCGAGCAGGTCGAACTCGCGGGTGGTCAGGGCCGTCTCGGCGCCGCCGAGGTGCACCCGGCGGCCGGCGCCGTCGACGGTGAGGTCGCCGTCGACGAGGAGCTCCGCCCGCACCGTCCCGCCCGGGTCGGCCGCGGCCGTGGCGGCGGGCGCGTCCGCGCCCCGGGCGCGACGCAGGATCGACTGCACCCGGAGCGCGAGCTCTCGGGGGCTGAACGGCTTGGTGACGTAGTCGTCGGCGCCGAGCTCGAGGCCGGCGATCCGGTCGTGCTCCTCCCCGTGCGCGGTGAGCATGACGACCGGCAGGTCAGGGTGAAGCCGGCGCACCCGACGACACACCTCGAGGCCGTCCAGCCCCGGCAGCATGACGTCGAGCAGCACGAGGTCGGGTCGCCGACGCGCGACCGACGCCACGGCGTCCAGACCGTCGACGACCACCTCGACGCCCAGGCCCGCACGCTCGAGGTAGGCCGCGACGACGCCGGACACGGTCGTGTCGTCCTCCACGACGAGCACGGTCTCCACGGGCTCAGGATAGGTCGCCCGCAGCGTCGTGCACGCGTTCGACGGCCCCGGGGCGGGCCACGTCAGCACCTCGTAAGGACGCCGTAACGACGACGTCATGGAGTGCGTACACCGACCAGGGCTTCAATCGTGGAGAACCCGGTCGACCGACCGGCACACGAGGAGAAACCATGAAGCAGAAGCGAGTCCGTAACCTGGTCGCGGCGGCGTCGGTCGTTCTCGCCGGCGGGGCGGCGATGGCCACGATCGCCGCTGCCCCAGCGTCCGCCGGGGTCTCCGGACCGGCCTTCTACGTCGACCACGTGCTCTACCGGACGGTGGCGACGCCCACCGACCTGTCCGGCACCGGGGCCCCCGAGAGCAGCTACGACACGATCTACAGCTTCGGCGCCCTCCAGCGCAGCGTGGCCACCTCGGCGCCCGGCTACCGCGACTTCAACGGTGGACGGTGGGCCGTGCACGCGGTCACGGCCCCCCACGGCTATGCCGCCGCCGTCGCCTCCGGAGACCTCGACGGCAACGGCGTCATCGACGCGACGAACGAGGTCGTCGCCGCCCTGACCGCAGGGGACCTCGTCGACACCGGCGTCGTCAAGCGGTTCGTGTGCACCGTCAACCGGGTGCCGGCCTCTCAGTCCTGAGCACCTTCAGCCGCGGTCCGGGAGATGCAGGAGGGCCCGCTCGACGTCGGACGTCGAGCGGGCCCTTCACCCTCCCAGGTGAATCCGCGTCAGCGGAGCGGGTTGAACGGACGCAGCGCGTCCGGCGTGGCGCCCGTGACGATCTGCTCGGCGAGCAGGCGACCCGTGACCGGGCCGAGCGTGATGCCCCACATGCCGTGGCCACCGGCGACGAAGACCTTCGAGCTGCGCGTGGCACCGATGAGCGGCAGGCCGTCGATGGTGCAGGGGCGCGAGCCGACCCACTCGTCCTGGCGGTGGTCGAGGTCGGCGCCCTTGAGCAGCGGGCGGGCCGACTCGACGATGGCACCGATGCGGCGCCGGTCGAGCGCGGCCTCGGGCTGGCGGAACTCCATCATGCCGGCGACGCGCAGGCGGTCGCCGACCGGCGTGCACGCGACGCGAGCGGCCGGGAAGTAGACCGGGCCGTTGGGCAGGTCCTCGACCTCGACGCTGAAGGAGTAGCCGCGACCGGCCTGCACGACCCGCTTGACGCCGAACTCCCGCGCCAGCTTGCCGAGCCACGCGCCCGTGGCGACGACGACGGAGTCGTACTGCTCGGCCTGGCCGAAGTCGTTGGTGACGACGACGCCGGCGGCGGTGTCGGTGATGGCCGTGACGGCGCTGCCGGTGACGATCTTGCCGCCGCGGGCGGTCACCGAGTCGGCGAGCGCGGCCAGGTAGGCGCCCGGGTTGATGAAGCGCTGACCGTGCAGCACGATCGCGGCGCCGATCTGGTCGGACAGGGCCGGCTCGATGGCACGGGCCTCGTCGCCGGAGAGGACGTCGAAGGTGATGTCGCCGCCGGAGGCATGGATGTGCTCGATCTCCTCGAGCAGGGTCTGGCGCTCCTCGGCGGTGCGGTAGGCCGCCGTGAACGACTTCGCCTCGTACGTGTCGGCGTCGACGCCACCGGCCTTGAGCAGGTCGAAGCTCTGCAGGGAGAGGTCGTTGACCGGCACGAGCGCGCCCATGGCCTTCTTCCACGCCTTCATCGTGCTGTGGCGCGTGAAGCCGGTGACGAAGCGCAGGAAGTCGGGCCGCGCGCTCGGCGGCACGTAGACGGGCGAGCTCGGGCTGAAGACGGCGCGCAGGCCGTACTTGAGCACGGCCGGCTCGGGCAGCGGCGTTGCGATGCCCGGCGTCAGCCACCCGGCGTTGCCCCAGGACGCGCCGGCGGCGACGCCCTCGCGGTCGATGACGGTGACCTCGACGCCGCGCTCCTGGAGGAACCAGGCGGTGGCGAGCCCGACCATGCCGGCGCCGACGACGGCGACGCGCTCGGGGGCGCGGTGCGCCGACGGGACGGACGGGGTGGCCGGGGTGGCAGCAGCCATGGGGTCGACTCCTGGTCGTGATCGGTCGTGATCGGTGATCCGTGCTGGGTGGGCGCCGGTGGGGTGGCGCCCACGTCCATGGTGGGGCCGGTCGAGCAGGTGCCCGTGGTGCTAGGTCACCAAACTTCGAGCAGATCGTTGTGCGCCGGACACAATGACCGTGGCAACATGGAGCCATGGCCACGCCCCGCCGTGCCTCGACCCGCGCCGCCACCCGCACGTCATCGACGAGTTCGGTCGGCCTGCCCGTCGGGCAGCTCGTCGGCACCATCGGCGGCGGCCTGCTCACGGTCGTCGTCGATGCCGGCGGGCGCACCGTCGACGACGTGACGCTCGCCGAGCCCGGTTCCGGCGTCTTCGGCCAGGCCGGCGACCTCCTGCTCGGCGTCGGTGTCGACCGACCCGCCGACGCCGCCGCCCTCCTCCAGGGGGCCGCAGGCGTCGACGTCGGGGCCGTGGTGCTGCGACGCGCCGCGGCGCGCAACCAGCAGGTGCGTGCGGCCGCGAGGCGGCACGGCGTCACGCTCGTCGAGCTCGCCGACCACGCGTCGTGGGCCCACGTCGTGTGGCTGCTGCGCGGCGTGCTCGACCGGGCCGCGAGCGGTCCGGCGGTACGTGCCGAGGGTCCGGTGCTCGACGAGCTGTTCGCGCTGGCCGACGCGTGCGCCGCCCTCGTCGGCGGCCCGATCACCATCGAGGACACCCAGTCGCGCGTCCTCGCCTACTCCTCCACCCAGGCCGTCTCCGACCCGGCGCGCGTCTCGACGATCGTCGGCCGCCGCGTGCCCGACGAGGTCATCGCCTCGCTCCGCGGCCGTGGCGTCTTCCGACGCCTGGCTCGGTCCGACGAGCCGTTCTTCGTGCCGGCGGGCCGCGACCTCGGCGCGCGGCTCGTCGTACCGGTCCGCGCCGGCACCGAGTGGCTCGGATCGATCTGGGCGGTCGTCGACGACGAGCCGGCCGAGGCCGTGCGCCGATCGCTGACGCAGACCGCGTCGGTCGTGGCCCTGCACCTGCTCCGGCTGCGCTCGCAGGCCGACCTCGCGCGACGCGTCGCCGCCGACCGGGTGCGCGCCGTCCTCAGCGGCGACAGCCTCGAGGCCGAGGGCTGGTTGCCCCCGCCTCCGTGGCGGGTCGCCGTGCTGGCCGGCGCCCACGAGCAGCCGTCCGACACGGGCGCCTCGGGGGCCGGCTCGAGCTCCTCGGGAGCGACAGGCGCTGCGGACCGCGAGCTCGACGTGTGGGAGTCCGCTGCCCGGCGCCGGTCGTGGCGCCAGCCGCTCCTCGCGAGCTTCGACGGCGTCGCACTGGCCCTCGTCCGCGACGTTCCGGGCGACACGACCCCCGGCACGTGGGAGTGGCTGCTCGGCGTCGTCACCGAGGTCGCCGGCGTCACGCCCACCGCGACCGCGAGCGCCGGCGGGCGGGTCTCCCGCGTCGCGCAGCTCGACCGCTCACGGCGCGAGGCCACCGAGGTGCAGCGGCTGCGCGAGGCCGGGCGCGTCACGGGCACGACGGTCACGGTCGAGGACGCCTGGGCCGCGGTCACCAATGCCCGGGCGCTGAGCGGCATCTGGACCGAGGAGCTGCTCGGGCCGGTCGAGTCGCTGCGCCTGCACGACGAGGAGCACGGCACCGCCTACCTGTCCACGGTCGCCGCCTGGCTCGACCACCCCGGCGACCCGCGCGCCGCCGCCCGGGCGGTGCACGTGCACCCGAACACGCTGCGCTACCGGATGCAGCGGCTCTCCGACGTCGTGGACCTCGACCTCCACGACCCCGAGACGCGCCTGGCGCTGCGTCTGCAGCTGCGCGCCCTCGGCCACTGACGCGTCAGTCGCCGAGCTCGACGAGGCCGTCCGCGCCGACGCGGAAGTTCGGGTTGTGCACGAAGTCCCAGCGGAAGCCGTCGGGGTCGGCGACGCAGGCGCTCGTGCCACCCCACTCGCGCACGGCCGGCATCGTGACGCTCGTGGCCCCGGCCGCCACGGCGGCGTCATGGAGCCGAACGACGTCGGACGCGTCGGCGACGTTGTGCCCCAACGACATCGGGGGCGCCTGGGTGCCGTGGCCCACGTCGCCGTACTCGCTCGGCATCGACGTGACGTTCCACAGCGCAAGCAGCTGGCCCGGGGCGCACTGGACGAAGGCGATCTCGCCGGGCAGGTGCAGGACGGACCGGAAGCCGAGGCCGTCGACGTAGAAGGCGCGCGACGCCTCGACGTCGCGGACCCCGAGGGTGATGGCGCTGATGTCCGGAGTCGTCATCCCTCGACCCTAGGACGCACCACCGACGGCGCAGCGAACCTCAGCCCGGGACGGACCACCTGGCAGCGCCCGGGAAAAGTGAGGGAGGGGTACGACGAAGCACCCCTCCCCCGTGTCATCGACCGGTTCCCCCTGGTTCCGGCCGGTCAGTGCCCACCGCCGAGGAGCTCGCGGACCTCGGACTCGCGGTACCGGCGATGACCGCCGAGCGTGCGGATCGAGGTGAGCTTGCCGGCCTTGGCCCAGCGGGTGACCGTCTTCGGGTCCACCCGGAAGAGGGCCGCGACCTCAGCAGGCGTGAGCAGTTTTTCGGTGTCGTGCCGATCCTGAGTCGTCATTGTCATATCCCCACCACCCTGTCGCTAGGTGCAGCGACACGCATGCGCCCCAACCGGGGCTCAGTAAAGCAAGGGTAAAGTCTCGAGGCGCTGAATGGCAGTTAAACCCCGAAAAGTCTCAAATCGGCGCGCGATCCGGGGCGATGGTGTATACCACGCCAAGGTCACCACCGGGGCGATGAGCCTGCCTGTCACGTCGCCCAGGCGGCATCCTGTCGGGTCTCCGCGGCCGGTGGGGGCCGAGGCGTCGGGCGCGCGACGTGGCGTCCGTCACGTCTCAGCAGGGTTGAGCCACCGTCCCGCCGGCCACCGGCGTCGGAGCGCTGCCGCAGGCGCGTCATCGACGCGTGAGCCCCGTGTCATCCGCCCGTCACCCCGTCGTCCCCCCGCCGTCCCCGCGTCGCCGCCACGTCCTCTCGGAACGGTCGGCATCGGCGCCGTCGGAATGCGGGGTGGGCGCGGGCGCGATTTGCCTCACTCATGTAGCGTTAGCACCACGAGAACACACACATTCCCGGGACCGCTACGCAGACATCGACGAGCCATCCGGCTCTTCGAGGCGCGATGCCGTCCCGGCACGACGCACGAGGGGGTCACGCCATGGGGCGCGGCCGAGCCAAAGCCAAGCAGACCAAGGTCGCACGGCAGCTCAAGTACTACACACCCGACACGGACTTGAGCGCGCTGGAGCGTGAGCTGCACGGACCGTCGCAACGCGACGTCTCCAACCAGCCACAGTCCGTCGACGACGAGTACGACGAATACGGGAAGTGGGTCTCGGGCGAGCGCTGAGCTCGTCCTCCCTCTTCCGTCTGCACCTCGTGCGTCGGGTGTTCCCACCCGGCGCGCGATCAGTGCTGAGATCTAGTCAGCTGACACCCGCCGGCCGGCACCAGTGGCCGGGTCGCGTCTGAGTGACACCTGGATGCCCGCACACCCTTCATGGTGTGCGGGCTTCGTCATCCCCGGCGCACGCCGTGCCACCCTGCGTAGCCGTGTCGTCGGCCCCCGTCGGCGCCAAGCGGCGCCGCCGGACGTCAGGGCGCCGGGTGCTGCCCGACGACCTGCACGGCGCCACCGTCGACGCCCTTGGCGCCACGGACCACCTCGACGTCGCGCTCGAGCATGCCCGTCGAGACAGCGGACTCCTCCGTCGTCACCTCGCCGAGGCGCCAGGCGGTGATGCCCATGGCCCCGCTCAGCTCGATGGCGCGGTCGGCATGCGCCTCGGGCAGCACGGCCACGAACCCGACGCCCTGGTTGAGGGTGCGCTCGATGTCGGCCTGCGGCACCCGTCCGAGGTCCTGGACGGTGCGGAAGACCGCGGGCGGCGTCCACGTCGAGCGGTCGAGGCGGGCGAACGTGCCCGTGGGCAGGACGCGCGCCAGGTTGGCCGCGAGCCCGCCGCCGGTGACATGGCTCAGGGCGTGCATCTGCACCCCGTCGTCGCCGATGATCGACAGCAGCGGCTTGGTGTAGAGCCGGGTCGGCTCGAGCAGCTCCTCGCCGAGGGTGCGGCCGAAGTCGTCGACGTGCCGGTCGAGGGCCCAGCCCGCGCTCGCGACGACGCGGCGCACGAGGCTGTAGCCGTTGCTGTGCAGGCCGCTGCTCGCGAGGGCCACGACGACGTCGCCGTCCGCCACCCGCTGCGGGCCGAGCACGTCCGCGAACTCGACGACGCCGGTGGCCGCGCCCGCGACGTCGTACTCGTCGGGCTCGAGCAGGCCCGGGTGCTCGGCGGTCTCGCCGCCGACGAGGGCCACGCCCGCCTCCTCGCAGGCCCGGGCGATGCCGCCGACGATGGCGGCGATCCGCTCGGGCACGACCTTGCCCGTGGCGATGTAGTCGGTCATGAAGAGTGGCTCGGCCCCGCAGACCACGATGTCGTCGACGACCATGCCGACGAGGTCGAAGCCGATGGTGTCGTGCCGGTCGAGGGCCTGGGCGATCGCGACCTTGGTGCCGACGCCGTCGGTGCTCGTGGCGAGGATCGGCCGGGTCATGCGCGCGATGGCGCTCGCGTCGAACATGCCGGCGAAGCCGCCGAGCCCGCCGACCACCTCGGGTCGGGTCGCGCGACGGACCGACTCCTTCATCAGCTCGACGGCCTTGTCACCCGCCTCGACGTCGACACCGGCGGAGGCATACGTGATGGGGGCGTCGCTCACGCGCCCCAGCCTACCGGCGTGGCCGGGACGCTCTCCCGCACGTCTGTCGCTTGGCTATCGTGTGGTCGGATGACCCGCGCGTCGGACCTGCCGGCACCCCGTCCCCTTCCTTTCGGTTCGAGGTATTCGGTCGCGGTCCGGCGCGAGAAATCACCTCGACCCCCTGCACAGCACTCGGAGTCGAGGTGAACGGTCGCACTCCGGCGCGAGAAACTACCTCGACAGCGAGCAAGCAGTGGCCAGCCCGAGAGCCACCTGGGCCAGGAACTCGTCCTCATGACACCGAAGTCCCACGAGGTCGATCCGTAGGACGCGGTCACCGCCGAGGACCACGGCGTTGCGCGTGAGGTTGTCGACGCTGACGGCAAGCCCCTCGCGGTGCTGCATCCCGTCGATCTCGACGACGAGGTCGAAGCGGTCCCACCGCACGTCGAGGTACATGCGACCCCGCGGTTCGCGCCGCAGCACCTGCCGTGACGGCTCGGGCATCCGGCGGGCGCGGCAGAGTCGCGCGAAGTCGAGCTCGCCGAGCGACTCCACCCCGAGCGTGATGTCGCGAACCACACCGCGGATGAAGCCTCGCCGCCGTCGACCGAGGCATCGTCGCGAGGCCTCGAGCAACGCGTCGGGGGTGGTCAGGCGCTGCTGCACCGGCATCAGCAGCAGCAGGGCGGCCTGCCGGTCGCTCACGGCCCAGCCGGCGGCTCTGACGGCTGCGACGGCCGGGCGGGTGCGTGGGATGCCGACCTGGATGAGTTCGTCGTCGAGGCGTCGGATGACCTTGTGCACTCGTACGCCCTGGAGGCGAGGGATGTCGTGGGTGTGCCTCACTGACACGTGAAGGGTCGCCTCGTCGAAGCCGGTCATTCCGGCGGCCGACAACGAGGTGACCCCGTCGAGGACTGCGATGCGCTCGCCGACCTCCCAGAGGGCAGCCCAGGCCCGGGCTTGCGCCGGCAGCGGCCCACCATGGACCGCGACTGCCTGACGACCGAGCGTCGTCCAGCGCTCCGCGGCGACCTCGTTGCGGACGTGGTCATGGGTGATGCCGACGGCCCGCAGCTGTCGCCGTGACACGACGCCGCCCTGCTCGTCGGCGAGTCCGCGGGCCAGTGCGCGTCGTTCGGTGGCGTTCATGGCCCGAGGCTGTCGCCGGTGTGGGCTGTGCCGCAGGGTCCCGTCGCCCCGTTGTGGACGGGGGCGGCCGCCGCCGCGGGGATGTGGACGCTTCAGCCCCAACGGTTCGAGGTTCTGCGTCGCGTTCCCACGCGAGACCTCACCTCCAACCGTCTCGGCTGACTCGGTTCGAGGTAATCGGCCGCGGTAGGACGCGACGGATTACCTCGAACGGCCGAGGAGGGGGAGAGCTGGCGGCGGGTCAGGGGTGGCGCGTCAGGGGTGGTGCGTCAGGGGTGGCGCGTCAGGGGTGCTGGAGGGCATTCTCGCCGCCGGCGGAGACGCCGAGCGTGACGCCCTCGACGTCGACGGACCGGTCGTGGCCGGTGCGCACCGTCAGCGGGAGGGTCTCGAGCACGTGCTTGCCGATCTGGCCGTCCTCGGGCAGCTCGATCGGGTAGCGACCGGTGAAGCACGCCGTGCACAGCTGCTCGCGCGGCTGGTTCGTGGCCCCGATCATGCCCTCCTCGGAGATGTAGCCGAGCGAGTCGGCGCCGATCGAGGCGCGGATCTCCTCGGTGCCGAGGCCGGTGGCGATGAGCTCGGCGCGCGTGGCGAAGTCGATGCCGTAGAAGCACGGCCACTGCACGGGCGGCGAGGAGATGCGCACGTGGACCTCGGCGGCGCCGGCCTCGCGGAGCATCCGGATCTGGGCCCGCTGGGTGTTGCCGCGCACGATCGAGTCGTCGACGACGACGAGGCGCTTGCCGCGGATCGTGTGCTCGAGCGGGTTGAGCTTGAGCCGGATGCCGAGCTGGCGCAGCGTCTGCGACGGCTGGATGAACGTGCGTCCGACGTAGGCGTTCTTGACGAAGCCCTGCCCGAACGGGATGCCGGACTCCTGCGAGTAGCCCACGGCCGCAGGCACGCCCGACTCGGGCACACCGATGACGAGGTCGGCGTCGACGGAGTGCTCGCGGGCCAGGACGCGGCCCATCTCGACGCGCGCCTCGTGGACGACGCGTCCGCGGATGACCGCGTCGGGACGCGCGAGGTAGACGTACTCGAAGACGCAGCCCTTCGGCTGGGGCTCGGCGAACTTGTGCGAGCGCAGGCCGTTCTCGTCGATGGCGATGAGCTCGCCGGGCTCGACCTCGCGGATGACGGAAGCGCCGATCGTCTGCAGCGCGGCGGTCTCGGAGGCGACGACCCAGCCGCGCTCGAGACGACCGAGCGCGAGCGGGCGCACGCCCCACGGGTCGCGGGCGGCGTACAGCGTCTGC
Source organism: Intrasporangium zincisolvens (assembly GCF_034724055.1). Taxonomy (NCBI): domain Bacteria; kingdom Bacillati; phylum Actinomycetota; class Actinomycetes; order Micrococcales; family Intrasporangiaceae; genus Intrasporangium; species Intrasporangium zincisolvens. The sequence continues at coordinate 26,539 of NZ_JAWIIL010000016.1, forward strand.
TCGTCCATGAAGACGAAGGAGAAGGCGCCGCGCAGCTTCGGCAGCAGCTCGAGGGCGGCCTGCTCGGGGGTGCGGTCCTCGTCGGCGGCGAGGAGCGTCGTGACGAGGGCGGTGTCGGAGGTGTTGCCCCGGGCGAGCTCGCCGGTGACGCGGGTGCCGCCGAAGTGCTCGTCGACGAGGGCGCGCAGCTCGACGGTGTTGATGAGGTTGCCGTTGTGGGCCAGGGCCAGCGTGCTGTGGCCCGTGCCGCCGAGGGTCGGCTGCGCGTTCTCCCACGTCGACCCGCCGGTCGTCGAGTAGCGCGTGTGGCCGATGGCGAGGTGACCGCGCAGCGAGCTGAGGGCGGTCTCGTCGAAGACCTGGCTCACGAGGCCCATGTCCTTGTAGACGAGGATCTTCTCGCCGTCGCCGGTGGCGATGCCCGCCGACTCCTGCCCCCGGTGCTGCAGCGCATAGAGCCCGAAGTACGTCAGCTTCGCGACGTCCTCTCCCGGGGCCCAGACGCCGAAGACCCCGCAGGCATCCTGCGGGCCCTTCTCGCCGGAGATGAGGTCATGGTTCAGTCGACCGTCGCCGCGTGCCACGGGCCCAGTGTCGCACAGGCCCGAGGGTCGTCCCGACGCGTCCCACCCCGGGCGCGCGCGCCACCCTCCCGAGCCCCGATGCGTCCCGCGCGGGCGCGCTAGTCGGCGGGTCGGTCCAGCGGGAGCGCGGCCAGGACCTCATAGCGGGGTCGACGGCCGCGGCCCTCGCCGAGGTGCGACTCGACGAGGACGACCTCGTCGGCCCGCCACGTCGGCCCCTCGTAGGCGTCGAACGCGCGCAGCCAGCGGGTGGCCTCGGCCGGACGCGGGAAGCGCCCGAGGGTGACGTGCGGGTGGAAGCGGGTGCCGTCAGGGGTGGCGCCGACGCCGTTCGCGGCGCCGCGGGTGGCCCTGGCCAGGGCGGTGAGGTCGCCGTGGAGCACCTCGACGCCCGCCCACAGCACCCTGGCCGCATAGGGGTTCGGGAAGACGCCGGCTCCCGACAGCCGCAGCACGAGCGGGTCACGCCGCGACGCGACGCCGGCCAGGGCGTCGGTGAGGTCGTCGAGGCTTCTCTCCGGGACCGCGCCGAGGAAGGCGAGCGTCACGTGCCACTGGTGCGGGTCGGTCCAGCGCAGCTCGGCCCCGGCCTCGCGGCGGGGCTCGACGTGGGAGGCGAGGTGCTCGAGGGCGTCGTCGGGCGGGACGAGCGCGACGAAGAGCCTCACGGCGCCGGGGCCCGGGAGCCCGACGTGTCGATGGCCGCCCCGGAGGCCAGCAGACCCTCGACGTCGGGCACGCCCCACGCGGTGAGCGCCGAACGGGTGTCGGCGCCGACCGGCGAGGGCGGGGTGGTCAGGGCGGCCGGCGTGCGGGAGAACCGGGGCGCCGGCGCCGGCTGCACGACGCCGTGGTGCTCGACGTACGTGCCGCGCGCGGCCAGGTGCGGGTGGGCCGGCGCCTCGGCGTAGGACAGCACCGGCTCGACGCAGGCGTCGGTGCCCTCGAAGAGGGCGGTCCACTCCTCGCGGGTGCGGGTGCGGAAGGTGTCGGCGAGCAGGGCGCGCAGCGCCGGCCACTCGCTCGGGTCCAGCCGGTTCGGCGCGGCGTCGGTGAGACCGAGCAGCTCGAGGAAGGTGTCGTAGAAACCCTGCTCGAGCGGGCCGACGGCCATCCAGCCGCCGTCGCTCGTCTCGTAGACGTCGTAGAACGGGGCGCCGGTGTCGAGGAGGTTGGTGCCGCGGCGGTCGCTCCAGAGCCCGGCGCCGACGAGGCCGAGGACGAGCGAGGAGACGTGTGCGGTGCCGTCGACGATCGCGGCGTCGACCACCTGCCCCTGCCCGCTCGCGCGTGCCTCGAGCAGGGCCGCGAGGACGCCCACGACGAGGTAGAGCGCGCCGCCGCCGAAGTCGCCGACGAGGTTGACCGGCACCTGCGGCGGGCCGCCCTCGCGGCCGATGGCGCCGAGCGCGCCGGTGATGGCGATGTAGCCGATGTCGTGGCCGGCGGCCTGCGCGAGCGGCCCGTCCTGGCCCCACCCGGTCATGCGCCCGTAGACGAGCCGGGGGTTGCGCTCGAGGCACGTGTCGGGGCCGAGGCCGAGTCGCTCGGCGACGCCGGGGCGGTAGCCCTCGACGAGCACGTCGGCCTGCTCGACGAGGTGCAGGGCGGTCGCGAGACCGTCGGGGTGCTTGAGGTCGAGCGCGACCGAGGGGCGGCCGCGTCGGAGCAGGTCGTGCTCGGGCTCGAGCGGCACCGGCAGCGGTGACAGCCCGGGGCGGTCGATGCGGATGACGTCGGCGCCGAGATCGGCGAGCAGCATCGCCGCGAACGGGGACGGGCCGATGCCGGCCAGCTCGACGACGCGGACGCCCGCGAGGGGACCTCCGCGCGGCGCCGGGCTCACGAGCGGTCGCGGCCCGTGCGGTCGAGCAGGAGCGCGATGATGCCGGCCAGGCCCGCGCCGAGGAACACCCCGAGGGCACCGAGGAAGAGGATCGCCGTGCCGACGTCGTAGGACTTCGTCACGGTGTAGCTCGGGCCGCCGGGCTCGCGCAGGCCGATGACGACGCCGATGACGAGCCCGACGAGGGCCCCGGTGACGAGGAAGCGCTTGAAGTTCGGGGTGCGGGGGACGTCGGGACTCACGGTCACAGCGTAAGCGAGCGCAGCGGCAGCAGGCCGTCCAGGTGGGCGCGCTGGCCGCTGGCGCGGACCCGGGCGGCGTCGACGGCGTCGTCCCACGACAGGTCGCCGACGGCGAGGCGGAGCCACGTGTCGGCGTCGGTCTCGATGACGTTGGGCGGGGTGCCGCGGCGGTGCACCGGGCCCTCGATGCACTGGGCCGCGCCGAACGGCGGCACGCGGACCTCGACGGTGCGGCCCGGGGCCACGGTGGCGAGCTCCTCGAGCGTGTAGCGCACGGCGGTGGCGAGGGTCTGGCGGTCGGCCGCGAAGTCGGCGGCGCGGCAGGCCTCCAGAGCGGCCCGACCGGCGTCGACCGGGGTGCGTCGGCGTGGCGGCATGCGCGGCAGCCTAGCCGCGCCCACCGACGCCCACCGACGCAGCCCGACGCAGCCCGACGCGTCGGCACGGTCGCCGGGCCCGCGCGTCAGCGCAGGCGCGGGATGACGTCGGAGACGACGGCGTCGAGCACCGAACGGTCGCCGCGATACGGCTCGGCGGCCCGCGGCCAGTGCGTGATGACATCGGTGAAGCCGAGATCGGCGGCGCGCCCCACAGCATCCTCGAACGCGTCGACGCTGCTCAGCGAGAACGTCGGCGCGCTGTCGAGGTTGAGGTAACGGTCGAGGCTGCCCGGTGCGCGGCCTGACCCCTCGAGCGTCTCCTCGACGACGCGGCAGTGGCCGGCGACGAGGGCCCACCACTCGGTGTCGGTGTCCGCGCTGCCGCCGTAGGTCATCCACGCATCGCCCCGGTGCACCGCGAGCCGTATGGACCGGGGGCCGTTGGCCGCGATGACGAGCGGCACCCGGTGGCCCTCGGCCAGGCCGCGCACCGGGCCGGGCCGCGTCTGCACGTCGCGCGCCGAGTAGAACCGGCCGTCGGCCGACACCCGGTCCTCGCGGAGCAGCCGGTCGAGCAGGTCGGTGAACTCGTGGAACCGGGCGACGCGCTCCTTGAGCGGCAGGTCGTCGCCGGTGATGCGCGAGTCGAGGTCGCCGCCCGTGCCGACGCCGAGCAGGAAGCGGCCGCCGGAGATGTCGTCGAGTGCGAGCACCTCGCGCATGAACTGCACCGGGTGGTGGTTGTTCGGCGAGGACACGAAGGTGCCGAGGCGCGCGTTCGAGGTGACGGCGGCCGCGGCGGCGAGGGTCGGCACGGCGGCGAACCACGGCGACTCTGGCAGACCGCCCCACGTGATGTGGTCGAAGGTCCAGAGGTGGTCGAAGCCCATCGCGTCGGCCTCGCGCCACATCGGCTGGGCGACGGACCAGGCGTGCTCGGGCAGGATCGCGAGACCGAAGCGCATGCTCCGACCGTAGTACCGAACGGGCGGTGTCCCCGAACCGTTGTCGCTGTCGGCGCCGGGTCGTAGCGTCGGGAGGACCACCCGGGGCGCACCGGGTGGCCCACGCGCCGCGAAGGAGCCGCCATGTCCAGCCTCGTCGTCCACTTCGAGATCCACGGCTCGGACCCTGCGGTCCTCGTCGACTTCTACGGCCGGCTGCTCGGCTGGTCCTTCCAGCAGTTCGGCGACATGCCGTACTGGTCCATCGACACCGGCGAGGAGGCGATGCGCCAGGGCGGGCCCGGCCACGGCATCAACGGCGGCCTGACCCAGCGCCAGGGCGCGAAGCCCGAGATCGGCGGGGCCGTCAACGGCGCCAACCTCGTCGTCGCGGTCGACGACGTCGACGGCCTCTTCGCCAAGGGCCTCGAGCTCGGTGGCACCGAGGCGCTCGCGCCGAACGACATGCAGGGCGTCGGTCGCCTCGCCTACCTCCACGACCCCGACGGCAACGTCTTCGGTCTCATCTCGCCGGTCATGTCCGACGGCACCACGGCGATGGGCTCCTGACTCCGGCGTCCTCCTAGGCTGGTCCGGTGACGACCGACCAGGGCCCCGACGCGCCTGCCGCCCCGACCTCCGAGGTGGCCACCGGTTCCGCACCGGCGCCGTGGGACGACGCATCGGTGCTCGCCGCGTCGACCGCGTGGTCGTGGGTGCCCGACTTCGCGCGCAGCGTCCGCACCGAGGAGTACCTCGTCGTCGCCTACCCCGAGACGTTCCTGACGCCGACGAGTGCCCGCGTGCTCGACGCGGTCGGCGCAGGTCGTGACCCACGTGACCTCGTCGACGAGGTCCACGCGGTGGCGCGTGACCTCGGCCGCGACCGGCTCTGGTGGATCGTGTCGGACACGACGCGCCCGGCTGGCCTCGAGGACGAGCTCCTGCGTCGTGGTGGCGCCGTCGTCGAGCGGTCGGACGTGCTCGCGTTCGACCTCTCCCAGGGCGAGGTACCCGACCTCGGGGTGCCCGGCGACGTCGCGGTGCGCCGCGTCGTCGACCGCGCCGACGTGCTCGAGGCGCTCCTCATCAGCCAGCTGGCCTTCGGCGGCAACGAGCCCGACGACGCCGAGGTCGACGTCAACGTCGCGGAGGTCGACACGGGCCTGGCCGACGACTCCGGCGGGAGGGTCCTCGCCACGGTCGACGGCCGCCCGGCGAGCACCGGCGGCTGGACCCTCGCCGGGTCGGTAGCCCGCTTCTGGGGCGCCGGCACCCACCCCGACCTGCGCGGGCGCGGCGCCTACCGCGCCGTCCTCCAGGCCCGGCTGCGCCACGTCCTCGACGCCGGGGCGACCCTCGCGCTGACGCACGGCCGGGTCGAGACGTCCTCGCCGATCCTGCGCTCGGTCGGCTTCCGCCGCTACGGCGAGCAGCGCCAGCTCGTCGTCGACCTCACGTGAGCCCCGCATGAGTGCGCGCGCCCGACGCGGCGGCCCGGCCCGCGCGACCCCCGAGGGCCCTGAGGGCGCCGCGACCGACGCCGGGCCCGCGAGCCACGTCTCTCTCGAGTGGGACGAGCGCGGGGGCGTCACCGTGCACATGGACGGCTCGCCGCAGTCGCACGTGCAGCCCGACGACCCGACCGTCCTCGTCTTCGAGTACGTCCAGCACCTCGGGCTCGTCCTCGACGCCCTCGCCCCCGAGCCACCGACGCCACTCGCCGTGACGCACGTCGGTGGCGCGGGGCTGACGCTGCCGCGCTACGTCGAGGCGACGCGTCCGGGCTCGCCGCAGATCGTCCTCGAGCCCGACGCCGCGCTCACCGCACTCGTCCGCGAGCAGGTGCCGCTCCCCCGGCGACACCGCATCCGGGTGCGGCCCGTCGACGGCCTCACCGGCGTCGCCGCGCTGCGCGACGCGTCGGCCGGGGTCGTCGTCACCGACGCCTACGCGGGCGGCCGCGTGCCCGGCGAGCTCGTCGGCGCCACGTACGCGACGCAGCTGGCGCGGGTGCTCGGCCCCGGTGGCGTCGCGCTGTGGAACCTCGCAGACGAGCCGGGCCTGCACTGGGTGTCCCGCGTCGTCGCGACGGTCCGCGAGGCGCTGCCCGAGGTCGCGCTCGTCGCGACGCACGAGGTGCTCAAGCGTCGACGCTTCGGCAACGTCGTGCTCGTCGCCTCGTCCGCGCCCCTGCCGGTCGACCGGCTGCGCCGCGACGTCGCCCGGGCAGCCCTGCCCACGGGGCTGCGCGTCGGGGACGAGCTCAATCGTCTCTGCGCCGGCGCGAAACCGTTCGGGGACAACGGGACCCGCAGCCCCGAGCCGCCTGACGCGTCCGGCTGGCGCGTCGTCTGAAGCGCGCGAGGGGGCGGCACCCGACCGGGCGCCACCCCCTCGCGGGAGAACGTGTCGACTAGCCGCCGAAGACCGCCGGCATCGTGAACTGGTGGGCCGAGCGCAGCTCGGTCACCGACACCGTGAGGAGGTCGGTGACCTCGACATCGCGGCCGCCGGTGACGCCGATGCGCACGTGCGGGACCTCGCCGAGCAGCTGCTCGAACTCGGCCGCGTGGCCGGCCGGGACTGCCACGAGGACGCGGGCCGTGGACTCGGAGAAGAGGGCCGTGAACGCGTCGAGGGGCTCGCCCTGCTCGGTCGCGCCGACGCGGTCGAGGCCGTCGACGGTGACGCCGACGCCGTGGCGCATCGCCATCTCGGCCAGGCCGATCGCGAGGCCACCCTCGGAGAGGTCGTGCGCGGCCTCGACGATGCCGGCCTGCGCGGCGCGGACGAGCGCCTCGCCGAGGGCCTGCTCGGCGGCGAGGTCGACCTTCGGCGGCAGGCCGCCGAGGTGCTTGTGCACGACGTGCGCCCACTCGGAGCCGTCGAGCTCGTCGCGGGTCGTGCCGAGGAGGTAGACGTGCGCGTCGTCGGAGCGGAAGCCCGAGCCGGAGCGCTTCGAGACGTCCTCCATGACCCCGAGCACGCCGATGACGGGCGTCGGGTGGATGGCGACGTCGCCGGTCTGGTTGTAGAACGACACGTTGCCGCCGGTGACCGGGATGCCGAGGGTCTTGCAGCCCTCGGCGATGCCGCGGATCGACTCGCGGAACTGCCACATGACGCCCGGGTCCTCCGGCGAGCCGAAGTTGAGGCAGTCGGTGACGGCGAGCGGCGCGGCGCCGGCCGTGGCGACGTTGCGGTAGGCCTCGGCCAGGGCGAGCTGGGCACCGGTGTACGGGTCGAGCTTGGCGAAGCGCCCGTTGCAGTCGGTCGCGACGGCGACGCCGCGGCCGGTCTCCTCGTCGACGCGGACCACGCCGGCGTCGTCGGGCTGCGCGAGCGCGGTGTTGCCGAGCACGTAGCGGTCGTACTGGTCGGTGACCCACGACTTGTCGCAGAGGTTCGGCGAGCCGAGGAGCGTCAGCAGCTGGGCGCGGATGTCGTCGCCGGACTCCGGGCGCTCGAGCGTCGCGGCCGAGTCGGCGTTGAGCGCGTCGAGGTAGTCGGGGCGGGCCAGCGGACGGTTGTACGTCGGGCCCTCGTGCGCCACCGAGCGGGGCGGCACGTCGACGATGACCTCGCCGTGCCACGTGATGACGAGGTGGTCGCCGTCGGTGACCTCGCCGACGACGGTGGCCTCGACGTCCCAGCGGTCGGTGATGGCCATGAACTCGTCGAGGTGCTTCGGCTCGACGACCGCCATCATCCGTTCCTGCGACTCGGACATGAGGATCTCGTGCGGCTCGAGCGTCGCGTCGCGCAGCGGCACGCGGTCGAGCTCGACGTGCATGCCGCCGTCGCCGTTGCTCGCGAGCTCGCTGGTGGCACAGGACAGCCCGGCACCGCCGAGGTCCTGGATGCCGTCGACGACCTTCGCCTTGTAGAGGTCGAGGCAGCACTCGATGAGCACCTTCTCGGCGAACGGGTCGCCGACCTGCACGGCGGGGCGCTTGGCCGGACCGCCGGCTTCGAACGTCTCGGACGCGAGGACCGAGACGCCGCCGATGCCGTCGCCACCGGTCTTGGCGCCGAAGAGGATGACCTTGTTGCCGACGCCGCTGGCCTTGGCCAGGTGGATGTCCTCGACGCGCATCGCGCCGACGCAGAGGGCGTTGACGAGCGGGTTGCCCTGGTAGCAGTCGTCGAAGACGACCTCGCCGCCGATGTTCGGCAGGCCGAGGCAGTTGCCGTAGCCGCCGACGCCCGCGATGACGCCCGGCAGGACGCGCTGGGTGTCGGGGTGGTGCAGGTTGCCGAAACGCAGCGGGTCCATGACGGCGATCGGGCGGGCGCCCATCGACATGATGTCGCGGACGATGCCGCCGACGCCGGTGGCCGCACCCTGGTAGGGCTCGACGTAGGACGGGTGGTTGTGCGACTCGACCTTGAACGTGACCGCCCAGCCGTCGCCGATGTCGACGACGCCGGCGTTCTCACCGATGCCGACGAGGAGCTTCTCGCGCATCTCGTCGGTGGTGTTCTCGCCCCAGAGCTTGAAGTGGACCTTGCTCGACTTGTACGAGCAGTGCTCGGACCACATGACCGAGTACATGGCCAGCTCGGCGATGGTGGGCCGGCGGCCGACGATCTCGCGGATGTTGGCGTACTCGTCGGACTTGAGGCCGAGCTCGGCCCATGGCTGCTCGACGTCGGGGGTGGCCGCCGCGTTCGCGACGGTGTCGAGGCCGGTCTCGGTGGTGGCGGCGGTGGCCGTGGCTGCGGTGTCGCTCATGCGGTGGCTGCGCTCTCGAGGGTGTGCTTGATCAGCGAGGTGAAGAAGGCCCGGCCGTCGAGGCTGGGGCCGTAGCCCTCCTCGATGCAGTGCTCGGGGTGCGGCATGAGGCCGACGACGTTGCCGCGCTTGTTCGTGATCCCGGCGATGTTGCGGTAGGACCCGTTGGGGTTGCGGCCCTCGGCGTCGGTGACGTAGCGGAACACGACGCGTCCGTCGCCCTCGAGCTTGTCGAGGGTCTTGTCGTCGGCGACGAAGCCGCCCTCGCCGTTCTTCAGGACGATGGTGATCTCCTGGCCGGCCTCGAACTCGCTGGTCCACGCGGTCGACGCGTTCTCGACGACGAGCCGGGTGTCGACGCAGTTGAACTTGCGGTGGTCGTTGCGGATCAGCGCGCCGGGGAGCAGGTGGCTCTCGGTGAGCACCTGGAAGCCGTTGCAGATGCCGAGGACCGGCAGGCCGCCCTTGGCGGCGGGGACGAGCGCGTCCATGACCGGCGCGAAGCGGGCGATGGCGCCGCAGCGCAGGTAGTCGCCGTAGGAGAACCCGCCGGGCAGGATGACGGCGTCGACACCCTTGAGGTCCGCGTCGCCGTGCCAGAGGGAGACCGCCTCGCCGCCGCACTCGCGCACGGCACGGGCCGCGTCACGGTCGTCGAGCGAGCCGGGGAAGGTGACGACGCCGACCTTCACCGCGCGTCGTCCTTCGACGCGTCGGCGCCGCCGGCATCCCCCGCGTCCGTGGCGTCCTCGAGGACCCGGACCGAGACGACGTCCTCGATGACGGGGTTCGACAGCAGCTTCTCGGCGGCCTCGCGGGCCGCGGCGAGGTGCTCCTCGGTGACGTCACCGTCGACCGTGAGGACGAACCGCTTGCCCTGACGGACGTCGGTGAACCCGTCGAAGCCGAGGCGCGGGAGTGCCCCGCCGACGGCTTGGCCCTGGGGGTCGAGGATCTCGGGCTTGAGCATGACGTCGACGACGATGCTTCCCATCGGTGATGGTTCTCCCTGTCTGGACGGGGTCAGGAGCGTCCGTTCGGACGGCCGAAGTCTATCGGCCCCCACACGTGCTCCGGACCGCGTCTCAGCGCGACTGCAGGGCGTCGAGGGCGACGGCCATCGCAGCGCCGACGCGCCAGTCGAGTCGGCGGCCGTCGGGCAGGGCCGGCAGGTCGACGTGGTAGACGTCGCGGACCCCGACGCGCTTGGTCGAGCTGAGGACCGTCTCGCCCTCCGGCGTGCGGAAGTCGAAGTGGAACAGCCACGGCACCGGGATGTCGCCGACGACCGGAACGACGTCCCAGATCCGGCGCAGGATGGCCACCTTGGCGTTGCGCTCGCTGCCGGTGCTCTCGAGGCCGGCGGCGTCGCGCAGGTGCCACGTGGAGCTGGCGAGCGAGGCCCCGAAGTTCTTCTTGAACCAGCCGATCGGCTGGCCGTTCGCGTCGACGACGTCGTAGCCCGAGCCGAGGTCGATGACCTTGCGGGCGCGGAACCCGAAGAGCGCGTGCGTCTTCGCGGCGTCGCTGAAGAAGGTCACCTCCTCCTTGAGCTTCATCCGCTTCTGCTCGGCGAAGCACAGCATCCCCAGCTCGGCGCCGGTGCCGTCGGAGCGGTGGATCTCGTACCGGTTGACCATCATCGTGACGCGCTGGCGCACGACGTAGTGATCGGTGTCGGGGGCGGGCTGCTCGGCGACGGGCTCGCTCATGCCGCCAGCGTGCCACAGCGCTCGCAGGCGGCGCCGTGACAGGCTGGCGCGGGTGACGACGACCGTGCGCCCGGCCTGCCCCGATGACCTGGCCGGCCTGCCGGCGCTCGAGGAGGCCTCCGACGAGGTGTTCGCCCGCCACGGCATCGGGCCGATCCCGCCGGTCGCCACGACGGCTGCGGAGCTCGCGCACGCCGCGCGGGTGCTCGTGGCCGAGGACGCATCGGGGGTCGTCGGGTTCGCGCGGCTCGAGGTCGTCGACGGCGAGGCGCACCTCGAGCAGCTGTCGGTGCTCCCCGACGCCACGGGCCGGGGCGTCGGGACCGCGCTGCTCGACGCGTCGGTCGCGTGGGCTGCGCGGGCGGGCCACGACGCCGTGACCCTCTGCACCTTCGCGGACGTGCGGTGGAACGGGCCGTTCTACGAGCGTCGCGGCTTCGAGACGCTGACCGACCTGACGCCGGGCCTGCAGGCACTCCGCGCGACCGAGCGACGCCTCGGCCTCGACGCGGTGGGCCGGCGCGTCGCGATGCGCCGCGGCGTCGGGCCGTGGGCGGTGCTCGAGGACCTGGCGCGCGGCCTGGTGGACGCGCTCGGCGACGTGCTCGTGGGCGTCTGGGTGCACGGCTCGCTCGTCGCCGGCGACTTCACCCCGGCCCGCAGCGACCTCGACGTGCTCGTGGCGCTGCGGCACGCGCCCGACGACAGGACGCTCGCTACGGTGGCACCGGTGCACGCGTCGGTCGAGGCACGCCACCCGGCCTGGGTCGGACGCGTCGAGGTGGAGACCGTCGGGATGGCGACGGTCGAGTCGCTCGCGGCCGGTGGCGAGCCCACAACGGGTCACGTCATCATGCGGATCAGCCCCGGCGAGGCCCTGCACCTGCTGCCGGCGACCCACCACCGGGTGCTGACGTGGGCCACGGTCCGCGAGCGGGGCCGGCCGCTCGTCGGCCCACCGGCCCGTGACGTGCTGCCTGCGGTGGCGCCGGAGCAGCTGCGCGAGGCCCTGCTGGCCCATGTGCGGGACTGGCCCACCTGGGTGGATGACATGCGGCCCGTGGGCGCGCAGTCCTACGCGGTGCTGTCGATGTGCCGGGCCTGGTGCGCGGTCGTCGAGGGCGAACAGCTGTCGAAACGGGCTGCAGCAGAACGGTTCTCGGCATCCCGGCCCGGGGACGCGGCCCTCGTGGACTGGGCCCGGGACTGGTGGTACGCCGACGGAGCGGACGACGACCCCGGCCGGTTCGAGCAGGTTCGGGAGCTCGTCGTGCGCATGAGCCGGGCGATCCTCGAGGCGGACACCGCCGCGTCGTGAGGCTCCGGCACCTCGACGCCGCCGGGCGGCTCAGGCGGGGGCGAGCCGGGCGTGCAGGTGCATGTCGTGCCAGCCGTCCGGGTGCAGCAGCGCCGACCGGCGGACGCCTTCGAGCTCGAACCCGTTCTTGACGGCGACGCGGCACGAGGGCTGGTTGTGGATCGAGTGCATCAGCTCGATGCGGTGCAGCCCGAGGGCGAAGAGCCAGTCCGTCACTGCGGTAAGGGCTCGGCCTGCGACGCCGCGCCCTCGGCCCTCCGGCAGCACCCAGTAGCCGACCTCGGCGATGCCCTCGTCGAGGTGCAGGACAGGGAGGCCGACCCGGCCGACCAGGGCTTCCGCCGCATCGACGACGGCCCACTCGGCGCCGGTCTCACGCTGCCACCTGGCGTGGGCCCGCCCGCGGATCCACTCGAGCGCCTCGGCGTGACTCAGCGACCGGCGGTGCCAGCGCTGGATGGCCGGGTCGGCGTACGCGCGGACGAGCGCGTCGGAGTCATCGTCGACGAAGGGGCGCAGCGTCAGACCACCACCCGCCTCGAGGGTCGGCTGGGCGACTGCGCTGAGCGATCCGGGCGCGACGGCGACAGGAAGGGCGGACATGACGGCATCCTCGCACCAGCCACCGACAACGATGTCATTGAGCGGGTTGCTCTGTGCTGCAGCCGAACTCGATGTGGACAACCTCTTGATGGGCGCGGGGCTCTCGCGTAGAATCGAACACGTGTTCGAACCTGCTGGCGTTGCCGAGACCGGGTCGGCCGACCGCCTCGGTGCGCTCACGGCAGCCCTGCAGGCGGAGCTGGCGACCCTCGGCGCCGAGGCGCCCAGTGACGCGTCGCTGGTTGACGCCCTGGCCGCCCTGGAGGTGGCCAAGGCCGCGTGCGCGGCGGCCCAGGCGCGCCTGACCGAGCGGTTCGTCGCCTCCCGCGCCGGGGAGGCGGCACAGCTGCGGGAGCGGGCACGCATCTGCGCCGACGCCGGTGACTTCGACGGGTGGGTGCTGGCCCGCGACCGGGCCCGCATCCTCGAGCTCGACCCCGAGGGTGCCACCGCCTGGCGCCCCGGTATGCGGCGAGGTGGGCGCTCCGACGCGGGCAGCAACGACGTGGACGCCGGCGCCGGGTCGCGGTCCTCGCGGCGTCTGATGCTGACGCGCACCGGGGTCGCGGCCGAGGTGGCCCTGGCCAGGCACGAGTCGCCCGCACGGGGGTCGCGCCTGGCGAACGCGTCGGTGGCGTTGGTGCGCCACCTGCCGCACACCCTGGACGCGTTGGCGGCCGGGGCCCTCAACGAGCGGCGCGCCGACCTCGTCGTCCGGGCCACCGGCCACCTCGAACCGGCGGTTCGGTCCAGGGTCGACGCCGAGGTCATCGGGACCAACCTCGATGTCGACGACCCGACTTCCGGGGTTGGCGGGTGGGGCGACCGCGAGCTGGAACGCCGCGTCCGGGCCTGCGCCGACCGGCTCGACGCCGAGGCGGCCGTCGCCCGAGCCCGCCTGGCCGAGTCCGAGCGGCGGGTCACGATCCGCCCCGTCCCGGACACCATGGCCCTGGTCACCGCGCTGCTCCCGGTCGCTCAGGCCGTCGCCGTCCACGCCGCCCTGACCCGCGCCGCGGCAACGGCCAAGGCCTCAAGCGACGCCCGGAGCAAGGGCCAGCTCATGGCCGACACCCTCGTCGAACGCGTCAC
>NZ_JAWIIL010000017.1:0-19729 GCF_034724055.1 Intrasporangium zincisolvens
CGCTGAAGCCGCCCTTGAGCAGGTGCGGGATGCCGCAGGCGAACTCGGCGACCTCGAGGCCGCGCGTCACCTCGCCGACGGCGTCGGACAGGACCTTGCCGTGCTCGGCGGTGATGAGGGCCCCGATCTCGTCCTTGCGGGAGTTGAGCAGCTCGCGGAAGGCGAAGAGCACCTGCGCGCGCTTGGCGAGCGACGCGTCGGCCCACTCCTCCCAGGCGGCCTTGGCGCTCTTGACGGCGTCGTCGACGAGGGCCGCCGACGCGAGGTCGAGGACGCCGGTCTGCTCGCCGGTGGCCGGGTTGAAGACCGGCGACGTGCGCTCGGCGGTGCCGGCCCACGGCCGGCCGTCGATGAGGTGGGTGATGCGGGTCGGGGTGCTCATGGTGCTTGTCCTTCGGTGGAACGGGCTGCGCGGCAGCGGAACTCGGGGAAGAGGGTTTCGGCTCAGCGGCCGTACGGGGAGACGAGGGTGGGCGGGGTGGACCACTTGTCGAGGTAGGAGCGGATCGTGTCGCGCATGTACTCGCTCGACTCGCGGGCGCGGTCCTCCCAGGCGAAGACGCAGGAGGTGACGATGCCGTCGAAGCCGATGCGCTCGAGGCCGCGGAAGAACGCGTCGAAGTCGACCTCGCCCTGGCCGATGTCGAGGTGCTGGTGCACGGTGACCTGCGAGCCGGGCGGGTTGACGATGTAGCGCAGCCCGGACGACGCGGTGTGGTCGTAGGCGTCGGCGACGTGGACCATCGTCAGCAGGTCGCCGGCCTTGTCCATGATGCCGTCGCAGTCGTTGCCCTGGTGGAACGTGTGCGGCGCGCAGTAGAGGAAGGAGACGTTGGGGCTGTTGATCCCCCGGATGATGTCGACGGCGCGCTTGCCGTCCTCCTCCCAGTCGTCCGGGTGCGGCTCGAGGACGAGGCGGATGCCCTCCTTCTCGAACTCGGGCAGCAGCTCCTCCATCGAGCGCCAGAACATCCGCTCGCACGTCGCCGCCTCGCGCGGGTTGCCGTTGAGCTCGGAGTTCATGGTGTCGACGCCGAGGAGCGAGGCGATCCGGATGGCGCGCTTCCAGTAGCGCACCGCAGCCTGCCGGTCCTCCTCGTCCGGACCCGACCACCTGAAGAGCGGCAGCACCGACGACACCCCGACCCCCGCGGACCGCAGCGCGGTACGGAAGGCGGCGACGCCGGCGTCGTCGACGCGCGGGTGGTTGAAGAACGGGATGAAGTCGTCGCGCGGCGACAGCTCGATCCACTCGTAGCCGAGTTCGGCCACGAGAGAGGGCAGCTCGAGCAGCGGCGCCTCACGGAACATGTACGGGTCGAGGGCGAGCTTCATGACGCGGACTCCGGGGTCGTGGGGGTGACGAGCGGACGCTGGGAGGCCTTGTGCTCCTCGTACTCGCGGAAGGCGTGCTGCGTGCTGGCGAGGTCGCTGACCTGCGAGACCGGCACGTCCCACCAGGAGTCGCTGTCGGGGGCGTAGACGGTCGGGTCGGTCTCGACGTGGATGACGACGGGGCCACCGTCGGCCGGCCACGCCTTGGCCTCCTTGAGCGCCTGGTGCAGCTCGTCGCGCGAGTGCACCTCGATGACGTGCGCACCCAGCGACCGCGCGTTGGCGGCGAGGTCGACGGGCAGGACGTCCCCGTCGAGGCGACCCGAGGACGCGCCGCGGTAGCGGTACTTCGTGCCGAAGCGCTGCGAGCCGAGCGACTCCGACAGCGACCCGATCGAGTGGAACCCGTGGTTCTGCACGAGGACCACGACGACCTTGACCCGCTCCTGCACCGCCGTGACGAGCTCGGTCGGCATCATGAGGTACCCGCCGTCACCGACCATGGCGAACACGTCACGCGACTCGTCGGCGAGGCGGATGCCGATCGAGGCCGGCACCTCGTAGCCCATGCAGGAGTAGCCGTACTCGACGTGGTAGGCCTTGCGGTCGCGCACCCGCCACAGCTTGTGGATGTCGCCGGGCATCGAGCCGGCCGCGCAGAGCACGACGTCGCGCGGGTCGGTCAGCTCGTTGACGGCGCCGAGCACCTCGCCCTGCGTCAGCAGGCCGGCGGCGAGGCGGTCGGTGACCTCGGCGGGAGGGCTGAAGGTCGCCTCGACCGCCGCGTCCCACGCGCTCCACAGGTCGGCCTGCCGCGAGCGGTAGGCGTCGTCGACCGACCAGCCCTCGAGGGCGGCCGTCAGGGCGGTCAGCGCCTCGCGGGCGTCGGCCACGACCGACAGCCCGGAGTGCTTGCCGGCGTCGAACCTCGCGACGTTGACGTTGACGAAGCGGACCCCGCTGTCCTGGAACGCAGTCCGCGATGCCGTGGTGAAGTCGCTCCACCGGGTGCCGATGCCGATGACGACGTCGGCCTCGGCGGCCAGCGCGTTGGCGGCGGTCGTGCCGGTCGAGCCGACGGCGCCCATCTCCTGCGGGTGGCCGTGCGGCAGCGAGCCCTTGCCGGCCTGCGACTCGCCGACGGGGATGCCCGTCGCCTCGCAGAACGCCCGCAGTGCGGCCTCGGCACCCGAGTAGTGCACGCCACCGCCGGCCACGACCAGCGGGCGCTTCGCCGAGCGGATGACCGCGGCGGCGTCGGCGACGTCGACGGCCTCCGGCAGCGGCCGGGCCACGCGCCACACGCGCGGCGCGAACAGCTCGACCGGCCAGTCGTGGGCCTCGGCCTGCACGTCCTGCGGCAGCGCGATGGTCACCGCGCCGGTGTCGACCGGGTCGGTGAGCACCCGCATCGCCCCGAGGAGTGCCGACGGCAGCTGCTCCGGCCGGCTGACCCGGTCGAAGAAGCGCGACAGCGGGCGGAACGCGTCGTTGACCGTGACGTCGGCCGCGTGCGGCAGCTCCAGCTCCTGGAGCACTGGCGCGCTGACCCGGGTCGCGAACGTGCCGGACGGCAGCAGCAGCACGGGGATCCGGTTGATCGTGGCGAGCGCCGCGCCCGTCAGCATGTTCGTCGAGCCGGGGCCGACCGACGCCGTGCACGCCCACGTCTGGAGGCGGTCCTTCTGCCGGGCGTATGCCACCGAGGTGTGCACCATCGCCTGCTCGTTGCGCGCCAGGACGTACGGGAGGTGCTCCTCGCCGTCGGCCAGCTCGTTCTGCAGCAGCGCCTGGCCGAGCCCGGCGACGTTGCCGTGGCCGAAGATGCCGAAGCAGCCGGCGAAGAGCTTCTGCCGTTCGCCGTCGCGCTCGCTCCACTGGTTCGCGAGGAACCGCACGAGGGCCTGCGCCACCGTGAGGCGCACGGTCGAGCCGGCGTCGGGCTGGGCGTCACGCGTCATCGGGTGCCTCCAAGCGGGAGTCGGGGGTCGACCTGCTGGGTCGACCACGTGTCACGGACCCAGCCGTGTGCCGGGTCGTCGCAGATGAGCCAGGCCCGGTCCTGTCCGGGGCCGGCCATGACGTTGAGGTAGTAGAGGTCGTAGCCGGGCGGGGCCATCGCCGGCCCGTGCCAGCCGTGCGGCACGAGCACGACGTCGCCGCTGCGCACCTCGGCCAGGACGTCGATGGGTCGCTCGTCCGTGCCGTAGACCCGTTGGTAGCCAACGGGATCCGCGCCGTTCGCGGCAGCGGCTCCACCCTCGTGCTGCACCTCGAAGTAGTAGATCTCCTCGAGCTGCGTCTCGACGCCGGGGCGCTCCTCGTCGTGCTTGTGCGGCGGGTAGGAGCTCCAGTTGCCGGCGGGCGTCACCACCTCGCAGGCGATGATCGAGTCGGCGTCGAGGACACCGGGGGTGGCGAAGTTGCGCACCTCGCGGCTCGCGACCCCCGCGCCGCGCAGCTCGACCGGCACGTCTGCGGCGGCCACGTGGCGGAACGGCGGCGTGTGCCGAACCGCCGCGCGGGCGCCGCAGACCGCCACCCGGGCAGGGCCCTCGTGCGCCGTCACCGTCAGCGCGGTGTCGCGTGCCGCGTACGCGACGTCGGTCGCACCCGAGAAGACCGACGCGCGTCCGGCGAGCACGACGTCGCCGACGACGCCGTCGGACGCGTCCGCGGCGACCGCGACGACCCCGACCGAACCGGACAGCGGCACGACGACGTGCTCCCACTCCTCCGCGTGCACGGTGCGCGACTCCCCCGCCTCGAGGGCGACGACGCGCAGGCTCGTGTGCGCCCAGCCGTCGAGGCCGTCGTCGATGACGACGTCCCACCCGTCGGCCGACGCCGACCCGAGCGGACGCGTCCAGCGCGCGGTGTCGCTCACGCCCGGCCCCCCTCGGTGTCGAGACCGGCCCCGTGGACCAGCTCGGCCGCGATGTCGACGGCCGCCGCGACGTCGCCGTCCGGCGGGTAGAGCAGCGCACGCCCGACGACGAGCCCGCGCACGGCGGGCAGGTCGAGCGCCCGGCCCCACGACGCGTAGGTGTCGTGCGGGTCGCCCTGCGGGTCGCCGCCGAGGAGCAGTGTCGGCAGGGTCGTGGCGTCCATGACGCGGTCGAGCTCGTCGACGACGGGCAGCTTGAGCCACGTGTAGGCGCTCGAGGCGCCGAGGCCCTGGGCGATGTGGATCGACTTGATCGTCGAGTCGGGGTCGAGCTGGTTGACGACGCGGCCGCCCTCGCGGGTGGACAGGAAGGGTTCGACC
Source organism: Intrasporangium zincisolvens (assembly GCF_034724055.1). NCBI lineage: Bacteria > Bacillati > Actinomycetota > Actinomycetes > Micrococcales > Intrasporangiaceae > Intrasporangium > Intrasporangium zincisolvens. The sequence goes on from NZ_JAWIIL010000017.1 coordinate 4,604, forward strand.
ATGGCCATGAGGCGGCGCTGCGCGAGCGCGGTGACGGCGTCGGCGCTGGCCTCGAGGGTCGCCACCGTGCCGGGGTCCTCGAGGCAGATGCGCGTCAGCATCTTGCCGCCGTCGAGCCCGCGGTCCTCGATCTCGGCCGCCGAGTAGGCGGTGAACCGGTCGTCGAGCTCGAAGCTCGAGCCCTGCAGGCCGCCGCGGTTCATCGACCCGATGGCGAGCTTGTCGTCGAGTGCACCGAGCAGCAGGAGGTCGTCGAGCACGTCGGGCGTGCCGAGGACGCCGTCGACGCCGGGCCGCGAGAGCGCGGTGGCGAGGCGCTCGAGCAGGTCGCTGCGGCTCGCCATCGCCGCACCGGCACCGCGGACGCCGAGGGCGCCGCGGGCCGGGTGGTCGGCGGCCACGACGAGGAGGCGACCGTCGTCACCGACGAGCGGGCGGCGTCGGCGCAGGGCCCACGCGTCGGCGATGCGGTACGGCTCGCGGACGCGGACCTCGGTGAGGTCGGCGACCGACACCCGACCGGCGGGCTGGTGCGTCGTGGAACCGGCGGGGCTGGTGGGGCCGGTCGTGGTGGTCATCGTGCCTCCTCGGCAACGGGTCCGGCGACGGGGGTGGACGAGAGGGACGGGGCGAGCCGTTCGTCGACCTCTGCGGTCGTGGGCATGGCGGTGGAGCACTCGAGCTTGCTGGCGACGATGGCGCCGGCGACGTTCGCGAACTCGAGGACGCGGCGAAGGTCCCACCCCGACAGCAGCCCGTGGCACAGGGCCCCGCCGAACGCGTCGCCGGCGCCGAGGCCGTTGACGACGTCGACCGGGAACGGCGGCACCTCGACGCGCTCGTCACGCGTCGCCGCGAGGACGCCCTTGGGTCCCTGCTTGACGACCGCCAGCTCGACGCCGCGCTCGAGCAGTGCGTCGGCGGCGCGCTGCGGCTCGGTCTCGCCGACCGCCACCTCGCACTCCTCGCGGTTGCCGACGGCGACGGTGACGTGCTCGAGCGCGGCGCCGACCTGGGCGCTCGCCTCGGCGGCGCTGGCCCAGAACATCGGCCGGTAGTCGAGGTCGAGGACGGTGTGCCGAGCGCGACCGCGTGCGGCCCAGGCGGCGAAGTGCGCCGAGCGGCTCGGCTCCTGGCTCAGGCCCGTGACGGTCGACCAGTAGAGGCGGGCCGAACGGATCGCGTCGAGCGGCAGCTCGTCGACCTCGATGAGCAGGTCGGGCGCGATCGGGTAGCGGTAGAAGTAGAGCGGGAAGTCGTCGGGCGGGAAGACCTCGCAGAAGGTCACCGGCGTCGGCGGGCCGTCGACGGCGGTCACGAACCGGTCGTCGACGCCGAAGCCACGCAGGGCCTCGTGGACGTACCGGCCGAACGCGTCCTTCCCGACACGGGTCAGCAGGGCGACGCGTCGACCGTGCCGCGCGGCGGCGACGGAGACGTTCGTCGCGCTGCCGCCGAGGAACTTCTCGAAGGTGCGGACCTTCTCGAGGCCGACGCCGTGCTGCAGCGGGTAGATGTCGACGCCGGTGCGGCCGATGGCGACGACGTCGTACGGCTCGGCGCTCGAGGTGCCGCTCTCGTGGGTGGCGGAGGGCGTGCTCACAGCGTCTCGACCTCCTCGAGGCGCACGACGCGTCCCTCGTGGCGCGAGAGCTCGCACGCCTCGGCGACGCGGAACGCGGCGAGGGCGTCGTCGATGGTGCACGGCGACGGGCGCACGCCCCGCGCGACCGCGGCGAACGCGGTCAGCTCGGCGCGGTAGGCCGGCAGGAAGCGCTCCATGAACGACCAGTGCCGCGGCCCGTTCGGGTAGGTGGCCCCGGGCTCGGCGGACGTGACGGCGAGCGAGTCGTCGTACCCGACGCCGATCGTGCCCTCGCTGCCGAGAACCTCCATGCGCACATCGTGACCCCCGCCGTTGTACCGGGTGGCCGTCACCGACACCAGCGTGTCGTCGTCGAGGGTGAGGATCGCGGCGGCGGTGTCGACGTCGCCGGCCTCGCTGAAGAAGTCGGCGCCCTTGTTCGCGCCCGTCGCGTACACCGAGGCGACCTCGCGGCCGGTGACGAACCGGATGATGTCGAAGTCGTGGATCGAGCAGTCGCGGAACAGTCCGCCGCTCGTCGGGATGTAGGCCGCGTGCGGCGGGGCCTGGTCGTGGGTCATCGCCCGCACCGAGTGGAGGAAGCCGAGCTCGCCCGCCGCGACGGCCTCCTGCGCCCGCTGGTAGCCGCAGTCGAACCGGCGCTGGAAGCCGACGTGGACCGGCACGTCCGAGCCGCGCACGAGCTTGGCCAGCTCCATCGTCTCGGCGAGCGTCGAGGCCACCGGCTTCTCGCAGAAGGTCGGCACGCCGGACTCGAGGCCGAGCCGCAGCAGGGGCGCGTGCCCCGGCGTCGCCGTCGCGATGACGAAGCCGTCGACGCCGTCGGCGAGCAGCTGCTCGGGCGAGGGCGAGAAGCCGACCCCGAGGCGCTCGGCGACCGCGCGGGCCGCGTCCGGCAGGGCGTCGGTGACGACGACCTCGTCGACGTCGCGCAGGTCACGCAGCGTCTCCGCGTGGAAGGCCCCGATCCGGCCGACGCCGGCAAGTCCGATTCGCACAACACACTCCCTTGGGTGGTACCGCTCGTTCGGGTTCGATCGTCCCCGTCGGCGTCGAGCCCTGTCAAGCAAATGTTAGAACATTCTGATGTTTGGTCAATTGCTTGACATGCTTTGCAGAGGTGTTGCATCCTCCCAATTGCCGGCACCGACGCCGGGGTCGACGGACAACCCCGACAACGACGACGGAACCGGCAGAGCGGCGGGTCACCACGGTGGCCCGCAACGGTCGAGGCGACACCACGCCGCCCTCCACGTCCGACCCGGACACACACACAGCCAGATCTGAATAGGCACCGGCGGGGCGCGGCACAGCCCCCCGCCCGACGAACGCAGCCAGGGTGCACGAGCCCGTCAGGGGATCTCGTGCACCACGGGCCGGACCGAGGGGACCGGCCCTCCCCGCCTGCACCCGTCACCCTCACGTCGCGCCGAGTCAGGCTGACCGGAGACCCGCGACACGACGAAAGGAATCAACGATGATCCCGTCCCGGACTCGCAAGAGTTTGACCACCGCCGTCGGCATCGCCGCGGCGGCGTCCCTGGCCCTCGCCGCGTGCAGCAGCGGTGGCGCGCCCAGCACCACGTCGACGGGTGGGGGCGGCGGTGGCGGCAACAGCGGCTACACGTTCGCGATGATCACCCACGAGACTCCCGGCGACACCTTCTGGGATCGCATCAAGGCCGGCGCGCAGCAGGCCGCCAAGGACACCGGGGCCACCCTGAAGTACTCCTCGGACCCGGACGCCACCAAGCAGGCGGTCCTGATCCAGAACGCCATCGACTCCAAGGTCGACGGCATCGCCACGACCCTGGTCACGCCGGACGCGCTCATCCCGACGATCAAGAAGGCCGTCGCGGCCGGCATCCCCGTCGACACCTTCAACTCGGGCATCGACTACTTCCAGCAGGCCGGCGCGCTGACGCACTTCGCCTCCAACGAGAAGCTGGGCGGCCAGCAGGCCGGCAAGAAGGCCGCGGCCGCCGGCGCCACGAAGATCCTCTGCACCATCCAGCAGACCGGGTCGGTGGCCCTCGAGGACCGCTGCGCCGGCGTCAAGGACTCGTTCCCGAACACCGAGAACCTGCAGGTCAACGGCGCGGACGACGCCGCCGTCACCACCGCCATTCAGGCCAAGCTGACCGAGGACAAGACGATCAACTGGGTCATCACCCTCGGCGCACCGCAGGCCCTCGACACGATCAAGGCCGCCCAGGGCGCCGGGGCCACCGTGAAGATCGGGACGTTCGACACCAACCCCGACGCCGCCCAGGCGGTCCAGGACGGCAAGATCGAGTGGTTCATCGACCAGCAGCCGTACCTGCAGGGCTACATGGCGATCACCCAGCTGTACCTCTACAAGAAGAACGGCAACATCCTCGGTGGCGGCCAGGCCGTGCTGACCGGCCCCTCCTTCGTCGACAAGTCGAACATCGCCCAGGTCCTCCCCTTCATCAAGGCGAACACTCGCTAACCGCCTCCAGGGGGCCGGGCCGTCGAGTCAGACCAGGCAGCCCGGCCCCCGCCGAACAGCACTGGAGCTGTCATGAGTAGTAGTCCCGTCAAGACGGACCCGTCGCCGTCGGCCCCGGCCGAGGCGTCCAACCGGGTCACCCTGGGCTGGTCCAACCGGCTGCTGGCCCGGCCCGAGATCGGCGCCCTGGTCGCGGCGGTCGTCATCTTCATCTTCTTCCTCATCGTCGCGCCCGCCTTCCGCACCCCGGCCTCGTTCTTCACCGTGCTCTACCAGTCCTCGACGATCGGCATCGTCGCGGTCGGGGTCGGGATGCTGATGATCGGCGGCGAGTTCGATCTCTCCGCCGGGGTCACCGTCACCACGGCCGGGCTGTTCAACGCGATGTTCTGCTACCAGCTCGGCATCAACCTGTGGGTCGGCGCGATCCTGTCGCTGGTGCTCTGCCTGGCGATCGGGTTCCTCAACGGCTACCTCGTCATGAGAACCGGGATCCCGAGCTTCCTCATCACCCTGGGCACCTTCTTCGTGCTGCAGGGCGCCAACCTCGGCGTGACCAAGCTCGTCACCGGCTCGGTGTCGAGCCCGAACATCAACCAGATGGCCGGCTACTCCTCGCTGAACTGGATCTTCGCCAACGAGTGGCAGATCGGCTCGATCACCCTCTCCATCACGGTCGTCTGGTGGTTCCTCTTCGTCGCTCTCTCGGCCTACGTGCTGCAGCGCACCAAGGTCGGCAACTGGATCTACGCGGTCGGCGGCAACGCCGCCTCGGCCCGCGCCGTGGGCGTTCCGGTAACCCGGGTCAAGGTCGGTCTCTTCATGACCGTGTCCTTCCTCGCCTGGTTCGCCGGCATGCACTACCTCTACAACTTCAACACCCTCCAGGCCGGCAACGGCGTGGGCAACGAGTTCCTCTACATCATCGCCGCGGTCGTCGGCGGCACCCTCCTGACCGGCGGCTACGGCAACGCGATCGGCGTGGCCATCGGCGCCTTCATCTTCGGCATGACCAGCCTCTGCATCGTCTACGCCGGCTGGGACCCGAACTGGTTCAAGGCCTTCCTCGGCGTCATGCTCCTGCTCGCCGTCATGGTCAATCTCTACGTCAAACGACTCTCGAGCGCCCGAAAGGTGGGTTGACATGACCGACACCCTGCACGAGCACGCCGATCCGGAGCTGCACAAGGGCGAGCCGCTCGTCGAGATGATCGACATCGGCAAGACCTACGGCGCGATCCGCGCCCTCAAGGGCATCAACCTGACCGTCAACGCCGGGGAGGTCACCTGCGTCCTCGGCGACAACGGCGCCGGCAAGTCCACCCTCATCAAGATCATCTCGGGGCTGCACCCGCACAACGAGGGAACGATGAAGGTCGACGGCAAGGAGGTCCAGTTCACCAGCCCGCGCGACTCGCTCGCCCACGGGATCGCGACCGTGTACCAGGACCTCGCGGTCGTCGGCCTCATGGAGGTCTGGCGCAACTTCTTCCTCGGCTCCGAGATGGTCTCGGGTCGGGTGCCCTTCGCCCCGCTGAAGATCAGCGAGATGAAGGAGATCGCCGACCAGGAGCTGCGCAAGATGGGGATCGTCGTCAAGGACATCAACCAGCCCATCGGCAACCTCTCCGGTGGCCAGCGCCAGTGCGTCGCCATCGCGCGCGCCGTCTACTTCGGAGCGCGGGTCCTCATCCTCGACGAGCCGACCGCGGCCCTCGGCGTCAAGCAGTCCGGCGTCGTGCTCAAGTACACGGCGGCCGCACGCGACGCCGGCCTCGGGGTCGTGTTCATCACCCACAACCCGCACCACGCCCACCTCGTCGGCAACCACTTCGTCATCCTCAAGCTCGGCCAGGCGGTGCTCGACAAGAAGCGCTCCGAGGTGACGCTCGATGAGCTGACACGTCAGATGGCCGGGGGCGACGAGCTCGCCGAGCTGTCGCACGAGCTGCAGCGCTGAGCGAGGAGGAGAGCACCATGACTGTCGCAGTGGCACACCAGGTGCGGTCCTCCAGCGACCTCGTGCTTCAGGAGGCGGCCCGCCAAGCGGGCTACCGGGGCACGGGACTCGTCGTCGTCCACGTCGTCGAGGCCCTCGACAACGACGTCGCCGAGGCGACGCGGGCCGGCATCTCCGACGCCGTCGACGACGCGCTCGCCTCGGCGGGGTTGGGCGCGGTGGACGTCCGCGTCCACCTCGTCGCCGGCGGCCACGACATCGGCGACGTGTCCGAGGCCATCCTCGGCGCGACGCGAGAGCTCAAGCCGGACCTGCTCGTCATCGGCGCGCGACGCCGCTCCCCCATGGGCAAGGCGTTCCTCGGCAGCGTCGCGCAGAACGTCATCCTCGACGCGGAGGTGCCGGTCCTGGTCGTCAAGGCACCGCGATGACGACGCGGCCGCGTCGCGACACGCCGAGGTGTCAGGTTGTGAGCACCTGCGAACATGCAGGGGCGCAGTGGCTAGTCTGCGGCCATGGCCAAGACCGTTGACGTCCGCATCGACCGCGAGACGCCGGTTCCGCTCTACCACCAGCTGGCCCAGCAGCTGAGCGGGGCCATCTCGCGCGGCGACCTCCAGCCCGGCGACCCGTTCGAGAACGAGGTGGCGATGGCGGACCGGCTCGGGCTCTCGCGCCCGACGGTCCGCCGTGCCATCCAGGAGCTCGTCGCCCAGGGTCTGGTGCTGCGCCGGCGCGGCCTCGGCACCACCGTGGCCGGCCGCCAGATCCACCGGCGCGCCGAGCTGACGAGCCTCTACGACGACCTGCGGAGCGAGGGCGGCGCCGACCCGCGCACCGAGGTGCTCAAGCACGAGGTCGTCGAGGACGCCGTCGCCGCATCGTCCCTCGGGCTGCCGGTGGACACACCGCTGCTGCACGTCGTGCGTCTGCGCAGCAACGGCGACCGGCCGCTCGCGATCCTGCAGAACTGGCTGCCGCCGCGCTACTCCGACATCTCCCGGGAGGAGCTGCAGCGCGACGGCCTCTACGCGCTGCTCCGGGCCCGCGGCGGCAAGCCGGTCGTCGCCCACCAGCGCATCGGCGCCCGCACCCCGACGGCGTCGGAGCGGCGGCACCTCGGGCTACGACCGTCGCAGCCGGTGCTGACCATGTCGCGCACCGCCTTCGACGCGGTCGGTGACCCCGTCGAGTACGGCGACCACTGCTACCACGCCGAGGACTACAGCATCGAGGTCATGCTCGACGAGCGCTGACCCCACCCCATCGAGACAGCAGTCCGCCCGCACTCCCTGATTCGAGGTAATCCGCGACTCCATACGGTCGCGGAATACCTCGAACCAGCGGCGTCGCAGCGCGGTCGAGGTGATCGGCGGCGGCCTACCGCTGCTGATTACCTCGAACCAGCGGGGTCCCGGCGTCAGGCGAGGGGCGTGAGGACGTCGAGGCCGAGGAAGGGGCGTAGGGCCTCGGGGACGACGACCGAGCCGTCGGGCTGCTGGTGGTTCTCGAGGATCGCGACGAGCCAGCGGGTCGTGCCGAGCGTGCCGTTGAGTGTCGCCACGGCGCGGGTGCCAGAACCGTTCGGGTCGCGCTCGCGCGTGTTCAGCCGGCGCGCCTGGTACGTCGTGCAGTTCGACGTCGAGGACAGCTCGCGGTACTTGCCCTGCGTCGGCACCCAGGCCTCGCAGTCGAACTTGCGCGCGGCCGGTCCGCCGAGGTCGCCGGCGGCCGTGTCGATGACGCGGTAGGGCACCTCGATCTTGGCGAGCATCTCGCGCTCCCAGGCGAGGAGGCGCTGGTGCTCGGCCTCGGCGTCCTCCGGCCGGCAGTAGCTGAACATCTCGACCTTGTGGAACTGGTGCACGCGGATGATGCCGCGGGTGTCCTTGCCGTGCGAGCCGGCCTCGCGCCGGTAGCAGGCCGACCAGCCGGCGTAGCGCTTCGGGCCCTTGCTGAGGTCGATGATCTCGTCGGCGTGGTAGCCGGCGAGGGCCACCTCGGAGGTGCCGGTGAGGTACAGCTCGTCGTCCTTGAGCTTGTAGACCTCCTCGTCGTGCGCGTCGATGAAGCCGGCGCCGGCCATGATCTCGGTGCGCGCGAGCGTCGGGGTGATCATCGGCGTGAACCCGGTGGCGGTGGCCTGGGCGATCGCCATGTTGAGCAGCGCGAGCTCGAGCTGCGCCCCGACGCCGGTGAGGTAGTAGAAGCGCGCACCGCCGACCTTCGCGCCGCGCTCCATGTCGATGGCGCCGAGCCTCTCGCCGAGCGCGAGGTGGTCGAGCGGCTCGAAGCCCTCGGCCGCGAAGTCGCGCGGGGTGCCGACGGTCTCGAGCACGACGTAGTCGTCCTCGCCGCCGGTGGGCACGCCGTCGATGATGACGTTGCCGACGCGTCGGAGCAGGCGGTCGAGCTCGGCGGCGGCCTCGCCGGCCTCCTCCTCGAGGCCCTTGACGCGGTCGCTCAGCGTCGCGGCGTGCGAACGCGCCTCGTGGGCCTTCTTCTCGAGGTGCTCGGCGTCGGCGTCGCCGGCCTTCTTCGCCTTCTGGAACGCGCCCATGGCCGCGCCGACCGACTTGCTGACGGTCTTCTGCTCGGCGCGGAGGCGCTCGAAGTCGGTGAGGGACGATCGACGGCGCTCGTCGGCAGCGAGGATCGCGTCCACGATCCCCGGGTCCTCTCCACGGGCCTGTTGCGAGGCGCGGACCCGGTCGGGTTCGTCGCGCACGAGCTTGATGTCGATCACGCGGGCCAGCCTAACGGCGCCGGCGGGACGCGCTCGACCCAGTTCACGGCGTCGCCCCCGCGCCGTCACTCGGGGCGGATCACGGCGTAGGCGGCGACGGCGTCGGCGGGCAGCCCGCGCACGTCGATCTGCACCGGGCCGGCCGGCAGCCCGAGGTCGACGGTGCGCTGCACCGTGCCGTCGCACGCGAACGGCCGCGAGTAGAGCGGCTCGCCGTGGCCCCACGTGCCCGGTGCCGCGTCGTAGATGGCGTAGGTGGTGCCGGCCGTGTCGGCCGTGTCAGCAGCGGGACGGCCTGCGGCACAGGCGACCTCGACCGTGTAGGTCCGCCCGGCCGCGGCGGCCTGCCCCGGCACGTTGCGGAACGCCTTGCCGGGGCCGTTGCGCGTCACGACGACCCGGGCCACCTCGCCGGCCCGACGCGGCGGCACCGTGATCGTCGGCGCGGGGCCGGGGTCGACCGGCGTGAAGGTCACCCCGGGCGCGACGACGGCGCCAGACGCCGGACGCGTCGACGCCCGGAGCCCCGGGTCCGCGCTCGTGCAGCCGGCGACGGAGGCGGTGAGGAACGCGCCGAGGACGGCGCCCACGACGGGACGCCACCGGCTGACCACCACCCGGCCCACGCGTCGACTGTAGGACACCCCGCCCTGGCGCGGTGACGGTCGGCCCGCCAAAGGGTTCCCCGCAGATCGACGGCCGGAGGACCGGCGCAGTCGCCGCGGATCGGGTACGTCGCGAAGGTCGGGGAGACCACCCGCCCCCTGACCGAGCACGACCCGATCGAAGGAGCGGACATGACGGACACCCACAACGGACGGCCCTCGGTCGAGCCGGCCCCGAGCGAGGAGGCCCGCCTCGGCTCGCACGCCGACAACGGCGCGCCGGCGCCGAGCGACCGCAACTCGCTCACCGTCGGCCCGGACGGGCCGATCCTGCTGCACGACACCCATTTCCTCAACCAGATGGCGCACTTCAACCGCGAGCGCATCCCGGAGCGCAACGTGCACGCCAAGGGCTCGGGCGCGTTCGGCGTCTTCGAGACGACCGAGGACGTGTCGCGCTACACCAAGGCGGCGCTCTTCCAGCCCGGCGTGCGCACCGAGATGCTGGCCCGGTTCTCCACCGTCGCCGGCGAGCAGGGCAGCCCGGACACGTGGCGCGACCCCCGCGGCTTCGCGCTGAAGTTCTACACGACCGAGGGCAACTACGACCTCGTCGGCAACAACACCCCGGTGTTCTTCGTCCGCGACACGATGAAGTTCCCGCACTTCATCCGCAGCCAGAAGCGCCGGGGCGGGTCGGGCCTGCGCGACAACCACATGCAGTGGGACTTCTGGTCGCTCAACCCCGAGTCGGCCCACCAGGTCACCTACCTCATGGGCGACCGCGGCATCCCGAAGACGCTCCGGCACATGAACGGCTACGGCTCGCACACGTACATGTGGGTCAACGCGTCGGGCGAGAGGTTCTGGGTCAAGTACCACTTCCACAGCGACCAGGGCGTCGAGGGCCTGACCGGCGCCGAGGCCGAGAAGATCGCCGGGCAGGACGCCGACTTCCACCGCCGCGACCTCCACGACGCCATCGAGCGCGGCGACCATCCGAGCTGGCGGCTGCGCGTGCAGATCATGCCGTACGAGGACGCGAAGACCTACCACCTCAACCCCTTCGACCTGACGAAGGTGTGGCCGCACGAGGACTACCCGCTCATCGACGTCGGCACCATGACGCTGGACCGCAACCCCGACAACTTCTTCGCCCAGATCGAGCAGGCGGCGTTCGAGCCGTCGGCGCTCGTGCCCGGCATCGGGTTCTCGCCCGACAAGATGCTGCTCGGGCGGGCCTTCGCCTACAGCGACACCCACCGCTACCGCATCGGGCCGAACTACCTCCAGCTGCCGGTCAACCGCCCGCGCCTCGACGACCTCAACACGTACACGCAGGACGGCCCGATGGCCTACGCCCACCGCGGCGACGCCCCGGTCTACGCCCCGAACAGCGAGGGACGCGGGTACGCCGACCACGTCGGCGAGGTCGAGGAGGGCTGGGAGAACGACGGCGCCATGGTGCGCCAGGCCTACACGCTTCGGGAGGACGACGACGACTTCGGCCAGGCCGGCCGGCTCGTGCGCGAGGTGTGGGACGACGCGCAGCGCGAGGCGTTCACCGAGACCGTCGCCGGGCACCTGCTCGGGGGCGTGAAGTCCCCGGTGCTCGAGCGCGCCTTCGAGTACTGGAAGAACGTCGACGCCGAGACGGGCCAGCAGATCGAGGAGCTGGTCCGGGCCGGACTCGGCGCCCCGAACCCCGGCGGCGACGCCGACGACGCGAAGCCGGTGCAGGACCCGGTCGTCGAGGACGCGACGCACGCCGCCCACTGACGACGCGGCGAGCCGGACACGCCGAGTGCCCACCTCTCCCCCGTCGGGAGGTGGGCACTCGGCGGTCGGTGGTCCCGGGAGCCGGGTTACTTGACCTCGGAGCGGGTCAGGCGCCAGATGCCGACCGCGAGCGGTGCGACGACCCAGAGGGCGACCGACGCGCCGAGGTGGGCCCACTGGGAGCCGGTGAGGGAGCCCTCGAAGAGGGGCTGCATCGTCTGGTTCATGTCGAGCCACTCCGAGGCGGACCGCAGCCACGAGACCATCGAGCCGAGGATCGACCACGCGGTCGGCAGGACGAAGAAGACGACGATCGCGGCCGGCGTGTTCTTGAAGAGCATGCCGAAGCCGACACCCTGCGCCACGCCGAGGAGCACGTAGCCCGCCGCACCGAGCAGGACGAGCCCGCCGATCGACCAGTCGGCGTCGATGCCGCGGAAGGTGATGGCGGCCTGGTGCGCGATCGCGGCGAGCACGAGCGCCAGGGCGAACGCGGCCACGCCGACGAGCAGGGCGCTGACGAGCTTGGCCCAGGCGACGCGGATGCGCCGCGGCTCGAGGCCGAAGGTGACGAGGCCGGTGCGCTGGCTCCACTCCGACGTCACGGCGAGGATGCCGACGACGGGCAGGATGAGCGCCATCGGCATCGTCGTGGCCTGGAGGTACTCGCCGAAGGCGTGCTGGCCGCCCTCGTTGAAGAACATGATCGTCAGGGCGACGGCGATGATCGCGCCGATGCCGATGAGCAGCCAGCGACCGGCCCGCGTGTCGAGCATCTTGCGCAGCTCGACGTGGACGAGGCGCGTGAACGGCACGCCGGTCGTGGGCCGCTCGCCGCCGATCCGGGCCGGCACCTTCGCCCTCGTCGGCAGCGCCGACTCGGCGTGCTTCGGGGACGCCTGTGCCGCAGGCGTGTTCGTCGTGGTGGTCGTGGTGGTCATGCCGCCACCTCCTCTCGGGCGGCGTCGGCCGTGAGGTCGAGGAACATCTCCTCGAGACCCCGGCTGTCGCCACCGCGCAGCTCGGTCAGGACGATCTGGTGGGCGGCGGCGACGCGACCGACCGCGAGCGGCTCCGCCTCCACCTGCAGGCCACCGGTCGGGGTGTGGTGCGCGACGACCGACTCGGCGGCGAGCGCCGCGAGCAGGGCGTCGTCGTCGGTCGAGCGGGCGTAGGTGCCGGCGCCGGCGAGGAGGTCGTCCTTGGTGCCGTGCGCCACGATCTTGCCGTGGCCGATGACGACGATCTCGTCGGCGACGCGCTCGATCTCGTTGAGCAGGTGCGAGGACAGCAGCACCGTGCCGCCCTCGTTGGCGTAGCCGCGCAGCAGGTCGCGCATCCAGCGGATGCCGGCCGGGTCGAGGCCGTTGGCCGGCTCGTCGAGGATGAGCACCTCGGGGTCGCCGAGGAGGGCGTGGGCGATGCCGAGGCGCTGGCGCATGCCGAGCGAGTAGTTGCGCACGCGTCGGTTGGCCTCCTTCTCGGTGAGGCCGACGAGGTCGATCATCTCGTCGACGCGGCCGCGGCCGATGCCCATGAGGATGGCCCCGAGCGTCAGCACCTCGCGACCGGTGCGGCCTGCGTGCTGGGCCGACGCGTCGAGGAGCAGGCCGACGTGGCGGCCCGGGTTCGGCAGCGCGCCGTACGGCTTGCCGAGCACCGTGGCACGGCCGGAGGTGGCCGGGGTGAGGCCGGACATGACGCGCATCGCCGTCGTCTTGCCGGCACCGTTCGGTCCGAGGAAGCCGGTGACGAGACCGGGCTTCACCTCGAACGAGATGTCGTCGACGGCCGTGAACGGGCCGTACCGCTTGGTGAGTCGCTCGACTGTGATCATGGGCTCCACCCTGACGTGCGTGCGGGGGCGCGCACATCGGTCATGAGCCTGATTCCGACCCCTACCTGAGTCGTAGTCGACCCTGACCCGAGTCAGGGTCGCGCCTCGGGGTGCCCTCTCCCCACCCCTACTCCGGACGGATGCGGACATCGCGGGCCGCTGCCTACGCTGGGCCGGTGCCACTGCCCCGGATCGCCCGCACCCGACGCGGCCACGTGTGGGGCGAGGTGTGGCGGATCTCCGTGGCCGTCCTCTTCGGCGCGGCGCTCTGGGGCTCGGTCCAGGCGCAGCTCGACCACCGCGGCGTCGACCCGACCCTCGGCAAGAGCTGGCTGCTCGTCGACGCCGCCGTCGGGCTCGCCTGTGCCGTGCTGCTGCTCTGGCGGCGCCGGTACCCGCGGACCGTCGCGTGGGTCACCGCCCTGGCCTCGGCGGTCTCCATGGCCGCCGTCGGCCCGAGCATCCTCGCGCTCGTGTCGCTGTCGACGCGTCGACGCTGGCGCGAGATCGCGGCCGTGGCCGTGCCGTTCCTCGCAGCCGGTTTCGTCAACGCGCTGCTCTACCCCACCGAGGACTCGACCATCAGCGTGTCGGGCATCGTCATCTCGGTGCTGATCCTGGCCGCCAGCGTCGCCAGCGGCTGGGCCATCGGCGAGCGTCGCGCCTTCGTCGCCTCGCTCCACGAGCGCGCCCTCACCGCCGAGCGCGAGCAGGCCATGCGCGTCGCGCAGGCTCGCGTCGCCGAGCGCGCCCGGATCGCCCGCGAGATGCACGACGTGCTCGCCCACCGGATCTCGTTGGTGGCCATGCACTCCGGGGCCCTCGCCTACCGCGACGACCTCGACCGCGAGGAGGTCGCCGCCACCGCGGAGGTCATCCGGTCGAGCGCCAACCAGGCGCTGTCCGAGCTGCGTGACGTCCTCGGCGTGCTGCGCGACGTGCCGCTGCCGACGACGTCCGACGCTTCCGACGCGTCCGACGCCACCGACACCTCCGACGCGTCGGTGCCCGAACGCCCGCAGCCGACGCTCCACGACGTGGAGGAGCTCGTCACGGAGGCGCGCGCCGCCGGGACCGACGTCGTCCTCGAGCAGTCCGGCGAGGCGGCGGCCGTGCCGGACCGGGTGTCGCGCAACGCCTACCGGATCGTCCAGGAGTGCCTGACGAACGCCCGCAAGCACGCCCCCGGCCGGCGCGCCACGGTGACGCTCGCGGTGGCGCGGGCCGGCGCCGGGGCGGGCCAGGTCGACGTCACCGTCCGGACCCCGGCCGGGATCCCGGCCCCCGGCGACCGGTCGGTGGCGGGGACGGCTGGGATGGCGGGGGTCGCCGGCAGCGGGCTGGGACTGCTCGGGCTCACCGAGCGCGCGGTGCTGTCCGGCGGCGAGCTGACCTACGGCCCGGACCGTCGGGGCGACTTCGTCGTCACCGCCCGGCTACCGTGGGCGTCGTGACGGGGGTCGAGGACACGGGCACGAGGACGCGCGTCGTCATCGTCGACGACGACGCGCTCGTGCGGGCCGGGCTGCGGATGATCCTCGGCGGCGCCCCGGACGTCGAGGTCGTGGCCGAGGCCGGCGACGGCGTCGACGGTGAGGCCGTGGTGCGCGAGCACCGGCCCGACGTCGTCCTCATGGACATCCGGATGCCGCGCCGCGACGGGCTCGAGACGACCCGGCGGCTCCTCGGAGCCGGTACCGCGGGCGCGGCCACGAGCGCGCCACCGCGGGTCATCGTGCTGACGACGTTCGACGCCGACGACATGGTCGTGCAGGCGCTGCGGGCGGGCGCGAGCGGGTTCCTGCTCAAGGACACCGAGCCGCGCCGGCTCGTCGAGGCGGTCCGGCTCGTCGCCGCCGGCGAGCCGATCCTGTCCCCGAGCGTCGCGGCTGCGCTCATGGCGCGCGTCGCGGCCGACCCCGACCCCGCCGCCGGTGAGGACCGGCGCGCGGCCGCCCTGGACCGCCTGGCCGTGCTGACCGGGCGCGAGCGCGAGGTGGCCGTCGCCGTCGGGCGTGGGCTCTCGAACGCCGAGATCTCGCGCGAGCTCTACCTGTCGGTGCCCACGGTCAAGGCGCACGTGTCGAAGGTGCTGGAGAAGCTCGGCGGCCAGAACCGCG
>NZ_JAWIIL010000018.1:0-12512 GCF_034724055.1 Intrasporangium zincisolvens
CATAATGTCGATTATCGGCGTTACAAGGGTGAGCATGGATCGCCCGGGATGCCGCTGATGACGCTCAGGCATGCCCACCGGAACTGGCGGCGCGCAACCACGTGCGCAGCGAACCCTCCAGCGAGTCACGCTGCTGCGCCGTCAGGCCCGCGAGCAACCGGTCGTCGGCGGCCAGCACGTCGGCCAGGATCTCGTCGACGCGCTGACGCCCGCGTGCCGTCAGCCGCACGTGCACCGTGCGCCGGTCCGGCTCCTCACGGACCCGCTCGACGAACCCGAGCTTCTCCAGGGCCGCCACCCGCTGCGTCGTGGCACCGGGAGTCACCCGACAGCGCCTCGAGAGCTCACCGGCCGTCAGCCGGAACGGCGCGCCGGCACGACGCAGCGTGCCGAGGACGTCGAGGTGGCTCTGGTCGAGCTCGTGGGCGGCCAGCGCAGCCGAGCGCGCGTCGGCCAGCAGCCCCGCGAGGCGCACGAGCGGCGTCACGATGCCGATCGAGGACACGTCGAGGTCCGGACGCTCACGGCGCCAGGCGTCGACGACGCCCTGGACCTCATCCCCCGGAACCCTCTCCACCCGCAATACTTTAGCGCTAAACCGCTCTCCGTGGTGCATCGGTCGGTGGGAGCATCGACGTCACACGCGTCAGGGGCGGTCGCGCCGGCGGGTCGGCGCACGAGGGGTGAGCCATGGACCTGTCCACGTTCTACGCCGTCGTCTCGGCCACGTGCTTCACGCTCGTCGGCCTCTGGTGGTCGGCGGTCGACCGGCGCCGCGAGCTGCTGCACTCCCCCACCACCCGCCGCCTCGTCGGCGGGGTCTACCTGACGTTCCTGCTGCCCGGCGTCATGGGGCTCTTCGCGCAGGTCGACCCCGGGCGCTCGGGAGTCTGGCGCACGACCTTCGGGGCGGCCGCCGTCGTCGGCGCGTGGTCGACGATCCGGCTCGTTCGCGAGGACCGCGGACCCGGCGCCCGCGGCCCCTTCCGGCGGCACCGCTGGCTCGTCGCCGTGCTCTTCCTCGTCGTGCTGGCCTTCGGCGTGTCGCCCGAGCTCGCCGACGGCCTCGGGCTCAGCGGCCTGCAGGGGGCGGCGATCGCCATCTCCTGCCTCGTCGTCCTCGCGCACGGCCTCGCCTGGGAGCTGCTGACGACCGACGACGAGCACGGCGCCGGGGCCGGGGCAGGTGGCCCCTCCCCCGGCGCCGCGTCGGCCGACGGGTGAGCGGGGCCGACCTCAGGTGGTCGTCAGCTCGTCGTCAGGGCCGCGTCGTCGATGACGAAGGACGTCTGCAGCGAGGAGTCCTCTGTGGCCAGGAACCGCACCGAGACGCTCTGGCCGCGGTAGGCGGACAGGTCGAGCGTGCGCTGCACCCACGTGGCGTTCGCCCCGACGTTGCTGTACGTCGCGAGCGTCGTCGTCGTCGAGCCGGACTCGAAGCCGGGGTTGGCCAGCAGGTGGGCGCCGGTGGGCGGCGGCGTCGTGCCGTAGTCCTTGGCGGCGTAGGCCCACACCATCGCGCCGATCGCGTCGACGTTGACGTCGAGGGCCGTGAGGTCGAGGTTCGCCGACGTGTCGCACGAGCGGTGGTAGCAGGCGTCGAAGGCCTGGCCGGCGGACCCGCCCCACTTCTGCGCCTGCCCGCTCGTCTTGATCTCCTCGGCGCCGCTGAAGATGCCGCCGGTCGGCAGGCCGTTGGAGCGGAACGCGGCGTGGTCGCTGCGGCCCTGCACGTCGATGTACTCCCAGGGGATGCCCTTGCCGTCGTAGTAGGCGGTGAGGTCGTCGCGGATGCCGTTGCCGGCGGCGTTGTCGTCGTAGACGAAGTAGCCGCGGTTCGGCGAAGCGATCATGTCGAAGTTCTGGTAGCTCCTGATCGCCGACCGCTGGGCCGTCGTCAGCTGGCCGACGTAGTACTTCGACCCGAGCAGGCCGAGCTCCTCGGCGCCCCAGAACCCGAACCGCACGTGGTTGCGCGGCGTCTGGCCGCTCGCGGCGTACTCGAGCGCGGTCTCGAGGATCCCGGCGCTGCCGCTGCCGTTGTCGTTGATGCCGGGGCCGACGGCCACCGAGTCGAGGTGGGCCCCGAACATGACGACCGACGAGGTGTCGCCACCCGGCAGGTCGGCCACCAGGTTGTACGACGTGCCCGAGGACGTGCTGAAGGTCTGGACCGTGGTCGCGTAGCCGGCCGCGTCGAGCCTGGCCTTGACGTAGTCGACCGACGCCTTGTACCCGGGCTTGCCGGTGCTGCGGTTGCCGCCGTTGGCCGTGGCGATCGACTGCAGCTGGTCCAGGTGGGCCTTGGTCGCGGTGACGGAGATGTCGGGACCGGCCGCGTGGGCGGTGGTCGGGCCGAGCACGAGCCCGGCCGCTGCGGTGGCGGCGACGAGCACGGGCGTCAGGACGGTACGGGAACGCAGGGCGCGCGAACGCATGGGTCTCCTCGTGGGGACGTCTGGGACGGAGGAGCCGCCGACGACCGGGCCGTGGCAGGTCGTCGGGCCCCGACACGCTCGCCGCGCGGGCCGGAGCGGGCAAGGCGGCCTGTGCTCCCTTGGCCGGCGGTTTCCCTTTTCCGACCCGACGCCGGGTCCGCCCTGAGGCCGTCCATGCCGGTCGCTGGCAGACGGTGCCGCTCCCCCGGCGGATCACCATGTGGGAGCGGCGTGTTGGTGCCGTTGGACCGCCCGTGGGCCGTGCCCGTGTGGGACGCTCCTGACATGTCCGAAGTCGCCGTCAACGCCGCCCGACCGGAGACCAAGGAGCAGCGCTCCTGGTACTGGTACGACTGGGCCAACTCGGCCTACGTCACGACGACGGCGACCGTGCTCATGGGTCCCTACCTCACGGCCATCGCCAAGGACGCCGCCTGCCCGGGGATCGCGAGCGGCCAGGACTGCCTGACCGACCTGTCGGTCCTCGGCGTCCCGATCTCGCCCGGCTCGGTCTACCCGTACACGGTCACCATCTCGACGATCATCTCCGCGATCTTCCTCATCTTCGTCGGGGCCATCGCCGACCGCAGCGAGCACCCGACGCGCCTCTTCGCGGGGTTCGCGTGGGCCGGCGCCGTCGCGGGCTCGCTCATGTTCTTCGTCGCCGGCACGAACTGGCAGCTCGGCGTCGTGCTCGTCATCGTCGCGACGCTGTGCCTCGGCGCGTCCCTCGTCATCTACGACTCGCTGCTCATCCGGATCGCCAACGAGAACGAGCGTGACCGGGTGTCCTCCAAGGGGTGGGCGCTCGGCTACCTCGGCGGCGGCATCCTGCTCGCGCTGAACTTCGGGCTGATGAGCTTCTACGAGCAGCTCGGGCTCACCGAGGGGATGGCCGTGCGGATCAACATCCTCAGCGCCGGCCTCTGGTGGGCCGGGTTCACGGTGATCCCCTACCTCGGGCTACGGCACCTCACCGGCACCGTCACCGCCCCCGTCGAGCGGTCGGCGGGCGTCGTCGGGGGCAGCCTCGCCCAGCTGCGCAAGACCTTCCGCGAGCTGCGCCACTACCCCCAGACGCTGCTGTTCCTCGTCGCCTACCTCTTCTTCAACGACGGCATCCAGACCGTCATCGGCAACTCGAGCCTGTACGGCCAGGAGGAGCTCGGCTTCTCCCAGAGCACGGTGCTCGGGCTGTTCCTCTTCGTGCAGTTCGTCGCCTACGGGGGCGCGCGTCTCTTCGGTGCCGTCGCCGCCCGCATCGGCGCCTGGCGCACGGTGCTGTCGGGCATCGCGATGTGGACCGTCGTCGTCGTCATCGCGTTCTTCGTCCCGGCCGAGCAGCTGGCGCTCTTCTTCGCGCTCGGCCTGCTCATCGGCATCGTCCTCGGCGGCACGCAGGCCCTGTCGCGCTCGCTCTACAGCCAGCTCATCCCGCAGGGCCGGGAGGCGGAGTTCTTCAGCCTCTACCAGGCCATGGAGCGCGGCACGAGCTGGTTCGGCACCCTGATCTTCGGCCTCGTCTACCAGTTCAGCCACAGCTACCGATGGGCCATCGTGGCCCTCGTCGTGTTCTTCGTCCTCGGCGGCGCCCTGCTCTCACGTGTCAGGATGCGCGAGGGCATCGAGCAGGCCGGCAACCCGGTCCCTGCCGTGATCTGAGACGCGCTTACAATTCGCGGCCGCACGGGGAACAACCAAACCGTTCCGCTCGTTCATGCGTCTGTGAGGGTAAGACACCCGCAGGGTGTCGTATAGAGGCAGATGTCTGGAGGGGTCCACATGGCCGATCGAGCACTACGCGGTTCCAACCTCGGTGCACGGAGCATGGAGTCGGACGACAACGTCGTCCCCAGTGAGCGACAGCTCACCGTCTACGTGTGCCCCGAGGGCCACCGGACCGAGCTCCCGTTCTCGATCGAGGCCGACGTGCCTCCCACGTGGGAGTGCCGCTGCGGCCTCGACGCCAAGCTGCAGGGCGGTGGCCCCGAGCCGGAGGCCAAGCCCGTCAAGCACGTACGCACGCACTGGGACATGCTGCTGGAGCGTCGCTCCATCCCCGAGCTCGAGGAGCTCCTGGAGGAGCGCCTGACGCTGCTGCGCGAGTCCCGTGGCGAGAAGCCGCGTCGGCGCAAGACCGCCTGACGCCCTCTCACGGCACGAACCACCGAGGAGCCCGCCCCGTTCGTGGGGGCGGGCTCCTCGTCGTGTCACCGGTCGTGGGTCCGGTCGTGGGTCACCGCTGACCGCTCTGGTCGTCGTCGTCGATGATCTCGCCCTCGACGACGTCCTCGCTCGAGGAGGACCGGGTCGGTCCGGACGGCGGGGCCCCGGCGTCCCACCCGGGCTGTGCCGTGACCGTCGGCCCGCCGAAGCGCTCGGCCGAGGCGATGAGGTGTCGCGAGATGACGACCTCGAGGAGCCGTCGGGCCACCGGGCGCGTCACGGGCAGCACGAGGAGCAGACCGACGAGGTCGGTGACGAACCCCGGCACGAGCAGCAGCGTGCCGCCGGCCAGGACGACGGCCCCGTCGGCGAGCTCGCGTGCCGGCATCCGGCCGCTGCGCACCGCCTGGTCGAGCGCCCGCCACGCCTTGCCGCCCTCGCGCCGGATGATCCAGGCACCGAGCACCGACGTGGCGAGGATGAGCAGGAAGGTCCACCAGCCGCCCAGCACCTCGCCCACCGCGACGATGACGGCGATCTCGACGATCGGCAGGACGAGCGCTGCGACGACCCCGAGCCGCGACAGGCGCAGGCCCCGGCGGCCGGGTTTCGGGGGCGTCGTCACGACCGCTCCCCCACCGGCGTCGACGCGCGGCGTCGTCCGGAGGCCAGGCCGCGCACCTGGGCGACCCGGTGCTGCACGCCCCAGCGGGTGACGCTGGTCAGCGCCTCGCGGACGATGTCGTGCCCCATCTTCGAGACGCCGACCTCGCGCTCGACGAAGGTGATCGGCACCTCGACGACACGCAGCCCGGCCCGGACGGCACGCAGCGTCAGGTCGATCTGGAAGCAGTAGCCCTGGGACTGGACGCCGTCGAGGCCCATGGTCCGCAGCGCGCTCGTGCGGTAGGCGCGGTAGCCGGCCGTGGCGTCGTTGACGTGCATGCCGAGCATGAGCTTGGTGTACACGTTGGCGCCGACCGACAGGATCTTGCGGTGCACGGGCCAGTTGCGCACCTCGCCGCCACGCACCCAGCGGGCCCCGATGACGAGGTCGGCGTCGGCGAGCGCGGCCAGCAGCGACGGCAGCTGCTCGGGAAGGTGCGAGCCGTCGGCGTCCATCTCGACGGCGGCGTCGTAGCCCTCGTCCATGAGGAGCCGGAAGCCTGCGAGGTAGGCCTTGCCCAGGCCCTCCTTGCCGCTGCGGTGCATGACGCGCACCTGCGGGTCCGACGCGGCGATCGTGTCGGCGACGGCGCCGGTGCCGTCGGGCGAGTTGTCGTCGAGGACGACGACGTCGACCTCCGGCGCGCTCGCCCGCACGCGAGCGACGATCCCCGGCAGGTTCTCGCGCTCGTTGTAGGTCGGGATGAGCACGGCCACCCGGGTGACCGGCTCACGCTGCGTCGTCGTCATCCTCGTCCTTCAGTCCTTCTCGTGTCTGCCGTCGGCGGAGGCTCGCTCCTGCCGACGCTGCGACCAGTGCCAGCAGCGCCGCGGCCGCGAGCCACTCGGGTGCCTCACCGACGCGCGTCGCCAGGGTCGGCGCGTCCCGCAATGGTAGGGCCCCGCGCACGACCGCCTGTGTGAACAACGAGGTGACCTGGTGGGCGGTTCCGTCGGGCGTGATGAGGGCGCTCTGGCCCACCGTCGAGACGTGCACGACCGACCGGCCGAGCTCCATGGCACGGATCCGGCTGATCGCCAGCTGCTGCGGCGACTCGGCCGTGAAGCCGAAGGTGGCGTTGTTGGTCTGGACGACGAGCACATTCGCGCCGGAGGTCACGACGTCGCGCATGATGTCGTCGTAGGCCACCTCGAAGCAGATGGCGATCCCCGCACGGATCTGCTGGCCGTTCGCCGCCTGAACCGTGAAGACCCCCGGACCGGTGCCCTGGGCGAAGTCGCGCCGGACGAGGTCGACCTCCTTGCTGAACCTGCGCCAGAAGGAGCGGTCGGGGATGTACTCGGCGAAAGGCACGGGGTGGCGCTTGACGTACCGGTCGGTGAGGCCGGCGCCCGGTTCGAAGAGCAGCGACACGTTCGACAGCATCCCGGCCGGCTCCTCGAGCAGGCCGCCGACGATGAGCGGACGCTTCAGGTCGTCGACCGTCTCGAGGATGAGCGACTTGGCGTCGAGGTTGCGCAGGGGGTCGATGTCGGAGGCGTTCTCGGGCCACACGACGAGGTCGGGGGCCGGCGCGCGGCCCGCGGAGACGTCCTCCTGCGCCTTGAGGGTCGCCGCGACGTGGTTGTCGAGCACCGCGCGACGCTCGGCGTTGAAGTCGAGGCCGGGGTGCGGCACGTTGCCCTGCACCCCGAGGAACTGCGCGGTGGTGCCGTCGGTCGGCAGCGGCACGGCCAGCCCCGCGAGGCCCAGCACGACCGCACCGACGACCGGCGCGAGAACGCTGCGGCGCACGCTCGACGCGTCACCCGACGCGTCACCTGACGCGTCGCCCGCCCCGTCGCCCGACGCGCGTCGACGCGCGAGCAGCTGCTGGGCCGCGAGCGCCAGCAGGCCGCCGGTCAGGGCGACGACGAAGCCGACGAACGGCGCGCCGCCGAGGGCGACGAGCCGGCCGAAGGTGCCGTCGGCCTGGCCGAAGGCGATCTTGACCCACGGGAACCCGCCGTAGGGCGCGCGGCCGCGGAACCCCTCGACGACGACCCACACCACCGCAAAGGCGAGCGGGCGCACCCGCCCGGACCGGCTCAGCCACCCGTAGAGGGCGCCGGCGAGGCCGAGGAACAGCGCCTCGAGGGTGGCGAGGGCGATCCACGGCACGGCGCCGACGTAGATGCCCGACCACGACAGCGTCGGCACGAAGAAGACGAGGCCGGAGAGCGTCCCGAGCAGCAAGCCGCGCCGGGCCGGACGCGGGCGCCGGCGCTCCGCGTCGGACAGGCGGTCCGGGCCTCCCGGGGTCCACGACAGGGCCATGAGCCCGAGGGCGAGCGGCGCCACCCACCAGAGGTCGAAGGTGGGGAACGCGAAGCAGAGGAGACCCCCGCCGGCCAGCGCGAGACCGAGGGGTACGAGGTGACGCCGCACGGGCATCACCGTATGTCGTCACCGCCCCCGCGGGCCCACCGACTCCCCACCGGGGCTCCCCCGACGGCCCACCACGCGTCAGGGGACGACGACGGTGCCGCGTGCGGTGGTCGCGACGACCGGCGGGTCGAGCACGTCGGCCGCGGACGCCCCGCGCTCGGGTGCCCCGCGCCCCACGACGCGCACCTCGAACTCCATCTCGCGGCTGCGCCGGCCGACGCGGACGATCTCGGCCGTGATCTCGATGACGTCTCCGGCCCGAACCGGGGCCCGGAACTGGACGTCGCTGTAGGAGGCGAACAGTCCCTCGTCGCCGTCGGTGCGGATGCACATCTCCGTCGCGACGTCGCCGAACGCGGCGAGCGAGTACGCGCCGTCGACGAGGTTGCCGGCGTAGTGCGCGTGGCTGTAGGGCACGTAGCGGCGGTGCGTGAGGCGCTGGCCCACCGCTGCCGTCGTCCGGCCCGTCGCGGTCTGTTCCGACCCGTTCATCTCTTCCCCTTCCGGAGGGCGATCTCGTGGACGAGGTAGCTGGCGACCTCGCCGGGCGTCGTGCCACGGCCGAAGATGCGGTCGACGCCGAGCGCGTCGGCCGAGCCCTCCTCGAACCGGGGGCCACCGGCGACGAGGATCGGCACCTGGCCGGCCGGGTAGGCCTCGCGGAACGCCGCCGACATCTGCGTCGTGTTGTGCACGTGGGCGTCCTTCTGGGTGACGACCTGGCTGACGAGGACGGCGTCGGCCTTCTCGGCCCGGGCACGGGCGACGAGCTCGGGCACGAGAACCTGGGCGCCGAGGTTCACGACGGTGATCTCGCGGTAGTACTCCAGGCCCTTCTCGCCGGCGAAGCCCTTGATGTTGAGGATCGCGTCGATGCCGACGGTGTGCGCGTCGGTGCCGATGCACGCGCCGACGACGACGAGCCGGCGGCGCAGCAGCTTCTTGATCGCCGTGTTGGCGTCCTTGGCCGACAGCAGCGGGTACTCGCGCTCGACGACGTGCACGTCGTCGAGGTTGACGAGGTGGGTGACGCTGCCGTAGACGACGAAGAAGGTGAAGTCCGGACCCATTGCCTTGGCGTGGACCAGCAGCGCGGGCTCGAGGCCCATCTTGCGGGCCAGCTGCAGCGCCGCGCCCTCGGCCTTCTTGTCGTGCGGCAGCGGCAGGGTGAAGGACACCTGGACCATGCCGTCGCCGGTCGTGTCGCCGTAGGGCCGTACGACGGTGCCCTGCTGGGGCGCCTCCGGGGTCATCGGCGGGCTCCGTTCCGGGTCAGCGGGGACGGCGGCTCCGGTGGCGTCCACGCGTCGAGGGCCGTGATGGCGGGGTTGTCGTAGCCGTCGGCCCGGCGCACGACGCCGTCGAGGCCCTTGCCGCCGGTCGGCGGGCGCTTCATGAGCCCGAACGTGCCGTCGGCGATCGCCGCGAGCAGCGGGGCGTCGCCGGACGCGTCGGTGTCGGCGACGATGCGCTCGAGCAGGTCGACGGCCTCGGAGAGCACCTGGCGGGCCCGGGTCTGGATGAAGCCGTCGCGCGGCGGGTGGAAGTCCTCGGTGAGGCCGCCCGCGGCGTTCATGACGTAGCGGACGTTCTGCAGCGCGAGGTCGCGGTCGGACAGGAACGGGGTGACCACGGCCTCGGTCATCATCCCGACGAGCAGGATCCCCTGGCCGGTCATGGCACCGACGAGGTTGAAGAAGCCGTCGAGGAGGAAGCCGCGGAAGACGTCGCCGGTCATGTGCTTCGTCGGCGGCATCCACTTGAGCGGCGCGTCGGGGAACAGCTGGCGCGCGAGGAGCGCGTGCGCGAGCTCCATCCGGAAGCTGTCCGGCAGGTCGGGGTTGATCTCGAAGGCGTGCCCGAGGCCGAGCTGCCAGTCCTGCAGGCCGGCCTCCTTGGCGAAGCGCTCGTTGAGCAGCTGGCTCACCGTGACCGTGTGGGCGGCCTCGACGGCGTCGGCGGTCGTGAGGTAGTTGTCCTCGCCGGTGTTGATGATGATGCCGGCGCGGGCGTGCACCTGGCGGCTGAACCGCTGGTCGACGAACGTCCGGATGGGGTTGATGTCGCGGAAGAGGATCCCGTACATCGAGTCGTTGAGCATCATGTCGAGACGCTCCATGCCTGCGAGCGCCGCGATCTCCGGCATGCAGAGGCCCGACGCGTAGTTCGTCAGGCGCACGTACCTGCCGAGCTCCTTGCTGACGTCGTCGAGCGCCGCCCGCATGAGGCGGAAGTTCTCCTGCGTGGCGTAGGTGCCGGCGAAGCCCTCGCGGGTGGCGCCCTCGGGCACGTAGTCGAGCAGCGACTGCCCGGTCGAGCGGATGACGGCGATGACGTCGGCGCCCTCGCGGGCTGCCGCCTGGGCCTGCGGGATGTCCTCGTGGATGTCGCCCGTGGCGACGATGAGGTAGACCCACGGCTTGCGTGGCGGGTCGCCGAGGCGGCGCACGAGGCGCTCGCGGGTGGCACGGGCGCGGTCGACGGTGCGCAGCCCGCCACCGACGCCCTTCGTCGCGGCCCGCCTCGCGGCCGTCGCCTCGCGGCCGTCGGGCAGCCGGAACGCGACGTTGCCGCTCGCCGCCTTCTGGGCGAGCGTCAGCAGGTCGGGCGCCTCGCCGCGCAGCAGCGCGTCGTAGACCGGCGTCGTGACGCCGTGCTCGAGGCCCACGCCGTCGCGGACGGCGTCGACGAGGTGGTTGACCCACGGGACGCGCTCGTGGTCGGCGCCTGCCAGACCGGCCAGGCGCAGGGTGGCCCGCTCGACCGACACCGTCGTGTGGCTGCGCGCGATACGGACGACGGGCGCGGCGGCCTTTCGGGCCAGTGACCGGGCGCGGCGGACGACGGCGGGATCGAGCTCGATGAGGGGTACGGGGCGGCTCACGCGTCAGATCCTGCCGTCTCGTGGGCCAGACGCGACTCGAAGAGCGCTCGGACGGCGGGAACCTCGCGCACGAGGGAGAGCGCGAGGTCGGCGTGCCCGGGCACGTAGCCGTTGCCGACGAGCATCCGCACGTCGGCGGCCAGACCCTCGGCGCCGAGGGCGGCGGCGGCGAAGTTCGTGGCCATGCTGAAGAAGACGACCGTGCCGCCCTGCGCGGTGGCGAGGATCGCGGGCTGCTCGCAGCCGGGCACGTCGACGCACACGACCGTGACGTCGGCCGGGCCGCCGGCGGCCTCGACGGCCGCCGAGAGCCCGAGCGGGCTCCGCGCGTCGGCCAGGACGACGGCGTCGGCCAGCCCGGTCGGCTCGAGCACGTCGCGCTCGCGCTCGACCGGCACGACGCCGATGGTGCGTGATGCCCCGGCCGCGCGGGCCGCGGCGAGCGACAGCGACCCGGACTTGCCGGCAGCCCCGAGGACGGCCACCGTCGGCGCGACGCCTCGGGCGACGTACTCCCCCACCACGCGCGAGACCAGCGCCGGCGCCCCGCAGACGTCCATGACCATGAGGGACAGGCGCGGGTCGAGGTCGCCCGGCAGGACGGCGGCGATGCTGCGCCCGAAGAGGATCGCGTGCCCCGCGGCGGGCACCTGCTCGGACCGCCCGTCCCAGCGGGCCAGCCCGTCGGTGATCGCGAGCGGCGTCAGCGACAGCGACACGAGCGTCGCGACGTGGTCGCCGACCGCGAGCCCGAGGGGACTCTGCGGGCCGACCTCCACGACGGTGCCGATGAGCATCCCGCCCGAGCCGGTGACGGGGTTCTGCATCTTGCCCCGCTCGGCGACGATCGCGAGCACCTCCTCGCGCACGGCGTCGCCGTCGAGCACTCCGTCGCGGGTGTGCTTCTCGGCGAGCTGGCGGTAGGAGGCGGCGTCGAGGTTGAGGGTGTCGACGGCGATGCGCACCTCGTCGGGCCACAGCTCGGGGCGCGCGTCGAGCCGGCGCGCGGCCTGCGGGAGGGTCACCTCGTCCCCGGTGGGTTCCAGGACGCGGTGCAGCCCGACGGGCGAGGCCTCACGCGCGTCGACGGGCGTGGACGGTGGGGTGGTCACGGCGCAGATCCTTCGGTCGCAGTGGACACGTACGACAAATCCTTTCGCATCATAGGAGGTAGAGGGCCGATGCTTCGGCTATCGTCAGGACATGACACAGGTGTCACAGCCCTACGCCTACCACCGTCGCGAGCTCGTGGAGCCGGACTGGACACGGCTGCCGGGATGGACCGGGGTGACGCAGACCGACTGGGACAGCGCCCAGTGGCAGCGCGCCCACTGCGTCAAGAGCGTCGCGCAGCTGCGGGCCGTCATGGGCGACCTGCTCGAGGACCGCTTCTACGCCGACCTCGAGCGCGACCAGGCCGAGCGGGCCACGATGTCGATGCTCGTGCCGCCGCAGATGCTCAACACCATGGTCCCCGCCACCGACGACCCGATGCCGTCGGCCGGGGGCGCCTTCACCGAGGCCTTCTACGCCGACCCGGTCCGCCGGTACATGGTCCCGGTCTTCTCCGACCGGCGCAGCGACTGGCCCTCGCACCCGCACTCGACCCGCGACTCGCTGCACGAGCACGACATGTGGGTGGCCGAGGGGCTGACCCACCGGTACCCGACCAAGGTCCTCGCCGAGCTGCTGCCCACGTGCCCCCAGTACTGCGGCCACTGCACCCGGATGGACCTCGTCGGCAACTCGACGCCGCAGGTCGCGAAGCTGAAGTTCGACCTCAAGCCGGTCGACCGGCAGAGCGCCATGCTCGACTACCTGCGCCGCACGCCGTCGGTCCGTGACGTCGTCGTGTCCGGCGGCGACGTCGCCAACATGCCGTGGAAGAACCTCGAGGCCTTCCTCGACCAGCTCCTGCAGATCGAGAACGTCCGCGACATCCGGCTCGCGACCAAGGCGCTCATGGGCC
>NZ_JAWIIL010000019.1:0-3944 GCF_034724055.1 Intrasporangium zincisolvens
GGGTGGCAGGTGAAGGATTCGAACCTTCGTAGCTTTCGCGACGCCCTCTGGTGGCTGGCGGTTGGTGGCTTGATGGGATGTCCGAGTCGACCCGGCGTGTTACATGTGAGCCTCAGCGGACGGCGGACCTGCGGCTGGGCGTCGGGTTCGGGAGTTGTCCGGTCCGGAGGAACTGCTCGGCGACGTCACGCAGCTTCGTGTTGCTGTCCTGCGAGATGCGCTGCAGCACGCTGAAGGCCGCCGCAGCCTCGAGGTGGTGACGCTCCATGAGCACACCCACCGCATTGCCGATCGTCTGGCGCGACTTCAGCGCGTAGGTGAGGTGTTCACGCTCTCGCGACAGGCCGACCAAGGCAGCGGTCTGGGCGGCGAAGCCTTGGGCCAGCGTGAGCGTGGCCGCGTCCAGCAAGTGGGGCTCCGTCCAGAAGAGGGACAGAGCACCGAGGGCCCGGTCCTCCCACAGTAGGGGCAGGGAGAGCTGGCAATACAGGCCACGTGCGGCCGCGGCTCGCGCGTAGGCGGGCCACCGGAAGTCGTTTTCTATGTCGTCGCTGATGACGGGCAGACCGGTCGTGACTGCCTCGAAGCCAGGGCCCTCCTCGAGCTCCAAGTGGAGGGCCTGCATCTGCGCGGCGAACGGATCGGAGAAGGCGCAAGTAACCCTTGCGGGCGTGTGGTGGACCATCGTGCCCAGATGGTTGAGGTGCGGGATCACCGCGGCGGCGGCCTCCAGCATCGTGCCCATGGCTCGGCCGGGGTCGAGGGCGTCATCTCCGCGGTGGGAGGCGATGCTGGTCGCGGGTTCTGTCGGACGAAGTTCGGTCATGCGGGTACCTCCTACGGGGCAAGGCGGTCCCAGATGGCTCGAGGATGCCTTCACGACTCCTCACGCCTGAGAACCGGCCTCCCCGTACGGGGTTCGTGCCGTGCGTCATCGTGCCCAGATTCATCAACGTACACGGACTCGGACCCCCCGGACCAACTGCGGGCCTCCCACTTCCGGCACATCTCAGTCGCGCCGGGCAGGTGCCCGCTGCGCTCGGGCGGAGCAGGTGGACAAGCTGACGGAACGTTCCGAGATCGGCCATTGACCCCGAGCGAGCGCTTCCAGAACCGGCTGGAGAGCGTGGGCCATGGCGGGGTGACCCAGTTGGTCCTCGACCTGACGGGCATCGACGTCATGGGCCCCAACGGCCTATCCATCCGGGCGACATCGCGAGGCCCCGCACGACGGTGACTGAGCCATGTGGGTGGTGGGGCTCCTGCCTACGGCGCGGAGCCTCACGATGATGGTCATGGCCCGAGGATGCGCCCTGGCCCGAGCCTTGGGAGACCTCGCTCCGGAGGGCTCGGCCGACGATAAACTTGATGCGTGGAGGACCCGGCTCGTGTGGCCGCCGAGGCCGCCGCCCAGCGCATTCTGGAGCTGGTCGCACGTCGCCAGCGCCTTATGGAAGGTGCGCCGACGACCGAAGATGACGTCAGGGACGCGGAGCGCTGCGCCCAGCAGTCCCTGCGCCGTGCTCGCCTGGCGCACACCCGTTCAAGCCTGGCGCACGAGCGGGCAGCACTCGCGCATGAGCATGTCGCGGCCGTCAAGGAGGCCCATGCTCGTCGCGTCGACGAGTTGGAAGCTGCGCGGCTCCGGGACGAGGCACACGCACACCGCGAAGCCGCCAAGGGCGACCGGCAGGCCGCGCGGCTCGACCGTCAACATGCCGAGGAGGCCTGACCCCCAGCACTGCACCGACTCGGTCTGATCAGTCGATCGGCTCGGCGTCCATGACGAGGAGGATTCCCGTCGAGCTGGCCTCCGGCGACATGAGAGGTGCCGCCGTGATGCTGAGGCGAACCGGCTTGCCGCGTCGGTTGATGGCGTCCATCCTGATGTGCTGCGCGTCGGTGCTGTCGGACAGAACGGCGTGCAGCACAGGTTTGAGCTCGTCGATCGGCAGGCCGATGTCGAGGCTGAGCAGGTGGACGCCCATGGCCTCGTCAGGGCGGACCCCCCAGAGCTCCTGCGCGTTCTTGTTCCACGTCTGGATCGTGAGCTGACGATCGAGGACGATGACCGTTGAGCGCATGCTGCCGAGGATCGACTCCATGTAGTCGTTGAGCTCGGCCAGCTGGGTGCTGCGCTCGCGCAGCTCCTCGTTGGCTCCTTGGAGCTCGTCGTTCATCGACTGCAGCTCCTCGTTCATCGTCTCGAGCTCCTCGTTCGTCGACTGCAGCTCCTCGTTGGTCGTCTCGAGCTCCTCCACGGTCGACTGCAGCTCCTCGTTGGTCGTCTCGAGCTCCTCGTTCGTCGACTGCAGCTCTTCCGACGCCGCCTGCAGCTGCCTGGTCGTCTGTTCGAGCTCGTGGTGCACCTGGTGGTAGCGGGTGACGTCCGTGAGGGTGATCAACGTGCCTGCGTACCCCTCGCGGTGGTCCACGAGCGGGATCAGGTCGATGTCGACGTAAAGCGGTGTCTCGGGGCGGGGCCAGCGAACGTCCGGGATCCGGCGCTGCTGTCGGCTCTCACGCGTCTCCTGCAGAGCGGAGCGCAGCTCGACCGGGCGGAAGGACAGCTCCAGGTCCACGAACTTGCGGCCGATGTCCGAGTCGGCAAGTCGGGTCAGCACCTTGGCCGACTCGTTGACCATGGCCAACGTGCCGTGCGCGTCGACGACGAACTGGGCCACCGGGGCACATCTCCGCTCCGGGCGCGCACAACGACGGTGCCACACTGAGACCATGGGCGAACCGAGAACGGGGCCGACGGCTGCGAGCGTCGAGGCATTCCTGAACTCCGCGACCCCCATCCGTCGACGGGAGGACGGACTGCGTCTGGCCCAGATCTTCCACGAGGTCACGGAAGCTGAGCCGATCCTGTGGGGTCCGTCGATCGTCGGCTACGGCAGCTACCGCTACGTGTCAACCGCCGATCCACGCAGGCACGGTGATTGGCCGAAGACCGGGTTCTCACCGCGCAAGGCGCAGTTGTCCCTGTACGGCCTCAAGGATCTGGCCGAGGGCGCCGCGTTGCTGCCCTCGTTGGGGACGTACACGGAAGGCGCAGGTTGCGTCTATGTCAAGAAACTCGCTGACATCGAGGTTGACGTTCTACGCCAGCTGATCGCCATTGCGTGGGCTCGGCCAGACGACCCGATGCCGATGTCCTGAGGACGACGTGACTCTTTGCCGAGAATGACCCGTCGCGACAATGGCTCAGGAATGGGTTTCCTTGCGCGCCAAGCCCGCTTGAGCGGCTCAGCGGTTGCGATGGGACTGGAACGTGAGGTCCGAAGCAGCTCGCGCCCTCAGCACTCCTGTCACATGCCGGGGACCTCCAGGAACTTCTGCGTCGAGATCGTCCCGCCTGCCTTCGTGTGCGGGTGCCCGTCGAGCAGCTGCTCGAGCTGATCGGGCCCCGGCCCGCTGTCCCCACGTCATCCATTCCTGCATCCCGGCCCCGGCCTGCTCAGGTGGGATCTGGGCCAGCTGCTCACGCATCGCTGCGGTGGTGTTGTAGAAGACCATGTACTGGGCCATGACCGGCTCCTGGCGATCCGACACGCGTCGGGCCGCGGTTCCCCGAGGCGCTGCCCCCGGTGCGGCCGGGGCAGGCCTGACACTCCTCCGGACGAACGTCGTCTCAGCGCGATTCTCACGCCGCGGCGGCGCCAACGGCACGGTGCACCGGGCTGTTCCCGCGACCCGACTGCTCATGGCCGGGTCCTCGGGCATTAGGGGGCGGGGTAGGCCGTCGGCAGCCGCCGCCCGCGGCTGCGCCATGTCGCGCAGGTGGCGGGCTTCCGCGCGGATTCCGCACGGGCCTCGAACGACTGACGTTTCAGCAGGTCAACGGCCTGTCATCGTGCCTTCGGAATCCACGGCGTCAGATACCCCGGCCAGGTAGAGGCGAGAGGCCCTGACCGGCGTCTCCGCTGGTCAGGGCCTCT
>NZ_JAWIIL010000020.1:0-3843 GCF_034724055.1 Intrasporangium zincisolvens
GTGTGTCCGGCTGCGTCCTACTCTCCCACACCGTCACCAGTGCAGTACCATCGGCGCTGAAGGGCTTAGCTTCCGGGTTCGGAATGGAGCCGGGCGTTTCCCCTTCGCTATGACAGCCGAAACTCTATGGAGATATCAATCGAACCGGTGTGGGGGTTCGTTTGTGTCTCGGGAACTGCACAGTGGACGCGTAGCATCTTTGATAGTCAAGTTATCGGCTTATTAGTACCGGTCAGCTCCACACATTGCTGTGCTTCCACATCCGGCCTATCAACCCAGTCGTCTAGCTGGGAGCCTCTCACCCTCGCGGGTCTGGAAACCTCATCTTGAAACGTGCTTCCCGCTTAGATGCTTTCAGCGGTTATCACTTCCGAACGTAGCTAATCAGCGGTGCTCCTGGCGGAACAACTGACACACCAGAGGTTCGTCCATCCCGGTCCTCTCGTACTAGGGACAGCCTTTCTCAAGTTTCCTGCGCGCACAGCGGATAGGGACCGAACTGTCTCACGACGTTCTAAACCCAGCTCGCGTACCGCTTTAATGGGCGAACAGCCCAACCCTTGGGACCTACTCCAGCCCCAGGATGCGACGAGCCGACATCGAGGTGCCAAACCATGCCGTCGATATGGACTCTTGGGCAAGATCAGCCTGTTATCCCCGGGGTACCTTTTATCCGTTGAGCGACGGCGCTTCCACAAGCCACCGCCGGATCACTAGTCCCGACTTTCGTCCCTGCTCGACATGTCTGTCTCACAGTCAAGCTCCCTTGTGCACTTACACTCAACACCTGATTGCCAACCAGGCTGAGGGAACCTTTGGGCGCCTCCGTTACCTTTTAGGAGGCAACCGCCCCAGTTAAACTACCCACCAGGCACTGTCCCTGATCCGGATCACGGACCGAGGTTAGATATCCAGAACGACCAGAGTGGTATTTCAACGTTGACTCCACCAGCACTGACGTGCCAGCTTCACAGTCTCCCACCTATCCTACACAAGCCGTACCGAACACCAATACCAAGCTGTAGTAAAGGTCCCGGGGTCTTTCCGTCCTGCTGCGCGTAACGAGCATCTTTACTCGTAGTGCAATTTCGCCGAGTTCGTGGTTGAGACAGTGGAGAAGTCGTTACGCCATTCGTGCAGGTCGGAACTTACCCGACAAGGAATTTCGCTACCTTAGGATGGTTATAGTTACCACCGCCGTTTACTGGCGCTTAAGTTCTCAGCTTCGCACTTGCGTGCTAACCGGTCCCCTTAACGTTCCAGCACCGGGCAGGCGTCAGTCCGTATACATCGTCTTGCGACTTGGCACGGACCTGTGTTTTTAGTAAACAGTCGCTTCTCCCTGGTCTCTGCGGCCGATCACGCTCGGGAAGCACGTTCCGTCACGATCAGGGCCCCCCTTCTCCCGAAGTTACGGGGGTATTTTGCCGAATTCCTTAACCACGATTCACTCGATCGCCTTGGTATTCTCTACCTAACCACCTGAGTCGGTTTGGGGTACGGGCGGCTCGAACCTCGCTAGAAGTTTTTCTCGGCAGCATAGGATCACCCTCTTCCCGCATTCGCGGTCACTATCAGGTCTCAGGCTTCATGCGGTCCGGATTTGCCTGGACCGCGCCCTACACCCTTGGACGTGGACAACCATCGCCACGCGGAGGCTACCTTCCTGCGTCACTCCATCGCTTGACTACTACCCGCTCGGGTCGTGCGCTCCGCCGGCTCGATGGGACCGAAGTCCCGGTGAACCGGTTTCAGGCACTTAGCATCACGGGGTTCATCATGGGCGGTTCTTCGCCGGTTCCGGAATATCAACCGGATGTCCATCGACTACGCCTGTCGGCCTCGCCTTAGGTCCCGACTTACCCAGGGCAGATTAGCTTGACCCTGGAACCCTTGGTTATTCGGCGGACGGGTTTCTCGCCCGTCATTCGCTACTCATGCCTGCATTCTCACTCGTGTAGCCTCCACGGCTGGATCACTCCGCCGCTTCCCTGGCAACACGACGCTCCCCTACCCATCAACACGCCTGGACACCGAACCCGCAGGTGTCGGTGCCGAGCAGTATGTCAATGCCACAGCTTCGGTGGTGTGCTTGAGCCCCGCTACATTGTCGGCGCGGAATCACTTGACCAGTGAGCTATTACGCACTCTTTGAAGGGTGGCTGCTTCTAAGCCAACCTCCTGGTTGTCACAGCAACTCCACATCCTTTCCCACTTAGCACACGCTTAGGGACCTTAGCTGGTGATCTGGGCTGTTTCCCTCTCGACTACGGAGCTTATCCCCCGCAGTCTCACTGCCACGCTCTCACTTACCGGCATTCGGAGTTTGGCTAACGTCAGTAACCTGGTGAGGCCCATCGGCTATCCAGTAGCTCTACCTCCGGTAAGAAACACGTGACGCTGCACCTAAATGCATTTCGGGGAGAACCAGCTATCACGGAGTTTGATTGGCCTTTCACCCCTACCCACAGCTCATCCCCTCAGTTTTCAACCTAAGTGGGTTCGGTCCTCCACGCAGTCTTACCTGCGCTTCAACCTGGCCATGGGTAGATCACTCCGCTTCGGGTCTAGACCCAGCGACTAAAACGCCCTATTCGGACTCGCTTTCGCTACGGCTTCCCCACACGGGTTAACCTCGCCACTGAGCACTAACTCGCAGGCTCATTCTTCAAAAGGCACGCTGTCACCCCACACGCCCAACGGCGGGAGGCTCCAACGGATTGTAGGCACACGGTTTCAGGATCTATTTCACTCCCCTCCCGGGGTACTTTTCACCTTTCCCTCACGGTACTTGTCCGCTATCGGTCACCAGGGAATATTTAGGCTTAGCAGGTGGTCCTGCCAGATTCACACGGGATTTCTCGGGCCCCGTGCTACTTGGGATCCCTCACTGGAGTCCACACCATTTCGTCTACGGGGGTCGCACCCTCTGTGCCGAGCCATTCAATGCTCTTCGACTATGACGCAGATTTCTTACTCCATGCTCAGATGTCAGCCTGAGCTGCGAGGTCCCACGACCCCGGACATGCAACGCCTGACAGCTATCACACACGCCCGGTTTAGCCTCATCCGCTTTCGCTCGCCACTACTCACGGAATCACTGTTGTTTTCTCTTCCTGTGGGTACTGAGATGTTTCACTTCCCCACGTTCCCTCCACACACCCTATATATTCAGGTGCGGGTGACTGGACTTGCCTCCAGCCGGGTTTCCCCATTCGGAAATCCTCGGATCACAGCCTGGTTATCGGCTACCCGAGGCTTATCGCAGATTCCTACGTCCTTCTTCGGTTCCTGGTGCCAAGGCATCCACCGTGTGCCCTTAAAAACTTGAGCCACAAAGATGCTCGCGTCCACTGTGAAGTTCTCAAAACACAACCGGCACCCACCACCACCCATGCACACGCACAGGATCGGGCGGGCCCACACCCAGAAGAAACAGTGCACCCCAACACCCACCCCTACGGGCAGACGCTGGGGGCCTGATCCTTCAGGACCCAACAACGTGTCAAGCACCGCAACCCAGCTGCCGGCGGTCCACTCCCTCCCCCAGCCAGGCTGGGATCAACGGGTTGTACTGGCCGGCACCGTGAGCACGGCGCCAACTAATCGATGTTCCACCCATGAGCACCCGCTGCCCCACACTCGGGGACAGACCGGGCTGCCATAAATGACTGCTCCTTAGAAAGGAGGTGATCCAGCCGCACCTTCCGGTACGGCTACCTTGTTACGACTTAGTCCCAATCGCCAGTCCCACCTTCGACGGCTCCCCCCACAAGGGTTGGGCCACCGGCTTCGGGTGTTACCGACTTTCGTGACTTGACGGGCGGTGTGTACAAGGCCCGG
>NZ_JAWIIL010000021.1:0-1831 GCF_034724055.1 Intrasporangium zincisolvens
ACCTGCGGCCGCGCCGCCAACAACCGCACCGGATCGACCTTCAAGCGTGCCAAGGCTGCCCGCCGGCCGGGGAACGGACCCCGCTCGGCCCTGCGACGGCGCGCGGCGAGGGCCCGCCCGTCGAGGGACCGGACGTGGGAGACCTCCCAGTCCTCGGCCAGCTCGAGGCGCGCGCCGTCGACCTCGAGCGCGACGGCACCGGTCACCTGCGCCCAGAGGACGCGCTCCGCCATCACGGTCGCGCCGAAGAAGTCGAGGCGGCGCGTCTTGGCGTGCAGCGGCGACGTCGGCACCCCACGCGTGAGGAGCTGCTCGGACGGCGGCTCGCCGACGTAGCGGTAGCGCAGCCGCACGACGCGGGTGGCGCGGTCGTACCGGTCGGCGACGGCGTACGGGGTGTGCCAGGAGCCGTCGCGAAGGCCGTGCAGCAGGATGTCGCGCCAGTGCGGCTGCAGCTTGCGGATCGTGAAGGAGTCGACGACGTCCGGGGTCAGCAGGTCGGAGATCTCTCGCAGCGTGGCCCGGAACCCCGCGCCGAGCTCNCGTGAAGGAGTCGACGACGTCCGGGGTCAGCAGGTCGGAGATCTCTCGCAGCGTGGCCCGGAACCCCGCGCCGAGCTCGCCCTCGATGGCCGAGGCCGAGCTGCCCATGGCGTCCTCGGAGGAGAAGTACCAGGAGAGGTCGTAGAGGATCGTGTTCTGCAGCCACGTGGGGACGACGCCCCACCGTTGCTTCGCCTCGGTGAGGAGGGCCAGGTAGCCCTCGCGGGGCACGACGCCGTAGCGGCCGGTCGCCGAGATGCCGGTCTGCAGCGTCGAGGACTGGTCGGCCCGCTTGCGGTAGTAGTACTCGGCCGAGGCGAGGAACCCGGTGCGACGTGACGGGGCCGCCATGAGGTAGCGGGCCGCGAAGTCGCCGTCCTCGAAGTTCGGGCGCAGCCGGTCGTTGAACCGCAGGTCGCCGATGAGGTCGCGGCGCAGCACCGAGGTGGTGGCGCTGTTCGGGATGTGCGCCGTCGCGACGTCGAGGTCGACCACCGCGTCGCCGAGGGTGAACATCTTGGCCCGGGGATGCTTGGCGAGGGCCCCGGTGGCCTCCATCCGCAGCACCATGTTCGTCGAGACGAAGCTCACCTCGGGGTGGCGGCCCACGAGCCCGGCCACGGACGAGAAGTAGCCGGGAGCGACGGTGTCGTCGGGATCGGTGAACGTCACCCACTCGCCGGTCGCGTGCTCGAGGCCGGCGTTGCGGGCCGCGGCCTGACCGGCGTTCTGCTGGGTCAGCACGACGACCTCGAACGGCGCCCGCTCGGCCCACGAGCGCAGCGCGGCGAGGCTGTCGTCGGTCGAGCCGTCGTCGACGGCGACGACCTGCAGCAGCGAGGGGTCGTAGTCCTGGCTCTCGAGCGACTCGAAGAACTCCGGCAGGTAGCGGACGACGTCGTACACCGCCGACACGACCGAGAACGTCGGGCGGTCCTGCTGGTCCTGGAGATCCTGCGTCGTCTGCTCGGCTGCTGCCGTCATGACCTGCACCTGCGGTTCCTTCCGGTACGTTCCCCGACGGACCGCTGGTGAGAAGGCCGCAGCTCAACCCCGAGGATCCCGGCGCGGCCGGGAGACACACGAAAGCGTAGGCGCGACAGTTGACCTGCGCCTGTGCAGCGCCCGGGAGCCGCCTCGGAGGGCGGCTCCCGGGCGCGACGGAAGGGGACGGTGCGGGCTCAGCCGGCCTGGGTCAGCTCCGGTGCATCGGCGGCCACGGCGTCCTTGAGCTCGGGGACCGGGCGGTCGAGGGCCTCGATCGCGGCCGTGACCCGCTCACAACACC
>NZ_JAWIIL010000022.1:0-1397 GCF_034724055.1 Intrasporangium zincisolvens
CCTCGAGGCGCAGTCCGACGCCGAGCTGCGCGTCATCGAGGCCGTCGAGCATGCCAAGGCCGTGCTCGACGCCGCCGGCCTGCAGGCCCTGGCCCGGCTGCGCTCGTGCATCGAGTCCACCGAGCTCGCCCGGACCGCCGACCTCGGCGCCAGGACGCCCGCGGGCTGGCTCGACGCCGACCGGCTCACCATGCTCGAGGTCACCACCGCCACCGGCCTCGGACCCCAAGAAGTCCACGACCGGCTCAACCTGGCCACCGACCACTCTGTGGCCGCCGCCGACCTGCGCGCCCGCCTGCGTTCGGGCACCGTCACCCTGCACCGCGCCCGCCTGCTGCACGAGCAGACCCGCCACCTCGACGCCGACACCGCGATCGAGGTCACCGCCTCGGTGCTGCGGCCCAAGGACGGCGCCCCACCCTCACCCACCCTGTTCCGGCAACGCCTCACCCGCGCCTGCCTCGCCGCCGACCGCGACGCCGCCCTCAGACGCCGCCGGGCCCGGCGCCGCCGCGGCGCGTTCGCCCGCATCGACCCCGACGGCCTCGGCGTCCTCACCGTCACCAACGACGCCGACAAGGTCATCGCCGCCATGGAACGCGCCGACGCCCTGGCCCGCGCAGCCCGCCAGGCCGGCGACCTCCGCACCCTCGACACCCTGCGCGCCGACGCCATCACCGACCTGCTCACCTTCGCCACCGTGCCCGACACCGGCACCGCCTCCGGACGCCCCGACACACCCAGCGCCTCCGGCGCCTCGGGCGCCTTCCGTGGTGCCAGCCCGTCCAGCGACGGATCCGGTGCCGCGGCCCACGACGACGCCTGGACCGCCCTGCTGGGCCGACGCCCTGCCGCGTCAGTGAGCCTTGTCGTCCCGCTCCCGGTCGCGCTCGGCGCCTCCGACACACCCTGCGAGATCCCCGGCTACGGCTGGATCGACGCCCAGCACGCCCGCCACCTCATGCTCGGGCCCGACACCCGATGGCGCCTCATCGGCGTCGACCCCACCACCGGCACCGCCCACGCCGTCAGCACCACCAGCTACCGACCCACCCCCACCATCGCCGCCCTCGTCGAAGCCGTCGACGGCACCTGCCGCGGACCCGGCTGCACCATCCCCGCCGCCCGCTGCGACCTCGACCACGACACCCCCTGGCCCCACGGACCCACCGACACCACGAACCTCACCAGCAAACACCGCCAACACCACAACGCCCGCACCCACGGACACTGGACCGCCACCCGCGACCAGGACGCCCGCGTGCACTGGCGCACCACCGCCGGCCGCCGCTACACCACCCACCCCAAGGACTGGCTCGAAGACCTACGACCGGCACCCCCACCACCACCGAAACCAGCACCACGCCGCTACGACGACTCACCGCCACCGTTCTGAC
>NZ_JAWIIL010000023.1:0-1364 GCF_034724055.1 Intrasporangium zincisolvens
AACGTATTCACCGCAGCGTTGCTGATCTGCGATTACTAGCGACTCCGACTTCATGGGGTCGAGTTGCAGACCCCAATCCGAACTGAGACCGGTTTTTTGGGATTCGCTCCACCTTACGGTTTCGCAGCCCTTTGTACCGGCCATTGTAGCATGCGTGAAGCCCAAGACATAAGGGGCATGATGATTTGACGTCATCCCCACCTTCCTCCGAGTTGACCCCGGCAGTCTCCTATGAGTCCCCACCATCACGTGCTGGCAACATAGAACGAGGGTTGCGCTCGTTGCGGGACTTAACCCAACATCTCACGACACGAGCTGACGACAACCATGCACCACCTGTACACCAGTCCGAAGACGCACCCATCTCTGAGTGATTCCGGTGTATGTCAAGCCTTGGTAAGGTTCTTCGCGTTGCATCGAATTAATCCGCATGCTCCGCCGCTTGTGCGGGCCCCCGTCAATTCCTTTGAGTTTTAGCCTTGCGGCCGTACTCCCCAGGCGGGGCGCTTAATGCGTTAGCTGCGGCACGGAACCCGTGGAATGGGTCCCACACCTAGCGCCCAACGTTTACGGCATGGACTACCAGGGTATCTAATCCTGTTCGCTCCCCATGCTTTCGCTTCTCAGCGTCAGTAGTGGCCCAGAGACCTGCCTTCGCCATCGGTGTTCCTCCTGATATCTGCGCATTCCACCGCTACACCAGGAATTCCAGTCTCCCCTACCACACTCTAGCCTGCCCGTACCCACTGCAAGTCCGGGGTTGAGCCCCGGATTTTCACAGCAGACGCGACAAACCGCCTACAAGCTCTTTACGCCCAATAATTCCGGACAACGCTCGCACCCTACGTATTACCGCGGCTGCTGGCACGTAGTTAGCCGGTGCTTCTTCTGCAGGTACCGTCACTTGCGCTTCTTCCCTGCTGAAAGAGGTTTACAACCCGAAGGCCGTCATCCCTCACGCGGCGTCGCTGCATCAGGCTTTCGCCCATTGTGCAATATTCCCCACTGCTGCCTCCCGTAGGAGTCTGGGCCGTGTCTCAGTCCCAGTGTGGCCGGTCGCCCTCTCAGGCCGGCTACCCGTCGTCGCCTTGGTGAGCCACTACCTCACCAACAAGCTGATAGGCCGCGAGCCCATCCCAGACCGAAAAACTTTCCACACGGTAGAGATGCCTCTCCGTGTCATATCCGGTATTAGCTCCGGTTTCCCGGGGTTATCCCAGAGTCTGGGGCAGGTTGCTCACGTGTTACTCACCCGTTCGCCACTGATCAGACCAAGCAAGCTTGATCGTCACCGTTCGACTTGCATGTGTTAAGCACGCCGCCAGCGTTCGTCCTGAGCCAGGATCAAACTCTCCGTTGATGTT
>NZ_JAWIIL010000024.1:0-1180 GCF_034724055.1 Intrasporangium zincisolvens
CGGTCGAGGGCCTCGATCGCGGCCGTGACCCGCTCACAACACCGACCATCACGCATCGGGAACGTCGCCTCGATCCGCGCCTGGTACTCCGGCGTCGCCGCATACCCGTGCCCGGCGATCTCCACCACCGCACGCACCGCATCACCCGCCTCGGCCACCACCGGACCGAACCCGTCACGCCGGTACTGGAAGTACCCCGCCCGACCCACGTGACCACCAGCCATGACCCGCGCCTCGTCGAACTGGAAATACACCACCGGACGATCCATGTACGCCGTGTTGAACGCCATCGAGGAATAGTCCGTCACCAACACCGCCGCCCGCGCGAAGTACTCCTGCACATCCGCACCATCGAACGACAACGGCAACACATGATCCGGCAGATCCATCTTCGCCAACACCGGCTGGATGTTCGGATGCGGCAAGAACGCCACCCGACGACCCGTCCGCGCCGCCAGCTCCGCCAGCTCCGGACTCGACAGGAACGCCGTCCACGCCTTCGCATAGTCCGTCTCGAAGAAATGCCGGTCGATCACCCGACGCTGACTCCCCGGCTTCAGCGGCGGCACCAACCAGTTACGCCACGTCGGCGCCACCAGGATCAGGTCACACCCCTCACCCGAGAACTCCCGCGCCTTCTCGTGCAACCGGTCGAACCGCGGCAACCCCGTCAGCACCGTCTCCTTGTCGGTGAACACGTACGGCGACCCGTCCCCCGCGATCGACGCGTACTCCCCCGGCGTCGAGGTCACGAACAAGTCGATCTGCTTCGGGTTCAACCACCGCGACAGGTCATCCTTGATCACCCCGTGCTGCAGGAACGTGAACCGCCACCGCGGCACCGGCACATGCGCCATCACC
Organism: Intrasporangium zincisolvens; assembly: GCF_034724055.1. NCBI lineage: Bacteria > Bacillati > Actinomycetota > Actinomycetes > Micrococcales > Intrasporangiaceae > Intrasporangium > Intrasporangium zincisolvens. Next base: position 862 of record NZ_JAWIIL010000024.1, read on the forward strand.
GCCGGCGGCTCCTGCACCGGCTTGTCGATGTGCGACGACACCAGATGCCCCGCATTGATCATCAACAGCTTCCACCGCAACGACCCGTGCGCCACCAACCGCGCCCCGTACCCGTCCTCCTTCAGACGCCGCCAGTCCGGCGTGTCCTTCTCCAGCACGAACCACGCATTCACATCCGGCCGATGATCCCGCAGATACCGGAACAAGATCTCACCCGAGTCGTTCGCATCATGGATCCGATCCATCAACACCCACGCATCACCGAACACCTTGCGCACCTGCGGCCGCGCCGCCAACAACCGCACCGGATCGACCTTCA
>NZ_JAWIIL010000025.1:0-524 GCF_034724055.1 Intrasporangium zincisolvens
GGTGGACAACGCGAGCGTGAACGCGTCACACACCGGCTGCATCCGTTCCTTGACCAGCAGCCGTGCCGACACGCAGAACTGGGAGTGGTCATCGACCCCGGTCAGGCACTTGAGCGTGGAGCCGTCCGCAAGCAGCACCCCGCCCACGACGTCCAGCTGCCACAGCTCGTTCGGCCGGGCTCGTTCCCACCGTCGCCAGGCCCGCTGCTCGCGTCGTCGCCGGCCGGGCTCGATGAGACCGGCCCGCCGCAGCGCCCGGTACACACCGGACTCGCTGGCCACCACGCCGCGCTTGCCCAGCTCGAACACGATCCGCCGCGGTCCCCAGCCCGGATGCCGGCGCCGCGCCTCCAACACGGCCACCTCCACGCCCGCGTCCATCTGGTGTGGGCAGGAGGCCGGTCGGTGCGACCGGTCCGCGAGCCCCTCCAGGCCATCGGACTCATACCGCGCCAGCCACGCGTGCAGCGTCTGCCGGGACACGCCCCAGGACGCCGCGACCTCACTGACGGTCCGGCCATCAC